>NZ_JAMHIV010000012.1 GCF_023897065.1 Crossiella sp. SN42
AGTCCTGCCGCTGCTCACCGCCGGAGTCTCCATCGCGGCCGTCAACACCCCGACCTCGGTGGTCGTCTCCGGCAACGCCGAGGAGGTGGAAGCCCTGCGGGACTGCGGCTTCCGCACCAACCAGCTCACCGTCAGCCACGCCTTCCACTCGGCGCACCTCGATCCCATCCTGGACGAGTTCGCCACCGTCGCCCGGGAACTCACCTACCACGAACCCCGGATCCCGGTCATCACCAACCTCACCGGCGAGATCGCCACCACCCTCACCGACCCCCAGCACTGGGTCCAGCACGTCCGCGGCACGGTCCGCTTCGCCGACGGCCTGGCCACCCTCGCCGACCGGGGTATCACCCACCTGATCGAGGTCGGCCCGCACCCAGCCCTCATCCCCATGGCCCAGGAAGCCCTGGGGGAACGCGCACCGGTGCTGATCGCGCTGGCACAGCGCCGCAAACCCCAGCAACGACGCCTGCTCGCCGGACTGGCCAAGCTGTGGGTCTCCGGCATCCCGGTGCGCTGGCCCGAACTGCTGCCCCCCGGCCAGGCCGAACTGCCCACCTACCCGTTCCGCCGCACCCGGTTCTGGCTGCGGACCAGGCCGCCCCGCACCAAGGACGTGCTGCACGACGCCCTGCACAACGCCGACCTGGACAAGGTTTCCGAGCTGCTGGAGCTCACCGCCCCGGAACAACGCACCGCGCTGGCGGCGCTGCTGCCCGCCTTCGCCGACTGGTACCGCCGCGAGCAACCCCCGCTGCCCGAGGAGACCGAGCCGGACAACCCGCTGGCCGGGCTGCCCGCGGCGGAACGGCTCGGCGCGCTGCTGGAGCTGATCCAGCGGCAGACCGCGGACGTGCTCGGCCACCACAGCACCGGCCTGATCACCCCGGACCGCAGCCTGCTCGAACTCGGCCTGTCCTCCTTCTCCCTGCTGGAGCTGCGCAACCGGCTGGTCACCGCGACCGGCCTGCTGCTGCCGGCCAAGGCCCTGCTGGAACATCCCACCGCCGGTCAGCTCGCCGAGCACATCAACGCGCTGCTGGCCACCGACTCCGCCGAAGGAGCCCACCCGTGACCACGGAGTCCGCACCGGTGATCATCGCGGGCGCCGGCCCGGTCGGGCTGGTGCTCGCCGCGGAACTGCGCCTGGGCGGCGTCGAGGTGCTCGTGCTGGAGGCCGAGCCCGCACCCGCCGGGCAGTCCCGCGCGCCCGGCGTGTACGCCCGCACCATCGAGGTGCTGCGCCAGCGCGGGGTGCTGGACCACCTGCCGGAGAAGCGGTTCGGCCGGTTCAGCCACTTCGCGCTGCTGCCGGTCCCGCTCGACCTGAGCACCCCGGGCAGCGAGGACGCGGTCATGCTGCTGCCCCAGGCCCGCCTGGAACAGGGCCTGGCCGAGTGGGCGATCTCCCTGGGCGCACAGGTGGTGCGCGGGCACCGGGTCGAGGCCGTGGACCAGGACGGCAGCGGGGTCACCGTCACCACCCGGGACACCGCGGGCCGGGTGCGCGACCTGCGGGCGCGGTACCTCATCGGCTGCGACGGCGGCCGCAGCAGCGTGCGCGCGCTGGCCGCTTTCGACTTCCCCGGCACGCCCGCCACCACCGAGGTCCTGCTCGCCGACGTGGCCGGACTGCCCACCGACCTGCCCGTGCTGCGCGGCCGCCCCTTCCCCTACCAGCGCGGCGCGGACGGCTGGCTGGCCATGTCCGTGGTGGCCGTGGCGGAGAACCGCCCGGACGTCATCCGGATCATCGCAGGCGAGTTCGACCGGCCCGCGGCGCGGCGGCCGGAACCGCCGAGCTTCGCCGAGGTCTGCCGAGCGGTCCGGCGGATCTCCGGGATCGACATCTCGGGCGCGGAACCGGTGTGGCTGAGCAGTTTCGGCAACGGCACCCGGCAGGTCACCCAGTACCGGCGCGGCCGGGTGCTGCTGGCCGGGGACGCCGCGCACGTGCACCCGCCCTTCGGCGGCCAGGGCCTGAACCTGGGCATCCAGGACGCGGTGAACCTGGGCTGGAAACTCGCCGCCACCGTGACCGGCACCGCGCCCGCGGACCTGCTGGACAGCTACCACGCCGAGCGGCACCCGGTGGCCGCGCGGGTGCTGCTCAACACCCGCGCCCAGGACGCGCTGATGCGCGGCGGCCCCGAGATCGAGGCCCTGCGCACGGTGGTGGCCGAACTGCTGAGCACCCCCGAAGCCAACCGGCAGATGTCCGACGAGCTCAGCGCGGTCGCCGTGCGCTACCCGATCGGCGAGGGCGAACTCGTCGGCACCCGGCTCCCGCCAGCACCGCTGCGGCTGGCCGACGGCAGCACCGCCGACTCCCTCAGCCTGCTGCGCCAGGCCCGCGGCGTGCTGCTCGACCTTGGCGCCGGACTGGCCGGCACCGCCGCCCGCTGGGCGGACCGGGTCCGGCTGGTCGAGCTGGCCGAGGGCTTCAACGGCCTGTCCACCGTGCTCATCCGTCCCGACGGCCACATCGCCTTCACCGCCCGGCAGGCCGATCCGGACGGCCTGGACCAAGCCCTGCGGCGCTGGTTCGGCACTCCACTGACCTGATCCGCACCACCACACGGTGCACGGCCTCGAAGAGGAAGTCGGCCGCTCCTGCCTGCCGGAGGCCGTAGCGCACGCGCTTGAGGTGCCGCGCGGCACCGTCTGTCTTGTACTCGTACCGCACGAGGTTGCCCCGGTCGTCACGGGTCTCCTCAAGCAGCCAGCTGTACACCCGGGCCGGGGCCGCCGGATCAGCCACCCGGGCGTCCAGGCCGCGCCCGAACACGCTGTTCCCAGCCCCGGAGTCGTAGGCGAGCGTCAACTCGGGTGCCACGCCGGGACGGCCCGCGGTCAGCGCGACCGGCACGGACACCGCCGCCGTCCCAGTGACCGGGTTGGTGGCGAACTTATCGCCCATGCCTCGGATCGCGCCACCGGCCCTGGGCAGCGACAGCGAGGGCTCGTCGCGAGGCGCGCCAGTCGAACCCAGCACGGACCTGGCCACTCGGCCAGGCTGTGCCGCCCGATGGACTTCGACACATGGTTGCCGGTGCTGACCTGGATCCCTGGGCAGTGCTCATCAGCACCGCTGGAAGTCGAGCAGCCCGTCGCCCCGGGAACCAAGCGCGGTGGTTCGGGCTGGCCCTCGTCTACCCGACAAACCGGCCAGAACAGCTCGGCAGCACTCAGCCCCGTTCCAGCCCCGGACCGACGACCCAAGCGCCTTCTCATCGAGGGGGCCGCAGATTCACCTGACCCGACCACCAGAACCGCGAAGCGATCTTGAGCCAGGCTCGTACACTCACCGGGTTGTCCTGCATCGGTGCTGCGGCGAGCGAACTCCTCCGCTCTCTCCGTGCGCCCGGTCGACTCGTGCGATTGCACCAGGTCCGCCCACGCCTTGGCGTGACCAGACTCAGCGGCTCGGATCCACGGTCGGCGTTTCTGACAGCGTTGATCGCAGCCGTCCTCCTAGGACATGGAGCAGCCCGCGCCCACGGTGGCTGGCACGTCACGTTCCCGCTCAAGTCAGCCATGTGGATATAGAGGTCACCACCGGAAGCCGCTGCACAGGCACCAGGTGACGAACCCGGTGGCCACGGCGGCGCCTGCCTGGCAGCACCCGGCAGGCGCCGCCGCGCTCAGCCCTCCAGCCGCAGCCCACCGGCGCCGAACTCGGCCGCCAGCAACCGGTCGAAGATCGGGAACCCGGAGTAGTCGTTGGCCACGTGCGCGGTCACCAGGTGGCTGCCGTCCACAGTCCCCATGGCCAGGGTCATCGTCCCCGTGCTGGCCCCGCTGGACCCCCGCAGCACCACCCCGTTGGCCAGGCGCAGCTCGTACACGCCCAGCCCGTACCGGGTGTCGGCCAGCCAGTGCGCACCCGTCGTCGGCACCGTCGTCCACATGTCCGCGTGCTGCGCCGCAGGTAGCAGGTCCCCGGTGATCACGGCACGCAGGAACGAGGTCACATCGTCCAAAGTGGACACGACATCGCCCGCGCCGAAGGCCCAGGAGTTGCTGCACTCGGTGGTGTCCAGGGGCGGCAGGGCGGGGTCCTCCATCTTGGTCTGCCAGTTGTCCGGGGTCACCTCCTCCGGCTGCACGCCCTCGCGCAGGAAGACCTTGGAGAACAGGCGGGGGTGACGGCCCCGGTAGCCGGTTTCGCAGCGGTCCCTGGCGAAGGTGCCTGCCAGGCCCAGAGGCCGGACCACTGCTCTGTCCACTTCGGACTCGAAGGTGTTACCGGTGACCTGTTCGACGATGGCGGCGGCGAAGTTGAAGCCGCCGTTGGAGTAGAAGAAGCGTTCGCCTGGCCGGCCGACCGGGGGTTCGGACAGGGCAACGCGCAGCACGTCCTGGCGTTCCCAGGCGTCGAAGCGGTGCTTCAGGAAACCGCTGCGGATGTTGACCCGGCGCTGGAACTCCTTGGCCATGCCGGTGGCGAACAGGCCGCTGGTGTTGGCCAGCAGCTGGCGGATGGTGATCTTGGTGGCGTCGTAGGGGCTGTCGTCCATCGAACCGGGCAGCCAGTGCTCGACGGTGTCCTCCAGGGTCAGCCTGCCCTCGGCGGCCAGGGTGAGCACGGTGGCGGCGGTGAAGCCCTTGGCGATGCTGCCCACGTTGAGCTGTTCGCCGGGCACCCGGCGGGCCCCGGTGAGCGGGTCGGCCAAGCCCGCCGAACCGAACCACACGCCGTCGTTGTCCTGGATGCGCACCGCGAGGCTGGGCGCGCCGGCCTCGGTCACCGCCCAGTCCAGGATCTCGCGCACCTTCGGGCGGCCGGGGCTCTGGAAGTCGTTCATGTCACTGCCTTTCGAGCTCGGGTGTCCGGCACACCGTGCTCCGCGGCGATGACAGCGGGCTTATACCGCGCTGACAGGGTCGGCCAGGCGTGTCAGCGCGGACTCCGCGCTCAGCTCCGCGCCGAGCTGAAATGCCTGGTGGTAGGCGGTTTCGCCGAGTCCGGCGGTGAGCTGGGCGATGAGCGAGCGGAGCTCGGGATCGCCGTGGTCGAAGCTGCCGCGCAGGGCCTGGCTCAGGCCCAGGGCGGTGGCCGCGCCGGGGTGGTCGCCCTCCTGGTGCCGCAGCCGGGCCAGCAACTGGGCGGCGGTGGCGGGTTCGCCGTTGGCCACGGCGGCGGCCAGCGCGGCCGGGAACAGGGCGCGGGCGGGGCCGCCCTCGCTCAGCCGGAGCGCGAGCCGGGCGGGCGCCAGCAACCGGTCGGCTTCCGGGAGGCACAGCTGCTCGGCCAGGCCGGCCAGCCGGGCCAGCGCCTGGCGGGAGCGGTCGAACTCCCCCGCGCGGCGGTGCAGTTCGGCGCGGCCGCGCCAGAGTTCCAGCGCGGTGTGCCGCAGGCCGCGGATCTCGGTCAACTGTTCGGCGGTGTCCAGTTCGCGGGCCGCGCCGGGCAGGTCGCCCGCGCGCAGGCGCAGGGTGGCCAGCAGCACCAGGAAAGGCACGTCGTGCTGGGACTCCGCGCCTGCGGCCAGTTCGATCGCCCGGGCCGCGTCCGCGATCGCGGTGGCGTGATCACCGCGCAGGCTGTGCGCCTGTGCACCCAGGGCCAGGGCGACCGCGGTCCACAGCCGGTCGCCGGTGGCGGCGAAGCGCTCCGCCGCGTCCGGTTCGGCGGCCAGCAGGGCCAGCACGGCGGCGGCCCAGGGGTCTGGTTGCGCGCGGCGGTGCAGGGTTTCGGCCAGGTCGGTCAGGCCGAGGCGGTGCGCGACGGGCTGGGTGACGGTGAACAGCAGCGGGTAGCGCTCGTGCGCACCGGTGCGCAGGCAGTCCTCGATCAGCGCCCGCACCAGGGCCGGGTCGGTGCTGGGGCTGTGCGCGCCGATCAGCGCGTCCAGCGCGGCCAGGGCGGCGCGGGTCTCGGCGGGCAGGGCCGCGCCCAGGGTGAGCGCCTCGGCGAGGAAGGACTCGGTGCGGGCGTCGTAGCGGAAGGCGTACCAGTACCAGTGCAGCAGCCCGAACAGCTGGGCCACCGCGGGGGCGTCCCGGCTGTTCAGGGCCGAGCGCAGGGCGAAGACCAGGTTGCCGTACTCGGCGGTGACCAGCGGCAGCGAACCAGCCTGCGCCGCGGTGCGGACCAGGGGTTCGTGCTCGGCGGCCAGTGCGGCGTAGTGGGCGGTGAACCGGGCCCGGATCCGCGCCCGCTCCGCCTCGGTGAGCTCCTCGGCGGCGAAGGCGCGGATGCTCTCCAGCATGCGGTAGCCCGAACCGGTGCGCTCCACCAGCGAGCGGTCCACCAGCGCGTCCAGCAGGTAGGCCGACGCGCCCTCGGCGCAGACCGCCTCCACCGCCTCCGCCCCGGCCGCGGCGGGGAAGAAGGACAGCCGCCGGGCCAGCGCCCGTTCCGCCTCGGTGAGCAGTTCCCAGCTCCACTCGATCACCGCGCGCAGTGTGCGCTGGCGGGGCAGCGCCGCCCGGTTCCCGGTGGCCAGCAGGCGGAAGCGGTCATCCAGCCTGCGTGCGATCTGGCCGATGTCCATCGAGCGCAACCGGGCCGCGGCCAGCTCCAGCGCCAGCGGCAGCCCGTCCAGCTGCCGCACCACCTGCAGCACATCGTCCACAGTGGACTCATCGAGTGCGAAGCCCGGCCGGACCGCGGCCGCTCGGTCCAGGAACAGCCGCACCGCGGGCGATTCGGCCGAGCCCTCCGGCGGCAGGGCCAGCGGGCCGAGGCGGCACAGCGCTTCGCCGATGATCTCCAGCGGTTCCCGGCTGGTGGCCAGCACGGTCAGCCGGGGCCGGGCCTCCAGCAGCGCGCGCACCACCTCGGCGGCCCCGGCGGCCAGGTGTTCACAGTTGTCCAGCACCAGCACGGCGTCCCCGGTGCCGAGCAGTGCGGCCACCCGGGCAAGTGGATCACCTGAGCCGCCGGAGCGGTCGCCTGCGCTGAGCGCGCCCAGGATGGCGGTGGCGATCCCGGCCGGGTGCTCCACCGCGGCCAGCGGCACCAGCCACAGCCGCCCGTCCCGGTGCGCCCGGTGCCGCGCGGCCGCCGCCACCGCCAGACTGGTCTTGCCGACGCCGCCGGGCCCGGTGACGGTCACCAGCCGCGCGGAGTCCAGCAGACCCGCCAGCAGCGCCAGTTCCCCTTCTCTGCCAACGAAAGAGGTCAGCCGCGCGGGCAGCCGTCCCGGGGCGGGGCCGGTGCGGTCCAGCTCGCCGCGCAGCACCGCGAGCTGGACGCCGCGCAGTTCGGCCGAGGGGTCGACGCCCAGGTCCTCGGCCAGCCTGCCGCGGGCCTGCTCGTAGACGGCCAGCGCCTCGGACTGGCGGCCCGCCGCGGCCAGCGCCCGCATCCGCAGCCCGATCAGCCGCTCCCGCAACGGACGCGCGGCGCAGGCCGCCTCCAGATCGGCCAGCAGTTCGCCGGACCGGCCGAGCCGCAGCTCCGCCTCGAACCGGTCCTCGGCCGCCCCGGCGCGCAGTTCGGCCAGCCGCGCCCCAGCGGCCTCGGCGAACACCGCGTCCACATCGGCGAACGCGGTGCCCTGCCAGAGTTCCAGGGCTTCCGCGAGCGTGCCCGCGGCCCGCGCCGGATCCTCGAGCTCCCGCCTGCCCTGGGCGGCCAGCTGCTCGAACCGGTGCGCGTCCACGATGTGGGCGGGCAGCGCCAGCCGGTACCCCGCGGGCAGCGATTCGACCGCACCGGCGGGCAGCGCGCGCCGCAGCCGGTGCACCAAGGCGTGCAAGGTGTTGGGCACCCCGTCCGCGCCCCAGATGTCGGCCAGCAGCACCTCGGCGGGCACCACCCGCCCCGCCGAGAGCGCGAGCCGGGCCAGCAGCGCGCGCAACCGGGCCCCGGCCAGCTCCACCGGGACCCCGTCCGCACCGAAGGCCCGCACCGGACCCAGCACCTCTACCCGCAGCACCCCGCCGACGTTACCTCCCGGCCGCCAGGAGCTGTTCCGGCGCCACCCGCGCCCCGTCCCCGCGCACCAGCCCGGCGACCTCCGCCACACCCAGTACGGCTGATCCGCCTGCTGCGGCACGACAACCAGTGGTGTGGTCGCACCACCAGGAGACCGCGCTGGCCACGCCGGTGACGCGGGGAGGTGGCCGTGCTGCGGGTTGTGCACCGCGCGGCGCGAAGGGCTCGCGTCGCGCTGCCGAGAACGTCACCTGGCCAGTGCAGAGTCGATCCCGGACTTGAGGCCCGGATTCACTGACCCTGCTCCTCGACGGCAGAGACCCCTTCGCCGCGCCGGGTCAGGAACCCCGTCTGTCCTGCCGTCTCTATCGCGATGACCGGGGCAGCCCGGCGGGCGCGCCAGATTCTGGTCGCAGCCCAACCCGTGGGCGAGCAGTGCCGTCGGGCTGTCCTCGCGACCAGTGACAGTGACGTTGTTGCCGTGGCGCGTGTCCATCACCGCATCCGGCCACCTGGACCACGGGGCCGGCGTCCGGTACGCGTGGCCCCTGGACCACGTCTACGCGGTCCGTTCGCCCGTTCCCGCCGTCGCGGCGGAGCGGGCCTCCAACAGCTCCAGCATCTCGGGCAGGTCGAAGTGCCTGGCCACGTCGAGCGCCGACCTCGGCCCGAGCGCGGGATCCGCGCCCGCGTCGAGCAACAGACCGGCGGTGCGCTCGGAACGGCGGAAGACCGCCGCTCCGAGCGCGGTCTGTCCCCGGTCATTGACGCGCCCGGTGTCCGCGCCTCGCTCCAGCAACATCCGGACGGTGTCCGGGTGGTCGCGGTAGCTGGCGAGGATCAGCAGGGAGTCACCCGCGCTGTTGGTGAGGTTCACCGGTATCCCCGCGTCGATCGCCTCCGCCAGCCGGGCCGTCTCCCCAGCCCGTGCCAGGTCGAACATCGAGTTGAGGAACGCGAGTTCCTCGTCGGTGAGCTCGTCGGCCATGACCGGACTCCTCAGGCGATCGTCGCGGGGAAGCGTTCCCACACCCGGTGTGCTCCGAGCAGCACGGTCAACGCCTTGAGCACATCCGCCGGATCGTCGTCGATCACGATGCCCGGCTGGGTGGCGTACCCGGCGGCCTCAACGGCGAGCCGGCCGGAGCCCCACGCACCGATCGCCTTGGCGTGGCGGTAGCACTCCTGGACCATGCGGATGACGCGCGGGTCGATCGTGTCAGCCGGTTCGACGGGGCCTCCCGGCGCGTCCGCTCCGGAGGGTGGGCTGCCCGCGAGCAGCAGGGCGTCGAACTCGACCGACCGCGCGGTGTGCAGGGTGCGCTGGGCGACCAGACCGCTGTCGGCGTCGAGCGGCCCGCCGGTCGGGGCGATCAGCAGGGGCACCATCCCACCTGCCAGCACGGTCTCACGGACGGCCCGCACGCCGTCAAGCTGGGCCGGATCGACCACGATCCCGATGACGCGACCGTCGGTTGGCCACCTCCGCCCGATCTGGGACAGGACCGGACTCGGCTCGACCTTCTTGGGTCGCACGGTGGCGGCCGGCGCCGGCATGCCGAGCCCCCTGGCCACCTCGGCGCACAGCGTCGGGTCGACGTTGGCCAGCACGAGCAGCTCGCGTTCCTTGATGGTCTGCTCATAGCACTTGCCGAGCTCGAAGGTGAAGGCGCGCACCAGGTGCTCCTTCTCGACCGGGGAGAGGCTCAGCCAGAACAGCCTCGGCTGCGTGTAGTGGTCGGCGAAGGAGGTGGGCGACTGCCGGGTCTTCGTCGACCTGGGCAGCGGCTGCGCCACCTCGACGAACGGCCGGTCCTCGGCACCTGCCTCGAACGGGTTGCCGCCATCGAGGGTGTTGGGCCGGTAGGGGGCGACCCCGGCGTGCACCGCGTGCTGGTGGAACCCGTCCCGCAGCATGTCGTTGACCGGAGCGTGCGGGCGGTTGATCGGGATCTGGTTGAAGTTCGGCCCGGACAGCCTGGACAGCTGAGTGTCCAAATAGGAGAACAGCCGGGACTGGAACAGCGGGTCGTCGGTCACGTCGATGCCCGGCACCAGGTTGCCGGGGTGAAACGCGACCTGCTCGGTCTCGGCGAAGAAGTTGGTCGTGTTGCGGTTGAGTGTGAGGATGCCGACCGGCTGCACCGGCGCGAGCTCCTCCGGCACGATCTTGGTCGGGTCCAGCAGGTCGATGCTCTCGAACGTCTGCTTTGGCGTGTCGGGCATGATCTGCAGGCCGAGTTCCCACTGCGGGTACGCGCCGGACTCGATGGCGTCGGCGAGGTCGCGGCGGTGGAAGTCGGGGTCGACGCCGCTGAGCATCTGTGCCTCCTCCCAGACCAGGGAGTGCACGCCGAGCTTCGGCTTCCAGTGAAACTTCGCGAGCGCCGTTTCGCCGGCGGCGTTGACGAGGCGGAACGTGTGGACGCCGAAGCCCTCCATCATGCGGTAGGAACGGGGGATCCCGCGGTCGGACATGTTCCACATGACGTGGTGGGTGGCCTCGGTGTGCGTGGAGACGAAGTCCCAGAACGTGTCGTGCGCGCTCTGTGCCTGCGGGATCTCCCGGTCCGGATGCGGCTTGGCCGCGTGGATGATGTCCGGGAACTTGATGCCGTCCTGGATGAAGAACACCGGGATGTTGTTACCGACCAGGTCGAAGTTGCCTTCCTCGGTGTAGAACTTCGTCGAGAACCCGCGCGTGTCGCGGACGGTGTCCGCCGATCCTCGCGAGCCCAGGACGGTGGAGAACCGCACGAACACCTGCGTTTGGACGCCGTCACCCAGGAAGCCGGCTTTGCAGACGTTCGCGGCAGTGCCGTAGCCCACGAACACGCCATGCGCTCCGTAGCCACGGGCGTGCACGACACGCTCCGGAATGCGCTCGTGGTCGAAGTGCGTGATCTTCTCGCGCAGGTGGTGGTCCTGCAGCAACGTCGGGCCGCGCTCGCCTGCCTTGAGCGAGTGGTCGGTGTCGTACACCCTCGCGCCGGCCGACGTCGTGAGGAACTCGCCCTGCTGCCCGTTGGCGATCTTCGGGGCGCCGGTGGGCGCCCCCGTCGGGGACACCGTCTCGGGACTGGTCTGATCCGCCTTCGGCGGCAACGGCCCGCGCGGGGCGGTCGGCTCCTCGAGCGACGGGGGTGCGCTGCTGGGGGCGCCGGGGATCGGCGAACTCCCCAGTTCGACGACCTTCTCCACCGCCTTCTTCAGCGCTGCTTTCACGAGCTTGCCTGGCTTGTGCGCAGCCACTGCTTCCTCCTCGGTGCGGGAACGTCATCAAGGCGATACCCGTGCTTTCACCGTCTAAGCGCCGTTGAACTGATTGGGTTAGGCGTAGACGAGGTCCTGCACAGCCCTCATCGATCGGCCGTACCGCGCACCGCCCACTCCTGCCCTGGCCAGTGCGGCGCGGGCCGGGCGCACACAGGCACTGGCTCCGTTGGCCCGCCGATTCACCTCGCCCTCGCAGCACGTGCGGCCGCCCAGTGCCGTGGCCGCGGCGACCGTGCTGGACTGCGCGCGGGCAGCCGACCGGCTCACCTCCTCGGCAGCGCTAAACGACGAGGTGGGCACGCCCTGCCGGGCGCGCTGTGTCGTGAGCTGGCGGCGGTGCTACACGCCGACGATGGCTCCGCGCCCGAGGCTGGTGTCGCACTGCGGGCCGCGGTGACCGGGTACCAGGCCCTCGGCGAGCATTGGGACATCCGCCGGGCACAGAGCTCGACCATGCCAGCGGGCCTCCGCGTCGAGCTGGCGGTGACCAGCAAGTACCCCATCGAGCGGGTGCTGACCGGTTCGGAACGGGGAAGTGGCGCGGCACGCCCCCCAACGACCAGGCCGCCTCCGTCCTGTCATCCCCTCGCGTGCGGCGGCGGACAGTCCTGCACCATCCGCTGTGCCACAGAGGTGATGTCCCCCTTTGAGGAGGGTGATACCAGGTACTTTGGAGGTACTCGCCATACTGAATCCAGTCGTGCCCGACCTCGTCCCGCTGAACATGTGCGACATGATCCCGAACGCGGAGCACTGGCGGGTGGCGGTGTGGGAGGCGCAGGAGCTCCAGCACGCGATCATGGGGTATCTGCCGGGGTACGCGACGCCGCGGATCGTGTGCGATGTGCCGTATGTCGGGAAGCGGTGGGTGCACCAGGTCTCGGAGTACGACCGGGAGCGCGCTGGCACGACTCCCGCGCCGGAACGAGAAAAGGCGCGGTTCCACCGGCCCCAGTCCGGTGGAACCGCGCCGCGCCCTCGGCTGCCAGCAGCCCTGACAGCCGGGTCGCTTCCCGTGGTTGGCCTTCTTCTTGCGGCGGGCGGCTTTCTTCCTGGCGCGTTTGGACATCAGGCGGCCATCCCGGTCAGTTGTGCGCTCACCTTCCACAACCGCTGTGCCGCGCGCCGGTCCTCGACCACGGGGGCGGGCTTGGCCGGGACCCGGCCCTCGTAGTAGCCGCCGTCGAGCACCGCGGTGCGCGGCTGGGCGAGGTGGGCCACTGGTTCGGCGCCGTCGGCCGCGGGCCTGCCGCGGTAGCTGTAGTGCTTGAGCAGCGGGGTGTTGATGATGCCGGGGTGCACGCTCACCGCCGGGCGCCCGGCGTCGGCCAAGGCCGTGGTGAACACCGTCAGGGCGAGTTTGGACTGGGCGTAGACCGCGCCCCGGGTGTAACGCTTGGCACGGCTGAGATCGGACCAGTTGAGGTTTCCGCCGCGGTGCAGCGACGAGGACAGGTTCACCACCCGGCCCCGTGGCGCCGCGGCCAGCAGCGGCTCCAGCGAGCGGGTGAGCAGGTAGGCGGCCAGGTAGTTCACCTGGAAGGTCACCTCATTCCCGTCCTCGGTGAGCAGCCGGTGTTGCGGGCCTGCGATGGCCGCGTTGTTGACCAGCACATCGAGCCTCGGGTGCCGCTCGGCTATCTCGGCGGCGAGCGCGGTGACCGCGCTCAGCCGGGTGAAGTCGGCGACGGCCTGGTGCAGGCGCAGGGGTTCGGCCCCCGCCTTCACCAGCCGCTCGACCGCGTCCTCGGCCAGTTCGGCGGAGCGGGCGTGCAGGATGACGGTGGCACCGGCGGTCAGCAGGCGACGCACGGTCTCAAAGCCGATTCCGTCGCTGCCACCGGTCACCAGAACGATCGGTGAATCAGACATCAACCATCCACAAAGGACAGAGGGAGCGCACGAAGGCGCACTGGGACAGGGAAAGGCGCGGGGCTTCCGCGAGAAGGTGTCAGGTGCCGACCGGCGCGCAGGCGTGCTAGGCCGCGCTGCCGGCCGGCTGGGGATTCGGCGGCTGGTCGTCATGCCGCACGCCCTGCACGCGCGGAACCACGAGGCCGTATCCCATGTGTTGAGGTAATCCTGTGCGGTACGGATGCGCAAGAACGCCGGCGCCGAACTTACGTGGCCTTAGCGCGACATCTCGGCGGCCGGTGCGTCGCGGCGGGCGCCGGCAGGCAGGCCGGGTCGCTGCGGTGTCGCCCCCAGGGGCTGGCCGACGTGCATGACCGGGCGGCTGCGTGGATCCGGTTCGGCCTGGCGCGCCGGTGGCCCGGCCCGGCCAAGTACTGAGGCAGCACGTCCAACCGGGTCGCTGCCCAAGTCAGGCCAGCAGCAATACGATGATCACCGTCGAACCCGCCGTGGCCAGCGCGAATCGCGCGATGATCGCCAGGTGCAGCCAGGCCGGGTAAGCCCGGCGCGCTGCCTCGACCATCGAGCCGACGTCCAGGCCGCGCACGGCTGGATCGCCGGATTTCCGGAAGCCTGCCTCGACGTAGCGGGTCGTCCAGATCTCGCCCGGCATGACGATCAGGCCGAGCACCAGGATGATCGGCTGCGCGATCCAGGTCAGCGTCCGGCCCAGGTCCGCACCGGCGAGGTTGAGCGCGCCCAGCGCCGCGAAGACCACGCCGATGGACGCCGCGAGCACCAGGCTGGCCGTGCTCGCACCGAAGTCAACCCCGCGCCCAGTCAGCACCGCGGCTGGGAAGCCCTGCCGGACCACCTCGCCCTCGGCCGCCCGCTGCGCAGCCGCTCCGCGACGCGCGCCAGCGAACGGGACCAGCCAGAACGTCACGGCCAGCAGCGACTGCACCAACGACACCACTGTCAAAGCTGCCATCACAACCCCCAGACGCGCACTTGCACATTGTTCAAGTCAGACCATAGTGGCCGACTTGCACAATGTGCAAGTGCGCCGCTGGACGGCCGGACCGGGCCACCCGCCCCCACCACGCGCTCGACCAAGCGTTGCTTGGCCTGGGTGACCAGACCGGCCCCGAGGTTCACCACCGGCTCGATTCCCTCAGCTGCCGCGAGGCGGGCGTTGTGTGCCGCCGAACGCCACAGGCTCGGCGGCACACCACGTTGCTGTCGATCAGCCAGCGGAAACCGATTCCCGTTCCGCCGCCTCCGATGTGGTGTTCACGCTGCGGAAGGACCGCAGGCGCAGGCTGTTGGTCACCACGAACACCGAGGACAACGCCATGGCCGCGCCGGCGATCATCGGGTTGAGCAGCCCGGCCGCCGCCAGTGGCAGCGCGGCCACGTTGTAGGCGAAGGCCCAGAACAGGTTGGTCTTGATCGTGCCCAGCGTGCGGCGGGACAGCCGGATCGCGTCGGCGGCGGCGCGCAGGTCGCCGCGGACCAGGGTCAGGTCACCGGCCTCGATGGCCGCGTCGGTGCCGGTGCCCATGGCCAGGCCCAGGTCGGCCTTGGCCAGGGCGGCGGCGTCGTTGACCCCGTCGCCGACCATCGCCACCACTTTGCCCTCGCCCTGCAGCCGGGTGACCACCTCGACCTTGTCCTTGGGCAGCACCTCGGCGATGACCTGCTCGATGCCGACCTCGGCGGCCACCGAGCGGGCCACGGCCTCGTTGTCGCCGGTGAGCAGCACCGGGGTCAGCCCGAGCGCGCGGAACTGCCGGATCGCCTCGGCCGAGGTGGCCTTGACGGTGTCGGCGACCACGAGCACTCCGCGGGCCCGGCCGTCCCAGGCGACCGCGACCGCGGTGCGGCCACGGGTCTCGGCGGCGGCCTTGGCCTCGGCCAGCTCCGCGGGCAGGTGCAGGCTCCACCGCTCCAGCAACGCGGTCCGCCCGACCAGCACGGCGTGCCCGTCCACCACGCCCTGCACGCCAAGGCCCTCGGTGTTGGTGAAGCCCTCCACCTCGGCCAGCGTGCCCAGGCGTTCCCGGGCGCCGCGGGCGATGGCCTGGGCGATGGGGTGTTCGGAGGCGTTCTCCAGGGCGCCGGCCAGGCGCAGCAGGTCGAGCTCGGCCACGCCCTCGGCCGGGTGCGCCTCGACCAGGCTCATCCGCCCGGTGGTGACGGTGCCGGTCTTGTCCAGCACGATGGTGTCCACCCGCCGGGTCGACTCCAGCACCTCGGGTCCCTTGATCAGGATGCCCAGCTGCGCGCCGCGGCCGGTGCCGACCAGCAGCGCGGTCGGGGTGGCCAGGCCCAGGGCGCACGGGCAGGCGATGATCAGCACCGCGACCGCGGCGGTGAAGGCGGCCGCGGCCGAACCGCCCGCGCCGAGCCAGAACGCCAGCGTGCCCACGGTCAGCGCGATCACGATCGGCACGAACACCGCCGAGACCCGGTCGGCCAGGCGCTGCACCTCGGCCTTGCCGTTCTGGGCGTCCTCGACCAGCCGGGCCATCTGGGCCAGCTGGGTGTCGGTGCCGATCCGGGTGGCGCGCACGACCAGGCGCCCGCCGGCGTTGACGGTGGCGCCGACCACCGCGTCCCCCGCGCCCACCTCGACGGGCACGGACTCGCCGGTGAGCATGCTGGCGTCGATCGCCGAGCTGCCCTCCTCGATCACACCGTCGGTGGCGATCTTCTCCCCCGGCCGCACCACGAACCGGTCCCCCACCGCCAGCTGCTCGATCGGGACGCGCTGCTCGCTTCCGTCCCGCAGCACCGCCACGTCCCTGGCGCCCAGCTCCAGCAGGGCGCGCAGGGCCGCGCCCGCCCGCCGCTTGGAGCGGGCCTCGAAGTAGCGTCCGGCCAGGATGAACAGGGTGACCCCGGCGGCGACCTCCAGGTAGATGTTGGCCTCACCGCTGCCGCGCTGGATGGTCAGCTCGAAGGCGTGCGTCATGCCCGGGGTGCCCGCGGTGCCCAGCAGCAGCGCGTACAGCGACCACAGGAACGCCGCCAGGGTGCCCAGGGAGATCAGGGTGTCCATGGTGGCCGCGCCGTGCCGCAGGTTCGCCCAGGCGGCGCGGTGGAACGGCCAGCCCGCCCACACCACCACCGGTGCGGCCAGGGTCAGCGAGATCCACTGCCAGTAGGTGAACTGCAGCGCCGGGATCATGGCCAGGGCGATCACCGGCACCGAGAGCACCGCCGAGCCGATCAGCCGCTGCCGCAGCGTGCGGAGCGGGTCGTCCGCGCCGGCCTCGATCGCCGGGGTGGCATCGGCGGTCTTGGGCCGGGGCAGTTCGGCGGTGTATCCGGCGGCCTCGACCTGCTCGATGAGCACGCCGGGGTCGAGGTCGTCCGGGAAGACGACCTTGGCCTTCTCCGTGGCGTAGTTGACCGTGGCGGTCACGCCGTCGAGCTTGTTGAGCTTGCGTTCGATCCGGGCCGCGCAGGAGGCGCAGGTCATCCCGGTGATGGACAGTTCGACCTGGTTGGCGGTGTCCGATGTGGACAGCTCCGTGGTCACGGTGTGCTCCTTCCGCATCGGGGTCAGCCGCCGTGACCGGCGTGGCCGTCGGCTGGCGTGGCCGGCGGGGCCGGGGTGGTCTGCCGCGGGCTCGGCGTCACGGGTTGCCCGGCGGAGTCCACGGTGAACTCCGCGGTGCGCACCTTGCCCTGGTGCTGGAAGTCCAGGAACAGCCGGTAGGAGCCCGCGGAGGGGATCTCGGCGAAGAAGGTGATCGCCGGTCCGGCCGCGGTCTTCCCGTCGCCAGGGCTGCCTTCGGGGTGCACGTGCAGGTAACCGAGGTCGCCGCCGCGCAACGCGACCAGGTGGCCGTAGGCGCCGAGGTAGGGCTGGAGATCGGTCACCTCGCGGCCGTCCTTGGTGACGGTCAGGGTCACCTTGGAAGAGCGGCCAGGCACCAGGTCGCCGTCCAGCCGGACCTGGTATCCGTCCACTGTGGACACACGAGACGGGGTGTGGGTCACCGGCTGGAAGTTCCCGGCCGCCGACAGGTCCACGCCCAGCGTCGTGGCCTTCTGGCCGGTGGGCTTGAAGTCGGCGAAGGCGCGGTAGCTGCCCGCGGCCGGCAGGGTCAGCGGCACCCGCCAGGTGCCCTCGGCGTCCAGTTCCGGGTGGACGTGCTGGAACCCGGCGGTGTCGCGGCGGACCACGATGAGGTGCATGCGCTTCTCGTGCTCGACGTCGAAGCCGGTCACCGGCTTGCCATCGGGTCCGAGGATGCGGAAGGAGAAGGTTTCGCTGGTTCCCGCGGTGAGCGTCGTGCTGGTGGGCGTGAGGGTGTAGCCGCCCCTGGACGACGCCAGCCCGCCGGGCTGGTCGTTCCGCGCTGCCTCCGCGACAGTGCCGCTGTAGGTGTCCCCGTGCCCGGCGTCCTCGCCACCGGGGGTGCCGCCGCCGGTCGCACCGGAGTGCGTGCCGGTCGGTTCGGCGAAGGGACCGACAGCGGTTCCGGCCGCCCAGCCGCCGACGGCGACCAGAGCGAGTGCCGCACCGTAGGCGGAGAGCTTCGCTGCTGTGTTCATGGTCTTTTCCTCACTGTGGGGCGGAAAGCCCCGGTCGGTCCGTCAGCCGGTGACGGTGCAGGTGACCTCCGTGCTGGCGGTGGTGGCGCAGGTGTCGCACATGGCGGACTCCTTCGTGTTCGGGTGTTGCCGGTGACCCGGCGCCGGGTCAGGAACGGACCAGGCGGGCGATGGCCTCGCTGGCCTCGCGGACCTTGGCTTCGGCGGTCTCGCCGCCCTCGGCGATCGCCTGGCTCACGCAGTGCTTGAGGTGCTCGTCGATCAGGCCCAGGGAGACCGCCTGCAGCGCCTTGGTGGCCGCGGAGATCTGGGTCAGGATGTCGATGCAGTACTCGTCGTTCTCCACCATCCGCTGTAGCCCGCGGATCTGGCCCTCCACGCGGCGCAGCCGCTTGAGGTAGCCGTTCTTGTCGCTGCTGTATCCGTGCATCTCGCATCTCCCTGGGTTGTGCACACCGGAACCTTCAACGTACCCCCTACCCGTAGGGGGCTCCGTCGACGATCACCGGCACGGACGAATTTATACCCTAGGGGGGTACGGTTTACAACCCTGTGAGTGACCAAGGTGGCCACATCCGTATCTCCTGGCAGCAACAGGAATCGAAACATGCAAGATCCCTGCCAACGATCGAGCTGGGTACCCTACCCCCGTATACACGCCGCCGAAGGGAAGCCTCGTGATCGAGTTCAGCTACCACGGGCACGACGGCCAGCCGTTGCGCTCCGGCTCCATCGGGGACGGCCCGGTGGTCGTGCTGCTGCACGGCGGCGGCCCTGACCACCGCAGCCTGATCCCGCTGGCCCGCCTGCTCGCCGACCGGCACACCGTGGTGCTGCCCGACGTCCGCGGTTACGGCCGATCGGTGTGCACCGACCCGGCCCGCCACACCTGGGACCAGTACGTCCAGGACGTGCTCGCCCTGCTGGAGCACCTCGGCGTCCCGCGGGCGGCCGTGGGTGGCACCGGCATGGGCGCGACGATCACCATGCGGATGGCGCTCGCGCACCCCGGCCGCCTCACCGCCGCCGTCCTGATCAGCGTCGAGGACATCGAGGACGATGCGGCCAAAGCGGCGGAGACGGCGTTCCTGGACGCCTTCGCCGAGCGTGCGCGCACCCAGGGCATCGACGCCGCGTGGGCGCCGGTCCTGCCCGAGCTGGCTCCGGTCATCGGCGCCCTCGTCCGGGACGCCATCCCCCGCTCCGATCCGGCCAGCATCGCCGCCGCGGCGGCCATCGGCCGCGACCGCGCCTTCGCCAGCGTCGAGGAACTAGCCGGGATCACCGTGCCCACGCTGATCTTCCCGGGCATCGACCACCGGCACCCAGGCGCCCTCGCCGAGGAACTCGCCCGGCTGCTGCCCGCCGGGCGCCTGGCGCCCACGGCCTTCTCCGCCGAGCTGCGCACCGCCGAGGACCTCGCCCTCGCGGTCGCCCCGGCCATCCGCGAGTTCCTCGCCGAGGTACCCGCCAGCACCGAGCCACATTGATAACCATTTTCAGCAAGGGGCATTATGCGATGCGCCTAACAAAAGCACAAGCTCGCCGGTGCTCACGCTCGTCGTCGCCCTGACCTCTGTCGCTCAACGGATAGCGGCGACTCCTGACCGCACCACCACGTCACCTTGACAGGCCAAGCGACTACTGTTCGAACATGATTATCATTTGCCCTCGGCTGCTGGCTGACGCCGGTCGCTGACCAAAGGGAGCGCGTGTGGGCCATCTGCTGATGATCGAGAGCTGGGTCGGAGCGATGAGCACGTTGTCGCCCAGGGCGATTCGCGAGTCCGGCCACCGCTTCACCTTCCGCACCCGGGACCCGCGCCACTACCTGCGCTCCGCACCGGCCACCGGCCCGCATCCCTTGCCGGCCGCGGACAACGTGCGCACCGCGGAAACCAACGACCTGCCCGCACTACTGTCCTCTGTGGAGCGGCTACAGGACGTGCCGCTCGTGGTGCGGCTGAGCGGCAGGCCCGGGCTCGGGATGGCGGCCGGATGAGGACGTTCCTGAGCTACCCGCTGTCCGTGCGGCTGCTGCTGGTCAACCAGTTCGGCGTGAACACCGGCTTCTACCTGCTGATCCCCTACCTGGCCGGCTATCTCGGCGGTGAGCTCGGCATGTCCGCGGCGGTGGTCGGCGTGGTGCTCGGTGTGCGGACGCTGAGCCAGCAGGGCCTGTTCCTGCTCGGCGGTTCGGCCTCGGACCGGCTCGGGCCGCGACGGGTGATCATCGCTGGTTGTGCGTTGCGGGCTCTCGGTTTCGGTCTGTTCGCCGCGGGTGAGTCGGTGGCGGTGCTGCTGGCCGCGGCCGTGCTCAGCGGACTCGCGGGCGCGTTGTTCAACCCGGCGGTGCGTGCCTACCTCGCGGTGGAGGCCACCGAGTCCCGGCGGGCCGAGGCGTTCGCCCTCTTCGGCGTCTTCGCCCAGGCGGGCGCGCTGCTCGGGCCGGTGCTAGGCGGCGTGTTGTTGTGGTGGGACTTCCGGATCGCGGCCGTGGTCGCGGCGGCGATCTTCGCCGCGCTCACCGTGGCGCAGGCGGCCGTGCTGCCGCGACGTCCAGCGCCGGTCCCGCGCGGCACCGTGCTCGGGGACTGGCGGGAATGCCTGACCAACCACCGTTTTCTCGTCTTCACCCTCGCACTCACCGGCATGTTCGCCTTGCAGAACCAGCTGTACCTGGTGCTGCCGATGCAGGCGCAGCGGGCCACCGGCACGGCGGCCAGCGTCGCCGCGCTGTTCCTGGTGTCCACGGTGGCCACTGTGCTGGGCCAGGTGCGCATCACCAGGGTGCTGGCTCGCCGGGCGGCCAAGGGCCGGGCGATCGCGGCCGGGCTGGCCGTGATGGGCCTGGGCTTCCTCGCGCCCGCGCTCGCCGTCTGGTGGCCCGCCTCGGGGCCGGCCGGCGTGCTGATCGCCACGCTGCTGCTGGCGGTGGGGGTGATGATGGCTCAGCCCTTCGTCCTTGAGCTGATCCCCGCCTTCGGCCGCCTGGAGCTGACGGGGACCTACTTCGGCGTGTTCTACCTGGCTTCCGGGATCGTCGCGGCGGCTGGCAACGCGGTGATCGGCGCCGCGATGGAAGTCAGCGCCGTCCTGGCCTGTCTGCTGTGCACCGGGATCGGCCTGGGGTGCGCGGGCGGGATGTTCCTGCTGCACCACCGCGGCATGCTCCCGGCCCGGCAACCGGAGGCAGTCCGATGACCACCGAGACCGCTGGCGCGAACCTGCTCACCGGCAATCCCGCGCCCACTGAAGGGAACGACATGCACGCTGCCTCCCCCTCCTGGAACCGTCGAGGTTTCCTCGGCCTGGCCGCCGGGCTCTCGCTGGGCGCCGTCGCGGGCTGTGGCTCCGGCGACTCCCCCGCCGGCTCCGCAACGCCCAGCCGCGGTGGCCGGCTCCGCGCCGCCTTCGCCGGTGGCGGCGCCAAGGAGGTGCTCGACCCGCACCTGGCGAACCTGTTCGTCGAAGCCTCCCGAGCCAAGGCGATGTTCGACAAGCTCGCCGACCTCGGCACGGACATCTCTGCCCAGCCGAGGCTGGCCGAGAAGTGGGAGCCCGACGCCACGCTGACGAAGTGGCGGGTCACCTTGCGCCAGGCGCGTTTCCACGACGGCAAGCCAGTGCGCGCCCAGGACGTGCTGGCCAGCTACGCCCGTGTCCTGGATCCGAAACGCGCGTTCCGGGCGAAGTCGAGCCTGGCGCTGATCGACCTGCCGAACAGCCGCGCGGTGGACGAGCGGACCGTGGAGTTCGCGCTCAAGCGCCCGTTCGTGGAGTTTCCCAACGTGCTGGCCGCCTTCGGCGCCTACATCGTGCCCGAGGGCACCGAGGACTTCAGCAAACCGGTCGGCTCGGGGCCGTTCAGTTTCGTCTCCTTCCAACCCGGCAAGTCCTTGCTGCTCAAGCGGAACGCCGAGTACTGGGAGGGTGCGGCGCACCTGGACGAGCTGGAGTTCGTCATCGCCAACGAGGAGTCGGCCCGGGTCAGCGCCCTGCTCGGCGGGCAGGTGGAGTACGCGCACGACCTGACTCCGACCACCGCGCGCAGCCACGCGGGCGGGGACCGGATGACCATCCACCGGGCTCCCAACAGCGCGGTGCAGGCCTTCGCGATGAAGCTGGACCGCCCGCCCTTCGACAACCGCGACCTGCGCGAGGCGCTGTTCCTGCTGGCCGACCGGCCACAGCTGGTGGAGACCACCCTCTCCGGCAGCGGACAGATCGGCAACGACCTGTTCGGCAAGGGCTACCAGTACTACGCCGCCGACATCCCGCAGCGTGCCCGCGACCTGGACAAGGCGGCCTACCTGATCCGCCGGGCCGGCGCCGCCGGGCTCAAGGTCAAGCTAGACACCTCGGCCGCGGCGGCCGGGATGGTCGAGGCGGCAACGGTGTTCGCCGACCAGGTGAAGGGTTCCGGGCTGACCATCGAGGTGGCCATGGGGAACAAGGACAGCTACTGGTCGGACACCCTCAACAACGGTTCGCTGTCCAGCTACCGCTCCGGGGCCATGCCGATCGAGACGCACATCGCCCAGCGGCTGCTGCACGGTGCGGGCACCAACGTCACCAAGTGGGCGCGGCCGGAGTTCGACGCGCTCTACCACAAAGCGGTGTCCACTGTGGACAATGGCGCGCGGGGTGCGGTGTACGCGGAGATGCAGCGGATGTTGCACGCCGAGGGCGGCTACCTGATGTGGGGCTTCGCGGACTGGATCGTCGGCACCACCCGCACTGTGCACGGGGTGTCCACCGCCCCGGCCAACTCCCTGGACTGGGCGCGTTTCGACAAGGTGTGGCTCGGGTGAGCCTGGGCCGCTACGCAGTACGGCGCCTGCTGCTCGGGCTGGGCCAGGTGCTGGCCGTGGCCACCGTGGTGTTCCTCCTGGTGCAGGCATTGCCGGGGGACGCCGCGGTGGCGCTGGCCGGGGACAACCCGGACCCGCAGCGGATCGAGCAGATCCGGGCGGCGATGGGGCTGGACCGGCCGCCGCTGGAGCGGTTCGGCAGCTGGCTGTGGGGCTTGGCGCAGCTGGATTTCGGGGTCTCGTTGTTCTCCGGCCGGCCGGTAGCGGCGTTCCTGGCCGACGGGCTGGCGCCGACCCTGCTGCTGGCCGCGCTGACCCTGGTGCTGCTGGTTCCGTTGTCCGTGCTGGTCGGAGTGCTCGCCGCGCTGCGCGAGGGGGGCCCGCTGGACCGGTCGCTGACCGCGGTCAGCGTCGGCCTGCACTCGGTGCCCGAGTTCGCGCTGGCGGTGGTGCTGGTCGCGGTGTTCAGCCTCCAGTTGCGCTGGTTGCCGCCGACCGCGGTGGGCACCGGTGGTGACCTGCTGGCCCAGCCCGCGGTGCTGGTGCTGCCGCTGGTGGTGCTGCTGGCCAGGCCGATCTGCTCGATCAGCAGGCTGGTGCGCGCTGGCATGATCGAGGCGCTGAACTCCGAGTACGTCCGGCACGCCGGCAGGCTCGGCATCGGCCGCACCCGGATCCGGTACGCGCACGCCCTGCCCAACGCGCTGGCTCCCGCGCTGCAGCAGGTCGCGCGGACCACGGACTGGTTGCTGGGCGGGGTGATCGTGGTGGAGGCGGTGTTCGTCATCCCCGGCCTGGGCACCACGCTGGTGGACGCCGTGGCCGGCCGGGACCTGCCGGTGGTGCAGGGGCTCGCGGTGGTGTTCGCCGCGACCACCGTGCTGGTCAACCTGCTGGCTGACCTGGCGGCCTTCCGGCTGGCCCCGCGCTCGGTGGAGGCACGGTGAAGTCGTTGCGCCGCTACGGTCCTGGCGGAGTCCTGATCGCGGTCCCGCTGCTGCTCGCCCTGTTCGGCCCGCTGTTCGTGCCGGCGGACACACCCCGGCGCGGGCCGTTCCTGCCCGGCGGCTTGCTCGGCACCGACTTCGTCGGCCGGGACGCCTGGCATCAGGTGCTCACCGGCGGCCAGACCGTGGTGCTGGTCGCGCTGCTGGCCACCGCGGGCGCCTACCTGGCCGGCGTGCCCTGGGGTGTGCTGGCGGCCACCGCGCGGCTGCGGATCTTCGACGAGGCGCTCATGCGGCCGCTTGACCTGCTGCTCGCGGTGCCGTCCCTGCTGTTGCTCATCCTGGTGGCCGCGATCGCCGGCCAGGGCGTGCTGGTGCTCACCGGCATCGTCGCACTGATCAACTTTCCCGACGTCGCGCGGATCTCCCGGGCTGCCGCGCTGGAACTGGCCAGCAGTCCGGCCCTGGAGGCGATGCGGCTCCAGGGCGAGTCCCGGTACCGGATCTTCGTTGTCTACATTGGACGGTCGATGTCGCGAACCCTCGCCGCGGACCTGGGGGTCCGGCTCACCGGCGCGCTCTACCTGGTCGCCTCGGCCAGTTTCCTCGGCGTCGGCGTGCCACCGGATGCCGCCGACTGGGCGGTGATGGTGGACCGCAACCGCACCGGGCTGTTCCTGCAACCGTGGGCGGTCGTGGTGCCTGCCGTGCTGATCGTGTGCCTGTCCATCGGGCTGAACCTGGTCTTCGACCGCGCCCTGCGTACCCGGCGGGAGGTGCGGCCATGACCGAGGTCGTGCGGGTCGAGCGACTGCGGGCCGTGGCGGGCAGCCACCGCCTCGTCGACGGGGTGGGTTTCACCCTGGCCGCCGGGCGGGTGCTCGCGCTGGTCGGCGCCTCCGGCAGCGGCAAGACCACCACCGGGCTCGCGCTGCTGGGCGAGCATCCGCCCGGGGTGACGGTCACCGGCACGGTCACCGTTGCCGGGCGGGCCGCCTTCGTGCCGCAGCACCCCTCGGCCGCGCTCAACCCGGTTCGCCGGATCGGCGCGGTCTTCCGGGAGATCGCCGCCCGGCACGACGGCGACCGGGACGAGCTGATCACCACCGCGCTCCGCCGCGCCCGGGTGCCCGCGGGCCTGCTGCGCCGCTACCCGCACCAGCTTTCCGGCGGGCAGCAGCAGCGGGTCGTGCTGGCGCAGGCCCTGGTCGGTGATCCGGCGGTGCTGGTGGCCGATGAACCCACCACCGGGCAGGACGCCATCACCAGGGACGAGGTCGTGGCCGAGTTGGCGGAGGTGGTCCGGCAGGGTGTGGCGCTGGTCCTGCTCACCCACGACCTCGACGTGGTGCGCGCGCTGGCCGATCAGATCGTGGTGCTGTGCGCTGGCACGGTGGCCGAGGCCGGGGACGCGGGCGAGGTGCTCTCGGCGCCCCAGCACGAGTACACCCGCGCGCTGATCGCGGCCCAGCCGAAGGTCACGGTGGCCACTCCCCGCCCGTCTTGCCCGCCGCTGCTGGCCGTGCGCGACCTGAGCGCCCGGCACCGCGCCACCACCGTCCTGCACGCCGTGAACCTGGCCGTGGGCGCCGGGGAACGCCTCGCCGTGGTCGGCCGCTCCGGCAGCGGCAAGACCACTTTCGCCCGCTGCGTGGCCGGGCTGCACTCCGCGCGCACCGGCCACGTGCTGCTTGACGGGGTGCCGCTGGCCGCCTCGCTGCGCCGCCGCTCCCGCGCGGAGCTGGCCAGGGTGCAGTACGTCTTCCAGGACGCCAGCGCCAGCTTCGACCCGCGCCGGAGCGTGCTCGACCAGGTGTGCCGCACCGCCGTCCGGTTGCGCGGCAAGCCGATCGCCGCCGCCCGCGCCGAGGCGCTGATCGAGCTGGCCGGGCTCGGCATCGACGAGGACACCGCCTGCCGCAGGCCCAGTGGCCTCTCCGGGGGCGAACTCCGCCGCGCCGCCCTGGTCCGCGCCCTGCTCGCCCAGCCGGAGGTGCTGGTGTGCGACGAGATCACCTCCGGCCTGGACACGCTGACCCAGGCCGGCCTGCTCGACCAGCTCGCCGCCATGCCCTGCGCCCTCATCGTGATCAGCCATGACCTGGGCGTGATCGCTCGCCTGGCCGACCGGATCGCGGTCCTGCACGAGGGCCACGTCGTTGAACACGGCCCAGCGCGGCAGGTGCTGGGCGCCCCGCGACATCCCGTCACCCTCGGCCTGCTCGGCCACAGCACGGAAACAGTCAAGGAGAAATGAAGTTGATCAGCCACGTCGGCCCCTACGAGATCCGCCAGGCCAGCGAACGCGACCTGGACGGCGCACGCAGCGTCATGCTGGACACCTTCTACCACGAGTTCGGCTACGGCTACCGACCCGAATGGCACGCCGATGTCATCGACCCCGGCACCGCCTACCTCGCCCCGCCCCGGCACGCGCTGTTCGTGGCCGCCAAGGGCGATGAGGTCGTCGGCACCACCGGCGTGCGCGCCACCGCGCCGTCCAGCCCGCCGCACCCGGCCTGGCTGGTCGAGCGCTACGGCGGCGACCGCACCGCCCAGCTGTTCCGGGTCTACATCCGCCCCGACCACCGCCGCTGCGGCCTGGCCCGCGCCCTGGTGCGGGCGGCCACCGCGTTCGTGGCGGACGAACCCAGCTACGACAAGCTGTACCTGCACACCGACACCCGGGTGCCCGGGGCGGAGGAGTTCTGGCGGTCACTGGCCGTGGAGGTGCACGACGACCGCGACGGCAACCCGCTCACCTTCCAGACCGTGCACTTCGAGATCCCGCTGAACCGCTGAACTCGATCGGCCCGCCGGCACGGCCGGCGGGTCGAAAGAGCCGGAGAACCGTCCTGTTCAGAACATCGGGTTCGTGTTCGCACGCACTTCCGGCATCTGCATCATCGCATCCCAGTGCTCGGCCAACTTGCCGTTCTCAACACGATAGATGTCGATGAACCGCCACTCGGCCCCTGCCATTTCATAGCGCGAGTGGAGGATCACGACGTCACCTTCGGCAACGACATGCTTGAACTCGATTTTCTGCTTCGACACCCCTTGCGAAGACAGCGCTCCCACAAGCGCCTTCACGCCCTCCGGGCCGTCGGCGATCGTGGGGTTGTGCTGCTTGAAATCTTTGCTGAAAAATTCATCGACCGCAGCCGCGTCCAAGTCGCCGAAAATGCGCTGGTACGCCTCGATGGCGATTTCCTTGTTGGCCTGCTCGTTGCTCACGGAAACTCCCGCTCTCGCTGTGACAAGTGTGGCGACGAGCCTCGCCACCGCGACGAGTGCCGGAGACTGTCCCCTGTGGCTCCAATGGTCACCGTCAGCGCCCAGTCACCTCAACGTAACCAACAGAGTCGCATGACGCACATCACATCCGCGGCGCGAGAGTCCACAGAGGACATACCGGTTGCCGGTGCGGCCAGCCGGGTTTGGCGGCAAGCTGGTGCCATGCGAAAGATGTCCAGGGACGAAGCGATCGAGTTCCTCATGTTCGGCACCCGCGCGGGAAAGCTCGCCACCGCGTCACCGTCGGGCGCCCCCAGCCTCGCGCCGCTGTGGTTCACAGTGGACGGTGACGACGTGGTCTTCAGCACCGGACGTGACAGCCTCAAGGGACGACACCTGGCGGCCAACCCTCGCGCGGCGCTGACCGTGGACAGCGACGAGTTCCCGTACGCGTACGTCACCGTCCGCGGCCCGGTTGCCCTGACCGACGATCCGGACGAACTGCTCGAATGGAACACCAGGCTCGCAGAGCGATACGTCCCCGAGGGCAGGGCGGCGGAGTACGGCAGGCGCAACTCCAGCCCGGACATGCTGGTGTGCCGGCTGCGCATGCAGCGCGTCTCGGCCTTCGCCGAGATCGCCTCCTGACCCGCAGGCCCGGCACCAGCCGGGTACGATCCTCGGAAGTTGATTTCACGGAACCAACTTCCGTGGATCTTTGCCCGGACTCAGGGACCGCCGGCGTCGTAAGCCTCGCGCGCCGCGAGCACCTCCGCCGTGTGCTCCTCCGCCCATCGGCCCAGCGCCTGCAGCGGCACGTGCAAGGTGCGCCCGAGAGCGGTCAGCTCGTACTCGACCCTGGGCGGCATCTCCGCGTACTCGTGCCGCGCGACGATCCCGTCGCGCTCCAGGTCCCGCAGGGTCTCGGTGAGCACCTTCGCGCTGATCCCCTCGACCACCGCACGCAGGTCGCGGAAGCGCAGGCCGTCGCCACGCCCGAGCGCGATCACCACCATGGCCGTCCACTTGTTGTCCATGCGCGCCAGCGACGTGCGCGTCGACCAAATCGCTGCCGAGGCGGCCCATCTGGGATTCTGCGACAAGGGCCACATCCGCTCATTGGTTACGTTGAGGTGACCGGTTACCAGCGGTGAGCATAGGACAGCACCAAGGACAACGCACGCGGAGGCGAGTACGGTTGTCAACCACCCGTACGTGACCGACAGGGAGC
Source organism: Crossiella sp. SN42 (assembly GCF_023897065.1). Classification (GTDB taxonomy): domain Bacteria; phylum Actinomycetota; class Actinomycetes; order Mycobacteriales; family Pseudonocardiaceae; genus Crossiella. The sequence goes on from NZ_JAMHIV010000012.1 coordinate 27,817, forward strand.
AAGAATGGCCGAGCACCCCGAGTTCAACGTGCTCACGGCGACCTGCCCGTCACGTACCTCGCTCGCCCGCATCACCAACAAGTGGACAGCCATGGTGGTCTCCACGCTCGGCGACGGCCGGCTGCGGTTCTCCGACCTCCGCTCCGCCGTGGACGGCATCAGTGGCAAGGTCCTCACCGACACACTGCGCGAGCTGGAGCGGGACGGCCTCGTCAGCCGCCACGTGTTCGCCGAGGTCCCACCGCGCGTCGAGTACCAGCTGACCTCGCTCGGGCACACCCTGCACGCACCGCTGCGCGCGTTGGGGAACTGGGCCGAGAAGCACATCGAAGAAGTGCTCACCGCCCGCGAAGCCTACGACCACCGTCGCTGACCACCGGCGCGAACGGACAGACCACCGGCCTGAGCTCACCGCGAAGACCGCCACGCGAAGCACGCCCGGCACGGGTGATCGACTGTCCACTGTGTATAGTTTCCTTGGAAGCAAGTTCTGTGGAATAGCCATGGAGCCGTAGCCGGATGAGAGGCGCTCATGGGCGACGATGACCAGCCTTTGGCGATCGAGGTGCGCGGGGCGCGGGTGCACAACCTGCGCGATGTCGACGTCACCGTGCCGCTGCGCAAGCTCGTCGCGGTCGCGGGGGTGTCCGGGTCCGGCAAGTCCTCCCTGGCGATGGGGGTCCTGTACGCGGAAGGGTCCCGGCGCTACATCGAGGCACTCTCGACCTACACGCGCCGGCGGATGTCCCACGCCCCGCGAGCGGCCGTCGACAGCGTCCGGCACGTCCCGGCCGCGCTCGCCCTGCGGCAGCGCCCAGGCGTTCCCGGGGTGCGCAGCACGTTCGGCACCTCCACCGAACTGCTGAACATCCTGCGCCTGCTGTACTCCCGGCTTGGTTCCCACTGCTGCCCGAACGGCCATCGCCAGCAGCCGACGATCGACGTCGCGCTCAACCTCAACCTGACCTGCCCGGTGTGCGAGGTCTCGTTCTACCCGCCGGGCGCGGAGTCCTTCGCCTTCAACTCCGACGGCGCGTGCCCGCACTGCACGGGAACCGGGGTCGTCCGCGAGATCGACGAGGAACGTCTCGTCCCCGACCCGTCCCTCAGCATCGCGGACGGAGCCGTTGCCCCGTGGTCCATGTTCGGGCTGACGGTGATGCCGCAGGTCGTCGCGGAGTTCGGGGTGCGCGTCGACGTGCCGTACGCGGAGCTGACCGCGCACGAGCGCGACATCGTGCTGCACGGTCCGGCGGAGAAGCGGCACATCGCCGTCCCGTCCAAGAACGGCAAGCTGTTCGAGCTGAACTTCACCTACCGCAACGCCCGGCATGCCGTGCAGGAGGCATTGGACAACGCCACCAGCGAGCGCGGGCTGAACCGGGTGAACAGGTTCATCAGCAGCCAGGTGTGCCCCACCTGCCACGGCACGCGACTCAGCGAACAGGCGCGAGCCTCCCAGGTCGACGGGATCAACCTCGCCGAGGCCACCGCCAAGACCCTCGACGAGCTGACCTCCTGGGCGCCAGGGATCGAGCGCACCTTGCCGCCGGACATGGTCCCGATGACCAGGAGCATCGTCGCCCAGCTGCGGCAGACCGCGCGCCGGCTGGCCGACCTGGGCCTGGGCTATCTCAGCCTGGACCGGGCGTCGTCGACGTTGTCCACCGGTGAGCGGCAACGCGTCCAGCTCGCGCGCGCGGTGCGCAACGAGACGACGGGTGTGCTCTACGTGCTCGACGAGCCCTCGATCGGCCTGCATCCATCCAATGTGGACGGACTGCTGGGGGTGATGCGGGATCTGCTGGAGGACGGGAACTCCGTCGTTCTCGTCGACCACGACGTCCAGGTGCTGCGCGAGGCCGACTGGCTCATCGAGATCGGCCCCGGCTCCGGCGCCGACGGCGGACGCGTCCTGGCCACCGGCGAGGTGGCCACCCTCGCCGAGCACCCGCAGTCCCTGCTGGGCGGCTTTCTCGCCAGGCGGGAGCCGGTTGTCGTCCGCCCCCAGCCAGCCGACGACGAGGTGTTCGACCACGGACGCATCCACCTCGCGACAACCCCGTTGCACACGGTGCACGCCCTGGACCTCGACATCCCGCGGGGTCGCCTGACCGCGGTGACCGGCGTGTCCGGATCGGGAAAGACCACGCTGATCCTGGAAAGCCTCGTCCCGGCACTCGAGGCGGTGACCTCCGGCGGCAGGCCTCCCGCCTGGGTCAGGACGGTGGACGCCGAGGGAATCGGCCGGGTGAACGTCGTCGACGCCACCCCGATCGGTGCCAACGTCCGCTCCACCGTGGCCACCTACAGCGGCGTCCTCGACGAGCTGCGACGTGCCTACGCGGCCACCCCCACGGCGCGCGAGCACGGGCTGGCCGCAGGCGACTTCTCCTACAACACCGGATCGCTGCGGTGTCCCCGCTGCGAAGGCACCGGCCAGGTGTCCCTCGACGTGCAGTTCCTGCCCGATGTCGACATCGTCTGCCCGGAATGCGAAGGCTCCCGCTACGCCCCGGCGGCGAGCGCACACCGGCGGGCCTGTCCTGGTGCGGCGGAGATCTCCCTGCCCGGCCTGCTCGCCCTCACCGTCCGGCAGGCGGTCGGACAGGTCCAGGACATGCGCCGGGTCCGGAAGCGGCTGGAGACGCTCATCGACCTGGGGCTGGGCTACCTCACCCTCGGCGAAGCCACGACCGCGCTCTCCGGCGGCGAGGCGCAACGTCTGAAGCTCGCCGCCGAGCTCGACCGCGACCAGACCGACGCCCTCTTCGTCCTCGACGAACCCAGCGTCGGCCTGCACCCCCTCGACATCCGCACGCTCCTGTCGGTACTCCAGCGCCTCACCGGCAATGGCGCCACCGTCATCGTCATCGAGCACGACCTCGACATGATCGCCAACGCCGACCACGTGGTCGACATGGGCCCCGGCGGCGGAACCGCCGGTGGCAGGATCGTGGCCACCGGAACACCGCGACTGCTCGCCCGCGATCCGCACAGCCTCACCGCCCGGTACCTCCGCGAACACCTCGGCGCCATCCAGGACAGCGCGAACCCGACGTCGGTGTGACGCCACCGGTCAGCACGTTCCCCGCTTCCTGGCGTGGCTGATCTTGTCCCCACCTGCCCCGGGTCCGGGGGCAGGTCACGTACTCCTGAACAGCCGGTCCAGATGCACGTCGATCGCGGCGAGCGCGTCCCGGGGCTCGATCACGTCGAGTTCGATCAGGGGGGTGAAGCCGGTGAGGGCGAGGAGCAGGTTGGTCTCGGTCGCCGGGTCGCGGCCGGAGTCGATGTGCCCGTCGGCGATCGCCTGGCGGACCAACTGCTCGACGAGGGCCCGCCCTTGGCCGAGGCCGCGGCGCGCCTGCTCGTGCACGGCCTCGTCGTGCAGCGCCTCCAGGACGTAGGCGGCGCTCATCCGGCTGGTCGCACGGGCGTCGGCATGCAGGGGGAGCATTTCCGCGAGCGTCAGTCGCAGCACGTCACGGGGGTGCGGACGGTCACCGAGTTTGTCGAGCCCCTGTTGTACGCGCACCGAGGTCTGCTCGGAGGCGAAATCCATGGCGAAGGAGAGCATGGCGGTCCGGGAGGCGAAGTAGTGCTGCAGCTGCCCGAGTGACATGCCCGCCTCCCGCGCCACCACGCGCATCGTCAGTTGTGTGACGCCGCGCTGCTCCACCACCCGCCACAGTGCGCGGGCGATCGCTTCGCGGCGGCCGCGGTGATCCACCTGTTTCGGCATCGCCTGCCCCTCCCTCGTCCCCCGGGACTGTTCCAATACAGTTGACATAATACACCTGACCCGCAATCCTGAGGTCACCCGACGGAAGGAATCGTCATGTCAGAACAGCCAAAGGTGCGGACCACGGAAGGCGTGGTGCAGGGGCTCTGGCGGCAGGGGCACGCGGTGTTCCGCGGCATCCCCTACGCCCAGCCCCCGGTCGGAGCGCTCCGCTTCGCCGCGCCCGCGCCGGCGCACCGCTGGGACGGGACGAGGCAGGCGGTCGAGTTCGGCCCCGTGGTGCCGCTGTCCCTGCCGATCGACGTGCCCCCGCAGGGCGCCGACTGGCTGACGCTCAACGTCGGCACTCCGGATCCCGGCGCGGCGGGACTGCCGGTGCTGGTGTGGATCCCGGTGGGCGGCTACCTCTCGGCGGCGTCGAGCGACCCGATGTTCGACCCGGCAGCGCTGGCCGAGGCGGGAGTCGTCGTGGTGACCATCAACTGCCGCGTGGGCGCGGAGGGATTCGCGTTCCTCGACGACGTGCCGCCCAACCGCGGATTCCTCGACCAGATCGCGGCGCTGGAGTGGGTGCAGCGCAACATCGCCGCCTTCGGAGGCGACCCCGGCCGGGTCACCGTGGGCGGGGTGTCCGCCGGGGCGGGCTCGGTCGCCGCCCTGCTGACGATGAAGTCCGCGCGCGGCCTGTTCCGGCGGGCCATCGCCCATTCGGTGCCGGGGCTGTACAGCACCCCCGCGCTGGCACGGCAGGTCACCGCCGCGTTCGCGGACCGGCTCGGCGCGGCGGCCCCCACCGCCGAGGCCCTGCGCGACATCGACCCGTGGCACCTGGCCGCCGAGCTCACCTCCTTCAACGCCGGCCTCCACGCGCACCGGGAGAGCTGGGGACGCCTCACGGAGGCCGGCTCCGCGCTGTGCCCCGTCGTCGACGGCGAGGTCCTCCCGGAAATGCCTTGGCCCGCGCTGACCGGCGCGCGCGCGAGCGGGACCGAGCTGCTCGTCGGCCACGCCCGGGACGAGTTCCGGTACTTCAGCGTCATGAGCGGACGGCACGGCACCTTCACCGAGGAGGACGCCCACGCGGCCCTGGAACTGCTCGCCCCGCAGCCGGACGGCGCGCGGGCCTACCGTGCCGCGTTCCCGCAGGCAGGCCCGGAGGAGCTGGTGGAGACGGTGTACTCCGACGCTCTCTTCCGGATGCCGTCACAGAAGCTGGCCGAGGCGAACGCCGCAGCCGGCGGCACCTCGTACCTGTTCGAACTGTGCTGGGTTGCCCCGGTCCTCGGCGGCATCCTGGGCGCCTGCCACAGCCTCGACATGCCGCTGGCGTTCGGCACGCTGGACAGCCCCGTCGGCACCCAGCTCATCGGCGAGGAGCCCACTGCCGAGGCCGTCGCGCTCTCCCGCGAACTCCAGGAGGCATGGGTCCGCTTCGTCACCACCGGCGACCCGGGCTGGTCCGCTCACCGGCCCGGCGGGCGCCTCACCCGCGTCCTGGACACCGAGTCGAAGACTCTGCCCTACCCCGAACAGGCATCCCGCCAGATCTGGGCAGGCCACTCCCCCGCACCCTTCGATCTCTCGTAATCGTCCGGGTCGGCTCCTACGACTGCGACGCCGCCGTTCACCTGCCCATCGGGGACAGCGCGAAGTGGCGGGGACGTCGTTGCTGGGTTTGGCCACACAACTTCGCCGCTGGCCTCCACCGAGACCTGCCCGCCGTCAACGGTCCGCTCGACCACGGAGTGCCCCACCACCGTCCCCCCCGATGCCGGTTCGATGAAGCCGAATGAGCGGAGAACTCTAGTGGCAGACTTCTGATCGCAGGTGCGGTTCAGAGTTTCCACGGCACCTGACTGGAGATCTTGCCCGCGCACGCGGGGCGACGTGGCGGTATCCGGCGCACAAAGAGGTATCGAGACTGCGTGATTCCCCACTATTTGGGTTCCTCGAACCCGCGGGGTATGACTAAAGGATGTCTCGCAATTGCACGCTCGTGCGGTTGAGGTCCGTTAGGTATTACCGGCGAGGCGAGGTCAAGGCTGCTTCGTGACGGCGGCGACGATCGCGGTCAGCGCGCCGACGATCGTGGTCAGCCCGATGGCGACGCCAGTGGTCTTGTGGAAGCCGAACACGAAGTCAAGCCCGCCGAGCCGAACCCACCGATCACGTTCGTCCGCACCACGCTCGGCCAGGGGCTCCGGGGTGTGGATAGGCCGAAGGGCTCGGCTACGGAACCGGGCGCGGTGGAGTGGTCCTGGTCAGTCCGGCGACCGCGGGCGATCGTGCGATCACCTGCTGCGCGACATCGGAGAGGAACTCGTTGTTGTCGCGGGCGTACTTCCGCATCAAGGAGAAGGCGTCCGCGATGCCGATCTGCAGGCGTTCGGTCAGGATCCCCTTCGCCTGTTCGATCACGATCCGGCTGTTGAGCGCGGTCTGCAACTGTTCGGCGACCATCTCGCTGTGCCGCAGCGCCCGCACCTGCAGGATGCTGATCGTCGCCACATTGGCCAAGGACTGCGCCAGCGCGGTCGTCTCGGCCGGGACGGCGCCAGGGGAGGTCCGGAACAGGTTCAGCGCGCCGATGACCTGCTCACGTAGCCGCATCGGCACCGCGTGCACCGCGGCGAAACCCTGCTCCCGCGCGGCGACGGTGAACCGGGGCCAGCGCTGCGGCGCTGTGCTCAGGTCCGCGCATTCCACGGCCACGCCGGTGCGGAAGCAGTCCAGGCAGGGACCCTCCTCGTCCTGCAACTGGAACAGCTCCAGCATCCGGGCCTGCTCGGTGGAGGCCGCCACCAGGTTCAGCGCACCCCGCTGGTCCACCAGCAGGATCCCGACCGCGTCCACCTCCAGCAGCTCGACGCAGCGCTCGGTCAGGGTGTGCAAGAAGTCGATGGTGTCGAACCCCAGCACGAGCGTGTCCGACAACTCGACGAAGGTCTGCGCGACCCGCCGGTCCAACACGTGACTCACCTCTGCTTCTCATTGGTCTCCGGGGTGAATCTCAGTCTGCGCGCAACCACGTCGGCCGCCACCTCCGACAGCCGCCGGCCGGAGAGGTAGGCGTGCGCCCGCAACCGCAGCAGCGCCTGGCCCAGATCGGTGTCCAGCTGCACCGACATCATGCCGGTGGCCTGGTGCACCACCGCCCAGCGGCCTTCCGGCTCGCTGTGCGACAACTCCGCCACCGGAGTCGCGGACCGGCTGAGCAACAGCGCGGTCGCGGTGTCCGCGCACAGCAACGCGTCGGCGAGCTCGTCCCGGGTGAGGTGGCCGCTGACGTCCCGGCAGATCTCCAGCGCGCCGAGCGCGATCGCCCCCAGCGTCAGGGGGACCACGAACACCGCCGCCACACCGGCGGCCAGCGCGGCCGGGGCGAAGGCGGGCCAGCGGGTGGCGTTCCAGGCGCTGGCCAGTTGCGGCACGAACACCGGCCGGTTCTGCCGCACGGCCTCCGAGACGGGGCCCTCGCCCAAGGTGACCTGCAGCTCGGCCATCTCGTCTCCCACCGGTCCGACGACCTCGAGCGGTTGCGCGGTGCCGACCAGGTAGATCGCCACACCTACCGCGGTCAACCGGTCCCGGCAGGCCAGACAGACATGGCTGACGTTGACCGGTTCGCGGTCGGACCTGGCGATCTCATCGATCATCACCAGGATGTCGCGGTGCCGATCCGGGCCCACGTCGGTCACCTCTCGCCACCTGCGATCCTGGCAGGACCACCCTAGTCCTCCCCCGTACGGGCACGCACGTCACCCGGTCGCGAATCATCACCAAGGGTGACCGGCACTATGCTCAACGCTCTCATCTCTCACCGCCCCAGACCCCGGCGGCACCACGACTTCAGATCGGAAGTGCTGCCATGCCCGGGGACTGCTTCACCGCGTCGTTCCCTGAACTGCTCACCCGGATCCAGGACCGCGAGTGGGCCGCCATGGTGGAACTGCACGAGCAGCTCAGCGAGGCGGTGTTCCAAGCCTGCTACGCCATCACCGAGGACGAACTGGCCGCCGAGCTGATCACCATCGGCGTGTTCGTCCGGGTCTGGGACCACCCCGAAGCGCTGTCCGGGCCGGCCGCCCCGACGAGCCCGGGCCTGCTCAGCAGCACAATGGTGGCCCAGGCCCTGCACCTGGCCGTGCTCTGGCGGGTCGAGGAGCCGCCACGGGAACTCGGCTGAACACAGTGAAGCCGCCCGTGGCGTACGGGCGGCTTCACTCCTGACCGGGTGGCACCTGGCTATCGCGGAGCCGGGTTACCCGGTGCAGTTCGGGACCGCCGGGACGCTGCCGACGCAGTTGTTCGGCGTGTTGGCGCTGATCGGCGAGTTGGTGGTGGTCATGGTGCCGCCCAACCGGAAGACACCGCCCGCGGTCAGCAACGCGAGGTTGCCGGAGACCGCGGTCTGGGTCATGGTGGTCGCGGTCGAGTTCACCGTGGCGATGCCGCCGCCCTCGGATCCGGTGTTGCCGTTGACGGGCATCGGGCTGCCGGAGACGCCGGTGGTGGTCAGCGTGCCGCGCAGACCGTTGTAGAGGCCGCCGCCGCGCAGCAGCGAGGTGTTGCCGGAGACCGGGCTCCTGGTGAACGTCGCGGCCGGCGCGCCCCCTCGCGGGGTGTCGGCGTTGGCCAGGCCGCCTCCGTTGAGGGTGGCCAGGTTCCCGCTCAGGCTGCTGCTGGTGAAGGTCACCGCGCCCCGGTTGAGGATGCCGCCGCCGTCGCCGACGACACTGCCGTTGGTGATCGCGACCGAGGTGGTCAAGGTGAGGTTGCCGGTGCTGCTGACCTCGGCGATGCGGAAGAGCAGCAACGAGTTCCGCGTGATGGTCGCCGGGCCGAGCATCTCGATCCGGGTGGTGATGACCGGCAGACCGTTGCTCAGGCCACCGTGCGGCGAGGTCAGCCCATAGGTGCAGCCACCGGCCAGGGCCAAGGTGTCCGCGGCGGCGGTGGAGTTGGCCAGGTTGACCGCCGCGACCAGGGCGGTCTCACTGCAGGCCACCGGGATCGTGATGGCGTGCGCGGCCGGCGCGACTATCGTCATGCCGCCGACCACGACAGTGGCGCCGAGCAAGGCCTTGACGGCTGTGCGGATCTTTCGCATAACGCCTTCTGTTCCCACAAATTAGCTGTGCACGAAAAGGACCCCGGCTCGCAAAAACTGCGGCACCGGGGTCCAGGGTTGCACGACTCAAGCTACGCCCTTATCTGGTGCGAGTACACCGCCGTACGCCGATTGGCCGAATGTCGCAGACGAAGTGCCGGTCGTCACATTTCCGGATAATCAGAGAAATACGCCGGCGAGGGCGGTGGGCGGATCCGGGAAATCGGCGCGCCGGTCCGCGCGCGGGTCCGCGGGTGCGCGGTGCCGCAAAAGCGAGTACGCTCACCTCAAGTGCCCCGGACCCCGGCGTGACCTCTGCCGACCGAAGGGTTGTCCCGATGGCACAAGTTGATTCAGTCCGCTTGGGCATGTCTTTTCCAGGTGTTGCCGAGCCGCACCAGAGCACCGTCGTGGCCATTCTGCGCGCCGCCGGGAACGCCCTCATCACCACCGCCGAGGCGGAGCTGCTGATCGCCCGGCTCCGCGACCACGTGACCAGTCCCGCACGGTCATGACCGCCTCCGCACCGACTCGCCCACCGCTCGGCGCCGAGTCGCAGCCGATGACCATTCCCGGGCGGACGGTCGGTGAGCAGATCCTGGTCAAGGTCTTCGTGCTGCTGCCCTTCGCCGCGCTCATCGCGGCGGTGCCGCTGGCCTGGGGCTGGGGCCTGGGCTGGACCGACCTCGCCCTGGCCACGGGGATGTACGTGGTGTCCTGCCTCGGGGTGACCGTGGGCTACCACCGGCTGTTCACCCACCGGGCGTTCAAGGCCAACCGCGGGCTGCGCATCGCGCTGGCGGTGGCCGGCGGGCTGGCCGCGCAGGGCCAGGTGATCGTCTGGGTCGCCGACCACCGGCGGCACCACGCCTTCTCCGACAAGGAGGGCGACCCGCACTCGCCGTGGCTGTTCGGCACCGGACCGGTGGCCCTGGCCAAGGGGTTCTGGCACGCCCACATGGGCTGGCTGTTCGAGCGGGTCAGCACCAACGCCGAGCGGTTCGCCCCCGACCTGCTCGCCGACCGGGACCTGCGGGTGATCGACCGGTTGTTCCCGCTGTGGGTCGCGGTGGGCTTCGCCGTGCCGATGGCGCTGGGCGGGCTGATCAGCTCCTCCTGGCAGGGTGTGCTGACCGCGTTCTTCTGGGCCGGGCTGGTGCGGGTGTCCTTCCTGCACCACGTGACCTGGTCGGTCAACTCGATCTGCCACCTGATCGGTGACCGGCCCTTCCGCTCCAGGGACAAGGCCGCGAACTTCTGGCCGCTGGCCATCCTGTCCCTGGGCGAGTCCTGGCACAACTCCCACCACGCCGACCCCACCTGCGCCCGCCACGGCGTGCTGCGCGGTCAGCTCGACGTCTCCGCCAGGGTGATCTGGCTGCTGGAGAAGGCGGGCTGGGCCACCGAGGTCCGCTGGAGCAACCCGGCCCGGCAGGCCCGGCTCACCGCGCCGGCCAAGGGCGCCACGGTCGCGACCGGGCAGCCTCGGCCATGACCACCATCCAGCGGCCGCCTTCTACCGCCAGACCACCCCAGGCGATCACCCCCGCGCCGGATCTCCTTGCCCCAGAACAGATCCTCGACGTCACCGTGTGTTCGGTCCCGCCAGGACCGCTGGTGCTCTCGGTGCGCGGTGAGATCGACCTGCACACCAGCCCACTACTGCGGGACCGGCTGCTCGCCCAGCTCCCCCGCGCCACCAGGCTGCTGGTCATCGACCTCACCGAGGTGGGCTTCCTCGGCGCGACCGGTCTCACCGTGCTGCTGGCCGTCCAGGCCCGTGCCCAGGCGGCGGGCGTCCACCTGCGGGTGGTGGCAGGCACGGTGCTGCTCCGCCGGGTGCTCGGCGTCACCGGCCTGCTGGATGTGCTGGACGCCCAGCCGGATCTCGCGCACGCGTTGAGCCTCGCGGGCGGGCCGCCGCACTTCTCCTGAACGCCAGCGCAGGGCGTGCTGTTCCGCCGCCGGCGCAAGCGGATCCGGCGAACAGCGAATCCCTGACCACGCCGCGGTAACGCCGCGCCGCCCGATCCTGCCACGCGCCGGGGCGCTGGCCTCCGGAGATCTCCGAAGGCCAGCGCCCGCAACACCTCCCCGTTTGCTCAGCAGGAGCAGATCCCGCCGTTGTTGGTACCGGCGACACCATTGCCGCCGGCGAGGCCGCCAGTGCCGTTGACGTTGGCGATGGTGTTCGTGCCAAGGCCGCCGTTGACGGTGCCGGTGTTGCCGGCCCCACCCGCGCCAGCCGCGCCACCGAGGCCGCCGAAGCCACCCGGACCGGCGCAACCGGTGCCGCCGTTGCCGCCGCCACCGCCGTTGCCACCCTTGCCGCCGGTGGTGGTGATGCCGTCGTTGCCCGCTTCGCCGTTGATGTTCCCGGAGTTGCCGATACCACCGGCACCGCCAGCGCCGCCTACGCCACCAGCGCCACCGGGCTGGACGGCGGACATGCCGTTGCCGCCCTTGCCCGCGGCCGCGCCGTTGCCGCCGATGCCGCCGTTGGTCTTGATGATGTCGTTGCCCGGGCCGCCGTTGACGGTCCCGGAGTTGCCGATACCACCCGCGCCGCCCGCGCCAGCGACGCCACCTGCGCCGCCACCGTGACCGCAGCCACCGATGCCGCCCGCACCGCCGGTGCCGCCCGCACCGCCGGTGGTGGTGACGGTGTCGATGCCGGTGTCACCGGCACCGCCGTTGACGGTCCCGGAGTTGCCGACCCCGCCTGCGCCACCTGCGCCACCGATACCTCCGGCACCGGCTCCGCCCGCGACGTTCCCGCTGTTGCCACCGAGGCCGCCCAGGCCGCCGTTGCCGCCCTTGCCACCGGTGGTGGTGATGGTGTCGGCGCCCGCGTCGCCGATGATGGTCCCGGCGCTGGCCGTGCCGCCGACACCGCCGACTCCGCCGTTGCCACCGGCACCACCGGCGCCGCTGGCGAGTCCGAGGCCGCCGGTCCCGCCGTTGCCACCGTTGCCGCCAGGACCGCCCTTGACGGTGATCATGTCGGTGCCCGCGCCGCCGTCGATGATCCCGCCGCTGCCGACTCCGGCGCCGCCGCCGCTCCCGACTCCACCGTTGCCGCCGGCGCTACCGGCCGGGGTGCCCACGGTGCCCGGGGCGCCTGGTGCGCCGTTGCCGCCGTTCACCCCGGTGGTGCCGGTGACGTTGATCGTGTCGTTGCCTGCCAGGGCGTTGATGGTGCCGTTGACCGGCCCGCCGGTGATGGTGATGACGTTGGCGTTGGCGCTGCCGGTGAGGACCTCACCGGCCGGGATGCCCGCGGTGCAGGTGATGTTCTCGCCTGCCCGGGTGCAGCCGACCGGGTCGGCGTGCGCCACGGCAGGCGCCACCAGGGCGAACCCGGCGGCGGTGCCTAGGCCGATCAGGGCACGGCAAACCCGGCCCGTTGTGCTGCTGCGCGTTGTCGATCTCATGTTCAGCCTCCACCCGTGGGGTGGGTCCGGGCCGATCTGCCGCGGACCCGCGGGGGTGGTGTGGTGACCGGGGTCTGGGGCCACTGCCCGGTGTCGCTGTGCGAGAGCACCGGAGCCAACCAACACCCTCGGTGATCCAGCCTCCGCTCCGGTGCGCGAGATGAAAAGGCACAACACGGCCACTCACCCGGCTGCGCAAAGATTCCCCTAAATGCGAACAGGCGGGATTCGCTGGAATGAGCGGCGTCACGCGGCGGTGACGCCGGCCAGAACACGATACATACGTACAAGTCACCACGGACAAGGAGAATGAGATGCGAAATCGAAACCTGTGCGCCCTTGCCTTCGCCGGGGCCCTGGCCGCGAGCGGATTCATCGGGGTCGGCACCGCTTCCGCCGCCGTCAACTGCACCATCGGACCCGGAGTGACGCAGACCGACACGACCGTCACCGGCTCCGGCGGCAACGACACCATCGATTGCACGAGCGCCAACCCCGCTAAAACCATCCTCGGCAACGGCGGCAACGACACCATCACCGGCACCGTCTACCACGACATCATCCGCGGTGGTGACGGCGACGACACCCTCACCGGCGGCGTTGGCAACGACTCGCTCTACGGCGACCTGGGCATCGACACGCTCAACGGCTCCGCGGGCAACGACACCCTGAGCGGACCTGGCACCGACGTCGCCCAGGACACGCTCAACGGCGGTGACAACACCGATTCCTGTGGCCCCGTGGGCGTACCCCCGGACCTGCGCAGCAGCTGCGAGTCGTAGCAGGTCGGGCATCCCCGGATGTCCTGTTCGCCAGCAGCACTATAAACATATTGATGGCCCGGACCCCACCAGGGGATCGGGCCATTTCGGCGTGCGCCACGACGATTTGTGCCGTGCCGTACCGTGGTAATCGAAGAATTCAGCCGGCAGCGAGCCGCAGTGAGAGGACCTCCGTGTTCACCTCCTCAACTCTCCACCAGGCAACACCGGCCCGCACCCCGTGACGCTGCTGAGCACACGCGGGTCCGGGGTGCGGGTCGGGCTCCTCGGCGGGTTCGAGCTGCGATCAGGTGATGAGGTCCTGCCCGTGCCCGGCGGAGCCGAGCGCCTGCTCGCGTTCGTGGCCACGCGCTCCCAGGTGGTCGGGCGGCTGGTCGTGGCCGGTTCCCTCTGGCCCGGCTCATCGGAGGGACATGCCTACGCGGCCCTGCGCTCGGCCCTGAGCCGCATGGACCGGGTCAGCCGCAGGACATTGCGGACCACCCCGGGCAGCCTGGAGCTCACCCGGGGCGTGGTGGTCGACCTGCACGACGCCCAGGCGCTGGCCCACCGGCTGCTCCGCACCGGCCCACCGGAGGCGCTCGACCTCAGCGCGACCGCGATCGCCACCCTCTCCCTGGAACTCCTGCCACTCTGGTACGACGACTGGGTGCTGCTGGAGGCCGAGGACTGGCGCCAGCTCCGCCTGCACGCCCTGGAGGCCGTGGTCGACGGCCTGGTGCAGGCAAGCCGGTTCGGCGACGCCACGGCGGCGGCCGTCGCGGTCATCAGGGCTGATCCACTCCGGGAAAGCGCCCAGGCCGCCCTCATCCGCGTGCACCTCGCCGAGGGCAACCAGTCCGAGGCCGTCCGCACCTTCGACCGGTTCAGCCGCCTCCTCCAGGCCGACCTGGGCCTGCTGCCCACAACTCGGCTACGGGAACTGGTGCCCGAGCGTGTGGCCGGCTGTCACAGCTGCTTCCAGGTCGCCGCTCCCCTGCCCCACAGGACGGTGTTCCCGTCCAGGGGACTGGTGGGGAAATCACCGCGCAGCATGCGGGTGAGGAACTCGGCCATGCCGCAGTCGTAGCGGCTGAACTTGCCTTCGCCGCGGTCGAACACCAGCACCGGCCACTCCGCCGGGTCCGTCGCGGTGGCGTCCCAGCAGAACATGTCCGCGCCGCTGGAGGCCGCCCACGCGATCAGCGAGGGGGACGTCCCGGCCAGCTCGGCGGACTTGAACGCCATCTCCCAGGTGTCCTCCGCGTTGCCCGTCTCGTGGACCATGCCGTCCCAGCCGGCCTCGTGCAGCGGCGCCTTCGGCTGTGGGGGGACGACCTCCAGGAAGTCCTCGACCGTCCCGGCGCCGTAGACCTGGATGAAGCGCCGGTAGTCGGGCGGGAACGGCCGTTGCCAGGACCGGGCGATCTCCGCCCAGTCGATGGGTGGCCCGCCGGTGGGTGGCGGCGGCATCAACGTCACCAGCACGTCCACATCGGCTGCCGAGCTCATCCGGTGCTCCTTCCCCCGGTCACGGCATGCCTGCGGTGGGGACCGGTACGCCCGCGTCTGTCTGGGTGCCCAGGTTGTACCCGTTGGAGAGGATGTTCGGCACGATGGCGTTGAGGCCGATCGCCGGGGTCCCGTCGGGATAGGTGCCCTGCACCGTCACGTGGTAGCCCGTGGGGACCGTCCTGTTGCCCGCGTACCGGGGAGTCACGCTGTACAGCACCTGCGCGTCGCCGGAGTCGATCACAGCCTTGATCTGGTTCTCCCACAGGGCCATGTGGTTGAACCGGTACTGCTGTGAGTCTCGCTGACTGGCGTTGGCGCTGCGTGCGCAGGGCGAGAGGTTGCGCAGGTCGCTGCCGGAGCCGCCGAGCTGCTTGCCGAGCAGGTGGCAGGCGTTGATGTTGCGGGTCTGGCTCAGGCCCTTGCTGGTGGCGAAGCTCTGCGCCCACTGGTAGCCGGGCGGCTGCGCGCTGGCCGGGGTGCCGGTGTGGCTGGCCAGGTACCCGCGGTTCAGGCACGCGGTGATCCCCTGGGCGCGGTTTCCGTTGGCGGCGTCGGTGGCCTGGATCCGGTCCCAGCCCTGCGGGCCGCAATCGACCGGTTTCTTGGGTCGTTCCCCGGTGGGAAGGCCACCGGGCACGGGCTGGACCCGGATGATGTTGAGCATCCTGCCGTCGACGAAGGCGGTGGCCTGCCCGCCGTCGTTGATCGCCTGGGAGACGGGATCCGGCGGGGCTCCGGGGGCGACGACCTGCAGCGCGGTGAACGTACCGCCCGGGTTCAAGATCAGGCCGTCGTAGGACCGGTAGGGGGCCAGCCCCGCCGCCTTGTCCGGCGCGAGTCGCTTCACCGTGCCGGGGGTGAGCAGCACCCGCACCGGTTGCGGGTGGACGGTGACGCCCTGGGCTTGGCCGTACTG
Source organism: Crossiella sp. SN42 (assembly GCF_023897065.1). Classification (GTDB taxonomy): domain Bacteria; phylum Actinomycetota; class Actinomycetes; order Mycobacteriales; family Pseudonocardiaceae; genus Crossiella. The sequence goes on from NZ_JAMHIV010000012.1 coordinate 43,298, forward strand.
GGTCAGGGCGTCGCGGATGGCCTTCGGAGAGCTGGGGTCACCGCCGTCGTTGCCGGCCCGCCCGGTGTCCGCGGACACCTTCGCGGGCCGTCCTTGGTCGCCGCCGGCCGCCAGATCGGCTGCCTGGCCGTTCTCCTGCGGTGCCGTCGCGGCCTGCTGGAGCGCGGCGGCCATCTGCTCCAGCAGGTTCCGCATCTGGGACTGCAGGGCGGTCATCCCGTTGTTGTGGGCCGTGATCCGCTGGTTGAGTTGCTGTTTCTGTTGCTCGAGCTGCTGACCCTCACCGTTGACCTGGTTCTGCTCGGCGGTGGTGGCGGCCTTCTCGGCGTTGAGCGCGCTCTGCCGCGCCTGCATCTGGCTCTGCGCGGCCCGGAGCTGGGCGGCTTCGGCGTTGTAGGCCGCGTACGCCGCTTGCTGCTGGGGCAGCCGGAAGGTGTTCGGCTTGGCGTTGTGCGCGTTGATCCGCACCTGCAGGGCCGCGACCTCCTGGTTCAGCGCGGCGGCCTTGCCGTTCCAGCCGGCCGCCTTCTGCCGGACCGCGGCGGATTTCTGGTTGTGGGCCTGGATCTTGGCTTCTTCGGCTTGCTTCTGCTGGGTCAGCTGCTGAGCTTGCTGCTGCTCCTGAAGCACCTTTGCCTCGATCGCCTTGAGCTCAGCGAGGAACTTGGGGTCGAGCTGGCCGGCCAGGTCCATCCCGCCGGGGCGAGGGGGCGCCAGCACGGCGGTGTCGGCGGCCGCCACTGCCCCGCCGGGCAGGAGAACCAGCACGGCGACGGACAGGACGGCCAAGGCACGCCTGAAGAACAGCACGGTGTGGAAACTGCGGCGCTTCATCCTCACCCACTCACTCTGCTGACGAGCTGGTCGGCGATCGCGGCCGCGGCCTGGCGGCTGTCACCGGCCTGGCAGACCGCGACCTGGAGCACGGCGCGTTCTTTCAGCCGTGCCTGCCGGTGACAGGCCCAGCCGTCGCCGGCGTCCTGGGTCGCGACCCAGCTCACCGCCTCCGCGGTGGCGTTGTGGAGCTCGTAGTTCCACTGGGAGGCGCGGGTGCTTGCCGCCCCGCCTGCCCGCACCGCGGTGGGGCAGTTGGCGATGCCGTTGGTCAGGGTGCCGAAGACCTGGCGGGCGTGGTCGCTGGTGGGGTACAGGCCGATCACCTGGGTGACGGTGTGGTCGGCCTGGGAGTCGGAGTCCTGGTAGGTCACCGACCCGAAACTCGTCCAGCCGCCGGCGTAGACGGCCTGGGTGGCCGGACCGACCGCCACCGCGCACTCCAGCGGGTCGGCGGTCAGCGCCGGTGGTGGTTCGCTGATGCCGTGCTGGGCTTGCAGGGTCTGCCCGAGCACCTTGCTGACGTCTTCGGCCGGCAGGACGCTGGCCTGCACCGTGCCCGGCACCGCGTTCATCCCCGAGGGCCACATCGACCAGGTGACAACCGTTGCCACCACCAGGACGACCGCGGCAGCGCCGACGACCCACCAGAGGCGCTTGCGCGACCGGGCGGGGGCCGGCTGCGCGGCGGGTGCGGGTGGTGGTGTCTGGAAGCCGACGGCTGGTGTGGTGGGTTCCTCCGCTGCGGGAGGCTGCTCCGGAGCGGCGGGAAGCCCGCTGGTCTCCGGTTCCTGTGGTGGTTCTCCGGCCGGTGGTGGCTGGTTCATCGGTCCCCCATTCAGAATGGCCACGCTGCTGCTGCGCTGGGCGCGCATCGGTGAGCTGCCTCGCGCAGTCGTGCGATGCCGCGTGCAGAGAACCGCCGTGATCAGGTTCATCACAACCGGCACCGTCCGTTGAGCCCCCAGTACGGCGAGATAGTAACTTCCCGCGGTCTGCGGTCGGCGTCTCAGCCGCCCATGGCTTCCTGCTTGACGCGGTCGAACTGCGCTCCCATGGCCTCGGCCAGCGCCTGGGCGGCGGAGAGCGGCCGCACCATCACGGTCAGCTGGTCGATGAGTCCGTTCTCGTCCAGGTGCAGGAAGTCGCAGCCCTCCACCAGGGTCTCGCCGATGCGAGCCTCGAAGACCAGCGCGTGGTCGCGGTCGCCGCCGATCTCGCGGACGTAGCGGAAGTCCTCGAACACCCGCAGCACGCCGCGCAGGATCGCCGCTGTGATCGGCTTGCCCTGGTACGGACGGAAAGCCACCGGACTGGTGAACACCACGTTGTCGGCCAGGGCGGCCGCGAGGGCTTCCGGATCCCGGGCTTCGACCGCTGCGCGGAAACTCGTCATGACGGGATCCTAATCGGCTTGGTCTCGGAAATACCCGCCGTGACGATGTCTCATCTGGGACAGCGGTTGTCCGCCACCGGCCGCCCGGCCCGGACCTTCGCGGAGTGGGCCCGCGACCACGTCGCGGACTTCCGCTGACACCACGCGGTCAGCGGGCAACCGGTTCCTTGCGTGGCCGGTCCGAGGACGGCCAGACGTAGGGCAGATCGTCGGGCACGTCCGGGAAGTACGGGCGATAGTGCTCGGCAGCCTTGCGCACGAGCGCGGACTGGTGGCTGCGGTGCAGGTCGCGCTCCCCGAGCCACGGTGGGAGCTCACCCGCCTCCGCCAGTTCGGCCTGGGTGCGCACGAGTTCGAGCCCCGTCACCCGGTGCAGGTCCTGCCGGAGGGTGGACTGGCAGGTGTCCTGCCTGCCCGCCGCACACCAGACCGCGCAGATCTCCAGCCCGTAGCGGACCAGCGCCTCCTCATAGCCCGCCCACATGGCCGCGGCCGGGTGGTGGCGCCACCCGTACCCGGCCACGGTGAGCGCACGGAGCACCTGTATCGCCTCCACCCGCTGCTTGCCGAGCCGCAGCGGGTCCAGCACCGTGGCTGTCTGGTGAAAATCGGGACAGGGAAGGAAGGTCTGCACGGTCCTCCTCTCGCATCGAGCTCTACGGCAGCACGCACACACGTGCGCACCGGTTACCCGCTCTGCCCCGGTTCACCGCGCCCACAACCCGATCGGTGTCGCCGTGCCCGCCGGAGCGGTGGGGCGGCACCGGCGAACCGGGACCGTCCCACCGTCCACTCAGGACCTGCTCGGCCGCCCGGAGCGAACCGACGCCGTCCGGCACCCGTCACTGGCCTGTCCGTGAGGCGGTTCAGCCCTTGGGGTGGGCGATGTAGAGCTTGAGGTTGGGGTTGCCGGGCAGGACGTCCTGCAGGTGGCGGTACTTCTTCTTGGGGCTGTGCTGGGAGTACCAGATGTGGTTGCCCTTGACGTTGGTGACCACGGCGGCGTGGTCGAGGTGGCCGTCGCCCTGGAAATCGAAGTACAGGATGTCGCCCGGCACCGCCTGGTTGAAATAGGAGCGGAAGTCCGCGCGCTTCTTCTTCCACATGTGGTTGAAGCTGTTGTGCGCGGCGTACCAGGTGAACGATCCGTAGATCGGCCTGGCGCCGGTGTACCACCAGACGCCGTCGTTGCGGTAGAAACCGCGCTTCATCGGGAAATATCCGTGGCGCAGGGCCTGGGAGATGAAGTTCGTGCAGTCATTGCCCTTGATCTTGTAATGCGGGTTGTCCTTGAGCGCCCACGCCCGGCCGTAGGCGGCGATCCTGCCGTGGTTGACCGCGGCGGTGCTGGACATGAGCTGCGGGCCTTCGACAAAACCGTTCTTGTCCATGGCCACCGGTTTCACGTCCGGGGTCTCCACCACCGGATCGGGCTGCCCCTCTCCCTCCAGTGGCGTGGTGGCCGAGGTCAGCGTCCAGGCGGTGCCGGAGACGGTGAAGGCGAAGGTGAAACGGCGGATGCGCTCCTCCGGCACCTGGACCTTCTCCGCGGTGCTGACCACCGCCTCCTGGTCGAGCTTCTCGTAGACGTCGGCGTGCACGGTGACCGTGCCGCCCTGGCCGGGGATGACCGCGATCTCGGACAGGTTCGTGGTGTGCGAGCCGACGAACAGGTTCTGCCGCACCAGGTGCTCGCGCTGCTTCAGGTCCGCCGGACCGTCGGCCTGCACCGCCGCCCGGATGACCTCGCGGTGCGGGCTCGCCTCCACCGCCTGCGCCGGGCTGGTCGCGCCGCCGCTGGCGAGCAGGCCGCGGGCCTTGACGTAGTCCGTGGCCATGGCGGTGAACTGGGCCGCGGGCAACGGCGTGGTGGCCGGGCGCACGGCGCCGGACACCGCTTCCGGGCCGGGGAACCAGTCGTTGTGCGCGGTGACGCTGTACCGGTACTCGAGCTCGCTGGACAGTCCGCTGACCACGGCGTGGTCCTGGCCCGCCGGCACCACCACCTCGGCCCCGGGCGAACTGCCGCTGCCGGTCTGGTGGGCCCGCACCACGTAGTGCGTCACGGCCGCGCCGGGACCGCCGTCCGCGGCCTGCCAGGTCAGGTAGGCGCCGCCGGCGGCGGGGGTCACCACGAGCCCGTCGACCGCGCCGGGTTTCGGCGGGCTCGCGGGCAGGTCCACGCCGTCGGTGAGGTCAACCGCGATGGGGTGGAGCTCCGACCACTCCCCCTCCTGGCCGCCGGTGACGGCTCTGCTGCGCCAGGCGTATTCGTTCGTGTCGGCGAATACTCCATTCGGCACCGTCCAATTGACCCGGCCGGTCGCGTCGAAAGTGCCGGTCCCGCTCGCCAGCCGGGTGGTCTGCTCGGCGTTGTAGACCTCGAACTCGACCGACGGACGCTGGCTGCCGATCGCCTCGACCTGCACGGAAAAGGTCGGGGTCAGCGATTTGGCTGCGGTTTCGTTGATCGGATACGGGGCACTGGTGATCGATTGTGCCGAAGCGCTGGCCGCGGCGGGCGTCACCAGCAACGGCAGGCACAGCACTAAACCGGCCACACCGGCCACGGATCTGCGGAATAAACTTCGTCTTGTCATGGCCCGGATGCTATTGACTTCCGACTCGCACCATGGCCGGTCGTTCAACCCCCAGTGGCGCGATCGCGGAGGTCCTTTCCGTGTTCGGCGAACGCCGTGAAGTCCTGGCTGAACCGGTACTCGTTCTCACGCACCCAGGGCGTCGTCTCCGGGCCGGTTCGGGTCAGGCGCTCGCGCGCGGCACGCTCAGAAGGGGGCGGCTTCGGCGATCCTGACCGACCGGTAGTCGCTGGCGCCGCTGGGAGTCAGTCTCAGCAGCATGGACTTGCCGAGGGTGCTCGTGTCGATCCCGACCGACCAGCGGCCCGGGGTGTCGAGCGCGCCATGGACCCTGCGGTACTCGCAGTCCCGGGTGAAGCCGCGGCGCTGGGCGTCGAAGTCGTTGCCGAACTTGTAGTACAGCTCGAACGGGACGGACAGGCCGGAGAGGGTCACCGTGCTGTCGCGGCGGACGAAGACACTGGCAAGCGGCCGGGCGGGGTCCTCACCGGCCACGGCGAAGACCACGGCGTCCAGCTTGCCGCTGTTGTTGGCGATGGTCACCGTGGTGGGGCCGCCGGGGCCGCGTTGCAGGAGCTCGCCGTTGCCGGGCCTGCGGGTCTCGAGCTCGGGCATGGCCGGTTCGGGCGGTAGCGGCCAGCCGGCGAACTGGAGGCCGGCCTTGGTGAATGCCTCGGGCAGCGGCGCGGTGGTGGGGCGGCCCAGGGTCTTGCGGGTGGCGACCTTGGCCTCGTGCAGGCTGAGCGCTTCCGGCGAGGGCACGCCGCAGGAGTTGTCGCCGGTGCCGGAGATGGGCTTGCGGAGGTCGGTGCCGAAGGAGGACAGGTCCTCGATCAGGGCCCGGTGGGGCACGGCGGCGGACTTGGGCGGCGCGAAAGCGCTGAAGGCGGTGTGCTGCTCGCCCAGCACGGCGCCGAGCCGGCCGCGGACCTGGTTGACCTGCTCCAGGGTGGCGGCCGGGTTCAGCTGCTCGGTGAGCGGGCGGATCGCCGCCACCAGGCCGTCGAGCTTCTGCTGGTAGTCCGCGACGCTCAGTTCGGGTGGGCCGGACGGCTTGGGCGGCTGTTCGGACCCACCGCAGGCGGTGGCGACCAGCAGCAGAACGCAAGCAGCGGCGGCTCGGACGAAGGAACTCCCCATCCGCTCAGCCTAATGCGCTAGTGCTTTTGCCGTCATCCGGCGGTTGCGGTCCTCGCTGCCGGCTGCCGCAGGCGCGCGGGGACGCCCCAGCGGGAGTCTCAGTCGCCGCGGGTGACCGGATCGGAGTGGGCGTCGAGCACCGCCTCACCGTTCGCCCTTGCCCACTCGGCCAGCACGTGGATCGGCTCGACCACCGTCCACTTGTCGGCGATCAGCTCGACCGCCAGGCGCGCCGGGCAGTCGGCGAGGAAGGGACCGGACCCGCTCGTGGCGCCAAAGGTACCTGCTGGTTCCTGTCGGAAACCTAGCGTGGGGTTTGCCTGTCCGGAGCCAGTAGGAGAGTCATGCGAGTCATCACCCAGCAGGAGTTCGGCGGTCCCGAGGCGCTCACCATCGTGGACGCGCCCGCGCCGCAGCCGCTGCCGACCGAGGTTCTGGTCCGGGTCAAGGCGATCGGGCTGAACCCGGTGGAGGCGCGGCTGCGCGCCGGTCAGTTCCCGTTGCTCGGCCGGCCGCCGTTCGTCCTCGGCTGGGACATCGGTGGCGTGGTCGAGCAGGCGCGGACTGGGCGGTTCCGGACCGGCGACGAGGTGTTCGGAATGCCGCTGTTCCCCAGAGCGGCCAACGCTTATGCCGAAGTCGTGGCCGCGGCGTTGCCGGTGGTCGGGCTGACGGCGTGGCAGGGCCTGGTCGACCTCGGCGGTGTGACCGCGGTCGACCTCGCCAGGGCCGTCCGCGACATCGACCTGGTGCTCGACACGATCGGCGGTGACACCCTCGAACGGTCGCTCGGCGTGCTCCGCCCCGGAGGCCACCTGGTCACGGCAGTCGGCGAGGAGGACGCGGAGCTCATCGCCGAGTTCGAGGCAGCCGGGATGCGCTTCAGCGGCATCGCGGTGGACCCGGATCCGTTGGCGCTGCGCGGTTTGGTCGCGTTGCCGACGCGCACCGGCTGCTCGACCGTGGTCACCTCCAGGGCAAGCTCGTCCTCACCGTCTGATCCCGCGCTACAAGCCGGCCTCCGCGGTCAGGTCGCCGGTCGGTTCCGTTTACTCCATTGTGGACGGTGGGCCGAGCAGCACCGGGAACGTCCGCGGCGCGTGCACGTGCACGCTGCGCCGGAAGGTGAGCTCCTCCTCCCCCGTGGCCGCCCGGATGTGCGGGAACCGGGCGAACAGGGCGGGTAGGGCGACCTCGGCCTCCAGGCGCACCAGGGCCGCGCCCAGGCAGCGGTGCAGGCCGTGGCCGAAGGCGAGGTGGCCGGCCGGGTCGCGGTCCGGGTCGAGCCGGGTGGGGTCCGGGAAGCGGTCCGGGTCGCGGTTGGCCGCGCCGGTGGACAGGGTCACCGAGGCGCCGCGCGGGATGGTGGTGCCACCGATCTCCAGGTCCTCGGTGGCGAAGCGGACGGAGGCGTTGAGCGCCGGTGAGACCCAGCGCAGCAGTTCCTCGGTGAGGGCGGCGGCGGAGTCCGGAGTGGACAGACGGTGCCGGGCCGCCGGGTCGGCGAGCAGGGCGCGGACGCTGTTGGTGATGAACACCGCGCTGGTCTCGTGGCCCGCCATCAGCAGCAGCAGCGCCATCGCGACGATCTCGAGGTCGGAGAGGCGGTTGCCGTCCTCGGCGGCGGCGATCAGGCCGGACAGCAGCGCCTCGTCGGGCTCCCGCCGCCGGATCGCGACGAGCTCGCCCAGGTAGTCGGCCATCTTGGCGCAGACCCGCGCCAGCTCCTGCTCCGGGCACTCGTCGATCAGCACCGTCGACCAGTGCGCGAAGGTCTCGCGGTCCAGCTCGGGCACGCCGATCAGCTCGCAGATGATCTCCATCGGTAGCGGGATCGCATAGCGCGCAACCAGATCGACCGGTTCGTCCGAGGGCAGGCCGGCCAGCAGGTCCCTGGCGAAGGTCTGCACCCTCGGGCGCAGGCCGGCCACGCGGCGGGCGGTGAACGCCTGGGTGACCAGCCTGCGCAGCCGGGTGTGCTCGGGCGGGTCGAGGGAGGTGAGCATGTGCGACATGGGCGGGGGCAGGGCGGGCGGGGCCGCGGCGCGCTCCTCGGCGGGCAGGCTGGCCCGCCGGTCCTTGGCCAGTCGCGGATCGGCCAGCCCCGCCCGGACGTCGGCGTAACGGGTGACCAGCCAGGTCGGCCCGGTCTCGAAGGTCACCTCGCGGACCGGGGTGTGCTCGCGGGCGCAGGCCAGGGCGGGGTGCGGGTCGCGCCAGTAGGACTCCAGGAAGTCCTCGCCGGTGATGCTGCTCATCGGGCTCTCCGTTCAGTCCTTGACCGCGGTCGCGCTCATCCCGGTGACCTGGTGGTCCGGCCACCGTGCCCCGTCGCCCTTCGGCTCGTCGCCGAGCACCGTGACCCGGTGGCCCACCCGGCGTTCGGTGTAGTCGTTGACGGCGTAGTGCTGGGTGGCGCGGTTGTCCCACATCGCCACCGCGCCCTCGATCCACCGGTAGCGGCACACCCGTTGCGGGCTCTCCGACACGGTGAACAGGTGGGTCAGCAGGGCCGTGCTCTCCTCGGCGGTCAGCTGCGGGATGCGCTTGGTGAACATGCGGTTGACGTACAGGGAGCGCCTGCCGGTCTCCGGGTGCGTGCGGACCACCGGGTGCTCGGCCTCGCTGCGGTAGGAGCCGCCGGGCAGCTCGAAGACGTGGCGGGCGGTGAGGCCGTCGACCAGCTCCCGGATCGGCGCGGACAGCGCCTCGTAGGCCAGGTACTGGTTGCTCCACATGGTGTCCCCGCCAACCTCGGGGGAGGTGACGATCTGCAGCACCGAGGCGATCGGCGGGTTCGGCGCGAAGGTGACGTCGGTGTGCCAGACGTCGGCCTTGGCGCCCTGGTCGGAGTCGAGCACCACGATCTCCTCGTGCCCGGCCAGCTTCGGCAGGAACTTGTGCACCTCCAGCGGGCCGAACCGGCTGCCGAAGGCCTTGTGCGCCTCCGGGGTGAGCCCGGCCGCCTCGGGGAAGAACAGCACGAGGTGGTCGAGCAGCAGCTGGTGGATCTGCGCGAACAGGGCGTCGTCGACCTCGGCGAGGGTAACGCCCCGGACTTCGGCGCCCAGCGCCCCGGTCAACGGCCGCACAGCGAGTGAACCCATACCGCGAACTCCTTTAAACGCATTCTTGATAACCATTCCGCGATTCCCGGAATGGATTCGACAAATAGCCCCGGGACCTTGCCCGGTTCAGTTCGGAAATGCCATTCTCACGCCAGCAGTGAATTCACCTCCGGGCCGTTCCCGAAAGGACCGCCGTGACCAGTGAGACCACGGACCACCAGGCAGCCACCGCCGCGCTGGCCGGGCTTGTCGACCTCGCCACGCCGTTCGCGGTGCGCACCGCCGTCGCGCTGCGCCTGCCCGAGCTCATCCGCGACGGGCACACCACCACACCCGCGCTGGCGCAGGCCTGTGCCGCCGACCCGGACGCGCTGGCCCGCCTCCTGCGCCACCTGGTCGCGGTCGGCCTGTTCGCCGAGCCCGCCCCCGGCCAGCACGCGCTGACCGCGGTGTCGCGGGCGCTGCTGGACGAGCGCAACGCGCTGCTGCGGTCCTGGCTGGACGCGGACGGCCCCGGGCTGAAGATGGACCTGGCCTACGCCGGCATGCCGCACTCGGTGCGCACCGGGGAGTCCGGCTACGGCGTGGCGCACGGCACCGGTTTCTGGTCGGACTACCGGGCGGATGAGCGGCTGCGCCTGTTCTTCGGCGAGACGATGGCCGGTTTCGCCTGGCAGACCGGCCCGGAGGTGGCCGCCCGCGCGGACTGGGCCGGGGTGTCCAGCGTGCTGGACGTGGGCGGCGGCACCGGGGCGCTGCTGGCGGCCATCCTGGACGCGCAGCCCCACCTGACCGGGGCGGTGCTGGACCTGCCCGAGGTCCGGCCCGAGGCCGAGCAGTTCCTGGCCGGGCTCGGCGGCCGGGCGAAGTTCGTCGGTGGCAGCTTCCTGGACCCGCTGCCCACCGGCTACCAGGTGCTGGTCGTCTCCCGGGTGCTCACCGACTGGCCCGACGCGGACGCCGTGCGGATCCTGCGTCGCTGCGCCGAGGCACTGCCCGAGGGCGGGCGGGTGCTGGTGGTGGAGGTGCTGGCCGGCGCCGAGCACGCCAAGAACAACTCCTCCTTCGACCTGCAGTCGCTGACCCTGCTCGGCGGGCGCGAACGCAGCCCGGCGGACTTCGACGAGCTGGCCGCGGCCGCGGGCCTGGTGCGGACGGACCGCACCGACGGCGACAACGGCTTGGTGGTGCTGGGGTACGGCAAGGCCTGAGGTCACCGCGCCGCCTCCCCGGCCGGTGCCGGGGCGGCGGTGCGCACCCAGTCCGGCAGCCTGCGCGCCCGAGGATCCGGCAGCAGCCGCGCCTGGTGCAGCCGGTCCAGCAGGGTCAGCTTGCGCACGCCCAGGCCGGACATGGTGTGCAGGACCTCGTGCCGGATGCGGTCGTTGCCGCCCGTGCCCGCCAGCGCCCTGGCCCCGAGCCAGGACCGGGTGGTGATCATCCGGGCGGCGTTGTGGCTGGTCCGGCCGATGTGCGCGAGGTTGGCCCGCCGCGCGCGGTCGTAGCGGCGCAGCGCGTGGTCGACCACCTCGGGGGCCAGCGAGCCGCCCTGGCGCAGCACCGCGGCCAGTTCGTGCGCGTCGGCGATCGCGCTGTTCATGCCCTGCGCCGCCATCGGGTGCACCAGGTGACCGGTGTCGCCGGCCAGCGCCAAGCCGGGCACGACCAGCGAGGCGGCCAGCGCGCGGCCCACCGGCAGCAGCTGCCGCTGGGCCAGCCCCGCGTGCAGGGCCCCGGCCAGGGGTGCCAGGCCGGGGCAGCCCGCCAGCACCCCGTCGGCCCACCGGCGCAGGCCGTCCTGGTCGAGTCCGCGCAGCTCGTCCGGTCCGATCTGGACGTAGAGCCGGACCCGCCTGCCGGGCAGCGGGTAGTGCAGGCGCAGCCCGCCGTCGGTGACGTAGGCGGAGAAGTCGGGCGGCACGTCCGCCTCGGCCAGCTCGAAGGCGGCCAGCCGGTGCGGGTAGTCCTGGCGCGGCGCGCTCAGCCCGGCCGCCTCCCGCAGCCGCGAGGACACGCCGTCGGCGGCCACCACCAGCGCCGCCGGGAGGTCACCGTCATCGCAGCGCACGCCGGTGATCCGGTCGCCGGCGCGCAGCGGCTCGCGGACCACCACGCCACGGCGCACCTCGACGCTGGGCGGCAGCGCGTCGGTGAGCGCCTGGAGGATCACCGGGTAGTCGTGCGCGAGCAGCCACGGCTGTTCGGCAGGCAGCCGGTGGTAGTCCAGGACCATCCGCGGCTCACCGTCGGCGGCGCGGGCGACCAGAGTGGACAGTCGCAGCGCACCAGCCTGGTCCAGCAGCTCGGTCACGCCCCACTGCCGCAGGATCGCCAGCGAACCTGGTTGCAGCACCTCGCCTTTGGCCACCCGGGCGGGGGTCTGCCGCTTCTCCAGCACCAGGACCCGGTGCCCAAGACGGCCCAGCGCGCAGGCCGCGGCCAGCCCGGCCACCCCGGCGCCGACGACCACGATGCGGCTCACCGGGTGACCGCCTGGAACCGGCCGAGTGCGCGCAGCGCCATGCCGTGGGTGAAGCCGGGGTTGGCGTAGCGGCTGACCCGGCGGACGTACTCGTGCACCGGGTGCGGCGTCCACCCGCCACCGGGCAGGCGAGCCGCGAGTAGCCAGCGCACGCCGTCCGCGGCGGCCTCCCGCTCCCCCGCCGCCAGCAGCGAGGACACCGCCCAGCCGGTCTCCTCGACGGTGCCGGGCGCACCGTGCCCGTCCCCCCAGGACCCGTCGGCGTTGCGCGCGCCGAGCAGCCAGTCACGCGCCCGCACAGCGGCAGTGGACCCGGTCTGTCCACATCGGACAAAGGTCTCCAGCACCGCGGCGGTGCCCATCGTGTGCTCCCGGTACCAGACCGACTCGTAGCCGCCGTCGGGCAGCTGCGCCCGGCCCAGCCAGCGCAGGGCGCGCCGGATCCGCTTGTCCCCGGCGGGCACGCCCGCGTCCAGCAGCGCGTCCACGGCCTGCGCGGTGGTCATCGGGCACGGGCCACTGTTGGCGACCTTGGTGTTGCGCACGCACAGGCCCCAGGAACCGCGGCTGTCCTGGCGGTCGCTGAGCCAGGCGACACCCTGGGCGATGGCCTGTTCCTGCCCGGTGCCGGGCGAGCGGGCCAGCACGGAGATGATCTCGCCGGTCTCCAGCACCGCGGGCCAGCCGTTGGGCCCCGACCAGCCCCAGAAACCCGGCGGGCAGCCGAAGGCCAGGAACGGCCGGTGTTGTTGCAGGCGCACGAACAACTCCCGGGCGGCGGCCACTCCCGGGTGGTCGCGGTAGCCGGCCTCCAGCAGGCCGCGCGCGGCGTACATCGTCCAGGCCGCGTCCAGCGGGGTGGAGGCCCAGGAGCCGTCGGGGTGCATGGTGCGCCGGAACCAGCCCACCGCCGCCTCGACCATGTCCGGGGCCAGGCCCGCCCGCGCCAGTCCGGCGCAGACCAGGCCGGTCACCCACGCGTCCTCCGACCAGGAACCCGCCGAGCCCTCGTGCTCGAAGGCCTGCCGGATGCACAGGAGCGCCTTGGGTTCGGCCCAACGGGCCAGCCGCTGTTGCAGCCGGGTCAGCGGGCGGTGCCGGGTCTGGGCCAGGCCGAGCGCGGAGGCCATCGGCAGCCGCAGGTCGAACAGGCGGCGGTACAGCCCCGGCACCAGCGCGAGCTCCAGCGGGAAGCGGCGCATCTGGCTGGGGGCCAGCCAGCCGGCGAAGCCGTAGAACTGGCGGCACCACAGCACCACCTCCGGATGCGGGATCGCTTCCAGGCCGCCGTAGTCGTCCAGCCAGCGCCGTCCCGCCGCGACCTGCTCGGCGTTGCCCGCCGGGTCGACCAGGTGCAGGGCCGCCGCCGACACCGCGGTGGGGCCCGGTTCGCTCGGCAGGCCCGGCACCATCGCCCAGCCGCCGTCCTCGTTCTGCGTGCGGCGCAAGCGATCCGCACCGGCACCGATCAGGTCGGGCGCGCCACCGGGGTCGGCGAAGTGCAGCGCGGTGATCGCGCCCGCGGTGGCCAGGGTGGACCGCAGGCTGCTGGCCCCGTAGTCGAACACGCCGTCCGGCCGCTGCGCCGCCAGCAACGCCTCGGCGCCCTCCTCGATGGCGGTGGCGAGCTCTTCCGTGCCGGTGTGAGCCGAGGTCATGTCCGGTCCCCTCCCCCGGCCTGCGCCGGGAACTCGTGGCGGGCCCGCATCCGGGCCTGGACGACGATCGAGAACGCCAGCGCGGGCAGCAGCACCAGCAGGGCGGTGCCAGGACCCGTGGCCCCGGCCACCACGGCGGCCGCGAGCACGAGCCGTTCGGCCACCAGCAGTTCGTGGGCGCGCAACGCTCGGCGCGCGGTCAGGCCGACAGGTCGGGCTGTCGCCAGTGCGCAGCCGCCGACCACTGCGGCGACAGTGAACAGGGCCAGCTGGGGGCCGGGCCGGGGGGCCAGGAACGCACCGGCCACCAGCGCGGCGATGCCCGCCGCCCACAGCGTCGCGGCCAGCCGCACCGCCGCGACCACCCCGTGCCGCACCGGCACCGACCGGTAGCCGCCCGCCCGGTCGCCATCAACGTCCCGGACCGTGCCGATCAGGTTGGACGCGGTGTCGTGCAACAGAAATCCGGCGGCCACCGGCGCGAGGGCCCACGGCGGCCAGGGGACCGCGGTCATCGCGCCGACCGCCAGCGCGAGCGCGGAGAGCACGCCCCGGCTCAGGTTCCCGGCGAAGCCCATGCGCTTGAACACCGCGCTGTAGGCGACGATCCCGCTCATGGTCACCGCGAACACCGGCAGGATCCGCCAGTTGACCGCGACCGCACCCGCCAGCGAGGCTGCCGCGCAGCCGATCCCGCACCACAGCGCCGTGCCGGGGGCGAGCCTGCCGGAGGGGATCGGGCGCTGAGGTTTGGCGATCGCGTCCAGGTCCCGGTCGAAGTAGTCGCCCAGGTAGTGCCCGGACAGCCAGCCCAGCACCGGCGACAGCACCGCGACGAGCAGCCCGGCGGGTCCCGCACCACCTGCCGCCAGCGCGCCGGCCAGCCCCAGCAGCGCCGGATAACACGTCGTGTACGGCCGCCAGGTCTGCCAGTGCGCCAGTGCCCGCTCGCGCACCGGCCTGCCGCTGCGACCGAGCTCGCGCAGATCAGCGGTCACGGTCGACCGCGATCTCGGCAAGGGCGGCGAGCCTGCCCGCGGCGGCGGTCCCCGGCAGTTCGGGCAGCCGCGCCACGGCGAGCGCGGACCGCTCCCGCGCGCCCTCCCTGGCGGTGCCGAGCGCGCCACTGCCGAGCACGGCGAAGCGGAGCAGCTCCAGCGCCTCGGCGGGTTCGACCGAGCCGGACAGCGCGGTCTCCACCGCCCGCCGGTGCCCGGTCTCGCCGTCGCGGTGGGCGATCAGCACCGGCCAGGTCGGCCGGAGGTTGGCCGCGTCGCTGGTGGTGGGCTTGCCCGCGGCGGCGCAGCCGTCCAGGTAGGGCAGCAGGTCGTCGTACATCTGGAAGGCCACCCCGGTGTGGTGGCCGAAGTCGGCGAGCAGGTCGGCCTGCCCGGCCGTGCCGCCGCCGAGCAGCGCGCCGACCCGGCAGGCGGCGCGGAACAGCGCGCCGGTCTTGAACGCGGCCACGTCGAGGTAGTCGCTCAGGCCGCTGCCGGGCCGCCCCGCGCCCGGCGGCACCATCGCGGACTCGAGCACCTGGCCGCGGCAGAGGTCACCGCCCGCGCGGGCCAGCTCGGCCACGGCCGCGACGACCGCCTGCGGGGGCGCGGCACTCTCGGCCGCGGCGGCGAACAGGTCGAACAGCAGCGCGTCGCCGGTGACGATCGCGTCCGCAATGCCGTGCCGGGCGTGCACCGAGGGCCGGCCCCGGCGCAGGTCGTCGCCGTCAATGATGTCGTCGTGCACCAGCGAGGCCACGTGCAGGTGCTCCACCGCCACCGCCGCGGGCAGCACGGCGCCTGCCTGGCCGCCGACGGCTTCCGCGGCCGCGATGAGCATCAGCGGGCGCAGCAGCTTGCCCGGCACCGCCATGGCGTAGCGGGTCAGCTCGTCAAGCCGGTCGCCGCCGCGGCGGCGGTCGGCCAGCGCCTCCCGGATCAGCGCGAGGGCGTCCCCGGCAGGCGGGCGCAGCGCCGGGCTGACCGTGCCAGTCACCGGAGTGCCCCCTCGGTCTGCGGGGCGGCCAGCGCGGCGAAGGCCCGGGCGGCGGCCAGCACAACATCGTTTGCGTGCGGCAGCCCGGTGCTCACCCGCACCCCGCCCGCCACCTCGCGCACGGCCACGCCGTGCCCGGCCAGGTGCGCGATGAACTCCTGGTTGCGCGCGCCCAGCCGGACCCACAGGTAGTTCCCGCCACTGGGTGGCACGTCGAAGCCCAGCTCGGTCAGCCCCCGGCGCACCCGGTCGCGCTCGGCGGCGACCTCGCGGCACTGCTCGCGCATGCGGGCACCGGCATCCAGCGCGGCCAGCGCCGCGGCCTGGGCCACCGTCGGCACCCGGTGGAACGGACTCGTCCGGCGCAGCGGGGCCACCAGCTCCTCGGCACCGGTGAGGTAACCGACGCGTAGCCCGATCAGCCCGTGCGACTTGGAGAACGTGCGCACCACAGCCACCCGACGGTCCTTTGTGGACAACCCCGCCGCGTCCGCGATGGCGGCCGGATCGGCGAACTCCCGGTAGGCCTCGTCGACGAGCAGCACCACGTGCGCGGGCAGCGCCGCCAGCAACGCGGTCAGCTCGCCGGTGCCGAGCACCTCGCCGGTGGGATTGTTGGGGTTGCACACCAGCACAACCCGGGTCCGGTCGGTGACCGCCGCGGCCAGGGCGTCCAGGTCCTGACCGCCCCGGCTGTCCCCGGGCACGGCGACCGGTTCGGCGCCGGCGTTGCGGATCAGCAGCGGGTAGAGGTCGAAGGAGGGCCAGGTGTGCAGCACCTCGCTGCCCGGCCCGCAGTGCGCGGTCAGGAACTGCTGCAACAGCGCCCCGGACCCAGCCCCGGCGACCACCCGGCCGGCCGTGACACCGAGCTCGGCGGCCAGCCGGTCCTCCAGCCGGGCGGCGAGCGCGTCCCCGGTCAGGTTGACCGAGCCGAGCGAGTCCACCAGGGCCTCGCGCACCCCCGGCAACATCGGCCAGTGGTTCTCGTTCAGCGCCAATTGATGAATTATCCGATCCAATTCACATGCCTTCCTCGGAAAACAAGATGACTGATCAGAATGTCGACCCTACGCACGGCGGGCACGCATTTGTGACACCACTCAGCGCGCTTTGCCCGCTTCGACAAGCCATTTGCCCCTTCGGGCAAGATTCCCGGAATTTGACGAGAACCCGCCAAGCACAGCGCTTGCCTTCTGCCGCAAAGGCACTTGTCAAATGAATGCAATACAAAAATCTGGCAGATGCCCTACTGTTGCCGAGGTACCTGGACGGTCTGCGGCGCGCGCGGGACCGGGGTGCGGTCAGGGACTTCCCCGAGCCCTCGGCGGCGCGGCGGTCAAGCGGTCGCTCAACGCCGCCATCGGCGCCTACCTGAATGGGGACAAGGCGCCGCTGCGGCAGGAGCTCGACGCCCTGCGCGACGGGCTGCCCACCACCATCCCGCCGGCCCCTGCCATGTTCGCGGCTTCGCTGAGCTACACGTGCGGCGACGCCCAGTACCCATTCCGGCGAAGCTCGGCGCCCGCTCAGCGCAAGGCCGAGCTGGCTGCGTTCTACGCCCGGGAAAAGCCGTACGCCCCGTTCACCGCGGCGGAGGCGGAGGGCGAGTTCGGCACGCGCCTCAACCTCTGCCTGCACTGCCGACCCCGCGGCACAGTCCGCCGGTCGCCACCGCGTACCCGGCGGTGCCGGTCCTGGTGACCGGCGGCCAGCTGGATGCGAACACCCCGCCGGTACGGGCCAAGCCGGTGGCGGACCGCTTTCCGCGCGGGGTCTTCGTCGAGCACGGCTACGTCTCGCACGCTTCCTGGGCGCAGCCGGACCCCACCGGCAGTTGGTGCCAGCGCGACTTCCTGCGCGAGTTCCTGACCCACCCGCACCGGCCGGTGGGCCAGGGCTGCCAGTCACCCGCCTACCAGGTGCTCGGCCGGTATCCGCTGCACGCCACCGACATCCCCGCGGCGGCGACCGCCGAGCTGTCCCCGCGCCAGCGCACCATCCTGGCCGCGGCCTTCGCCACGGCCCGGGATGCCGCCATGCACCGCCAGCCCGGCAACTTCACCCCGGCGCGGCTGCCGGGACTGCGCGGCGGTGAGCTCATCTTTCCCAGTGACAGCAACGACATCGCGCTCGAGGAGGTCCGCCACGTCAGGGACCTGGCGGTGTCCGGCAAGATCACTTTTGCCGGCCCGCAACGCGCGCTGGCCGAGCTGCGCCTGGCGAACAGCGCGCTGTCCTTCTCCTGGGCGAGTCTGGACCCCGGCCGGGAGATCACGGTGACCGGGGTGTTCGACGGCACCGCGTTCACAGCCGGGCTGTCCGCCTTCTGACCAGCGGTGGCTGCTCGCCCCGTGCGAGCAGCCACCCACTCCTGCCCCTTGGTGTTGGGACCTACCGCACCGAACACCGCATCACGCGACCGCGGTCCCCTCCAGCTCGACCATCAGGCCGGGGATCGCCAGCCGGTTCACCCCGAGCATCGTGGTGGCCGGGGCGACCCCGGCCGCGGCCAGTCGCGCGGCCAGCACGCCGTAGTGCGGGAACAGCTGGTCGACGTCGGTGGTGTAGACGTTGAGCCGGACCAGGTTCGCCAGGGACATGCCCGCTTCGGCGAGCACGGCCTCCAGATTGTCCAGGGTCAGGGCCAGCTGTGCCGCCAGGTCACCGGCGTGCTGGGCCTGGCCGTCCTCGCTCATCGCGGTCTGCCCGGAGCAGTACAGGGTCCGGGTGTGCCCGGAGACCAGTTCGCCCTGGTTGTACCCCAGCTCCACCGACCACTGCCACGGGTTGACCGCCGTTCGCCGCACTGCCACATCAGCTCCATCTGGTTCATCGAGGTGCCCTGTCGCCCTGAACCTGCCACCGAATCACGACATCCTGTGTCGTGTATTCCGCTACCGTTTCCGTATGCGCGCCGACCGGTTGGTCTCACTGGTGCTGCTGCTGCGCCAGCGCGGCCGGCTGTCCGCGGGCACGCTGGCCCGCGAGTTGGAGGTGTCCACCCGCACCGTGCTGCGGGACATCGAGGCGCTGTCCGCGGCCGGCGTTCCGGTCTACGCCGAACGCGGCAGGCACGGCGGTTTTGCCCTGTTGCCCGGCTTCCACACCGAGCTCACCGGGCTGAACCACGACGAGGCGCTCGCCCTGCTGGTGGCCGGATCACGGCGCGGCGCGCAGGTGTTCGGCCTCGGCTCGGCGCTGGCTTCGGCCATGCTCAAGGTGGTGGACGCGCTGCCGGAAGGTCATCGGGACACCGCGGCCGGCGTGGCCGAGCGATTGCTCATCGACCCGGAGACCGACCTGCTCTCCCGCCGCGTGGCCGCCGAGGAGGCGCCGGACACCGTAGTGGCCGAGGTCCGGCGCGCGGTGTTCGCCGGGCGCAAGCTGCGCATCCACTACGCGGCCACCGGCCAGGCGCCCCAGTGGCGCACGGTGGATCCGATCGGCCTGGTCACCGTGCGGGAGCAGGGTTACCTGCTGGCCACCAGGTCTGGCGCGGAGCGCACCTATCGGCTGTTCCGGGTGCTGGCCGCCGAGGCGCTCGCCGAACCCGCGGAGCGCGCGGCCCGGGTCGATCTGGACCGGGCCTGGCGGGAACGCAGCACGCGGTTCCGCACCGGCGGCGACCAGGTCGCCGTGCTGGCCAGGGTGAGCCCGGTGCGGCGGGAGGAGCTGGTGGACACCGCGCTGGCCGTGCGCGCCGAGGAAACCGACGCGGATGGCTGGCTGCGGCTGGAGGTGAGCTTCCAGGACGCCCGGCACGCCGAATGGGCCCTGTGGCAGCTCAGCACGGACGCGGAAGCCCTTGCCCCGCAATGGTTGCGCGCCAAGCTGCGGGAACGCGCCGCCGCGATCGCCAGTCGCTACACAGCGGACACGACCTAGCGCGACCGGAGGCCGGCGAGCTTGCCGCGTACCTCCTCGGCCTGTGGATGCCTTCGACTGTCCAAAAAGGACAGTGAGGATCGCCAGGACTCCCCCGCGGCCAAGGGATCGCCCGCGGCCAGTTGGGTGTCGCCCAGGCGGTGCAGGCTGAGGGCGGCCTCGTGGCGGTTGCTCAGCTGGTCGAAGATGGTGATCGCGCGGTGGTAGTTCGCGGTGGCCTCGGTGTGCTCGCCCAGGCGGTGGTGGATGAACCCGAGGCTGTCGTGCACCGCGGCCTCGGTGTTGCGATCACCGATCTCGGTGGCCACCGCCAGGGCTTGCCCGCACAGCTCGAAGGCCCGTTCGTGCTCGCCGAGGTGCGCGCTGGTCCAGCCGAGGCCGTTGAGGCTGCTGGCCTGGCCCGGCCGGAACCCGGTCTGCCGGTACAGCGCGAGTGCCTGCCGGTGGTGGGTGACGGCGCGCGGAAAGTCTTGCTGCTCCTGGTGAACCCACGCCAGCGTCCGGTGCACGTAGGCCTGCCCGGCCGGGTCGCCCAGCTCCCGGTACCGCTCACCGGCCGCCTCGGCATGCTTGATCGACTCGGCGTAGCGGCGCAACCGCAGGAACGCGTGGCCCAGCAGCCGGTGCGCCACCGCCTGGGCCGCCCGGTCGCCGAGCCGGTCGGCCGCCTCCAGCGCGAGCCGCTGGGTCGCCACCCAGTCCGGCCAGAAACCCCGCAGCTGCAAGAACTTCGCCATCGCCCAGGCCAGCCGCCAGGTGTCGGAGTGCCAGTTCTGGTCCCGCGCCTGGTGCACGCAGGCGAGCAGCACCAGGCGTTCCTCGTCGAACCAGCGCATGGCCTGCGGGTAGTCGGCCAGCTCCCGGGGCTGGGCGTGTGGGCCCGGTTCCGGCAGGGTCACCTCCGCCCAGTGCGGGTGCAGCAGCTCCGCCGCGGCCCGCGCGGTGTGCAGGTAGTGCTCAAAAACCCGGTGCAGGCCCGGGTTCCGCTCCCCCTCGGGGTCGGGCAGCTCCGCCGCGTACACCCGGAGCAGGTCATGCGCGCGGAAGCGGCCCGGCCAGTGCTCGGCGAGCAGGTTCGCCCGCACCAGCTCCGCGATCGCCTTGCGCGCCTTGGCGAATGGGACTCCGGCGAGTGCGGCAGCGGCGTGCACGCCGATGTCCGGCCCGGGATGCCCGCCCAGCAGGCGGAACAGCCGCGCGGCCGCCGGCCCAAGCTGCTGGTAGGACCAGGAGAACACCGCGCGCAGGTCCTCCTCGCCCGCGCCGAGGTCGAGCGCGTCCAGCCTGCCCCTGGCGTCCCGCAGCTCCTCGACCAGCCGCGCGCAGCCGGGCGAGTCGGCGGCGCGGGCCGCGACCACGCTCAGCGCGAGCGGTAGCCCCGCGCACAGCCGGACCAGTTCGGCGACGGTGCCCGGCGGCGCGGCCACACCCGGACCGACCCGCTCGGCCAGCAGCGCCCTGCCCTGCTCGACGGTGAACAGCTCCAGCGGCACGCGATGCCCGCCCTCCTTTGCCACCAGGCCGTCCAGGCGGTCCCGGCTGGTGATCAGCACCACGCAGCCGGGACCGCCCGGCAGCAGCGGCCGGACCTGCTCGGCGTCGCGGGCGTTGTCCAGCACGACGAGCATGCGCCGGTCGGCCAGCAGGCTGCGGTACAGCGCGGCCCGTGCCGCCAGCTCCGCCGGGATCGCCTCCGTGGCCAGGCCGAGGTCGCCGAGCACCCCGTGCAGTGCCTGGCCGCTCTCCAGCGGCGGCTGCGGGCCGAAGCCGCGCAGGCTCAGGTGCAGTTGCCCGTCCGGGAAGTCGCCCTGGATCCGGTGCGCCCAGTGCAGGGCGAGGGTGGACTTGCCGACGCCGGCGGTGCCGGTGATCGCGATGATCGTGGTGCTGTCGCGGGGCTTGGCGCGCACCGCGTCCAGCCGGGCCAGATCCGCGCCGCGGCCCACGAAGTACGGCGTGTTCGCGGGCAGCTGGCGGGGCACCGGCCGCGCCCGGTTGCGGGCCGCGGCCGGTGGCGCCGGGCGCACCAGGCCGGCCAGCGTGTCGCCGGTGGCCAGTTCGTGGTCGCAGCGGCGGGCCAGCGCGACGGTGGGCGCGCGATGGCCGTTCTCGACCCGGCTGAGGTAGGCCACGCTGTAGTGCACCCGTTGCGCCAGTTCGCGCAGCGACCAGCCGGCGGCGATCCGGGCCTGTCGCAAGCGCGCGCCGAAGACCTCGGCCATGCCTCCCCCTCGCCTCGTTGCCATTTTGCCAACCGGCTCAGACAACGGGCAACCTCTCCCGCTCCGGGTGGCCGGAGGTGATGCTGAGATCGCCACCGGGAATTGCGGTGGAGCCATTTCGGCGCCCGCCGATGAGACGTATGGCTACTACGTGGTGACCGGCAAGAAGGGTGAGGTGTACGCCGACCCGGACAAGAACTCGCACCGGCAGTACGTGCTGCCGCAGGGCAGGGTGGTGCTCTGCTCGAACTGGCAGCAGAACGGTTTCCACAAGATCGGCACCAGCCAGTGGATCAAGCACACCGACCTGGCGAAGATCGGTTGATCACTCGGTGAGGCGAAGCCGCGGCTTCGCCTCACCGGCGGTCCTCCCGGGTCAGCCAGAGCCGCCGCGGTCCGGCGCCTGCCGCGCCCAGCCGGTCGTCCCGGTTGCGCAGCAGGCAGTTCTGCAGTGAGAGGCAGCCGCAGCCGATGCAGTCGGTGAGCTTGTCGCGCAACCGGACGAGCTGGCTGATCCGCAGGTCCAGGTCCGCGTGCCAGCGTGCCGCGAGCTGTTCCCAGTCCTCCTGCGTCGGCGCGTGGTCCGCGGGCAGTTCGGACAGCGCCTCGCCGATCTCACGCAGCGGGATGCCCACCCGCTGGGCGACCCTGATCAGCGCGACCCGGCGCAGCGCGTGCCGAGGGAACCGCCGCTGGTTGCCTGCCGTGCGCCTGCTGTTCAACAGGCCCTGTTCCTCGTAGAAGTGCAGCGCCGTGACGGTCACGCCAGCTCGCCGGGCGAGTTGGCCGACGGTCAGTTCGGCTTCCGGATCCACCACCTGCGGAACTTTACCCCTTGACCTTGGGTTTACCTGAGGTTTGAAGCTGTTCGCATGACTCGTGACATCACCGGTCCCCCGCTGGCCGGCCGGCGGGAGTGGCTCGGCCTCGCCGTGCTCCTGCTACCCGCGCTGCTGGCCTCGCTCGAGCTGACCATCACCCACCTCGCGCTGCCCGCGATCGGGCGCGACCTGGGCGCCTCCAGCACCCAGCTGCTGTGGATCGTCGACGGTTACGCGTTCCTGCTGGCAGGCACGCTGGTGATGATGGGCACCCTGGGCGACCGGATCGGGCGGCGCAGGCTGCTGCTCGGTGGCGCGACCGCGTTCAGCGTGCTGTCCGTGGTCGCCGCGTACGCGCCGAACCCGGAGGTGCTGGTCGCGGTGCGCGCCCTGCTCGGCGTGGCGGGCGCGACCCTCATGCCCTCGGTGCTCGCGCTCGCCGTGGCGCTGTTCACCGAGCCGCGCCAGCGCGCGCAGGCCGTCGGCATCGTCATCGCCACCGTCTCGGCAGGCACCGCGATCGGCCCGCTCGTCGGCGGCTGGCTGCTCGACCACTTCTGGTGGGGCTCGGCGTTCCTGCTGCCGATCCCGCTGATGCTCGTGCTGCTCGTCATCGGGCCCGCGACCCTGCCCGAGGGCCGCTCCCCCGGCGGACGCCGCCTGGACCTGCCCAGCGCCGTGCTCTCCATCGCCACCGTGCTGCCGATCGTCTACGGGCTCAAGCAGGTCGCCGCCGCTGGTCCGGACCCGATCGCCTTCGCCACCATCGCCCTCGGGCTGGCCTGCGCCCTGGTGTTCGTCCGCCGCCAGCGCCGGCTGGCCGACCCGATGATCGATCTGCACCTGTTCGCCTCCCCGGCGTTCACCACGGCCACCCTCACGCTGATGCTCGGCATCTTCGTGCTGTGGGGCACGAACTACGCGGTGGCGCAGTACCTCCAGCTGGTGGCCGGGCTGACGCCGCTGACCGCCGGGCTCTGGACGGCGCCGTCCGCGATCGGGATCATCGTCGGCTCACTCAGTGCGACCCGGCTCGCGCGCCGCCTGCCACCGGGCTGGGTCATCGGCGGTGGGCTGCTGCTGTCGGCCACCGGGTTCGGCGTGCTCGCCACCATCGGACCGGCCACCCCGCTGAGCGTGCTGGTGACCGGGACGATCATCGTCTCGGCCGGGCTCGGACCGATGATGGCGCTGGCCACCAGCATCATCGTGGGCAGCGCCCCGGCCGAGCGAGCGGGCGCGGCGTCGGCCATCGCCTCGGCCGCACCCCAGCTGGGCGGCGGGCTGGGCATCGCGATCCTGGGCAGCGTGATCACGGCCACCTACCGCGCGGACATGGGCGGGGTCGCCGGACCGGCTGGCGACACCCTCACCGGAGCGGTCGCCGCCGCGGGCAGCCTGCCTGCGGCCGAGAGCGAAACCCTGCTCAGCACGGCCCGTGCCGCCTTCACCGCCGGATTCGAGGTCAGCGCGCTGGTCTCGGCCGCACTGGCGGTGCTGCTCGCCTGCGCGGTCCTGCTGGTGCTGCGCCGGCGGTGACCCGCAGGGCCGGGCGTCACAGCCCTTGCGCGGCCTTGATCTTGCGCCAGCCGCCCGCGCGGTTGTTCGCGATGATGTGCTGGAGGTACCGGGTGAGCGCGGGCACGTTGATCGGCTCGCCCTGGTGGTAGGAGATCATCCGGCCGGTCTTGTTCCCGTGCCCGGCCGTGATGATGCCCTCCGGGTCGGGCACGATGCCGCCGTCGTAGAGGAACACGTTCACGTGGTTCTTGGCGGCGAGCAGCGCGCAGACGTTGCCGTTGAGCACGAAGTAGGGCTGGACCGTCCGCTTGATCGTCTCGACCACCTCGGGGTCGGCCGCGTGCGCGATGTCGCGCACCTGCCGACAGATCTGCTGCTGCCAGTCCGGCAGCTTGTTGATGTAGTCGTCGACGCGTGGGTCCTTGTGGTAGCTCACGATCTCCTCCTCTACAGCCACAGGCCGACGATGGCGCCCACGGCGAGCAGCTTGATCAGCCAGTCTCCGCCGTGCCGGGCCGCGGTGGCCACCGGAACCTTGTCCCACATGACCGATCCGGACAGCAGCACGAACGGGAAGGCCACCCACAGCACGAGCGCGAGCAGCAGCATCGGGCCGATTGTGGTGATCTCCATGGCCTTGGCCAGCCCGACCATGGCGCCCGCGACCAGGGCGCTGCGGCCGAACTCGGCGACGATCCGCAGCGGGGAGGGGCGGCCGTCGGCGGCGCGGTCGCGGTCCAGCACGGAGTACCAGACGCTGCTGATCACGAAGGAGGCGAGCGCCGAGGTCAGGACCGCGGCGACGACGGTCATCTCAGACCGCCCGGCTGGCTGAGGAGGCGCGGAGAAAACTACACTGGCTAGTGTTCATGCCAGAAAACTAAACCGGGTAGTTTCCGCCAGTCAAGGGGGTTGTCCATGGCAGGGCGCCGCGAGGAGCAGTCGGCCGCCAAGCGCGCGGAGATCGTGGCCGCCGCGCGCACGGTCTTCACCACGCACGGCTACCTCGGCACCAGCATGGACGCGGTGGCCGCGGCGGCAGGCGCGTCCAAGCGGACCGTGTACCAGTACTTCGCGGACAAGGAGGAGCTGTTCGCCGCGGTCGTCCTGGAGACGGTGGACCGCGGCTACGAGTTCTTCCGGCCGCACATCCTCGCCCTCGCCGAGACCGACGACCTGGAGAACGCGTTGCGGCGGCACGCCCGCGTCACCGTCGCCGGGATCATGAACCCCGAGGTGCTCCAGATGCGCCGCCTGGTGATGGCCGAGGCGGACCGGTTCCCCGAGGTGGGCCGCCAGTACTACGAACGCAGCTGGGTGCGCACCACCGGCCTGCTGGCGGAAACCCTGACACGCCTGACCGAGCGCGGCCTCCTCCAGGTCGACGACCCCGAGCGCGCGGCCTACCTGTTCACCTGGCTCGTGGTGTCGATCCCGTTGCAGCGCAGCGCGTTCATGGGCAGTGCGGCGGTCTGCACGAAGGCCGAGCTGGACGAGGTCGCCGACGAGGGCGCCCGCGTCTTCCTCGCCGCGTACGGGGCCGGCGCCCGCGACAAAACCGGGCGGGTGTGACGTCCTCACTGGAACGCCACGCCCGCCCGGCAGGCAGTCAGGCCACGATGAGCAGTACCGCGCGCAGGACCGCCGCCGCCATGGCGATACCCAGCACCAGAGTCAGCACCGGTGACGGCCGTCTGCCTCCTACCCTGCCGCTGAGCAGCACGCCGCCTGCGATCAGTCCGGCCAATGCGACAAGCAGACCAAAAACCGAACCAAAAGCGGGCAGCGAACCGGCTTTCATCAGAAAGCCCGCCCCGGCCAAAGCGAAAACAATAACGATGACGGCCGCTTCACTTGGCCCGGCTGACTTTTCCTGTTCGCTCAGCCGATGGCCTGGCTGAGCGCCTGGAAGATCTCGTACAGATCCATGGCGGGCGAAGCGGCCCGGATCGCCCACCGCACCGGCGCGGGAAGGCCGTCGTACCACTTCTTGAAGGCGTGCCAGCCACCCTTGACCGCCGTGACGCACTTGTTCCAGACCGGCGCGCCGAACTTCTTGATCGCCCTGATGATGGCGCTGATGCCCTGCTCACCCTCGACCGACAGCGTCGTCACGCCCGCCGCCCGCGAGTCAGCCTGCTGAGCATTCGCCAACGTAGCGCTTCCCGTCAGCATGATTCCCGAGATAACAGCCCCGGCGACAATACGCCTGCCAACCCTCATGATTTCCTCCCCAGATCTTCGGGTTTCCCCCAAAACGAAAACCCCTGTGTGGTGACGACGCCAGGTCGTCATCGGTATTCAAACAGTGACCGGCCACCGTTGCCAGACCCGGAAGAGAATTCGACAGAACCGGCAGTCAATGTCGGTCGAACAACCCTCATATCGCGATGGGGCAAAGTTGAGCAGATCGTGCGGTGGATTGCGGGCATTGATCTAGGTGCCCGCGGCGGACTTGCCTGACGTCGGCATTTACGGCATCTTTACGCGTGGTGCGCCGGGAAGTCTGGTCGGCATCCGCCCCCCGACAACGGGACGGCGGATCAACGAGACTGGGGTTCCCGCATGGAGGAGACCACCTGCTGGGCGGGTGAGCGCGTGCTGTGGCGCGGTCAGGCCAACCGGACGCTGGTGTTCGAACGCACGGACCTGGCCCGCTTGGCGCTGGCGCTGGTGGCCATCACCCTGGCCGCCTTGCTGCACCGGATCATCAGCCAGGTCTACGACTCGGTCTTCTCCTCGATCTACCTCGCGCTGTGCGTCCTGGTCTTCGCGGGCAACGGCATCGTGCCGATCCTGGTGCGGGCCTGGCGGCTGCGCGACACCGAGTACGTGGTCACCGACCGCCGCGCGCTGGCCATCAGCGGCGCGACCGGCAAACGCAATGAGCGCAGCGTGGCGCACACGCACCGCAGCGCGCCCACCGTGGTCCGCGCGCGTCCCGACGGCACCGGCACCGTGGTCTTCGGCTCGCTGCCCTCGTTGCTGGACGCGGCGTTCGCCCCGGAGTGGCAGCGCAGGCCCCTGATCCTGCACGACGTCGAACAGGCGGCCGAGGTGTGCGAGCTGGTCCGGCGGCACGCGGCGGTGAGCCGGTGAGCCTCGGCCGCGCGGCTACCCGTGCAGGGCCTCGCTGATCTGGCGGGCGGACAGCTTGCGCGGGCTGACGTAGTACAGCACCGAGCCCGGCCCGGCCTTGCTCTGCCAGCTAGGGTTGACCACCAGGCGGCCGTCGGCGTCGCGGACGGCGAGCACGGTCGCGCCGTGCTTGCGGCCCAGCGCCAGCTGGCAGTCCTCGATCGGCACCGGCCCCACCGCCTCCGGGATCCGCACCGAGTAGGTGCTGGCCTGGCCGTCGCTCATCAGCTCGGCGTAGACCTCGGCGATGCCGGGCGAGGTCAGCTCCTCGATGATCATGCGCGGGAGGTGCCAGGGCACGCAGTGGATGGCCCGGTCGACGTAGTGCATCAGCGCGGTCCGGTCCATGTCCCGCAGGGCGGCCACCACGTGGGCGCTCGGTTCGAGGTGGTCCACGGCCACCGCGATGGCCAGCGCCTCGTTGTCGTCGTGGGCGTCGATGAGCACCACGGCCGCGCGGTGCACCCCGGCCCGCCGCAGCACCGCCTCGTCGGTCAGCTCGCCGCGGACGAACTCCACCTCGGGATTGGGCAGCGGGTGCGTGCCCACCTCATCCGGGGCGCACAGCACGATCCGGTGCTCCTGCTCGGCCAGCAGCTGGCTGACGATGCGCTCGGTGCGGCCGGGCTCGTAGCCCACCAGCACGATGTGCTCGCTGGCGTGCACGGTGTTGCTGCCCTGCATGCGCCGTCCTCTCGCTTGTTCCAGCACCGAGGCCAGTTTGGTGAACACGGTGGTCAGCGCGGCGATGCCGCCCACGATGACGTACGCGCCCACCAGGTGGCCCCAGCCACTCTCGGGGTAGAGGTCGCCGTAGCCGACGGTGGCGGCGGTGACCACGAAGTACCACCAGTAGTTGGCCGGCTGGACGAGCGCGCTGCC
Source organism: Crossiella sp. SN42 (assembly GCF_023897065.1). GTDB lineage: Bacteria > Actinomycetota > Actinomycetes > Mycobacteriales > Pseudonocardiaceae > Crossiella. The sequence goes on from NZ_JAMHIV010000012.1 coordinate 70,943, forward strand.
CGCCGGTTCGGCCAAGGCCATCAGCGGCCAGCTGGTGGCGAAGACGAAGACGATCACCGCGGCCGGGGTCGCCCAGCTGCTGAGGAAGGCCAGCCGGGTGAGCAGCCGGGACAGGAACAGCGGCATGGTGCTCCCATCGGGTCTGCTCGGCGGCGGGGTCGGAGCAGTCTAGGCAGGTGAGCGCGCTTCACTTGGCGTTTGTGCGCACATCGTTGCCGGGGGTTGGTACCCTGCCCGCAGGCGAGTTGGGTCGCCTCCGGGTCCGCGGAAAAGGCTGAGCCTGCCCTTCGAAGGCGGGTAGTGCCCTGGTCACCCCACCTCCTTTCACCCCGTTTCGCGGACCACGGGGAGACGAAAGGAGGTCGCGTTGCCGACCATCCCACTGCCCGAACGACCCGATCTGGGCCAGCTCCGCAAGCAGGCCAAACAGCTGCGCCGGGCGACTCCTGGCGCCACCCTCGCCGATGCGCAGCGGATGCTGGCGCGCCGTTATGGACTGGCCAGCTGGGCGCGGCTGCGGCGGCACGTCGAGGCGATCAACTCCCGGTCCTGGGTGTACACCGAGCCGGTGGCCGGGGAGTCGCTGGCGGATCGCTTCCTGCGCTTGGCCTGCCTGAACTTCGCCGAGGACGACCCCGAGCGGTGGGAGCAGGCGGCACAGCTGTGGCGCCGGCACCCGGAGCTACCGGCGGCGAGCATGGCGGTGGCCGCGGTGTGCGCCGATGTGCCCGCGCTGCAACAACATCTGGCCTCCGGGGCGTCGGCGGCGCGGCCCACCGGCCCGTTTGGCTGGCCGCCGCTGATGTACCTCGCCTACGCCCGCTTGGAGGTGAGTCGCGAGGACACCCTCGCCGCGGCCCGGATGCTGTTGGACGCCGGTGCGGATCCCAACGACGGCCGGTTCTTCCTCGGTCTGCCAACGCCTTTCACCGTGCTGACCGGGGCGCTGGGTGGCGGGGAGGACGATCAGCCGCCGCACCCGCACGGAATCGCGCTGGCCAGGCTGTTGCTGGAGGCGGGCGCTGATCCCAATGACGGGCAGAGCCTCTACAACCGCATGTTCGACGAACAGGACGACTTCGCCGAACTGCTGCTGGAGTTCGGGCTTGGCCGGGGTGACGGCGGTCCGTGGCGGCGACTGGTGCCCGATCTGCTCGGCTCCCCCGAGGAGATGGTGCGGGGCTTGCTGGAGTGGGCGCTCACCCACGACCAGCGGCAGCGGGTGGCACTGCTGGCCGCGCACGGGGTCGATGTGACCAGCCCGCTCGCCGACGGGGCCACGCCGCTGGAAATCGCGCTGCGCAACGGCCACCGCGAACTGGCGGAGCTGTTGCGGCGGCTGGGCGCGCGGGAGGCCGAACTGGATCCGGTGGACGCCTTCCTCGCCGCGGCGCTGGCCGGGGACGCCGCCGCCGTGGCCGCCACCCCGGCGGCCGTCGTCGAGGCCGCGCGGGCGGCCCGGCCCGGTCTGGTGGTCTGGGCCGCGGGACTGCGTCGTCCGGAGTCGGTGAAGCTGTTGGTGGACAACGGGTTTGACGTCAACGCGCGGGGGCGCGGCGATGTGCCGCTGGAGCAGCCGTGGCAGACCGCGCTGCACACCGCGATCCAGGTCGGGGACACCGAGGTGGTCCGGCTGCTGTTGCGGCTGGGCGCGGACCCCGGCATCCGGGACTGCCGCTTCGACGGGGACGCCAGGTCCTGGGCCGAGCACTTCGGCCGCGCGGAGGTGCTCGAACTGCTCGGCCGGTAGCCGCCGGTGGGGACCGCTACCGCTCGCGGTCGGCGGTCCCCGCCTGGTCGCTGATGCCCAGGCGCAGGTGCTCGCTGTGGTAGATCGCCTCGTCCAGCAGCTGGGCCACGTGGTTGTCGTAGAGGCGATAGATGATGCTGCGCCCGTCCCGCTCGCCGGCGACCAAGCCGAGGGTGCGCAGCAGGCGCAGCTGGTGGGAGACCGCGGAGGGCTCCATGCCGACCGCCTCGGCGAGGTCGCTGACCGGGAGCGGGGCCTGCCGCAGCTCGGTGAGGATCAGCAGGCGGCTGGGCGTGGCCAGGGCCTGCAACGTCGCGGCCACCCTGGCGGCGGTCTCGGCGTCCAGGCGCGCGGCCGGGTGCCCGCGCTCGCCCTTCCCATGTCCCATGCGGAGATCCTACTCACCCGCGAACATCTGAAGACCTCTTCAGGTGTGCTGCTATTGTCTGGCGCGTCTCGACCACAACCCCGGGAGGTTCCCGTGGCCTCGGCTCTCGCCGCGCCGCCCACCACCGCCACCGCGCCCCGCCCGGCGCGCGCGGCGCTGCTCGCCCTGCCGGAGGCCCGCTGGGCCGCCGCGGCCCTGGCGCTGTTCCTGGCCGCGCTGGCCGCCCAGCTGCTCGGCGGCCCGTCCTGGCTGTGGTGGTCGCTCTACCTGGCCTGTTACGCCGCGGGCGGCTGGGAGCCGGGGCTATCCGGGCTGCGCGCGCTGCGGGAGAAGACCCTGGACGTGGACCTGCTGATGGTGGTGGCCGCGATCGGCGCGGCGGCCATCGGGCAGGTCATGGACGGCGGCCTGCTCATCGTCATCTTCGCCACCTCGGGCGCGCTGGAGGCCTTCGCCACCGCGCGCACCGAGGCCTCCGTGCGGGACCTGCTCGACCTGGCCCCGGAAACGGCGACCCGGGTCACCGGCGATGCCGAGGAGACGGTGCCGGTGACCGAGCTGGCGGTGGGCGACACCGTGTTCGTGCGCCCGGGTGAGCGGGTGCCCGCCGACGGCGAGGTGGTCTCCGGGGCCAGCGAGGTCGACCAGGCCACCATCACCGGCGAGGGCACGCCCACGGCCAAGCTGGCCGGTGACGAGGTCTTCGCCGGCACCCTCAACGGCACCGGCGCGCTCACCGTGCGGGTCGCCCGCCGGGCCGAGGACTCCGTGGTCGCCCGGATCGCCGGGCTGGTCGAACAGGCCAGTCGCACCAAGGCGAAGACCCAGCTGTTCATCGAACGCGTCGAACAGCGCTACTCCGTCGCGATGGTCGCCGCCACGCTCGCGCTGTTCGCCATCCCGCTGATCTGGGGCGCCGGGCTGCAGGAGTCCCTGCTGCGCGCCATGACGTTCATGATCGTGGCCTCACCCTGCGCGCTGGTGCTGGCCACCATGCCGCCACTGCTGGCCGCCATCGCCAACGCCGGGCGGCACGGCGTCCTGGTGAAGTCCGCGGTGGTGATGGAGGGCCTCGGCACGACCACGCTGGTCGCCTTCGACAAGACCGGCACCCTCACCACCGGCGCGCCCGAGCTGAGCACCATCCGCCCGCTCACCGGCCGCTCCGAGGACGATCTGCTGCGCCTGGCCGCCGCGGCGGAGGTGCCCAGCGAGCACCCGCTGGGCGCGGCCATCGTGCAGGCGGCCCGCGCCCGCGGCCTGGAGCTGCCCGCCGCCACGGAGTTCGCCGCCGAGCCCGGCCGCGGCGTCCGGGCCACCGTCGCCGGTGCGCGCGTCACGGTCGGCGCGCCCGTCCCGGATCTGGCGGTGGAGCTGCGGCAGCGCGGGGAGACCGCCGTCGCGGTGCGCGTGGACGGCGAGCTGATCGGCGTGCTCGGCCTCACCGACCGTCCCCGCGCCGAAGCCGTCGGCGCCGTGCTGGCCACCGCCCGGCTGACCGGCCACCCGCCCGTGCTGCTCACCGGCGACAACGACCTCACCGCCGCCCAGCTCGCCCGGCGGGTGGGCATCGAGGACGTCCGCGCAGGCCTGCTTCCCCAGGACAAGGCCACCGAGGTGACAGCCTTGATCGAGGCCGGTCACCGGGTGGCCATGGTCGGCGACGGCATCAACGACGCCCCCGCGCTGGCCACCGCGCACACCGGGATCGCCATGGGCGGCGCGGGCGCGGACCTGACCCTGCAGACCGCGGACGCCGTGGTGGTGCGCGACGACCTGACCGCGATCCCGGCCACCCTGGCCCTGGCCCGCAGGGCCCGCCGCGTGGTGCGCGCCAACCTGGTCATCGCCGGGACCTGCATCGCGGGCCTGGTGATCTGGGACCTGTTCGGCACCCTGCCGCTGCCGCTGGGCGTGGCCGGGCATGAGGGCTCCACCGTGCTGGTGGCGCTCAACGGCCTGCGGCTGCTGCGCCGTTCGGCCTGGCAGCGGGCCGTCGAGGAGGCAGGCGACCGCCGGGGCGGTACGGTCTAGGGCATGAGCAGTGACGCCGCCTCCGACCTGCCCATCAAGGTCACCACCACCGAGTCCGAGCACGGCGTCGTGGTCGCGGCCACCGGCGAGATCGACCTGCTCACCACCCCCGCCCTCCAGCAGGCCCTGGACCAGGCGGTGGCCGCGCGCCCGCCGGTGCTCGTCGTGGACCTCACCGAGGTCAGCTTTCTCGGCTCGGTGGGCCTGGCCGCGCTCGTGCAGACCCTGCCCGCGGCCGAGCAGGGCACCAAGGTCCGGGTGGTGGCCACCAGCCTCGCGGTCGTCCGGCCGCTGACCGTGACCGGACTGACCGACCTGCTGCCGGTCTTCGCCACCGTGGATCAGGCTTTCGCAAGCTGACCCCGCCGGAGGCATCAGTGCGGCCGGGCCGGGTATCCCGACTCGCATGCGGGAGGAGACCGAGCCGGACTGGGAGCTGTGCGATGTGTGCGCCCGCGTCCTGGATCCGTTGGCGGAGGCGCGGTTCGCCGTGGTCCAGGACTCCTCGGCGGTCCGGGTGGTCAGCGCCTGCGCCGACGGCTGGCGGCTGGTGGTCGCCTGCGGTGACCAGCACCTGCGGGAGCTGGTCGCCGCCTACCGGGCTCGCCCGTGGATCCCGGCCGAACTGTGGGCCGGGCGCGTCGAGCGCGCCTGGGCCACCGCGCCGCCCGCGGACCGGTTGACCGTGGAGGTGCTGGCCGAGCGGACCGGGCTGAGCCAGGTGCAGGTGCGCGCCGGGGTGTGGCTGCTGCGCCAGCGGCTCGCGGGCCGGTGGCCGCCACCGGGCCTGCTGCCCGCCTGACCTCACCCGTGCCGGTGCAACCGCAGCAGCGCGATGGCCAGTTGCAGGCGCAGACGGCCCTGCGGGCTCCGGACCGGCCAGCCCAGTTCGTCCTCGGCCTGGGACAGGCGTTCCTGCAGGGTCGAGTGGTGCACGAGCAGGGTGGTGGCGGCGGTGCGCAGGCTGGGGCTGTCCGCGACCGCGACCAGGGTCGACAGCACCCAGGGCGCGGACTGCGCGGCCTTGGCCAGCGCGCGGACGTCGGGCGCCGGTTCGGTGTCCGGGCCGACGGCCGAGGCGAGCACCGCGAGCCCGCCCAGTTCCTCGGCGAAGACCACCGAGGGACCGGGGTCCTGCGGGGTGCCTGCCGCGGCGAACCTGAGCGCGACCCGGGCGGCGGCCACCGAGCCGGGCAGCTCCAGCACGGGCACGGCCGGGCCGACCCCGGCCCGGACACCTGGCGGCGGCGCGGAACCGGAGCTGGGCACGAGCTGGACCTCGCCGCCGTCGAGCACAAACGCGCGGGCCCGCGCGCCGAGGCCGAGGCGCTGGGCGGCCTGGCGGCGGGCGGCCTCCGGCGCGGCGGTGTCCAGCAGGGTCTGCGCCGAGCTGTGCCTGCTGACCGGCCGGTGTGCCCGGTCGAGCACGCCGCGGGCGGCCACCGCGGCCCGTTCGAGCACCATCTCGCCGACCGGGCCCGCGGGACCGGCGCTTTCCAGCCAGAGCGCGGGTGGCCCGCCGGGGAGCACCGGTGCGCTGGGCCAGTCGCCGGGGGGTGGGCCCGGTTCGAGCAGCCTGCCGCCCGGATCGATCCGCAACCGCACACCCCGGTCGTCCTCGACCAGCCGGGCGGTGTGACCGGAGAGCACCGCGGCCCCGCGCACGATCGCCTCCAGCCCGGCCCTGGCCTCGACCAGCCGGTCGAAGTAGGCGATCACATTGACCGCGGCCCCGGCGTCGGGATCAAGCGCGTCGAGGCGGCCGAGGAGTTCTCTCATCGCTCCATCATCACCCCGCCTCAGGCGGCCAGCACCCGGCGCAGCCAGTTCTCCCGTGCCGCCAGCGCGGCCTGGGAGACCGCCGCCTGCGGCACAAAAGCGTCGAAGCCGTGGAAACCGCCGGGCCACACGTGCAGCTCCGCCCGGCCGCCGCAGGCCCAGATCCGGGATGCGTAGGCCACGGCCTCGTCGCGGAAGGTCTCCGCCGAGCCGACGTCGATGAAGGTCGGTGGCAGGCCGGAGAGGTCGGTGGCGCGGGCAGGCGCGGCGTACGGCGAGACGTCGGGGCCACCGCGCCGGTCACCGAGCAGCGCGGTCCAGCCCAGCTGGTTGGCGTCCCGGTCCCAGATCCCGAGGCCGGCCATCTGGATCGAGGACAGGGTGTCGTTGCGGTCGTCCAGCATCGGGCAGATCAGCAGCTGGGCCATGGGGCGCACGGTTTCCTGGTCGCGGGCGAGCAGCGTGGTGGCCGCCGCCAGCCCACCGCCGGCGCTGCCGCCGAGCACCACGATCCGGTCCGGATCAACGCCGAAGCCCTCGGGGTCGGCCGCCGTCCACCGCAGACCGGCGTGGCAGTCCTGCACCGGCAGCGGGTACTGGTGCACCGGCGCCAGCCGGTAGTCCACGGACACCACGAGCAGGTCGAACCGCTCGGCCCAGTCGAGCATCGTGGTCATCTCCGGGCCGCGGTTGGTGCCGGCCACCATGCCGCCGCCGTGGATGACGTAGAGCGTGGCGGCCGGGCGCGCCAGCCCGGCCGGGCGGCACACCAGCAGCGGCACCTCGGCGCCGTCGACGCTGGGCGTGGTGTGCGAGGTGACCTCGAACCGCCCGTCCTGCCGCAGCTGCTCATCCGTCAGGTCCCGCTCGGCGGAGCGCTCCCGGATCTCGGGCAGCGCCTCGAAGGAGAGCTGCGCGATCTGTTCGGTCAGCGTGGCGTCGAGTCCGGCCGCGAGCTCGGGGTCGAACGGGACCGGGGTCAGGGATGCGGGGGTCATCGGTGACTTCCTTCGCTGTCGGTGGACAGCTTTCATCATCGGGAACCCGCGGGCAGCCAGGTGGCGGGAATCAGCCGCCAGTTGGCGGGCCGGGCCAGGAGAGGGGCAGGTCCCACTGCTCCTGGCTCAGCGGCGGGGTTCCCAGCGGAACAGCCGGAAGGCCAGGGCGACGGCCACCACCACCCAGGCCAGCGTGGGCGCGAGCAGCAGCAGCGACTCGCTGACCGGGACGCCGCCGTTCCAGGCGTTGATCACCAGCTCGGTGGCCGAGCCGCCGGGCAGCAGCCGTTTGAGCAGGGTGAGGTCCTCGGTGCCGGTGATGCCGATCCAGCTGGCCACCGCGATCACGCCGAGGCTGACCGGCAGGGTGGTGACCTGGGCGTGCTCCGGCGAGTTGGTCAGCCCGGCGGTGGCCAGGCCCAGCCCGACCATCATGGCCACCGTGGCCAGCACCGCCACCACCAGCAGGGCGATGTTGTCCGGCCTGCCGGTGACCACGCCCAGCACGGTCAGGATCATCGCCACCTGGACCAGCGCCAGTGCGGTGACCGGCAGCACCAGCCCGGTCAGGATGCCCGCGTCACCGGCCGCGGTGGAGCGCAGCCGCTTGAGGAACAGGTTCTGCCTGCGGGCGGCCAGTGTGGTCACCGCGCTGGCGTAGAGACCGAAGGCGCACACCGTGAACAGCACGACCGCCGCGATGTAGCCGAGGCTGGCGAGCCGGCTGAAGACGTCGTGCTGGTAGATGAAGAACGCGCTGACCACGACCGGCACCACAAAGCTGTTGATCAGCACCGAGCGGTTGCGGAAGATCTGGATCAGCTCACCACGAGCGATCGGAAACATGGCTCCCCTTCTGGGAAAAGTGCGGTCAGGAGTTGATGGCGCGGAAGACGTCGTCGAGCCCGGTCGGGCCCGCTTGCAGCTGGGGCAGCTCCAGCGAGTGGTCCTCGGCCCACCGCAGCAGGGTGGACAGGTCCCGTTGCAGTTGGTGGGTTTCGACCAGGAACGTGCCGTCGCCCTCCCGGTTGCCCGGCAGCGGCGGCGGGGGCGCGGTCGGCGGCAGGGCGAAGCGGATCACCGCGGGCAGGGTCCGGGTCAGCTCGGCCACGGTGCCCTCGCGGTGGAACTTGCCGCGGTGCATCAGGCCGATGCGGTCGGCGCGCTGCTGCGCCTCCTCCAGGTAGTGCGTGGTGAGCACGATGGTCGAGCCCTCCTCGCGTAGCTTGTCCACCGCCTCCCACAACGCGTCCCTGGACTGGATGTCCAGGCCCGTGGTCGGTTCGTCCAGGAACACCAGTTCGGGCGTGCCGTACACGGCGGTGGCGAAGTCCAGCCGTCGCTTCTCCCCGCCGGAGAGCTGGGAGACCTTGGTGCCGGCCTTGCGGGTGAGGTCGACGATGCCGAGCACCCGCTCGACCCGGTCGGTGCGCCGGGTGAGCTCGCCGATCAGCCGGACCGACTCGCGCACGGTGAGGTCCGGGGAGAATCCGCTCTCCTGCAACATGATCCCCATCCTCGGCCGGACCGCGGCCCGGTCCGCCGGGCTCTGCCCGAGCACCCGGACCGTGCCCGAGGTGGGCGCGCGGTGGCCCTCGATGGTCTCCAGGGTGGAGGTCTTGCCCGCGCCGTTCGTGCCGAGCAGGGCGTAGAACTCGCCCCGCCGCACCTGGAAGGAAAGGTCTTGCACCGCGTGGAAGTCGCCGTACCTGACGTTCAACCGGTCCACGTCGATCACTGCTGCCGAAGTCATGCCCATGACCTCATCAGCCACAGTGGACGGTCGCCAGTGACATTCCTTGGCGGGAAGATATGACGTGGTGTCACTGGCGCTGGCCCCCGGAGTTGAACGATGCTGGGCCAGTGAGCCCGACACCCGCTGAGCCGGCGCAGGAACAGTTCCGCAAGCTCAACCTCACCCTGTTCCTGCCGCTGCTCACCGTGGCCGGGGTGTTCACGGTGGCCATCGACGCCCGGACCTGGTGGCACGCCCTCGTCCTGGGCGCGGGTGTGGCGGCGACCATGACCACGTTCACCCGGTGGGCGGCGGGCGAGGTGCTGCGGGTCGCGCTGCCCTGCCTGCTCGTCACCGCGGCCGTGTGGCCCTTCGGGGTGCTGGTGGTCGGCAGCCCGGCGGCGGTCTTCGGCATCTGCTGCGTCGGCTCGCACGTCATCCCCCAGCTGTCCCGCCACCGGGGCGCGGCGATCGCCGCGCTCACCGGCTACGTGGCCGCGGTGGGCGCGATGCGGCTGCTGGTGTCCACTGAGGACGTTCCCGGTGTGCTGTTGCAGTACGTCCTCGTGCCCACCGGCATCACCGTGGCCGTGGTGGGTTTGATGTTTCCCAACAAGCGGTTCTACGACGTGGTCGACGAGCTGGAGCAGGCGCGGGAGCGGGAGGCGGAGCTGGCCGTGACCCGCGAACGCGTCCGGTTCGCCAGCGACCTGCACGACATCCAGGGCCACACCCTGCACGTGGTGAAGCTGAAGACCGCACTGGCCCAGAAGCTGGTGGACAGCGACACCGAACGAGCGAAGCAGGAGCTGCGCGAGATCCACGCCCTGGTCAGCGAAACCATCACCCAGACCAAGGAACTGGCCTACGCGCAACGCCGGCTCAACCTCTCCGCCGAGCTGGAGAACGCGCGCAACCTCTTCGAGGCCGCGGGCATCGACGTGCGCGTGGACCGCGAAGCCGAGGTCGACCAGGGCGCGAGCGAGCTGCTCGGCCAGGTCCTGCGCGAGACGACCACCAACATCCTGCGCCACGCCCAGGCCACCCGGGTGCGGATCACCTTGTCCGCGTTGAGCATCAGCATCGTCAACGACGGCGCGCAGCGAGCACCGCTGCCCGGGCTGCGCGGCCTGGCCAGCCTCCGGCAACGTCTAGCCGCCGACGGTGGAGAGCTGACCGTGGAACAGGACGACGGGCAGTTCCGGACCGCCGCGGCCTTCCCGCACCGTCTGACAGCACGGGAGAACCGATGACCACCGTGGTGCTCGCCGACGACGAAGCCCTGCTGCGCAAGGCGATGGCCGCGCTGCTGCCGCTGGAGGGCCAGATCACCGTGCTGGCCGAGGCGGCCGACGGCGAGCAGGCCGTCCAGGCCACCCTGCGGCACCGGCCCGACGTGCTCGTCATCGACCTGGAGATGCCCGGCGTGGACGGTCTCGCCGCCGTCGCGCGGATCCGCCAGTCCCGGCCGGAGCAGGTCATCCTGATGCTCACCCGGCACGCCAAGCCCGGGGTGCTGCGCAAGGCCCTCAAGCTCGGCGTCCAGGGCTTCGTCAGCAAGGCGGCCGAACCCGCGCACATCGCCACGGTCATCGCCACCCTGCACGAGGGCAAGCGCTGGATCGACCCGGACGTCTCCGCCCTCGCCGTGGTAGACGACTGCCCGCTCACCGACCGCGAGCTGGACGTGCTGCGCGCGACCCGCGAGGGCTACTCCGTGGCCGACATCGCCGCCCAGCTGCACCTGGCCCAGGGCACCGTGCGCAACTACCTGTCCAACGCCATGCAGAAGACCCAGACGCAGACCCGGCACGAAGCCGCCAGGTACGCCCGCGAGCACGACTGGCTGTGAGCGGGCCTCGCCGGTCTCCGTCCCGCAGGCCAGGCCCGGTCGATTCGCCTGCCCGCCACCAGGAACTCGGTGGCCCGGTGGCCAGGCGTGAGACGGCGAGCTGGATCCGCCCGCCCCGGCCGGCGGGCGCACGACCAGCCTGTTCAGTCATTCGGGATGCACGAACGGGTTGACACTTAGTGCCACCATGTCACTTTATGACATACTCGGCTGTGCGACCCTTTCCAAGATCGGAGAACACATGCGGATCGAATGGGACCGCTGGGCGGTGCCCACCATCACCGGCGACGACGAGCTGGACGTCACCTACGGCACCGGCCACGCCCAGGCGGTGACCAACGCGAGCCTGGTGCTGCGGCTCTACGGCACCGCGCGCGGGACCGCGGCGGCCCTGTGGGGACCCGACTTCGTGGCCGAGGACCGGTTCACCGCGGAACTGGGCCTGCGCAGCGCGACCGAGGTCTGGTTCCAGGCCCAGGCCAAGCAAACCGTCGACCGGATCGCCGCCTTCTGCGCGGGCTTCAACGCCGCCTGCGCCGAGAACACCGGGCTGGGCGGGGAGTTCCGCGCCGTGCTGCCGGTGACCCCGGAGGACGTCGTGGCGCACATGCTGCGCGTGTTCGTCCGGTTCACCACCATGGACGCCAAGGGACTGGCGTTCCGGCCGGAGTCCTTCGCCGAGTCGGCCGGGTCCAATGGGTGGGCGGTCTCCGCCGCGCGGTCCGCCACCGGCAACGCGCTGCTGGTGATCAACCCGCACCTGGTCTGGCGGGGCTACCAGCGGTTCTTCGAGTACCGCTCGGTCTCCCCCGGCCGCGAGTTCCACGGCATCTCGCTGATCGGCCTGCCCTGGCAGAACATGGGCTACAACCCCGCCGTCGGCTGGGGACACACGGTCAACCCGATCCCGAACATGTCCGTCTACCAGCTGGACCTCACCGAGGAGGGCTACCTCTTCGACGGGCAGCGGCGGGCCCTGCACCAGGTCGAGCACCGGATCGAGGTGCGCGGAGCGGACCCGGTCACCGTGGTGGAGCGGCGCACGGTGCACGGCCCGGTGGTGACCGCTCCGGACGGGGCACAGGTCGCGGTGCGCGTCGCGGGCGTGCTGCACCACCCGACGACCTCGGCGCTGGAGTCGTGGTGGCGGATGTCGCTGGCCACCAGCGTGCAGGAGGTCATCGCCCAGCAGGAGGAAATGCCGCTGCCGCTGTTCACCCTGGTCACCGCGGACGCGCACGGCTCGATCGGGGCGCTGTTCTGCGGCACCCCGCCGGTGCGCGTGGCCGGGGACTTCGACGACAGCAGGCGCCGCCTGCCCGGCGAGGACCCGCGGTGGCTGTGGGAGGACGTGCATCCGGCCGCCGCCATGCCGAGGGTGGTCAACCCGGAGTCCGGGTGGGTGCAGAACTGCAACGAGACCCCGTTCCTGTTCACCAGCCCACCGCTGGACGCGCGGGACTGGCCATCGGCGATCGCGCCGAGCGTGCGGCAGGTGGACGACCTGCGTTCGGTGGTCTCCCGCAACTGGCTGGCCGCGCAGCAGAAGATCACCCCGGAAGCCGTGCTGGGGTTGAAGTTCAGCAAGCGCGCGCTGCTGGCCGACATCGTGCTGGACGAGCTCTGCCAGGCCGCCTCGGCCGAGGAGGACCTGCGCGAGGCGGCCAAGGTGCTCACCACTTGGGACCGGTGCGCGAACCAGGACAGCAACGGGTACGTGCTGTTCTTCTTCTGGGCCGCGCTCAACTTCGCCGAGCTGGCCGACAAGTCGTTGTTCCGGGCCGAGTCCGAGCCGGGCGCGGTGCCGACCGGCCTGGCCGACCCGGCGGCCGCGGTGGCCAAGCTCCGCATCGCCGTCGCCACGCTGACCGCCCTGGGCCTGCCCGTGGACGCCGCCATCGGCGAGATCTGCACCCTGGGCAGCGGGCCGGACGCGGTGCCCGCCGACGGCGGCTCCGGACTGGTGGGCGTGCTGAAGTCGCTGGAGATCGGCGCCGCCGAGCACGGGATCAAGCTGGTGCTCGGCGACACCTGGGTCTCCCTGGTCGAGTTCCGGCCCGGCGGCGGAACCACCGCGCGAAGCCTGCTGGTCTACGGCAACACCACCGAACCGGGCGCCCCGCCCGCGAAGTCGCAGTTCGCGGTCTGGGCCGCCGACCGGCTGCGCGAGTAACGTTCTTGCTGGCGATGTCACACAGTGACACCATGACACTCATGGCAGATCCAGCGACGGCCGAGCGCAAACCCGGCGGGATGAGCGAGCAGCGCCGGCAGCGGATCCGCCTGGAGATATCGCGGGAGGCGGCCCGGCTGTTCTGGGAGCACGGGGTGGACAACACCACCGGCGAGCAGATCGCCGAGGCCGTCGGCCTGTCCGTGCGCACCATCTGGCGGCACTTCCGCAGCAAGGAGGCCTGCGCCGAACCCGTGGTCGCGCACAGCGTGGAGACCTTCGTACGGATGCTGCGGGACTGGCCACCGCACCGCTCGATGGAACAGCAGCTCGCGCACCAGGTCGGCGACCGTTACCGCCAGGACCCCTTCTACCAGGCCGACGACGTCGCGGCGATGAAGATGATCGTGCTCGGGATGACCGAGCCCGCGTTGCGCACCGCCTGGCTGATGGCCTGCGACCAGGCCGAGGCCGAGCTCATCGAGATCATCGCGGACCGCCTCAAGCGCCCCAAGCAGGATCTGGAGCTCAGGCTGCACGTGGCCGCGGCGGGCGCGGCCCTGCGCGTGATCAACGAGGACGTCAGCCGGGCCTACCTGGCAGGCACTCCGCTGACCGAGCTCAGCAACCCGTTCGGCCAGATCGCGCGCGCCATGCGGCGGGCCACCGGCGGCGTCATCGGCGACCCGGTCGCGTGATGAGGTCGCCTCAGGCGGCGGGCAGCGCGGTGGTGATCACCGGTAGCGAGGTGGGCTGCGGGGAACCGCCCGCGGGTTCGACGGTCAGGCCGATCCGGTCCCCGGGCGCCACCCCGGGTGCGACCAGGGGTGCGGCGGCCGGGAGCAGACCGGCCGAGCGCGCGCCGCGCGGGCCGATCACCCAGGCCTGGTAGACGTGTCCCGGTGGCGGGGCTGGCAGGCCGCTGGCGATGAGCACCGCGGCCGCGTGACCCGGGACGTGCACGACGGACAGGGTGCCGCCGCCGGGGCCGGGCGCGCTCAGCACGCGGGCGTCGGCGGCGGCCAGCAGCGCTGCCGCGTCAGCGCGATTGGCCAACGCACCTGCCTGGCGGTCGAGCTGGTCGCTGGGCGCGGTGCTGTGCAAGCCGAGCACCGCCATCCCGATCACGGCCGAGGCGGCGGCCAACAGCACGGCGCGTCTTCGTCGCCGATTTCCCGCCACGCGGGGGATTTCGGTGAGCGGTGGGATCTGGGAGGTGAACTCGGCGACGGCCAGCACTCGCGCGCGCAGCGCGGGCGGCGGGGCTTCCGCGACCGCGTTGCCCAGCCAGGCGCTGGTCTCGGTGAACTCGGTGACCTCCAGCGCGCAGGTGGGGCAGGCGTGCAGGTGGCGCTCGAACTGTTCGCGTTCGGCCGGGGAAAGCCCGTTGAGCACGTAGGCGCCGGTGAGGGCGTGCACATCGGCAGGCGGGTTCATCAGGTCACTCCCAGGCAGTCGCGGAGCCGGATCATGGCGTCCCGCAGGCGGGTGCGAACCGTGGACGCGGGCAGGTCCAGCAGCGCCGCGATCTGTCGGCAGTCCCGCCCTTGGTAGTAGGCCAGGACCAGGCAGTCGCGCTGTTCTTGGGTGAGGGTGGCCAGATGCCGGTGGAACTGGTGCCGGAGCAGGCTCGTGCCGACCGGCTCGGGCAGGTCCGGCTCGGGTGTCGCGGCCGGGCGCGGAACGGGCGCCGGGCCAGGGGTTCGGATGCCGCGCACGGCGGCACCGTGCGCGCGGGCCACAATCCAGGCCAGCGCGCTCTCCCCCGCCGGGTCGAAGGCAGCGGCCTCGCGCCAGGCCGCCAGGAACACCGACTCCGCGATCTCCGCAGAGCGGGTCTGGTCCCGCACCACCTGCCGGATGACGCCCCACACCGGGCCGATCACCGTGTCGTAGAAGCGCGCGAACGCCTCCCGGTCTCCGCGAGCGGCCAGCACCAGCAACTCCTCCGGCTGCTCCGGAACCCGCGGTCGCGACGCGGGAGTCTCCGGCTGGACACGGCGGAGGCGGGCGAAATCCGGCACGGCGACTGGCTCCCTCATGGGCCGACGGTCATCCACTGTGGACAGTTCGGACAGCCCGCTGGCCGCCGGTGGTCCACAGTGGACTCCGGCGGCCGGGGCGGGGGTCACTTGGGCATGAGCACCGAGTCGATCAGGTAGACGGTGGCGTTGGCGGTGTGCACGCCACCGCAGACCACGTTGGCGTCATTGACCTTCAGCGCGTTGCCCGAGCCGGTCACCTTCACCACGCCGGACTGCACCGTGGTCTTGTCACCGGCGATCTTGTCCGGCGCGATCTGGCCCGGCACCACGTGATAGGTCAGGATCTTGCTCAGCAGCGCGTCATCGGTCTTGAGCTTCTCGATGGTCGCGGCATCGATCTTGGCGAAGGCCGAGTCGATCGGCGCGAAGACGGTGAACTCGCTGCCGTTGAGCGTGGAGACCAGGTTCACCTTCGGGTTCAGCTTGCCGGAGACCGCGCTCACCAGCGTCTTGAGCAGCGGGTTGTTGCTGGCGGCCACCGCGACCGGGTCGGCGGACATGCCGGAGACCGAGCCAGGGCCGCTGGGGACCTGCTTGGCGTAGTCAGCACAACCCGAACCGACCAGGTCGCGGGCAGGGTCGGCCATCGCGCTGGAGGTGGGCGCCGCGGAGCTGCTCGGGGCGGCCGAGGGGCTGCTGGAGTTCGCGGGAGTGTCCCCGGAACCGCAGGCTCCGGCGAGCAGGGCGAGCGAGGCGACGCCGGCGGCGGCGATGGTGCGACGGGCAGTGGTGTTCATATCTGGGCTCTCTTCCGGTCTGTCGGACGAACACTCTGCATTCGCCGCCCGGATCGGCCCGGATCGACCCGTCGGCCCGTCGTTATCCACCCGTTACAACCGGCTCGGTCGCGGAAGGAACACCGAACCGTTTGTCCCCGGCGTGCGAACACAGGTCATCGCGTCCCCGTCAACTGTGTGAGGCCCCCGTGCTGACACTCGCCCTGATCGGCCTCATCGGAGGCCTGGTCACCGGCATCTCACCGTGCATCCTGCCGGTGCTGCCCGTCATCTTCTTCTCCGGCGGCGCGCAAAGCGCCCGGACCACCGAGACCAAGACCGTCGCCGCTTCGCGTTCCCGCCCCTACCTGGTGATCGCGGGCCTGGTGGTCAGCTTCACCCTGGTCACCCTGTTCGGCTCGCTGCTGCTCTCGGTGCTCGGCCTGCCGCAGGATGTGTTGCGCTGGGGCGGAATCGTGGTGCTGGTGCTGATCGGCATCGGCCTGATCGTGCCCGCCTTCGAGCACCTGCTGGAAAAGCCGTTCAGCTGGATCCCGCAGCGCCGTCCCGACTCCACCAAGGGCGGCTTCGCCCTCGGCCTGGCGCTTGGCGCCATCTACGTGCCCTGCGCGGGCCCGGTGCTGGCCGCGATCACCGTCGCGGGCGCCACCGGCAAGGTCGGCGTGGACACCGTGGTGCTCACCGCGGCCTTCGCCATCGGCGCGGCCACTCCCCTGCTCGTCTTCGCCCTGGCCGGGCGGCGGGTCGCCGAACGCGTGCAGGCCTTCCGCAAGCGCCAGCGCGGCATCCGGATCACCGCGGGCGTGGTGATGATCGCGCTGTCGCTCGGCCTGGTGTTCAACCTGCCGCAGCTGCTCCAGCGGGTCATCCCGGACTACACCAGTGCCTTGCAGGACAAGGTGAACAACTCCGAGCAGGTGCGCAAGGCGCTCAACCTCGGTGGTCTGGTCAACGAGCAGAACAAGGACCTGGACAAGTGCTCCGACGGGGCCAAGGAGCTGGAAAGCTGTGGCACCGCACCGGATGTCACCGGCATCCAGCAGTGGCTCAACACCCCCGACGGCAGCGGTGTGGACCTGAAGCAGTTGCGCGGCAAGGTGGTGCTGCTGGACTTCTGGGCCTACTCCTGCATCAACTGCCAGCGCTCCCTGCCGCACGTCACCGCCTGGGACAAGGCCTACCGCGACGCTGGGCTCCAGGTCATCGGCGTGCACTCCCCCGAGTACGCCTTCGAGAAGGAACCGGCCAACGTCGCCGCCGCGGCGAAGAACTTCGGCATCACCTACCCGGTCGCCCTGGACAACACCCTGTCCACCTGGACCAACTACCGCAACCGCTACTGGCCCGCGCACTACCTCATCGACGCCACCGGCACCGTGCGGCACATCAAGTTCGGCGAGGGCGACTACCAGACCACCGAGAAGCTGATCCGCCAGCTGCTCACCGAAGCCAAGCCCGGGCAGAACCTGCCCGCCGCGACGGAAACCACCGACGAGACCCCGGACATCGCCAAGATCACCCGCGAGACCTTCCTCGGCTCCACCAAACGCGTGAACTTCGCCGGCCCCGAGAACTACACCAGCGGCCAGAAGTCCTTCCAGTTCCCGGAGAACCAGGCCGCGGACACCTTCACCCTGGACGGCGAGTGGCTGCTGGACACCCAGCACATCTCCCCCGCCACGGACCGCGGCCGGATCCGGCTGGACTACCGCGCCAAGGAGGTGCGGATGGTGCTCTCCGGCAAGGGAACCGTCAGCTACGAGAGCAACGGCGAGACCAAGACCATCCAGGTCGACGGCACGCCGAACTCCTACCAACTGCTGTCCACTTCGGACATTCGCACCGGCAGGGTCGCGGTGACCGTCGGCGCGGGCGTGCAGGCCTACTCGTTCACCTTCGGCTGAGACAGAACAGGACACCCATGAACCTCACCTCTGTGACCACCAACGACTTCGGCACCGCGGTGCTGGACAGCGACCGGCCGGTGCTGGTCGACTTCTGGGCCCCCTGGTGCGGGCCGTGCAAGGCGCTGGCGCCGGTGGTGGCGCAGATCGCCGAGGAGCACGCCGACCGGCTCACCGTGGTCAAGCTCGACATCGACGCCGAGCCCGCCATCGCGGTGCGGTACCAGATCATGTCCATCCCGACGCTCTCGCTGTTCGTCGACGGAGAACTGGCCACCACGCTGACCGGGGCCAAGACGAAAGCGGCCATCCTGGAGGGCTTGGCGCCCTGGCTCTGACACCTCGTGCCCTTCCTGATGCACGGCGCGGCCGCGAGAAGTGGTGAACCATCCGCCCTCGGCCCTCGAACGTTCCACACGACCCTTCGACACCTTGGAGTGAGAATGCGCAGAACCACGCGTCTGCTGGTGACCGGCGCGACCGTGTCGGCCACCGTGCTGACCACCGTCCTGGTCGGCGGCGGCACCGCCTCGGCGGCCACGCCCGCCGCCAAATCCGGTGACCTGCTCGTGCTCAGCGAGAACGGCGTGCTCAGCCGGCACGACGCCGGCCTTGCGCTGCTGGCCAAGCAGCGCAAGCGGATCACCGGCCTGGCCCGCGGCGAACGCCTCGTCGGCCTGGACACCCGGCCGGCCAACGGCGAGCTCTACACCCTCGCCAGCTCCGGACAGCTCTACCGGATCCACCCCGGCACCGCGGCCGCCACCGCGATCGGCGCGCCGATCTCCTTGTCCGGCAAGGCGATCGGCTTCGACTTCAACCCCACCGTCGACCGCATCCGGGTGGTCACCGACCAGGGCCAGAACCTGCGCCTGCACCCCGACACCGGCGCGCTCGCGGCCACCGACACCCCGCTGAACTACCCCACCGGCGGGCCCGCGCCCAAGGTGGCCGCCGCCGGCTACACCAACAGTGTCGCCGGAGCCACCAGCACCGCCCTCTACGGCCTGGACTCCGCGCGGGACACGCTGGTCAAGCAGGGCAGCCTGCCGGGCGAGACGCCGGCCGTCTCGCCCAACACCGGTCAGCTGAGCACGATCGGCAAGCTGGGCCTGAACATCAGCGCGGTCAACGGCTTCGACATCGCGGGCAAGGCCGGCGCGGGCGCCTACCGGCCGCAGGACTACCGGGCCGCGGCCATCGTGCGCGTGCACGGCCTGACCCTGCTGGTTCGGATCAACCTTGCCACCGGCCGCGCCGGCGCCGTCTCGCCGCTGCTGAGCGGCGCGGTCGGCCTGACCTTCGCGCCCTGAGCTTTCACCCCATCGGGCCATGAACCACGGGGACCCGAGCCACGAACGTCCGATCGCAGGGACTTTCCGACAATTCTGGAGGCCGTTCCGATGCGTCTGTCCATCCGCACCCTCACCCTTCCGGCGGTGGCCGCCTGCCTGGCACTGCTCGCCACCGCACCCGGCGCCGCCGCCGCACCCCAGGACCGCGACCGCGGGCCGGACATCGGGATCGGCATTGGCATCGGCATCGATCTCGACCTGGGCAACCTGCTCGGTGGCTCGTACCGCTCGGCCTGGCTGACCGGCGCCGCCGAGGTTCCCGGCCCCGGTGACCCCGACGGCCGCGGCACCGCCCGCGTAGTGGTCGGCTACGACGAGGTCTGCGTTTCCCTTGCCGTGACCAGGATCGGCACCCCGACCGCCGCGCACGTGCACCGCGGCGCGGCCGGGACCGCCGGACCGGTGGCGCTGGAGCTGCGCACGCCGGGCAACGGCCGCAGCCGCACGTGCACCGACGTCGACCCGGACCTGGCCCGTGAGCTGAGGCGCTCGCCGAGCCAGTTCTACGTCAACGTGCACAACGCGGAGTACCCGGCCGGTGCGGTACGGGGTCAGCTGCGACGCTGACCCAGCCGGGGACCCGGTGCTGTGCGGGTGATCAACCCTTCTCGGGCGCACGCAGATGCGGCGGCACGAGGAACTTGGGCCGGTGAAAGGCCGCGACCACACCCCACAGCACACGTCGTGCAGCCGGACCGCCAGGTAGGTCAAGAGCATCCCGGTGACCACCAGCAGGTGCACCACCCCGGTCCGGCTCCAGCCGAACAGGTACCGGTACCGCAGCCACGCCCCGCGCGGGCCGCCGGCCGCCCGTACCTGTTCGGCTGCCGGGACCTCGCCGCGCCAGGTACGCGGCACGAGCGACACCCCAGTCGTTCCGCTCAACCCGCTGTCTTGGTGGTGCCTCCTGGGTCGGCGGCTCAAACCCATGGCTGCCAACGACCTCGGCCGGTCAGTCCGCCGCAGGCACGAATGCCTGGCCGTGGCCAAGCGCGTCGAAGCAGGTCGCGATGATCAGCGGCCGCCAGCCCGCCTTGTCGCCCCGCTGGTTGGCGATCACACAGAGCATGGCCAGTGCGCTCAGCGCGCCGATGACCCGGACCAGCCGCGTGGTGTCGCCGCCGGTGGGGTCCAGGGCGAAGATGTCGAACACCCGCGCCTGGTCCTCCACGACGTCCCCGGTGATCGCGTCCGGATCGGGCCCGTTCGTCACGCTGAATGCCAGGGACACCAGGCCGGGCCGGTCCAGCGCCACCTCGGTCAGCAGTTCCAGGGCACGCCGGTCCCGCATGGGTCCGGGCGGCAACTGGTCCACCTGGTCGAGGATCCGCTGCCCGAGCGAGCCGACGACCTCACGGGCCGCCACAAACAGCGCCTCCTTGCTCGGGAAGTGGTGCAGCAGACCGGCTTTGGACAGGCCAACGGCGTCGGCCACGGTCTTCAGCGAGGTGTGCGCGAAGCCGTGCTGGGCGAACAAGGCCGCCGCCTGGTCGAGGATGCCCTCTTCGGCCTGCTGCCGGTGCACTCTTGCCATGCGCGCGACACTACACCATCACCGACCGATCTGGTAGGTTTACCGACCGATCCGGTCGGTGAGATTTGTCGCACGCGCTCAGCGGGGACTCTGCGCGACCGCTGCGTTACCTTGTGTCCACAGTGGACTCAATCGAGTCGGTCCCTTTCCCATCAGGAGAAAAGCGATGAGAATTCGTCCTGTGGTGGCTGGCGCGCTGGTCGGCGCGCTGCTGCTGACCGCGTGCGGCAAAGACGGCGGCACGGCCCCGGCGGGCAACGGCGCGCTGGAGGGCATCACGCCGGCGAACTACAGCGTCGCCGACACCGTGGCACTCGAGGACATCGAGGCGATCCAGGAGCTCAAGGCCCGCTACTGCCGCCTGCTGGACACCAAGCAGTGGCAGGCCTGGCGCGAGGTCTTCGCCGATGACTTCGTCAGCGACACCTCGGCGGCAGGCGGCCAGGTGGTCAAGGGGGCGGACGCGTTCATCGCCTTCGTGCGCAAGCAGATCGGCCAGCCGTCCCAGACCACCTCGCACCAGGTGCACATGCCCGAGATCGAGCTGACCTCGGCCGCCACGGCCAAGGGAATCTGGGCGCTGGAGGACTACGTCGACTTCACCCCCGTGCTCGGCCTGCACGGCCACGGTCACTACCACGAGACCTACGTCAAGACCGACGGCCAGTGGCGCATCAAGACCTCCAAGCTGACCCGGATCCGCCAGCAGCTCATCACCCCCGTGGCCTCGCTTCCCCTGCCCGAACTGAAGAAGAAGGTGCAGGAAGCCCTGGGCCGCTAGGACGCGCCGCGGACGGCCTCGATGAAGTCGCGGATCTTGGCCACGTCCTTGATCCCCTTGGCGGCCTCGACCCCGGAGCTGACGTCGACCGACAGCGTCCGGCACAGCGGCCGCAGCGCGGCGATGCCCTCGGCCACGTTGCCGGGGGTCAGCCCGCCGCTGAGCACCAGGTGCGATTCCGGCGCGGCGGGCAGCAGCGACCAGTCGAAGGTGCGGCCACCGCCGCCGTAGCCGGGGACGTGCGCGTCGAGCAGGATCGCCCGCGCCCGGTCGAACCGCGCCGCGAAACCGGTCAGGTCGAACGGCGGTGTGCCGGGGTCGAGCGGGATGCGCGCGGCCCGCAGGAAGGCGCGCTGACCCTGCTGCGAGGCGGCCCAGCAGTCGGCGGGCGTCTCGTCGCCGTGGAACTGCAGCAGCGCGCCGGGCACGGCCGAGGCGGCGGCGACCACCTCCTCGGCGGGGGTGTTCACGAACAGCAGCACCGGGGTCACGAACGCGGGCAGCCGCGCGGCCAGCTCGGCGGCGCGTTGCGGGGTCACGTGCCGCGGGCTCGGCGGGTAGAGCACAAAACCGATGGCGTCGGCACCGGCCTCGACCGCGGCGTCCACGTCCTCCGGCCTGGTCAGCCCACAGATCTTCACGGCCGTTCGGGTGCCCATGCGGCCACACCGTACACGCCGGCGCAGGCGGTGCTAGGCGCCCTTGGGCACGACGCGCAGCACCTCGGTCAGCCTGCCGGAGGGCTGCGCGGGAGTCGCCCGCAGGGTCGCCATCGCGGCCGGGTCCGCGCCCGCGCGTTCGGCGCGGTCGACCAGGTCCCACCGCTGGGCTGTTTGACCCCACCGGTCACCGGGTAGGCCAGCCACTGCCTGGGAGGTGCGCGGTGGACGGCTTCAGGATGCTGGCAGGGCTCCTCGAAGCGAGCCATCTCGCCGGTTTTGAGCAACTGACCGGGCTGGTCGAGGAGCACGGCGACACCGCGGGGTTCACCGGGATCACCATCCTGCTGGCCGATCTGCGGCAGGAGACGCTGGTCCCGACCACCGGGGAGGGTCGCTGCTCGGTGGACGGCAGCCTCGCGGGCCGGGCGTTCCGGCACATCGAACTGGTGGTCACCGACGACGGCCCTGGCGGACACCACTTCTGGCTGCCACTGCTGGACGGCACCGAACGGGTGGGGGTGCTGGGCGCGTGGGCTCCGGCGAAAGACCGGGCGACGCTGGACCGGTTGCAGGCCTTGGCCGCGCTGGTCGCGCTGCTGGTGGTCAGCAAGCGGCCGCACAGCGACACCCACGCCCGGCTGGTCCGTTCCCAGCCGATGGCGCTGGCCGCTGAGGTGGTGCGGCCGCTGATGCCGCCGCTGTGCTTCGCCAACGAGGACATCGTGGTCGCCGGCGTGCTGGAACCCGCCTACGAGGTCGGCGGCGACGCCCTGGACTACGCGCTGACCGGGGACACCCTGCACGTGTCGGTCTTCGACGCCATGGGCCACGACCAGTCGGCCGGGCTGACCGTGGCGCTGGCCACCGGAACCTGCCGGAACTCCCGGCGCAGTGGCATCGGCCTGGTCGAGACCAGCGCCGCCATCGACTCGGTGATCCACGCCCAGTTCGGGCGCAGCCGGTTCACCACCGGCGTGCTGGCCGACCTGGACACCCGCAGCGGGCTGCTCACCTGGGTCAACCGGGGCCATCCGCCGCCGCTGCTGATCCGGCGGGGCCGCTGGCTCTCCGAGCTCCAGTGCAAACCCACGCCGCCCATGGGTTTCGGGTTCCCCATCCAGCCCCGCCTGTGCCGGCACCAGCTGGAACCCGGTGACCGGCTGCTGTTCTACACCGACGGCATCGTCGAGGCCAGGGACGGCAACGACGTGGAGTTCGGCCTGCGCCGCTTCACCGACTTCATCATCCGCCGCGAGGCCGACGGGTACTCCGCGCCGGAGACGCTGCGCAGGCTCATGCGCACCGTGCTCGCCCACCAGGACGACCACCTCCAGGACGACGCCAGCGTGCTGCTCCTGGAATGGCGCAGCGACCGGCAAAAGCGCTTGGTCGTCAGCCGCGGGGTTTGACTCCGCGCGGACACGGGCATGTCGAACACACGTTCGAGAAGGAAGGGGACTGCCGTGAACCGCACACCGGAGAAGGACCCCGAGGACTGGACGACCGGCGACGAGGAGATGACCGGGCCACAGGAGTCCTACCTGCACACACTGGCCCAGGAGGCAGGCAAGGAAGTGCCGGAGGAGCTGACCAAGGCCGAGGCCTCGCAGCTGATCGACCAGTTGCAGGAGGAGACCGGGCGGGGCCGCTGAGGGGTCGGGCGGAACGGGAGGGGCGGAGAGTAGATCCGCGCCGCCCGCGCCCGGCTCCCCGTCCACGTCGTGACCGCTCCCGCTGGTGACACCGCCCGCCTAGGCGTTGTTGGGATTCTTGGTTCACGAAGGTCTATTTCAGTTGACACTGAAGTAATTGGGACAAGCGAGCTGACGGCGGAGACGGTTGTTCCGGCCGCTGCTATGTGTGGAGGTGCCGGCCGAAGGGGAATCCGGTCAGTTCCGTCCCTTCACCACCGGGTCGGCGCCGCCGAACGCAACCGGGTGATGTTCCGTGGTTACCTCGCTCAGCAAAAGCTGGCTGCCGTCGCTGGTCGCGACGGTGTTCACCGCGGCGTACACCCTGTTCGCGCTCGGCAGGCACGCCACGCTGCGGACCTACGGTTTTGACCTCGGCATCTTCGTGCAAGCCGTGCGCAGCTACGCGGAGGGCCGGCTCCCGGTCTCCGACATCCGCGACCCCGGCCTCATCCTCCTCGGCGACCACTTCAGCCCCATCATCGCGCTGATCGCGCCGGTGTTCCGCCTCTTCCCCACCGCGGAAACCCTGCTCGTGGTCCAGGCCTCGCTGTTCGGTCTTTCCGTGTTCACCGTCGCCCGGGTCGCCACCCGGCTGCTGAGTCCGGTCGCCGGAGTGGTCATCGGAACCAGCTACGGGCTGTCCTGGGGCCTGCAGACGGCACTGGCCTTCGACTTCCACGAGATCGCCTTCGCCGTGCCCCTGATCGCCCTGGCCCTGGACGCCTACCTGTCCGGCCGCTACCGGCGAGCCGTCGCCTGGGCCGCCCCGCTGGTGCTGGTCAAGGAGGACCTCGGTCTCACCGTGGCCGTGCTCGGCCTGCTCATCGCCGCCCGGCGGGGCCATCGCGGGCTCGGCCTGGGCACCGCGGTGAGTGGGCTGGCGGCGGCGCTGCTCACCGTGTTCGTGTTGATCCCCCAGTTCAGCGCGGACGGCGCCTACCGCTACCTCGGCCCCGGCGGCCTGACGCCGACCATGGCGGGCCACCGCGGCGAGCTGTTCGACCCGCGCAAGCTGGAACTGCTCGGCCTGCTGCTCGCGCCCACCCTGTTCCTCGCGCTGCGCTCGCCGCTCGTCCTGCTCGCCCTGCCCACGCTGGCCTGGCGGCTGGCGGGCACGAACGAGGCGTACTGGCTGCCGGACTTCCACTACGACGCGGTCCTGATGCCCATCCTGTTCCTCGCCCTGGTCGACGCGGCGGTCCGCCTGCGCCCGGCCGTGCCCCGGTGGCGCTCGCTCAGCACCGCGGCCGCGGCCGTGCTGCTGACCGCCGCGCTCGTGCTGGCCGCACGGTTCCCGCTGCGCGAACTGCTCACGCCCGGGTTCGGCGCGCAGACCGAGGAGACCGCCGCGGCACACCGGTTGCTGGCGCTCATCCCGGACGGGGTGTCGGTCGGCACGGAGAACAACCTCATGCCACAACTGGTCGCGCGGACGCGGGTGTGCCCGATCGAGCCCGAGCACCGTCCAGAGTGGACACTCGCGGAGGTGAGCAGGCAGGGTGAGCTGGCGGCGGACATCGCCGTCGCGCGATCGGTGCGCTACGACGGCAAGTACCTGCTGATCCAGCACCGCCGCGATCAGAGCGAGTTGGCGCGCACGCCCCAGAACCCGGCGTAGGTTCGGCCCGGGTGTTCGCCTTCCCCCAGGGGCTGGCCTGAGGCGGTCACATGGTGATGATGGTGAACACCGCGCCGTGCGGGTCGGTGAGCACCGCGGAGCGCCCGAGCACGGTGTCCGTCGGCGGCACGGTGACCCGGCCGCCGAGCTGCTCGGCGCGGCTGGCGGACTCGTCGCAGTCGCGGACGGCGAAGTACGCCATCCAGTGCGGCGTGGTCACCTCGGGGTGTCCGGGTCGCATACCGGCCACCGTGCGGCCCTCGAACCGCCACTGCGAGTACTCGGCGTCACCAAGCCGCCGGTCCCTGGCCTCCCAGCCGAACACCTCGCCGTAGAAGGCCTTGGAACCGGCCGAGTCGCCGGTGGTCAGCTCGTTCCAGCAGAGCGTGCCGGACTCGTTGAACAGCTCGCAGCCGGGCATCTCCCCCGGCTCCCACACCCCGACCTCGGCCCCGGCCCGGTCGGTGAACACGCCGATCCGGCCGGTGTCGGCCAGGTCCCCGGCCGGGAAGAGCACCTGTCCCCCGGCGGGCTCGACCCTGGCGGTGGTGGCCTCGGCGTCGTCCACGAGCACGAACGTGCGCCAGGCCGTGGCCTGACTGGGAGCCAGCAGCTGACCGGCGCCGGCGACCGCCTTGCCGCCCTTGGTGAAGACGGTGTAGCCGCCGGATCCCTCGGAGGACACTCGCGCGGACCAGTCGAACAGGCTCATGTAGAAGGAGCGGGTCTGGGCGAGGTCCGGGGACCGAACGTCGATCCAGCCCGGGGTGCCCGGTGCGACTGCGCCCATCTGTGCTCCTGGTGCTCGTGCGTGCTGGTGCTGGGCACATCTTCTCAGTACGGTCCGAGGTCAGTTCGTGACGGGGCGTGAGAAGCGCTCTCGGTGCGATCAAGCCTGCCTGATCCGGCCGGGCCCGGTGGTCGCGGCGCGTTTCAGGGTGCTGATCACCGGGGCGGTCTCCAGGTGCTCGATCGCCTCGATCGTGCCGACCCGTTCGGTCAGGTAGGCGTAGAGCGCGTCGACGTCCCGGCACACGGCCTTGGCGAGCAGGTTGGCCGGTCCGGTGGTGATCGCCACCAGCGCCGCCTCCGGGTGCCGCGCCAGGGCTTGCGCGACGCCCACCAGGCGCGCGGGGCGCACGGACAGCCACAGCACCGCCTCGGCGTGGTACCCGAGCGCGGCGGCGTCCAGGTCGATGTCCAGGTAGAGGGCGCCGCTGCCGCGCAGCTGGCCGACCCGGCGGCGCACGGTCGGCTCGGACCGGCCGGTGGTCGCGGCGAGCTCGGCGAAGCCGGCGCGGCCGTCCTGTTGCAGCGCGGCCAGCAGGTCCTCGTCCTCGCGTGTGTCCACTTCGGACGGAACGGGGTCGAAGACCGGAGTCAGCCGGTCGATCTGCACCTGGGTGAGCACGTCGGCGGGGCCGTGCCAGCCGACCGGGCCGCCGACGAAGGAGCGCAGCAGGCAGTGCGCGGACACCGACACGATCCTGGGGGTGCGCGGGAGCTGTTGCAGCAGCAGGGCTTCCGGCGCCTGCTGGCCCGGCGCGCGGATCACGCAGGCGATCTCGGTGCCGCCCGAGGTCAGCTGCACCCACGAGGTGTCCGGCCGCCGCGCCAGCGCCTGCGCCACCGCCAGCGCCGCGTCCGGGGTGCAGCGCAGCCGCAGGAACCACTCCACCTGGCCGAGGCGGCGGGCGTCGGTCATGCCGACCACCCGGAGCACCCCGCCCGCGCGCAGCCTGCGGTACCGCCTGGCCACGGTCTGCGCGGAGGTGCCCAGCACCGCCGCGACCTGGTTGAACGGGACCCGGCCGTCGATGTGCAGCGCGTGGACCAGCGCGCGGTCCAGGTCGTCGAGTGTCACATTCCGATAGTAGACGCCTCCTGATGGAGGTATCCGTCAACTCTGGGCCGTTATGCGCTTGGATGAGTCGCGAAAACCTAGCTTGGCGTACATGGACAGTCAGAACTACCGCTGGCGGTGGCCCGCGCTGGCCGCGCTGCTGCTCGCCGAGGCGATGAACCTGCTCGACAGCACCGTGATCCCGGTCGCCGCGCCCGCGATCCGCGCGGACCTCGCGGTGAGCGAGACCGGGTTGCAGTGGCTCACCGCCGGTTACACGCTCCCGTTCGCGCTGCTGCTGATCACCGGTGGCCGGCTAGGCGACATCTTCGGCCGCAGGCGGGTCTTCGTCGCGGGCATGCTGGTCTTCGTGCTCAGCTGTGCGCTGTGCGCGGCCGCGCCGAACGTGGCGGTGCTGCTCGCGGCCAGGGCGGTGCAGGGCGCGAGCGCCGCGGTGATCATCCCGCAGACCTTCGGCCTGATCCGCGCCATGTTCACCGGCGCCGAGGTGGCCAAGGCGCTGGGCTCGATCGGCCCGGTGATGGCGCTGTCCGCGCTGTGCGGACCGGTGGCCGGCGGCGTGCTCACCGAGGCGGACCTGCTCGGCCTGGGCTGGCGGCCGGTGTTCCTGGTCAACCTCCCGCTCGGCCTCGCCGTGCTGGCCGCGGCACCGCTGATCCGGGAGGACCGCTCCCCCGCCCGGCCACGGCTGGACGTGACCGGGACCCTGCTGGCCTCGCTCGGGCTCGGGCTGCTGGTGCTTCCGCTGGTGGCCGGCACCGACACCGGGTGGCGTTGGCTGAGCGCGGCGCTCGGCCTGGCCACGCTGGCCGGGTTCGCCAGGCACCAGCGCGGCCGGACCGATCCGCTGGTCGAGCCAGGTCTGTTCCGCGGCAAGGTGTTCCCCGCCTCGCTGGCCGGTTCGCTGTTGTTCTTCGCGGTGTTCAACGGCCTGCTGTTCGTGCTCGTGCTGCACCTCCAGCTACGCCTGGGCCAGACCCCCTCCGGCGCGGCGCTCACCCTGTTGCCGTGGTCGGCCGGGCTCGCGGCCGGCTCCTGGGTCGCGGGCGCGGTGCTGGTGCCGCGGTTCGGCGCGAAGGTGATGCGCGCCGGTCTCGGCCTGGTCCTGGCCGGCCTGGCCGGGATCGCGGTGTCGGTCACCGCGGTGCCGCTGCTGGTCACCGGACTCGGCCTCGGCTTGTTCACGGTGCCGTTCTTCGGCAACGCGCTCGCCGGAGTCGCCCCGCCCGAGACCGGCTCGGCCGCCGGGCTGCTGAACGCGGTGCAGCAGCTCGGCGCGACGGCCGGGGTCGCCCTGCTGGGCACCGTGTCCTTCCGGTTCGGCGCCCCCGGGGCCGTGCTGGTCGCGATCGCGCTGATCGCCGCCGTGCTGGCCCTCACCCTCGCGATGATCCCGGCGCGCGACTACCAGGGACGCCAGCAGGGCACGCCGCTCACCCGGTCGTAGATCGCGCGCAGCCAGGGTTCGCGCACAGCGGGCAGGCGGGCCAGCGTGCGCAGGAACACACGCGTGTCGGGCAGGAAGAACGACCACGGCAGTCGCGGTGACTCGGCCTCGGGGAGGTCTCCCTTGACCGTGGGCACCAGCGGCCGGTTCTGCTGGAACGCCAGGTGGATCCACACATCGGCGGCCACGGGCACGGGGGCGGCCGCGCCGGGCGGCGACCAGATCTCGCCGGTCTGGGGATGGCGCGGGACCAGGACGAGGTCGGCGTCCGGGGCGGGCAGGCCCGGTCCGGCCAGGGCCAGCGTCTTCTCCGGTGGCCCCGGTGGCAGCAACACGGTGAGCACGCGGCCGAGGGTGTCCGCGAGGAGGCCCTCCGGCACGGTCACCGCGGCACCTTCGCAGGCGGCCAGCAGGTGGGCCAGCGTCACGCCCAGCTCCGCCTCCCAGCGCTGGTCCCACATCCCGGACGGCTCGACCGGCGGGATGCCTCCGCGGTCGCGCAGCAGGGCGGGCCAGTCCGCGGGCGGCTCGGCGGGGCCGGTGGCGGGCAGGCGGCGCACCGCGTCCGGGACCAGCCAGACCACCTGCCACCGCTCGCAGTCGTCGACGCGGGTGGCCACCGGCCGACGGCAGCCGGCACAGACCAGGTTCGGGCCGTCGCCGCCGTCCTGGCCACAGCAGGCGCCTCGGCAAGGGCTGGGGACCAGCACCGTGTTCCTGGTGTCGCCCGGCGCCAGGCCGATCGCGCCGGGTGCGCCGAAGGACAGGCTGTGCACGGGCGCGAACACGCCGAGGGCAGCGGCTTCCGCCGCGCCGACCTCGGCCAAGGGACGCCACGGTGGGCCGCTGGGTTCTGGGTCGACGACGTAGGTTCCGGCGTCCAGCAGGGCTGTGAAGGCTCCATCGGTTCCCCACACCTGATGCGTGTGGCCGGGCAGCGCCACCCGGGTCACCGCGGTGGTGAGCGGGGTGTCGCAGCCTGCGCAGGCGAACAGCTCCACGGTGCGGAGTCTGGCATGGGGCGGCCGGGCGTGGGTGCACAATGGACGATGCCCGAGCACCACACGCCAAACCGCGCACGGAAGAATGCGTCTCCATGTCCTTCGTCGATGAGGTTTCCTCGGCCGCCGCGCGCCTGGCGAACGTCGCGCGCACCACGCCGCTGGAGGTCAACCAGCGGCTGTCCGAGCGGACCGGCGCGCGGGTGTGGTTCAAGCGGGAGGACTTGCAGGTCGGCCGGTCCTACAAGCTGCGCGGGGCGTACAACCTGTTGGCCCAGACCGAGTTCGCCGGGGCCGGGGCGGTGTGCGCCTCGGCGGGCAACCACGGGCAGGGCGTGGCCTACGCGTGCCGGCGACTCGGCATCGACGGGCAGGTGCACGTGCCGCGGACCACGCCGCGGCAGAAACGGGACCGCATCGCCGCGCTCGGGCAGGGCAGGGTGCGGCTGGTCGTGGACGGGGACACCTACGACGACGCGGCCGCGCTGGCCCAGGAGCACGCGGCGGCCACCGGCGCGGTGCTGGTGCCCGCTTTCGACGACCGGCGGACCATCGCGGGGCAAGGCACCGTGGGCATGGAGATCGTGCGGCAGCTGGGTGGCGCGCCGGATGTCGTGGTGGTGCCGGTCGGTGGCGGCGGGCTGCTCGCGGGGGTGGGGGCCTGGCTGCGGGCGCACTGCCCGGAGACCAGGGTGGTCGGGGTCGAGCCCTCGGGTGCGGCCAGCATGACCGCGGCGCTGGCCAGTGGCGGGCCGGTGACGCTGCCGGAGGTGGACTCCTTCGTCGACGGCGCGGCGGTGCGCCGGGTGGGCGAGGTGAGCTTCCCGATGGTCCGGGACAGCGGCGCGGAGCTGGTGACGGTGGCCGAGGGCGCGGTGTGCACCGAGATGCTGGACCTCTACCAGGTGGACGGCATCATCGCCGAGCCCGCCGGGGCGCTGGCCTCCGCCGCGTTGTGCAGCGAGCTGGCGATCGGCCCCGACGAGACGGTGGTGTGCCTGCTCTCCGGTGGCAACAACGATGTCAGCCGCTACGCCGAGGTGGTGGAGCGCTCGCTGGTGCACCGCGGCCTCAAGCACTACTTCCTGGTGGAGTTCCCGCAGGAACCCGGTGCGCTGCGCCGTTTCCTGGACGGCGTGCTGGGGCCCGACGACGACATCGTGCTGTTCGAGTACCAGAAGCGGGACAACCGGGAGACCGGGGCCGCGCTGGTCGGCATCGAGATCAGCCGCGCCGAGGACTACGACCGGCTGTGGGGCCGGATGAAGGAGTCCCCGCTGCGGATCCAGCACGTCGCGCCGGGCAGCACGGCCTACCGGTTCCTGGTCTAGCCGGACACTCCGATCGCGTTGAGCGGTAGCGGCAAAAGGAACTGGGCGGTGGAGACCTCAAGCCCGGCCGCGCGCAGCTGCTCGGCCAGGGCGGGCGCGTCGGCCAGGTTGCCGCCGTTGCCCGCGAAGCAGTTCGCCAGGTCGAAGGTGCGGTCCGGGTACCTCGCTTCCAGGACCTTGGTCAGGATGGCCTCCTCCGGGGTCAGCTCGCGGCCGGCGGGGCTGCGGCGGCCATCGCCCTCCTTGGTCACCGGCAGCTCGCGCCAGCCGGGGGTGTGTTCCCCGGCCAGGCGCAGCCGGTAGCGGCGCGGGGCCGCGACCAGCGGGTTGGCCAGGAGCTCGGCCATCAGGTGGCCGTGCAGGTCGGCCGGGTCCAGCTCGGGGTCGGTGGTCAGCACCTCCGCGACCAGCTGCTCCCCCGCCACGTGCGCCTCGGCGGCCAGCACGCCGGGCACGGCCAGCAGGGCCTCGGCGGTGGCCTCGGTGTTGACCCAGTCCCGGCCCACCCTGGTCCAGCCCGGCTGGGCCTGCGGCGCGGGCTCGGGCGCGCGCGGCGGGGTCAGGCCCGCGGCGGCCCGGACGTCCTCGGCCAGCGCGTGCAGCAGCCGGCTGGACTCGGCCAGGGTGAGCAGGTGGTCCGCCGCGCGCAGCGAGATCTCCACGACCTGCTTGCCTGGGTGGATGTTGAGGTAGAGCTGTTCGGCCGGCTCGGGCACCGTCTGCTCGGTCAGCTCGTCCGCCGCGGGCACCTCGGCCTCGTCGTCCTCGTGGTACGGGTGGTAGTTGACCTCCAGCGGCGCGCGCGCCGAGACGCCCCGGTCGAAGGTCGCGCGGGCTTCCGCGGCCAGCAGCGCGATCGAGTCGTAGTTGCCGTGCTTGTAGGCGCGCAGGCTGGCCGAGTAGGCGGGCCGGAACAGCGCGGGCAGCTCCTGCGCCGGGTCGACCTCCAGCACCGCCTGGCCGAGCAGGGCGTAGCAGCCGACGCTGTGCTCGGTCGCCTGGTCGAACCGGTTGGCCACCACGGTGTCCATGGCCACCCGGTGCTCGCCGGTGCGGGCCGCGACCAGCCGGGCCAGTGCCGCGGTCAGCACGGTCGCCGGGCTCACCCGGTGCTGCTCGGCGAGCGTGCGCAGCGCGGTGGCCAGCGAGGCCGAGCGCAGGGTGACCAGGTGGCTGTGGCCCGCCGGGATCCCGCCGCAGAACGGGGCGAGGGTGTTGGCCGGGATCGAGGCGATCAGCTCCAGCCAGTGCTCATGCACCCGCTGTGCGCTCTTCTGATTGCCGGTGGTCTCGCGTTCGGCCTGGTCCAGCGGGTGCCAGCGCGGTTCGGCCAGTTCGGCGGGGCGGCCTGCCGCGGCGGCGGCCAGCAGCTCGGCCAGCTCGGTGGCGGCCAGCTGCGCGCCCCAGCCGTCCACCGCGATGTGGTGCAGGGCCAGCACCACGCCACTCGGGTGCTCCGCCGGGCCGAACAGCACGGCCTTGCACGGCCAGGAGGTGTCCAGGTCGAACTCATCGCCGGTCAGCTCGGCCGCGATGGCCGTCCTGTCACCGTCCACAGTGGACTCCAGCACGGGCGGCAGGTCCGGCGCGCAGACCCGCTGCACCGGCTCGGCGCTGGGGAACAGGCTGCGCAGCACCTCGTGCCTGGTGACCAGTTCGCGCAATGCCGCCAGCACCGCCGCCCGGTCCAGCCCCTCGGGCACCGGAACGTGTTGGTACAGCGAAAGGGACAACGACAGGAACCGCTCACTCGGATCGAGCTGCTGCTCAAGCCAGTGGTACTGCTGGGCCCAGCTCAGCGGCCCTGACCGAAATTCGGCACTCAACGCAAATCTCCTCGCTCAGCCGTGCACTGGCCATCATCCGGCGGACCGGATTCACCGCGAATACATACTTTCGATAGCGCCGCGAAATAGCCGCGCCATCTCCGCGAGCTCACCGGACGTCAGCTCGTCAATATAGCGCCATTGTCTGCGGGCACGCCGAGTCAGCGCCCGCCGCACGAGCGCCCCGGCAAACCGTTGCAGATTCAACTAACCCAGCCACGCGCCACCCGCGACGCGCGCGCTGCTCTACCCAATCCCCAGTGTGACCAGCAGAAACCCCCAGTGGTTCGTACCCGTCGGATCAGAGGATACCTGCCCCAAAGGGCTATTGCCACTGCCTTGCAGGACCGCCACGGCGCCACTCGCGCGCCGCGCGACTACTACACCTCGGCCACCGCTGACAATGCAGAACTAGCCAGAACTTCCTTCTTCTGCTGGCCGATACTGGTCACGATCCGTGCAAGACCGCGCTACGGAAGGCAGTCCGGGCAGGTATCCCCCTTTAACAACGCTGTGAATTAACCGACTTTCGGCGTTATTTGTGGCCGGAATCGCACCCTTACCGGGTTCAGCTCAGAGTGAAAGGGTCAAAGCGGACCTGATCGGGAACTGGACAACCCGCCAAGGTCGAGTAAGAGTGAATGGCAATCGTGTCCTCTGGGGGGTCACTGAGTGCTACCAAGACATCGTTTGCTGCTTGCGTTCTCACCACATCTGGATGACGCCGTTCTCTCTGTCGGCGCGGCAATTGCCGCGCGGATCGAGCAGGGCTGGCAGGTCGTGGTCTGCACGCTGTTCGCCGGTGACCCGGACCTTCCGGTGCCACCGGGGGCGGCGGCCTTCCACCGGCACTGCGGCCTCGGCCAGGACGCCGTCGCCCAGCGCAGGCTGGAGGACCGCGCCGCACTGGCCGAGCTCGGCGCGGTGCCCCGGCACCTCGGTTTCCCGGACGCGGTCTACCGGTGGGTCGACGGCCGCCCGCTGCACGACCGGCCGGGCGCGGTGCTCGATCCCGGCCTGCCGGCCGAGCAGGCACTGCGGGCCGAGCTGGGTGCGGCCATCGCCGGGCTGCTCGAGGAGCTGGCTCCGGCGGAGGTCTGGACCTGTGCGGGCATCGGCGGGCACGTCGACCACCGGCACACCACCGCGTTGGTACGCCGGGAATGCGACCGCGCGGACCTGCCGCTGACGCTGTGGGCCGACCTGCCCTACGCGCTCACCGAGGCAGACCCGCACCCGGCCGCGAAGTCCGCGCCGGAACCCGCGCACCTGGCCCGCAAGCTCGCCGCCGCCGCGCACTACCGGTCCCAGCTGCCCGTGCTGTTCCCGCAGGGCACGGACTGGCGGACCGCACTGGGCACTGCCGAGGCCTGGTGGCCCGCCGCCGTGCCGACGGCACGCGCGGGCGCATCCGGCACCTGAACCATCGACGCTGAGGGGTTCCACCGATGACCAGCACCGACCAGCAGCTGCCCGCACCGGGCTCGACCGCCATGCTCGAACGCTGCACGCTGCCGCCGTTCACCCCCGGCAGCCAGACCTTCGACCTGCCCGGCGTGATCCGCCTGGCGCAGAACGAGAGCATCCACGGCCCCTCCCCCGCCGCGGTGGCCGCGATCGCCGCCGAGGCGGGCCGGGCGCACCGCTACCCCGACGCCACCGCGGCCACGCTGGCCGGCCGGGTGGCCGAGACCTACGGGCTGCGGCCCGAGCAGGTGGTGGTGGGCAACGGGGTCGACGAGCTGCTGCTGTTCTGCGCGGTCACCTTCCTCACCGGCGACGCGATCGGCATGGTCACCGGCAACACCTACCCCGGGCACTGGTCCGCGGTGGACTCCGTGGGCGCGCGGCGGCTGACGGTTCCGTTGCGCGGCAACCGGATCGACGTGCCCGCGGTGGCCGCCGCGCTGCGCGGCAGACCGATCACCGCGTTCCTGTGCAACCCGCACAACCCGACCGGCACCGTGCTCACCGCCGAGGAGGTGGCGATCCTGGTGGAGGCGGCCGAACGCGGCGGCTCGCTGCTGGTGCTGGACGAGGCCTACATGGACTTCGCCGAACCGGACCAGGCCCGCAGCGCCGCCGAGCACGTGCGCAAGGGCGCGCCGGTGATCGTGCTGCGCACCTTCTCCAAGCTGCACGGACTGGCCGGGCTGCGCTGCGGCTACGCGCTGGCCTCGCCGGGACTGGCCGACCGGCTGCGCCGGGTCAAGCACGTCACCGTCTACAACGTCAACCGCTACGCCCTGGCCGCGGCCGAGGCCAGCCTGGGCGACACCGCCTTCGCCGACACCGTGCGCGCCCGCACCAGGGCCGCGATGGCGCACTTCCTGACCGCCATCGAGGACCTGCCGTGGATCCGCGCGCAGGCCACCGTGACCAACTTCCTGCACTGCGAGCTGGACTGGGACGCGCTGCTGGTCAGCCAGGAGCTGCAACAGCGCAGCGTGCTGGTGCGGCCGTGTGCGGACATGGGTTTCCCGCGCCACATCAGGGTTTCCGTCGGCACCGAGGAGGAGCTGGACCAGCTCGTGGCGGCGCTGACCGAGATCGCGACCGAACTGGGCCGGCCGTGAGCGCCCGCCCCGCCTGCTCGGTGATCGTGCCGGTCTACGCCCGCCGCCACGACCTGGCCAGGCTGCTCGGCAAGCTGGGCGAGCAGACCGGCGCGCCGGAGTTCGAGGTCGTGGTGGTGGAGAACGGCCGCAGGCTCAACTACCGGTGGCTGCGGCAGCGGGAGTGGCCGTTCCCGCTGCGCTACGAGTACGTCGACGACGGCGCGCAGGCCAAGGCGCGCAACGTGGGCGCCGCGCTGGCCGCCGCGCCCCGGCTGCTGTTCCTGGACTCCGACATCGACCCCGGCCCGAACACCGTTGCCGCGCTGGGCGACGGCGAGCGGCCGGGCGTGGTGATGGCCGACGTGGTCTTCCCGGCCCGCACCAAGGTCAGCCTGGCCACCCACCTCTACGACGTGCCCGCCTACTTCCGCACCACCTACCGGGCCAGGGCGCGCACCGGGCTGTCCTTCCGGGACTTCGTCTCCTGCTCCTTCGCCATGTCCCGCGAGGAGTTCCTGGCGCTGGGCGGCTTCGACGAGGGCTTCACCCACTACGGCTACGAGGACGTGGAGTTCGCCTGGCGCGCGGAGAAGGCGGGCATCCCGTTCCACCTGGGCGGGGCCAAGGTGGCCCACCACAAGCAGCTCGGGCCCACCGCGGTGCACGCCCGCGCGCAGCAGCTGGGCCGCTCGGCCGTGCACTTCGTGCGGCGGCACCCCGACCTGGAGGACACCCTGCCGCTGGGCGTGCGCGACACCCTGGACGGGGTGCTGGCCTTCCCACCGGTCTTCGACATCGACCGGCTGCTGCGCGAGGCGGCCTGGATCGAACGCCAACTGACCATGCTGCGCCGCGGCCCCAGCCTCGGCCGGGCGCGCGGGCTGATCGCCCACGGCCGGGAGGTCTACCACGAGATCACCCGGTTCGGCCGCTACCAGGGCATCAGCACCGAGCTGGCCCGGCTGGACACGCGCACCACCACACAGGAAAGGCGTGGCCATGGAACTCAACTCCTACCTCTACCGGCGGCTCGCTGAGGCCGGCGTCGCGCGTGCCTTCGGCGTGCCCGGTTCGTTCGTGATGCCGATCTGGCAGACCTTCAAGGGCAAGCCGGACATCGTGCTGTCCCGGCACGAGACCGGCGCGGCGTTCATGGCCGACGGCTGGAGCCGGGCCACCGGCAACCTGGGCGTGGTGCTGGCCACCATCGGACCCGGCCTGGTGAACTGCGTGCCCGGGGTGGCCAGCGCCTACCGCGACTCCATCCCGCTGCTGGTGGTCACCGGGCAGGCGCCCACCGCCAGCCTGGGCCGGGGCGCGTTCCTGGAGTCCTACTCGCTGGACCGCAGCGTCGCGCCGACCGAGCTGTTCCGCCCGATCACCAAGGCCTCACTGGAGATCGTGGACGCGGCCAACGCGGACTTCCTGATCGACTCCGCGATCTCGCTGGCCCTCTCCGGCCGCCGCGGTCCGGTGCACCTGAGCATCCCGATCGACCTG
Source organism: Crossiella sp. SN42 (assembly GCF_023897065.1). Taxonomy (GTDB): domain Bacteria; phylum Actinomycetota; class Actinomycetes; order Mycobacteriales; family Pseudonocardiaceae; genus Crossiella. The sequence continues at coordinate 107,509 of NZ_JAMHIV010000012.1, forward strand.
CAGGCCGCCGCGCTGCCGGAGCGGGCCGCGAGCGCGCCGCCGCTGGCAGTGACCAGCGCCTTCCGCGGGCAGGCCCAGGACGGGGTGGCCCGGCTGGCCGAGGAGCTGGCCGCGGCCGCCCGCCCACTGGTGCTCCTCGGCTGGGGCGCGGAGCTGGCCGGGGTCGGGCCCGAGGTCGAGCTGCTGGCCCGGCGGCTGGACGCGCCGGTGCTCTCCTCCACCAAGGCGGTCGCCGCGGTGTCCCCGGCCAGCGCGCACTCCCTCGGTCACCTCGGCCCCGGGCAGCGCTCGGACCTGCTGCCCTTCGTCATCGGCTACGACCCGGACCTGGTGCTGATCCTGGGGGCCAGCCTGTCCGCCTTCTACGCCGCCCCGCTGGCCGGGCTGCTGGCCAAGGCCCGCACGGTGCGGGTGGACGTGGACCCCGACCAGCTCTTCCTGCGGCACCAGCCCGATGTCGCGGTGCAGGCCGACCTGCGCACCCTGCTGCCGGAGCTGCGCGCCGCGCTGGACGCCGTCCCGGCCACCCGGGAACCCGTTGTGCCGCAACGGCTCGCCGAGTTCCGGGCGCGGTGGGCGCGGGCCGCGGCGGCGCAGGAGCTGCCCTACGCCGACACCGTGTCCATGTCCGGGGTGCTCAGCCGGATCGGCGAGTACCTGCCACCGGAGGCGGTGGTGGTGCCGGATGCCGGGAACCACTGGCTGGACACGCTGTCCCTGCACCGGCCGCCGGTCGCGGGCGGGCTGCGGCTCAACGTCGGGCTCGGCGCGATGGGCTGGGCCATCGGCGCCTCGGTCGGCCTGGCGCTCTCCGGCCAGGTCGGGCGCACCGTGCTGGTCACCGGGGACGGCTCGATGCTGATGCACGGCACCGAGCTGTCCGTGGCCGCCGAGCACGGGGCGAACCTGGTCGCGCTGGTGTTCAACAACCGCTCGCACGGCCGGGTCCGGCTGGGGCAGAAGCTGGACTTCGACGGCGACCTGATCGGCACCGGCCTGCCCAAGATCGACTTCACCCAGTGGATGTCCGCGATGGGGGTGCGCTCCTTCCGGATCAGCCGTCCCGAGGACGTGGACCCGGTGCTGCGCGAGGCCTTCGCCACCCCGGGCACGGTCGGGGTGGAGATCGAGTGCCATCCGGACGAGGTGCCCGCCTGCCTGCGGAACTGGATCGAGGACGTGGCATGAGCCCGGTCACCATCCTCACCGGCGGCTCCACCGGCATCGGCGCGGCCGTGCTCACCCGGCTGCTCACCGCCGGGCGGCGGGTGCTGGTGCTGGGCCGCTCCGCGCCACAGGCCAAGCAGGACGCCGACTTCCTGCCCTGCGATCTGTCCACAGAGGACGGTGTCGCGGCGGCGCGGGCGGCGGTGCTGGCCTACCTCGGCGAGCGGGACACGCACGCCGAGGTGCTGATCAACAACGCCGGTGGCGGCCTGCCCTGCCCGGCCGCCGAGCTGAGTGCCGAGACGCTGCGGGCCGACCTCACGCTCAACCTGGTCGCACCGATGTTGTTGTGCGCCACCGTGTTGCCCGGCATGCGGGCGGCCGGGCGGGGTGTGGTGGTCAACGTGGCCTCCACCGCGGGGCGGCGGGGCGTGGCCTACCTGCACGGCTACGGCTCGGCCAAGGCCGGGCTGCTCAACTTCACCCAGAGCCTGGCCGCCGAGGTGGTCGCCGACGGCATCCGGGTCAACGCGGTGTGCCCCGGCGCGGCGCACACCGAGCTGGCCGAGGCCGGTCGCGCCCAGCTCTCCCGGCTGCACGGCTTGGAGCTGGCCGACTACCAGCAGCGGATGGCCAAGGCCACCGGCCTGTCCCGGCTGTTGAGCGCGGACGAGGTGGCCGAGGTCGTGTGCTGGCTGGCCGAGGGGCACGACCGCCCGGTGACCGGTCAGGCCTTCAACGTGTGCGGAACTTTGGAGATGGGATAAGCCTTATGTACCAGGTGGTTTCGATCGACGAGCCGATGTGGCCCTCGCTGCGGGAGATGTTCGACGAGCTGGGCGAGCCGCCCCAGGTGCTCACCAGGGACAGCCCGCACCCGCTGGTGGTGCACGAGGTGATGGGGCAGCTGACCTTCGTGCAGGAGGGCAGCGGGTTCATCTCACTGGACGGCGACGAGCGCGCGGTCAAGGCAGGCGACCTGTTGATCCTCAGCTCCCGGTGCGAGCACGCCTTCCTCTCCGCGGTGGACGGCGAACTCGTGCTGCGGCACTGGCACTGGCCCGCCGCGCTGCTGGAGACCGACCGGAAGATCCTCACCTGGGACTACCGGTTCAGCCTGCCGGGGGCCGCGGTGTCCGCCGGTGACTGAGGCGCCGCGCGTCCCCGACGGGCCGTCCAGGGTGTTGCTGGTCAACGGCAACTACCAGGACGGCACCGTCGGCGGCACGCAGTCCTTCACCGAGCGGCTGGCCCGGCAGCTGCACGAGGTCGGGCGCACCGTGGGTGTGCTCTGCCTCGGCGAGTCCGACGCGGTGGAACGGCACGAGGGCGTCACCGTCTTCCGCCTCCGCCCGCCACGGCTGACCGGACTGGCCGGGAGCGCGCCGGTGCGCACGCTGAACCAGTTGCTGGCCATGCAGAACCCGTGGGTCGCCCGCCGGGTGGCCGCGGTGCTGGCCCGGTTCCGCCCGCAGCTGTGCCACGTGCAGATGCTGCGCACGCTCACGCCCAGCGCGCTGCGGGTGCTCACCGCGCACCCCGGCCTCGCGGTGGTGCAGACCACGCACGAGCTGTTCTCGCTGTGGGACTTCGACCCGTTCCTGCCCGACCTGCCGCACAAGATCTACTCCCGGCCGCCCCGGGCGATCGCGCCGATCACCCAGCGGCACAAGCGGATCAGCGCCGGGGTGGACCACGTGTGCGCGCCCTCGGCCTTCGCGCTCAACGCCTACACCTCGCGCGGCTACTTCGCCGGGGTGCCCGCCACGGTGCTGCCCAACTCCGCGCCGCACGAGTGGGGACCGCCGAGGGAACTGGCCGCGCGCAGGCTGGCCGCACCGCCCGCGGCCCGGCCGCGGTTCCTGTTCGTGGCCAGGCTGGACCACTACAAGGGCGTCGAGGTGCTGCTGGACGCCCTGACCCGGGTGCCGGAGCTGGACATCGCGGTGGACATCGCCGGCGAGGGCGTCAAAGCGGACCTGGTGCGCGAGCGGGCCGCACTGGACCCGCGGATCACCTACCACGGGCCGGTGCGCGGCCAGGCCAGGCTGGCGCTGTTCCGGCGGGCCGACGTGATGGTCTGCCCCAGCACCTGGACCGAGACCTACTGCCTGGCCGCGGCCGAGGCCTTCGCCGCGGCCATGCCGGTGATCGGCACCAGCGTCGGCGCGCTGCCGGAGACCGTGCGGCACGGCCGGACCGGCCTGATCGTCGAACCCGGCGACCCGGCAGGCCTGGCCGAGGCCATCCGGCGGCTGGCCGACCCGGCCCACCGGATCCCCCTGATCACCCCGAGCGCGGAGCAAGCCCATGCCAACGCCCCGTCGGAGTTCCTCGCCCGCCAGCTGGCGGTCTACTCAGAAGCGCTGCGCCCGCGCGGGTTCAGCCTCGTTTCCGCCCCACCACGGTGATCTCGTGCCGGTTGTGCTGAAGTTGACGGGCTTCGACGATCTCGTACCGGCGGCGCAGCCGGTCGAGCACCACGCGCACGGTGTCGTAGGGCTTGTAGGTGCCCACCTTGAAGGTGACCACGCACAGCGCGCCGGGCAGCAGGTGCTCGGCCGCGTCCAGCATCACCTCGGCGGAGAGCACCGCGTCCATCCGCATGTCGTTGACCGCCAAGGCGAACCGGGTGCGGGTGCGCTCGAAGAACCGCCCGGCCGTGGTCCGCTCGTGGTGCACCAGCGGATCGGCCAGCAGGCTCGGGTCCAGGTCGCCGGGGTCGACCGCCCAGACCTCCAGGCCGCGCTCGCGCAGGATCCGGGTCCAGCCGCCGGGGCTGGCGCCCAGGTCCACCGCGGCGCCGCCCTGGGGCAGCGGCAGGTCGACGAGCTTGAACAGCTCCTCCAGCTTGAACTCCGCCCGGGAGATCTGGCCCTTCGGCTTGGCCAGCCGCACCCGGCCGCCGGCCCAGTCGCTGAGCGCGTGCTCGGGGGCGGCCAGGCCGAGGGAGACGTCCGCGTCGGAGATCACCGCGGAGAGCACCAGCGGCGCGCCCGAGCGGCACACCTGGTGGCCCAGCCCGGTCAGCTCCTCGGCCAGCGCGGCGTAGAGCTCCTGCGAGCCGTAGGCCACCGGCCGCTGCCCGCTGGCCCAGGCCTGCACCGCGATCTCCGCGCCCGGCGCCAGCCGGTCGGCCAGCAGTTCGCGGGCGGCCGCGGCCACCACGTCCAGCCCGGCCGCGGCGGCGGGCAGGCGGCGCAGCTCCTCGGTGAGGTGCCGCACGAACACCACCGGCTTGTCCCTGGCCGCCTGCGCGATCTCGGCCAGCGAAGCCGTGGTGCTCAGGCAGCCGAGGTCGGGGCCGAGCCGCTCGACCTTGCCCTCCGGCGCCAGCTCGCGCAGGCCGCGCGAGGCGGGCATGAAGTATTCCTGCGACGCCGAGAACAAAATCCGCGTCAACTCCGGCTGCACCCCATCCTGATCGGTCACGGGCGCAGTCTAACCGGCGTGTTCCGCACAGAACCGGCCGGGACAGCCAGCCCTGAGTCATGAATTCGAGGAGAACAATGTCGGACACCACCGTCGTGGACTACCTGGCGCTGAAGAAGGAGAACGCGGCGCTCAACCTGGAGGAGATCCGGCTGGGCCGCGCCGAGCTGCACAGCATGCCCCGGTACGTGATGGTCGAGCTCACCCAGGGCTGCAACCTGAAATGCTCCATGTGCCGTTCCCGGTCGATTCGCTATGCCGAGAAGGAGATGGACCGGGAAATCTTCCGGCGCACCGCGGACCTGCTGTTCCCGGCGGCCGAGATGGTCGACGTCCGGGGCTGGGGAGAAAGCCTGCTCGCGCCGGACTTCGAGGAAATCCTGGAAACGGTCATCCGTTACCAGGCGCGCTGCCGCATCGTCACCAACCTCTCGCTGAACCGGCCCCGCCTGTTCGACCTGCTGGTGGAAAACAACGCGATGATCGACATCTCGTTGGACGCGGTCCGCCAGGAGGTCGTCGACCAGGCCCGCTCCGGGGCGAACATGAAGGTCATCGACAAGAACCTGCGCCGCCTGGTGGCCGGGATGATCGAGCGGCACGGCTCGGCCGAGGCGCTGCGCCTGGTGGCCACCGTGCAGCGGGTCACCCTGGACAGCCTGGTGGAGCTGGTCGAGTACGCCGCCGAGGTCGGCGTGCCGCAGATCGTGCTCAACGAGGTCACCCTCGGCCCCGGCGACCCCAAGGCGCTGGTCGGCATGGAGGACGAGGTGGACCTCTGGGTCGGCCGTGCCAGCAGGCGGGCCGGTGAGCTGGGCGTGCGGCTGTACGCGGGCACCACCTTCGGCCGCTCGGTCGGGCTGAAGAAGGAGGTGCCGTTCTGCATCCACCCGTGGTCCTACGCCGCGGTCGGCTACGACGGCAGCGTCGGCTACTGCGACCACCTGATCGGCCCGATGATGAAGTTCTCCTGCATGGGCGACATCACCAAGGGCGAGTTCCACCGCATCTGGAACGGCGACCCGTGGCGCAGCCTGCGCGAATGGCACGCCTCCGGCCACCAGACCGAGGACCCCAGGTACAGCGCCTGCTTCCAGTGCTACAAGCACCGCAACGTCGACTTCGAGGACGTCTTCGAGCCGCGGCTGGAGCGGCTGCGCCTGGACCTCACCCCGGTGCGGGCCTCCTCGTGATCCTGCACCTGGTCAACGATCTGCCGCTGTTCGGCCACCTCAGCGCCGAGGTGGCCGCGGACGAGCACGTGCGGGCGGCGGTGGAAAGGCTGGCCCTGACCAACCCCGCCCGCACCGGCTACGTCTCCTACACCGACTTCCGCGCCTGGTGGGAGCGGCAGCGCGAGGTGCCCGAGGGCCAGGCCTGCGTGCTGGTCGGCGCGCGGCCCGCGCTGCTGCATGAGCTGGCCCCGCTGCGGGCCGGATCGGACCAGGTGGTCGCGGTCCGGCCGCGGCGGGTGCTCAACGAGCGCGGCCAGACCACGCAGGCGGTGGTACCGGAGGCCGAGCTGCTGACGAGTCTGCGCGCGGAGCGGGTCAGGGTGCTCGACGACGTGCTCATGTCCGGGCACACCCTCGCCGCGGTGCTGGGCGTGCTCGCCGAGCGGGACCAGCCAGCCGAGCTCTCCGCCGAGCTGCTCATCGCCAACGCCCGGACCGGCGCCCAGCTGCGCGAACGGGCCGGGATCGAACTCGGCGCCTGGCTGAGCCTGGACTACGAGCCGATCCTGGAGGGCACCGTCATCTTCCTCACCGACCTGCTCTTCGGGCAGCTGCGCGGCAAGCCGTTCCTGTCCCAGCACGCGCTGCTCGCCCCGTTCTTCGGCACCGACCCGGCCCCGCTGGCGGTGTTGTCCGAGCAGGTCACCGGCTATGCGCGGGCAGGTGCCTGATGCCGCCGAAGGTGATCATCCTGGACTTCGACGGGCTGATCCTGGACACCGAGAGCAGCCTGCGCGAGGCCTGGCGGGCCGAGTACGCCCGGCACGGGCTGAGCCTGGACGAGCACGCCTACCGGGAGCTGGTCGGCCAGGTCGGCGCGCGCGAGGCGCTGCTGGCCGGCCTGCCCGGCGGGGCGGTGGATCCGGCCGCGGTGCTGGCCAGGGTGCATCCGCGGCACCGGGACACGGTGCAGCGGATGCCCGCGATGCCGGGGGTGGCCGCGATCATGGCCCGCCGCGGGCAGGTGCGCCTGGCGGTGGCCTCCAGCTCGCCGTCCTCCTGGGTGGAGCCGCAGCTGCGCAGGCTGGGGCTGTGGGAGGCGCTGGAGGTGGTGGTCTGCCGGGACATGGTGACCCGGCCGAAACCCAGCCCGGAGGTCTACCTGGAGGCGCTGGCCCGGCTGGGGGTGGCGCCCGCGGAGGCGGTGGCGCTGGAGGACTCGCTGGTCGGCGTGCTGGCCGCGGTGGCGGCCGGTATCCGCTGCCTGGCCGTGCCGGGGCCGGTGACCAGGGGGTCGGCCTTCCCCGGCGCGGAGGCGGTGCTCGGCTCGCTGGCGGAGGCGGACCAGCTGCTGTACGGATCAGCGCTGGCCGCCACCGCGGGCGGACTCAGTGACTAGCAGTGCTCATCAGCCCGGACAGCGCGTGCCACAGGCTGTCCGGGCTGGTGAACATGTCCGCGTCCAGCTCCTCGACGTCGAACTCCACGTCGAACTCGCGTTCCAGCGCGACCAGCAGGGCCATCGCCCTGATCGAGCTCAGGCCCAGCGCGGCCAGCTCGGCCTGCCCGGTCAGCGGCGCGTCCTCGGGCAGGCCGTCCAGCGCGTCACGCAGCAGGGCCTCGAACCGGGCGTCCCACACCATCTCCATCACCCTTCCTCACACCAACAGCTTGGCCAGCACCCGCGCCAGCGGGCGCGGCATCAACCGGAACATCACGTCCACCACGCGGTAAAAGGCGCCGGGCACCACCATGGACCGGCCGGCGGTCAGCGCCTTGAGCGCGTCGCCGACGATCTTCTCCTTGGGAATCCAGAGGAAGTTCGGCACGTCCTCGGTGTCCTCGGTCATCTCGGTGCGCACGTAGCCGGGCAGCACCGCGGTCACCCGCACCCCGTGCGGCTTGACCTGCATCGCGACCGCCTCGCTGAGGGAGAGCAGGTAGGCCTTGCTGGCGCCGTAGCTGGCGCTGGTGAGGAAGTACGGCAGCAGCGCCGCGCTGGAGACCACGTTCACGATCCCCCCGCGCCCACGGGCCACCATGCCCGGCAGCACCGCGTGCATCAACCGCAGCGGGGCGAGGGAGTTGACCACCGTGGTCAGCTCCTCGTCCTCGGCCTCGCACTCGTGCAGGGGCGCGCTGGTCCCAGGGGCGCCGGCGTTGTTGACCACCAGGTCCACCGGGTTCGCCGGATCGGCCAGCCGGGCGCACACCTTGGCTATTCCCTCGGGCCGCCCGAGATCGGCGGCGAGCACCTCGACCCGGATATTGAATTCGTGGGTCAGCTCACTCGCCAGCGCGGCCAGCCGTTCGGTCCGGCGGGCCACCACGACAAGGTCAGCGCCGCGTGCCGCGAGTATTCGGGCGAAGCTTTCGCCAATACCGCTGGACGCACCGGTGACCAGGGCAGTCTGATACATGCAGATGCCGCTCCAGTCAAAGTTCTTCGGGTGCCGGACAGCCACGAGCGGAGTGTCGTCAGCCCAATGCCCCCAGGAATCGTTCTCGCCCATCCAGGCTTGCACAACCGGCCTCGATGTCAAGGCCGGTTCATTGATTTCCAAGTTTCCCCGATTGGCACTCCGCCGGTTTTCGAATTGAGCCGACATCGGTTCGCGGTGCCGGTAGTGTCCGCGGGGGGCCGCTCGCCACTCCCCACTTCATCCTGATCGTCCGGAGAGGAACTCACGTGCATTCAGCCCCAGCCGCGGCAGGGCCGGAGAAACCGCTGTCCGCCCTGCGCACCCTTTTCGGCTATGTCCGGCCGTACCGCGGGACGCTCATCGCCGGCGGCGTGGTCAGCTTCCTCGGCGGCATCCTCGGCCTGGCCGCCCCGCTGGCCACCAAGGAGGTGCTGGACACCCTCAGCGCCGGTGGTGACCTGACCGGGCCGGTGCTGCTGATGGCCGTGCTGTTCGTGCTCGCCGCCGCGCTGCACGCGGGCGGCACCTACCTGCTGGAGCGCACCGGGGAGAACGTGGTGCGCGGCGTCCGGGTAGGCCTGGTCGGCCGGATCATGCGGCTGCGGGTGCGCGAGCTGGACCAGAACCGGCCGGGCGACCTGATGGCCAGGGTCACCTCCGACACCACGCTGCTGCGCCAGGTCTCCGCGGAGTCACTGGCCAACACGGTCAACGGCGTGCTGCTGCTGATTGGCGCGCTGGTGGTGATGGTCTTCATGGACCTGGTGCTGCTGCTGGTCACCGCGGGCGTGGTGCTGATGATGATGGTGTGCGAGGCGCTGGTGCTGCCGCGCATCGGCAGGGCCACCGGGCAGGCGCAGGCCGCGCTCGGCGAGATCGGCTCCGACCTGGAGCGCACCCTCGGCGCCTTCCGCACGGTCAAGGCCAGTGGCGCGGAGGCGCGGGAGACCGACCTGATCGCCGGGCACGTGGACCTCGCCCGGCGGGCCGGGTACACCGTGGCCGCCTGGCACGCGGTGGCCACCATGACCGCGGGCCTGGCCATCCAGCTGGCCTTCCTGGCCGTGCTCGGCGTGGGCGGCGCGCGGGTGCTCTCCGGCGACCTGCCGATCAGCTCGCTGGTGGCCTTCCTGCTCTACCTGTACTACCTGAACCGGCCGATCGACTGGCTGACCGTGGGCGCCACCCAGCTGCAGGTGGGCCTGGCCGCGGTGCACCGGGTCCGGGACGTCGAGCAGCTGAAGGTGGAGGAGCCCGCGCCGGTGACGGTGACCGCGCCGCAGGGTGAGCCGGGCGCGGCGACGGTGGAGTTCGCCGGGGTGAGCTTCCGCTACCGCGAGGACACCGAGCTGGTGCACAACGACCTGAGCTTCGTGGCGCCTGCCGGCAGCATGACCGCGCTGGTCGGCTCCTCCGGCGCGGGCAAGTCGACGGTGTTCGCGCTGCTGGAACGGTTCTACGAGGCCGACCGCGGCTCGGTGACCATCGACGGCAGGGATGTCCGGGACTGGCCGCTGCACGAGCTGCGCCGCACCATCGGCTACGTGGAGCAGGACGCCCCGGTGCTGCACGGCACGCTGCGGGACAACCTGCGCTTCGCCGCGCCGGAGGCCACCGACGAGCAGATCCGCCAGGTGCTGGAGCTCACCCGGCTGGACAGCCTGCTGCGGCGGCTGCCGGAGGGCCTGGACACCGCGGTCGGCCACCGGGGCACCACGCTCTCCGGCGGCGAGCGGCAGCGGATCGCGATCGCGCGGGCGCTGCTGCGCTACCCCAGGCTGCTGCTGCTGGACGAGGCGACCTCGCAGCTGGACTCGGTGAACGAGGCGGCGCTGCGCGAGGTGGTCGCCGACATCGCGGGCACCACCACGGTGCTGGTGATCGCGCACCGTCTGTCCACTGTGGCCAGTGCGAGCCAGATCCTGGTGCTGGACGCCGGAAAGGTGCGGGCCAGCGGCACGCACCGCGAGCTGATCAGCGACGACGACCTGTACCGCCAGCTGGCGGCCACCCAGTTCGCCGCCGCCTCGGTGCTGGAGCCTACCGGGCCGGAGGCCTGATCCCGTGCTGAGCGCATCGCGGCCGGACCGGTCGGCTGACCGGTCCGGCAGCGTTGTGCCGTCCTGCTCAGTCCACCGGCTCCAGCCGGGCGGCCAGGCTGCCCAGGGACTCGGTGCCGAGCAGCTCGTCGGCCAGCAGCCCGGTGTAGCCGCGCCGGGCCAGCTCGGCCAGCACCAGCGGCGCGGCCAGCATCGGCGCGCCCAGCTCGGCCAGGCTGCGGCCCAGGTCCGGGTTGATCTCCGGCAGCACCGCGGTCAGCGCCCCGGCCAGCGCCAGCTCCGCCGGATCCGCCGGTGGCTGAGGGGGCTGGTCCTGCCCGTCGCCCTCGGCCAGCACCGGGCCGCCCGCTTCGGCGCGCAGGGTGAACCAGTGCGGGGCGAGCAGGCCGGGCAGCTCGCTGAGCTGGTCCAGCACGAACCGGCGCAGCGTGGCCGGGGTGTGCCCGGCCTCGGCGACCACCTCGGCACGCACCTTGTCGTCCACAATGGACAGTTCGACCGACTCGACCCCCGGGCAGGCGGCCAGCACCTCGGTGGTCAGGCCCAGGTCCACCCAGCCCGCCGGCAGGGCGACCCAGCCTTCCTTGGGCACCCCGGTCCGCTCGGCGGGCACCGCGAGGTCCTCCCCCGCGGCGGCCGCGCGCAGCAGTTCGCGCATGCGCCGCAACAGGTTCCGCGCGTCGTCCAGGGTGAGCAGGTGGTCGCCGGTGTTGAGGTCCACCCGCAGCATGCCGTCATCGGGCTCGATGTCCAGGAACACCGAGCCGCAGGCGCCGGGGGTGGTGTGACCGCTGAGCTCGTCCTCGCCGGTGGCCACCTCGGTGTCCGGGAAGTAGGACAGGTAGTTGAAGTCCAGCAGCGAGAACGGCTGCACGCCGGTGCGCGCCGCGTGCCGCTGCACGGCCATGTGCAGCGCGCCGGGGTCGTAGCGGCTGAACCGGTAGCCGCGCAGGGTCTCCTCGGAGACCTGGCGGACCAGTTCGTCGAAGGTCAGCCCGGCCTCGGCGCGCACCGGCACCATCACCGGGGCCGAGTACGGGCCGATGCTGGTGCGGGTGCGCGCGGTGGTCCGGTTGGAGACGATCACGTCCAGGCAGAACCGGTCCGCCCCGGTGCGTTCGGCGATCAGGAAGGCCCAGGCGGCCAGCACCACCACCGGCAGGCTCACCCCGTGCCGGGTGGCCACCACCTGGCAGTCGGCGAGCAGGCCGGCCGAGCGCAGCCGCGCCGCGTGCCTGGCCTCGCCGCCCTGCTCGGCGCAGAAGGCGGGCAGCAGGTGCTGCGGGTGCGCGCGCACCACCTCCAGCCAGTGCTCGTGCGAGCGCTGCGCCTCGGCCAGCGCGCGCGGCGTGGCCTCCGCGGCGACCTGGTCCAGCGGGTGGTGCCGGGCAGGCGGCAACTCCTTGCCGCGCAACAGGTCCACCAGTTCCTCCAGCAGCACCGCCATGGCCCAGCCGTCGGCGGCGAGGTGGCTCATGAACAGCGCCAGCACCACCGGCGACCTGTCCCGCAGCAGCACCATGGCCCGCCACGGCCACTCGGTGGTGACCTCGAACCCGGTGCCGATGAACGCCGAGAGCGCCTGGTGCACCGCGGTCTCCGCCGGCGTGCCGGTGAAGGCGGGGACCTCCTCGCCGGGCACCGTGCAGCGCACCAGCTGCACCACCCGGTGCAGGGCGGCCTCGTCGAGTCCGTCCGCGGCGAGTTCGGTCAGCTCGATCGGGTGCTCGTCCGGATCGCCGACGAACTGCTCCGGCCGGTCCAGGGAGACGGTGGTGCGCAACGCCTCGTGCCTGCGCACCAGCGTGCGCAGCGCGGCGCGGACCTCCGCCGTGGACACCCCGGCCGGCAGGCGGCAGGAGTCCAGCAGCGGCAGCGAGAAGGAGTGGCGCTCGTGCGGCAGGTGCCGTTCCAGCCAGTGCCACTGCTGTCCGTGGCTCAACGGCCCGGACCTGCCTGCGGGGGTGCTCTCGTTCACGTGTCTCCGTTCCGGATCCCGGCTGCCTGCCGCGGTGCGGGCCGTTGTGCCGGACTTCCACGATCCAAATGTTGCCGTAGCGGATGGCTGTGGCCGAACCGGCCCGGCGAATTATCCTTCACCTGCCCGTGCGGCAAGTGTACAAAAACATCTGGTTTGACCAAGGACGGGGCCGATGGTACGAATGACGTAGGGGGTGTCGTTACCGGAACGACCCGCGCAGCTGAGCCGTCTGGGTGGCGAGTTAACCGCCAGGTGCGCGAATTCCGGCAACACCCGACAAGTGCTGGCGGCTACCCGCCACTCCTGCCATCTTCCCAGCTAGTCGCACTGCGGAGGGGACTGTCTTGTCGACCGTCGACACGTTGGACAGCTATCGCCAGGAACTTCTCGACACCGTCGCGGAGATCCTGGGCGACAAAGTCCAGCCGGATGACCACTTTCTCGATGTGCGTGGGGATTCACTCACCGCGGCCATCATCAACGACCGGCTGATCGCCACTCGTGGTTGCGGCGTGGAGCTGTCGCTCTTTTTTGAATCGGAAACTCTCGGTGAACTCGCCGACCACTGGGCGTCATTGGTCACCGAGGCTAAAGCAGCGGAAAGCGAAGCTGTCAATCATGGCTGAGCAACCGGCAGGCTTGCCAAAACTTCTTCTTGACATCGCGGCCGCCTTCCCGGACCGGACCCTGCTGGTGCAGCCGGGCTGGCCGGACGTCTCGGCGCGGGCGCTGCTGGCCGCGGTGCGGCGGGCCGCGCTGCGGCTGCGCGAGCACGGCATCGGCCGCGACGACCGGGTGACCATCGAGACCAAGGAGCTGGGCTGGGCGGAGTTCCTGCACGCCTACCTGGCCGTGGTCTGGCTGGGCGCGGTGCCGGTGCTGGCCCCGGAACCGGAGTTCGCCCCGGCCGCCGAGCTGGGCGCCCGGCACGTGCTCGCGCCGCAGGCCCGCGCCGGCGTGCTGGGCGTGGCCGAACTACTGGCAGAGGCGACCGGCCCCGCGGTGGAGCTGGCGCCGGTGCTCGCGGCCAACGGCGAGCTGGACGTGGTGTTCACCTCCGGCACCACCGGGGCCTGGAAGCCGGTGGCCTCCACCCACCAGCAGTGGCTGGAGACGCTGCCGATGAGCACCTCCCGCGAGGTGCGCCAGACCAAGGTGGTCGCGCACGGCGGGGTGCCCGCCGCCGCCTCCGCCGGGGTGCACGGGGTGGCCCTGCACCACCTGGCCCGCGGGGTCACCAGCGTGTGGGCGGCCAGCCCGCCCGAGCTGATCGAGGCCTGTGCGCGCACCGGCGCGGTGGAGCTGCACATGACCCCGCACTCGCTGCGCGCGCTGCTGCTGCACACCGAGCTGATCGGCCCGGAGTGGGCGGCCCAGGTGCGGGTGATCAAGACCGTCGGCGGGGTGGTGCCCAAGCAGGTCGGCTGCCTGGCCATGGAGACCTTCCCCAAGGCCAGGGTGGTGTGCCTGTACGGGCTCACCGAGGCCGGTTCGGCGCTGGGGCTCAAGGTGTTCGACCCGGAGCGCCCGGACTCCATCGGCCGTCCCCTGCCCGGCACCGAGATCCGCGTGGTGGACAACGGGAAGTCGCTGCCCGCTGGTGAGGTCGGCGAGATCGCGGTGCGCCGCCAGGGTGTGCCGCCGCTGCGCTACCTGCGCGAGGGCGAGGGCCTGGACGACATCCACCCGGACGGCTGGGTGTTCACCGGCGACCTGGGCTACCTGGCCCCGGACGGGGAGATCCACCTGGTGGGCCGGTTGAAGGAGCTGCTGTTCCTGGAGACCGGGCGCACCGCGCCGCACGTGATCGAGGACGAGCTGGCCCCGCTGCTGCCCCGCGAGGCCGACTTCGCCGTGGTCGGGGTGCCCAGCGCCGGTTCCTGGGACGAGATCGTGGTCTTCGTCGCCGGGGCGGAGGACGACGATCGCACACTGTCCATTGTGGACAAGCTGCGGGCGGTGGACGGGAAGTTCGCGCCCGCGCACGTGGCGGTGCTGCCCGAGATCCCGCGCACGGCCACCGGAAAGGCGAAGCGGGGCAAGCTGACCGCGCTGTTCCAGCAGAGCAGGCAGGCGGGGCAGCCGGTATGACCGTGGACCTGGCGCACGAGCGGGACGTGCAGCGGGTGACCTTCCTCGGCCCGGCGCGGGACCGGGTGTTCACCGTCCTGCACCTGCCACGCGGCAGCAGGCCGCGCGGCGGGGTGGTGCTGTGCCCGCCGCTGCTCACCGACGCGCTGGCCATCGCCCGCACCGAGCTGGCGCTGGCCCGCGAGCTGGCCGCGCGCGGCATCGTGACCGCCCGTTTCCACTACCGCGGCACCGGGCACAGCGACGGGGCCGACGGTGAGCTGGACCTGGCCACGATGATCGCCGACACCGAACGGGTGGCCGCGGCGGTGTCCGTGCACACCGGCTCCGCGCCCTTCGCCCTCGCCGGCAGCCGCCTCGGCTGCTACCCGGCGGCCGCGGTGGCCGCGCGCACCGGCGCGGCGGTGCTGGGCCTGGCGCCCTTCGCCGAACCGGACCACTACTTCAAGCAGGCCTTCCGCACCCGGTTCATGCGGGAGCTGGTGCTCAAGGACCGGGATCGCCGCAGCAGCAAGGAACTCTTCGCCGCGCTGGCCGAGGGCGAGACGGTGGACGTGCTCGGCTACCCGGTCACCGCCCGCTGCCACGCCAGCCTGCGCGAGCGTCGGCTCGGGCAAGAACTCGCCGGTGTGCGCGCGCTGCTGGTCACCGTCGGCGGCGCGGCCGGGCAGAACGCCCCGGTGCACGAACTGGCCGCCGAGGGTGTCGAGATCGAGGACCTGTCCGCGCCGGTGGACTGGTGGCTGGTCGGCGAGCAGTCCGAGCCCAGTCCCGCGCTGGTGGCGCGCTGCGCCGACTGGCTGAGCGAGAGGTGCGCCGATGGCTGAGGCGAGCACCGACCACGAGCGCCCGCTGTTCCTGGACGCGGGCCAGGACCGGCTTTTCGCCGTGCTCACCGAACCGGTGGCCGAGCCTGACGGCACCGGGGTCATCTTCGTGCAGGGCGCGGGAATCGCCGCCTTCGGCAACGCCAGGCTGAGCACCGCGCTGGCCCGCGAGCTGGCCGCCACCGGGCACCACGCGCTGCGGATCGACCAGCAGGGCGCGGGCGAGAGCACCGTCTCGGCCGCCTTCGACTTCGACTCCCCGCAGGCCCTGGCCGCCGAGACCGCCGCGGCCTGTCTGCGCGAGCGGGGCGTGTCCCGGATCGTGCTGGTGGCCGAGTGCTTCGGCGCGCGCGGCGCGCTGGCCGCGGTCAACCGAGGGCTCCAGGTCGACGGGCTGGTGCTGCTGTTCCCGCCGCTGACCGCCGCCACGGAGGCCGAGACCGACCGCGAGGCAAGGGAAACCGCCGCGTTCCTGGCCGAGCTGGCCCCTGCGGTCGAGGCCGGCGTGCCGATGTTCGTGGTCTACGGCGAGCAGGACCTGGACTGGCCCCGCTTCGACACCGCCATGACCGGCCGCTTCGGGCCCGGCTACCGCAGCGAGCTGCCCGCGCTGTCGGTGCGGGTGGAGCCGGGCAAGCTGCACGGCATCGCCAGCGCCGCCGCCCGCGCCGCGGTGCGCGCGCAGGTGCTGGCCGCCATCACCGAGTTCCGGAAGGGGTGAGCGGCATGGACTTCGCGCCCACCGCGGACCAGCGGGAGTACTGCGCGGTGATCAGCGACCTCGCCACCGCCCTGCCGCCGCCGCGCGCCGGGGAAGACGGCGTGGTCCGGTTCGACCAGGAGGCCTGGCGGCGCTGTGCCGAGGCCGGCCTGCTCGGTCTGACCGTGCCTGCCGAGTACGGCGGTGGCGGCGCGGACGCGCTCACCGCCGCGCTGGCCATGGAGGCCCTGGGCCAGGGTTGCCGGGACAGCGGGCTGATGTTCTCGCTGAACGCCCAGATGTGGGCCGCCCAGCACCCGATCGCCCGCTTCGGCTCCGCTGAGCAGAAGCAGCGCTACCTGCCCGCGCTGTGCGGGGGCGAGCTGATCGCCGCGCACGGCATGACCGAACCCGGCTCCGGCTCCGACGCCTTCGCCCTGCGCACCAGCGCGGTCCGCGACGGCGACAAGTGGCGGCTGACCGGCTCGAAGCTGTTCGTCACCAACGCGCCGGTGGCCGGGCTGTTCGTGGTCTTCGCCAGCACCGACCGCAACCGCGGCTTCGCCGGGCTCACCGCGTTCCTGGTGCCCCGGGACACCCCTGGCCTCAGTGTCGGCCCCGACGAGCGCAAGCTCGGGCTGCACGGTTCGCCGATGGCCCAGGTGTTCCTGGACGACTGCGTGCTGGCGGCGGACGCGCTGCTGGGCAAACCCGGTGGCGGCGCGGCGGTGTTCCTGTCCTCGATGGACTGGGAGCGCACCCTGATCCTGGCCTGCGTGGTCGGCGCGATGGCCCGGCAGCTGGCCGAGACGGTGGCCTTCGCCAAGGAGCGCGAGCAGTTCGGCCACCCCATCGGGGAGTTCCAGGCGGTCTCGCACAAGGTCGCCGCCATGCGGCTGCGGCTGGAGTCCGCGCGGCTGCTGGTGCGCAGGGCCGCCTGGGCGCTGGACCACCGGGACGACCCCCGGCTGCACGGCGCGCTGGCCAAGCTCGCGGTCAGCGAGTCCTACGTGGCCTCCAGCCTGGACGCGCTGCAGATCCGGGGCGGCTCCGGCTTCCTGGCCGAGTCCGGCCTTGGCCAGGAGCTGCTGGACGCGGTGGGCAGCCGGTTGTACTCGGGCACCTCGGAGACGCTGATGAACCTGGTAGCCAAGAAGGTGGGACTGTGACCGCGCAGACGGTGATCGAGACCTCGGTCCGGGAGTTCGTGCTCAAGAGCCGCCGCTGGCCCGGCCCGGACGTGCCGCTGACCGAGAGCTATCCGTTGCTGGACAACGGGGTGCTGGACTCCATGACGCTGATGGAGCTGGTCGCGCACCTGGAGCGCCAGTTCGCCATCGTGGTGGAGGACGAGGACATCCTGCCGGAGAACTTCGAGGACCTGGCCGCGATCGTCCGCTACGTCCGGGAGAAGGAGGGCAGCTGAGGTGGACTACCTGCTGCACCACTACCTGGACGCCTCGGTCGCGGCCACCCCGCAGGCGGTCGCGGTGGTCGACGGCGGCGGCGAGCACAGCTACGCCACCCTGAGCGAACGCGCCGACCGGATCAGGGGCGCGCTGCACGCCGCCGGGGTGCGGCCGGGTGACCGGGTGGGCATCCACGCGGAGAAGTCCGTGGACACCGTCGCCGCGATCTACGCGGTGCTGCGGGCCGGCGCGACCTACGTCTGCCTCGACCCGCAGGCGCCCCCGGCCCGGCTGGCCACCGTGGTCGCCGACGGCGGGCTCACCGCGGTGCTGGCCGACGAGCCGCGGCTCGGCACCATCCCCGGGGCCAGGGTGCTCCCGCTGGCCGAGGCGGTCACCGCGGAGCCGCACACCGGGCCCGCGCCCGCCACCGAGGGCGACCTGGCCTACCTGATCTACACCTCCGGCTCCACCGGCGCGCCCAAGGGCGTGATGCTCAGCCACCGCAACGCGATGGCCTTCGTGGACTGGGCGGTGGCGGAGTTCGCCATCACCGCGGCCGACCGGCTCTCCAGCCACGCCCCGTTCCACTTCGACCTGTCCATCCTGGACCTCTTCGCCGCGGCCAAGGCCGGGGCCGCGGTGGTGCTGGTGCCGCCCCGGCTGTCGATGTTCCCGGTGCGGCTGGCCCAGTTCATCGCCGAACAGCGCATCTCGGTCTGGTACTCGGTGCCCGCCGTGCTCAGCGCGCTGGCCACCCGCGCCGGCCTGTCCCCCGGCGCGCTGCCCGCACTGCGCCTGGTGCTCTTCGCCGGTGAGGTGTTCCCGGTGGACCGGCTGCGCGCGCTGATGGAACTGTTGCCCGGCAAGCGTTTCGCCAACCTGTACGGGCCGACCGAGACCAACGTGTGCACCTGGCACGAGCTGGACGGCCCGCCGCCGCAGGGGGCCACCGAGATCCCGATCGGCCGCGCCATCGCCAACACCCGCGCCTGGGCCGCCGGACCCGACGGGCAACCGGTGCCGCCCGGCGAGGTCGGCGAGCTGTACGTGCGCGGGGCCACCGTGATGCGCGGCTACTGGGGCGATCCGGCCCGCAGCGCGGAGAAGCTGGTGCCCAACCCGCTCACCGGCGCCGACGGCGACCTGGTCTTCCGCACCGGCGACCTGGTCCGCGCCGACGACACCGGCAGCTTCACCTTCATCGGCCGCCGCGACGGCCAGATCAAGAAGAACGGCTACCGGGTCGAGCTCGGCGAGATCGAGTCAGTCCTCAATGGACAGTCCTTTGTAGACGAGTGCGCGGTGGTCGCGGTGCCGGACGCGGCGGGCAGCACCCGGATCGAGGCGTTCCTGGTGCTGCTGGGCGAGGCGGGCGCGGAGCAGGTCTACGCCGCCTGCCGGGAACGGCTGCCCGGCTACATGGTGCCGGACGCGGTGCACGTGATCCCGGCCATCCCGCGCACCTCCACCGGCAAGGTGGACCGGCAGCGGCTGGCGCACAGTGGTGGCAGGCTGTCCTGATGATCCGCAGCACCACACCGGCCGTGCTGGTCGAGGGCCTGGTCAAACGCTATCCCCGGCGGGAGGTCCCGGCGGTGGCCGGGCTGAGCTTCCGCATCGCCGAGGGCGAGGTGTTCGGGCTGCTCGGCCCCAACGGCGCGGGCAAGAGCACCACGATCGGCGCGATCACCACCAGGGTGGTGCCCACCGAGGGCGAGATCCGCATCGCCGGAGTGGACGTGCGCGCCCGCCCGGTGGAGGCGCGACGGGTGCTGGGCGTGGTGCCGCAGCACAACAACCTGGACCGGGCCATCTCCATCGAGCAGAACCTGCTCTTCCACGCCCGCTACCACCGGCTGCCAGCGGCCCGCCGCGGCGAGCTGGCCCGGCAGCTGCTCACCGAGTTCGGCCTGGCCGGGCACGCCGGGGAACGGCCGCAACGGCTCTCCGGCGGGCAGGCGCAGCGGGTGAAGATCGCCCGCGCGCTGATGCACGATCCGGCGGTGCTGGTGCTGGACGAGCCGAGCACCGGTCTGGACCCGGCGGCCCGGCAGTTCATCTGGCAGCGCGTGCGCGAGCTGCGCGCCCGAGGGGTGACCGTGCTGCTCACCACGCACGACATGGTGGAGGCGGCCGAGCTGGCCGACCGGGTCGGCATCATCGACCACGGCAGGCTGATCGCCATGGACACCCCGGCCGCGCTGACCCGCACGGTCACCGACGACACCGTGCTGGAGGTGGCGGGCACGCCGGGTCCCGGCTTCGGCCAGGCCGAGCTGGCCGAACTGCGCCAGGCCGCCGCCGGGCTCGGTGGCGTGCGCGAAGTCGAACAGGCCGAGCTGCGCCCTGAGCACCAGCGGCTGCGACTCCGCCTGATCGCCGACACCGGCACGCCAGGGCTTCTGTCCACAGTGGACACACTGCTGGCCGCGCGCGGGGTGGCGCTGGCCGATGTGCACGTGGGCAAACCCACCCTGGAGGACGTGTTCCTGCGCCTGACCGGGCGGTCCCTGCGATGAGCCGGGCCCTGGACTACACCCGCACCTTCGGCGCGGTGCTGCTGCGCGACCTCTACGTCACCGGCCGCGACCTGTGGAGCTTCCTGGCGCAGGTGCTGCTGCAACCGCTGTTCATGCTGCTGGTCTTCGGCCACGTCATCACCGCGGTCGGTTTCGCCTCCCCCGGCTACGCCAACCTGCTCTTCCCCGGCATGGTCGCCTTCACCGCGGTGCTCACCGGCGTGCAGGGCACCGGGCTGCCGCTGGCCATCGACTTCGCCGCGTTCAAGGAGATCGAGGACCGGCTGCTTGCTCCCTTCCCGCTCGGCTTGGTGGCGCTGGAGAAGGTGGTCTTCGGCATGCTGCGCGGGGTGCTGGCCGCCGCCGCGGTGTACCCGGTGGGCTGGCTGGTGCTGGACTCGGTGCCGGTGCGCCCGGAGGGTGTGCCGCTGCTGGTGCTGGTGATCGCGCTGGGCGCGCTGACCGGGTCCACGCTCGGCCTGGTGCTGGGCACCTGGGTGCCGCCGGAGAAGATCAACCTGTTGTTCGCGGTGCTGCTGCCGCCGCTGCTGTTCACCGGGGCCAG
Source organism: Crossiella sp. SN42 (assembly GCF_023897065.1). GTDB lineage: Bacteria > Actinomycetota > Actinomycetes > Mycobacteriales > Pseudonocardiaceae > Crossiella. The sequence goes on from NZ_JAMHIV010000012.1 coordinate 127,861, forward strand.
CCAGTATCCGTGGCCTGCCCTGTCCACGCTGCCGTGGTTGCAGACGGTCTCGCTGTTCAACCCGCTCACCTATGTCAGCGAGGCCGCGCGGGCCGCCTCCCTGGCAGACGTCGAGCACCTGCCGGTGTGGCTGTGCCTGACCGTGCTGACGCTCTTTCTCTGTGTGCTCGCCCCCATCGGACTGGCCGGTTTCCGCCGCCGGGTGCTGGACTGACCACGAAGGACACCGATGACACCGACACTCGCCGCCGCACTGCACCCCGAGGGCGTGCTGCGCTCGCCCGGCCGGGACGCACTGTCCACAATGGAGCTGATCGGGCTGGCCGAGCGGCTGGCTGACGCGGTCCGGATCCCCGGTTCGGCCGCGCCGCAACGGATCTGGCTGGCCACCGACGACCCGGCCCTGCTGCTGCCCGCCGCGCTCACCCTGGCCGACGGGCACTCCTGCCTGCTGGTCAGCGCCGCGCTCAAGCCGCCGGAGTACGACCGCCTGGCCGAGACCACCTGGCCCGACCTGGTGCTCACCGACCCGGGCGCGGCCGGCCTGTGGCAGTGGGCGAAGCAGCGGCAGGCCGCGTGCGCGGAGATCGGCGCGCTGCTCGCGCGCGAGACGGTCACCGTCGAACCCGGTGCGGGCGAGGCGGGCGCGCCGGGCATCGGCTTCTTCACCTCCGGCACCACCGGCCGTCCCAAGCACATCGGCTTCACCCCGGCCCAGATCGTCACCGCCGCCGGTGGTGTGGCCGACCGGCTCCGCCTCTGTCCCGCCGACACCGGCCTGGCGCTGAGCCCGCTCAACCACACCCTGGGTTTTGTCACCACGGTGCTCGCCCCGCTGCTGCGCGGCGGCCGGGTCACCGTGGGCGGGGTGCGCGACGTGGCCGCGCTGGCCGAGGTCACCGAACGGGACCGCCCGACCTGGTGCGCCAGCGTGCCCGCGGTGCTCAGCCAGTTGCAGCGGCTGAGCGAGTCGGGCCGGATCAGCCTGCCCGAGCTGCGCCTGCTCCGGGGCAGCGCGGCGGCTCTCGGCGCGCGGCGGCAGGTCGCGCTGGCCGAGCACTTCGGCGTGCCGGTGGTCAGCGCCTACGTGATGACCGAGGCGCCCGGCGAGCTGGCCTCCCAGGGCCTGCCGCCGGAGGTCGCCACCCCCGGCACGGTCGGCCACCCCACGCTGTGCGAGATCGAGGTCCGCGACGAGCAGGGGCGGGTGGTCACCGGCGAGCCCGGCGAGATCTGGGCCAGGGGCGCGATCATCTCCGCCGGGGCGCGCACAGTCGAGGGCTGGCTGCCCACCGCCGACCTGGGCGTACGCGCGGCCAACGGCGAGCTGACGGTGCTGGGCAGGTTGGACGACGTGATCAACTGCGGCGGGGAGAACGTGCTCGCCTACGAGGTGGAGACCGCCGCCCAGTCCTGCCCGGGGGTGACCGAGGCGGTCGCCTACCCGGTGCCGGACGAGCTGCTCGGCGCCACCGTCGGCCTGGTGCTCACGGCCAGTCCAGGGGTCACCAGGTCCCAGCTGCGCAAGCACCTGATGGGGCTGCTGTCCACGCAGAAGCTGCCCAGGACCTTCCTCGCCGTCGAGGACATCCCGCGCACCCCCCGCGGCAAGATCAGCCGCCGACAGCTGCACACCCAACTGGCCGCGCTCGCCTCGGTCACCGAACTGCCCTGACCGGAAAGGAGACCGCGGTGAGCACTCCCGTGCGCGAGATCGTGGCCCGCGCCCGCCGCATCCCCGAACACCACCGCAGCTTCACCGAGACCCCGGAGACCGCCACCAAGGTCCACCAGATCCCGCCGGACCTGCTGGCCGAGCTGACCGCCGAGGGCCTCCCCCGCGCCGACACCCCTGACGGCCCGCGCTACGACAACCACGACCTGGCCAGCATCGCGGTCACCCTGCGCCTGCCCTCACCGCGGTTCATGGGCATGCGCGGCTGGGTCGCGGCCCTGCGGCACGGCACCGCGGGCGTCCCGGTCGACTACGCGGTCCGCCTCATCCCCACCTGCACCGGCGGCTGCCTCGACCCCGGCGCGCCCTACCGGATCCACCCCGGCCTGGCCCCGCTGATCACCGAGCACCCCACCGACCCGGCCAGGCCGGTGTTCACCATCCGGCACCGCGCCCAGGGCGAGAGCATCGAGCTCACCGGAGCGCCCCGGCAGCTGATCGAGCTGCTCAGCAAGGTCGAGCACTACCTGGTCCCCTCCCTGGACCTGCGCGAGGACCTGGACTTCGTCCGCCGCACCCGCCTGGCCGACTGCGACCTGGCCGCCCGCTACCTCGCCGCCGAGGCCGCCCGCCTGGGCGTCGAGGCGCGCACCTCCTTCGGCCTGCTGCTGGCCAAGCCCTACTCCACCGGGCACAGCTGGCTGGACATCAAGGTCGACGGCGCCTGGCACCCCTTCGACCCGCTGATCGGCAAGATGCTGGCCAACGCGGGCCTCACCCCGCCCGGCGAATGGCCCGCCCACCGCTCCCTCGGCGCCTCGTTCCTGCGCTTCGCCGACGAGCCGGTGGAGCTGCTCGAGCACTGCGGCGTCCCGGTCCGCCTCGGCTTCCCCACCAAGCGCACCCCGGTACCGGAAAGTCCGTGACCTGCGCGTAACCCGCCGTCCAGGGAAGTACGGGAGTTGTTTGTACGGCAGCCGCCCCGACACCAGACAACTCCGGCAGAGGTAGACCTGAGCCGCCCAGGTCCATCCGGGAGACCAGGGTGTGAGGGGTTGCATGTGAACACAACAAGGGTCAGCACAATCGCGACACCGGCAGGACGAGCCTGCCGGGCCTGGGACACGGCTGCCGTGATCGACGGCGGCGCCCCGGCCAACGGGCACCGGATGCGGGCGGACACGCAGCAGGTGCTGGCGCACTCCACCGGCGAGCTGTCGCCCCGCGGCCGGTGGTGATCGGCTAGTCGCGCTCCGGGCTGGGCGGGCGGCAAGAGGAAGCCGGGTCAGCCGCCCAGCCCGGAGCGGGTCACCGTGCCTGCCACCAGGCGAGCGGAAGTGCGATCAGCACCACCGCCTGGATCGCGAGCAGCGCCGCGACGATGCCCCAACGATCTGCCACCAGACCGGCTCCCAGTGCGACGAACGCGTAGAGCACGCTGCCGAGCAGCGAGGCCAGCGAACCCATCGTCGCGCGTTCCCGGTCGGTGAACTCGCGCTGCAGCAACGTCTGCTGGGCGATGGTCGACATGCCGTAGGCCGGTGACCCGAGCAGCACGGGCGAGAACACCGTCGGCTTGATCAGCGCCACGAAGTTCGCCACGTGGTCGAACAGCTCCCCGAAGAGCAGCGTGCGGGCCGCGCCCACCCGGCCGATCACCCAGCCACTGACGCGGAAGCCGACGAAGGCCACGCCATGGCCGAAGGTGCGCCACAGGCCCAGCGCCCAGAGCGGCCACAGCCCCGCCACAAAAGCAGGCGACAGCTGGGCCGCGCTTTCGCCGCTGTGACGAAGCGCCGACACCAGGGTCAACCGGCGGAGCACCGGACTGCGGCGGATGCCGCGCAGGGCCGAGCCGAGGTGCGCCAGCGCGTTCGAGGCCAGCGGTCCGCGCACCCGCGGTTCCCGGATCCCCAAGGCGACGAGCAGGCACAGCACCTGCGGCAGGACCGACAGCACGACCACCGCACGCAGCGACCACACGCCGGCGACCACGCCACCCAGGGGCGCCGCCAGGGCGAGCGCGATCTGGAACATCGAGTTCACCCGGCCCGAGTGCCGAGGGAACTCCTGCTCCCGGCCGACTTCCAGCAACGTGTCGTAGAGCAGGGCCTCGTTGTTGCCGCTCCACAGCGCGGTCGCCAGTCCCTCCAGCACCACAGCGGCCAGCAGGAGGCCGTAGCCGGAAGCACCGGCGTACCCGAGGTGGGCGGCCACCATGATCACGGCGCCGGCGATCATGGTGCCGCGCCGGCCGAGGCGGTCGGAGAGCACCCCGGCCGGGACCTCGAACGCGGCCGAGGACAGCATCTTCACCGCCAGGAGGCTGGCGGCGGCGGTGTAGGAGCCGGTGACCTGCGCGAAGTAGATGACCATGATCGGCCCGTACAGGCGGAAGTCACCGAAGAAGTTGAACCAGCTCAGCAGGCGGACATTGCGGTCGACGGTCTGATCGGCGGACACAGCGGAACTCCCGGAAAGGCGAACGGAGACGCCAGAGGGCGCCAAGGGCCGGCGACACGTGTCACCTCGCCCCGGCGACCGGGAGGTGTGCTGACTGTGCTGCTATCCGCGCGGCGTCAGCAGCCCGCGGCCGCGGTCACCAAGGGGCGAACGGAAGCTCCGGTCATCGTGGTGGACATCAGTGCTCCTCAGTTCCCCAGGCGGACGGGATGCCGCCACCGCGTCAAGCCAGTGCCGTATGAGCCAACGTTGGCCTTGTAGTGCCTCGGATCGAGGATGGCACAGGTCTCCTCGAACGCGACGTCTGAAATCCGCCAGCATGCTCGCGGTCGGTCGGCCGAGAATCCGCTCATGATCGCTGTAGCGCAGGGAATCCGCATCCGGCACCGCGGGCATGAGCCGCGGGTCCATCCCACCGCCTACGTCGCCCCGACGGCCACGCTCGTCGGTGATGTCCGCGTGGGGCCGAGGGCGCGGGTGATGTACGGCGCGGTGCTCGATGCCGAGGGGTCTCGGATCGAGGTCGGGGAGGCGGCGGTGATCTGCGAGAACGCCGTGTTGCGCGGGTCTGCGGTCGCCGGCGATCAGCCGGTGCTTGTCGACGATCACGTCTTCGTGGGGCCGCATGCCACGCTGCTGGGTTGTGCGGTCGGCAGGTGCGTCTACGTGGCGACCGCGGCGACGATCCTGCAGAGCGCACGGTTGGGGGCCGGTTCGGTTGTCGCTGTCGGCGCGCTCGTCCATGCGCGCACCGTTTTGCCGGACGAGTACTTCGTGCCGCCGCACACCGTGGCGCTTGACACGCCGGTGCGGCTGCTGGCGCCTGGCGACCCGGGCCTGGCCGAGGCCGTCGGGCGGGTGGGCTTCGCGCAGGTGGCGTTCGGCGTCGACGCGGAGTGGACCGACCGGATCAGCCGGTACGAGCGCATCGCGGAGGTGCGCGTCGCCGAGTTCGGCACGCACGCGGACGATGAGGTTCTAGATCTCGGCTAGCGCCGCATCAGCGCCCCTTGTGCTGTGCTGCGGTGAGGTGCCGTCCGGATTCCACTTCGGCGGCGCGCGCGTCCGGCAGGCTGTGCCGGTGTGGCAGAGCGCGTGCGTGGGATCGATGACGGCGAGGGCAGGCGGCTGCTGCGGATCATCCGTAGGGCACCGGGTCGGTGGTGACCTGGCGCCGGGCGCAGCTGGCGCTGTTGTCCGCACAGGGCATACCCGTGGCGAAGACCGCCGAGGTGACGTTCACCGGCGCGGACCGGGTCCGGGATGTGATCCACAACTTCAACGCTGACGGCTTCGACTCAGGACACTAGGTTCCAGCTCGTGCCGAACTCCGACCGGGCCATGTGGCCGTTGTACGCCGCCGGGTTCACCACCGCCTTCGGCGCGCACGGCATCGCGGCCAACCTGGGCGGCTCGGCCGAGGACGCGGTCACCTCCCTGCTGGTGCTGGGCGGTCTGCTCGCCCTCTACGACGGCGCGGAGGTGGTGCTCAAGCCGGTGTTCGGCTCGCTGGCCGACCGGATCGGCGGCAAGCCGGTGCTGCTGGGCGGCCTGATCGCCTTCGCCGTGGCCTCCGGCCTGTACGCGGTCGCGGACAGCCCCGGCTGGCTGTGGGCCGCCCGCCTCGGTCAGGGCGCGGCGGCCTCGGCCTTCTCCCCCTCGGCCTCGGCGATGGTCGCCCGGCTGAACCCGGCGGCCAGGCGCGGCCGCGCCTTCGGCAGTTACGGCTTCTACAAGTCCATCGGCTACACCCTCGGCCCGCTGCTCGGCGGCGTGCTGGCCTGGGCGGGGGGCCTGTGGCTGCTGTTCACGGTGATGGCGGCCTGCGGCGCGGCCGTCGCGGTGTGGGCCGCCATCACCGTGCCCGCCGTGCCCCCGCTGCCCCGCCAACGGCAGACCGTCGCGGACCTCGCCCGCCGTCTGACCGACCGCTGCTTCCTCGCCCCGGTCGCCGCCCTGGCCGCGGCCACCGCCGCGCTCTCCGTGGGCGTCGGCTTCCTGCCGGTCTCCGGCGCGGCGGCCGGTCTCGGCGCCATCGCCACCGGCGCCGCGGTCTCCGTGCTGGCCGCCACCGCCGCGATCGTCCAGCCCACCGCGGGCCGGGCCCTGGACGCCGGCCGCCTGAGCACCCGCACCGGACTGCGCGCCGGACTGCTCCTCACCGCGGCTGGGTTGGCCGCGGCGATCCTGCCCGGTCTGCTCGGCGTGTTGCTGGCCGCCGCGCTGATCGGCGCCGGCACCGGCCTGGTCACCCCGCTCGGCTTCGCCGCCCTGGCCGCGGCCACGCCCGAGGAACGTATGGGGCAGACGATGGGCGCGGCGGAGGTGGGGCGGGAACTGGGCGATGCCGGGGGGCCGCTGCTGGTGGCGGGGGTGGCGACGGTCGCCACGCTGGGCTACGGGTTCGCGGCGCTGGCGGTCCTGGTTGCGGTGGTTCCGCTCAGCGGAGCGCCACGCTCTACAAAGGAAGGGTGACCCACACCGTTCTGCAGCTGCTCCGCGACCGCAAGCGCCAGGGCAGCACTCCCGGCCACCGCGAGGACAACGCCCGCCTGGCGCTCCTGATCGAGGGCGGCAGCTCGCGCGGCGCATACTCCAGCGGCATGACCGTGCCCATCGAACAACTGGGCCTGCTGCCGATGTTCGACGCCGTCTACGGCAGCTCAGCCGGTGCGCTCAACGCGGCCTGGCTGCTGTGCGGCCGCGCGGAAAGCACCATGCACGCCTGGTGGGACCCGGTGGTCATGGGCACCACCATCAGCCTCCGGCGGGCGCTGCGCCTGCGGCCCGTGGTGGACACCCGGTTCCTGGTGCACACCGTGTACACCCAGATCATGCCGATGGGGTTCCAGGAGATCCTGGACAACCCGGTGGAGTTCCACCCGATCGCCACCGACGCGCGCACCGGCCAGGCCGTCGACCTGCACCCGCGGCTCCGCGACCAGGCCGGCATCCAGGCCGCGCTGCGCGCCTCCACCGCGATGCCCATCCTCGCGGGCGAACCGGTCGAGTTCGACGGGCGGTCGCTGGTCGACGCCGGGCTGAGCGAGGCCATCCCGGTGCGCACCGCGCTCGCGCAGGGGGCCACGCACATCCTCGCGCTGCGCACCCGGCGCGCGGACGAGACCTCCGCACCGCCCTCCCTCGGTGAGCGCCTGGTGGCCTCGCGCTGGTTCGCCCGGCACGCCCCAGGAGCCCTCGATCCCTGGCTGCGCGGCAACCTCATCCGGGCGGAGGAGGAACGCCTGCTGGCCTCGCACCCCGCGACCCTGCAGATCCGGCCGCCGCTGGGCAGCGCGCGCATCGGCCGCACCGAGCGCCGTCCGCACCTGCTGCGCGCCGCGGTCGACGCGGGACGGCGGGCGGCCATGGCCGAACTGGCGGGCTGCGTCGAGGAACCGCTGCCCGGTTCGCCAAGATGAGGTCGACACCTCAGGAGGTCGCCATGCCCGATCCCGCTCTTGGCACCAGCAAGACCGTCACCCTGCCCAGCGGCCAGCTCGCCTACACCGAGCGCGGCGACGGCAGGCCGGTGCTGTTCGTGCACGGCCTGCTGGTCAACGCCAACCTGTGGCGCAAGGTCGTGCCCGCCGTCGCGGAGGCCGGTTTCCGTTGTCTCGCACCGGACCTGCCGCTGGGCGCGCACCGGGTGCCGATGCCGGCTGAGGCCGACCTGACGCCGCCCGGCGTGGCCAGGCTGATCGCGGAGTTCCTGGACGCGCTCGACCTGACCGAGGTCACCATCGTGGCCAACGACACCGGTGGCGCGCTCACCCAGATCCTGATGGCCAACCACCCGGAGCGGATCGGCCGGGTGGTGCTGACGCCGTGCGACGCGTTCGAGGTCTTCCTGCCCCAGCCCTTCACCCGGCTGCCCACCCTGGCCCGGCTGCCCGGCGCGATCTGGATGGCCAGCCGACTGCTCCAGCTGCCGGTCCTGCGGCGGCTGCCGACCGCGTTCGGCTGGCTGAGCAAGCACGGCATCCCCGCCGAGGTCCTCGACTCCTACCTGCGGCCCATCCGCGACAGCGCCGCGATCCGCCGCGACGCCAAGCGGTTCATCACCGGCATCCACCACCGGCACACCCTGGCCGCGGCCAAGGCGCTGCCCCGGTTCGACAAGCCGGTGCTGCTGGTCCGCGCGGCCGACGACCGGATCTTCAAGCCCCCGCTCTTCGACCGGCTCGCCGCGATCCTGCCGGACGCGCGGCTGGTCACCGTGGACGACTCCGGCACCTTCGTCCCGGAGGACCAGCCCGCGGAGCTGGCCCGGTTGGTCGTCGAGTGGCAGCGGTGACCGGGGTCAGGCGGCAGGCGAGGTCAGCTCGGCCAGCAGCGCGGTGACGCGGCGGTCGATCTCGTCGCGGATCGGCCGGACGTGCTCGACGCCCTTGCCAGCCGGGTCGGCCAGCGCCCAGTCCAGGTAGCGCTTGCCGGGGAAGACCGGGCAGGCGTCGCCGCAGCCCATGGTGATCACCACGTCGGCGGCCCGGACGGCCTGCTCGGTCAGCGGTTTGGGGAACTCGCCGGAGAGGTCAAGGCCGAGCTCGGCCATGGCCTCGACCACCGCCGGGTTGACCGAGTCGGCCGGAGCCGAGCCCGCGGAGCGGACCGTGACCCGGCCCTGGGCGTGGTGGTGCAGCAGGGCGGCCGCCATCTGGGAGCGGCCCGCGTTGTGCACGCAGACGAAGAGCACCTCGGGCAGGTCGGACACGACAGCTCCTAGTTCTTGACGGTGGTGCGCGGGTCTTCGGCGGTGAAGTGACGGCGGGCGCGCAGGGCGGCGTAGACCAGCGCGACCAGCACCGGCACCTCGATCAGCGGGCCGACCACCCCGGCCAGGGCCTGGCCGCTGGTGATGCCGAAGGTGGCGATCGCCACCGCGATGGCGAGCTCGAAGTTGTTGCCGGCCGCGGTGAACGCCAGTGTGGTGGTGCGTTCGTAGGACAGTCCGGCCGCCTTGCCGATGGCGAACGAGCCGAACCACATGAGCAGGAAGTAGGCCAGCAGCGGCAGCGCGATCCGGGCCACGTCCCACGGCCGGCTGGTGATCTGCCCGCCCTGCAAGGCGAAGAGCACCACGATGGTGAACAGCAGCCCGTACAGCGCGAGCGGGCCGATGCGCGGCAGGAACCGGTTCTCGTACCAGTCCCGGCCCTTGGCGCGCTCGCCGAGGCGGCGGGTCAGGTACCCGGCCAGCAGCGGGATGCCGAGGAAGATCAGCACTGACCGGGCGATGGCCCAGCCGGAGACCGCCAGATCCGCTTGCGGCAGACCGAGCCAGCCGGGCAGCACGGTCAGGTAGAACCAGCCGAGCACACCGAAGGCGATCACCTGGAACACCGAGTTCAGCGCGACCAGCACCGCGGCGGCCTCGCGGTCCCCGCAGGCCAGGTCGTTCCAGATGATGACCATCGCGATGCACCTGGCCAGGCCCACGATGATCAGCCCGGTGCGGTACTCGGGCAGGTCCGGGAGCATCAGCCAGGCCAGCGTGAACATCAGCGCCGGGCCGAGGATCCAGTTGAGCAGCAAGGAAAGCAGCAGCAGCCGCCGGTCGCCGGTGACGGTGTCCAGCCGGTCGTAGCGGACCTTGGCCAGCACCGGGTACATCATCACCAGCAGCCCGAGCGCGATGGGCAGCGAGATGCCGTCGACCTGCACCGCGTCGATCGCCGCGCCCAGTCCGGGCAGGGCACGCCCCGCGCCGAGACCGAGCAGCATCGCGGCCAGGATCCACACCGGCAGGAACCGGTCCACAGTGGACAGTTTGCCCGGCACGCCGGGTCCGTCGGCGGCGCTCACGCGGTGGCGGCCTGGGCCGGGGTCATCAGGACCGCGGACAGGGTCTGCAACATGCTCGGCCGCACCCGGTAGTAGATCCAGGTCCCGCGCCGCTCGCCGTCGATGACCCCGGCCTCCCGCAACACCTTCAGGTGGTGGGAGATGGTCGGCCCGGTCAGCTCGAAGGCGTCGGTCAGGTCGCAGACGCAGGCCTCACCGCCGGCATGGGAGGCGATCAGCGAGAGCAGGCGCAGCCGCACCGGGTCGCCGAGGGCCTTGAACACCCTGGCCAGCTCCGCCGACTGGCTCTCGGTCAGCGGCTCGCGCATCAGCGGCGAGCAGCACAGCGTCTCCTGTGCGATCACCGGCAGCTGTTTCGACATATCTCTATCTTGACAGACCTCTATCCAGACGGCAATGTGGGCCCTGCTTGATTAGATGAACATCTATCCAAGGAGACGTCATGTCCCGTGTCCAGCTGGCCCTGCGAGTGTCCGACCTGGACGCCTCGATCGCCTTCTACACCAAGCTCTTCGGCGTCGAACCGGCCAAGCTCCGCCCCGGCTACGCCAACTTCGCCATCGCCGAGCCGCCGCTGAAGCTGGTGCTGCTGGAAGGCGAGCCGGACCAGGAGACCGCGCTGGACCACCTCGGCGTGGAGGTCGAGACCAGCGAGCAGGTCGACCGGGCCACCGAACGGCTGGCCTCCCTGGGCCTGTTCACCGCGGTGGAGAACGACACCACCTGTTGCTACGCGGTGCAGGACAAGGTGTGGGTGCACGGGCCGGGCCGGGAGCCGTGGGAGGTCTACGTGGTCAAGGAGGACTCGGCCGCCTTCGGCGAGGACGTCCCGCCCACGGTCCAGGCCGCGGCCTGCTGCAAGTGATCCTGCACCGTCGGCTGGGCTGAGCTCAGCTGGCCGCCGGCAGCGCGGACAGCGCGCGGGTCACCTCCGCCGCCTCCGGTGAGCCCAGCTCGGTGAGCAGGGCCACCGCCTGGCGGAGGTGGTCCGCGCCGCGCCCGGGGTCGCCGAGGTGGACCAGGCAGCGGCCCATGCCGGTCAGGGCGGCCGCGATCACGGCGCGGGCGCCGAGGCGGCGGCCCAGGTCGAGGGCCTGGCGGAACTCGCGCAGGGCCTCGGTGTGCCCTCCGGTGCTCAGGTGCAGGGTGGCCAGGCGGTGCCGGGCGATGGCGTGGCCGAGTGGCTCGTCGACCCCGGCGAAGGAGGTCAGCGCCTGGTCGAGATGGCGTTGTGCGGCAACGGGATCACCGGCTTGGCGGTGGCAGTCGCCGAGGTGGCTCAGCGTGCTGGCCTGGCCGAGCTGGTCGCCGAGCGCGCGGTAGCCCGCCAGCGCCTCGGTCAGCGCGGCCAGCGCCACCGGGAACTCACCGGCCTCGGTGCCCAGGTGGCCGATCGCGGCCAGCACGTGCGCCTGACCGAGCGGGTTGGCCAGCAGCCGGTAGCGGTGCCGGGCGTTGCACAGGTGGGCGGCGGCGCCGGGCAGGTCGCCGAGCTGGTGGCGCAGGATGCCCAGGTGCAGCTGGATGTGCGCCTGGCCGAGCGGGTTGCCCAGCAGGCGGTAGCGGCTCTGGGCATCGCGCAGGTGGGTGGTCGCGGTGTCGGGCGCGCCGGTGGTGGTGTCCAGCACGCCGAGCTCGGTGAGCACGCCGGCCTCGCCGCGCAGGTGGCCGAGCGCGCGGTAGCGGAGCAGCGCGTCGCCGAGGTCCCGGCGCGCGCCGGGGTGGTCGCCGGTCAGGCGCCGCAGCGTGCCGAGGTGGTGCAGGACGGCGGCGCGGGCGGGTTCGTCGCCGGTGTCCTCGGCCAGGGCCAGCGCCGCCTGGTGCAGGCTGATCGACCGGTGCCAGTGGCCGCGGCTGCGCAGGTACGGGTGCAGGGCGGTGGTGAGCGAGACGACCAGCGCGGGGTGCGCGCCGGCCGAGGGACAGGTGAGGCAGGCGAGGAGGTTGTCGGCTTCCCGGTCCAGCCAGGCCAGCGCGCCGGACTCGGTGTCCACCGCGGGGTCGTGGGCGAACCGGCAGGCCAGCGCGGGCACCGCCATCGGCGCGTCCGCGAACACCCTGGTGCTGATCAGCGCGGTGGCGTCCAGGTAGTACTCCAGCAGCCGGCCCGCCGCGGCTGCCCTCGGCGCCGGGTCGTCCTGTTCGGCCAGGGTGAGCGCGTACTCCTTGACCAGGTCGTGCAGCAGGTACCGGCCGGGCTCGGACTCGGTGAGCAGGTGGTCGTCGTAGAGCTGTTCGAGCTCCTGGCGGGTCTCCGGCACCTCCAGTCCGGCCAGTGCCGCGGTGGCGTGCACCTCGATCTCGTTGCCCGGCAACAGGGCCAGCGACCGGAACAGCCGCTGCTGCCCCTCGGTGAGGTTGCGGTAGGACAGCTCGAACGCCGCGGTCAGCGTGACGTTCTCCGCGTGCAGCTCCCCCAGCGTCATCCGCGAGGAGGCCAGCAGGTCCACCAGGTAGCGCAGTGTCCACCGTGGACGGTGCCGCAACCGCCCGGCCAGCAACGTGATCGCCAGCGGCAGCCGCCCGCACAGCGCGGTGAGCTCGGCCAGCGCCACCGGGTCGGGCTCCTGCTCCGGCCGGCCGGCCAGGCGCAGGAACAGGGCGCGGGCCTCCTCGGCGGGTAGCGGGTGCAGCTCCACGGTCCGCAGGCATTCCAGCGCGGTCAGCCTGCGGCGGCTGGTGATCAGCACCAGGCAGCGGCCAGGACCGGGCAGCAGCGGGCGGAGCTGTTCGTGGCCGGTGGCGTCGTCGAGCACCAGCAGCAGCCGCTTCTCCCGCAGGCTGGCCTGCCACAGCGCGGCGCGGGCCGGCAGCCCGTCGGGGATCTCCGCGCCGGGCACGCCCACCGCGCGCAGCAGGTCGGCCAGCGCGTCCTCGGGAGCCACCGGCGGCCGGTCCGCGCTGAAGGCGCCCAGCCGCAGGTAGATCTGGCCGTCCGGGAAGTGCTCGGCCACCGCGCGGGCGGCGTGCACGGCCAGCGCGGTCTTGCCCACCCCCGGCATCCCGTCGATGGCGACGATCTCGCTGTCCTGCCGGTCCGGGTCGGCCGCGCCGGAGGCGGCCACGACGAGCTGCCCCAGCTCGGCGTCCCGGCCGGTGAAGGCGCGCACCGCGGCAGGCAGCTGCGCGGGCGTCACCGGAGCGGCCGCGGGTGGCGGGGCGGGCGCGACCCTGATCGCGGTGGGCGCGGGCGGGGGTGCCGGGTCCTCGGCCAGGATCCGCTGGTACAGCTCGCGCAGCCCGGTCCCGGGGTCGATGCCGAGCCGGTCGGCCAGCGTGGTGCGCGCGTCCTGGTAGGCCGAGAGCGCCTCGGCCCGCCTGCCCGAGCGGCACAGCGCGAGCATCAGCAGCTCGCGCGGGCGTTCGCGCAGCGGGTGAGCGCTTACCAGCGCGGTCAGCTCGGCCACCACCGCCGCGGGCTCACCGCGGGCCAGCAGCAGCTCGGCCCACAGCTCCTGCGCGATCAGCCTGCACTCGGCCAGCCGCAGCCGCCTGGTGTGCAGGTACGAGCCCTCCAGGCCGCTGCACGGGTCCCCGCGCCAGCGCCGCAGGGCCGACTCCACCGAGGTGGTCGCGGCGGCCAGGTTGCCGGCCCGCCGGTGCTCCCTGGCCGCGGCCAGCTCCTGCTCGAAGGCCAGCGCGTCCACCTGGGAGGCCTCGGCGCGCAGCAGGTAGCCGCCGTCGGTGCGCACCACCAGGTCGTCCCGGTCGGCCGAGGGGTCCGCGCGCAGCGCCCGGCGCAACCGGCTGATGTTGGTCTGCACGGTGTTGCGCACGCCCTGCGGCGGCGCCTCGCCCCACACCGCGTCGATCAGCGTGCACACCGGCACCGGGCGGTTCAGCTCCAGCAGCAGCACCGCCAGCACGGCCTGCTGCCGCGGCCAGCCCAGGTCGATCTGGTGCACGCCGCGCCAGGCCGCCACCGGTCCCAGCACGCCAAAGCGCAACTCGTGTTGCTGCGGCCCCACAGCCCACCCCCAAGACGGCACAGCCACTCCCCAGATCGTGACCGCGGTCGCGCCCACGGTAGCCGCAGGAACACGGATCGTGCAGCCCCTGGCGGAACAAGGGGCTTGAACTGGACGGCCAGCCCGGTGACAGCGCTCTGACAGCGCTGTGTACGCGACCGTCAGCACCGTGTACGCGCCGCGACTTACGTTGGCCACGGCGATGCGAAATCGCAGTCAATCCGCACCGGTCCATTCCGGCCGGTGAATTCTCCGAAAGGAAAAGGCGAACATGGACGCATTTGATCTGGACGTCAGAATCACCACTCCCGCGGGTGCCGACGGCGCGGCCGGGCCGCTGTCCATCATCAGCAGGCTGACCTGCTCGCGCACCCCGGTCTGTTCCAAGACCACGTGCCAGTGCAGCCGGACCTGCACCCCGCTCTGCACCGCGGGCCGCATGCGCTGAGCAAGAGGGTGCTGCCGTGTGTGGAAGACACGGCAGCACCCGCTCGGCAAAATACCGCATTCGCCACAAGAAAAGGGGGCATTCGTGCGCCAGTTGTCCGAACACGCCTCGGCAGGCCCGAGCGCCCCGACGTCCGCCTGGCACGGCTCGCTGCCGGGCGCGCTGGCGCGCCGGGCCACCGCGACCGCGCTGGAGGTCGCGCGCCGCAGCGCCGACCCCGAGACGGTCATCGACCTGGTGATGGCCGCGGCCGAGCAGGCAGTCCACCCCAACGGCTGGTCCTATCCCGGCTTCGCGCACGGGCACGCCGGCCTCGCGCTGCTGCACGTGCTCGCCGCCGAGGCGGAGCCGGACGGACCGGACCGCCGCGCCGCGCTGGACACCGCGTTCACCTACATCCGCGAGGCGGTCGCCGGGACCGCGGGCACCCCGCTGGCCGAGCCTGGGCTGCTCTCGGGCACCAGCGGCCTGGCGCTGGCCCTGGCCGCCTGCACGCACGCCGAGGAGCGGTTCGGCCCGAGCCTGGACCGGCTGCACGAGAAGCTGGCCGCGCAGGTCATGGACCTGCCGCTGCCCACGGTCGAGCGCGGGGTCAGCGACTCCGACTACGACATGGTCAGCGGCGCCGCGGGCACCCTGTCCTACCTGTGCGGCATCGACTCGCCCAGCCCCGCCGTGCGCGCGGCGGCCGAGCGGCTCCTCGACTACCTGGTGTGGCTCGGCGAGCCGCCGCGCGACCTGTCGCTGACCCGCCGCTGGCTGATCAGCCCCGAGCTCTGCCGGGGCGAGCGCGACCATCCGCACGGCCACCTCAACGTGGGCCTGGCGCACGGCATCCCCGGCCCACTGGCCGCGCTGGCCACCGCCTGGCTGGCGGGCTACCGGCGGCCGGGTCAGGAGGCCGCGCTGCGCGGGGTGCTGGAGTGGGTGCTGGCGATCCGGCGTGCCGACGGCCACGGCCCGGTGTGGCCGAGCGAGGTGCCCATCGACGAGTCCGGCGCCGAGCTCCGGCCCAGTGCGCCACTGGACCAGATCGCCTGGTGCTACGGCACCGCGGGGGTGGCCGTCGCGCTGCTCCCGGTGGCCGAGGCGCTGGGCGAGGAGTCGCTGCGCGCGCTGGCCGTGTCCTCCTTCGAGGCCGTGCTGCGCCGCCTGCCCGAGCGCCCGAGCTTCTCCCCCACCTTCTGCCACGGCCTGGCCGGGGTGCTGGTGCTGTGCCTGGAGTTCGCCGCGCACGGCAGCGCGCCGGCCGCCGCCGAGGCGTCCCGGCTGGTGGAGCTGCTGGTGGCGCAGGCCGATCCGGAGCTGCCGCTGCTCTTCCGCGACGAGGAGGAGCGCGACGTCTTCGTGGACAGCCCTTCCCTGCTCTCCGGTTCGACCGGGATCGCGCTGGCCCTGCTCGCCGCGACCGCGCCGCGCCGTCCGTCCTGGTTCCGCGCCTTCCTCACGAGGTGAGTGCCCGATGATCGAGTCCCGTTACCGCGTGAGCGAGTTCTACCTGATCCGCACGCCCGCCCTGCCCGCGGAGACCTTCCGCGAGCTGCTGGCCGGCGAGGGTGACGACGAGCGGCGCCGTGCCGAGGCCCTGGCCCGGCTGCGCGCGCTGGCCCAGACCCCGCTGGTGCGCCGCGCGCTGGCCGTGGCCAGCAACGACCTGGTGGACGCGCTGGACCGGCTGGACGCCGACGGCGGCGGCAAGAAGAGCAAGCGGGTGCACTCCCGGCTGCTGCGCTACCTGACCAGGATGTCCACCCGGCCCACCCCCTTCGGCGCCTTCTCCGGGATCGCGCTCGGTGAGTTCGCCGAGCGGACCACGCTGGAGCTCGGCGCGCCCGCGGTGCACCGGGGCCGGGTGCGTGCCGACATGGGCTGGCTGCTGGCGCTGATCAAAGATCTCGAACAGGACCCGGCGCTGCGCCCGCACCTGCGGCTGGTCCGCAACGCCGGCGCGCACCTGCGTGGCGACCGGCTGGTGCTGCCCTACGCCGACATCTACGGCCGGGCGGACAACCGCAGCGTGCGGGTGCGGGCCACCGCCGCGGTCACCGCGGTGCTGCGCATGGCCGCCACCCCGACCCCGGCCGAACAGCTCGTCGACGAGCTGGCCCAGGGGTTCCCCGAGGTGCCGAGGGACCGGGTCGCCGGGCTGGTGGAACAGTTGCGGGAGCTCAACTTCCTCATCAGCGACCTGCGCCCGCCGCAGTCCAGCCCGTTCCCGGAACAGCACGTGGCCAAGCGGCTCACCGGGATCGAGGCGGCCGGGCCGGCCACCGAGGCGCTGCGCGAGATCATCGAGTTGGTGCACCGGGCCTCCGCCGAGCCGGGCACCGAGCCGTTGCGCGAGCTGCGGGCCGCCCAGCAGGCACTGGTGCCCGGCCACCAGAGTGACACCTTCCAGCTGGACTCCGCGCTGGACCTGCGCGGGGCCGGGCTCAGTCACGCGGTCGGCGCGGCCGTGGCCGACGCGGTGGACTGCCTGATGCGCCTGGCCGCCGCGCTGCCCGGCCACAACCACCACCTGGTGCAGTACCGGGAGGCCTTCACCGAGCGCTACGGCGACCACGCCCTGGTCCCGGTGCTGGAGGTGCTCAGCCCGGACACCGGCCTGGACGCGCCGTACAACTACCTCGAACCGCCGCGCTCGCACCCGGTGCCGAACAACACCCCCGAACCGTCCACAGCGGACTACGACCTGCTGCTGACCGAGTTCGCCAGCCAGGCCTGGTGCGCCGGCGAGACCTCGGTGGAGCTCACCGACGCCTGGCTGGACCGGATCGCCCCGGCCGAGGCCAAGCCCCCGCTCGGCCTCTACCCGGCCCTGGACGCCTACGCGCAGCTCCAGCTCACCGACCCGGACGGCCGGATCGACGACGGGCAGTGGCGGCTGGTGCTGCGCGAGCTCAGCCTGGCCTACGGCGGGCGCACCACCGGGCGCTTCTTCGACCTGCTCGGCGAGGACGCGCTGGGCCACCTTGGCGAGCACGCGCGGCGGGTGCGCGCGCTGCAACCCGAGGCGGTGCACGCGGAGCTGTGCTTCCTGCCCACCTCGGGGCGGGCGGCGAACGTGGCGTTCCGGCCGCTGCTGCACGAGTACGAGGTGCCGGTCAACGCCACCCCCTCGGCGCGGCCCGAGCGCACCATCAGCCTGGCCGACCTGCACGTGGGCGTGGCCGGGAACCGGTTCTACCTGTGGTCGCGGACCCTGGGCCGCGAGGTCGTGGTCACCCAGGGGCACATGCTCGGCCCGCACCTGGCGCCCAACGCGGCCCGGTTCGTGCTGGAGGTCTCCCAGGACGGCTACGCCATGCCCACCGGATTCCGTTGGGGCCCCTTGGAGAACCTGTCCTTCCTGCCCAGGGTCACCCGGGGCAGCGTGGTGCTGCGGCCCGCGCAGTGGACCCTGCGCGCCACGGACCTCACCGGCGACTTCGGCGCCGCGTTCGCCGCCTGGCGGCAGCGGTGGCGGGTGCCGCGCTACGTCTACCTGGTCGATGAGGACAACCGGCTGCTGCTGGACCTGGAGCACCCGCTCGGCCTGGACGAGCTGGCCGGGCAGCTCGGCGGCGAGCACGGCCCGGCGGTGCTGCACGAGATGCTGCCCGCCTTCGACGACCTGTGGCTGTCCGATGTGGACGGTGCGCGGTACCTGGAGGAGATCGTGGTGCCGCTGGTGGCGCACTCCGCCGAGGACACCGCGCGCAGCCCGGTGCCGCTCTCCGGCAGGCTGGAGACCATCGCCGAGGTCGGCGCCAGCCGCAGCCTGCGGCGGCGGCACCTGCCCGGCGAGGAATGGGCCTACCTCAAGCTGTACTCCGCCTTCAGCAGGCACGACGAGATCATCGCCGGACCGCTGCGCGCGCACATCGCCGCGCTGCGCGAACAGGGCCTGATCGACCGCTGGTTCTACCTCCGCTACGCCGATCCGCAGCCACACCTGCGCATCCGCTGCCGGGCCGCCGAAGCGGGCGCGGCCACCGAGGTGCTGCGCCAGCTGATGGCCTGGGGTCGCGGGCTGGTCGAGGCGGACCTGGCCTTCGACACCGCGGTCGCGACCTACCTGCCGGAGATCGAGCGCTACGGCGGGCCGCGGACCTTCGAGCCGGTGGAGGACCTGTTCACGGTCAACAGCGACACCACCGTCGAGCTGGTCGCGCTGCTGCAACAGGAGGAACCCAAGCTGCGCCCGGAGTTCGTCGCGATCGCCACGGTGGACGCGCTGTACCGGCAGTGGGGCCTGGCCCCGCAGGAGCGCCCGGCGCTGATCCCGCCGGTGGCCGAGTCCGAGGCGGTGCGCAAGGAGTTCCAGGCCAACCGCGACTACCTCGGTGAACTGCTGCTGCCGTGGGACTTCCGGCCGCACGAGGAAGGCCGCGCGCACCACGAGCTGATCAACGGCCTGCTCGCCCCACAGGCCGGGGCGGTGGCTGCGGCGGCACAGGCGGTCCGCACCGCGGTCGCGGCGGAGACGTTGTGGGGCAACGAGTTCAGCGTGCTCGGCAGCCTGGCGCACATGCAGATCAACCGGTTGATGCCGGTGGACCTGCCCAGGGAGTCGGAATGCTACGCGCTGTGGCGGCACGTCCTGCGCGCCGTCGGCGGCCGTCCGGCACACCTGCGAGGGGATTCCTGAGATGGCGAAGAGGTTGCGGGACAACGACTGGCTGCGCATCGCGGCGATGCTGTGGCGGTTGAGCCCGGTGCGGGTGAGCGCGCTGATCCTGGTCACCGTGGCGGTGTCGGTGGTGCCCGCGGTGCAGCTCCAGCTCACCGCGAGCGCGGTGCAGTCGGTGGCCGACGCGGTCACCACCGGCAGCACCGAGGGCCTCACCGGGCAGGTGTTGTTCGTGGGCCTGCTGATCGTGGCGGTCAGCGTGGCCGCGCACCTGTCCGGGGTGTGGCACCAGTACCTGGACGCGGTGCTGCGGCTGCACCTGGCCACCGCGGTCGGTGAGCAGGTGATGTGCAAGGGCACCCGGATGGACCTGCAGGACTACGAGAACGCCGACTCCTACGACAAGCTGCAACGGGCCTTCCAGGAGAGCAGCGGCTCCAACATCCACCAACTGTTCGCCGACACGCTTTCCACCGCCCGCGAGCTGATCACCATCGTGTCGGTCTCCGCGGTGCTGTTCTCCTGGCACCCGTGGATCGCGCTGCTGATCCTGCTGGCGCCGGTGCCCTCCGCGCTGGCGCAGATGTGGTACGGCAAGAAGATGTACGAGATCGAGTACGAGCGGGCCGCGGACCGGCGGCGGCTGTTGTACTTCCAGTACCTCACCACCACCGACCACTCCTTCAAGGAAGTCCGGCTGTTCCAGCTCGGCGACTTCTTCATCGGCCGGTACCGGGAGCTCGTGCACCGCTTCCTCAAGGTGGACCGCTCGATCAACCGCAGGCAGTCGGTCGCCTTCGGGCTGCTCGGCCTGATCAGCGTGCTGGCCTCCGGCGCGGCGCTGATCTACGCGATGCTGACCACCATGGGCTCCGGCCAGATCGGCCAGCTGGCAGGCTACCTCCAGGCCATCGGCGTGGTGCAGGCCTCCGGGCAGGCGCTGCTGGTCGGGCTGGCGATGCTGTTCCAGAACAAGCTGTTCGTCAGCAACCTGTTCGAGCTCTTCGACCTGCCGGAGCGGCAGATCGGCGGTGGCAGCAGGCCCTTCCCCGCGCGGCTGAGCCGGGGCATCGAGTTCCGCGAGGTCAGCTTCACCTACCCCGGCACCAGCGAACGCGTGCTGGACCGGGTCAGCTTCACCATGCCCGCGGGCGAGTGCGTGGCGCTGGTGGGGCAGAACGGCGCGGGCAAGACCACCCTGGTGAAGCTGCTGACCCGGCTCTACGAACCCACCGCCGGGCAGATCCTCATCGACGGGGTGCCGATCCAGGAGTACGACCTGGATGACCTGCGCCGCAACATGGGCGTCATCTTCCAGGACTACATCCGCTACGAGATGAGCGTGCGGCACAACATCGGTTTTGGCGCGGTGGAACACCTCCAGGACACCGACCGGGTCCGCAAGGCCGCCATCGCCAGCGGCGCGGACACCGTGGTCGAGGGGCTCGGCGGCGGCTACGACGCCATGCTGGGCCGCCACTTCGCCGAGGGCAGCCAGCTCTCCGGCGGGCAGTGGCAGAAGGTCGCGCTGGCCAGGGCGTTCATGCGGGGCGCGCCGGTGGTGGTGCTGGACGAGCCGACCGCGGCCATCGACGCCGAGGCCGAGGCGGAGATCTTCGGCCGGTTCCGCACCATCGCGCGCACCTCGACCAGCCTGCTGGTGGCGCACCGCTTCTCCACCGTCCGGATCGCCGACCGGATCATCGTGATCGAGGGCGGCAGGCTGATCGAGCAGGGCACGCACGCGGAGCTGATGCGCCGGGACGGGCACTACGCCTACCTGTTCAACCTGCAGGCCGCCGGGTACCAGCCGGAGCCGGACGCCGAGGCGGTCGGCCCGGCATGAAGGTCTCGCTGATGGTGCCGGTGATGCCGCACGAGCCCGAGCACCTGCCCGCCTATGCCGAGCTGGTCAGGGACCGCGGGGCGCACCGGCTGTGGCAGGGCCAGTCGCTGGCGCTGGAGACCTTCCAGGGCTTCGCCTACCTGGCCGGGCGCGGGCTGCGGGTGCCGGTGGGCACCAGCGTCACCCTCACCGCGCTGCGGCATCCCTACGAGGCGGCGTTACAGGCCCGGTCGCTGGCCAGGCTCACCGGGCACGACCTGGTGCTGGGCCTGGGCACCGGCACGCCGGAGCTGGTGGCCTCGCTGCGCGGGCGGCCCTACGGCAGTCCGCTGACCGCGGCCCGCGACCAGCTCACCATCCTGCGCGGCCTGCTGGACGGCAAACCCGTGCAGCACGAGGGCCGCTACGACACCATGCTGGGCGGGCTGCCCGAGTTCGCGCATCCCGCTGTCTCCCTTGGCCTCGGCGTGCTGCGACCCGGCATGGCCAGGGTGGCCGGGGAGCTGGCCGAGGTCGCGATCACCTGGCTCACCCCGCCGTGCTACCTGCGCGAGGTGCTGCTGCCGGAACTGCGCGCCGCGGCCGGGGCGGCGGGCAGGCCGGTGCCGAGGGTGGTGACGGTGGTGCAGGTCGCGGTGGCCCGGCCCGGCCGCGATCCGCACCTGCTCGCGCTGAACGGCTCGCGCGAGCACCTGGCCGCGCCGCACTACACCGACATGCTGCGGCGGGCCGGGCTGCGCGTGCACCCGGCGCAGGTCGCGCTGAGCGCCCGCGCGCTGGTGCGCGCCGGGGTCTTCCTGACCGGCACGGTCGCCGAGATCGCCGAGGGACTGGCGGAGTACCGGGCGGCCGGGGTGGACGAGGTGGTGCTCAACACCGCGGGGGTGCACCTGACCGAAGGCCGCGCCGCCGCCCTGGACGACCTCGCCGAACTGCTGGCCGCCCGGCCCGGCTGAGCGCTCCGGCTACAGGTCCTTCGAGCTCAGCGGCTGGCCGGCCGCGTACTCGGCCAGGCCGTCGGCCATCCGCTGCATGGTCTGGCTCATCACCCGCCGCATCATCCACCGCAGGCCCCACCGCGCGGTGTAGGTGCCGTGCCAGGTGATGATGGTGCCGCCGCCGGGGGCCAGGGAGAGGTCGATGACCGCGCGGTAGTCGCGCAGGACCCAGTTGAAGGCGTCCTGGTAGGTCAGCTGCTTCTCCTCGGTCAGCCCGGTGATGCGTTCGCCGGTCACCGTCCGCCCGGTGCGGAAGGCGCGGACCGCGCCGACCGGGTCCCTGCCGTTGCGGTCGAGACCGCTGGAGCGTTCCGGCACCAGACTGTCCACAGTGGACCATGCTGGCCAGCTGCGGGCGTCCAGCAGCAGTCGCCAGACCACGGCCGGGGGTGCGGGGGTGGTGGCGGTCGCGTGGTATTTCTGCACGGCTCGAAACTAGGTCGGGCCCGGTCCGCAGGACATGCGGCGGATTGCGCGGTATCGGTCAGATCTTGCGGTACACCGAGGGCCGGAGGCCGACCTGGCCGAGGAAGGCCGCGGACAGCGCGCCGGGGCTGGCGAAGCCGCAGCGTTCGGCGATCTGGTCGATGGTCAGGCTGGTGCCGGTGAGCAGTCGCTGGGCCTGCTCGATCCGCAGCCGGGTCAGGTGCCGGTGCGGGGTCTCGCCGGTCGCCTCCCGGAACACCCGGATGAAGTGGAAGACGCTCAGGTGCACCTGGGCGGCGATGTCGGCCACCCGCAGCGGCTCGGCCAGCCGGTCCCGCATGATCGCCGCGGCCGCGCGGACCGCGGCGTGCTCGGGGCCGGGCCGGCGCGGCCGACGGCCCTGGGTGAGCAGGTGGGTGACCAGGAAGGCCGCGGCGGACTCGGCGTAGAGGTCGTTGGCCTCCTGGGCCGCGGGCAGGGCGCGGACCAGGTGCTCGACCAGCGGGTCGCCCGCGGTCAGCGCGGCCGAGAACGCCTCGAAGTCCGGTTCCGCGCCGCCGAGCTGAGCGGCGACGCGGCGCACGGTCGCGGACGGGATGTGCACCTGGACGGTGCGCATCGCCGACCTGGAGCGATAGCTGCGCACACTGGACAGGCCGGGGACCATCAGCTCCAGGCTGCCCGGCAGCCAGCGGCGGCGGACCGGCTTGCCGTCGGCGCGCACCTGGAGGTCCACGTCCCCGGCCACGCACAGCACCAGGTGCAGGTCGGCCACGCCGGGCAGCGGCAGGCACTCGGCCTCGGGGGCGTGCTCGAAGCTCTGCACGAGCATCGACCGCCAGCCCGCATCGCCCCAGCTGCAGTACTCGCGACGGACGGACTTCGGCGAGCCGGGGTTCGCATACGGCGCCAGGTCGAAGTCGGCCGAGTCGAACACCCCGCCCAGTCTAGAGATCGTGCCGCACGGCGGCCGGTCTTCCGGTTGTCCACTTCCTGCCGCCACCCTAGAATCGATTCACATTCGATTCAGCCCGGAGGAACCATGGCCACTGCCACCCACCCGACCGTGCCCCGCCAGCTCGGCGCGGGCGCGGTCTTCGCCGTCTCGGTCGTGCTCGCCGCCGGGCTGGGCGCGCTGGCCGGCACAAGCACCTCGGCCGACTACCTGGCCCTGCGCCAGCCGTCCTGGGCCCCGCCGTCCTGGCTGTTCGGTCCGGTGTGGACGGTGCTCTACGCGATGATCGCGATCTCCGGCTGGCTGCTCTGGCGGCACACCAGTGGACCGGCGACCCGCTCCGCCCTCGCGGCCTACGGCGTGCAGCTGGCGCTCAACGCGGCCTGGACCCCGATCTTCTTCGGCGCGCGGCTGTACGGCCTGGCCTTCGCCGAGCTGGTGCTGATGTGGGTGGCCATCGGCGTGACGGTGTGGCGCTTCTTCCCGCTGCACCGGACCGCGGCGGTGCTGCTGCTGCCGTACTGGGCCTGGGTGAGCTTCGCCGGGGCGCTGAACTTCGCCATCTGGCGACTGAACTGAGCCGGTGAGAAGCATGCGTTGTGTCGTCTTCGGCGCCACCGGCTACCTCGGCGGCAGGCTGGTGCCCGAGCTGCTGCGCGCCGGGCACCAGGTGCGGGCGGTGGCCCGCGACCCCGGCAAGCTGGCCGAGGTGCCCTGGCGGGACTCGGCGGAGATCGTGCCGGGCGACGTCCTCGATCCGGGCTCGGTCGATGAGGCCATGCGGGGCCAGGAGGTCGTCTACTACCTGGTGCACTCGCTGAACCGCCGCGACTTCGTGGCCCTGGACCGCGAAGCCGCCCGCACGGTCGCGCGCGCCGCCGCCGAGGCGGGGGTGCGCCGGATCGTCTACCTGGGCGGGATCACCCCAGCCGGGGAACGGCTGTCGCCGCACCTGGCCTCGCGGGCGGAGGTCGGGGAGATCCTGCTCGCCTCCGGGGTGCCCACCGCGGTGCTGCGCGCGGCGATCATCCTGGGCTCCGGCTCGGCCAGCTTCGAGATGCTGCGCCACCTCACCGAACGGCTGCCCGCCATGGTCACCCCGCGCTGGGTGCGCAACCGGATCCAGCCGATCGCGGTCCGCGACGTGCTGCACTACCTGGTGCGCGCCGCGGAGCTGCCGCCGGAGGTGAGCCGGGGCTTCGACATCGCGGGCCCGGACGTGCTCACCTACCTGGCGATGATGCGCCGGTACGCGGTGGTGGCCCGGCTGCCGCGCCGGGTCGTGCTGCCGGTGCCGGTGCTCACCCCGTGGCTGTCCGCGCAGTGGGTGAACCTGGTGACGCCGGTGCCCAACAGCATCGCGGTGCCGCTGATCGAGTCGCTGGTGCACGAGGTCGTCCAGCAGGACAAGGACATCGCCGCGCACATCCCCGATCCCCCCGGCGGTCTGACCCGCTACGAGCGGGCCATCGAGCTGGCGCTGGCCCGGATCAGGGACGCCGACGTGCCGACCCGCTGGTCGGACGCGGGCGACCCGGCCGACCCGCTGCCCACCGATCCGGAGTGGTCCGGCGGCACCCGTTACCTGGACGTCCGCGAACGGCACACCCCCGCCGAGGCGGAGACGGTGTGGCGGGTGATCGAGGCCATCGGCGGCGAGCACGGCTGGTACTCCTTCCCGCTGGCCTGGTCGGTGCGCGGCTGGATCGACCGCCTGGCCGGTGGCGCCGGCCTGCGCAGGGGCCGCCGCGACCCGCGCCGCCTGCGTGCCGGCGAGGCCCTGGACTGGTGGCGGGTGGAGCACCTGGAGCGCCCGCGCCTGCTGCGGCTGCGCGCGGAGCTGCGGGTGCCCGGCCGGGCCTGGCTGGAACTGTCGGTGACCCCGGCGGACTCCGGCGGCTCGGTGTACCGGCAGCGGGCGATCTTCGAACCGCACGGCCTCGCCGGGCACCTGTACTGGAAGTCGGTCGCGCCCTTCCACGCGGTGGTCTTCGGCGGCATGGCCCGCAACATCACCGGCACGGCCGAGCGCCGCCCTTCGAGTTGAATCGGTTGCGGATCGGTTCTAGGGTGGGGCCGGAACCCTCAGCCAGGAAGGAGCCGGTGATGTCCGAACTGAGCCGATTGCCCAAACCGGTCGCCGAGGAGTGGGACTGGCAGTTGCGCGCCGCCTGCCGCGGCCGTGACGCGGCGCTGTTCTTCCACCCGTTCAACGCCCGCGGCGTCAGCCGAACGGCCCGCGAGCAGGCGGCCAAGGCCGTCTGCGCCGCCTGCCCGGTGGTGCCGGAGTGCAGGCGGCACGCGCTGGAGACCGAGGAGGTGTTCGGGGTCTGGGGCGGCCTTGGAGAGAATGAGCTGCGCGAGCTGATCACCCAGCAGCGGCGAAGATGAGGGGAGCGTCCCGGCATGGTCGGACCTGGGGAGAAGCCGTCCTCGGGTGAGTGGACGCCGAAAGCGGTGGCCCAGCGACTGGGCGTCTCCGCGATCACCCTGCGCACCTGGGAACGCCGCTACGGCCTGGGCCCCGGCGCGCACCAGCCGGGCAAGCACCGCCGCTACACCGAGGAGGACGTGCGCAGGCTCCGCCGCATGGTCGAGCTGACCGGCCAGGGCATGGCCGCGGCCGCGGCGGCGGCCACCGCGCTCGCCGAGCCGGACCCAGCGGCCGGGCCGGTGTTCCCCGCGCCGCCCGAGCTGACCACCGAGTCGGCCGTGCGCGGACTGCACGCGGCCGCACTGCGCATGGACGCGCCCGCGCTGCGCCACCTCACCCGCACCGCGATCGCCGAGTTCGGCGTGATCGCGGCCTGGGAACGGGTGTGCACGCCGGTGCTGGTCGAGCTCGGCCAGCGGGTGGCCGAGTCCGGCAGCGGCGTGGAGATCGAGCACGTGATCAGCGACAGCATCGAGCACGTCCTGCGCGAGCTCACCCACCTCCCCGAACAGGGCACGCTGTGCGCCCTGCTCTCCGCCGCCCCCGACGAACACCACACCCTGCCCCTGGACGCCCTCGCCGCCGCACTGGCCGGCCTGCGCCGCAGCTCCCGCATGCTCGGCGCCCGGGTGCCCCCGGCCGCGCTGCTGGGCGCGGTACGGCGGTTACGTCCACTGGTGACCGTGGTGTGGTCGCACCAGCCGACGACCGCGCTGGCCACCCCGGTGCGGGAGCTGACCGAGGACCGGCAGACGGTGCTAGTGCTGGCGGGTCCCGGGTGGGCGGAGGTCGAGATCCCGGAGCACGCGCGGCGGGTGCACGACCTGCGCGGGGCGGTGCGGTTCATCGACGAGGCGGCGAGCAGGCGCTGGGGCTGAGGCGGTCGGTCGCGGCCCTGCTGCTCTCGCAGGGAGTCAGTGCGGCCTCGACCGAGACTGAACCGGGCTCGGACGGTGCCGCAGCCCGCTGCTCCATTGGTTACAACTGCACGTGGTCCGGCCGCAACTACGCCGGCAATCCGGGCGTTTGGCGGAACGTCCGTCCTGGATGCACCGGATTCGACGCAGCGTATCTGCCGCGGTCCTACTCCTTCTTCGGCGGCGAGGAGGGCTACTTCTACGCCGGCCACAACTGCACCGGCCGATCGCGTCCGGCGCGACGGAACACCGAGTCCGGTGACATCGGTTTCACCGCGTACAGCTTCTTGTCGGCCTGCATCGTCTGCCGGTCCGCTCGCTGACGGCAACCGCGGCACGCGGTCGGCCTCGCCGCCCACGACGCCGACCGCGTGCCGGGTGTCAGACCACCACCCCGTCGAGCTGGAAGGTCTGCACCGCCCCGGCGGCGAAGGCCGAGCGCAGGAGCTTGCCGTCCAGGCGGGCGTCCGTCCGGTGCGTGTACTTGTCGCCGCCGCCGGAGGTCTGCGTGGACCAACGCGGGATCGTCCCCGTCGGGAGCGTGCGGAACCGGGACAGGTCGAAGGTGATCGTCTGGGCCGCGCCGGGGTTGACGGCCACCAGGACGAGGCGGCGGGCGGCGGGGTCGTAGGCGGCCACGGCGTTGTCGGCGGCCGCGCCGATGATCCGCATCCCTGGCCGGATGTGCCGGGTGAACTGGGCCAGCACGTAGAGCTTGGTCTGCACCGCGCCGGGCTGCAGGGTGTTCGGATCGTAGGCGATCAGCGCCCAGTCCGGGGTCGGGTCCATCACCTGCCAGTAGCACCAGGCGGTCGGGTGCAGGTGGCGGAAGTCCAGGCACAGGTTGCGCGCCATGGTCAGGCCGGTGCCGTCGCGTTCACCGCTCTCGGAGTTCCACAGCACCTTCCCCGCCGCGCGCACCTCCCGGCCCAGCAGGTCGCGGCGGCCGCCCGCGCCCTGGTAGCCGTGCACGTTGACCTGGTCGACCAGCGCCTTGGTGGCGGCGTCGAAGCTGTTCCAGGTGGTGCGGGCCAGGTCGTAGCTGGTCTCGTCGGAGGCGGCGATCCGGGTGGCGGACAGGCCGCGCCGGTCCAGCTCCGCGCGCAGGTGCCGCAGCACGCTGCGCTGGGTGGTGGCGTCGATGTGGCAGCCCTCCTGCTTGCCGTCCGCCTTCCACCAGTCCGAGGACGGTTCGTTGAACGGCTCGACGGTGGCGAAGCGCACGCCCCAGCTGTCCCTGGCGCGCCGGGCCACCTCGGCGAGGTGGGCGGCGTGCTGGCGGTGGTTCCAGGACTGGAGGTTGTTGCCACCGCCTGCCGACCCGGACGGGTTGTGGTTGGCGCACATCCACCACATCGGCGAGTTGGCGAACAGCTCGCTGACCGCGCCGCGCTGGGTCGCCATGACCAGCGCCGCGCGCTGCTTGGCATCCGCCGACCACTTCCAGGCCGAGGACGCCGGGTCCTCGTTGCGCCAGTCCTGCCAGAACCCCTCGATCTGCTTGAACCGGGGGATGTTGGGCGAGACCGCCATCTTCGCCCCGTCGACGGTGTTCCAGCTGCACGCGCCGAGGTTGTAGCGGGCGATGTTCAGGCCAAGGCCGGGCAGCGCGACGCCCCGGTAGTTCACGGACTTGGTGGTGAACCACAGGTCGGCGAAGTCCTCGCGGTCGCCGAAGACGTTGGCCCACCAGGCAAGCGAGGTGCCCCAGCCTTCCCAGCGCCCGTGGTCGGCGCCAGGGTCGACGGGCACGGTGGTGGCGGCCTGCGCCGTGCCCACGCGCAGGGCACTGCCCGCGGCGGCGGCCGCGGCGGTGAACAACACTGTCCGACGGTTGATCATGGAACCTCCCGGCGCTGGGGCGTTCGCGTGATAGGAAAGCGTTTTCCAACTTGGCACGCAAGAGGAACCGTGGCAACACACCGCTGCCGCCGTAGTCGAATGCGTTCGACGACCGTTGGCGCTGTGCCCCTCGCCGCCGGAACCGGTCAGCCAGAGGACTTGACTGTGCCGCGACGGCACGGTTTGGACTCTTCGGTGACCGCAGGATCGACCCGAAGAGGGGGAACAACATGCGCAGGCGATCGCTCGCCGCCGTGGTCGTCCCGGTGCTCGCGGGTGGGCTCGTCGCCGGGATGTCCCCGGCGCTGGCCGACCCGGCCGAGGCGCTCAACACCACGCACATCCCGGCCCGCTACGCCAAACAGGCGCTGGACTGGCACCTGTGCACCGCCGAGGAGCTGCCCTCGCCGGTGCCGGGGCTGGAGTGCGCCACCTACCGCACGCCGAGGGACTGGGAGCGCCCGCACCAGCGGCCGGAGCTGACCATCGCGATCAGCCGGCTCGCCGCCACCGGGAAGGCCACCGCCTCGGTGCTGACCAACCCCGGCGGCCCCGGCGGGCCCGGCCGCACGCTGCCCGGGAACTTCCGCGGGCAGAGCAAGCTGCGGGAGCACCAGGAGGTCATCGGCATCGACACCAGGGGCACCGGCAAGAGCACCAACGTCAGCTGCGGCGGCGCGATCGGCTCCGAGCTGATCCCGGACGCGCGCGACCGGAACCCGGCCAACCTGGACCTGGTCGTGGACACGGTCCGGCGCCAAGCGGCCGACTGTCAGAAGGCCTCCGGCGAGCTGGGCCCGTTCATCAACACCTTCCAGATGACCAAGGACCTGGACCTGCTGCGGGTGCTGCTGCGCCGGGACAAGATCAACTGGATCGGCTACTCCGCGGGCACCTGGCTGGGCGCGCACTACGCCCAGCGGTTCCCGAACCGGGTCGGCCGGTTCGTGCTGGACTCCGCGACCGAGTTCACCGCGAGCTGGCAGCAGTCCTTCGACTGGCAGCCGATGTCCTTCGAGCGGCGCTGGCGGCAGGACTTCCTGCCCTGGATCGCCCGCTACGACGGCAAGTACCACTTCGGCGCCACCGCCGAGGCGGCCCGCCAGAACTACGAGCGGATCCGGCAGGCGCTGCGCCGCAAGCCGGTGGTCATCGACGGCATCAAGGTCGGTCCGACCGAGCTGGACCTGCGCACCATCGGTGAGCTCAAGTCCAAGGCCCGGTTCACCGCGCTGGCCGAGGACCTCCTCCGGCTGCGCACGCTGACCGAGCCGGGCACGCCGGAGCAGGCCAAAGCGGAGGCGCGGGACGGGCTCAAGGAAGGCGTGGCCAGGCAGCGGGCCGAGGCGCCGGACGCGCTGCTGGCCACGCTGTTCAACACGCTGTGCAACGACGGTCCGTGGACCGGTGACCGCGAGTCGATCATCCGCCGCTCGCAGCAGTTCCTCGACCGCGGCCAGACCCTGCACAGCGGCTGGATGGGCTTCCAGTCGTGCGCGTTCTGGGGCAAGCCGTCGCACCCGCTGCCCAAGCTGGACGGCAAGGGCGTGCCGCCGGTGCTGATCGTGCACGCCGAGCACGACGGGTCCACCGCGATCGAGGGCGCGCGCCGGGCGCGCGCGGGCTTCGCGAACTCCCGGCTGCTGACCGTGACCGGCGAGGGTGACCACGGCGTCTACGGCAGGGGCAACCCGGCCGTGGACAAGATCGTCAACGCCTACCTGGTCGACGGCGTGGTCCCGGCGGACCAGAACG
This sequence comes from Crossiella sp. SN42, assembly GCF_023897065.1. Taxonomy (GTDB): domain Bacteria; phylum Actinomycetota; class Actinomycetes; order Mycobacteriales; family Pseudonocardiaceae; genus Crossiella. The sequence continues at coordinate 158,005 of NZ_JAMHIV010000012.1, forward strand.
TGCCCGGCATGCCGCTGCCCGTCCCGGCAGGCTGAGCCGAGCTCAGGCCGCCGTGTAGCCGAGCAGCGCCTCGGCCCGGTGACCCTCGCACCGCGGATCGGCGGCCACGAAGTGGTCGCCGGTCCGCGGCACCAGGCAGCGGTAGAGCGCGGTCCGGCCCGGCGCGGGGGCGGTGTGCACCGACCCGACCGGACCCAGCGGCGGCAGCCCCTCGCAGCGCGGATCGACGGTGAGCAGGTTGTGCCCGCCCACCCCGCACTCGTAGAGCACCGCGGTCCCGGCCGCGGGCTCGCGCAGCAGCAACCAGGACTGCTGGGCGGTGAAGCCGGGCGGCAGCAGCCGGGAGGTGGCCCAGTGGCCGCGGGCCGGGTTGAACCCGCGCACCAGCCTGGTGTGCGGCAGCTGCTCGAACCCGCAGGACAGCCCGCCCCGGCCGAGGTCGGCGCGGTTGGCCAGCGCCCAGGTCGTCCACGCCGGTTTGGGCGCGCCGTTGTCCTGCCACAGCCCCAGCGCGAGCCCGGCCCCGGTCTCGTCGGGGTGGTCGCGCATCCGGTGGTAGACGTGGCTGGTCACGCCGGGGGTGCCCAGCACCGCGCGGAAGGAGTCGCAGACCGCGATGGCCTGCCGCTCCGGGGTGGACGGCGCGCTGGAGTTGATCCCGCTCTCGGTGAGCTGGATGTCGGTGGCCGCGACGCTGCCGGGGAACTCCGCGGCCAGCCAGCCGGCCAGCACGCCGAGGTTTCCGTAGGTGACGTACGGGAAGTCGTCCGCGCTGATCTCCGGTCGCCGCAGGTCCTTGGGGTACGGGTGGAAGGCGACCCGCCACTGCCGTGCCCCGGCCCGCGCGGCCAGCGCTCGCAGCACGTTCTGCCCGGCCAGCACCGGTTCCCGCGCCGAGGGGCTTTCCAGCTCCGCGCCGAACCGGTTGTCCAGCGAGATCAGCACCTTCGCGTGCGGCTGCTCGGCGACGACCCGGTCGTAGGCGGCCACGTACAGCTCGCTGATCTCCTCCAGCCACCGCTGCCGGTCGCAGGGCACGCCCTGGCCGCAGCCGATGTCGAACCAGGTGTTGGTGTTCACCTCGTTGAGCACCACGAAGTCGGCCACCCGCCCGTGCCCGCGCAGCCCGCTGTACCGGCGGGCCAGCATGCCGGCGAACCGGGCGTAGTCGGCGGCCTGGTTCGGCGTGCAGTGCACCTCGAATCCCGGTTCGGCCGGGGAGCACGGCTTGGCGTAGCGGGCCCACGCCGGGGTCCCGTAGGTGACGCCGGTGACCACCAGCCCGCGCGCGGACCAGTCCTTGATCGCGCTGTCCACCTCGGCCGGGACGCGGAAGCAGTGGTTGTCGAAGAGCTCCTCGCCCTCGGCGCAGGGCGCCGGTTTCCGGCTCGGTTCCCACTCCGCCCAGACCAGGTTGAGCGCCACCCCGCCGGTGTTGTTGCCCGCGATGGTGTCCTTGTCGGCCCAGGAGTCCGGCTGGATGGACTTGATCCGGTAGCCGTCGCGAGCGGGGTAGGGCAGCGGATCGGTGGTGGCCGAGGCCGGCGCGGTGAGCAGTCCGCCGCAGAGCAGGACGATCAGCGCGACGGCCAGCGAGGGCGTGCGGCTGAGGTGGACCTTCACCAAGTGCTCCGTTCCGGCGCGTCGACAGTGGCTCGGCTGTTGGCCTACCCGCTGGTGATGCTGCCAGAAACGAGGGCCGCGGTGTCCCAGGTCAGGAAGCGGTAGTGCAGCCCGGTCGCCGACTCCTGCCAGTCCCCTGCGGCGTCCGGCGCGCGGCCCACCCCCGGCGCGTGCGTGTCCCCTTCGAAGGACTCGCGGATCTCGGTGACCACGATCCGGTCGGCCAACGGCAGCGCCGCCCGGTACACCGCCGCGCCGCCGATCACCCACACGTCCCCGGTGACCGAGGCCAGCGCCGTCGCCAGGTCGGGGAAGGTCTCCACGTTCTCCTGCGGGGTGCGCGAGAGCACCAGGTTGCGCCTGCCCGGCAGCGGGCGGAACCGCGGCGGCAGCGACTCCCAGGTGCGGCGGCCCATCAGCACGGTCGCGCCCGCGGTCAGCGTGCGGAAGTGCTTGAGGTCCTCCGGCAGGTGCCACGGCAGCGTGCCGTCGCGGCCGATGACGCCGTTGGCCGACTGCGCCCAGACCAGCCCGATCACACCGCCACCGGTGCCTTGATGCCGGGGTGCGGGTGGTAACCGTCGAGGGCGATGTGCTCGTAGGTGTAGTCGAACAGGCTGTCCGCCGGTTTGAGGCTCAGACTGGGGAACGGCCGCGCCTGGCGGGCCAACTGGGTGCGCACCTGCTCCTCGTGGTTGTCATAGATGTGGCAGTCCCCACCGGTCCAGATGAAGTCGCCGACGCCCAGGCCCACCTGCTCGGCGATCATGTGCGTGAGCAGCGCGTAGCTGGCGATGTTGAACGGCACGCCGAGGAAGAGGTCCGCGCTGCGCTGGTAGAGCTGGCAGGAGAGCTTGCCGTCGGCGACGTAGAACTGGAAGAACGCATGGCAGGGCGGCAGCGCCATCCGCGGGATGTCGGCCACGTTCCAGGCGGAGACGATGATTCGCCGGGAGTCCGGGTTCTCCCGCAGCGTGCGCAGCACCTCGCTGATCTGGTCGACGTGCCCGCCGTCGGGGGTCGGCCAGGACCGCCACTGCACCCCGTAGACCGGGCCGAGGTCGCCGTCCGGCGCGGCCCACTCGTCCCAGATGGTCACGCCGTGTTCTTGCAGCCAGGTGACGTTGGCCTCGCCGCGCAGGAACCACAGCAGCTCGTAGGCGATCGAGCGGAAGTGCACCTTCTTCGTGGTGATCAGCGGAAAACCGTCGGCCAGGCGGTAGCGCAGCTGGTGACCGAAGATCGACCGGGTGCCCGTGCCGGTGCGGTCCTGCTTGCGCGCGCCCGTGTCGAGTACCTGGCGGAGCAGGTCTTCGTACTGCGTGTCCAGCATGCCCGCGAGCCTAGACGAGGGGCTCGGCCCGGTGGCAGCGCACCGCTGCCGAGCCCCACGCCGATCAGGCGTTGCCGAGCGCGCGGACGAAGTCGAGGACCTCCCGGGTGATGCGGTCAGGGGCCTCGATGAACGGGATGTGCCCGCCGCCGGAGACCTCCACGAACTTCGAGTGCGGAATGGCCCGGTGGATCAGGGCGCTCAGCTCGGCCGGGATGAAGTGGTCGTTGTCCGCGCAGGCCACCAGGGTGGGCGCGGTGATCGAGCTCAGCGCCGCGGTCAGCGGCGGCACCGCCCCGCCGGGTTCGCGCCTGCCGAGGGCCAGGATCGCGTCCAGGAAGGCGCGGTAGATCTCCGGGGAGTTCTCGCGCACCCCGGCCCGGATGTTCGCGGCGACCTCGCGGCCCGCCTCGGACTCCAGGAAGCCTGGGGTCATGATCCACAACGCGATGAAGTCGGCCACGTCCTCGCTCATGCCGAGCTTGGCGATCAGGCGCTTGCGCAGCGAGTAGTTGAGCTCCACCGACAGGTTCAGCTCGGAGAACGCGCCGACCGCGATGAGCGAACGGACCTTGGCGGGGTGGCGGGCGGCCAGGGCCAGCGCGATCGAACCGCCCAGCGAGGTGCCCAGCACGTGCGCGCCGGCCAGGCCGAGGTGCTCGATCAGCAGGGCGATGTCCTCCGCCCACAGCCGCACGGAGTACTCGACGTCCTCATCCTTCGTCGAGCGGCCCACCCCGCGCAGGTCCACCGCGATCGTGCGCAGTTCGGCGGAGAGCGCGGGCACGCCGAGTGCGTAGTAGGTGTGGTCCAGGCCCAGCCCCGGGATCAGGATCATCGGCTCGCCCGTGCCCACGTCCTGGTAGTACAGCCTCGTCCCGTTGACGTCGGCGTACGGCATGACAGCTCCTTCGTATGATCGTCATACAATTGATGGTCGCAAGGGTTCGCCCCGGGACCGTGCGAAGTTGGTCAGGCGGAGGCGGCGGCCGCGTCCATCCCCGCCAGCACCGCGTGTGCGGCCTGCCGGACGTGGTGGGCGCAGGCGGTCGCCGCCCGCTCGGCGTCCCGGGCCTCGGCCGCTTCGACGATCTCCCGGATCTCGGCGACGCTGTGCACCGCCCGGCCGGGCTGTCCCAGCGACATCGTCCGCAGCACCGTCACCCTGGCCTGGAGGCCTTCGACGATCTCCCGGATCGTCTCGTTGCCCGAGCCGGCCAGCAGGGTGTCGTAGAACCGCGCCTTCGCCGCCAGCATGGGCGCGCCCAGCTCGCCCGCGGCGAAACAGGACTCGATCTCCTCGAAGGCCCGCCGCAGCTCGGCCACCTGCTGCTCACTCGCGCGCTCGGCGAACGCGCGGGCGGCCATGCCTTCCAGCGCGGCGCGCACCTCGTACAGCTCGACGGCCCGCTCGCGGGACACCGAGGCCACCACGGTTCCCCGGTGCGGGATCGTCTCCACCAGGCCCTCGGCGGAGAGCTGGCGCAGCACCTCGCGGATCGTGGTGCGGGAGACCCCGGTCTGCTCGATCAGCTCCCGTTCCACCAGCCGCTTCCCCGGTTCCAGGCGCATCTCCACGATCGCCTGGCGCAGCTGGTCGAGCACCTGTTCGCGAACCGGCGCGGCGACCCGGTTCACGCGCATCGAGAACGCGCCGACTGAGGAACCCCGCGGGTCTGCCATTCGGCTGACGATACTAGGCACGCGCACACCTCCCCCGGACCTCGTCGAGAAACGCGGTGAACGCGGCCAGGAACGGATCCGGCCGCTCGAACACGCCCAGATGCCACGCCTGCTCGACGACGCTCAGCCGCGCGGACGGCAGTGCCGCCACCAGTTCCCGCGCCGCCGCGGGCGGAGTCGCGGTGTCCTGCGCCCCGGTGATCACCAGTGCCGGTGCGGCCACCTGCGGCAGCCGGGAGAGCGTGTCCAGCTCCGCGATCGCCGCCCAGGCCGCGGTCCAGCTCGCCGGGTCGGCCGCGCTGAGGGTGCGCTCGCAGCTCCGGCCGATCGCGGCGGCCCGGCCCGCGGGTGAGAACCACCGTCGCAGGGTGGCCGGGATGACCCCGGACATGCCCTGGTGGTCGAGCCGGCCCCGGTCCCGGAGGGCCGGCCGCAGGTCCTGGGGGAAGCCTCCGGCGGTGGCGCACAGCACCAGCGCGGCCACCGATCCCGGGTCGCGCAGCGCCAGGTGCTGGGCGACCATGCCGCCCAGGGACACCCCGATGACCTGCGCGCGGCTGGTGGCCACCTCGGCGAGCAGGAACGAGACGTCGGCGGCGAGCTGGTCCAGGGTGACCGGTCCGTCGATCGGGCTGGACCGGCCGTGACCACGGAGGTCGACGGCGATGACCTGGTAGCGGTCGGCGAACGCGGCCGAGTAGTCGCACCACCAGGATCCGTCCAGGCCGACCGGGTGCAGCAACAGCAGCGGCGGCCCGGACCCGGTCATCCGGTAGGCGAGGTGCCCGCCCCAGGGCAGCGACAGCCGCGCGGTGCTCACCGCAACCCGCCGAAGGCCAGGTACTTCAGCTCGGTGAACTCCTCGATGCCGTGCCGGGAGCCCTCCCGGCCGAGGCCGGACTGCTTGGTGCCGCCGAAGGGCGCGACCTCCACGGAGAGGAACCCGGTGTTGATCCCGACCATGCCCGCCTCGATCCGCTCGGCCACCCGCCACACCCGGGCCAGGTTCTGGCTGTAGAAGTAGGCCGCCAGCCCGTACTCGGTGCTGTTGGCCAGTTCGACGGCCTGGCGCTCCTCGCTGAACCGGAACAGCGCCGCCACCGGGCCGAAGGTCTCCTCGTGCGCCAGCAGCATGTCGGTGTTGGCCTCGCCCAGCACCGTCGGCGGGTAGAAGGTGCCGCCCTCCGGGGCCGTGCCGCCGGTGAGCAGTGTGGCGCCCTTGCCCAGCGCGTCCAGCACGTGCGCGTGCACCTTCGCCACAGCGGCCTCGTTGATCAGCGGACCGATGGTGACTCCGTCGATGGTGCCTTCGCCGACGCGCAGCCCGCGCACGCGCTCGACGAACCGCTCGACGAAGGCGTCATAGACGCTGTCCTGGATCAGGAACCGGTTCACGCCAACGCAACTCTGCCCGGTCTGGCGGAACTTGGCCACGATCGCGCCCGCCACCGCCGCGTCCAGGTCCGCGTCGTCGAAGACCAGGAACGGCGCGTTGCCGCCGAGCTCCAGCGTCAGCTTCTTCAGCGTCGGCGCGCACTGCGCGGCGAGCAGCCTGCCGACCTGGGTGGAGCCGGTGAAGGAGAGCGCCCGCACCACGGGGCTGGCACACAGCACCGCGCCGATCTCCTTCGGGTCGCCGGTCAGGATGTTCAGCACCCCGGCAGGCATCCCGGCCTCCTCGGCCAGCGCGGCCAGTGCCAGCGCGGACAGTGGCGTGTCCTCGGCCGGCTTGAGCACGACGGTGCACCCGGCGGCGAGCGCGGGCGCGGCCTTGCGGGTGATCATGGCCGCGGGGAAGTTCCACGGGGTGATGCAGGCGACCACGCCGATGGGCTCGCGCAGCACCACGATCCGGGTGTCGGCGGTCTTGGCCGGAATGGTCTCGCCGTTGAGCCTGCGCGCCTCCTCGGCGTAGAGGCGCAGGAACGAGGCGGCGTAGGCGATCTCCCCGCGCGCCTCGGCCAACGGCTTGCCCTGCTCAAGGGTGAGCAGCCGGGCCAGCTCGTCCTGGTGCCGCAGCACCAGTTCGCGCCACCGCAGCAGCACGTCGGCCCGGTCCTCCGCGGTCCGCGCGGCCCAGCCGCCGCGCGCCCGGTCGGCCGCCTCGATCGCCTGGGCGGTCTCCGCCCCGGACATCGAGGGAACGCGGCCGACCACCTCCCCGGTGGCCGGGTTCCGCACCTCGAACTCGGCCCCGGAGGCCGCGCCGACCCATCGACCGTCCACATAGGAGCGATCGCGCAGTAGCTCGATATCTGTCGTCATGTCTTGTCTCCCTTGTGGTTTCAGTCGTTGTGCACGGTGGGGCCGGACAGGTCCACACCTTCGGCGGCGAACACTTCCTCCGCCCCGCGGAACGCTTCCAGCGCGGCCGGCACTCCGCAGTAGATCGCGGCCTGCAGCAACGCCTCCCGGATCTCGCCAGGGGTGACGCCGTTGTTCAACGCGCCCCTGACGTGCAGCCGCAGTTCCTGGCCGCGGCCGAGCGCGGTGAGCATCACCAGCGTGAGCAGGCTGCGGGTGCCACGGGGCAGGCCAGGCCGGGCCCAGACGGTCCCCCAGCAGTACTCGGTGACGAGCTCTTGCAAGGGCCGGGAGAACGCGGTCGCCTTGGCCAGCGAGCGCTCCACGTGGGCATCGCCGAGCACCTCCCGCCGTACCCGCGAGCCCACGTCGAGCGCGGTGTCGTTGTCGATGGTCATGCCGGTGCTCCTGTCTTGCGATCCATGGCTGGCACGGGAACGGATGCGGAGGCCGCCTGGTGGTCGGCGAGGTCGCGGCCACGGGTCTCCGGCAGCATCCGGACCAGCGCGAGGAAGGTCATCAGCGCCACCGCCACCAGGTACAGCGCGCCGCTGCCCGCGAAGTCGAACCCGGCGGCCAGCCAGGCCACGACCGCGGGAGCCGGGCTGCCGAGCAGCGCCCCGGCCAGGTTGAAGCCGGTGGTGCAGCCGCTCATCCGGGTGCGCGCCGGGAACAGTTCGATCAGCAGCACCACCATGGTCACGTTCACCATGGCCTCGAACAGACCGAGCACGGCCATGCCGAGCAGCACCGCGGGGACGCTGCCGGTGGCCATCAGCAGGAAGGCGGGCACCGCGACCACGACGAGCCCGGCCGCGCCGAGGAGCATCGTCGGTCGCCTGCCGAACCGGTCCGCCAGCACCCCCGCCAGCGGGCAGAGCGCCGAGTACACCGCGAGCCCGCCCGCGGTGGCCGCGAGCGCGGCCGGCTCGCTCAGCCCGACCCTGGCGGAGGTCAGGAAGTTCGGCACCGAGGTGACCAGGTAGTAGAACCCGACCGCCGCGGTCGCCGTGGCGAAGAACACCAGCGCGATGGCCCGCCGGTTCTCCCGAAGGGCCTCCCGCAGCGGGGCTTCCGCGATCGAGTCCGCACGCCGCACCGCCTGGAACTCCGGCGTGTCCTCCAGCTTCGTCCGGACGTAGAACCCGGCCACCCCCAGTGGCGCGGCCAGGATGAACGGCACGCGCCACCCCCAGGAGGACATGGCCTCCCCAGAGAGCCAGACCGAGAGCCCGAGGGTGACCAGTGCCCCCGCGAGCGCGCCCGCTCCCGCGGTGGCAGGCACCACGCTGCCCCACAGGGCTCGCCGGTGCCTCGGCGCCTGCTCCACCAGGAACACCGAGGAGCCTGCCCACTCGCCGCCGATGGAGAACCCCTGGGCACAGCGCAGCAGCACGAGCAGGACCGGCGCGAGCACACCGGCGGTGGCGTAGCCGGGCAGGAACGCGATCAGGGTGGTGGACACCGCCATCACGATCACCGAACCGGACAGCGCCGCCCGCCTGCCGTAGCGGTCGCCCACGATGCCGAAGACCGCGCCGCCCAGCGGCCGCATGAGCAGCGCGACGCCGAAGACGCCGAGCGCGGCGAGCAGGCGGCCGGTGGCGTCGGCCGCCGGGAAGAAGACGCTGCCGATCGTCGTGGCCAGGAAGCCGTAGACGGCGAAGTCGAACCACTCCATGAAGTTGCCGAACCCCGCCGCCAGCAGCACCCGTCTGGCCGCCCGCGATCTGGCGGGTCTCCCCGGTGTCGGGGCCACGAGACCACCTCCTCGAGTCGATTGAATGACGGTATGACTGTCATACAATCCGCTCTGACCTGGGCTGTCAAGGGCGAAGTTTGGCTAGGCGATGCCGATCGCGGATCCGCTGAAGCGGCTCTAGACTCCGTTTCATGCCGAATCTGCGGATCAGCGAGGCTGCCGCGCTGCTGGGCGTCAGCGATGACTCCGTGCGCCGCTGGATCGACCAGGGCCGGCTGGCCGCGATCACGCTGGACAACGGCCGCAAGGGCGTGGCAGGCACCGAGCTGGCCGCCTTCGCCCAGCAGCTGTCCGAGTCGGCCGAGCCCGGCGTCACGGTGGCCGCCTCCGCGCGCAACCGGATGAAGGGCATCGTCACCCGGGTGGTCAAGGACGGGGTGATGGCGCAGGTCGACATGCAGGCAGGGCCGTTCCGGATCGTGTCGCTGATGAGCCGGGAGTCCGCGGAGGAGCTGGGCCTGGAGGTCGGCAGCGTCGCGGTGGCCTCGATCAAGTCCACCCACGTCGTCGTCGAGATCCCGGAGGCCTGAAGTGCGCACACTGACCGCACTGCTCGTGGTGCTGGCACTGGCCGGTTGTGGCACCGCGCAGCCGGGCTCCTCCCCCACCGGCGGCACGCTCACCGTGTTCGCCGCCGCCTCGCTGACCGAGTCCTTCACCAAGCTGGGCAAGGACTTCGAGGCCGCCAACCCCGGCACCACGGTGAAGTTCAACTTCGCGGGCAGCTCGGCGCTGGCCCAGCAGCTCAACCAGGGCGCGCCGGCCGACGTGTTCGCCGCGGCCGCCCCGGCGAACATGAAGCAGGTGACCGACACCGGCACGGTCACCGCCACGCCGGTGACCTTCGCCAGGAACACGCTGCAGATCGCGGTGCCCCAAGGGAATCCGGCCAAGGTCACCGGGCTGGCCGACTTCGGCAGGGCCGAGCTGAAGATCGCGTTGTGCGCCGAGCAGGTGCCCTGCGGCGCGGCCGCGAAGAAGGTGTTCGAGGCGGCCGGGACCACCGCGCGGCCGGACACCCTGGAACAGGACGTCAAGGCGGTGCTGACCAAGGTCTCCCTCGGCGAGGTGGACGCCGCGCTGGTCTACCGCACCGACGTCCGGGCCGCGGGCGGCAAGGTCGAGGGCAAGGACTTCGCCGAGGCCGCCCAGGCGGTCAACGACTACCCGATCGCGCCACTGGCCAAGGCCCCCAACACCATGGCCGCCAAGGCTTTTGTCGACTTCGTCCGCTCGGAGCAGGGCCGCGCGGTGCTCGCCGAAGCCGGCTTCGCGGCCCCATGACCAAGACGCGCAGGGCGCGGGGACGGCGGCCGCTCATCCTGGTGCTGCCCGCGGTGATCGGGCTGGTGTTCCTGCTGGTGCCGCTGGCCGGGTTGCTGGTCACCGCGCCCTGGACCACCTTGCCCGGCAGGCTGTTCAGCCCCGAGGTCGGCCAGGCGCTGCGGCTGTCGGTGGTCTGCGCGAGCCTGGCCACGGTGCTGTGCCTGCTCTTCGGCATCCCGCTGGCCTGGCTGCTGGCCCGCGGCGAGGTGCCCGGCCGGGGGTTCCTGCGCGCGCTGGTCACCGTGCCGCTGGTGCTGCCGCCGGTGGTCGGCGGGGTGGCGCTGCTGCTGGTGCTGGGCAGGCGCGGGCTGCTCGGGCAGTACCTGGACCAGTGGTTCGGCATCTCGCTGCCGTTCACCACCGCGGGCGTGGTGCTGGCCGAGGCGTTCGTGGCGATGCCGTTCCTGGTGATCTCGGTGGAGGGCGCGTTGCGCGCGGCCGATCCCCGGTTCGAGGAGGCCGCCGCCACCCTGGGCGCCTCCCGCTGGCTCACCTTCCGCCGGGTCACCCTGCCCTCGATCATGCCCGGCGTGGTCGCGGGCACCGTGCTGTGCTGGGCGCGCGCCCTGGGCGAGTTCGGCGCCACCATCACCTTCGCCGGCAACTTCCCCGGCGAGACCACCACCATGCCGCTGGCGGTCTACCTGGCGCTGGAAAGCGATCCGGACGCCGCGATCGTGCTCAGCGTGGTGTTGCTGCTGGTCTCGGTCGGCGTGCTGGCGGGCCTGCGCGACCGCTGGATCAGTGGCGCCTCATGACCCTGCGCGCCTGCCTGCGGGTCACCCGCGAGACCTTCGCCCTGGACCTGGACCTGACCATCGAGCCCGGCGAGGTGGTCGCCCTGCTCGGCCCCAACGGCGCGGGCAAGACCACCGCGCTGCGTGCCCTGGCCGGACTCCTGGCCTCCGACAGCACGATCCGGCTCGGTGAGTCCACTTGGGACGGTCTGCCCACCGAGCTGCGCCCGATCGGCGTGGTGTTCCAGGACCACCTGCTCTTCGCCACCATGACCGCACTGGACAACGTCGCCTTCGGCCTGCGCGCCCGAGGGCGGGGCAAGGCCGAGGCCAACGCCAGGGCCGCGCACTGGCTGGCCAAGGTCGGCCTCGCCGACCACGCGGGAGCCAAGCCCCGCACCCTCTCCGGCGGCCAGGCCCAGCGGGTCGCCCTGGCCCGCGCCCTGGCCACCGATCCCGCCCTGCTGCTGCTCGACGAACCCCTGGCCGCCCTGGACGCGAGCACCCGCCTGCGCGTGCGCGCCGAGCTGGGCAGGCACCTGCGCGACTACCCCGGCCACACCCTGCTGGTCACCCACGACCCGCTGGACGCGATGGTGCTGGCCGACCGCCTGGTCATCCTGGAACACGGCCGCGTGGTGCAGCAGGGCAGTCCGCGCGCGGTGGTCCGCCAGCCCCGCACCGACTACGTCGCCCACCTGGTCGGCCTCAACTTCTACCGCGGCACCGCCCACAACACCGAGATCCACCTCGACGAGGGCGGCACCCTCACCGTCGCCGAACCGGCCACCGGCCCGGTGCACGTGGTGTTCCCGCCCAGCGCGGTCAGCCTGTACCCGGAGAAACCCGTTGGCAGCCCACGAAATACCTGGCAGGCCACGGTCGCTGGGATCGAGCAGCACGCGCACACCATGAGGATCGAACTGGACGGCACCCCCGCCGTGCTGGCTGACATCACCACCGCCACCGTCGCCGACCTCCGCCTGCACCCCGGCGACACCCTGTGGGCCTCGGTGAAGGCAACCGAGATCCACACCTACCCCCGCTGACCGGCTCAGCGATACCCCGACAGCCCGTCCGCCAGCTCCTCCTCGTCGCCATCGCGCAGCCCGGACAGCGCCTGCTGCAAGGCAAAAGTGCCGCCGATGACCCTGGCCCGGTCCAGCAGACTCTCGTCCGGAGGAAGGTGCGCCACCACGGCACGCGCCATCTCCTCGCCATAGCTGGCCCGGATCGCGGCCAGGTCCTCCGCCTGGTCCCCCAGCCCGGCCTCGTCCCAGTCCACCACCCCGGACAGTCGCGGCAGGCCATCCTGTTCGCACCACAGCACGTTCTCGCCGCCGAGGTCGCCGTGCACCAGCCCGGTGACCCGGTGCGGCAGAGCGGTGATCGCGGCCAGCTCCGCCTCCGCCCTGGCCCGGCCGGACGCGGACATCAGTGGGAACAGCTCGGCCCGGACGCCCTCCGCGAACTCCGGCCAGCGGCCCGCCGACGGCAGTCCGGCCCGCACCCCGGCCAGCTCCCGCAGCAGCGCGCCAAAACCGGCGGCCACGGCCTCGAACTCCGGTGGCGCGGCCAGCCGATCCGCTGCCAGTGGGTCGCCGGGCACCCGGCTCAGCACCAGGCAGGCCGGGTCACCGTCCACTTCGGACAGAGGGACGGGGGTGGTGAAGCCGAGACCCAGGTCCGCCACCGTTCGCAGCCGGGCCGCGCGGGCGGGCAGCCGGGACGCGGCCGAGGCGGTGCGGGCGAAGCACACCACCCGGTCCGCGCCGAGGACCACCTCGTGGAACTGACCCTGGTGCACCACCAGCTCGTCGAGGTCCGCCCCGGGCAGCTCCCGGTGCAGCACCTCGCGCTGACGTGCGGAGATCGGCATCAGGCTGCTCGCCTGCGGACCACGCGCGCCAGGATGCCGAGGGTGGCCTTGAGCGCGGACCCGGGCACCACCGGGAAGTCCAGGCGCTGCTTCCACTCCGGGGGGAGCTCCGACCAGTCGTAGTACGAGGTGACCAGGGTGCCGTCCTCGGTGGGGGCCAGGCGGTAGCCGTAGATGTGCCGGAGGTGCGGGCGGACCCCGGCTTCCACGGTCCAGGCGATCTCCTGCTCCGGGACGAGCTTGGTGATGATCACTTCGACCTGGTACTTGCCAAGGGGGAGGTCGCCGAGCGCTTCCCGGTCCATGTGCACCCGGAACCGGTCGCCTGCCTGGGTGACCGGTTCGCCTTCGGCGTCCATGAGCATGCCCGAGGCGTCGATGTCCACGTGCCCCAACGGATCGGTCAGGACCGCGAAGATCGCGCCGGCGGGGGCGGGGATGAGCCGGGACACCTCGATCCGTTCCGCGCTCTCGGTGGGCCGGGTGGCGGGGTCGTTGGTGGTCATGCTGTTCCTCTCCGGGCGGGCGGCGGCTGTGCTCGACAATAGGCGGGAAGCGATCATGCGCGCGGACCACGCCCCCGGCACCGCCGCCGGACTGACCGAGGACTGATCACCCCTTGAGGAAGCGCAACAGCTCCTCGGTGACGAACCCTGGGTTTTCCTCAACAAGCCAGTGTCCGGCTTTGGGCACGTCGACCGCGCGCACGATGTCGGTCAGCCGGGGAGCCACCGTGGCCTTGATCGCCTCCGCCTGTCCCTGCGCGGCCATCACCAGGGCCGGCACCCGCACCGGCGCGGTCGCCACGGTGTCCCGGACGTCCTTGTCCAGGGCGCGATAGAGCTCGAAGCCGCCGGAGAGCGCCTCGGGCCGGGAGTAGGTCCGCGCGTACTCGCTGATCTCCTCCTCGGTGAACGGGGACCGGTCCGAGGTGCCGCCGAAAGCCGTGCCGCCAAAGGAAACCTGGGGGTAGAACAGCTTCAGGTACTCGCGGACGTCGTTGCCGACCACCGCCTCGGGCACCCGCCGCTGGGAGTGGAAGGCGATGTGCCAGCTCAGCGAGCGGTAGGCAGCCCCGTCGATGCCGGGTCCGGGCAGCGGCAGGTCGAGGTAGCCCAGCCGCGCGGTGTCGGCCGGGAACTGGGCGGCGTACTGGAAGGCCACCGCGGCGCCGTGGTCGTGCCCGACCACGCGGGCGTCCCGCAGGCCGAGCCGGTCGGCGATCAGGGTGTGCACGTAGCGGGCCAGGGTGGCCTTGTCGTAACCGGTTGGCTTGCCGGTGCTGTCGCCGAGTCCTGGCAGGTCGACGGCGTAGACGGTGTGGTGCTCGGCCAGCGCGGGCATGATCGGCCACCAGCCGTACCAGGTCTGCGGCCAGCCGTGCAGCAGCACCACCGGCGTGCCGCGGCCCCCGGTCACGTAGTGCATGCGGACGCCGTCGACCTCGGTGAACTCGTGCCGGAAGGCGCCGGTGAACTTCGGGTCGGCCTGGGTGACCGTGGCGTAGGCGGGCACCTCGGGGGCGGGGGCGGGTGCGGCACAGGCCGCGCCGGTGAGCAGGAGGGTCAGCGCGAAAGTCGTTGCCGCACGGGCGAACCTGGATGTGGAAATCATGCTCTCTGTCCTATGTAGACGGTGGGTCAGCGCCCGGTGGCGCCGTCGATGAGCTCGCGCAGGATGTCGGCGTGGCCCGCGTGGCGGCCGGTCTCCTCGATCAGGTGGGTCAGCGCCCAGCGAGCGCTGGCGCGGCCACCCGGAACCGGCGCGCCGAGGTCGGTGCAGCCGTCGAGCACCTTGTTCGCGCGCTGCACGGTCTTCCGGTAGCGGGCGAGCACCTCGGCGACGCTGTCCTGCGGCGCGGCGTGGAAGGTGGCCTGCCAGTCGGTGACCTTCGCGCCGAGGAAAGTGGCGCGCTCGACGTGGGTGAGGTGGTTGAGCAGGCCGAGCAGGTTGGTGCCCGAGGGCACCCCGGCGGTGCGCACCCGCGGTTCGGGCGCGCCGCGCACCTTCGCCGCGATCGAGTCGCGGAGGTAGTCCAGGAACCCGCGCAGGGTCTCGGCTTCACTGCCGCCGGTGCGCGGCGGTGGCTGGTCGCGGCGTCGGGTCATGCGGCCCGCCGGAGCAGCAGGACGTGGTCGATGACCTCGGCGGTGCGCCCGCCCGGCCCGGTGGCGACCCGGCGCGGCGACTCGGCTCGCGCCACCGCCCACTGCGCCGGATCGAGGTCAAGCTCGGCCGCGACCTCCTGTGGCGACGGGAAATGCGCGTCCGGGTCCTGGTTCCAGGACCACGGCGCGGTCGAGCCGTGGTCCACGACCAGCAGCCGCCCGCCAGGGTGCAGCGCGTGCGCCGCGGTGCGCAGGACGCTCGCCCGGTCCAGGTCGAACGGGGTGTGCAGGTAGTGCGCGGAGACGAGGTCGAAGCAGCCGCTGGGGAAGGAGTCGCGCAGGTCGTGACTCTGGGCGGTGAGCCGTTCACCGAGGCCGAGGGACTGGGCGCGGTCGGCGAGTCGCTGGGTCGCCACGGCCGAGATGTCGACCGCGGTGACCTGCCAGCCCCGGCGAGCCAGCCACAGCGAGTCGCCGCCGCTGCCGCAGCCCAGGTCCAGTGCGAGGCCGGGCGGCAGGTCGGCGGTCAGGTCGACGAGTGTGCTGTTCGGCCGCGGGTCGCCGGCGGCCGGTCGGGCGGCGTAGAGGTCGTCCCAGAAGGCGACCGGATCGGTGCTGTTCATGCGGCCAAGTCTCGCCAGCGGCCAGATCGACTGGCACGGATTCTTGCCGTTCTGGCAACCTGATCCCGTGGACGACATGGAGGACGTGCTGGAGGCGGTCGGACCGCGGCTGCGGGCGCTGCGCAACGCCCGCGGCATCACCCTGGCCGACCTCGCGGTGACCACCGGCATCTCGGAGAGCACCCTGTCCAGGCTGGAGAGCGGGCAGCGCAAGGCGACCCTGGAACTGCTGCTGCCGCTGGCGCGCACCTACGACGTGCCGCTGGACGACCTGGTCGGCGCGCCCCGCACCGGCGACCCCCGCATCCACCTCAAGCCGATCCACCGCTTCGGCCTGACCTTCGTGCCGCTGTCCCGGCGACCGGGTGGGGTGCAGTCGTTCAAGATGCTCATCCCGGCCCGGCGGGAACCGGTCGAACCAACCCCGCAGACCCATCCCGGCTTCGAGTGGTTGTACGTGCTCAACGGCCAGTTGCGCCTGCTGGTCGGCGACCGCGACCTGGTGCTGCCGCCCGGTCAGGCCGCTGAGTTCGACACCTCCGTGCCGCACTGGCTGGGCAGCGCCGACGGGGAGGCGGTGGAGCTGCTGGTGCTGTTCGACCCGCAGGGGGTGCGCGCGCACGTGCGGCCCAGCGCGGGGCGGGCAGGCCCGGATCAGGCCCGGAACGGGCCGGTGACCTCGTAGGTGATGCCGCCGCTGCTGCTCCCGCTGGTGCCGCGCTGGGAGGAGAAGTAGAGCCGGTTGCCCGCCGGGTTGAACGCCGGGCCGCAGATCTCCGAATCGCTGTGCCCATTGACCCGCAGGAACGGGGCCACCACCCCAGCCTTGGTGATGATGCAGATCTCCAGGTCGCCGCCGTCCTCGGCCACGAAGAGGTCCCCGCCACTGGTCCCGGTCACGTTGTCCACGCCGGTCAGCGGCGCGGTGTCGCTGGTGACCAGGTCGTCGTCGTAGGTCAGGCTGATCGAGCTGGTCTTCGCGTCATAGGCCCAGACCCGGTTGTCCCCCTTGGTGGTGAACCAGCAGGTCCCGCCCGCGTAGTAGCAGCCCTCACCGCCGTTGAAGCGCTTCGCGCCACTGACCTGGTTGCGGGTCGCGGTCGAGGAGCCCGCGGGGTCCGGGACCCGGGCCCAGGTCACCGGGCCGCTGGTCTGGGAGCTGCCGCCCTTGAGCACTTCGAGGGTGCCGCTGGACAGATCGCCCCAGGTGGTGGGCTTGAAGCGGTAGAAGCAGCCGTCGGAGACGTCCTCGGTGAGGTAGATGTAGCCGTGGTCGGCGTCGGTGGCACAGGCCTCGTGCTTGAACCGGCCCATCGCCGGGCGGCGGATGGCGGCCTTGACGCCCCACGGGTCGGTCTCATAGACGTAGCCGCGGTCCACCTCCTCACAGGAGAGCCAGGTCTGCCACGGGGTCGCGCCCCCGGCGCAGTTGACGTTGGTGTTGGCCAGGGTGCGGTAAGCGCCGGTGATCTTGCCGGTGCTGTCGAACTTGACCGCGCCCACCCCGCCGGTGCTGGGCACCTCGCTGTTGGAGACATAGATCCAGCCGCTGCCGTCGGCGAAACAGGCCCCGCCATCCGGCGCCGGGTGCCAGGTGTAGCCGGTGCCTGCCACCTGCTGCCCGGTGCGCGCGATGACCCGGCTGGTGAACCCCTGCGGCAGCTGGATCCCGTTGGCGTCAGCGGACAACAGCGCGCCGTAGGGGCTGGGGCCGGGCTGGGCGCCCTCGGCGAAGGCCTCCCGCCAGGCCGCCCCGCCGAAAGCCGCGGCCGCGGCGCCGACCACGGCGACCCATAAGAAGCTGCGTCGCTCCACAGTGAACCCCCATCAGATCGAGTGACACCCAGGAGTGTGGCGAGCATCAATGCTCAGCGCTAAGGGTGACGACAGGTGAACACACACTGCTGGGCGAGCAGTTGCCGCGCCGGTGCCGGATCTCCTTGCCGCAGAAGCGCTTCTGCCGCACAGGGAGTGCGCGCCCTCGCTTCGGCCCAGCGCGGAGCGCGCTCAGGCGCTGCTGGTCATTGCGCCGCGCGGCTGCGCAGCCAGGCGGCGGCCCTGGTCGGCGAGGCGCGGGAGAGCCAGGCGTCCTGCACGACCTCGGTCAGCTCCCGCAGGGTGAGCTCGCCGATCCGGCTGGCCCGCAACAACACCGACGGGTGACCGTTGAAGTGCGACGTGGTGAAGAACGGTGATCCTTGATCTTGGACCAGGGCCTGCTTGTCGTGTTCGGACGGCACCCAGAACACGATCACGTCCGGGTAGCGTTCACCGGTCTCGGGATCGACGGCATCGGGGCGGGGGTTGCGGAAGAACACGAACGACTTCCGGCCGACCTGGTAGACCGGGTTGTCCGCGGTGCCCAGCACCACCGTGACGTGGGGCATCCCCAGCGCGAGCTCGTGCACGTCCCGCACCCGCGCCCGGCGCGATCCTGCCGACATGACCACAGCGTACGTCCGCGGGCCTACTCCACGGCGCGGGCGTAGCGGCGGCCCAGGACGCGGAGGTGCTCGACCAGCTCGGGTGGCTCGGTGACGTGGAAGTCCAGGCCCAGCATGCCGATGTAGACCGCGATCATCTCCAGGCTGTCCGCGCCGGTGACCAGCACCGAGGTGGACTCGTCCACCGCCTCGACCACGCCGACGGCCGGGTTGATCCGGGCCAGCACGTCCTCGGCGGGGGCGCGCACGGTGATCCGGGCGTGCACCTGCCAGCCCGCGGTGGCCACATCGCGCAGCACGAAGCTCGCGTAGTCGCCGCCGGGGAACTCGACCGGGGTGAAGCGGCGGCCGGTGGCCATCCGGAGGGTGATCCAGTCGGCCCGGTAGGTGTGCCAGGCGCCGGTCTCGGGGCCGCGCGCGACCAGGTACCAGTGCCGTTCCCAGCTCACCAGGCGGTAGGGCTCGACCAGCACCGGCCAGTCGCCGAAGGGCGCCGAGGCGTCGTTGCGGCGCGGGGTGTCGTCCGCGCGGGCCGGGGCGGAGTAGTCGAAGCGGAGCAGTTCGGCGTCCCGGACCGCCCCGGCGATGGTGGCGAGCACCGCGGCGTCCACCACCGGGGCGACCACGTTGGTGCCGGTGTTGTCCGGGCCTTCGGAGACCGCCTGGTGCAGCGCGGTCACCTGCCTGCGCAGGCGGTGCGGCAGCACCTGTTCGAGCTTGCTCAGGGCGCGGGCGGCGCTGTCCTCGATGCCGGTGACGCCCCGGCCGGCCCGCAGGCCGATCGCGACCGCCACCGCCTCCTCGTCGTCGAGCAGCAGCGGCGGCAGCTTCGCCCCCGCGCCCAGCCGGTAGAACCCGGCGGGCCCGCGCTCGGCCTCCACCGGGTAGCCCAGGGTGCGCAGCCGCTCGATGTCGTTGCGGATCGTGCGGCCGCTGACCGCCAGCCGTTCGGCCAGCTGGGCGCCCGTCCACTGCGGCCGGGACTGCATCAGCGCGAGCAGGGCGAGCAGCCTCGACGAGGTGTCCAACATGAACTTCAGGCTATAGGAACCGAACGTGCCTAATAGGTACCTAGAGTCTGCCTCATGACGAACTCCACGAACGCCACCGAGATCCGCCCCTTCCGCATCGACATCGCCCAGGCCGAGCTGGACGACCTCAACGAGCGCCTGGCCCGCACCCGGCTGCCGCAGCCCGCGCCCACCGACGACTGGGAGTACGGCACCCCGAACAGCTACCTGCGGGAGACCGTCGAGCACTGGCGGACCGAGTTCGACTGGCGTGCGCAGGAAGCCCGGATGAACGAGTTCCCGCACCACCTCACCGAGATCGACGGCCAGACCGTGCACTTCATCCACGTGCCGTCCAAGGAAGCCGGCGCGACCCCGCTGTTGCTGCTGCACACCTACCCGGGCTCCTTCGCCGACTTCCTCGACCTGATCGGCCCGCTCACCGACCCGGTGGCGCACGGCGGCGAGGCCGCGGACGCCTTCTCGGTCGTGGTGCCCTCGATCCCCGGCACCGGCTTCAGCATGCCGCTGACCGGCCGCGGCTGGACCATGCGCAAGGTCGCGGAGACCTTCGACGCGCTGATGCGGCGCCTGGGCTACGACTCCTACGGCGTGCACGGCAGCGACAGCGGCGCGATGATCTCCCGCGAGCTCGGTTTGCTGCAGCCGGACGGCTTCCTCGGCCTGCACGTGCAGCAGCTGTTCTCCTTCCCCTCCGGCGATCCGGCGGAGTTCGAGAAGCTGGCGCCCAAGGACTACGCCGCGCTGGAGCACCTGCAGTGGTTCCAGTCCGTGGGCGGCTACAACCAGATGAACGCCACCCGCCCGCAGACCATCGGCGCGGCCATCGCCGACTCGCCGGTCGGGCAGCTGGCCTACAGCGAGCTGTTCACCAACTTCGGCAACGGCACCAGCCTGGTCAGCACCGAGCAGATCCTGACCCAGGTGTCGCTGTACTGGTTCACCAACACCCAGGCCACCGCGAGCCGCTACTACTTCGAGGAGGCCAAAGCCGCGCGGGAGCCGGAGGTCAACCCCTCCCGCACCGGGGTGGCGGTCTTCGCCGACGACTTCACCACGATCCGCACCTTCGCCGAGCGGGACAACTCCAACATCGTGCACTGGTCGGAGTTTCCCGAGGGCGGGCACTTCGCGGCGATGGAGCGCCCCGAGGTCCTGGCCGACGATCTGCGGGCGTTCTTCCGCTCCTGAGCGCCAGGCCCATCGGCCACCTGCCGGCGACGGCGGGTGGCCGATGTGGTGTCACCCGACCCGGCGGCGCGCCCGCAGCGCCACCCCGGCCGCGAGGACCAGGCCGACGGCCAGGACCAGCATGCCGCGCAGCCACACCCCGGCCTCGACCTGCGAGGCCAGCAGCACGCAGGACACCGCGCCCAGCACCGGGAACACCGAGGCGATGCGGAAGTGGTCGTGCTCGACCTCGTCGCGCCGGAGCACCAGCACGGCGATGTTCACCGCGAAGAACACCACCAGCAGCAACAGCACCAGCGTCGAGGCCAGCGAGGCCACATCACCGGTGAGCGCGAGTCCCAGCGAGGTCACCGTGGTCGCCACGATGGCCACCCACGGCGTCCGCCGCCGCGGCAGCACCCGGGCCAGCACCGCGGGCAGCAGACCGTCCCTGGCCATGCCGTAGGCCAGCCGCGAGGACATGATCCCGGTCAGCAGCGCCCCGTTGGCCACCGCCGCCAGGGCGATGAGCCCGAACAGCCACAGCGGCACGCCACCGGCCAGGCGGACCACCTCCAGCAGCGGGCCGCTGGAGGCGCTGAGCACCTCGGGCGGCACCACCGCGGCCGCGATCGAGCCGACCGCCACGTACACCACACCGGCGAAGGCCAGCGCGCCGAACAGGGCGCGTGGGTAGGCCCGGCGCGGGTCCTTGGTCTCCTCCGCGACGTTGACCGAGGTCTCGAACCCGACGAAGGAGTAGTAGGCGAGCACGGCGCCGGCCAGCACCGCCGACAGCGGCCCGTGCTCGGCCGTGCCGAACTGCACCAGCCGCCCCGGGTCCGCCTCTCCCCTGGCGATCACCACGATGCCGAGCACGATGACGAGCAGCAGCCCGCCGACCTCCACCACGGTGGCGGCCATGTTGGCGCGCAAGGAGTCCTTGATGCCACGGGCGTTGAGCAGGCCCAGCGCGGCCAGGAAGACCCCGGCCACCAGCACGGTGGGCAGCGTGACGAACTGGCTCAGGTACTCCCCGGCGAACCCGAGCGCGAGGGCCGCCACCGACACCACCCCGGCGGCGAGCATGCAGAAACCGACCAGGAACGCGGCGAACGGCCCGAACGCGCGCTGTGCGTAGTGCGCCGCGCCACCGGCCCGCGGGTACTTCGTGGCCAGTTCCACATAGGACCCCGCGGTCAGCATCGCCAGGCACCAGGCGAGCACCAGCGGCGCCCACACGGCCCCGCCGGACTGCCCGGCCACCTTGCCCACCAGCACGTAGACCCCGGCGCCGAGGATGTCCCCCAGGATGAACAGGAACAGCAGCGGGGTCGTCACGGACCGCTTCAGCGAGAGCGCCATACCGCGCAGAGTTCTCCCGCGTCGTCCCAGCTAAACAAGGACCTGCCGCTGGTCCGCCTCGGGAAAGCGCGCGGCCCACTGCTCGAGCTCGACGCCCGCGACGTTGATGACGGTGGAGATGGTGCGGTACCAGCCCGCGGTGATCACCAGTTCGAGGATCTCATCCGGCGGGAAATGCGCGGCCAGCTCGGCGAACAGCTCGTCGGAGAGCCCGCCGGTGGTGTGCAGTGCGTCGGCCAGGCGGAAGACCAGCGCCTCGGGCGGCGACCACACCGGGTCCTCGGCGTTGCCGTGCACGGTGGAGAAGAGCTGCGCGTCGGTCAGGCCAAGGGGTTTGCCGAAGACGACGGCGTGGACTCCCCACTCGTACTCGGCCCCGCAGAGCGCGCAGGTCCGATGGATGACCACCTCACGCAGCCGGGGCTCGACCCGGCCGTGGCCGAGGATGCCCGCGCCCAGCGGCAGCATCCGGGAGAACAGTTCGTCGTGCACACCGAACGTGCGGAACAGCGCCAGCGGCTCGATCGCCGAGTCCGGCGGCATCCACTTGTCCAGCATCGCCTGGATGTGCGGCTGGTAGGGCGGTTCGAGGGGCGGGATGCGGGGAGCGGTGGTGGCCATGGGCTACCCTCCTGCTTCGGTAATCGAAGCGCACCGTATCGCTTCGGAAACAGAAGCACAAGGAGGAGCCGGTGTCTCAGATCCCTCGTCCGGGACAGCCGGTCCGCGGCTCCGAAACGGGCAAGCCGATCATGGCCCTGCTCGACCTGCTCGGCCGCCGCTGGGCGCTGCGCGTCATCTGGGAGCTGCGCGAGGACCCGCTGACCTTCCGCGACCTGCAGGCGCGCTGCGACGGGATGTCCTCCTCCGTCCTCAACCAGCGCCTCGCCGAGTTGCGCGCGGCCTGGATCGTGGAGCAGGACGGCAACGGATACCGGCTCACCACGGAAGGAACGGAGCTGCTCCTCGCCTTTCCCGCCTTCCAAGCCTGGGCTGACCGCTGGGCCGAGCGGGAAGCAGCGATCAGCCGTCGGCCCGCGGCTCCGCTCAACCGGGCTGTGCGCCGACCGTGACCTGAACGGTTCGCCGTTCCCCGCCCCGCAGCACCGCCAGCTCGGCCACGGTCCCTGGCGCGGTGCGGCGCAGCGCCGCGAGCACGTCCTCGACCACCCGCACCTCGCTCTGCCCCATGCGCACGATCAGATCCCCCGGACGCACCCCCGCGCCGGCCGCCGGACCGCCCGCCACCACCGCCATGACCAGCGCGCCGGACTCGGCCCGGATACTCAGGCGGTCCCGGATGGCCGGGGTGAGCGGAGACAGGGACACCCCGAGGTAGGGGTGCTCGGCCGTGCCGTCGGCCAGCAGCTGCTCGGCCACCGAGGCCGCGGTGGCCGCGGGAATGGCGAAGCCCAGCGACACCGCTCCGGCGCTGGGCG
This sequence comes from Crossiella sp. SN42, assembly GCF_023897065.1. GTDB lineage: Bacteria > Actinomycetota > Actinomycetes > Mycobacteriales > Pseudonocardiaceae > Crossiella. The sequence continues at coordinate 180,832 of NZ_JAMHIV010000012.1, forward strand.
GGATGTAGGCCTCGTTGATCCCGACCACCCGGCCGCCCAGGTCCACCAGCGCGCCACCGGAGTTGCCCGGCGAGATGGAGGCGTCGGTCTGGATCAGGTCGACCAGCGCGCGGTTCTGCGCCGCCGCCCCGGGGATCTCCCGGTGCAGGCCCGAGACGATCCCGGCGGTGACGGTGTTGGCGAAGCCCAGCGGACTGCCGATGGCCAGCACCCGGTCCCCCGCCCTGGGCAGCTCGCGGCGGAACTCCGCCACCGGCAGGTTCTTCCGTTCGGTCCGCACCACCGCGAGATCGGTGATCCGGTCGGTGGCCAGCACGGTGCCGCCGGACTCGCTGCCGTCGGCGTACCGGACGCTGACCTGCCGCTGCTCCCCCACCACGTGCTGGTTGCTGACCACGACATCGGCGCCGAAGACCACCCCGCTGCCCTGGCTCTCCCCGGCGCGCACGGTGACCACCGACGGTGCCACCCGCTCGACCAGGTCGGCGTAGCCGCTGTCCGGGACGGCCGTGCTCGCCGAGGTGGTGGTCACCTGCGGCTGACCGGTCTGCGCGGTGCACCCCGCGGCCAGCACCGCCACCACGGCCGCCGCGGCAAGTCCCATCCTGCTCATGGCCTCGGAATACCCGGCCCGGCCAGGGCCAAGCCAGCGGCGGGCCGGCTGGGGGCGGGGTCAGCCGAGCAGGCGCGCGGCCGGGTGGCCAGCCAGCCCGTGCAGGGTGAGCGCGAGGCGCACGGCACGGCGAACCAGGCCGGGTGCCGCCGCCGCGGGGCCGCCGGCCAGGAAGAGCGGGCGGCTGAAGTCCGACAGGTCGGGCTGCTCGTCGAGGATCGGCTCGGGAGCGGGCATCAGCTCCACGTCGACCCTGGCCAACGACGTGTCCACCAGGCCGCCGCCCGACCAGAGCAGGGCGGCCACCTGGTCGCCGATGCCGTCCGGGTCCTTGGGCAGCACCCGCACCAGTTCCGGCGCGGCGGTGTCGTCGCGGCGGATGCGGTCCAGCAGGGTGGTGACGATGTTGTTGCCGAGCAACGCGGGATGCCGCTCCCCCAGTTCGCGGACGACCCGCGCGCAGAACTCCCGCAGCGCCACGTGCAGCACCGTGCGGCGGGCTTCGGCGCTGCCGCCGGTGAACCGGGAACGCAGCACCACGTCGTCGTTCTGGAAGGCGAACTCGACGAGCCGCCCCACCTCGAAGTCCTCGGCGTAGGAATGCCCCTGGGCCACCGCCAGGTAGAGCCCCCTGGCCACGGCGAGGACCGGCACGAGCGCCGGGCCGACCCGGAGGTCCTGGCCGTCCACGGTGAAGTCGACCTCGCCGAGGAAGCAGTCCGACCCGAGCACCCATTCGTCCGCCGTGGCGAGGTTGACGTGCCGCTGGTAGGACTCGTACGACTCGTCGAGCCGGTAGTCCAGCAGCACGTCAACCTCGCATCACATCAACGGCCGGTGGTCGAGAGTGTAGATGGGCCGTAGACCTTGAGCTCGGTCAAACCGGTGTGGAAGCCGGTCGCGTGGGTCAGCCGCACCCGCAGGCGGTCGGTGCTGACCGGGGTGAACCGCACCCGGTTGTAGTTGGCCCTGGGTATCTCCGGTGTCTTCGCCTGCCCGGAGACATCGGCCCAGGCTTGGCCGTTCCAGTACTGCACGGTGTAGGAGGCGGGGGCCCGGTACTTGTTGCCCGCCCGGTCGTCCCGGAAGTACAGCCGTGCCTCCTGGACGTTCTGGGACCGGCCGAAGTCGAGCTGGTACCAGTCCGTGCCGTTGGGTGAGCCGGAGCTGCCCCAGATCGGCGCGTTGATCGGGAACCCGTCCACCGCGGCGCCTGCCGAGGTGTCCGCGGCGGTGTGCGAGGCCGAGGCGGTGGCGCCCTGGGCCAGGTTGGGCCGCGTGGAGGTCAGGTCGACGCCTGCCTTGGCGAACACGTCGACCATGCGCGCGCTGTTCTGCACCACCTCCTGCGCGGCCTGCAAACCGGCCACCGCCGTGCTGTGCGTGAGGTTTCCGCCAGCGGGCAGCGTCACCGAGCCGGTCGCCGGGTCGTACACCGCGCGGGTGAGCCGGTCCACGGTGAAGGCGCGGGTTCCGTTGAGGTAGACCGAATACCCCTGCGGCACCCCGGGGTAGCGGGTGATGCCGTCGGCCGGGTCGTCCCAGACGATGCTCAGGTCCATGTTGCGGTACCGCAGGTTGTTCACCGCGAAGTGCGACCAGCCGATGCCGATCGGCCACAGCTCGACCTTGGCGTCGGTGCGCGGGCGCAGGCCGGCCACCTCCTCCACCACGGTCCAGTTGCTGCTGCCCAGGATGTTGTGGTGGATCCAGGAGCGGTAGTCGATCCGCTGGGCGCCCGCGTTCCAGTTGGCCCAGAACTCGTTCGCGTCCGGCCACTGCGTGTTGCCGCCGACGTACTGCGCCCAGGCGTTCCAGTGCAACAGCTTCTTGTAGTCCTCGGCGGTCATCCACTGGTTCGGGTAGTTGCGCAGCACCGAGGCGTAGAGCCGGAACTGCACGGTGGAGTTGATGGTGGAGAAGTTGTTCGAGCCGGGGTGCCCGGCGGCCGCGGCCTCGGCCTTGTCCTTCTGGTTGGCGGTGTAGAACGGGAACACCGGGTACTCGGCCGGACTGGCGAACAGCCGCAGCGCCTGCTTGTACTGATCGGTGCTGGGCATCATGCCGACCGAGAACGGGTAGTAGTTGTTGATCTCCTTCCACGGCACGTGGGTGTTGGTGGGCACGTGCTTGTGTTCGAGCAGTTGCCGGTCGGGGTTCCACAGCGTGTTGAGCACACCGGTGCGGATGCGGTCGGCCAGGGCCTGCATCTCGTTGGCCTTGGCGGTGTTGCCGATGAGCGCGTAGGCCCGTTGGGCGGCAATGGCTCCGCTCCACACGTACGCGGTTTCGGCGCGGTCGAGGCGGCCCGGCCGCCAGTCGAAGGACACCGCGTCCGCGTCGTTGCCGGTGAGCGCGCCCCAGTCGTACTCGATCACGCCGTTGTTGTTGGTGTCGTAGAAGGACAGCTGTCCCTTGGCATCGCCCTCGGCGTAGCGGGCCAGCAGCCCGGCGATGGCCGGTTGGCCGCCGTGCAGCTGGTAGCTGCGCCAGGCCGCCTCGGAGATGTACTGGGTGTAGGAGTTGGACCAGTTCTCCGGGTCACCGGGGTTGTCCATGAACCGGCCGCCGCGCGAGGTCTGCCCGGCCGAGAGCCAGGGACCGTAGGAGTAGACCGGGTTGCGCAGGTACTTGAGGTCGTCGATGTGCATCGGCTGGGTCAGCGCGATCGCGTTGTTGTACCCTGTGACACCCTCGATGGAGACCGGGAACTGGTAGTCCTGGCCGGGGATGTCGACGTCGAGGTGGTTGAACCGCATCAGCCACCAGCGGTAGTAGACGCTCTTCTTGATCGCCGCGTCTGGCACGTCGATGTACGGGATGTTGTCGGCCCACCAACGGTTGTACTCACGCACGTGGGTGGCGAAGGCCGTCGCGGGCGAGTGCCCCCGGTAGGCCTGGTACTCGGTGCGGGACTCCGGGATCTCGGTGGCGGGGAACCCCATGACGACCTTGGTGGTCACCGTCTGGCCCGCGCCGACGGTCACCGACCTGCTCAGGCCGCCGGCGCCGGCCGCGAACCCGTCGCCGGAGAGGCGTGGCTGGATGGTGGTCAGGTTGTTCTTCACCGGCCTGCTGCCGGTCAGCTCGTCCCCGGCGACCGTGGTCGCGTACGGCGAGGTGGCGCGCAGCTGCAGGGTGGCGGGTGCGCCGCCGGTGTTGACGATGGCCAGGTTGGTCACCGCCACGTTGTTGTGCGTGATGAACTTGGTCAGCTCCAGCCGGATCGTGCCGCTGGTGAAGACGGCCTTGTAGTGACTGGGTTTCTGCAGTCTGCTGTTCACCTGCTCGGTGAAGGTGCCAGGGGACACCGCGATCGAGTAGGCGTGCTGGCCGCTGAGGTCGTCCCAGTAGGCGGCCTTGCCGCCGAAGCCGATGACCGCGGGATCGTGGGTGTACATGAACAGCCCGCGGCCGCGGGTCATCAGCAAGGAGCCTGCCGGGTCGTTGCCGGGGCGGGCGAGCAGGCGGTCCAGCCAGAAGTCGGTGCCGGAGCTCTCCGCGTCGTAGATCGCCCGCATGGTGCTGCCGGTGTTGTACCCCACCGGTGGCGCCGGGATCGCGGGTCCGGAGAAGGTCGGATAGCCGATGGTCTGCGCCGCGTGCGCGGGCAGCGCGGTGGTCGGCACGGTCAGCGTCGCCGCGAGCAGCACGGCGGCGAGTGCGTGGCGGGTGCGCATCATCCCTCCCGCGAGAGGTGTGGGCCTGCCGGGTTCGGCGGCGGGCCGGTGGTGGTCTGCTGGACCCGCCGCATGGTGCCGTCGGCGTTGAAGTGCACCAGGTCCACCGCGACCGAGCGCCGGAAGTTGCCGCCGCCGGGTGCGTTGGCGTTGTGGTAGACCATGTACCACTGCCCCTTGAACTGCACCACGCCCGCGTGGTTGGTGGTCGAGGAGACCTGGTCGAGCACCACGCCGCGGTGGGTCCACGGTCCCATCGGGCTGGTGGCGGTGGCGTAGCGCTGGCAGGCGTAGTTCGTCGAGCTGACGCAGCCGTTGGTGTCGTTGGCCGCGTAGATCATGTGGTAGAGACCGTTGCGCTTGAACATGAACGGCGCTTCCCAGAAGTTCGTCAGCCCCTGCGGGGTGACCACCGGGCCGTCGAGCTCGATCATGTTCGGCTTGAGCTTGGCCGCCCTGGGCGCCCAGTAGCTGCCCCAGTAGAGGTAGGCCTGGCCGTCGTCGTCGGTGAAGACGGTGGGGTCGATGTTGAGCCCGGAGGAGTTGGGGGTGCTGTCACTGACCAGCGGCCCGCCCTTGGCGTCGGTGAACGGCCCCAGCGGGCTGTCCCCGACCGCGACGCCGATGTTCATCCAGCCGGGACCGTTGCCGTTGACCGAGGTGTACCAGTAGTACTTGCCGTTGCGGGGTTCCACCTCGCTGGCCCAGGCGTCCGCGCCGGCCCAGCGGAAGGTGCCGATGTTGGCGCGGGCGCCCCGATCGGTCCAGGTGGCCGCGTCCGTGGAGGACAGCACCCGCCACTCCCGCATGTGGAAGTTGGTCTGGCCGGGCGCGGCCTCGTCCCGGCCCGCGTAGATGTAGAGGGTGTTGCCGACGACCAGTGGCGCGGGGTCGGCGGTGTAGACGGAGGTGATGATCGGGTTGGCGGCGTGCGCGGCCGGTGTCGCCACGGTGCTGACGGCGACGGTGACCGCGGCGCCGAGGATCAGCGCTCGGCGGGTGGCTCGCATGGGTCCTCCTCAACGACCGGTGGTGCCTTCGGTGACCTGCCAGTAGACGGTGTAGCGCTGCCCGTGCAGCTGGTAGAACGGCATCAGCGTCACCGGGCCGGTGCTGGCCGTCGCGGTGTACCGCAGCGGGCCCGAAGCGGGCCTGATCGTGGCCGGCCGGAGCGCGGGCATCGAGGTCAGGTTCGTGTTGCCGTAGGCGCCTGCCAGCACGATCGGGCCGTGCTTGACCGCCTGCACCGCGCGGTTGTCCGGTGTGGACTCCCGGTGCAGCGCCATCGGCAGGCTGATCTCCACCACGTCGCCACTGGCCCAGGAGCGGTTGATCCGCGCGTAGGAGCCGGGGGTGACCGGGGTGTGCGGTGCGCCGTTGACCAGGATCCGCGCGCCCGTCGCCCAGGCGGGCACCCGCACCCGCAGGTCGATCGGCCCGGAGCCGGTGATGGTCAGCCTGCTGCCGGGCGTCTCCGGGAAGGTGGTGTCCTGCCGCACCGTGATGCCGCGGCCGGGCCAGCGCAGGGTGGCGGCGATGAACAGGTTGACCCACAACGTGGTGCCGGCGTGGGCGTAGATCTGCCTGGAGTGCCCGGTGTTGGTCTCCATGCCGGTGCCGTGGCAGCAGGTGAAGTTGTGGTAGTCGTTGCTGTAGGTGCGGATGCCGCCGGGCCGCAGCGGGGTGAAGTAGCTGTGGTGGCCGTGGCTGGAGCCGGGGTCCTGCGCGCCCAGCAGGTGGTTGTACAGCGCCTTCTCGTAGAAGTCGAAGTACCGCGCCTCGCCCGGCCTGGTGCGGAACAGCTGGGTGGCGAGCTTGAGCATGTTGTAGGAGTTGCAGGACTCGCAGGTGTTGTCGGAGAGTTCGGCGGCGATCCGGCCGGGCGCCTTGAAGTACTCGCCGTTGGAGTTGCCGCCGATGGCGTAGCTGTGCGCGCCGACCACGATGTCGAAGAAGTTGCTCGCGATGTCGCGGTACCGGGTGGTGCCGGTGGCGTGGTACTCGCGGATCGCGCCGATCGCCTTGGGGATCTGGGTGTTGGCGTGGTAGCCGTCGAGCGCGTCACGGTTGACCGCCAACGGGTCGAAGATCTCGGCGTGGTCGAAGTACTGGGCGCTGGTCAGGTGCGCCTGCGTGCCGGTGAGCTGGTACAGGTTGGCCAGCACCTCGTTCATGCCGCCGAACTCGGTGCGCAGCATGGCCTGCCGTTGCGGATAGCTGAGCCTGCCGTTGCGCCAGCCCACCCAGGCCGCCTTCCGGGTGAGCACGGTGAGCGCCTGCGCGTTGCCCGCCAGCACGTGCATGTCGAGCAGGCCTGCCATGATCTTGTGCAGGGTGTAGTAGGGGGCCCAGACCTGTTGCCTGGCCTCGACCCGGTCGATGAAGCTCTCCGGGAACGCGGACAGGTAACCGGTGTTGAAGCCCGCGGTCGCGGCCCGGTCCTGGCAGATCGCCAGCTGCGCCACCAGGTACTCGCCCTTGGCCTTGAACGCGGCGTCGCCGGTGCTGGCATAGGCCTGGGCGAGTGCGGTGAGCAGGTGGCCGGTGGAGTGGCCGCGCAGCTCCGTCGCCGGGGACTCCCAGCCGCCGCAGGGGGTGGCCGAGCTGGGCAGGCCGACGTTGAGCCGGAAGGTGTGCAGCAGCCGGTCGGGGTCGAGGAACTTCAGGTAGGCGTGCGTGCGGGCGGTGCTGGCCTGGAACGGGCCGGGCAGCAGGGACACCGCGCCGAGCGGGAAGAGCTCGGCCGAGACACCGATGTCGGGACGGGCCGCGGCCGCTGCCGGGGTGGCCGGTGCGGGACTGGCCGATGCCGGCGTGGGCAGGGCCGCGGCCGCGGCGGCCAGGACGCCCGCGCGCAGCACCGTGCGCCGGGAGGGCGGGGGGATCATGCGCATCACCTTTCAGAGCAGGGGAGGCAACGCGGGCGGGGTCAGTAGCCGTAGCGGTTCTTCAGGTGCCGCCACCAGTCGCGCAGCATCCAGCGGTCGAACTCGGTGATCACCGCGGAGCTGCCTGCCTTCATGATGAAGCGGTCGACCCCGGTGGGTGTCCAGTCGTAGAAGTCGTCCAGGCCGAAGGTGTGGCCGATCTCGTGCAGCAGGATGGTCACGTCGGAGGCGTTGAGGGAGTTCATGAAGTACTCACTGCCCATCCGCTGGCCCCAGTCGCCGCCCGCTCCCCCGCCCATCCCGGCGGTGAGCCACAGCGACTGGTCGTAGTGCCGCGCCACGCCACCGGGGCAGCGCGGGTAGCTGCCGTTGCGGTTGAAGAAGCGCCCGCAACCCTCCGAGCACTGCGGCGCGTTCTCGCGGATGTCGTTGACGTAGATGTCGACGGAGTTGTCGTTCCACTTCAGCTGGTTGCGGTCACGCACCGCCCAGCCCACCACCTTGACCGGCACACTGGCGTACGGCCAGTTGTTGTGGCCTGCCATGGCGTCCATCCACTTCTTGTACTGCCGGGCCAGCTGGGCGTGGATGGCGTCGCGCTGCGCCACGGTCACCGCCGCCGGGGAGTCCCAGCGCACGCAGAAGTTCAGGTAGCCGCGGTTGGCGAAGATCTGGTCCCAGCCGTAGTTGCGGAAGCCGTAGAGGTTCGGGTAAGTGCTTTCCTGGTGCTGCCACACCTGGTTCAGCGGGGTGACCAGGTGCGCGGGCGGTGACCAGGAGTCCGCGGCGGTGGCCGGGGTCGTCCCGGTCAGCACCAGCACCGCCGCGAAGACAGCGGCCACATAACCCTTCCAGAGCCGGATCATCTTTCCTCCTTCTATTCTCAGCCCTTCACCGCGCCGGAGGCGAACCCCCGCACGTAGCTGCGCTGCAGGACGGCGAAGAGCAACAGACAGGGCACCGCCATGACCACCACGCCCGCTTCCAGTGCGGCGTAGTCGATTGAGCCGTGGCTCGCGGTGCGCATGTTGACCACGGCGAGCGTGGCGGTGAACTTCTCGGTCGAGTTGAGCAGGATCAGCGGCGCGAAGAACTCGCTCCACGAGGACAGGAAGGCGAACAGGCCCACCGTGAGCAGGCCAGGCCGGACCACCGGCAGCATGATCCGCACCAGCGTGCCGAAGCTGGAGCAGCCGTCCACCCGCGCGGACTCCTCCAGCTCGACCGGCACGGCGGCGAAGCTGTTGCGCATCATGAAGGTGGCGAACGGCAGCTGGAACACCACCAGCACCACGCTCAGCCCGATCAGCGAGTCCTGTAGCCCGAACCAGCCCAGCAGCACGTACAGCGCGATCAGGATGGTGGCGTATGGCACCATGAGGATCGCCAGGGTGAGCAGGAACAGCAGGTCGCGGCCGGGGAAGCGGAACCGGCCGAAGGCGTACCCGCCCAGCGTGGAGACCAGCAGCGTGCCGCCGACGGTCAGCAGGCTGACCAGCACGCTGTTGAGGATGTGCCGAGGGCTGATCCCGCTGGCCGAGGTGAACAGCCGCTGGTAGTTCTCGGTGCCGAAGCCGGTCTCGGTGTGCACCGACGCCCAGCCGCTCCACACCAGCGGGAACAGGAACAGGATCGCCAGGCTCGCGCCCGTGAGGTGGTAGCCCCAGCTCGACCGTCTCATGTGGACCTCCTGCGCAGCACGCGCAGCTGCACCGCGCTCACCACCAGCAGCACGGCCAGCAGCACCACCGAGATCCCGGCGGCTGAGCCGAGGTCCAGCCGCACGAAGGCCTCCCGGTAGATCACCATCACCAGCGAGGTGGTGCTGTTGTCCGGCCCGCCCCTGGTGAGGATCCAGAACTGGTCGAAGGCGAGCAGCGAACCGGTGGTCATCATGGTCAGCACCAGCGCGATCGTCGGGCGCATGAGCGGCACGGTGATCCGCCGGAACAGCTGCCAGCCGGAGGCGCCGTCGATGCGCGCGGCCTCGTAGACCTCCACCGGGATGGCCTGCAACCCGGTGAGCAGGATGAGCATGTTGAAGCCCGCGAACCGCCACAGCACCAGCAGCACCGCCGATCCCAGCGCGGAATCGGGGCTGCCACTGGTCAGCGACACGTCCCCGGCCACCAGGCCGAGCCGGGCCAGCGGGCCGATCTCGTTGCTCAGCAGGCCGAGGAACAGCAGCGAGGCGCTGGCGAAGCCGAGCACCGTGGGCAGGAAGAACGCGGTCCGGTAGAACCCCACGCCCGGCCTGCGGTGCTGCACCAGCAGGGCGAGCCCGAACGCCACCGCGAACAGCAGCACCGTGATGATCACCGTGTACTTCAGGGTGAACCAGGCCGCGTTGCCGAGCAGCTCGTCGGCGGCCAGCGCGGTGTAGTTGTCCGGCGCGTTGAACGCCGGTTTGCCCAGCAGCGGCCACCGGTGCAGCGACATCCAGCCCAGGAGCCCCAGTGGCACCAGGAAGAACACCCCGACCAGGACCGCGGTCGGCGTGGCGTAGAGGGCTCCGGCCAGGCGGGACATCTCAGCCCTGCCGCAGCGACTTGGTGATGGCCGAGTTCCCTTCGGCCAGCGACCGCGCGGCATCGCCGAACAGCGCCCCGCGCACGGTGCGCAGCCACGGGCTCTGCGGATCGTTGAAGGAGGCGTTGAAGTTGCGGGCATACGGCGTCCGGCCCTTGGCCACCAGGTTGTTCACCGTCACCAGCCGGGGATCCGCCGTGGCGTACTTGTTCGTCGCGAGGTCGGTGCGTGCGGGCACGCCCTTGCCCTTGGCGATGACCTCCACCTGCGCCTGCTCCGACATCGTCCAGGCCAGGAACTCCCAGGCCTGCTCGGCTTTCCGGCTGGTCGCGCCGATGCCGATGGCGTCGCCGCCGACGAAGGTGGACTCACCGCCCGCCAGGCCGGGGATGGGCGCCACGCCGAGCTTGGTGCCCTTGCTCTCGATCGGGTCCAGCCACACCGACGGTCCCGGCGCGATGCCGACCTTGCCGCTCTGCAGCGCGCCGAGCCAGGTCGGTCCGGCCTCGTCCTTGGAAGCGGGCGCGGCCACGCCCTGCTCGTAGAGCCCGCGGTAGAGGGCGAACACCTCGGCCATCTCGGGTGAGTCCACCTTGGCGGTGCGGCCCTCGGCGTCCAGCACGTCACCGTTGGCGGCCCACACCGACGGCCACAGCGTGAACTCCACGCAGCCACCGCAGTTCCCGCCGAGGTAGGTGCCGTGCACCTCACCGCCGAGCCGGTCGATCCGGTGCGCGTGCTCGGCGAACTCGCGCAGGGTGCGCGGCGGCCGCTCGGGGTCCAGGCCCGCCTTGGCGTAGAGGTCCTTGTTGTAGAGCAGCACCGACACGTCGATGGTGTGCGGCAGGGCGTGGTTGCGGCCCTCGGCAGTGCCCGCCCGCACGTGCGAGGGCGCGATCGAGTCCTTGTGCGGCAGGGCGGCGAACCGGTCGGTGATGTCCGCCCACAGGCCCTGCGCGCTGTACTGCGGCGCGAACACCACGTCCGCGGCGAACAGGTCCGGCAAGGCCCGCGCGCCACCTGCCGAGGCGAGCTTGGCCGGGTACTCCTCGTTCGGGTAGGCGGTGACCTGGACCTTGTCGCGGTGGGTGGCGTTGTAGGCCTCGGCGTAGGCCTTGCTCACCGACTCGGTCGCCGCGCGGGTCCACAGGGTGAGCGTCACCCCGTCACCCGCGGCGTCCGTCCCGTCGGCACCGCAGGCCGCGGTGGCCAGCACCAGCGCGAGCGCCGCCAGCATCGCTTTCACGGTCTCTCCTTTGAGACGTGGCGCGGATCAGGCCGTGGGCAGCCAGACCCGCATGGTGGCCGGGCCCCGGCGGGCCCAGCGGTGGTAGGGAACCAGCCGCAGCGCGGCCGGCGGGCCAGGCAGCCCGGCATGGTCGCCGTAGGGCCAGGAACGGTCCTCCGGCAGGCCGGAGCGGGTGCGCACCAGCGCGCCGTCGCCGTCGGCCACCGGGGCGGACCCGGTGTCGACCCGCAGCGCGTCGAGATCAACCTCGCCCAGCGACTCGGCGCACAGCACGAGCGGGCCGCGTTCGACCGCGACGCAGCCGCGCACCGCGTCGATGCGCGGATCCGGCCAGGTGAAGCGGGGCCGCATCGGCAGTTCCAGCCGGAGCTGCTCCCCCACCGCGAAGTCCCGGTGCACCACGACCTCCCCCGGCTCGACCGGGCGGCGCTCCTCGCCCACCACGAGCACCGCCCCGCTCGCCCAGGCCGGCACCCGCAACGTGATCGACCAGGGACCACCGCCGGTCCGCGTCACCCGCACGGTCACGGTGCCCTGCTCGGGGTAGGCGGTGCGCACCTCCAGGCCGGCCTGGCGCCCGTCGGCCAGCCGCGCGGAGATCTCGCAGTCGGTGTACTGGTGCAGGCGCAGCCCGGTCTGGTCCGCGGTGCCGACGTAGGAGGCCAGGCTGGCCAGCAGCCGCGCCAGGTTGGGCAGGCAGCAGGAGACCTCGAACCACGGCGCCCGCGATCCGCCGCCGACGCCCAGCCGCTCGCCGTCACCGGGCACTGAGCGGGCGGCCGCGCGCTGGTGCAAGGTGTTGGTGTAGAAGAAGCTCCGGCCGTCGTCGCCGATCGCCGCCGCGATGAGGTTGTGCAGCAGGCGTTCCACCACCTCGGCGTAGCGGCCCTCGCCGGTGGCCAGCAGCAGCCGCCAGGCCAGCATGATCGCGGCCACCCCGGCGCAGGTCTCCGCGTAGGCCCGGTCCGCGGGCAGCTCGAAGTCCTCGCCGAAGGACTCGTCCTGGTGCCGCGAGCCCATGCCGCCGGTGAGGTGGGTGCGCCGGGCCCAGGCGTGGTCGAACTGGGCGATCACCGCGCCCAGCAGGTCCTCGTCACCGGTCTCCACCGCGACGTCCACCGCGCCGCTGGCCAGGTACAGCGCGCGCACCGCGTGCCCGCGCAGCGTGCTCGCCTCGCGCACCGGCACGTCATCGCTGAAGTAGGACCAGCCGAACTCGTGCGCGGGCAGGCTGCGGAAGCCGCGCCGGGCCAGGAACAGCGCGGCCTGGTCGAGGTAGCGCTGCTCCCCGGTCACCCTGGCCAGCTCGACCAGCGCGGTCTCGATCTCCGGATGTCCGCACACCCCGGGCAGGCCGCCCTGGCCGAAGGTCGCGCAGACGTGGTCGGCGGCGCGGCGCGCGATCTCCAGCAGCGGCCCGGCCCCGCCGGTGCGGGTGCGCGCCACCGCGGCCTGCAGCAGGTGCCCGGTGCAGTAGAGCTCGTGGCCCCAGGCGAGATCGCTGTACCGGGGCGGCTGCCCGTGCCTGCCGAAGGCGGTGTGCGCGTAGCCGTCCGGGGACTGCGCCGCGCCGATCATCCCGGTCAGCGCCTCGATCCGGGTGTCCAGATCGGCCGCGGCGGTCCGGCCGTGTTCCCAGGACATCGCTTCGACGATCTTGTAGACCTCGGAGTCGGAGAACTCCCGCCCGCGCCGCTGCGGTGAGCCCGCGCCCGCGGCCACGGTGGTGAAGTTGCCGGTCCAGCCGAGCTTGTCCATCCAGTTCAGCGCGTGCTCCAGTGTCACCGCGCCGTTGACCTGTTGGCGCTGCGCCCAGAAGCCACCGGTGAGGCGCACCTCGTCCATCCCAAGTGGACGGAGCGCGCCCCGGGACGGGACTACCGGCCCGATGCCGCTGTGGGTGTTGCCTCGCATAGCCACATCACGCACCATGGACGCCGAAAACGATTTCGACAATGGACCATTCGAGGCAGTGGCCGTCGAACACGCAGTCGATACCGCGTCGAAAGGATCTTGATGGGCAGGCGCCGGTCGGAGGCGGTGACACTGGCGGATGTGGCCAGGCTGGCGGGTGTCTCGATCGCCACCGCGTCGAAGGCGATCAACGACCGGGACGAGGTGGCCGCGGCCACCCGGGCCCGCGTGCTGCGCGCGGCGACCGAGTTGTCCTTCCAGCCCAACGCCCTGGCCCGCAGCCTGACCTCCGGCACCACCCGCGCCATCGGCCTGCTCACCGACGACCTGGGCGGCCGGTTCGCCATGCCGATCCTGCTGGCCGCGGAGAACGCGCTGGCCAACGAGGAGATGTCGGTGCTGCTCTGCGATGCCCGCGGCGATCCGGTCCGGCGCAGGCAGCACATCCGCACGCTGCTGGCCCGGCAGGTCGACGGTTTCCTCATCGTGGGGCACAGCAACGACATCCGCCCGTCAGTGACCGCCGACATCCCGGTGCCCGTGGTGTACGCCTACTGCCAGAGCGCCGATCCGGCCGACCTCTGCCTGGTCTCCGACGACGCGGGCGGGGCGCGGCTGGCCATCGAGCACCTGATCTCCTTGCGGCGCAGGCACATCGCGCACATCACCGGCCCGCAGGGCTATCAGGCCGCGCGGGTGCGCGCCGTCACCGTCCGCCAGGTGCTGGCCGAGCACGGGCTGCCGCTGGCCGGTGGCGAACCGCGCTACGGCGAGTGGTCGCAGCGCTGGGGCAGGCAGGCCGCACGTGAGCTGGTCACGGACACCCAGGACGTCGACGCGGTCTTCTGCGGCAACGACCAGATCGCGGCCGGGGTCACCCAGGTCCTGCCGGAGCTGGGCCTGCGGGTGCCCGAGGACGTCGCGGTGGTGGGTTACGACAACTGGGAGATCTTCGCCGAGGACGGCGATCCCTCGCTGACCACGATCGACCTGGATCTGCCCCAGCTGGGCACGGCCGCCGTGCGGCACCTGCTGGCCGCGCTCCGCGGCGCACCGGCCACCGGCGCGGTGCGGCACCCGGGCCGGCTGGTGGTGCGGGAGTCCACGGCGCGAGCTCCGGCCGGCCTCCTGGTCAGTCCCGGAACACCTCCGCCGCCGCGCACACCCGCACCGTGCCGCCGGGGTGGATGCCGGTGCTGAGGATCCGGTTGTGCCGGTTGACGATCTGCTCCGCGCTCAGCCCCGCCTCGGGGTCGCCCTCGGCGGCCGGGGCGTGGCCGTCGCCGACCAGCAGCACGTCCAGGCCGTGGCTCAGCGCGGACCGGGCGGTGGCGTCCACGCAGTAGTCGGTGGCCACGCCGGTCAGCACCACGGTGTCCACGCCCCGCTCGGCGAGCAGGGCCGCGAGATCGGTGCGGTAGAAGGCATCCGTGGCGGTCTTGGGCACCACCACGTCCGTTGGCGCAAGGCCCAGCCGCGTGCTCAACTGGCTGCCCGGCGACTCGGGGTCGAACAGCGTGCCGGGGTCGCCGGTCTGCCGCAACGCGATCACCGGCACACCCCGGTCGCGGGCGGTGCGCGCCAGCGCGGCGATCCGGTCGGCCAGTGCCGCCCCGCGCCAGATCAGCGGGATCAGCACCTCCTGCATGTCCACGATCAGCAGCGCCGGCCTCATGTCCGGGCCGCCTGTGCCGCGGCCTTGCGGCGGTGGTCCAGCTCGGCGAAGATGCGCTGCCAGGTCGGGGATGCCTCGGCGACCCGGGAGAAGGCGAACCGCGCCTGGTCCGCCTCGCTGACGTCGTGGCCGCGCTGGAGCTCCCAGGCGTAGAGCTCCTCGATGAACTCGTCCACCCGGGGATCATCCGGCTCCCAGCTGAGCGACTCGTCGCAGCGCAGGAACAGGCGCACCGTCTCCGGGTCCTCGAAGCTGGCCTTCTTGGCCGCCGCCCACTCCGGCACGGCCTCAGGGTCCAGTGCCTGCAACAGGATCCAGGTGTCGCGTTCCAGCCGCAGCGTGGGTTCGCTGACCCCGAGGGCGCGCATCCGGTCCAGGTTGGCGACCACCTCCGGCGGCAGCACCAGCCCGTCGCCGCTGACCAGTGCGGCGATCCGGCGGCGGTGCTCGGCGAGCTGGTCCATCTTGCGCCGCAGCTCCGCGTCGAGGTCGGCCACGGCCTCGGCGAACTCGGCAGGCTGGGCGTGCCGCAGCGCGTCGATGCGGGCCAGCGGCACCCCGGCCTCGGCCAGGGTCTTGATCCGGATCAGGTCCACCGCCGCCTGCGCCGGGTAGCGGCGGTAGCCGGAGGAGTCGCGTTCGGGCTCGGGCAGCAGGCCGACCTGGTGGTAGTGCCGGACCGCGCGCACGGTCACGCCCGCGGTGGCCGCGAGCTGGCTGATGGTGAGCACCGGCCCGAGTCTAGCGGGCGACCGCCCGCGCACTGCGGGAAGTCACAGCCCTGGCGCAGGCCGATTGATGAAGTGCTTCAAGAAGAACAGCGACCGCCACACCGGCACCAGGGTCGGCTGGTCCCGGGTGCGCTACCGCGGGTACGGCCTGGTGGCGGTCGAGGTGGCACCGGCGCGGATGACGGTGCGGGCGCTCGCCGAGGGCGGCACGCTGATCGACGAGCTCACGGTGCGCCGCGCCTGAACACCGGGGCGGCACCTGGTGTACTTCCCGGACGAGGGCGTACGGGTTCGGGAGGGGTGGCGCGGTGGTGGAGCGCAGAGGGGTGCTGGTCACCGGGGCGTCCCGGGGCATCGGCCGGGCGGTGGCGGTGGCCTTCGCCGGCGCGGGCGAGCGGGTGGCCGTGCACAGCACCAGGGCGCACGAGGACGCCGAGGCGACCCTGGCCGCACTGCCGGGCGACGGGCATGCGCTGGTGACCGGTGATCTCGGTGATCCGGTTGCCGCGCAACGGATCGCCGCGGACGCGGTGGCCGCGCTGGGCCGGGTGGACGTGCTGGTCAACAACGCCGCCGTGGCCCCCACCGCGGCCAACCGGCACGACCCCGCCGAGGTCGGCTACCCGGACTGGGTCGCCGCCTGGCGGCAGATGATCGAGGTCAACCTGCTGGGCGCGGCCAACGTGTCCTGGGCGGTGGCCCGGCACCTGATCGACCGCGGCGCGCCGGGCAGCATCGTCAACATCGGTTCGCGCGGCGCCTTCCGCGGCGAACCGGCCCACCCGGCCTACGGCGCGAGCAAGGCCGCGTTGCACGCCCTCGGCCAGTCGCTGGCGGTGGCGCTGGCACCACACGGGATCGCGGTGACCTCGGTGGCGCCGGGGTTCGTCGCCACCGAGCGGCAGCAGGCCAAGCTCGGTGGCGAGACCGGGGACGCGCTGCGCCGGGAGAGCCCGTTCGGCCGGGTCGGCACACCCGAGGAGATCGCGCACACCGTGCTGCACCTGGCCGCGCCGGAGTCCGCCTGGGCGTCCGGGACGATCGTGGATCTCAACGGGGCTTCGTACCTGCGGTCTTAGTAGTCAGTTCAGAACGAGCTCGCGTGTCGGCTTTGCCGGTGCGGCAAGGTGTTCCAAGATCAGCGCGTCCGTTATCGGCAGGCGCAACGCCGGGGCGCGGCGCGTCATGGCGGGTTTGGGGAAGTGCGCGGCGAGGAACCTCGCACCCATGGGGAACTTGTCGTCCCGGCGTCCGCCGGCGTGGTTGTTCGGGTTGGTCGGCGCGATCGTGATCGGGGGCTTCGCTTGGGCGACCTACCAGGTGTGGAGCAACGACCAAGCGTTGGCCGAGCGCGGCCGGCGGGCGATGGCCAAGGTGGTGGACACGCACAAGCGCGACGAAGTGGAGTTCCGCACCCAGGACGGCAGGCAGGTGCGGGCGTTGATCGGGCAGCGGCTGTCCGGTCCCGCGGTCGCGGTAGGTGAGGAGATCGAGATCGTCTACGACCCCGCCGACCCGACGTCGGATGTCGACGACGCGCGCGCGACCGGCGACCGGTCCTTCGCCTACCTGATGGCGGCCATCACGATCCTCGCCGCAGCGGCCATTCCCGCGGTGACCTGGCATCTCGCCCGGATGTCGAGGACAAAGGTCCGATAGCCCTTCCGCCCTGTGCCGCTCGAAAAGTCATCGCTGCTGGTCAAGCGGAAACCCATGCTGAACTGATCGCTCAGAGGCGCAGGCTTTCGGGTGGGCCGAAGTAGCTCGGTCGCGGTCCGCCGGTGTCGACGATGAGGTGTTGCAGCACCACGGTCGGGTCGACCATCCACACCGTGAGCACGTGCGGCCCCGGCTCGGCGATGACGTGCCGGGTCGCGAGGCGGTGCACGTTGTCCGAGGTGGCCCGGGCCCACTGGCGGTTCATGGTCATGTCGTCGCTGCCGGAGGCGGTGGTGGTGTTGACCACCTGCGGCCGCTCCCCGTCGAAGCCGACCGCGTAGCGCGGCCCGCTGCCCGGCAGCACGTTGCACCGCGGTGACAGGTAGGCCCACACCCTCACGGGGCCGGTGGTGAACAGCGTCATCCGGTATTCCAGCCGCGGTCCCGCGCCCACGGCCTGGCTCGGCGCGGTGACCGGGAACGGGGTCATCCCGGCGCCGGTCCGGCCCAGGTCCGGGATGCGCCGCCACTTCGCGGCCGCGGTGCCGATGTTGGCCGAGCAGTGCTCCGCCGCCATCGAGACGTGGCCACCGGCCTCGATGAAGCCGCGCCGCCAGGCCGCGGGCAGCTCGGGGTTGGCGATGACGGCCTGCACGGTGACCTGCCGCCCAGCGCCGGAAACCGTTATCGGCAAACGGGTTGTGCCCTTCGGCGCCCGCGCCCAGTCCACCCGCACGGTCATCCGCAGCTCGGTGGTCACCTTGCCGCCCCTGGGTTCGACCAGCAGCCAGGGCGCGCCCGTGGTCACCGTGCAGTGGAACGGTGTGCGGCCGCGGTTGAACACGTCCAGGTACTGCCCCGGCGTGGTCTGGAACGGGCTGAACTCCGGCAGCACGGGGTTTCCGGGCGCGGCGGGCCACCAGCGTTCGTCGCCGTCCACGGCGACCCCCAGTTCGGCGGCGACCGGCAACGTGAGCCTGCGCACCGGGGGGAAGACCTCATCCGGCAGCGCGATGTGGTCGCGTTCCGGTTGCTGCCACGGCGCGTCCGGGCCGTAGCGGGCGATGTCGCCGTAGCCGATGTGCGGCTGGGTCTGGAACCCCCGCCACTTCCCGCCGGCGATCCCGGTGTTGTAGCGCTCGGCCAGCGCCTGGTCCTGCGCGAAGCGGGCCTCGGTGACGGTGGCCAGCTCGTTGGCCGAGGCCCGGCCCTGGGCGGCGTGCAGCAGGTTGGTGAACTCCGCGCGGCGCAGGGCGTAGAGGTTGGCCGAGGCCTGCACCGGGTAGCCGACCAGCTCGAAGTAGGCGTCCCGGCAGGCCGCGGGCACCCGGGCGGCGAGCCGCTCGGCGCGGGCGGCCAGGGCCTGCCACTGCTCGGTGACGGTGTCCAGCTCGCGGTAGTGCACCAGGCTGAACGGGCTCGCCTGGTCGTCGTAGACCACGGCGTCGGGGTCGGTCGCCGGGTCCTTGGCCGGGTCCAGGGTGATCCGCCGGTTGAGCAGCTCCGGCTTGCGGCGGGACTGCAACGACCCGTAGGTGTGCATCACCTCGGCCACCGCGGCCGCCAGTCCCCGGCCGAAGTTCTCCCCGGCGAACTGACGCTCCCATGTGGACAGTCGCTCCAGCGGCCACGCGTGCGGATCCCACGCGTAGTCCAGGAAGAACTGCAGTGGCAGCTCCTGGCCCTTCATGTCCCCGACGTTGACCACCCAGAGCCGGTCGGTGCCGTAGGCCATGGCCTGGTGCAGCTGTTCCCAGGTGTTGGCCAGCAGGGTGGTGTCCACCCACTTGTAGTTGCGCCCCAGCCCCACGTAGTCGAAGTGGTAGTACAGCCCGTACCCGCCGGCGCGCGGTGGCAGCTTGGGATCGGGGTGCTTGCGGATGTTGCCCCAGTTGTCGTCGGTGAACACCACGGTCACGTCGTCGGGCGGGCGCAAACCCTTGTCCCAGTAGCGCTGGACCTCCTTGTACAGGGTCCAGACCTGCGGCACGGTGGTCACGTCGCGGCCGGTCTCGCGGGCCAGGATCTCCCGCTCGGCGGCCAGGATCTCCCGCATCAGCTCGATGCCGTCACCGTCGGGCAGGCGGGTGTCACCGTTGCCGCGCATGCCGATGGTGACCACGCCCTCGAAGTCCTCGCGCACCATCCGGCGGATGCCCTCGGCCCAGTACGCCTTGACCGCCTCGGCGTTGCGCCGGAAGCTCCACTCCCCCGTGCCGCCGTAGGGATCCCGGCCAGGGGTGACGATCTTGCCGTCCTGGTCGCGCACCGCGGGCACCGCGTGCCGGTTCCACTCCTCGATGCCGCGCATCATGGGCGCCTCGTGCGAGGTGCCCATGACCACGCCGTACTCCTTGGCCATGGCGTGGTTGCCGGGGTCGTCCTCGGCGAAGGCGCGTCCCCACACCGCGGGCCACAGGTAGTTGGCGCGCAGCCGCAGCATCGTCTCGAAGACCTTGGCGTAGAAGTGGCGGTTGAACCCACCGGGGTGTCCGGGCGCCAGGCCGGGCCCGAAGTAGGCCGGGGCCCAGGTGCCCAGCGCCGGGTTCTCGTCGTTGATGAAGAACCCGCGGTACTTCACCACCGGCGTGCCCAGGCTCTGCCGCTGGCCCCGCACGTGCAGTTCGGCGGCCCGGACCGGCGGCACGTCGGCCCACCAGTACCAGGGCGAGACGCCGATCCGCCGGGACAGCTCGTAGACGCCGTAGATCACCCCGCGCTGGTCGCTGCCGGTGAGCACCAGCCGGCCGCCGACGACCTGGCTCAGCGAGGTCTCCCACGCACCCGCGATGCCGGTGACGTCAAGCCGTTGGGACGCAACAAGTTCGTCCACCAGCGGGCTGGCGCCGATGGTGCCGATCAGCACCACCGGGCCGGGCGGGATCCGGTCGGTCACCAGTTCCGGCCGGATGCCGGTGACCCGCTCGACGTCGGCCTGGAGGTCGGCGGCCACCCGGCGCACCCCGGGCGCGTCCGCCGAGCTCACCACCAGCGTCGCGGCCTTTCCCTTTGCCACCAAGGGGAACCGGCCACCACCACGCTGCGCGGTGACGTACTCCTCGGTCCCGGCCGAGGCCACGCCGGGGGTGAGCGCGCTGGCCGCGCCGAGCGCCGTGAGCAGCCGGAGGAAGTCCCTGCGCTGCACGCCTTCGGCCGTCATCGCGGGCTCCCGTTCACACCGGTGAACAGGCGTTCCGGCACGGCGTTGGCCAGGGCCTGGTAACCGGCCGGGTTGAGGTGCAGGTGGTCGCCGGTGTCGTAGGCGGGCAGCAGGGTGGACGGGTCGCGCGGGTCCCGGACCGCCCGGTCCAGGTCGATCACCGCGTCGAAGCGGTTGCTGGTGCGGACCCAGTCGTTGACGCGCTGGCGGGTGGCTTCCCGCAGGTTGCCGGGGTCGTCGTAGCTGGAGCCGCCGAAGGGCAGCAGGGTCGCCCCGTACACCCGGATGCCCTGGGCGTGCGACTGGATGATGATCTGGTCGTAGGCGGCGATCAGCTCTTCGGACATCTGTTGCTGTGCCTGCTCGGTGAGCGCGGAGCCGCCGATGTCGTTGATCCCCTCGAACAGCACCAGCCAGGCGACCCCGCTGTGCGCCAGCACATCCCGGTCCAGCCGGGACAGCGCGCTGGGGCCGATGCCGTGGTTGAGCACGCGGTTGCCGCCCGCGGCCTGGTTGAGCACGGCGACCGCGGCGGTGGCCGGGTTCGCCTGCAACCGGGCGAGCAGCCGGTCCGGCCAGCGGTTGTTCAGGTTGTGGGTGGAGCCGCGCCCGTCGGTCAGCGAGTCGCCGACGACCGCGACAGCCGCGGCGGAGGCCCCCGACCACACCTCGATCCCGCTGAGCAGGTACCAGCGGTCGGTGGCGGTCGGCCGGGTCAGGTCGGTGGCCATGACCTCGTTGCCCTGCGCCAGGTGCGAGGTGGTGCGGGAGCCGGGGTGCGCGGTGACCGAGTTCGACGGCAGTCCCTGCGCCAGGTACGCGGTCACGGTGAGGTTCGCCTGGGCGGCCACCGGGAAGTCCAGCGGATCGGACACCGTCTGCGCCCCGCGCTGCACGATGGTGGACGCCTTGCCCTGGAAGGTAACCGGCCGCACGGAGCCCGGCTGGACAGCGCTGACCCCGGCCGCGCCACCCTGGGGCAGCGCCACCGACACCGCGGCGATCGGCAGGGGCGCGGTGCCGAAGGCGTTGGAGAACCGCAGCCGGATCCGGGTGCCGCCCAGGGAGGCGTGCACGGTCTGGCGCAGCGTGGCGTTGGCCAGCACCACGCCGTCCTGGGTGAACGGCGGCGGTGGCAGGTCGGCGGTGGCGGCCTGCTGCGGCATGGCGGTCCAGGTGTGCACCCAGTGCGCGCCCGCGCGGTCCGGCCGGGTGGCGGCGGCTCCGGAGGAGGTGGCCAGCACGAGTGCGAGCACGGCCAGTACGAGGGCGGCGGGTCTGCCCCGGCGGGGGCGGGCGGCGAAGGGGTACAAGGACAGCTCCTTCCGGGCCGGAAGACCGAATGTAGGGAGCGTCCACCAAACGTAACAACAAGTTTCGGAAACTTTCGAGCGAGCACGGTGGTCCGGCCCGCCGGTAACTTGCCGCCATGGATCTGTTCACGGACTCCTGGACGGCGCTGCGCACGACCGTGGCCGACCTCGCGGACGAGGACTTCGCCCGGCCCTCGGGCTGCGCCGGCTGGCTGGTGCGGGACCTGGTGTGCCACCTGGTCATCGACGCCCAGGACGTGCTGATCACGTTGGTCACGCCCGCGGACACCGAGCCGACCAGGGACGCGGTGACCTACTGGTCGGTCGGGCACACCCCGCCCACCGGCGAGGACCCGCTGGACGCGCTGATCGTCCGGCTGGCCGCGGCCTACCAGGACCCCGCACTGCTCAAGTTCCACCTGGACGACGTCGGCGCGGCCGCGGGCCGGGCGGCCCTGCTCGCCGATCCCGGCCGCCCGGTCGGCACCCAGGGCCAGGTGCTCACCGCTGGCGACTACCTCGGCGCGTACGTGCTGGAGTGGACGCTGCACCACCTCGACCTGGTGGCCCACCTGCCGGGCGTGGCCGGGCCGCCCGAGGCCGGGCTGGCGCGGACCAGGGCGATGCTGGAGCAGCTGGCCGGGGCCAGGTTCCCGGCCTCGTTCAGCGACCGGGACGCGTTGCTGGTGGGCACCGGGCGGCGGGCGCCGACCCCGGCGGAGCTGGCCGAGCTCGGCGAACTGGCCGAGCGGCTGCCGTTCGTGCTCGGCTGAGGGTCAGCGCCCGTGCCGCCCCGGCTCAGGCGTTGACCGTGGCGAAGGTGTCGAGGTTGTTGTTCTTGGCGTAGGCGTTCTCCACGCCGACCAGGATCTCCACCACCTCGAAGTAGCGGTCCCAGAACGGGGTGTCCCGCAGCGCCTCGATGAGCAGCTGGTACGACTCGTGGTCCCGGGCCTCCCAGAGCCACACGTCGGTGACCCGCGCCGAGTAGAACTCGGTGTCGAAGAACCGCGACCGGACGCCCTTGGCCCGCTCGTTGATCGCGGGCAGGACCTCGGTGGTGAACGCGTGCACGCGCTGTTCCACCGACATGCCAAGCCATTCCGGCGAGGTCTTCACCAGCATGAACGCCGTCAAGCCCGGCTCGAACGCCTCTTCGGGCATCGCTTTCTCCTTCTTCTTGATGTGCTGTGCCACCGAAGTTAGAGACCGCTCATCCCTGCGCGCCACGCAACTTGAGCAAGCCAGAGTTGCGTAGCATGCAAACCATGCCCGACCAGCTCGACCTCAACCTGCTGCGCGTCTTCGACGCCCTGCTCCAGGACGGCAGCGTCACCGCGGCCGCCGAGCGCCTGCACCTGTCCATCCCGGCGACCAGCCGGGCGCTGGGCCGGTTGCGGCGGGCCATGGGCGACCCGATCCTGGTGCGCGCCGGTCGCGGCCTGGCGCCCACCCCGTTCGCGCTGCGCACCGCGCCGAGGGTGCGTTCCCTGCTGGAGGAGGCTGCCGCGCTGATCAGCGCCGACCGGGAGATCGACCCAGGGGAGCTCAAGCGCACCTTCACCATCCGCATCAACGACGGCGTGGCCGCCACCCTGGCCACCGCGGTGGTCGAGGCCACCGCCGCCCTCGCGCCGGGGGTGGTGCTGCGCTTCGTCACCGAGGGCAGCGAGAGCATCGAGGCGCTCCGGGACGGCTCGGTCGACATGGACATCGGCGCGGACCAGGAGGCCACCGCGCCCGACCTGCGCACCGCCCTGCTGTACCGGGAACGCGCGGTCGGCATCGTGCACGCCGACAGCCCGCTGGCCCGCGTCCGCAGGCCGACCTTGGCTCAACTGTGCGAACATCCGCACGTCTCGGCCTCCCGCCGCGGCCTCGCCCGCGGTCCGCTCGACGAGGTGCTGGCGGCCGTGGGCCTGCGCCGCCACGTGGCCACCGTGGTGCCGACCGCCGCGGTGGCCGTGCTGCTGGTCGCGGCCAGCCGCCAGGTCGGCCTGGTGCCGCAACGCCTGGCCGAGCAGTTCGGCGAGGCGCTGAACCTGCACTGGTTCCCGATTCCGGCGCGGCTGCCGGGGACCGGGGTGCGACTGTGCTGGCACGCGCGGCTGGACGCCGACCCGGCGCAGCGCTGGCTGCGCGAGACCATCCGCGCCACCGTGGGCTGACCGCCGATGTCGGTGCGGTCATTAAGGTCAGCACGGTGACCGTTCTCGACACCCGGGCGCTCAACCGCGCGACGCTGGCCCGGCAGCTGTTGCTCGACCGCGCCGAGCTGCCGGTGCTGGACGCCGTCGCGCACGTGGGCGGCCTACAGGCCCAGGAACCGCAGGAACCCTTCATCGGGCTGTGGTCGCGGCTGCGGGCCTTCGACCCCGCCGTGCTCTCCGACCTGCTGACCGGCCGGCAGGTGGTGCGCACCCACCTGATGCGCCGCACCGTGCACCTGCTGACCGCCGCGGACACCCTCGCCTGGCGGGCCCGGCACAACGCGATGCTGCGCCAGCGGGTGACCGGGGTGTACCGCAGGGAGCTCGCCGGAGTGGACCTGGACGAGCTGGCCGCCGCGGGCCGGGCGGCGATGGCCGACGGGGCGTACCGCTCGATGCCCGAGCTGGCCAGGGCGGTGCTGGCGCGCTGGCCCTCGGCGGACACCAGGGCGCTCGGCGAGATGCTGGTCGCCGGGTTGCTGACCATGGTGCAGACCCCGCCGCGAGGGCTGTGGCGGGCCAAGGGCGGCGCGCGCTACGCGCTGCTCTCCGACTGGGTGGGCCGCGAGATCGACCCGCTGGACCCGGATCCGGCCGATCCGGCCGGGCAGAACCTGCTCCGGCGCTACCTCGCCGCCTTCGGCCCCGCGGCCACCGCCGACCTGCGGGCCTGGAGCGGTGCGGCCGGATTGCCCGCCGCGGTGGCCGCGCTGCGCCCGGAGCTGGTCAGCTACCGGGACGAGCGGGGCCGGGAGCTGCTGGACCTGCCCGGCGCGCCACTGCCCGACCCGGAAACCCCGGCCCCGGTGCGGTTCCTGCCCGCCTTCGACAACGCGATCCTCGGCTACCAGGACCGCACCCGGATCATCGACGACGCGCACCGCAACCTGTCCGTGGCCGGCGCCCGCGTGGTGCTGGTGCACGGCCGGGTCGCCGCGACCTGGACCGTGCAGACCGACACCGTGGTGGTCACACCGCTGGACCGCTTCACCAAGGCCGACCGGACCGCGGTGGCCGAGGAGGCGGAGCAGCTGGCGTTGTTCCTCTCGGACAAGGAAAGCAACCGGGTGCGGATCGAGCCCTGACACCGGAACGGCCCGTTCGCGCGACGGGCGAACGGGCCGAACCCGGTGTGCTCACCCAGTGTCAGGCACGGGCGCGCACGATGTACTGGCCCATACCGCCGCAGCCGTTGGGGTTGGTCATGGTGATGACGTAGCCCGGCGGGATCGGCGAGCCGAGGCAGACCCACTGCCCGTCGCGGGGCAGTTCGATGTAGCGCCCCATGCCGCCGCAGCCGTTCGGGTTCAGCATGGTGATCACGTAGCCGTCCGGGATGGGCGAGCCGAGGCAGGTCCACTGCCCGTTGCGCGGCAGTTCGATGTAGCGGCCCATGCCACCACAGCCGTTGCCGTTCAGCATGGTGATCACGTACGGGACCGGGATCGGCGAACCCAGACAGGTCCACTGACCGTTGCGGGCGGGCTCCAGGTACCACGAACCGCCCCGGCTGCACCCGTTGGCGTTGAGCATCGTGATCACGTGGTTGTCCGGGATCGCCGAACCCGCGCACACCCAGCCGGTGAAGGCCGGGCTCGCCGGAGCCGGGACCGGGGCCGCGGCGGCCGGTCCGGCGGCCAGCACACCGCCGAGCAGGACCATGCCGGTGAGCGCGGCGAGTTTTCTGAACATTGCCGACCAGCGGGACTTGATGTTCACCAGTTCAGCTCCTCACGAATTTCAGGCGCGCACGATGTACTGGCCCATACCACCGCAGCCGTTGGGACTGGTCATGGTGATGACGTAACCGGGCGGAATGGGTGAACCGAGGCAGACCCACATACCACTTCTGGCGAGTTCGATGTACCGGCCGGTGCCGCCGCAGCCATTCGGGCTGAGCATGCTGATGACGTAGCCCGCCGGAATGGGCGAGCCGAGACAGGTCCACTGCCCGTTGCGCGGCAGCTCGATGTACTGACCGGTGCCGCCGCAACCGTTCGCGCTGAGCATGGTGATGACGTAGCCGTCCGGCAGCGGCGAGCCGAGGCAGATCCACTGCCCGTTGCGCGGCAGCTCGAGGTAGCGGCCGGTGCCGCCGCAGCCGTTCGGGCTGAGCATGGTGATCACGTACGGGGTGGGCACGGGCGAGCCCAGGCAGGTCCACATGCCGTTGCGCACCGGTTCCAGGTACCAGGAACCGCCCCCGCCGCACCCGTTGCCGTTGAGCATCGTGATCACGTGGTTGTCCGGGATCGGCGAGCCCGCGCACACCCAGCCGGTGAACGCCGGACCGGCCGGCGCGGCCTTCGCGGGCGCGGACTTGGCTGCCTCGACGATGCCGGCGCTCGCCGCGGGCGCCGGGGCGGCGTTGGCCGGCCCGGCGGCGATGATGCCGCCGAGGACGACCATTCCGGCCACCGCCGCGAGCATTCTGGCCGTTCTCGGCCAGCTGGACTTTGTTCTCATCGGATTGTCCCCTCACGAGTACGGGGGTCGAGGAAAACGAAATGACGCAGACCAAACGCCCCCGACAGCACCGACCGTATAGGAGCGGACACCGCACGGAAAATACTCCGAACCGACCAATCGGACGGCGTACGGCAGCGGCCACAAAAACCCGTCAGAATTGACGCGTCAATGGTGGCATAAATGCCCTACCGGCCCCGCCCGCCCCCGGGTATCGGCCCCGCCGCTAGGCGATGCCCGCCTCGATCAGCTGCCGCCAGATCTCGCTCTGGTCCACCACTTCCACGCCGAGCTTCTCCGCCTTGGTCAGCTTGCTCGCGCCGACGTCAGCCCCGGTGATCAGCAGATCGGTATTGGCCGAGACCGAGGAGGCGATGGTCGCGCCCGCCTTCTCGCACAGGCGCTGGAAAGTGGGCCTGGGCACCTTCTCCCCGGAGCGCGGCTCGCTGATCGCGCCGGTGACCACCACGGTCTTGCCGGCCAGCGGCGCGTCCGAGGCGACCACCGGCGGCAGGTCCTCCTCGCGCACGTCCAGGGAGACACCGCGTTCGCGCAGGCGCTCGAGCTCGGGGCGCAGCCGGGCGAGGTGCTCGATGAGCGAGGCGGCCACCTTCGGGCCGATGTCCTCCACCTCAACCAGTCGTTCCTCGCCCGCGTCGGCGACCTCCTCCAGCGAGCCAAAACCCGCGCGGCACAACCGGGTGGCGGTGCCCTCGGAGGCCATCGGGATGGCCAGGCCGATCAGGGCCCGGCGCAGGCCGACGTTGCGGCTCTTGTCGATGGAGTCGATCATGCGGGCGGCGGAGACCTCGCCGATGCGGTCGAACTCCAGCAGGCGTTCCGCGGTCAGGGTGTAGAAGTCCGAGGGTTGCTCCAGGTCACCGGACTCGGCCAGCCGTTCGATCCACACCGGACCGACGGCCTCGATGTCGGCGGCCGCGCGGGAGGCCCAGTGGATGAGCCTGCGTACGGACTGGGCGGGGCAGGAAGCGTTGGTGCAGAACAACTCCCGGCTGTTGCCCTGCTCGGTCAGCGGCTGCGCGCAGGACGGGCACAGGCGGGGCGGCAGAATCTCCTTCTCCGCGCCGGTCCGCTTGGACTCGTCCAGCACGCCTGCCACGAACGGGATCACATCGCCGGCCCGGCGCACCAGCACGGTGTCGCCGATCCGGATGCCGCGGGCCCGGATCACCTCCTGGTTGGCCAGGGTGGCGCGGGTGACCGTGGTGCCGCCGACGAACACCGGCTCCAGCACCGCGACCGGGGCGATCTTGCCGGTCTTGCCGACGTCCCAGACCACATCGGCCAGCACCGTGGTCTTCTCCTCGGCGGCGAACTTGAACGCCAGCGCGCCGCGCGGGGAGCTGGAGCGGGTGCCCGCGGCCCCGTAGGCGTCCCGGTTGGCCAGCCGCAGCACCGCGCCGTCCAGGTCGTAGTCCAGGTCGTTGCGGCCCTGCTCGATCTCGGTGATCACCGCCTGCGCCTGCTCGGCGTCGGTGCACAGCCGCATGTCCGCGCCGTCCAGGCCGAGGTCGCGCAGGCCCTGCTCCAGGTCGACCGCGGCGCCACCGGCGGAGGTGTCCAGGTCGAAGCCGAAGAAGCGCAGCCGGCGCTCGGCCACGGTGGCCGGGTCCTTGGCGCGCAGGGTGCCCGCGGCGGCGTTGCGCGGGTTGATCAGCGGCTTGTCCGGGTGCGCGGTGTTGTAGGCGGCGAAGGTGGAGCGCAGCATCACCGCCTCGCCACGCACCTCCACCCGGCCGGGCGCGTCCACCCGCTCGGGCACGCCGTCGACCAGGGCGCGCACCAGTGGGGTCACGTCGTCGCCGGTGCTGCCGTCGCCACGGGTGACCGCCCGCGCCAGCCGTCCGTTCTCATAGACCACCGACAGCGAGAGCCCGTCCAGCTTGGGCATCACCACCACCGGCTGGCCGGGGAACCGGTCGAAGAACGCGGCCACCTGCTCCGGTTTGGTCGCCTTCTCCAACGAGAGCATCGGGCGGGCGTGCCGGACCGGCGCGTGCAGCACCGTGGGCGCGCCGACCTGCTCCAGCGGGTTCGGATCCGGCGCCAGCTCCGGATTCGCCTCGATCAAGGCGCGCAGCTCGTCCTCGATCCCGTCGTACTCGGCGTCGGCCACCAGCGGCGAGCCGCGGTAGTAGGCGTCGCGCAGCGCGACGATCCGGTCGGCCAGTTCCTGGATGCGTTCCCCAGCGTTCACAGTGGTCAAACTACCGCCGACCACCGACAACCACCGGGCGCCGCGCGCTGCTGAGAACGCTCACAGCTCGACCGGGGAGAATCAGCGGCATGACCCGATACCTGCTCGGCGCGCTCGCCGCCGCCCTGGCGTGGACGCTGCGGGATCTACCGGCCCAGCTGGGCGGCCGGGCCTCCGCGGATCGCCTGGCCCGCTCCCCGCACTATCGCGACGGCCTGTTCCGCAACCGGGTGGACGCGCCGGCCGCGCCCGGCGCGCGGGCCAGGCTGGCGCGCGAGCTGTTCTTCGGCAAGCAGCGGCGCAAGCCGGCGGGCGCGGTCCCGCTGGTCGAGCCGGAGCCGCCGGTCGGGCAGGGCGTGCACCTGACTTGGTACGGGCACTCCAGCTCGCTGGTCGAGCTCGACGGCGCGCTGATCCTGCTCGATCCGGTGTGGGGCGAACGGGTCTCGCCGCTGCCCTTCGGCGGGCCGCGACGGCTGCACGAGGCCCCCGCGCCGGTGGAGTCACTGCCCACAGTGGACGCGGTGGTCATCTCGCACGACCACTACGACCACCTGGACCTGGCCACCGTGCGGGCCCTGCTGCGCACCCAGACCGCGCCGTTCGTGGTGCCGCTGGGCGTCGGGGCGCACCTGCGGCGCTGGCGGGTGCCGGCAGAGCGGATCATCGAGCTGGACTGGTCGGAGTCCACCACCGTGGCCGGGGTGCAGATCATCGCGACCGAGGCGCAGCACTTCTCCGGGCGCGCGCTCAAACGCGACGACACGCTGTGGGCTTCGTATGCGCTGATCGGCCCCGCGCACCGGGTGTTCTACACCGGCGACACCGGCTACTTCCCCGGCTTCGCCGAGATCGGCGCGGAGCACGGGCCCTTCGACGCGACCCTGGTGCAGATCGGCGCGTATGTGCGGGACTGGCCCGGCATCCACATGACGCCGGAGGAGGGCGTGGCCGCGCACCTGGACCTGCGCGGCGGGCTGCTGGTGCCGGTGCACTGGGCCACGTTCGTGCTGGGCGTGCAGGACTGGTCCGAGCCGGTGGACCGGCTGTGGGCCGAGGCGAAGGCGCGCGAGGTCGCGGTGGCGGTGCCCCGGCCCGGCGAGCGGGTGGACGTGGCCGCGCCCGCGCCGGTGGTGCCGTGGTGGAAGCTGTTGGGGCCCTAGGCCGTCACTGCCCTGCTTTGCGCTCCCGGAACGCGATCATGTTCATCCGGTTGCCGCACCGCACCCCGCAGAACCGCTTGAGCCCGTTGCGGGACAGGTCCAGCAGCAGTCCGGTGCAGTCCGGCGCGGCGCACACCCGGAGCCTGCGCATCTCGTCCATCCGGATCACGTCGGCCAGCGCCATCGCGGCCTCCACCCGGATGCGCTCGGCCAGCGGGGCGTCCGGCGCGGTGGCGTGGATGTGCCAGTCCAGGCCGTCGTGGCGGGCCAGGCGGGGCAGCGCCCGTGCCTCGCGCAGCATCCGGTTGACCACCTCCACCGCCTCGTCCCGGCCCAGTGTCCACACCTGCCGCAGCAGGTCCCTGGTGGCGCGGACCTCGCGCAGCTCGGCCTCGTCCTGGTCGATGCGACCGGAGTAGGTGCACCGGGCCAGCAACTCGGCCAGCTGCTCGATGGTGGCCAGCTCGTCCGCGCCGCTGCGGGAGGCACCGGGGTCGGTGTTGCCGAGCATCACCACGAACTCCAGCGACTCCTCCGTGTCAGGGGCAAAACGCAATTTGACTCCTCACATCCCCGGACCTAGCGTCAGGACTGAAGCAACGTTAGCCCATGACACACAGCCGGGAGGCGCCATGAAGTTGTCGCCGACGTCCGCGGGGCTTGCCGTGGCGTTAGTCTCCGTAGTCGCCTTCGGCACCTCGGGGCCGTTCGTGAAACCCCTGCTCAGCGCGGGCTGGTCACCCGCGGCCGCGGTCACCGCGCGGGCGCTGGTGGCCGGGCTGGTGCTGCTGCCGTTCACCCTGGCCGCCCTGCGCGGGCGCTGGGAGCTGCTGTGGCGCGCCCGCTGGCGGGTGCTCGGCATGGGACTGGTGGGGGTCGCCTTCACCCAGCTCACCTACTTCGCCGCGCTCCAGCGCATCCCGGTGGCCACCGCGCTGCTGGTGGAGTTCCTGGCCCCGTTGCTGCTGGTCGGCCTCACCTGGGTGCTGACCCGGCGCAGGCCGGGGCTGAGCGTGCTGGCCGGTTCGGTGCTGGCGGTCGGCGGGCTGGTGCTGGTGATCGGACCTGGCGCGGTGCGGGCGGTGGACCCGGTCGGCCTGCTCATCGCCTTCGGCGCGGCGATCGGCTGCGCGGCCTACTTCGTGATCGCGGCCCGGCCCAGCGAGGGCCTCTCGCCGGTGGCGCTGGCCGGGTCCGGGCTGCTGCTGGCCGGAGTCGTGCTGCTGCTGACCGGCGCGGTGGGTCTGCTGCCGTTCACCGCGACCTTCGGCGAGGTGCCGCTGCTGGGTTCGCCCGCCCCGTGGTGGGTGCCGCTGCTGGTGGTCGCGGTGATCTCCACCGCGGTGGCCTACGCGACCGGGATCGCCGCCTCCGGCCTGCTCGGCTCGCGGCTGGCCTCCTTCGTCGGACTCCTGGAAGTGGTCTCGGCCTCGGTGTTCGCCTGGCTGCTGCTCGGCGAGGAGCTCACGCCACTGCAACTGGTGGGCGGAGCGCTGATCCTCGGCGGCATCGCCGCCGTCCGGGCCGAACGCCCCGCCCCACCAGCCGCTCAGACCCCGGCCAGCACCTCCGTCACCGCGAGCGCGGTGTCCGGGTAGCGGCCGAGCAGCGCCACCCCGGCCGGAGCCGCGGCGGCCCAGTCGCCGTCGCAGCCCAGCAGCCCGGCCACCGCGTCACAGGTGGCCGGGTGGGCGGCCAGCAGCGGGAGGCCCTGGGTGGCCCGCCGGGGCTGTGCCGCAACGGGTTCCGGGGCCAGCCACGGCGGCACCCACTCATCCAGCGCGGCGAGCCTGCCCGGGAACAGGCGGCCCGCCTCCCGGATGAGCAGCGGCACCAGCTCCGCGCCGCGGGCGCGCAGGGTGGTGATCAGCGTCGGCAGCCAGGGCAGCAGCACCGGGTCCGGCAGCCGGGCGAAGGCGTTGGACACCGCCTCCACCACGAAGTCGGCCAGCGCAGGCGCCGGTTCCAGCGCGTGCACGAACCCGCTGAGGTAACGCGGATAGGCGTTGAGCACCAAGGGGTTGGCCAGCAGCTCGTCGCAGCGGGACCGCAGCTCCGCGCGGGAGAGGCGGCCCAGCTGGACCTGCGCCGCCCACAGCAGCGCCACCTTCGACGGCTCCTGCGGGTGGGACTGGGTGATGGCCAGTTCCAGCTGGGTCCGGTCGCAACCGAGGGACAGCGCCAGGGACTCCATGCTGAACAGGAAGCCCAGCATCGCCGCGACCTGGCCGACCCCGGCGTCCTCGTCGGTGAACGCGGTGGGCAGCAGGGTGCAGTAGTGCGCGTAGCCCGCCTTGACGAAGGCCTCGATCCACTGCGGCAGCACGGGTTCGCTGGTGCGATAGTGCGCGAGCAGCCCGCGCACCCGCCGCAGCACCTCCGGCGCGCCGTCGACGGTGCGTTCGGTGGTCAGCACCTCCAGCGCCCGCACGCCCAGCTCCCCGGCCAGCCGGGCGCTGCGCAGGTACAGCAGGGCGTCCTCGACCGCCGCGAGCACCGAGGCGGCGGTGGCCTGCGGGTGATAAGCCTTGCGCCGCAAGCGTTGTTCCAGCACCTGCTCGATGCTGACGCCCTCGTAGCCCAGCTCGATCAGCGCCCGCTGGTGGGTGCCCAGCGCCAGGTCCCAGGACTCCTGGATCGGCCGCTCACCGAGCCGCCGCTGCCCCATGATCGGCCGCGCCGCGCCCTGCGGCATCAGGTACCGCAGCATCCACAGCACGTCCGAGCACAGCGCCAGCTCCGGCTGCCCGGCGATGTCCAGCAGCGCCCGGCGCACCCCGCGCTGGTCCAGCTTGAGGTTCAGCGGCGCGAGCCGGTCGTGCACATCGCGGGCCAGCGGCGGCAGGGCCTCGTAACCGACCTGGCCGATCCGGTCGCCGCCCATCATGATCTCGACCAGGCGGCGCACGTCCCGCCTGCCCGGCACCACGTCCTTCTCGATGCAGGTGACCGCGGCATCCTGGAAGTCGTACGGCGTCGGCCTCGCCCTATCGCGCATACCGGCCAATAAGATCGAGGTCTCGAAGACCGCGATCGCGTCGGCGGTGGAGGCGAGGTAGCCGTTGCGGCGGGCGGCGCGCACGATCTCCACGCACCAGCCGAGCAGCTCGGCCTCGTCCAGCCCGTCCAGCACCGGTGGCCGTTGCAGGAACCCGGAAAGCTGGTCCGCGGTCGTGGTCGTGGCCACCGGGGCGGGCAGGGCCGCGGGCTTCTTCCGCTTCGTCCCGGACTGTCCGTCCAGCTGGAAGGGTTTCACCTTGGTGCGCTTGAGGTTCTTCGCCCACTCGGTGGCCGCGATGGACACCGAACCGGCGGCCAGCCCGAACTGCGCCTCGATCGCCGCGTTGCTGGACGGGATCAGCCCGTACTGCCAGGTGCTCGCACTGCGCGGGCTGATCGTGAAGCCGTCGCTGCCCGCCACACCGAACTCCGCGACCCGGCTGGCCGCGTGGAAGGCGCCGCAGACGTAGAGGCAGTCGGCGGGATCGGCGCCGCTGGCGGCCAGGTGCTCGCGCATCCGCGTCCACATGTACCGCTCGCGGTCCTCATCCACCCGCACCCGGTGCGGGTCGCCGGGTGCGAGGCGGCGGAACAGGCTGCCGATCAGGAACATCACCTGCCGGTAGCTGTCGTGGTCGGTGTCGCCCAGCGGCAGCTCGACGTACTGGTGCCACCACTCCGACCAGTGCCGCACCTTGCCGTGGTGCAGCAGGTGCTCCTCCAGCTCGGCGAAGCGCGGCCGGAGGTCGCCGATGTCCACGCCGACCGCGTCGCCGTGCAGCGCGGCCTCCTCCTCGGCGGGTTCGGCGGCCGGGGTTTCCGGTCGGTCCCACTGGAAGACGTGGTCGGCGGACCGGTCCACCAGCACGAGTTCCACGCCAGGGGTGTCCAGCGCGTAGGCGATCGCCTGGTACTCCGCGGATGCCTCGGTGATCGGCGCGACCACCGACAGTGGCGACCACTCGGCCGGGAAACCGTCCACTTCGGACGCGAACGCCTGCACCGCCACCGGCAGCCGGCAGTTGCGCAGCTCGGTGAGCAGCGGGGCCAGGTCCTCACACAGCTCCAGGTAGACCACCTTGGGCTGCTTCTCCCGCAGTCGCCGCGCCATCGCCACCGCCGAGGCCGGGGAGTGGTGGCAGACCGGGAAGATCTCCAGCGGCTCACGCACCGCCCGGTCCACGTCGTCCACGATGCCGAGCAGGATGCCTTCCAGCGCAGCGGGTCCGTCGGCGAACGCGGCGGCGGCCTCGCTCAGCCGGCCGCGCAGGGTGTCGAAGGCACCGCTCATGACAGGGTGGCGATCGCGTCGCGGCCGCCTTCGAGGAACTCCGGCCAGTTCCCGCCCTCGTCCTTGCTGCGCGGCTCGATCACCCCGTGCAGGTACTTGTTCAGGATGGCCAGGTCCTCCGGCGCGCGCCGGGCCAGCGAACCCACCAGCGAGGAGGCCAGTGTGCGGGCGGTCAGCTGCTGGGCGCCGAAGAAGTTGCTGTGCAGGATGGCGTCCTCCAGCACGCCGATCTGCTCCGCGGTGGACAGCGCGGACTCCAGCTTCTCGTCGTCGCTGCCCGCGGCGGCCGCGGCCGCGCGCAGGTCGGCGAAGCTGCGCAGCAGCACGTCCAGCAGGGTGGGCGGCACGTCCAGCTCGATCTGGTGGCGGCGCAGCAGCTCCTCGGTGCGGAAGCGGACGATCTGGGTCTCGCTCTTCTTGTTGGTCACCACCGGGATGCGGACGAAGTTGAACCGCCGCTTGAGTGCCGAGGACAGGTCGTTGACGCCCCGGTCCCTGCTGTTCGCGGTGGCGATGATGGAGAAGCCGGGCTTGGCGAAGACGATGTTGTCACTGTCCAGCTCCGGCACCGAGATGTACTTCTCGGACAGGATGGAGATCAGCGCGTCCTGCACGTCGCTGGTGGAGCGGGTGAGCTCCTCGAACCGGCCGATCGCGCCCTGCTCCATCGCGGTCATGATCGGCGAGGGGATCATGGACTGCCTGGACTGGCCCTTGGCGATGACCATGGAGACGTTCCAGGAGTACTTGATGTGGTCCTCGGTGGTGCCTGCCGTGCCCTGCACGACCAGGGTGGAGTTCCGGGAGATCGCCGCGGCCAGCAGCTCGGCCAGCCAGCTCTTGCCTGTGCCGGGATCGCCGATCAGCAGCAGGCCGCGGTCGGAGGCCAGGGTGACGATGGACCGCTCGACAAAACTGCGGTCCCCGTACCACTTCTGCGCGATCTCCCGGTCCAGGCCGTCGGCCCGCTCGGCGCCGAGGATGAACAGCCGCACCATCTTCGGCGAGAGCCGCCAGGCGAACGGCTTGGGGTTGTCGTCGATGGACTCCAGCCAGTCCAGCTCCTCGGCGTACTTGAGCTCGGCGGGGGCGCGCAACAGGTCGGACATGTCGTGCCTTTCAGGAAGTCAGGAAGGTCTTGAGCTCGTGCACGAGCTTGCTGATGTGACCGGAGAGCACCGGGGTGCCGAGGTCCTTGAAACGCTCGCGGAACCACGGGTTCACGCTGCCCCGGCCCGCGCTGGTGACCGAGCCAACCGGGATGAACTTGGCCCCGGAGCGGTGGATGGCGGCCATGCTCTCGAACAGCGGTTCGCTCTGCCACTCGTAGAAGTCGGAGATCCACACCACCACGGTGTTGCGCGGTTCGGCGATCTTCGGCTGGGCCAGCGCCATGGCGACCGTGCCGTCGGTGCCGCCGCCGAGGTTGGTGCGCAGCAAGGTCTCGAAGGGGTCCTGCACCCACGGCGTGAGGTCCAGCGCCTGCGTGTCGTAGGCGATCAGGTGAACGTCCACTTTGGGCAGTCCGGCGAAGATGGAGGCCAGGATGGTGCAGTTGACCATCGAGTCCACCATGGACCCGGACTGGTCGACCACCGCGATCAGCCGCTGCGGGGCGTTCTTGCGCGCGGTGTGCTTGTAGTAGAGCCGGTCGACGTAGAGCCGTTCCTCGTCTGGGCTCCAGTTGACCAGGTTCTTCCAGATTGTGCGGTCCAGGTCCAGGTTGCGGAAGACCCGCTTGGGCGGCACCGAGCGGTCCAGCGCGCCGACGGTGGCCTTTTCCACCTGGGTGCGCAGCACCTCGGCGACCTCGTCGACGAACCGGCGGATCAGCGACTTGGCGTTGGCCAGCGCCACCCCGGAGAGGTTGTCCTTGTCCCGCAACAGCTGCTCGATCAGCGACATGCTCGGCGTCAGCCGCGCGGCCAGCGCCGGGTCGGCGAGCACCTCGCGCAGGTGCATCCGCTTGACCAGGTCCCCTTCCAGGGCAGCGAGTTCCGGCCCGATCTCCGGGATCAGGTTGCCGAGGTCGGGCGTGGGACCGCCGCCCCCGGTGCCGGTCGGGCTGACTCCTCGGCCACCTGCTCGGCCACCGCGCAGCTCCCCCGGTTTGCAGCCCAGCGCGCGTTCCAGCCAGGCCGCGTCGGCCTGCCAGCGGGACAGCTGCCCGGCGCTGACCGTGCCGGAGCCGGTGGCGAAGACGTTGAGCAGCACCTTGGACACCAGCGCCGCCCGCCGCACCTCAGCCGCCTGGTCCCGGTCCGCCTCAGGGTCGACGAGCATCAGGCCGTCGAACTCCGCGGCCAGTTCCGGATGCCGCTGCACCACGGAGTCGACCCCGGCCTGCGGATCGAGCAGGGCCGGTGGCAGGCCGATGTCCTCGACCACGGCGAGGCTGGCCGACTCCAGCGCGGCCTGCTCCTCCTGGTCGAACAGCCTGGCCAGCAGCCGCCAGTACAGCACCTGGCGGCGGTTCTCTTGCGCCTGAGTCATTTCCGCAACAGCCTTCCGGCGCGCTCGCGCAGCACCGCGGCGGCGTCGGTGGCGGCTTTCTCCGCCTTGACCCCGGCCTTGTCGGTGGTGCCCCCGGCCCACGCACCCGCTTGCAGGGCAACGGTTTTCTTGCGCACAGTGGATTCGACGGCCAGCGGCTGCACGCGGAAGTCCCCAGATTCCCAACGCAGCAAACCGATGCAAGCGGTGGAGGTCGCGACGGCCTCAGGTGTGAGCGGTCCGGCGACCGGGATGCGGTCGGCGTCCACGGCCAGCCGGTGCCCGGCGATGGTGAGGGTCAGCGTGTCCTCGTCCCGCTCGATGGCATAGCCCTCAAGGAAAACCGGTACGGCGATGCGGGCCGGATGCCGGTCCAGCGGCGCGGTCGCCGGGGTGAGCGCGGTGGGTAACGCGACCCTGGCAGTGGCGAAGGCGTCGGCCGGTTCGCCGAGCCGGGCGTGCTCGTCCTGCCAGAGCAGGTCGCCCTCGGCGGTGAGCGGCATGTCGGTCAGCTCCATCGCGCGGCCCTCGCTGACCGCGGTCAGCAGCGACAGGTGCGGGCGTAGCAGCTGCCAGATCCCCGCGCCGATGATGGTGTCCGGCTTGGGCGCGGACACACTGGCCCGCACCAGCCGGGCCGGTCCGTTGACGGGCTCGAACACCGCGTGCACCTGGGCCTGCGCGGCGGTCGGGTGCTCGTGCAGGTCGACCCCGAGCGGCAGCAGGCGGCCGGTGGCCGTGCCGGTGGCGGGAGCGGGGCCGGCCAGGGTCAGCAGCATGGCCCGGGACCACAGGTCGGCCCAGCGCCGCAACGGGATCCGGTCCAGGGCCGCGCCGGGGCAGGACGCGGCCAACTCGGCCGCGAAGCCGTCCAGCAGGGCGGCCAGTCGGCGCAGGCCGGGTTCCGGCAGCAGCGCGGAAATCACCGGCGCGGCACCGGAAACCAGGTCGTGGTCGATGCCCTGCCACCCGGCGCGGGCCAGGTCGGCCAGCCAGGATCGGGCGGCGGCAAGCAGATTGGGCGATTCGGGCGCACCCGGCGTGGACGCGGTGTCCTCGTCGAGGCCGCGGCCGGTGGCCTCGGTGACGCGGGCCAGCAGCGCGTCGTGCACCGAGCCGAACAGCGCGGTGCGGGCCGCGGCGAGGACGAGGAAGTGCTCCTCCCCCGCCGCGCCGGCCGCGGTCTTCTCCACCGCCTCGGCGACCCGGTCCGCCAACGGCGAACCCGCTAGAGCGTCGGCGAGCTCGGTCAGACCGGCGGGCTGCGGACGGAGCAGCCCGGCGACCAGCGCCCCGTCGAAGGCGTCGATCGCGGCCAGGGCTTCGTCAAGTCCGGCGACGGGATCGGCGAGCAGGTCGGCGCGCATCACACCACCGCCCTGGTGGCGGGGAACCACTGCATCTCCGGCAGCGGCGCGGTGCTCGGGGCAAGCTCCAGGTAGGCCAGGTGCCGCAGGAACTGGCTGAACACCGGCGCGGCCGCGGCGCTGTCCCCCTGCGGCGGGTCGGCGTGGCTCATGGTCGCGGCGATGTCCTGCGCGGTCAGCTCACCTGGCTCAACCCGCAGGTAGCGCGCCACCCGCTCGCCGCCGTACTGCAGGACCGCCTCGGTGATCAGGGCGAGGATGTGGTTGCAGAAGTAGCCGCGGGCGCCGCCGCACGGGCGGTTGTTGTTGGTGCTACAGGTGAACGCGTACGTGCCGGCCGCGACCGAGGAGACGTACACCCGCCCGATGTCCGAGCCGCTGGAGACCACCCCCTGCACCCGTCCGTCGGCCAGTTCGACGAACGGGACCTTGGCCAGTTTGCGCGGCCGGGCGGGCGCCAGCACCCGGGCCGTGCTCGACCTCTGCCAATCGGACAACGCACCATCTCCTTCTGCCGAGTCCCGGTCACACCACCGTGACGGGGACTCGGCAGAACGTAGTGGTGGCCACCGACAATTCCGATCTTGCCCAGCTCAGCCCGCCGATGTCACCTGGCCAGCCCGGCGCCCTGGCCGCCGACCTGGTGGTGGACGCCACCGGCCGCCTCGGCCGGCTGCGCGACCGGTTGCGGAACCGGATCAGTGCGGTCGGCGCCCACTCCCGGCCCATCGCCGACCTCCAGCACGACCTGTCCCGGCCGGCCAGTCGGTCGGTGAACCGGCACGTGCTGCTCGCCGCGCTCACCGGGCCGCGCCGGAAAGGACTCCGTAAACCACCGTTCACCAGCGCGGAACTGCGTGCCGTCGACCCCCCGCCGTAGGCTGGCGCGGTGGACATCAGTGACTGGGTCGAGGACGTGCACATCAAGATCGACGTGCTCGACGACCTCCTCTCCAGCCGCGCTGACCTGGACTTCTCCCCCGAGTCCCTGATCGCGCTGGAAGCCGAACTGCTGGACCGGATCGAGGACACCGAGGAGCTGGCCGATCCCGACCAACTGCCGTTCCTGGAGTGCGTGGTCGCCTACCTCGGCGAGATGCTGCTCCGGGTCGCCGGTGGCCGCTGGGCCGCCCCGCCGAGCGGGCTGCCGGTCATCCGCCCGGCAGAGGAGCTCGGCCTCGACGACACCGCGCCGCTGGCCCTGGTCGCCGCCGCGATCCAGCGCCGGGACGGCACCGAGTTCCGCCGGACCCACCGCGCCTGGCAGGAGGCCGTGCGCGAGTACCGCCAGACCCACCCCGGCTGGACGCCCGAGAAGGACTACACCCCCGGTCTCGACGTGCCCCGCCCCGAGCCGTAAGCCGAGCTCGACGCCTGACTGGCCCGGCGCGAGCAGGAGTTCCCGGCCTGGCTCGCCCGCTACGGCGCCGGGGAGGACTGGGACTTCACCGCCGGGTCGCTCGACGCGCTCACCGAAGCGGTGTTCCGGGAGACGTCGACCATGGCGAAGTTCCAGGGGCACAACGATTTTAGCGAGGGCGCCAGCTGGTACTGGGGCGAGGTGCTGCGCCGCTCCGCACCGGCGGAATGGCAGCACACGCCAGGCGAACGGACCAACCGCAGCACCACCATCGGGCACTTCTGGGCCCGCCGACCGGAGGCCGACCGGTCCTACACGCCGGAGCTGAGCCTGGCGCACATGGTCGAGCTCGGCGACCGCAACACGGCGCGGCAGGCGCGGCTGGCCGAGCACCAGCGGTGGCAGCAGGTGCAGTTCGCGCAGCAGCCCGGGTACTGGCCGCCCCCGCCGCAGGGGCCGTACGGACCCCGCCGCCGGGGGGCGTACGCGCCGCAGCCGCCCCACCACCGCCCGGCTCCCCCGCCGCTGACGATCCCGGCGCACCGCCGGAGCAGCCCCGCTAGCCCCCTTGTGGCCGGTCACAACCCACCGTCGAAAAGTCTGGATCCTGTTCCGTACTCAGCCGAACCGCCCGCTGTGATGATGTCGGGCATCCGGCCACGAGGAGGAACAATGGCGTACCGACCAAGGCGGATGGCAGGGCTGGCGTTCATCACGGCGGCCCTGCTCCTGGCCCCCCGTCCAGGCCGCCGCGGCCCCGCCCGGTCATTTCGAGGCGCCGGGGCCGCACGCGGTCACCAAGGTCAAGGGCGGCCCCGACCACACCCTCTACTACCCGACCGACCTGGGCCGCGGCGGCATCCAGCACCTGGTGGTGATCTGGGGCAACGGCACCGGCGTCTCCCCCGAACCCTATGACGGGCAGCTGCGGCACCTGGCCTCCTGGGGCTTCGTGGTCGCGGCGGCGAACACCACGCAGGCGGGTTCCGGCCGGGAGATGCTGGCCGGCGCGCGTTTCCTGATCGCCGAGGACGCCCGGCCCGGCAGCGTGTTCCACGGCAAGATCGACGAGACCAGGGTGGGCGCGGCCGGTCACTCCCAGGGCGGTGGTGGCGCGATCGCGGCAGGCGCGGATCCGTTGGTGGACACCACCGTTCCGCTGATGCCGGGACCGCAGGGCTCGGTGCCCGCGCTGCACGGGCCGAGCCTGTTCCTGGCCGGGCAGCTCGACCTCATCGTGCCCTCGGTCTACGTCCGCGGCCGCTACTCCTGGGCCGGGCACGTGCCTGCGGTGTTCGCCGAATTGAAGGGAGCCGACCACTTTTTCCCCGGGGAGACCCGGATCCGGGCCGCCGGTGTGCTGACCGCCTGGTTCCGGTACTGGCTCTCCGGTGACGCGAACGCCCGGGAGATCTTCTTCGGCGCGGACTGCCTGCTGTGCCAGGACAAGTCCTGGTCCTCGGTGGCCCGCAACGAGAAGGCGAGGCAGGTCAGCGGCTGAGCCCGTTGCGCGCGGGGCCGAACCAGTCCGCCAGCGCCTCGGGCAACCCGGTCAGCTCGGCGTCCGAGGCGGCCCAGGCGACGTAGCC
This sequence comes from Crossiella sp. SN42, assembly GCF_023897065.1. GTDB lineage: Bacteria > Actinomycetota > Actinomycetes > Mycobacteriales > Pseudonocardiaceae > Crossiella. The sequence goes on from NZ_JAMHIV010000012.1 coordinate 221,400, forward strand.
GTCCGGGCGCAGCAGCACCGCGGCCAGTTCCGGCTGGGACGGGCAGGCCGCGCCGACCACCCGGACCCGGTCGGCGTGGCCCGCCCCGATATCCCGGATCTCCTTGCAGCCCAACAGGTCCAACAGCACTCCGCCGCCCTCGGCCAGCAGCGGGTCGGCATCCGTCTGTTCGAGCCGCGGCGCGAACCGACCGACGAGGGGATGCGCGGCGTTGGGGGCGTAGTCGATGTCGATCCCGTTGGCCATCTCGATGAAGTGGCGCTTGGCCGCCGGGATCGTCAGCGTCTCCCGCAGCACCTCGCGCAGCGCGGCGACCTGGGCGCCGGGCCGCAGCAGCGCCACCTGGGCCCTGGTGTTGCGCAACACCCGCTCCCCCACCGGATGCCGCTCAGCGGTGTAGCTGTCCAGCAGCGACTCCGGTGCCAGGCCGCGCACCACCAGGCCGAGCTTCCAGCCGAGGTTCATCGCGTCCTGCAACCCGAGGTTGAGGCCCTGCCCGCCGATCGGCGAGTGCACGTGCGCGGCGTCCCCGGCCAGCAGCACCGGGCCCCGCCGGTAGGTCTCGGCCTGCCTGGTGTTGTCGCTGTACCGGATGGCGGCCGTCAGCTCGGTGATGGTCACCTCGGTCCCGCTGACCCGGCTGATGCTGGCCGCCATCTCCTCGGCGGTCACCGGCTCGTCCCGGTCGGCCGGTCCGCCGTCGAACTCGATGGTGGCGATCTCCCCCGGCACCATCGACAGGCTCAGCAGCCCGCGCGGGCCGTGCAGGGCGGAGGTGATCGCGCCGGGATCGGCGAGCTGGGCCACCGCCGTCCGGCCGGTCATGGTGGCTTCCGTGCCGGGGAAGGCAATCCCGGCCCGCTTGCGCACGGTGCTGCGGCCGCCGTCGCAGCCCACCAGGTAGGCCGCCCGTACCGAGCTCCCGTCGGCCAGCACCGCCCGGACCCCGCCGTCCTCCGGCCGCACGTCCACCACCGGGCAGCCGGCACGGATCCGCACGCCCAGCTCTGCCGACCAATCGGCCAGCAGCCGCTCCAGCACGTGTTGCTGGAGCACGAACTGGGCAGACGGGTCCTCGGGATCGGCCGCGTCCTCGATCAGCGGCAGGCCACTGAAGTGCCCCTTGGCCCGGTTCTCCGCGAGCAGGCGCACCATCTCGCGGGTCGGGTCCTCGCTCTTGGCGTCGAAGGCCAGCATCTCGAACAGTTCGGCCTGGACCTCGGCCAACCGGTCGGTCAGTCCGCGCAGCCGCAGCGACTGCACGGTCCGGCCGTTGAGTCCGCGCAGGCCCAGGCTGCGGGTCCGGCGCAGGGCCCCGTCGGCGGCCTCCAGCACCAGCGGATCGGCCCCGGCCAGGCGCAGCTCAGCGGCCAGCAGCAGTCCGGTCGGCCCGCCCCCCACCACGATGACGTCAGTCAGCGCGAACACCCCCACTTACGGCGTATATGTACGCTGTAAATATGATATGTACACCGTAAACCTGTCAAGCGAGGGAGACCCAGATGACGCGCAGGGAGCCGTTGAACCGGGAGAAGGTCCTGGACGCGGCCCTGGCGCTGGCCGGAAAGGAGGGCCTGGACGGGCTGTCCATGCGCAAGCTGGCCAAGTCCCTCGGCGTCGAGGCGATGGCGCTGTACAACCACGTGGCGAACAAGACCGACATCCTGGACGGCATCGCCGCGCGGGTGTACGCCGAGATCGAGCGCCCCGACCCGGCCCTGCCCTGGGCCGAGCGGGTCCGGGCCACCGCGCTGAGCTTCTACCGCGTGCTCAGCCGCCATCCGGTGGTGCCGCTGGCCCTGGTCACCGACCAGGCCAACCCCACCACGCTGCGCGCGCTGCAACCGATGGACGACCTGATCGGCGCGCTCTACGAAGCCGGTCTCGACGATGACGGGGTGCGCCAGGCACTGGGCGCGCTGAACGGCCTGATCTTCGGCTCACTGCTGCTGACCACCGCCGGGTTCGCCCGCGCGCACAGCGAACCCGCCGAGACCGGGCACACCGAGATCTACCTCCGGCGGGTCGATCCGGCCAAGCTGCCGCACTTCAGCCGGGCGCTGCCCGCGCTGGGCGCGCCCCGTCCCGAGCAGGACTTCGAGCGGGCGCTGGACCTGTTGCTCACCGGCCTGATCGCAGCCGCTCCGTCCTGATCGGCAGTTTCACCGGAGGTTTTCCCGGCGCGACCACCTCGTCGCGATGATGTTGCTGGAAAAGTGCTTCGTGGCCCGCCCGCCTTGCACCACGGAGGAACCGCACCATGCACCATCACCTGCCCCGGTCGTCGCCGCCAGGCGGCCGGGCCCTGCTCGCCCTCGGTCTCGGCCTGGCCCTGCTCGCCACCGGCTGCACCGGGCCGGAACCCAGCCAGCCACCCAAGCCGTTCACGCTGCAGGACGCCGGGATCGCCGAGATCGGGCGCGCGCTCGGCTCGGGCGCGCTGACCAGTGTCGAGCTGACCGCGATGTACCTCAACCGCATCCAGGCCTACGACGCCAACGGGATCAGGCTGAACTCGGTCGTGGTGGCCAACCCGGAAGCCCTCGCCGAGGCCGCGGCCGCCGACCAGCGGCGCGCGGCGGGCAAGGTGCTGGGGCCGCTGGACGGGATCCCGTTCACGGTCAAGGACAGCTACATGGTCAAGGGCCTCACCGTGGCCTCGGGATCACCGGCGTTCAAGGACCTGGTGGCCGGCGGTGACGCCTTCACCGTGCGCAAGATCCGCGAGGCCGGCGGGGTGCTGATCGGCAAGACGAACATGCCCCCGATGGCCGCCGGTGGCATGCAGCGCGGGCTGTACGGCCGCCCGGAGAGCCCGTACAACCGCGACTACCTGGCCGCGGCCTGGAACTCCGGTTCCTCCAACGGTTCCGCGGTGGCCACCTCGGCCAACTTCGCGGTCTTCGGCATGGGCGAGGAGACCGTCTCCTCCGGCCGCTCCCCCGCCTCCAACAACGCACTCGTCGCCTACACCCCCTCCCGCGGCCTGCTCTCCATCCGCGGCAACTGGCCACTGTGGCCGGTGATGGACGTGATCGTCCCGCAGACGCGCGGCATGGACGACCTGCTCACCCTGCTCAACACGATCGCGGTCAAGGACGAGGAGACCGCCACCGACTTCTGGCGGGACCAGCGCGCGGTCGCCCTGCCCTCGGTGGAGCAGGTGCGCCCGGCCGACCACAACTCGCTGCGCAACCCGGACGCGTTGCGCGGCAAGCGACTGGGCGTGCCGAAGATCTACATCGGCGAGGACCTCGGCGGCACCGATCCGATCGAGATCCGGCCGTCGGTCCGCGCCCTGTGGCAGCAGGCGGCCGCGGACCTGCGCAAGCTCGGCGCCGAGGTGGTGCCGGTGGACTTCCCCGCCGCGCACAACCAGGAGCTCGACCGGGTCGGCGCGGTGTCGGCCTACGAGCGCGGCCTGCTGCCGCCGGACTTCCTGCGCACCATGGAAAAGGTGGACGCCTACAGCGCGGAGCGGTTCCTCAAGTCCGTCGGCGATCCCCGGCTGACCTCCTGGACCCAGGTGGACATGGCCAAGGTCTTCCCGGTCGACCCCGGTTCGATCGAGGAGAAGGAGGGCGTGGACAACCTGGAGTTCTTCCGCGCCCACCCCCGGCTGGTGGCCGAGGGGGTGCCCGCCCAGTGGAGCGAGGTGCCGGGACTGGCGGAGTCGTTGCGGGGCTTGGAGAACACCCGCAAGGCCGACTTCGAGGACTGGCTCAAGGCGCGTGGCCTGGACGGCGTGGTGTTCCCGGCCAACACCGACATCGGCCGGGCCGAGGCGGATGTGGACAAGGCGGCCAACGCGGCGGCCAGGAAGAACGGCAGCCGGCTCTCCACCATGAACCAGACCATGCGGCTGCTGGGCATCCCGAGCGTGTCGGTGCCGATGGGGCTGATGGAGGACACCCGGATGCCGGTGAACCTGACCTTCGCCGGCCCGGCCTACCAGGACAACACCCTGCTGTCCTTCGCCTACGCCTACGAGCAGGCCACCCACCGCAGGGTGCCGCCCACCCGCCCGGCCCCGCTGGCCGACGAGACGGTCGAACTGGCGAACAACCCCTTCCCCGAACCGGGAAAACGCACCGAGCGGGACGGCCCGCAGGTCACCCTGACGTCCACAGTGGACGGAGAGGTGCTGAAGGTCAACGGCACCGCCGCCGATCCCAGTGGCATCGCGCAGGCCCGGTTGTACGTCAACGGCGAGCGGCTCACCACCACCGGCGACGAGAAGGCCTGGGCGGCGGAGGTCCCGCTGGCGAAGTACCGGTCCTCAGCCGCGCACCGGGCAGACAGCTTGCTGGTGCTCGCGGTGGTGAAGGACCGCGCCGGCAACACCACGGTCAAGACGGTGACCACCAAGCTGAGGTGAACCGCGGTCCGTGCCCTGCCGGAGTGGACAGGGCACGGACCGGTCGGTCAGTGGATGCCGCTGGTCTCCAGCCGCCGCACGATCCCGGTGGCCAGCTCGACCACATCCGGTTCCCCTTGCGGGGCCTGGACAGTGGCGCCGTCGACCGGGATGTCGGCCGGCTTGTCCACACCCGCGCACTCCGAGCGGGTGGCCGGCAGGATGCCGTCGACCAGGTAGCGGTTGACCGTGTTGTCCACGCAGGCGCCACCGCTGCCGTACTGGCCGTGCTCACCGTCGTTGGGCACGCTGATCAGGTGGTGCCGCAGGGTTTCCGCCATCGCCACGCCGTTGGGGTAGGCGGTCTGGGTGTCGCCCTCGGCGTGCACGACCAGGCCGGTCGGGTAGGCGGTGCGGGTGATCTCCGGCAGCGGCTCGGTGCGGGTGAAGCCGCGGAAGGCGCAGTTGGTGGGGGCCAGGAAGGACACCGTGCGGCCGTAGGGGTGGGTGTCCCGCCACTGCCGCATGCCCCGGTAGTAGTCCCGCTGGTCGCTCGGCCAGTCCCACTCGCAGGTCACCGCCTGGAAGGTGCCCGCCGAGGTCGGTTTGACCAGCGAGCGCTTGGCCAGCTCCAGCAGGGCGGCGTTGCGCTTGGCCAGTTCCGGGTTCTCGTTGCCCTGCAAGGAGTCCAGCAGCTCGCGGACCTGCTGGGAGAAGCCTGCCCACACCGCGCGGTAGCGGGTGTAGAAGCCGGTGAAGGTGTCCAGGTCGGTGACCTCGCCCAGGCCGCCGACCGGCTTGGTGGCCAGCGCGGCGGCGATCTCGTCCAGTCCCGCGCGGACCTGCGCCGGGGTGGTGCCCAGGCGGAAGGTCTTGTGCCGCGCGGCGGTCCAGGCGGCCCAGGAGTCGAAGTTGAACTTGATCGAGTGCGCCGAGTCCAGGTCCTGCTCGTGCCAGGTCTTGTTCGGGTCCATCGCCGAGTCCAGGACGCTGCGGTCCAGGTTGCGCGGGAACAGCGAGCCGTACACCGCGCCGAGCCAGGTGCCGTAGGAGTAGCCGAAGTAGTTGATCTTCTTCTCGCCCAGCGCACCACGGATGACGTCCATGTCCCGCGCGGTGTTGCGGGTGGTCACGTGCTTGCGGTAGTCGCCGCCCGCGCGCACGCAGCCGTCCTCGACGTCCCTGGCCGTCGCGGTGAAGTTCGGCAGCTGCGCCTCAGTCGGCCGCGAGGGCTGCGGCAGCTCCAGCAGACTGACCTCACAGCGCAGCTGGGTGGACTGCCCCACCCCGCGCGGATCGAACCCGACCACGTCGTAGACCCGGCCGACCGGCTGGGCGGCGAACCGGTTTGGCAGCCCCAGCCCCGAACCGCCAGGGCCGCCCGGGTTGACCAGCAGCACCCCGCGCCGACCTGCCTGGTCGGTGGCCTTGCGGCGGCTGATCGCGACCTGCACCCGCTCCGCGCCGGGCTTGGCGTAGTCCATCGGGACCACCACCGTCGCGCACTCCAGCCCGGCCAGGGCCGCGCACGGCGCCCAGCTGAGCTGCTGCGTGTAGAAGGCCTTCAGCTTGGCCGGCACCCCGTCGGCGGCCAGCGCGGGCACCCCGCCCGCGCCGAGTAACGCCACCCCCGCCATGCCCGCCACGCCCCACTGCCGCAACCGCACCCTGATCTCCCGTCGGTAGCCGAAAGATCAATCCTGGCCCGGCGGACGGGTGCGCGGACCGGCCCTGTGACCGGGGTTACCCGGTCCGGCTAGGTCGTGTCCTCACAGTCCCGTCTGCGGGAGTCGTGATCGGTTTGGTCGCTGGCGGTGCGGCCGGGACGCCCTCATACCGGACGTATTCGGGCGTTCCGGCCGGGCCGCCAGCGGCCGCACCGGCGCGGCTACCGCGGGCGGGACTGTGAGGACACG
>NZ_JAMHIV010000013.1 GCF_023897065.1 Crossiella sp. SN42
GCCGTGGGAGGGGCCTTCCGGTGTTCAGCGCCTCACAGCTCCGAGCACTGGCCGGTCCGCGGACCCTCGCCGGTGTTGTCGAAGCCGTTGTCCACCGGCGCGGGGTTGTTGCTCGCACAGGTGATCGGCCCCTGGACCCCGCTGGCCGAGAGCACCGGAGCCTGCTCGGCGGTGTTGCCGACCAGGGTCACCGGGCCCTCGATCCGGGTGGTCTCGATGCTCAGCTCGCCGGTGGTGCCGGTGACGCTGAGCGGGCCGGAGACCTTGCTGCCGAACAGGATCACCGCACCCGCGCCGGTGGCGGTGAGCGGGCCGCTGATCGTGCTGCCGTAGGCGCGCAGGGTGGCGCCGGGGGCCACCGTCACCGGGCCGGTGACCTCGGCGTCCCGCAGTTCCGTGACGCCCCCGGTGACCGTCAGCGGCCCCTCGTGCTTACCGGTGATCTCCTTGTCCGCCTTGGCCGCGGGCTTGCCGAGGAACTCGACCTCGGCCACCGAGAAGCCCGCGGTCCCGGTCAGCTCCAGGCGGTACTGGCTGTACCGGCCGGGCTTGGCCACCTTGAACGCCTTGGTGTGCTGCCGCCACGCGAACTTCTCGTTCTTGCGCTCGTCCACCACGGCCCAGTTCTTGCCGTCGTAGGAGCCCTTGAGCACCCAGCCAGCCGGGTCACCGGCGGCCTTGCCGGAGGTGAGGGTGTAGAAGCTGACCGGCTCGGTCGGCGTCTTCGGCTGGAACTGCACCCAGCCACTGCCGTTGAACGCGGTCTCGGTCGCCGAACTGTTGTCCACCAACGCGTCCAGACCGGTCGAAGCGGTGCGAGTGCCCTCGGCGTCGCGCAGCGGGGCCGGGGGCGCGCTGCCCTCGGTGATCGACGGCGGGGCGGCGTCCTTTCCGGTGCCCCACTTCGAGGGCTTGTCGCCCAGGTCGAACTCCAGGGTGCCACCGCTGGCGATCAGCTCGTGCGGCAGGTGGGTCTTGCCGTAGTCGCGGCCGTTGACCTTCAGGCCCTGCACGTAGACGTTGCGCAGGCTGTTCTTCGGCGCCTTCACCACCAGCTTCCTGCCGTTCTCCAGGTTCACCGTGGCCTTGGTGAACAGCGGGGAACCGATGGCGTAGCTGGGGTTGCCCATCTGCAGCGGGTAGAAGCCGAGCGCGCTGAACAGCCACCAGGCGGACAGCTCGCCGTTGTCCTCGTCACCGCCGTAGCCCTGGCCGATGGTGGAGCCGGTGTACTGCCGGGACAGCACCTCGCGCACCTTCTCCTGCGTCTTCCACGGCTGGCCGACGTAGTCGTACATGTAGGTGATGTGGTGCGAGGGCTGGTTGCTGTGCCCGTACTGGCCCATCCGCACATCGCGGGCCTCGATCATCTCGTGGATGATGCCGCCGTAGGAGCCGGGGAACTCCGCGGTCTCCGGGGTGCTGAAGAACTCATCCAGCTTGGCCGCCAGCTTGTCCCGGCCGCCGTAGAGGTTGGCCAGGCCCTGACCGTCCTGCGGGGCGTGGAAGGCCATGTTCCAGCCGTTGGTCTCGGTGTAGTCGTGGCCCCACTCGCGCGGCTCGTACTTCGCCGGCTCGACCCGCCAGCTGCCGTCGGGCTTGCGGCCCTGGAAGAAGCCGACCCGGGAGTCGAACATGTTGACGTAGTTCTGCGCCCGGTTCAGGAAGTACTCGTGGTTCTCCTTGAACTCCTTGCGGCGCGGGTCGTTCGGCTTGGCCTCGTCGTAGAGCGTCTTGGCCAGCACCGCGATGCCGTAGTCGTTGATGTAGCCGTCCAGTGCCCAGGACATGCCCTCACCGGTGGCGGTGGAGGTGTAGCCCAGGAACACCGAGGTGTCCAGGCCCTTGCGGCCCACGCCGGGGTTCGGCGGGGCGACGGTGGCGTTCTTCACCGCGGCGTCGTAGGCGGCGCGCACGTCGAAGTTGGTCACGCCCTTGCGGTAGGCGTCGGCGAAGGCCACGTCCGAGCTGGTGCCCACCATCAGGTTCGCGTAGCCGGGGGAGGACCAGCGGGAGACCCAGCCGCCCTCCTTGTACTGCTGCACGAAGCCCTCGGCCAGCTCGCCGGCCTTCTTCGGCGTGAACAGCGAGTAGGCGGGCCAGGTGGTGCGGTAGGTGTCCCAGAACCCGTTGTTGACGTAGATCTTGCCGTCCACGATCTTCGCGCCGGTCTGGGTCGGCGTGTCCTGACCGGTGGGCGCGGCCACCGGCGAGGCGTGCTTGTACACCGGCTTGGTCGCGGTGCCGACGTTCTCGTGCCCGGAGTTCGGGTACAGGAACAGCCGGTAGAGGTTGGAGTACAGGGTGTGCAGCTGGTCCTGGGTGGCGCCCTCGACCTCGATCACCCGCAGCTGCCTGTCCCACTCGGCCTGCGCGCGTTCCTTCACCGAGTCGAAGGTGTCCGAAGTAGACACTTCAAGGGCCAGGTTCTTCTTGGCCTGCTCCACGCTCAGCAGCGAGGTGGCGATCCGCATGGTCACGGTCCGTTGGTCGGCCGGGGTGTCGAAGCGCAGGAACCCGGTGACGTTGTCCCGCCCGGCCCCGGTCAGCTTGCCGCCGGCGACCGCGGGACGGTCAAAGGTGGCGTGCACGAACAGGCGGGTGGCGCCGGTGGACAGGCCGCTCTTGATGTCGGAGAAGCCGGAGACCGTGCCGGTGGCCGGGTCCAGGGTGAGGCCGCCGTTGTTGTTGACGTTGTCGAAGAGCAGGCTGGAGGTGTCACCGGTGAAGGTGAACCGGAACAGCGCCGCGTGGTCGGTCGGTGCGATCTCGGTCTTCATCCCGTTCTCGAAGGTCACGCCGTAGTAGTGCGCCCGCGCGGTCTCGTTGACGTGCTTGAACGGCAGCGCCCGCGCGGCCCGGTCCAGCTTCGGCGTGCCCTCGGCCGAGGGCATCACCTGGAAGGTCTGCCGGTCGCCCATCCACGGGCTCGGCTGGTGGCTGGCGGTGAAGGCCTGCACCGTGGGCAGGTTCTGTGGGTTGTTGGCCTTGGCGTACTCGTAGAGCCAGCTGGTGGTGCCCGCGTTGGTCATCGGGGACCAGAAGTTGAAGCCGTGCGGCACCGCGGTGGCCGGGAAGTTGTTGCCCCGGGAGAACGAGCTGCTGGAGTTGGTGCCCCTGGTGGTGATCACGTGGTCCGACGGCCGGGAGGCGTTGATCTTCGGCGCGGCGCCGATCCGGATGTCGTCCACCCAGCCGGAGAAGCTGGCCGGACCGTTCGGGTTGTCGTAGGCGAGCAGGATCCGCTTGATCGTCTTGCCCGCGGCCACCTTGCCGATCACCGACTGCTGCAGGTTCCACTGGTTGGTGTAGAGCACCTTCGAGGCGCCCTGCCCGCGCGGGGACAGCTCGAACCCGTGCTGGTCGGTGGCCTTGAGGTCGCTGAGGTAGGTGCCGTCGGCGAAGGCCAGGTCGATCGCGGCGTGCGTGCTCGGGTAGTTCAGGTCGCCCGAGACGAACTCCGGGAAGATCAGGTATGACAGCTCGGTGTCCCGGCCGACCTGGATGTCGACGTCGAAGACCTTGTTGTAGGAGTAGCCGCGGCCCTTGGCCTCGTGCGTGCCCAGGTAGCGGAAGGCGCGTACGCCGGTGAACCCGCTGTTGTTGCGCACGTTGTAGCCACCGGCCGGACCCTTGCCCGGCACGGTGCGCATGTGCGGCGGGAACTCGCCGGTGCTCGGCCCGGCCAGTTGCAGCTCGGCCAGCTGGATGATCGGCGCGCCGTTGTTGGCGGTGATGTCCAGCCGGTAGTGCCGGTAGGCCGTGGTGTTGTCCAGGGTGAAGGTCTTGGTCTCGTGCCGCTTGGCGAAGGCCTGCCCGGTCCGACTGTCCACAGTGGTCCAGTTGGCGCCGTCGTCAGAGCCCTTGAGGGTCCAGTCCCGCGGGTCCCGCTCGGCCGCGTCGTTGGCCGAGGAGATCGCGTACTTATTGACCGGGATCGGCTCGGACAGGGTCAGCGAGACCCAGCCGGTGCGCTCGAAGGCCAGCCACTTCGAGGACAGGCTGCCGTCGAACAGGTTGTCCCTGACCTCGCCGCCTGCGGTGTTCTCCGCGCTGGCCGCGGTCGCGGTGATCTTGTCGTTGACGCTGCCCGGGATGCTCACCGAGTCCGCGCCGGTCACCCCGGCGGCCTTGGGCTTGCCGTCCGGCCCGGTCTCCGGCGTGTCGGTCCACGTCGGCTGGATGTCGCCCGCCTCGAACGAGGTGGCGAACGAGGTGCCCTCCACTGGCTGCCCCTGGTCTGTCTCCGGTGGCGCCGCCAGTGCGACCGGGGAACCGGCCAGGCTCAGCGCCACGATGCTCGCGCAGACCAGCATCATCGGTGATCGTGCCGCTCGCACTTTGGTTCTCACGCTTCGAGTCCTCCGCCTGGATGTCGGGGGGTGCGGACGGCTGTGCTGGACTCGACCCGGCACAACCGGACGAAAGCGAAACTTGGTTGTGACATCGATGTCAAGAAACTCGTCCGGTCTTGTCACCTCTCCGCCGGGTGAAGAGGCCGGACGGCTCAACCCTCAGCGGCTGTCCGCGACCACGATCAGCCGCCGCGACTCCGCGGTCAGCGGCTCGCCCGCCGGCCCGAACCCGGCGACCTGGGCAAAGCCGGCGGCGCGCAGCCAGTCGGCCAGCTCCGGGTAGGCGAAGAGCCGGATGAAGTAGCTGACCACCCGGTCCTGGCCGTTCCTGGACACGGTCCGCCGCCCCACCGACCGGGCGGCCAGGGCGTCCAGCCGGTGCTCGTCCAGCACCACGGTCCCGTCCGGCAGCTCCCGGCGCACCGACTCGCGGAAGTCGCGCAGCAGCCAGACCAGGTGCATGGTCTCCAGCGCGAACCGCCCGCCCGGCCGCAGCACCCGGCGCACCTCGGCGAGCACCCGCCGGTTGTCCGCGTCGGCGAAGTAGCCGAAGGAGCTGAACCAGTTGACCACCCGGTCGAACTCACCCGTCCAGGGCAGCTCACGCATGTCGCCGAGCACGTAGTCGACCTGGAGTCCGCTTCCGGCCGCCGCCGCCCTGGCCCGGTCCAGGAACACCGGGGTGATGTCCAGCCCGGTGACCCGGCAGCCGCGCCTGGCCAGCCGGTTGCTCAGGCGGCCGTGCCCGCAGGCCAGGTCCAGCACGGTCATGCCGGGGCGCAGGTCGAGCAGCCGCCAGAGCAGGTCGGCCTCGGCGTCGGCGCGGGCGTCCAGGTCCGCGCCGTAGAGGTCCAGGTAGTCCTGGTCGAACAGGCCGGTGGCGTCGAACTCGGGCATCAGGGACGCTCCAGCACTCCCGGCCGGAACGGTTCCACGCCGACCGTGCGGCGGACCTTGACCGGCTCGATCACCAGGATCACCCGCCGCTCACCCGGGATGCGCCACTCGAAGCGCTCGGTGCCCACGTACTTGCGCGCCAGCCGGTCCATCCCCGCCTCCGCGGTCTCGCCGGTCACGAACGCCACCACGGTGCCACGGATCTCCACCCGGTCGTACGGGTTTTCCGGCGAGGTCGCCGACAGCGAGACCCGGGGATCGCGCCGCAGGTTCTCCTCCTTGACCCGGCCCAGCGCGGTGTTCACCAGCACCCTGTCCCCGTCCGCCTCCGCCCACATCGGCGTGACCTGCGGCGATCCGTCCGCGTTCAGGGTGGCCAGGTGCCAGAACAGCGGCCTGGCCAGCCACTCCCGCACTTGCGGGCTCAGCTCCATGCTCACCAGTACATCAGCCCGACGCCGCCGAAGCTCCACGAGTAGTACAGCCGCAGCCGCACCAGATAACGCCTGCCCTGCAACAGCTTCGCCTCGATCAGCGCGTTCAGGTCGGTGCCGCTGTCGTCGTCACCGGCCAGGTACACCGGCTGCCCGTCGACCTCCTCGAAGAGCACCAGCACCGAGTCGCTGCCGCCGAAGGTGCCGATCTGGTACTTCGCGGTGGCCGGCGGGGTGATCACGAAGTCGGCCTGCTGGCCCGCGGTCAGCTCCAGCTGCACCGTCTTGAGGTGCTCCAGCGCGGCAGGCTCGCCGGTGGGCGCGGGGTACCACTTGCGCACGAACTCCTTGTCAACCGGGGAAAGCACGCCCGGTGGCCGGATGCCGCCCGCGTACTGGGCGGGCTGGCGGATCAGGCCGGGGCCGAAGCCGTAGTGCATGATCGAGTCCGGGTCCCAGGCCGAGCCGGTGACCTCGTCGGTGGCCAGCTTGCGCAGGATGTTGTGGAAGATGGTCTGCCGGTCCCAGAAGTTCGGCGGGCCGGACAGCGACTGGTAGACCTTCGCCTCGTCCCACTCGATGCCGGCGAACGGGTTCTGGTGCTCGTGCGGCATACCGATGGTGTGGCCGATCTCGTGCAGCGCGGTGGTCATGCCGTAGTCGTCGGCGGTGAGGTCCCAGCCGAAGTTCATCGTCCGGTCGTTCACCCCGGCGTGCAGCACCACGTCCCGGCCCACGTAGGACCAGGAGCCGTCGCCGTCCATGAACCCGATCCGCAGCTCCGACTGGGCGCGGTCGGGCACCTCCTCGAACCGCAGCCCGATGCCCAGCTCCTGCCAGGTGGCGAAGGCCCGCCGCACCACCTCGCGCTGCTCCTGCGCGCCCACCCAGGAGACGAACCTGGTGCTGCCGTCGCTGAGGCGCACCTGCTCGCCGTCGGTGTCCCGGTCGAAGAAGTAGTAGTGCAGCACGGTTCCGTTGGCCCACTTGGACCTGGTCCGCACGATCGCGCGCACCCGCTCCAGGTTCAGCCCCTCCGGCATCGAGGGCTCGGGCTGGGGACGCAGGCCGCAGTAGCGGAACTCGATGGCGTTGTCCTCTTCGGGCATGTCAGCGCCCTCCCTCGCGATCGCGGCCGTACCTCCATGGTCAGCGCGCGACCCGCGATCCGGTGCCCGCCATCGGAGTGAGCGGCGCGGAGCTTGGTCGGTACAGTGACCGGGCAGCCTCAGCCGGAGGAGGGTCATGGGCGCGGGACCGCTCGCCCGACGGGACTACGCCGGACGTTCGGCGGCCGACCGCCGCGCCGAGCGCAGGGAGCGCATGCTCGCCGCCGGGCTGGAACTCTTCGGCACCGAGGGCTACGCCGCCGCCTCCATCGAGCGGCTGTGCGCGCGGGCCGCGGTGTCCACCCGGAACTTCTACGAGGAGTTCGGCAGCCGGGAGGCCCTGCTGATGGCCTTGCACGACCGGGTCAACACGACCGCGATCGGCGCCGTGCGGGAAGCGTTTGCCGCGTTGCCCGAGGCCGGGCTGGTGGAGCGGGTCCGGCTGGCCGTGCGCACCTACCTCGACGTCACCGCGCAGGACCCCAGGCTGGCCAGGGTCGCCTACGTGGAGGTGGTCGGGGTCAGCGCCGAGGTGGAGCGGTACCGGGCCGGCTGGCGGGAGCGCTGGATCGAGCTGCTGGTGGCCGAGGCCGAGCGCGCGGTGGCCCGCGGCGAGGCCACCCGCCGGGACTTCCGGCTGACCGCGATCGCCTTGATGGGCGCGGTGAACGAGCTGGTGCACCACTGGTCGGTGCTCGGCGGCATTACTCCAATCGAGGACATCACTAGGGAAATCGCGCGTATTGCCACCGCATCCGTGGCGGACGGACTCTCCACTTCCGGATGAATTGCATGGCAAATTGCCGCGATGTTGTTGTGTGCGTTCGCAGATCCTGAATGCTCGTGCGTATGAAGCTGTGTCCTGAATGCCACGGATCCGGCACCATCCCCGATGCCGACTACTCGGCCTGTAGGAGGTGTGGCGGAGTTGGCGACATTCCCGGCCACCAGTGAGGGCCAGTGCAACCTCTGCCGGGGCACCGGCTACTTCGAGTGGACCCAGCCCGAACCGGGGCCGGGCGGATCGCTGGTGCTGCGGCAGTTGCGGCATCCGTGCGTGCACGGCTGCTCGGGCTGGTGGCGGCAGCCCGCGGCCGAGCGTGACCGGGTGGTCGAGGGCACGCTCGGCGCGGCCCTGCCAGGAGGTCAGGTCTCCCGGTAGAGCGCGTCCAGCTCGGCCGCGTACCGGTCCGCCACCACCGCGCGGCGCAGCTTCAGCGTCGGCGTCAGCTCGCCGGTCTCCACGCTGAAGTCGTTGCCCAGCAAGGCGAACCGGCGGATCCGCTCCGGCGGCGCATAGTTGGCGTTGGCCTGCTCGACCACCTGCTCGATCACCGCGCGCACCTTGGGGTGGGCCGCCAGCTCGGCGGGCTCGCCGGTGAGGTCCAGCTCGCGGGCCAGGTGCGGTAGCTCCTCCGGGTCCAGGGTGATCAGCGCGACCGGGTAGGGGCGGCGGTCGCCGTGCATGACCGCCTGGGAGATCCAGCGGCAGCCGCGCAGGTCGTTCTCCAGGTTCGCCGGCGTGAGGTTCTTGCCGCCCGCGGTGATGATGATGTCCTTCTTGCGCCCGGTGATCCGCAGGAACCCGTCCTCGTCCAGCGCGCCGAGGTCGCCGGTGTGCAGCCAGCCGTCGACCACGGTCTCCGCGGTGGCGGCCGGGTTGTTGTGGTAGCCGGGGAAGACGTTCTCGCCGCGGGCCAGCACCTCGCCGTCCTCGGCGATGCGCACCTCGATGCCGGGGAACGGCCGGCCCACGGTGCCGAACTTCCACGCCCCGGGGTGGTTGCCGCTGATCAGCGCGGTGGACTCGGTCATCCCGTACGCCTCGTACACCGGGATCCCGCAGTCGGCGAAGAACTCCAGCACCGCGGGCGCGATCGGCGCGGCCCCGGAGAGCCCCTCGCGCAGCCGCCCGCCGAGGGCCGCGCGCACCATCTCCGGCACCTGCTCCGGCGGCAGGCCGAGACCTTGCACGGTGCTGTGCACCTTCTCGAACAGCCTGGGCACCGAAGGCAGGATGGTCGGACGCAGCGCGGCCAGGTCGGGCAGCAGCTGCCGGATGTCGCCGCGGAAGAAGCCCAGTGTCGCGCCATGGCTCAGGGTCAGGAACTGCACGATGCGGGCGAACAGGTGCGCCTGCGGCAGGTACAGGAACATCACGTCCCCGGGCCCGACCCGCACCAGGGGGCCGATCGCGGTCAGCGAGGCCCGCCAGTTCCGCTCGGTGAGTAGGCAGCCCTTGGGCGGGCCGGTGGTGCCGGAGGTGTAGATGATCGTGTTCAGCTCGGGCTCGGCCGGGGCCGCGCGCACCCCTCGCGCGCGCAGCTCCGCCAGCGACACCGCGCCCGGCGTCTCGGTGAAGGCGACGATGTGCTGGAGCAGCGGGAGTTCCGGGCGGAGCGCGGCCACCCGGTCCACCTGCTCCGCGCTGCCGCAGAGCACCAGCTTCGCGCCGGAGTCGCCCAGCACCCAGGCGCATTCCGGCGCGGAGTTGGTCGGGTACACCGGCACCAGCACCGCGCCGACGCTGGCGATGGCCAGGTCGGCCACTGTCCATTCAGGACATGTCTCGGCCAGCACCGCGACCCGGTCGCCGGGCCCGATGCCGATACTGGTCAAGCCGTCCGCCGTGGCGCGGACCGCTCCCGCGAGCTCCGCGTAGGACATCTCCTGCCAGTCACCGTCCCGGTGGAACCGCAGGGCGGGCGCGTCGCCGTAGGTCGCGCCGGCCCAGACGGCCAGCTCGGCGATCGCGGGATAGGTCCGCGTCACGTCGGTCTCCCTTCAGCAGTTGCTCGGCGCGGGCCGGTTGGCGAACCGGTCGGCCAGCCAGGACACCGCGCCGGGCGCACCGGTCACGGCCAGGCTGATGTGCTCGCTGAGCAGGCTTTCCCGCAGCTGCACCCGCACGCCGCGGGAACACCAGCCGCGCACCAGCTGCTTGGCGTCGTTGATCGGCATGAACTCGTCGTTCACCGACTGGTAGACGTAGGCCGGGACCGCCGGGGTGCCGGTGCCCAACCTGTTGCGCTCCAACACCTTCTGGAACTGAGGCAGCTGGATCGGGTCGGGCACCTCGGTGAACTCGCTGATCCGGTGGAAGGCGTACGGCGGGGTCCACTGCGCGTGGCACATGTTCCGGACCTCGGCGAAAGCCTTGCGCCCCTTGGCGTTGAGCACCGACTCCAGCTTCATCTCCGGGTGCGAGTGGTCCAGCCCGATCGCCGCGGCCAGGAAGAAGCCGAAGAACGGGCCGCCGTCGATCTTGTACCCGACGTTGCCGATGTCCCTGGGCACTCCGCCGGCCGCCGCCCCGCGCACGTTGAGCTCCGGCGCGTACCCCGGTTGCAGCTCGGCCGCCCAGGAGGTGGCCAGGCCGCCTTCGGAGTAGCCCCAGATGCCGACCGGTCCCTTCGGATCCAGTCCCGCTTCCGAAAGTCGTTGTGCGGCACGGATTCCGTCCAGCACCGCGTGTCCGGTGGGGCGTCCGGCGGTGTAGGTGTGCGGGCCGGTGGTCGCCGAGCCCTCGTAGTCGCTGACCACCACCGCCCAGCCCTTGAGCAGGGCCATGGTCATCAGCGCCAGCTCGTACTCGATCCCGGCGCGGAACCAGAACGAGGGCGCGCAGTTGGAGGACAGGCCGTGGGTGCCGATGTTGTAGGCCACCAACGGTCGTGGCCCGTTCGTCCAGGGCGAGTGCGGCACCAGCACGGTGGCCACCACCGCGTTCGGCTGGCCCTGGTTGTCGGTGGAGCGGTGCAGCACCTGCCAGGCGCGGACCGGGAAGGGCAGCACCAGCGCCTTGGCCGTGATCGGGCGGGAGCGCAGGACGTCACCCGCGGCCACCGGCGGCAAGGGGGCCGGTGGGCGGTAGAAGGGGTCGGCGGAGGGGAGCGGGATTCCCGCGGTCGCGGCGGTTGCCGGAATGGCGGTGACCGTGGTGGCGAGGGTCAGGACGGTGGTGAACAGGGTGATCAGCAGCGCACGACGACGGGAACTACTGGACATGTTCGCCCCTTTTCTCCGGGCGTCTGATAAGGGCTGTTGCCAGATGAACGGACCGTACCTACTGGCGCGTTAACTGACAAGGGGCCTGACCGGATGTGCCGGAAAAGGGGCTTTTAGGCGGTTTTGTGAGGCAGGTCTGCCCAAAAAGCGACGCCGTTGTCGCATTCGATCAACAGGGCGGGCGCAGCGGGGCAGAAAGCGGGAGGTCGGCCGAGCCGGGCGAGGTGGAAAGTGGACGGTCGGCCGGGCGGTGCGCAAAGCGCGCCGCGTCAGGGTGTGGTGCCGGAATGGCGGCTTCCGTCGCGGGCGCGCGAAATCGAAATCGTCCCGCGGTCGTGCCCGGTCAGTCCTTGACCAACAGGCTGGTCAGGTGGCGGTGCAGGGTGGCGCGCAGGCGTTCCGGTGGCATCAGGTCCGGGGCGGTGACCGCGTGCAGCACCATGCCGTCCATCAGCATGTGCAGCCGGTCCACCTCGAGTCGCAGGTCGAGCCCGTCGGCGAGCAGGTCGTGGGCGGCGAGGTCGTCCAGCAGCCTGCGGCAGGTGCGGGACAGGTGCTCGTGACCGCCCCGGTTGATCCGGCGGGCCTCGTCGTCGACCAGGGTGCGGGACAGGAACGCCACCCAGACCTCGGCCACCGCGCGCATCTCGGCGTCCATCGGCAGCATGCGTTCCAGGGTCTCCTGCGCGGCGTCCCTGGGGTCCGGTGGCAGGGTGCGGCGGGTGGGGGCGCGGCGGAGCACCTCGGAGATCATCCGCATGGCGAAGGAGACCAGCTCGGCCTGGGTGGTGAAGTAGTACTGCACCGAGCTCGGCGACCAGCCGGCCTCGCGGGCCACGCTGCGCACCGAGGCGCCGTCGATGCCGTGCTGCCGGATCACCTGCCACAGCGCGCGGCCCAGTTCGCGGCGCCGCTGTTCGTGATCGACGACCTTGGGCACCGGCTGACCCCTCCTGTTGGTTACCGAACGAATACACCAGTGTCCGGTACCAGTGCGAGTGTACTGAATAAACTGTATGCCGAAACTGCCGGTCGGGCGCGTTGGCCGTGATCGAGAAGTTGCCGTGGCGTGGCAAGGCGAACCGGCCCCGATCGCTTACCGTGGACGCCAGAGCCACCGGATGGCCGCTACAGCCCCGCCGTCTGGCTACCTACCATGGTCCGACAGGCGGCACGCCCGACCAAAGGGGGGTTGGCGATGCGCACTCCACGTTCGCGCTTGATCGCGGCACTGGGAACCATCCTGCTGGCCCTCGGCCTCGCGCCGCTGCCCTCGGCGGGCGCGCAGGCGGACCAGGCCCCGACCCACGTGTCGTTGCGGGCCTTCAACATCCCGAACGGCTACATCCGGCACGCGCACTACCTGGGCCGGGTGGACGACATCTACCCGAACAGCCCGGAGTGGGCGCGCGCGGATGCCACCTGGACCGTGGTGCCCGGACTGGCCGGTGACTGCGTGTCCCTGGAGTCGCGCAACTACAAGCGGCACTACCTGCGGCACCAGAACGGCCGGGCCAAGCTGGCCGCCTTCGAGGACAACCGGGGTTTCCGCGAGGACGCCACCTTCTGCCAGGTGCCGGGGCTGGCCAGTAGCGGCGCGATCTCGCTGCGCGCCTTCCAGTTCGGCAACGCCTACCTGCGGCACGCCTTCGGCGAGCTGTACCTGGCCGACAACGACGGCAGCGCGCTGTTCAAGGCGGACGCGACCTTCGAGCGCGGCTCGCCACTGATCTCCGGCGTCTTCTACAACCCGCTGCTGGAGCCCGGCGCCGACCCGGCCATGGTGCGGCACAACGGGACCTACTACCTGTTGCAGGGCGACCAGTACAACAACCACGACCTGGTGATCCGCAAGTCCGCCTCGGTGGAGGGCCTGCGGGACGCGCCGCCGACCACGCTGTGGCGGCACCCGCCGTGCCCCGGCGCGGCCTGCACCGAGGTGTGGGCGCCGGAGCTGCAGCGGATCCGCGACCAGTGGTGGATCTTCTTCACCGGCGCCTCCGACGTCGGCAACGGCCGCAGCCACCGGATGTTCGCGCTGCGCGGGCGCACCGACGATCCTTCGGGTCCGTACGACTACCTGGGTGAGCAGCCGCTGCCGGACGGGCAGTGGGCCATCGACGGCGCGTGGTTCGAGAAGGACGGTCAGGGCTACTACACCTGGTCCGGCTGGGACCGCGACTACGGCAACGCCAACGAGGTCCAGCACATCTACGTGGCCAAGATGCACGATCCGATGACCCCGGCCGGGCCGCGGGTCAAGATCGCCTCGCCGACGCAGGGCTGGGAGACCAAGCCCAACCACGCCAACGTGCTGCTCAACGAAGGCCCGCAACCGATCTTCGGCCCGCGCGGCCAGCTGTTCATGTCCTTCTCCGCCAACGCCAGCTGGACCGACGACTACTGCCTTGGCCTGCTCACCCTCAACGGCGACCCGGTGGAGCCGAGCGCCTGGTCCAAGTCCGGCGGCTGCGTCTTCGCCGGCCAGGACACCTCGATCGCCCCTGGGCACAACGGGTTCCTCGAGGTGAACGGGAGCTGGTGGCTGACCTACCACGCCAGGCTCCAGGCGGGCACCGGGTGGCCGGGCCGCAGCATCTGGTTGCAGCCGCTGTCGTTCAACTCCGCGGGCCAGCCGGTCTTCGGCACCGCGGCCGGCGCGCACGACCCGGTGCCCCTGCCGTGACCGTGCTGTTCGACGCGGACGTCTCCGTGCACTACGGGCAGCTGTACCTGGTGAACCGGGACAGCCCCGACGGCCTGGACCTGGGCGAGCACTTCCGCGGCCAGGCCAACGGGCTGTGCGGGGCGGCGGCGCCGGAGTCGCTGTTCCTGATCACCGACCGGCACACCGGGACGGTGGCGCTGCGGATCGAGCTGCACGAGCGGGAGCCGCCGGTGGCCGCGGACTGGGCCGAGGTGGTCGAGGTCTCGGGCACGCTGACCGGCGAGCAGCCGGGGCTCAGCGAGTGGGGCGGGCGCTGGTACCCGCTGGCGCTGCCGCCGGGGGAGTACCGGGTGCGCTACTGCGGCGGCGAGGACCGGTACCTGCTCCAGTTCTGGCCGGGCGCCCCGGCCCCGGACGCGGTGCTCAGGGTGACCAAAGGCGCCTACTGGCACGAGTTCGCCCGCTCGTTGCCGCCGCCGCCCACGCCGGAGAGGTGGCCGCCGAGGAACTGCGGCGGACCGCCGAGGAGCGGGTCGCCGCTGCCCTGCGCGCACGCCGGGAGGAGCAGCGGCGGTGGGGCGGGGAGCCGCCCAGTGCCGCGCTGCTCGGGATGAAGGGCAACGCGCGCAAGGTGGTCCGCGAGCACCGGGCGGTGGCCGAGGCGATCGCGGCGGATCCGGCGGGGCAGCGCGCGCTGGCGGTGCGGCTGGCGCACCAGGCCTGCGCGGCCGCCGGGCTGGCCGAGATCGAGTGGATCGCCTCGGCGCTGGCGGCCCTGGCTCAGGGCGCGGAGCCGTTCCAGGACTGGCGGGCGGCCGGGCAACGCCTGCTCGCCGACCCGGCGGTGCCCACCACCGTGGTCCCCGGCGGGGAGACGCCCACCAGGCAGCAGACCGCCGCCTTCGCCGCCCTGCGTACCGCGGCCCTGCCCGACCCGCTGACCGCGGCCCTGGAGACCCTCGCCGCCACCCTCGGCACCCTCGGCCCCGATGAGTGCGCGGACCTGCTCGCCGAGCTCCGCCGAACCCCCTCCCAGGCCCCGCGTCAAGCCCGTTAGCCGGGATTTCACCTGACGGGGTCAAGCCTCCGACCTGCGGCGACGTGACCGGCAGCCCAGCCGAAGCGGCCGGGGCGGCGTGGCCTATGTTCTGCCCATGAGCACCGAGACCGCGCCGCGGTACATCCGGCTGAACGTTGAGCTGATCGTGGAGCTCACCGACGAGGGTGAGCTGAAGGCGGCTGCGCTGGAGCAGCTGAAGGCCGACACCGAGGTGTCGGAGGAGGCCAGGGCGGAGGCCATCGCCGCGCTGGAGTCCGACCCGGCGGACGCCCTGTCGTACTTCATCGACCCCTTCGCCGTGGTCAACGAGGCCCCGGGCATCGAGCTGGTCGAGGTCGGCTGGGACGGCGAGGTCGCCGAGTACGACCCCGAGGCCGAAGAGGACGAAGAGGCCTGACTCGCGCCCTGGCTGGATGTGGCGACCCCTACGATGACCGGTATGTCACATCCAGCCCAGGTTGCCACCACCGGCGCCCGCGGCATCCTCACCGGCCTCGGCTTCTTCGGCCGCGGCGTGGGTATCGCCTTCCGCAACCCGAAGCTGCTGCTCCTGGGCGCCATCCCGGCGGTGCTGACCACGGCGCTGATGCTCGGCGGCCTGATCACCCTCGGCTACTGGGCCGGTGACCTGGCCACCTGGTTCACCCCGTTCGCGGACAACTGGTCGGAATGGCTGCGCAAGGCCACCAGGTTCGTCGCCGGGCTGGCCGTGGTGCTGGGCGCGATCGCGGTCAGCGTGGTCGCCTTCACCGCGATCACCCTGGTCGTCGGCGGCCCGTTCTACGAGCACATCTCCGAGACCGTCGAGGACAGCCTCGGCGGCGTCCCGGACGCGGAGAAGGCCTCCTTCGGCCGCATGCTGTTCCTGGGCATCCGCGACTCGATCCTGCTGGTCGCGGTGGCCGTGCTGCTGAACCTGCCGCTGCTGTTCGCCGGGTTCATCCCGGTGGTGGGCCAGACCGTCATCCCGGTCATCGTGGCTTGTGTGGGCGGCTGGATCCTGGCGCTGGAGCTGTCCGCGGTGCCGTTCACCCGCCGCGGCCTGACCCTCAAGCAGCGCCACCGCATCCTGCGCCGGCACCGGGGCATGGTGCTGGGGCTGGGCGTGCCGGCCTACCTGCTGTGCGCGATCCCGTTCGTGTCCATCCTGGCCATGCCGATCGCGTTCATCAGCGCCACCCTGCTGGCCCGCGAGGCGCTGTCCCGCCGCCAGGACTCGGGACACTAGAACGCGGTGGTGGGCGTCCAGCGGCCGTGCACCTCGCGCAACCGGTCCACGATCTCGCCCACGGTCGCGTAGGCCTCCACCGCCGTCACGCAGGCGGGGACCACGTTCGCCCCGGCCTTGGCGGCGGCGCTCAGCTCGTCCAGGGCCCGCTCGACCGCCTCGGCATCGCGTTCGGCGCGGACCCGGCGCACCGCCGCGACCTGTTCGGCCTCCGCGCCGGGATCCACCGCGAACACCTCCAGGGGCTCGGCGGCGGAGGGGAACAGGTTCACCCCGACCACGGGGCGCTCGCCGCTTTCCACCTCCACCGCGTGCCGGTAGGCGGCGTCGGAGAGCTCGCGCTGGAACCAGCCCGAGCCGATGCAGGCCAGCGCGCCGCCCCTGGTCTCGATCTCGCCCATCAGCGCCCAGATCCGCTGTTCCAGCTCGTCGGTCAGCGACTCCACCGCGAAGGACCCGGCCAGCGGGTCGACCGTCTCGGTCAGGCCGGTCTCGAAGGCCACCACCTGCTGGGTGCGCAGGGCCAGCGTCGCGGCGGCCTCGGTGGGCACGCCCAGGGCCTCGTCGTAGGCGCACACGTGCAGGGTCTGCACCCCGGCCAGTGCGGCCGCGGTGGCCTCGACGGTGGTGCGGGCGACGTTGTTCAGCGGCTGCTGCGCGGTCAGTGACGATCCCGCGGTGAAGGCGAAGATCCGCAGCTGGTGCGAGCGCGGGTCCTGGGCCCCGTAGACGTCCCGGGTCAGCCGGGCCCACACCCGCCGCGCCGCGCGGAACTTGGCCACCTCGCGCAGCAGGTCGATGTTGCTGGAGAGGAAGGTGAACAGCGAGGGGGCCACCGCGTCCACGCTGAGCCCGCGCCGCACGCACTCGTCCAGGTAGGCGCGCGCGTTGGCGAAGGTGAAGGCGATCTCCTGCACTGCGTCCGCACCGGCCTCGCGGATGTGGTAGCCGCTCATCGCCAGCGGCACCCAGCGCGCGGCGTGCCGGGACAGGTGTTCGATCACGTCCACCGCGAGCCGCAAGGAGGCTTCGGGCGGGAAGATCTGGGTGCCGCGCGCGATGAACTCCTTGAGCACGTCGTTCTGGATGAACAGCCCGAACGAGCTCGGGTCGACCCCGCGTCGTTTGGCCAGGGCCAGGAACATCGCGGCCCACACGTAGCCGATGGAGTTGGCGGTGGTGCGCACCTGGCTGATGCGTTCCAGGGGGATCCCGTCCATCAGCGTCTCGACGTCGGCCAGCGAGTCGATGGCCACGCCGACCCGGCCGACCTCGCCAGCCGCGAGGGGGTGGTCGGAGTCCAGGCCGAGCTGGGTGGGCAGGTCCAGGGCCACGCTGAACCCGGTGACGCCCGCGGTCAGCAGCTGCTGGAACCGGCGGTTGCTGGCCGCGGGCGTGCCGAAACCGGCGTACTGGCCCATGATCCACGGCTTGGGCTCGGCGGAAACCCCTCTGGTGTAAGGGAACTCGCCGGGTCGCTCGGCGCCCTCCGGCGCGTAGTCCGGGCGCAGGCGCTCCACCACGGCTCAGCCCTCCCGCTCGGTGAGCGTGCGCCGCAGCACCTGTTTGGCGATCTTCCCGGTGGAGTTCAGCGGGAAGCTGGTGACGCGGTGCAGCTCCTTGGGTTTCTTGTAGGCGGCCAGCCGGTCCCGGCAGTGCGCCAGCAGCGCGGCCTCGTCCACTGACGCTCCACTGTGGACGGTGTAGGCGGCGACCACGCGCTGCCCCCAGTCCGGATCGGCCATGCCGACCACCGCGACCTCGTGCACGCCGGGCACTTCGGCCAGCACGTCCTCCACCTCGCGCGGGTAGATGTTGTACCCACCGGAGATGATCATGTCGCCCTTGCGGTCCACCAGCCACAGCCGTTCGGTCTCATCCAGCCGCCCGAGGTCGCCGGTGTGCAGCCAGCCCTCCCGGACGCTCTTGCCGAGGTCGGTGCGCCGCCCGGACTGCCAGTACCCGCGCATCACGTGCTCGCCCCTGGTGACCACCTCGCCGATCTCGCCCGGTGGCAGGTCGCGCCCGTCCTCGTCGACCACCCGCACCTCCACCCCGAACGCGGGCCGCCCGGCCGAGGTCAGCAGGTCCGGCTGCCTGCCGAGGCCGGCGGCGTGGTCGGCGGCGTCGAGCACGGTGACCGGCGGGATGGCCTCCACCAGGCCGTAGTACTGCACCAGGTTCGGCGTGATCCGGTCGTGCGCCTGCCGGATCTGCTCCGGCGGCATCGGCGCACCGGCGTAGCCGAGCATCTTCAGGCCGCGCATGGTCTTCCGGTCGCACTCGGGCAGGGCGAGCAGGCGGGCGATCATCGTGGGCACCAGCGCGGTGTGCGTGACCCCGCGCCGGGACACCGCCTCCAGCACCGCGGCCGGGTCCCACTGCGGCAGGATCAGCTGCGCCGCGCCGGAGACCAGGAAGGGCAGCACGAACAGGCCGCTGGTGTGCGTGATCGGCCCGGCGTGCAGGTAGGTGTCCGCGCCGCCGGGGATCTCGCCGAGCACGTCCGCGGTCATGTTCACCACGCTGGCCAGCCGGTTCCGGTGCGTGCGCTGCGCGCCCTTGGGCCGACCGGTGGTTCCCGAGGAATAGTTCAACGACACCAAGGCATCCGCGTCGGCCACGGTGGACGGCCAGCTCCCGGACGCTCCGGCGATCAGCTTCTCGTAGCCCAGTCCCGGCCCGTCGCCGATCACCACCACCCGCCCGGCCAGCCCGTCCCGCAGCGCCTCGGTGGACTCGGCGAAGCGGGCGTCGTAGATCAGCGCGGCGGCCCCGCAGTCCTCGGCGATGTGCTCCCAGTCCCTGGGGTGCAGCCGGTAGTTCAGCGCCACCCGCACCAGCCCGGCGGCGGCCAGCGCCAGATCCGTTTCCACGTAGGTGTTCTGGTTGGTCTGGAGGTCCAGCACCCGGTCACCCGCGGACAGGCCGAGTCCGCGCAACCCGTTGGCCAGCCGCGCCACCCGGTCCCCGAGCTGGGCGAAGCTCTGCCGCCCCTGCGGCCCGTCCAGCGCCGTCCGCGCGCCGAACCGCCGCGCGGCCCTGGCCACCACCCGTCCGACATCCACCTCAGTCAGCTCCTTCGGCCAGGTACACCGCGTCCAGCACCCGCACCCCGCGCGGCAGCACCGCCACCGGGTTGAGATCCACCTGCCCGCCCCAGCCCGCGACCAGCGCCGCCACCCGCACGACCAGGTCCACCAGAGCGTCCACATCGGACGGAGCCCGCCCGCGCACCCCGTGCAGCAGCGCGGCTCCCCGCAACTCGCCGAGCATCCGCCGCACCTCGGCCGCGTCCACCGGCAGCGGCGCGAGCACCACGTCGTCGAACACCTCAGCGAAGATCCCGCCCAGCCCCAACGCGAGCATCGGCCCACACGGCCCCGGCGCGACGCCCACCAGCATCTCCACCGCCCCGGTCACGAACTCCTCGACCAGCACCGTCCCGCCGAGCCCGGCCAGGCGCTGGTACTCGGCGGCCGCGGTCTCGGGCGTGACGTCCAGGACGACGCCACCGGCCTCGGTCTTGTGCACCAGGTCGGGCACCACGGCTTTGAGGACCGCGCGCCCGCCGACCTCGTGCACGGCGGCGACGGCGTCCTCGGCGGAGGTCGCCAGACGGCCGGTCGGGACGGGGATGCCGTGGGCGCGGAGCAGGGCTTTGAACTCGGCTTCGCTGGTGCCGCTGGGAGGGGACGGGCCGCCGCCGGGGGCAGGATTTTCGCGCCGAGCAGCCGCGGCGACCGTGGCTGGTTCGGTGGGGGCTGCCGAGACGGTGGCTGGTTCGGTCCCGGCTGCCGCGGCCATCGCCGGTTCGGTCCGGGGCGCCGCGACCCTGGTCGGTTCCGCCCCGGCCGTCACCACCACCGCCGCCGCTGCCGCCACCGCGCGCCCCGGCGTCGTGTAGACCGGAATCCCCGCCCGCCGCAGCTCCGCACCGGCCCCCGGCGCCAGGTGCTCGGCCCCGGTCCGCGCGACCAGCACCACCTTCCCGGTCGCCCGCCGCACCCGCGCCAGCCCGTCCGCGATCCCGGCCACATCCGACCCGGTCAGCACGCAGAAACACGCCAGCACCACGTCCACCGCCGGATCCGCGGCCACCACGTCCAGGCACCGCTGGAACAGCTCCGGCCGGGCCATCACCGCCGCCGTCACATCCACCGGGTTGTCCACCGACCCGTACGCCGGCACGACCTCCGCCAGCTCCGCGGTCGTGCGCGCGCTCAGCTCGGCCAGCCGCAACCCGCGCTGCGCCAAGGCATCCGCGGCCAGGATGCCCGAGCCGCCCGAGGTCGTCACCACCGCCACCCGGTCACCACTGGCGCGGGTCCCGGCGGCGAATGCCTCGCCCACGTCCAGTAGTTCGTCCACATCGGACACCCGGACGATCCCGTACCGGCGCAGCACCGCGTCGGTCACCCGGTCGTCGGTGGCCAGCGCCCCGGTGTGCGAGGCCACCGCCCGCGCGCCCGCCGCTGAGCTACCGGCTTTGAGCAGCGCCACCGGTTTGCCCGACTTGGCCAAGCGGCGCAACGAGTCCACGTCGGCCAGTGACTCGACATAGCCCAGCAGGCCGGTGCACTCCGGTTCCTCGGCCAGGGTGGCCAGCACCTCCAGCGCGGTCAGCTCGGCCTCGTTGCCGGTGCTCACCGCCCAGCCCAGGCCGAGCCCGCGCTCGAAGGCCAGGCTCACCGCGCCAAACCCCAGCGCCCCGCTCTGGCTCACCAGGGCCAGCGACCCCGGCACCAGTCGCGTGGTCGGGGCATCGAACAGTGGGCTGAACGAGGTGACCTGCCCCGTCGCGACTCCGACCGACCCGATGCAGTTCGGTCCCAAGATCCGCAGGCCACCGGCTTTCGCCTGCGCCACCAGGGTTTCCTGACGGCGAGCACCTTCCTCGCCGGTCTCGGCGAAGCCGGAGGAGCACACGATCGCCGCCTGGACCCCGGCGGCCAGGCAGTCCTCGATCGCGGCGGGCACCCGGTCCGCGGCCACCAGGATCATCGCCAGGTCGACCGGGCCGGGGCAGGCGGCGACCGTGGGGTAGGCGGGCAGGCCGAACAGCTCGGTGTGCTTCGGGTGCACGGGCAGGATGCGGCCCTGGTAGCCGTAGCGGCGCAGGAACTGCACCGGGCGGCCGCCCAGCGCGCCGGGCCGTTCGCTGGCGCCGACCACGGCGACCGAGCGGGCCGACCACAGCGCGGACAGCGGGTTGCGCATCACGGGCCGTCCGGGGTCCAGCGGGCGTGCTGGGTGCCCTGCGGGCCTTCGCGCACCAGGTCCAGGCGGGGTCGCGGGCCGTCGCTCCGGCCGGTCTGCGGCCTGCGGCGGCCGGCCCGGAACGGCAGCGGCCAGTCCGCGGCAGGCCCGACGTAGTCCTGTTCGGCTGCCGCGTGCAGTGTCCACTGTGGATCGTAGAGGTGCACGCGGCCCAGCGCGCACAGGTCGGCGCGGCCGGCCAGCAGGATCGAGTTGACGTCGTCGGCGGAGGAGATCGCGCCGACCGCGATCACCGCGATGCCATGCTTGCGGCCGACCTCGTTGCGGATGCGGTCGGCGAACGGGGTCTGGAAGCTGCGGCCGTAGGCGGGTTGCTCGGTGGAGACGACCTGGCCGGTGGAGACGTCGATGCCGGCCGCGCCGTGCCGGGCGAAGGCGTCCGCGATGAGCAGCGCCTCCTCGATGTCCACGCCGCCGTCGGCCCAGTCGGTGGCCGAGATGCGCACCGTCATCGGCCGTTCCACCGGCCAGGCCGCGCGCACCGCGTCGAAGACTTCGAGGGGGAAGCGCAGCCGGTTCTCCAGACTGCCGCCGTAGTCGTCGGTGCGCTGGTTGGTCAGCGGGGACAGGAAGGAGGAGAGCAGGTAGCCGTGCGCGCAGTGCAGTTCCAGCAGGTCAAAACCGGCTCTGGCGGCCGAGCGGGCGGCGTCGGCGAACTGTTCCCTGATCAGCATCAGCTCGGCGCGGTCCAGCTCGCGCGGCACCTGGTTGCCGGGCGCGTACGGCAGCGCGGAAGGACCGCAGACCGGCCAGTTGCCCTCGGGCAGCGGCTGGTCCATCCCCTCCCACATCAGCCTGGTGGAGCCCTTGCGGCCAGAGTGTCCTATTTGGACGCCGATCCGGGCGGTGCTGTTGGCGTGCACGAAGTCCACCACCCGCCGCCACCCGGCCTCGTGCTCCGGGCGGTACAAGCCAGCGCAGCCGGGCGTGATCCGGCCGGAGGCGGAGACGCACACCATCTCGGTCATCACCAGCCCGGCGCCGCCGAGTGCCTTGCCGCCCAGGTGCACCAGGTGGAAGTCGTTCGGGGTGCCGTCGACCGCGGAGTAGGTGTCCATGGGGGAGACCACGATCCGGTTCTTCAGCGCCAGCCCGCCGAGCCGGAACGGCTGGAACATCGGCGGCCGGACCTCGCCGCCGCCGGCGAACCAGGCGTCCGCCCCGGCCACGAACTCCGGGTCGCGCAGCCGCAGGTTGTCGTAGGTGACCCGGCGGCTGCGGGTGAGGATGTTGAAGGCGAACTGGGCCGGCTCCTGGTGGGTGTAGCAGCCCAGGTTCTCGAACCACTCCAGGCTGGCCTGCGCGGCCCGCTGGGTGGAGAGCACCACCGGCCGCCGCTCCGCCTCGTAGGCGGTCAGCGCCGAGTCCACTGTGGACTCCTCGTGCAGGCAGGCGGCCAGCGCGAGCGCGTCCTCCATGGCCAGCTTGGTGCCGGAGCCGATGGAGAAGTGCGCGGTGTGCGCGGCGTCGCCGAGCAGCACGATGTTGCCGTTGCGCCAGGTCTGGTTGCGCACGGTGCCGAAGGTGACCCAGCGGGAGTTGTTGGCGTAGAGCTCGTGCCCGTCCAGCACGTGCGCGAACATCTCGCGCAGCTGGGCGATCGAGCCCTCGTCGCTCTCCCCTGGCGCCAGGCCCTCGCGGTGGTGCTCGGCGAAACCGGCCCGCTGCCACACGTCCTCGTGCATCTCCACGATGAACGTGCTGCCCTTGGCGTCATAGGGATAGCCGTGGATCTGCATCACCCCGTGCGGGGTGTCCTCCACGTGGAACAGGAAGGCGGGGAACACCAGGTCGGTGCCCAGCCACATGTACCGGCAGCGCCGGGACTCCACGGTCGGCTGGAACACCTCGGCGTAGCGGGCGCGCACCGCGGAGTTCACCCCGTCCGCGGCGATCACCAGATCGTGCGTGGCGGCCAGCTCGGCCACATCCGGCGCGGGGGTGGACAGGTGCAGGCGCACGCCGACCTCGGCGCAGCGCTGGTGCAGCACCTGCAACAGCCGACGGCGGCTCATCGCGGCGAACCCGTGCCCGCCAGAGGTGATCACCTGGCCGCGGTAGTGCACGTCGATGTCGTCCCAGC
The DNA here is from genome assembly GCF_023897065.1 of Crossiella sp. SN42. GTDB lineage: Bacteria > Actinomycetota > Actinomycetes > Mycobacteriales > Pseudonocardiaceae > Crossiella. The sequence continues at coordinate 23,123 of NZ_JAMHIV010000013.1, forward strand.
GCGCGAACTCCCGCTGCATGGCCTGGTGGATCACCGGGTCGGCGTGCTCGATGCCGCCGAGGGTCTCATCGGAGAACACCACGCCGAAGCCGAAGGTGTCATCGGCGGCGTTGCGCTCCCACACGGTGATGTCGTGCTGTCCTAGCTGACGGGCGAGCGCGGCGAAGTAGAGCCCGCCTGGCCCACCACCGATAACCGCGATTCGCACCCGGCCAGGGTATGCTGCAATCCTGACGACCGTCAACAGAACGAAATGAGGCCGGGATGCGTTTCGCTCATCGGACGGTGGTGGTGACCGGCGGCGCCGGTGGGCTGGGCCGCGCGGTGTGCGCGGGGTTCGCCGCCGAGGGCGCCGCGGTCGCGGTGCTGGACCTGGCCGGTGCGGACGAGGTCGCGGCCGAGCTGACCGCGGGCGGCGCGGTGGCCGCCGGGTTCACCGTGGACGTCCGCGAGCGGGACCAGGTGGCCGGGGCGATGGCCGCGGTGCACCGGGAGCTGGACGGCCCGCACGTGCTCGTCGCGCTGGCCGGCGGCTCCCTCGGCACGCCACGGGACCTGGCCGACATCGAGCCTGCGCACCTGGACCTGGTGGTCGACGTGAACCTCAAGGGCACCTTCTACTGCTGCCAGGCCGCGCTGCCCTACCTCGCCGCGGCGGGCGACGGCGCGATCGTCACCACCTCCTCCATCGGCGGCCGCCAGCCCAGCCCGGTCACCGGCGTGCCCTACGCCGCCAGCAAGGCCGCCCTGGTCGGCCTGACCAAGCGGCTGGCCAAGGAGGCCGGTCCGGACGGCGTGCGGGTGAACGCGATCGCGCCCGGCCTGTTCCTCACCGACCGGTTGCAGGGCATGTTCGACAACCTCAGCCAGGCCGAGCGTGATGAGGTGCTGGACGCGATCCCGTTGCGCCGCATGCCAGAGCTGCGCGAGGCGGTGGACCCGATCCTGTTCCTGGCCTCGGCGCAGGCCTCCTACATCACCGGGGTGGTGCTGGACGTCAACGGCGGCCGGTTCATGCCTCTGTGAGGTTGCGCGTCACCGGCCAGCGGCGCAGGGCGGCGGGGAGCTCGAAGCCGTGTGGCTGCTCGGGGAAGTCGTGCACCGCGACCACCGCGCTGACCGGGATGGTGCCGAAGACGTGCGGGAACCACGGCGCGGCCGGGTTGTCCGGATCGCTGGAGGCGCGTTCCCACACCAGGTCCACGTCCAGCAGGTCCGGGTCGATCACCAGCAGCACCAGGTCGTCCCGGCCGCGGAAGAGCCGGTTCGCCGGCAGGTGCACCAGACCGAAGTCCGAGCAGTGCACAAAACCCTCGGCGGCGTACCCGGCCGGCTCGTGGCGGCCGGTTTCCTGAGCGGTGGCCCACTCGGCGCGGGAGCAGATGTGCAGGATCACCCGCCGATGATCCCAGAGTCCTGGGCGGCACGTTCGCGGAGCCGGAAACGTTGCAGCTTGCCGGTGGTGGTGCGGGGCAGCTCGGGCAGGAACTCGATCACCCTGGGGTACTTGTACGGCGCGATCACGCTCTTCACGAACTCCTGCAGCTCGGCGACCTTGGCCGCGTCCCCGGTCACGCCGGGGGTGAGCACCACGTAGGCGTGCACCACCATGCCGCGCTGCTCATCCGGCGCGCCGACCACCCCGCACTCCACCACCTCGGCGTGGCTGAGCAGCGCGTTCTCCACCTCCGGCCCGGCGATGTTGTAGCCGGAGGAGATGATCATGTCGTCGGTGCGGGCCTGGTACCAGAAGTAGCCGTCGGCATCGCGCAGGTAGGCGTCGCCGGTGAGGTTCCAGCCGTCCTGGACGTAGCTGAGCTGCCGCTCGTCGTCGAGGTAGCGGCAGCCGGTCGGCCCGCGCACGGCCAGCCGTCCGACCTCGCCGTCGGGCAGCGGCTTGCCGTCCTCATCCAGGATCTCCGCGCGGAAGCCGGGCACGGGTTTGCCGGTGGCGCCGGGCCGGATCTGCTCGTCGGCGGCGGAGATGAAGATGTGCAGCAGTTCGGTCGCGCCGATGCCCTCGATGATCCGCAGCCCGGTGCTGCGCTGGAACTCGTGCCACACCGCGCTGGGCAGCGCCTCCCCGGCCGAGACGCACCGCCGCAGCCCGCGTAATCGGTCCGCGTGCCCGGCGGCCAGGATGGCCCGGTAGGCGGTGGGCGCGGTGAACAGCACGGTCACCCCGTGCTCGCGCACCGCCTCGGCGAGCTGGGCGGGGGTGGCCCGTTCTAGCAGCAGGGTGGCCGCGCCGACGTGCAGCGGGAAGACCACCAGGCCGCCGAGGCCGAAGGTGAAGCCCAGCGGGGGAGTGCCGGTGAAGACGTCCTCGGCGGTGGGACGCAGCACGTGCCGGGCGAAGGTGTCGGAGTTGGCCAGCACGTCCCGGTGGAAGTGCAGGGTGGCCTTGGGGCGGCCGGTGGTGCCCGAGGTGAAGGCCAGCAGCGCCACATCGTCCGCCGCGGTCGGCACCGGCTCGAAGTCCACGGGCTTGGCCGCCGCCCGCGCGGTGAGGTCGTCCGGGCTGTCGCCGCCGTAGCTGACCGCCGGGATGTCCGCCTCCGCCAGCGCGTCCAGGAACCGGTTGTCGCACAGCGCGATCGCCGGCTTGGCGATCTCGGCGAGGGTGCGCAGTTCGCCCGCGCGCAGCAGCGGCATGGTGGTCACCGCGACCCCGCCCGCGCGCAGCACCGCGAACCAGCAGGCCACCAGCCACGGGTTGTTGGGGCCGCGCAGCAGCACCCGGTTGCCCGGCACCAGTCCCAGGTCCTCCACCAGCACCCTGGCCACCTGGTTCGCCCGGTCCCGCAGCTGCCCGTAGGTCCAGGTCTCGCCGCCGGGGGTGAGCAGGCACGGCCGGTCCGCGCCATGCCGGGCGATGGTGTCCTCCAGCAGGGCGACCGCGCAGTTCAGGCGGTCCGGGTAGACCAGCTCGGTCAGGGTGAACTCCAGCTCCGGCCACTGTTCGCGCGGCGGCAGGTGGTCGCGGCAGAACGTGTCGACGTGTGCTGAGCGGGACAGATCCACTGGCACGCACCTCGTCTCGGCGTCGGCGGGCTGCCCGGCCAGTATTCACCGTTCATGACGACAGTCAATAGGCCGACATACGCATCGACACGATATCGTTTGCTGGTGACCACCCTGGTTGACCTGTCCGAAGTGGACGGGGGAGCGGCGGACGCGCAGTCCGCGCAACCCCGGCAGCTGATCGTCACCGTGTACGGCCTGTACGCCCGCGAGGTCGGCGGCTGGCTGTCGGTGGCCGCCCTGATCCGCCTGCTGGGCGAGCTGGGCGTGGACGAACCGGCGGTCCGCTCCTCCATCTCCCGCCTCAAGCGCCGCGGCATCCTGGACGCCTCCCGGGTCGGCGGCGCGGCCGGTTACGCCCTCTCCGAGCAGGCCAGACTCATCCTCCGCGAGGGCGACCACCGCATCTTCGAGCGCCCCCGCCCCACCCTGGCCGACGGCTGGGTGCTGGCGGTCTTCTCCGTCCCGGAGTCCGAACGCCAGAAGCGCCACACCCTGCGCTCCCAGCTCACCCGCCTGGGCTTCGGCAACACCGCCCCCGGTGTCTGGATCGCCCCCGCCCACCTGCAAGCGGAGACCGCCGAGGTCCTCACCCGCCTCGGCCTGTCCGCCTACGTCGACCTCTTCCGCGCCGACCACCTGGGCTTCGCCACCCTGCGGGACAAGGTCGCCACCTGGTGGGACCTCCCCGCCCTGCAAGCCCTCTACACCGAGTTCCTCACCGCCCACGGCCCCCTGGCCGCCCGCTGGCGCCGCCGCCGCACAGTCCCGCCGGCCGAGGCCTTCACTGACTACGTCCGCCTGCTCACCGCCTGGCGCCGCCTCCCCTACCTGGATCCGGGCCTGCCCGCCGAACTCCTCCCCACCGACTGGCCCGGCACCGAGGCAGCCGACCTGTTCGCCACCCTGCAAGCCAAACTGGCCCCAGCAGCCCACGAACACGCCCAGTCCCGCCTCAGCCGCTGACCGCCCACGAGGCCCGCGCTCAGTGCCCGGTCACGCCATCCGTCCGCTCCCGTAACAGGTCCGCGTGCCCGCAGTGCCGCGCATACTCCGCGATCATGTGCACCAGCACCCGCCGCAAGACCAACGGCCGCCCGGTAGCCAGGTGCACCCCGGTGTCGTCCAACGCATGCGCCGCCACGATCTCCCGGGACACCGCCACCTCCGCCCGCCACTGCGCGAACGCCTCGTCCACATCCCCGTCCAGGCAATCGAAGTCCTGACTGGGCTCCTCATCCGAGTAGTGCAGGTGCGGCACCTCCCGCCCCGCGAACTGCATCTGGAACCACCACCGCTCCGCTCCCGCCAGGTGTCGCAGAATCCCGTGCAGGGTCAGCGACGAGGGCGGAATCTGGGCGTGCGAAAGGGCTTCCGGTCGGACGCCCCGGCATTTCAGCTCGAAGGTGGCGCGGTGCCAGTCGAGATAGGCGGTGAGGATCTCGCGTTCGGAACCGTCGAGTGGGAGTGGGGCGCGGGGGTCGTCGGGCCAGTTGGGGGAGACGTGCGCGGGCTGGGTGAGTGCCATGCCCAGGAGCGTGCCACGCCCCACTGACACCGGCCGCCCAGCGAACTCGCGTCCGCGACGCGACCGAAACGCAGGGGCAAGGCCCGCAAACGCTGTCTCAACGGCGACCATCGGGCGAGGCGCGGGCACGCACGTCCCAACAGCGACCGCAGGGCAAAGCCCGCGAACCCATGCCCCAACCGCGACCGCACGGGCGAAGCCCGGCGAACCAGCAGCCGGTGTGGCTTTTCAAACGTCCACCGAGTCTTGAGGTTCCCCATGCCCGTCAACCTGGAGACATCGCACCACATCCCAGCGAGCAGACGCTCACAGCAACCGCCGTCAACCCCAAGCAGCGCAACGGCGGCTGCTCGCTGGGATGTGGTTCGATTTCGGAAGGTTGACGGGCATGGGGAACCTCAAGACCAAGCCTGCGTCCTTTGCCTTTCCCCCATGCTTTGATCTCTGCCCGTCCGGCGAGGACGCCTGTAGCTCTTGACCTTCGTCCTTGCCCCTACGGCAAAACAGCAACCCCTTGCAGCTCAACCACAGCCTCCCGATCCCACAACCGAGAAACCCCAACCGCCGCCATCGCCGGATAACTCCCACCCACCAGCTCGCGCCACACCACCCCGATCTCCTTGGCGCGCCGCTTGTAGTCATCAACATCCGTCAAATAAACCGTCAACGAAGCCAACTGATCCGCCGACCCACCCGCAGCCCGCAACGCCACCAACAGATTCCCCAAGGCCTGCCTGAACTGCCCCACCACGTCCCCGCCAACAACTTTCCCGTCAGCATCCAACGCGGTCTGCCCAGCCAGATGCACGATCCGGCTCCCAGTAGTCACCACCGCATGGCTGAACCCCGACGGCTTGGCAAGCTCGACCGGATTGACGCGTTCCTGGCTCACGACTGCACCGTCCCACCGTCGATGTTCAAGCCCTGCCCGGTAAATCCCGCACTCGCCACACAAAAAGCCACCGCATCCGCAATCTCATCCGGCGTGATCATCCGCCCGATCGGCTGTTTCGCCGCCAACTGCGCCCGGACCTCATCCTCCGGCCGCCCGGTCCGCGCCGCCACCGCCGCCACCGTCCGATCCGTCATCGGCGTATCCACGTAAGCGGGACAGATCGCGTTCACCGTAACCCCGGTCTTCGCCAACTCCGCCGCCGCCGACCGAACCAACCCCAGCACCCCGTGCTTCGCCGCCGTATAAGCAGCGATGTGCGACTCACCCTGCTTCGCCGCGGTACTCGCGATCGCGATCAACCGCCCCCACCCCGCCGACCGCATCGCGGGAACGGCCCGCCGAAAACACTGGAACGGCGCGGTCAGGTTCAAAGCGAGAGTGGTCGACCACTCACTGTCCGAGATCCGGTGCAACGGCGCGGCGGTGCCCGACCCGGCGTTCGCCACCAGGATCTCCACCGGTGACCAGGCCGCCTCCACCGCGTCGAACAGCGAGTCCGCCGCGCCCGGCTCGGTGAGGTCCGCGGGCAGCACCAGTGACTCCCCGGGCAGCGACGCCGCCACCGCCCGCAGTTCAGCCTCGTTGCGCGCGGTCAGCGCCACCCGGTGCCCGTCAGCCGACAACCGCCGGGCCACGGCCGTGCCGATGCCCCGGCCGGCCCCGGTGACCAGGGCGATACGTGCGATCACCGGCAAAGCTTGTCAAACGTTGGTGACGACCGTCAAGATAGCGACATATGGACGCCTATCTGCTCGATGCCGTGCGCACCCCGTTCGGCCGCCACCGCGGCGGGCTGGCCGGTGTCCGGGTCGACGACCTGGCCGCCCTGCCCATCGCCGAGCTGCTCCGCCGCAACCCGGGCCTGGAACCGGCGCTGGTGGACGAGGTGGTCTACGGCAACACCAACGGCGCGGGCGAGGAGAACCGCAACATCGGGCGGATGGCCGCGCTGCTGGCCGGACTGCCGGTGACCGTGCCCGGCGTGACCGTCAACCGGCTCTGCGCCTCGGGCGGCGAAGCGATGGTGCAGGCCGCGCGACTGCTCGCCGTGGGCGCGGGCCGGGTGGTGATCGCCGGGGGTGTGGAGGGCATGTCCCGGGCCCCGTTCGTGGTGCCGCGCCCGGACGAAGTGCTGCCGCAGCGGATGGAGATGGTGTCCACCGCGCTGGGCTGGCGGCTGGTCAACCCCAGGTTCCCCGCCGAGTGGACCGCGAGCCTGGGCGCCTGCGCCGAACAGGTCGCCGCGGAGCTCGGCATCGGCCGCGCGGCCCAGGACGACTGGGCACTGCGCTCGCACCAGCTGGCCGCCACCGCCTGGGACCAGGGCTGGCACGACTGGGTCCTGCCGGTGGCGGACGTGACCAGGGACGAGGCGCTGCGACCGGACACCTCGGCCGCCGCGCTCGCCCGGCTGCGCCCGGCCTTCAGCGCCGAGGGCGCGGTCACCGCGGGCAACTCCTCCCCGCTCTCCGACGGCGCGCTGGCCACCCTGATGGGCACCCGCGAGGCCGCCGCCGAGCTCGGACTGACCCCGCTGGCCCGGATCAGGGACAGCGCCGTCGCGGCCACCGACCCGCACCGCTTCGCCGTTGCCCCGGTCCCGGCCATCCTCACCCTGCTGCGCCGCAACGCCTTGTCCGCCAAGGACATCGCCCGCTGGGAGATCAACGAGGCGTTCGCCGCCATGGTGCTGTCCACAATGGACCAACTGGCGGCGGAGGGCTGTCCGCTGGAGGCTGGGCTGGTCAACCCGGACGGCGGCGCGATCGCCCTGGGCCACCCGCTGGGCGCCTCGATGCCGCGCGCGATCGTGGACTGCGCGCGTGGCCTGCGGCGACGTGGCGGCGGCCTGGGCGTGGTCGCGGCCTGCATCGGAGTCGGGCAGGGCATGGCCGTGCTCGTCGAGACGGACTGAGAGGACGAGTCGTGCGCATCGAGGACTTCACCGACGTCGGCTACACCGTGGAAGAGGACAACCACGCGGTGATCACCATCAACCGGCCGGAGCGGATGAACTCCTTCCGCGGCCGCACGGTGGACGAGCTGATCGCGGCGTTCAAGCACGCCTGGGCGGACAAGCGGGTGGCCGCGATCATCCTCACCGGCGCGGGGGAGAAGGCCTTCTGTGCCGGCGGCGATGTCAAGGAACGCGCCGAGACCGGTAGTTACGGTGAGACCGAGTGGGGCACCTTCGAGATCGAGCGGCTGCACCGGATCATCCGGGACGTGCCCAAGCCGGTGATCGCCGCGGTCAACGGCGTCGCGGTCGGCGGCGGCCACGTGCTGCACGTGCTCTGCGACCTGACCGTGGCCGCCGAGCACGCCCGCTTCGGCCAGTCCGGGCCCAGGGTCGGCTCCTTCGACGCCGGGTTCGGCTCGGCCTACCTGGCCAGGGTGGTGGGGGAGAAGCGGGCCCGGCAGATCTGGTTCCTGCTGGACCTCTTCGACGCGCACACCGCCGAGCGCTGGAACCTGGTCAACCAGGTGGTCCCGGCCGCCGAGCTGCTGGACACCGCCCGCGCCTGGGCGCGCAAGATCGGCTCCTACTCACCGACCGCGCTGCGCTTCCTCAAGCACTCCTTCAACGCCGACACCGACCACATCGGCGGCCTCTCGCACCTGGCCTTCGACGGGCTTGAGCTGTTCACCGAGACGCCGGAGGGCAGGGAGGGCGCGGCCGCGTTCGCGGAGAAGCGGGCCCCGGACTTCAAGCCGTACCGCTGAGCCGCGCGGCCAGCCCGTCCAGCAGCACCTGCACGCCCAGCTCGAACAGCGCCTCCCCGGTCAGCTCCCGATAGGCCGGGGCCACCCGTGCCAGGTGCGGAAAGCCTTCCGGCGGGCTGAGTCCGGCGCGCGGGGCCGTGCCCGTCCTGCGGTCGTCCTCGGCGGCGGAGGCGAGCACGTGGTCGGCCAGCAGCACCGAGATCGCGGCCGTGTCGGTGGGGGAGAAGCCGGCGTCCAGCAGGATCCGGGTGGTGGTCTCGATGTGCCCCAGCCGGTGCGGGCCGCGCGGCGGCCGGGCGCGCAGCAGCTGCGCGGCATCGCGGTGTGATCGCAACAGCGCGCGGAACTGGCGCAGTCCGGTGGCCAGCTGCTCCCGCCAGGGCAGCGACTCGTCGATGTCGAAGGCCTCCGCGCAGATCGCCTCGGCCACCAGGTCAAGCAGCTCGTCCTTGTTGCGCACGTGCCAGTACAGCGTCGGCGACTGGACGCCCAGCTCGGCGGCCAGCTTCCGGGTGCTCAGCCCGGCCAGGCCGTGCTCGTCCAGCAGCCGCCGCCGCGAGCGCGATCATCGGCTCGCTGGCCTACGTCGCGCTCACCCTGGTGCACGGCTTCCTGCCCGGCACCGCGCACGAGCTGGCCGGACACGTGCTCGGCCGGGACTGGCGGGCCATCCACCTGGGCACGATCCTGGCCCTGCTGCTGTGGGTGTTCGCCTTCACCGCGGTCGGCTCGCTGATCACCACCGGTCCCGGCGCGCTGCTGGCCCGCTTCGCCCAGCTCGCCGAGGCCAGTGCGCATGGCGGGCACGCCGACCGGGCGCAGGCGATGGCCGGGCTGGACCTGCTGTTCCGGGCCGTGGTCGGCTCCACCACCATGCTGGTGCAGCTGTGGGTGCTGGGACTGGGGATCGCCTGGTGGCGTCAGTCGCTCGGCTCGGTCACCGGCCGCCAGTCCACCGGGGTGGACAGGACCATCGCGCTGGAGGTCTCGCCGTAGGTGGCCAGCCGCTCCAGCAGGCGTTCCAGGGCCCGGATGGAGGCGGCGGCGACCTTGACCACCGAGCAGATGTCGCCGGTCAGCCGCACCACCTCCAGCACCTCGGGGCAGTCGTCGAGCAGCTCGGGGTGCACGGTGATGCAGCGCGCGCCGTAGCACTTCATCCGCACCAGCGCGATCACCGGCCGCCCGGCCGCGGTCGGGTCCACCCGCGCGTGGTACCCGGCGATCACGCCGAGCTGCTCCAGCCTGCGCACCCGCTGCGCCACCGTGGGTGGCGAGACGTGCACCCGGCGCGACAGTTCGTTGTAGGACAGGCGCGCGTCCGCCTGCAGCGCCTCCAGCAGCGCCCAGTCCACCTTGTCCAGCTCCGAGTTCACGAACGTGAGCCTAAGCGCAGCAACCGGTTTCGAACGCAAGGCACGGCCGCTGGATTCGATCCCGCCGCCCATTCCGGTTTGCCGGGGACAGCGATGGAATGGAGGTCTGCCACGAAGGGAGGAACCATGACCGAAACCGGCGGCTGTCCGATCATGGCCGAGCCGAAGCTGGACTTCGGCGGCACCACCCCGTACGAAGACTATGTGCACGCATCGGTGCTGCATTCCTTGCAGCAGCGCTGGTCCAGCGACCCCGGCGAGATGTCCTTCCTGGTCATCACGCAGATCATGGAGCTCTACTTCGGACTGCTGTGCTTCGAGTGGCGGCAGGCGCAGACCGAGATGCGCGCCGACGACCTGGACTCCACGGTGCGCACCCTGCACCGCAGCGTGCTGCACGTGCAGGGCCTCAACGCGGCCTGGCGCTCCATCGCCAGGATGACGCCGGAGGAGTTCAACGCCTTCCGCGCCAACCTGGGTGAGGGCTCCGGGTTCCAGTCCGGGATGTACCGGCACGTGGAGTTCCTGCTCGGGGAGAAGTCCGCCTCGTTGATCGTGCCGCACCGCGCGGTGCCCGCGATGCACGCCGAACTGGAGGCGGCGCTGGCCAAGCCCAGCCTCTACGACGACGCGCTGGCCCTGCTGCACCGGCGCGGCTACGCGGTGCCGCGTTCGGCCCTGGAACGCGACTTCACCCAGCCGTACCAACCGGATCCCGAGGTGGAGAAGGTCTGGACGCTGATCTACTCCGACCGCGCCGAGCACCACGACGAGCAGCGACTGGGCGAGGTGCTCACCGACATCGCCGAGGAGTTCGCCCGCTGGCGCTACGACCACCTGCTGGCCACCCGCCGCGCGATGGGCGCCAAGGTCGGCACCGGCGGCTCGGCCGGGGTGGCCTGGCTGGAGAAACGCGTGCAGCGCACCGTCTTCCCCGAGCTGTGGACCGCGCGCAGCTACGTCTGAGGCTGGAGGAAACATGAGTTTGGCCGACACGGCACGGAAACTGGACGCGCTGGACCCGATCGCGCACTGCCGGGACGAGTTCGACCTGGACCCGGAAGTGGTCTACCTCAACGGGAACTCCCTCGGCGCGCTGCCCAGCGCGGTCGCGCCGCGGCTGGCCGAGGTGGTCAACGAGCAGTGGGGCCGCAGGCTGATCCGCGGCTGGGGCGAGGGCTGGTGGCGCGCGCCGGAACGCATCGGCGACCGGATCGCGCCGCTGGTGGGCAGCGCGCCCGGTCAGGTGGTGGTCGGCGACTCCACCAGCGTCAACCTGTTCAAGGCCCTGGTGGCCGCGATCCGGCTCAACCCCGGCCGCCCGGAACTGCTGGTGGACGCCGCGACCTTCCCCACCGACGGCTACATCGCCGAGTCGGTGGCCCGCCTCACCGGGGTGGAGATCAGGCAGGTCCCGATGCCCGAGGCGGCGGAGGCGGTCAGCGAGCGCACCGCGGTGCTGCTGGCCAACCACGTCGACTTCCGCTCCGGCGTGCTGCACGACATGGGCGCGATCACCGAGGCCGCACACCGGGTCGGCGCGCTGGTGGTCTGGGACCTGTGCCACAGCGTGGGCGCGCTGCCGGTGGAGCTGGACGCGCACCAGGTCGACCTGGCGGTGGGCTGCACCTACAAGTTCCTCAACGGCGGGCCGGGCGCGCCCGCGTTCCTCTATGTGCCGCAACGACTCCAGGCCGGTTTTGACCAGCCGCTGTCGGGCTGGTGCGGGCACGCGGACCCGTTCGCGATGGCCGCGGGTTACACCCCGGACGCCGGCGTCACCCGCGGCCGCACCGGCACCCCGGACATCCTGTCCATGCTGGCCCTGGACGCCGCACTCGACGTCTGGGACAAGACCAGCATCGCCGAGGTGCGCACGAAGGGCTTGCGGCTCACCGACTTCTTCCTGTCCTGTGTGGACGAACTGCTCGGCGACCGGGTCACCGTGCGCACCCCGCGCACCGAGAACCGGGGCAACCACATCGCGCTGTCGGTGCCCGAGGCCGGTCAGGTGATGAAGGAGCTGATCTCCCGCGAGGTGATCGGCGACTACCGGCCGCCGGACGTGCTGCGCTTCGGCTTCGCCCCGCTCTACGTCCGCTACACCGACGCGCTCACCGCGGTCCAGGTCATCGCCGACGTGCTCTGAGGGACTTGCCGCTTCGGCAACGAAATTTGCCGCCAGTGTCGGGGTGGGCGCAGGGTGGGTGGCATGGACGAGAAGTACTGGGACACGCTCTACCGCGAGCGGGAGCAGGTGTTCAGCGGCGCGGCCAACGGCGTGCTGGTGACCGAGATCGAGGGTCAGCCGCCGGGCCGCGCCCTGGACGTGGGCGCCGGCGAGGGCGGCGACGCGCTCTGGCTGGCCGAGCAGGGCTGGCAGGTCACCGCCGCCGACATCTCCTCGGTCGCGCTGGCCAAGGTGGCCGCCGCCGCGCAGGCCAGGGGCTGGTCGGTGGACACCCTGCACCTGGACCTGGCAGGAGCCGCCCCGCCGCCTGCCGCCTTCGACCTGGTCACCGCGAGCTTCCTGCCGCTGTTCAAGGCCAACGGCACCGCCCCGCTGCGCGCGCTGGCCGAGGCAGTGGCCCCCGGCGGCACGCTGCTGGTGACCAACCACCACTTCGACGAGGTCGGCGACCACGAGGGCCACGACGGACGGGCGGTGCGGATGGCCGACTTCTACCGGCCGGCCGACTTCCGGCCGCTGCTGGACGAGGGCTGGCAGGTGGTGGTCGATGAGCTCCGGCCGCGCCCGGAACCGCTGCCCGCGGACGCGCGGCACACCAAGGACCTGGTGTTCAAGGCGGTCCGCCTCAGGTGGTGAGGTCGGCGAGGGCCTTGAGCACCGAGGGCCAGGCCGCCGACTCCGGGTCGATCACGCCGTAGTGGCCCTCGCCGGGCAGTTCCCGCAGCTCAGTGGGATCGCCGGAGGCGACCGCGGTGGCCGCGTAGGAGCGGCTGACCTCCGGCGGCACCCACGGGTCGGCCAGGCCGTGCAGCAGGATGCCGCGCACCCCGGTGGGCACCAGCCGGGTCGGGTCGGCCGCGGCGTAACGCTCCCAGTGGGCGTCCGGCTGACCGCCGAGCAACCCGGCCACCGCCCCGTCACCCAGGTTCTCCTCGTTGGCCAGCACCAGGTCCAGCACCCCGGCCAGGGACAGCACACCCCGGATCGCCGGGCGGCGCGGCAGGTGCCACGGGTTGTGCGCGGGCAGCCGGTGCCTGCTGGCCGCCCACATCGCCAGGTGCCCGCCCGCGGAATGACCGAGCAGAACCACCCGAACGGGATCGGCCGACGCGCCGAGCAGGCCGGGCAGCGCGTCGATCGCGGCCGCCACGTCGTCCAGGGTGCCGGGCCAGCCACCCTCGGCCTGACCCACCCGGTGGTACTCGATCGTGGCCACCAGGTAGCCCTCGTCGGCCAGCGCGGCGCACATCGGCCCGGTGTGCGTGCGGTCGTACTCGGCGAGCCAGAAACCGCCGTGCACCACCACGATCACCGGGTGCGGGCCCTCGGCCACCGGGTACCGGAGGTCGATCACCCGGTCCGGTCCGGGGCCGTAGCGCAGCACCCGGTCGGGGGCGGGCGCGGGGCGGGTCAGCACGTCACGCGAGTCGGCCACGCGGCGACGCTAACACCGCCGGTCAAGGGAGTATGGGAGGCTGGCTTGCCCGAATTCGGGCAGGGAAGTTGCTCGCCCGGCCCCGCGCCGGGCAGTCTCAGGCCTCGGAGGTACCTGTGGGCATGGCGGCGCTGCCGGAGGAGCTGGTGCGGCACGTGGCCGCCAGCACCGGCCTGCCCGCCGCGGTCGCGGCCAGGGTGGTCAGTGACGTCATCGGGTACTACGCCGAGCCGGTCGAGGACTACGTCCGGCGGCGGCACCGGGAGCTGAGGCGGCGGAACCGGCGCAACGACGACATCTGGTCGATCGTGGCGGCGGAGCTGGCCGCGCGCCCGGTGGCGGCGCCGCGGCTGTCCGCCCGGCAGCTTCGCCGGATGGTCTACGGATAGGGAGAAATCGCGCATGTGCGGACTTGTCGGGTACGTCGGGCATCGGGACGCCGCCGAGGTGCTGCTGGAGGGCCTGCACCGGCTGGAGTACCGGGGTTATGACTCCACCGGGCTGGCCGTGCTGAGCAAGAACAAGGCCAAGGTGGTCAAGGCCGCGGTGCGGGTGGCCGAGCTGCGTGAGCTGGTGGGGGACAAGCTCAGCGGCGGCATCGGCATCGCGCACACCCGCTGGGCCACCCACGGCGAGCCCACCGACGCCAACGCGCACCCGCACACCGACACCACCGGCCGGATCTCGGTGGTGCACAACGGCATCATCGAGAACGCCGAGGTGCTGCGGGCCAAGCTGGCCGCCGAGGGCGTGGAGTTCAGCTCCGAGACCGACACCGAGGTCCTCGCGCACCTGATCGCGCGCAGCCAGGCCGAGCGGCTGGAGGACGCGGTCCGCGAGGTGCTCTCCGATGTGGAGGGAACCTACGGGATCGTGGTGCTGGACACCAGGTTCCCGCAGGAGCTGGTGGTGGCCAGGCAGGGCTCCCCGGTGGTGCTGGGCATCGGCAACGACGAGATGTTCATCGCCTCCGACGTGGCCGCGCTGGTCCGCTTCACCCAGCAGGTGGTCTACCTCGACGACGGCGAGCTGGCCACCGTGCGCGCCGGGGAGTACCGCACCAGCCGCCTGGACCGCTCCGCCGTGGCCAAGACGCCCACCACGCTGGCCATGAGCGTGGAGGACTACGACCGCGGAGGCCACGAGACCTTCCTGCACAAGGAGATCCACGAGCAGCCGGCCGCACTCGACCGGGCCCTGCGCGGCCGCCTGGACGAGCGGTTCTCCACCGCCCGCCTCGGCGGGGTCGGCCTGGACGCCCGCGAGGTGCGCTCGATCCGCCGGGTCAAGTTCCTCGGCAGCGGATCCTCCTACTACGCGGGCCAGATCGGCGCCACCCTGGTCGAGGAGCTGGCCCGGATCCCCGCCGACGCCGAGCCCTCCTCCGAGTTCCGCTACCGCAACCCGGTGATCGACCCCGACACCCTCTACATCGCGGTCAGCCAGTCCGGCGAGACCGCCGACACGCTGGCCGCGGTGGCCGAGCTCAAGCGCAAGGGCGGCCGCCTGCTCGGCGTGGTCAACGTGGTCGGCAGCGCCATCGCCCGCGAGTGCGGCAGCGGCCTGTTCCTGCACGCCGGGCCCGAGGTCTCGGTCGCGGCCACCAAGTCCTTCACCAACATGGCCGCCTCCTTCGCCCTGCTCGCCCTGCACCTGGGCCGGGTCCGCGACCTGAGCCTGGCCGACGGCAAGCGCCTGGTCGAGGGCCTGCGCAGGCTGCCGGACCAGCTCAGCGAGATCCTGGCCGCCGAGGACGCGGTGCGCACCGTCGCGCACAAGTACGCGCAAGCGCGGCACATGTTCTTCGTCGGCCGGGTGCGCGGCTACCCGGTGGCCCGCGAGGGCGCGCAGAAGCTCAAGGAGATCTCCTACATCCACGCCGAGGCCTACCAGTCGGCCGAGCTCAAGCACGGCCCGCTGGCGCTGATCAACCCGGAGATGCCCTCGGTGGTGGTCATCCCGGCCGATGAGACCTTCGGCAAGAACCTGGCCACCATCGAGGAGATCAAGGCCCGCGGCGGCCCGGTGATCGCGGTGACCAACACCGAGCTGCCCGCGGGCCTGGCCGACGACGTGCTGTTCGTGCCGCGCAACGAGGTGCAGCTGGACCCGGTGCTGCTGGGCATCCCGCTGCAGCTCTTCGCCCACCACATCGCGGAGAAGCTGGGCCGCGACATCGACCGGCCGCGCAACCTGGCCAAGAGCTTGACCGTGGAGTGAGGCCTCAGCTGGTGGGGCCGGGCTCCTCCGGCTCCATCAGCAGGATCACCCCGGTGGTCTCCGCGCCGGGGGCGCGCAGCGCCGAGCACAGCACCCGCACGGTGATGGCGCGCCCCCGGCGGTTGACCGCGGCCAGCTCCAGCTCCTGGCTGTCCCCGCCGGTGAGGATCTGCTTGATGGTCGGGCGGATCTGGTCCACCGGCAGGCCGATGTCCAGGTTCAGGAAGTGCTGCCCGACGGTCTCCTCCGTGCGCAGCCCCCACAGGTCCTCGGCCCGCCGGTTCCACACCTGCACGTGCAGGTCCCGGTTGAGCACGGCGACCCCGGAGCGCAGGCTGGTCAGGATGGCGGCCAGGAAACCGTTGGCCGCGTCCAGCTCGCCGGAGCGCTCCCGCAGCTCGTCATTGATCGACTGGAGCTCGTCGTTGGTCGACTGGAGCTCCTCGTTCATGGTCTCCAGCTCTTCGTTGGTGGACTGGAGCTCCTCGTTCGTCGTCTCCAGCTCCTCCACCGTGGACTGGAGTTCCTCGTTCGTGGTCTCCAGCTCCTCGTTGGTCGACTGGAGCTCCTCGTAGGCGGTCTCCAGCTGCCGGTTGGCGTGCTCCAGCTCGTCCTGCAACCGACGGGCCGAGGTCACGTCGTGGAAGACCAGTGTGACCCCGAGCAGTCCGGACTCGCTGTCCACCAAAGGGTTCACCTGGATCTCCAGGTAGAACAGCTCACCGGCGGCGCGGTGGTACTCCACGTCGGCGACCAGCACCGTGCGCCGGTCCAGCTGCGCCTGCTCGATGTAGCGCCGCAGCTCCACCGGACGGTAGGAGATCTCCAGGTCCCGGAAGGGCCGCCCCATGTCCTTGGCGGTGACGCCGAACAGCTTCTCCGCGGCCCGGTTGGTCACCGCGACCAGGCCGTCGGAGTTGACCACGATCTGCGCCACCGGGCTGTTCGCCAGTGCCTCGTCCCGCAGCAGGTCCAGGCCGGTCAGCTCGGCCCTGGGCGGCGGCGGTGGCAGCTCGGCGTACATGGTGCTGTTCACCGGCAGGTGCCGGGGGACCTTGCGGAAGACCCGTCGCTTCAGGTCGATCGGGGTGAACAGGGTGCTGTGGCTGAGCAGCATCTCGGCCTTGCCGAGGAAGAGCACCCCGGTCTCGGCGAGGGCGAAGTGCAGCCGGGCCAGGATCCGGGCCTGGGCCTCGGCGTTGAAGTACATCAGCGTGTTGCGGCAGAGCAGCAGGTCGATCCGGGAGATCGGCGCGTCCTGCACCAGGTCGTTGCGGCCGAAGATGACCGAGCGGCGCAGGTCCTTGCCGAAGGTGTACCGGTTGCCCACGGGCTCGAAGTAGCGCTCCAGCAGCTCCGGCGGCACGTCGCGGACTTCCCGGTCGGTGTAGGCGGCGTGCCGGGCCTGGGCAAGGCCCTCCTCGTCCACGTCGGTGGCGTAGATCTTCACCCGCCGCCGGAACTCCTCGGGACCGAGCAGTTCGGAGAGCACCATGGCCAGGGTGTAGGCCTCCTCGCCGGAGGCGCAGCCCGCGCTCCACACCCGGATCGGACTGTCCGGGTCCTTGGCCGCGATCAGCTCCGGCAGCACCTCGGCACGCAGGTAGTCCCAGGCGTCGGTGTCCCGGAAGAAGGTGGTGACGTTGATCAGGATGGTGTTGAACAGCGTGGTGAACTCCTCGGGGTGCACCTGGAGCTGGTCCAGGTACTCCGCGTAGTCCTCCAGCCGCAGCTGCGCCATCCGCCGCTGCACCCTGCGCACCAGACTGGACCGCTTGTACCCGGTGAAGTCGAAGCCCCTGGCTTCCTTCAGGTAGACCAGGAGTGCCTCGAACTGCGGGTCGGTCTCGGTCACGTGTGCCCTTCCGGTGCGCCTGCCGCGCCGCGGCTACCGCCCGTTCCGACCGGCACCCGGCTGCCGTGTACGCAGCGTAGCCCACACCACCTTGCCGTCCACCGCGGAGAGATGTCCCCACGCCGTGGCCAGTTTGGAGATCAACACCAGCCCCTGGCCACCGGCCCGTTCCGGCCGCCTGGCCAGCACCGGCGGCGCGGCGCTGCCGTCCCGCACGGACAGGCACAGGTAGGCCCCGCGCATCGCCACGGTCAGCTGGAACCGGGTGCCCGCGTGGCAGACCGCGTTGGCCACCAGCTCGTTGACCACCATGACCGCGTCCTCGGAGACATCCTCCACCTGCCAGGCCGCGCAGGCGTCGGCCACCACCAGGCGCGCCTGGTGGCAGGCGGCGGCCTCCGGCGGGTACCAGTCGCGCAGCACCGTCGGCGACGGTCCCTTGGCCAGCGTGGCCAGCGCCTCGGCCGGGCCCGGGAAGACCTGGAGGTGCCGGGCCATCCCGATCCGCGCCATCGGCTCGTACATCGACGGCGGCACCGAGCACAGCGCCACCGGCACCGCGGGCCACTCCGCGGCCCTGCGGGTCAGCGCCTGGAACACGGTCAGCGCCACCTCATCGCCCAGCTGGAGCGCGCTCAGCTCCAGCAGCACCCCGGCGGGCTGCTCGGCCAGGCATTTGGCCACCGTCGCGCGCAGCGCGGGCGCGCTGCCGATCCGCAGCACCCCGCGCGGCCGCACCACGGTCACCGGGTGATCCTGGTCTACCTGGCAGGTCAGCTCGCCGTTCATCGGCTCAGCCCTCTCCTGGATCCGGCGGTCCGGTCGCGATCCGGTTGATCAGGTCGCGCACCAGTCTGCCCGCGGCCTTGGCCTCGGCGGCGTTGTCGCCGAAGCGGCGCGCCGCCCAGTCGTTGCCCCGTTCGGCGGCCGACTGGGCCATCCGGTGGCCCAGCGCACTCTTCTCCTCCAGCGCGCGCAACGCCACCCACAGCGCGTTCTCCATCGCCACGCCCTGCTCGGCCATCAACGTCTCTGGAGACCAGGCGTGTCCGACCCGGCAGCGAAACCTGGGCACCGGATCGCCGGGCAGGTCGAACAGCGCGCCGTGGCAGGACGGGCAGGCCAGCCCGGCGGGCACCGCGCCCAGCTCGTCGGTGGTCATGGGCGAGAACTCGGCCATCTCGGTCTCCGCGGTGAGCAGGTCGTCCACGGTGCCGGCCGCCGAGGGCTCCGAGGTCGCGGCGAGCTTGCCGATCAGCTCGCCGATCTCGGCCGCGGACAACACGTGGTCGACGTCGTTGTGTTCCTTCGCGCTGTTCGGCATCGAGGCGTGCACCGCCTCGGCCGGGTCCTGCACCACCGCCAGCCCGCCGACCGCCTTGATCGAGGCCAGCCCCGCGGTGCCGTCATCCCGCGCCCCGGAGAGCACCACCCCGACCGTCCTGGGCCCGTACGCCCTGGCCACCGAGCGGAACAGCGGGTCAACCGCGGGCCGGTGGCCGTTCTCAGCAGGGCCGCGGGAGAGCTGGATCCGCCCGTCGGTGAGCAGCAGGTGGTGGTTGGCCGGCGCGACGTAGATGTGGCCGTGCCGGGCCGGGTCGCCGTGCACGGCGTGGTGGGCGGGCAGCGGTCCGCACCGGCTCAGGATCCGGGGCAGCGCGCTGGGCGCGTTGCGCGGCACGTGCAGCACCACTAGTACTACCGCGGGCAGGCCCGGGGGGAGGGCGCCGACCACGGCGCACAACGCCTCGACCCCACCCGCGGAGGCCCCGATGGCCACCACGTCCCGGCGGGTCATGGTTGCGAACTACCCACGATGGGCTGGGTCGAACCGACATCGGCCCGATGGCCGTTTCCCGGATGGCTGGATCGGGAAACATGCAGGGCATGGCGGCGGCGGCCTCGAAGATCGAAGTCGACGTGGTGCGCGTGGGCGCGACCACCACGGTCTTCGTCCGCGGTGACATCGACCTGGCGGCCGCGCCGGAGCTGGGCCGCGCGCTGGCCGGCAACGCGGGCACCGGCACCGAACTGGTGGTCGACCTCCGCCAGGTGGCCTTCCTGGACTGCGCGACCCTGCGCGTGCTGCTGACCGCCCAGCGCACCCAGCACGCGCTCGGCGGCACCCTGCGCTGCACCGGCGCGCGCGGGCTGGTGCGCAAGGTCTTCCAGCTGACCGGCGCGGCCCGCCAGCTGGGCTGCTAGGCCGGGGCGGAGGCCGGCGCGGGCTCAGCCGGTGCGGACGCCGCCGGCGCGGGCGCGGCCTCGGCGCGGGCCCCGAAGCGGTCCACCGTCCAGCGGATCACGTTGTCCTTCAGCTCCACCCGCAGCACCACCGGATCGGCCGAGGCGCCCAGCTTCGCCAGCTGCTGCACCAGGTGCTTGCGCAGCTCGTCCACCACCGGGAAGGGCAGCGCGGAGGTCAGGGTGCGGGTCAGCGCGGAGCCGTCGGGGGCGGTGGCGGCCAGGTCGGCGCGCAGGGTGACCTCGCCGGGAGCGTCCTTGCCGACCGGGTAACCGCCGAGGGCGTACACGGTCAGTCCCACCACCTGGGCGGCCCGGACCAGGTTTCCGTCGGCGTCGGCCAGCCACACGTTCTGCTGCGTCATGCCCCCGATCATGCCTGCCGACGGCCGCCCGCGGCGCTTCGGACCCTCCCGATATGTTTTGTCGGGGGTGTGCGGCAAGCTTTCTCGCGCTGGCCAAGATCATCAAGATCAAACCCCCTGCGAGGAGAAGAGTTGTCGATGCCCCAGGCGTTGTCGGAGCAGGATCTGGAGCACGTCCGCGGTGAGCTCGCCGAGGGCAGGCTTCCGATCGTGTGGTTCACCTCCTCGGCCGTTGGCGTCGAGGAAGGTCGTTCCGGCAAGGTGCTGGCCCTGGGTGATGAGTCGGAGGGCGACTTCATCCAGGTCCGGCCGACCGGGTCGATGGACGTGCTGTCCTTCTCACCGAGCGAAGTCACCATCGTCAAGCCGTCCCGCAAGCGGACGGCGCCCCCAACCGAGGAGGTTCCCGTGACCACGGCCGAGGCCGAGTCCCCCAACGAGGCGCCCGCGTCCCCCGCGCCGGCGCCCGCGGCCGAGTCCGCGGCACCGGCCGCCCCCGCGGCCGAGTCCGCCACGCCCGCCGCCGCCGAGAAGCCCGTCGAGAAGCCGAAGCCGACCAAGCCCGCGGCCAAGAAGGCCGCTGCCGCCGGGGCGGCCGAGCTGACCGTCACCCTCACCGCCACCGCCGACGGCGAGTGGAGCGTCGAGGTGGTCAGCGGCAAGAAGAAGGTCAAGCCCGCACCGGTCGCCGCGGCGAACGTGGCGAACCTGGCCGCCGAGCTGCCGGAGGAGGCGGCCGAGGCCGTCCAGGCCGTCATCGACGCCGCCCGTGAGCGGCACCGTCAGCGCGTCGAACAGCTCCAGGCGGAGCTGGAAGCCGCCAAGCAGGCACTGGAGGAGCTGGCCGGCTGAGGCCCGCTCAACCGTTCACCGACGGAGCCGTGCGCACTGCGCGCGGCTCCGCCGCTTTTTTCGATCAGCAGTTCTACCTGCGGAAATACGGTTCAGGGCAGTTCAACTCTTTAGTCGGGACGAAGTGTGTCCGACAGCTCACCGACGCCGTGGCGCCGGTCACCGCTACCCAGCCGGATTCGGCCCTAAACCTGTCGCGGGCACCACATCATTGGTTCATCGCCGCCAACGCTCAACCGCGGCGAGCCGAACTACCTGATGGAGGTGCCGCCCACCATGAGCGCACAGACGGTCTCCGCGACCATCGACGATCCGGCGAGTACGACGCGCCGGTCCAGCCTGCCCACCGCGCCGTGCAGCGTGGTGTGGAGCGGCGGACACGCGTACGTCCTGGAGCAGGGCTTCGGCCGCTCCCGCTGGGCAGGCGTCGATGACCGGGGCCGCGCGCAGTTGCTGACGAATGCGGACTTGCAGCGTCAGGGGTGGAGCACCCGCCGCGACATCTGAGTCGCGGCGCCCTCGCCACCCGTCTGATCCCCTCGGGCCACCCCACATCGACCCCGAACCGGTGTGGCACCCTGAGCAGCGCGGATCAGACGGGTGGCTGGAGGGGACGAGTGAGCAGCACCAGGCAGGAACCGGCCGAGGCCGAGCTGCCGGACCGGGTGTGGACCGTTCCGAACATCCTGAGCTTCCTCCGGCTCGCCGGAGTCCCGCTGTTCCTGTGGCTGTTGCTGGGCCCGAAAGCGGACATCCTCGCGCTGATCGTGCTCGTCGTCGCCGGTCTCTCCGACTGGCTGGACGGCAAGCTGGCCCGCTGGCTCAACCAGTCCAGCCGCCTCGGCGCCCTGCTCGACCCGGCGGCCGACCGGCTCTACATCCTGGCCACCCTGATCGCCTTCCTGATCCGCGACATCGTGCCCTGGTGGGTGGTCGCGGTGCTGGTCGGCCGGGAGATCGTGCTCGGCATCGCGGTGCTCGTGCTGGGCCGCCTGGGCTACGGGCCGTTCCCGGTGCACTACGTCGGCAAGGCGGCCACCTTCTGCCTGATGTACGCCTTCCCGCTGCTGCTGCTCACCGACGGCACCTACACCGGCGCGGAGTGGTTCCGGCCGCTGGCCTACGCCTTCACCATCTGGGGCGGCGCCATGTACGTGTGGGCGGCGGTGCTCTACCTGATCCAGCTCGGCGGCGCGCTGCGCGCGGGCAGCCCGGCCCGGCTCGCCCAGGCCAGTGGCGGCTGACCCGAAACCGGGCGAGCTGGGCATCCTCGGCCAGCTGCTCGGCGACCACCTGGACGCGGGCTACGACGAGGCCCACCGCCGCCGTGACGGCGAACCCCCCAAGCGGCGCGGCCACAAGCTCTGGCTGGTCACCGGCGCGCTGGTGGCCGGGCTGCTGATGGGCGTGGCCGCCTCCGACGCCACCCAGCGCGCGCCCGGCGCGGACCAGACCCGGCGCAGCCTGGCCGACGACGTGGCCGCGGCCAGGGCCGAGACCGAGGAGCTGAGCCGCCGCGCCGCCGTGCTGGCCGCCGCGCTGGACCAGGCCCGCGGCAAGGCCCTCGACGGCGACGAGGCCGGCCGGGCCGAGCTGGAACGGCTCAACGCGCTCACCGAGGCCGCGGGCGCGATCGCGGTGCGCGGGCCGGGGCTGGCCATCACCGTGCGCGACCCGATCGCCCGCGGCGAGCAGAACTACCAGAACGTGCTGGACCGCGACCTGCAGGTGCTGGTCAACGCGCTGTGGTCGAGCGGGGCCGAGGCGGTCGCGGTCGGCGGGGTCCGGCTCCAGCCCAGGGCCACCATCCGGCAGGCCGGCGGCGCGATGCTGGTGGACAACCGGCCGATCACCCAGCCCTATGTGCTGGAGGCGATCGGCCCGCCTGCCGAGATGCGCGAGGCGTTCTCGCACACCGAGGCCCACCGCCGCTTCCTCGCCTTCGCCGCCGACTACGGCACGGTGTTCACCGTGGAGAACCGGGACGAGCTGCGCCTGCCCGCCGCCGGCGTCACCGAGGGCCGCCTGGCCGCCACCCTCACCCCGGCCCCGCCCCCGGCCACGACCTCGTCGACCAAGAGCACACCGCCGCCCACGAGCACACCGGGAGGAAAACGGTGATCGCCCTGTTCGCCCTCGCGATGGGGGTCCTGCTCGGCCTCTGGCTGGACCCCACGGTGCCCGAATGGGCCCAGCCCTACCTGCCGATCGCCGTGGTGGCCGCGCTGGACGCGCTCTTCGGCGGCATCAGGGCCAGACTGGACGGCAAGTTCGACGCCAAGGTCTTCGTGGTCTCCTTCGTCTCCAACGTGGTCATCGCCGCGCTGATCGTGTGGCTGGGCGACGAGCTGGGCGTGGGCGCGCAGCTGTCCACCGCGGTGGTGGTGGTCTTCGGCATCCGGATCTTCGGCAACGCCGCGGCCATCCGTCGACACCTGTTCAAGGCCTGAGATGACCGGCAACGGGCTGCCCAAGCGCACCGGCGCGAAGCACCGGCTGATCAAGATCAGGGACAACCGCTGGGTCACCGGGTCGACCATGGTGGTGCTGTGCGTGGTGCTCGGCGTCGCGCTGGTCGCCCAGGTGCGGCGCACCCAGACCGGCGAGGGCCTGGCCGAGGCCCGCCCGCAGGACCTGGTGGTGCTGCTGGACGGGCTGCAGGAGCGCGAGGCCGCGCTGCGCAAGGAGATCGCCGAGTCCGAGGCCACCCTGCGCAAGCTCCAGGAGGGCGGCACCGCCTCGGCGGCCGCGCTGGAGGAGGCCAGGCGCAGGGCCACCGCGCTGGCCGTGCTCACCGGCACGGTGCCGGTGACCGGACCCGGACTCCGGGTGGAGATCGGCGACAACGCGGGCAAGCTGGGGCCGGAGGTGCTGCTGGACGTGATCCAGGAACTGCGCAACGCCGGCGCCGAGGCGCTGCAGGCCGGTCCGGTCCGGGTGGGCGTGGACACCGCGCTGACCGGCGCGGACGGCCTGATCCGGATCGACGGGACCACGCTGACCCTGCCCTACGTGATCACGGCCATCGGCGATCCCCCTACTCTTGCCGCGGCACTGAACATCCCCGGCGGGGTGGTGGACACAGTGGAACGCAAGGGCGGCTCGACACGCATCCAGCAACAGGACCGCGTGGAGATCACCGCGTTGCGGGCGGAACGCAAGCAGAAATACGCTCGACCAGCCGGTTGACACAAGGGTTGGTCGGCACGTCGCACCGGCACGGAAGGGGAACACTCGGTGAATGTGCCCGAGCAGTTGAAGTACACGGACGACCACGAGTGGGTGCAGGTCACCGGCGATGGCGTGGTGCGGGTCGGCATCACCGACTACGCGCAGAACGCACTGGGCGACGTGGTGTTCGTGCAGCCGCCCGCCGTGGGTGACACGGTCGCGGCCGGTGACAGCATCGGCGAGGTCGAGTCGACCAAGAGCGTCTCCGACATCTACGCGCCGGTCAGTGGCGAGGTCACCGCGGTCAACGAGGCCGTGGTCACCGCGCCGGAGACGATCAACACCGATCCCTTCGGCGAGGGCTGGCTGTTCGAGGTGCGCCTGGCCGACGCCGCCGCGCTGGAGGAGCTGCTGGACGCGGCCGCCTACACCGAGAAGATCAGCGAAGCGTGATCTCGATCTTTCGCCGGCTCTTCGGCAAGCGCAGGAGCCGCTCAGGGAACGAACAGACCAACACGGTACGTTGGCAGGACACTTCGCAAGATCCATCGGGCACGAGGAGCACTCAGGTGAGCACGCACGACGGGCCCGGCGTTCCGCCGGAGCGTCCCGCAGAGTCCACTTCGGTCTTCCGGGCCGACTTCCTCGCCGAGGTCGAGGGCACCGAGACCGCGGCCCCAGAGCCGGCCATCTCCGGTGTCGACGCGCTGCCGGCCGGGTCCGCCCTGCTGGTGGTCAAGCGCGGCCCGAACGCGGGCTCGCGCTTCCTGCTCGACCGCGACACCACCAGCTCGGGCCGTCACCCCGACAGCGACATCTTCCTCGACGACGTCACCGTCTCCCGGCGGCACGCCGAGTTCCGCCGTGAGGGCGGGGAGTTCGTCGTGGTCGACGTCGGCAGCCTGAACGGCACCTACGTCAACCGGGCCCCGGTGGACACCGCGGTGCTGGCCAACGGGGACGAGGTCCAGATCGGCAAGTTCCGTCTGGTCTTCCTGACCGGCCCCGGCGCACCGGCTCAGTGACGGCGGCCGGGCGGCCCCAGCATGGTGGCCTCAGCATCGGCACGGTGCTCTCGCAGCTCCGGGCCGAGTTCCCCGAGGTGACCATCTCCAAGATCCGGTTCCTGGAGTCGGAAGGCTTGGTCCGCCCGGCGCGTACCCCGTCGGGGTACCGCCAGTTCTCGCCGGTCGACGTCGAACGCCTCCGTTTCGTGCTCGCCGCGCAGCGGGACCACTACCTGCCGCTCAAGGTGATCAAGGAGCAGCTGGAGGCATTCGACCGCGGTGACGTGCCCGCGGGCGCCTCCCCGCGTCCGCCGCGCACCCTGGTCGCGGTGGACGGCCTGCCCGACGCCGAGGCGTTCTCGCCCGGCGGGGAGGTCCGGCTGACCCGCGAGGAGCTGCTGGAGCGCACCGGCATCGATGGCGCGACCCTGGTCGAGCTGGAGCGCTACGGCCTGGTCAGGGCCGGGGCAGCCGGGTTCTACGACTCCGACACCGCCGCGCTGGTGCGCACCGTGCGCGCGATGACCGAGTTCGGCATCGAACCCAGGCACCTGCGCGCGTTTCGTTCCTCCGCCGACCGGGAAGTAGGGCTGGTGGAGCAAATCGCTGCTCCACTCGCCAGGCAGCGTGACCGCGATGCCAGGGCGAGGGCGGATGAGGTGGTCAGGGAGCTGGCCGCGCTGTCCGTGACGCTGCACACGTTGCTGGTCAAGATCGGCCTGCGGGGCGTGACCGGCGGGTGACTTCCGCGCAGGTCGCGGCCGAAACGTGATGTTCGTGCCCGCGATGACATGGGCTGGAGCAGGCAACCGTGTCCTGCGGCGGGTAGCGTCGGAGGAGTCGGTACGCGATCCTCGTAGTGGCGGGGATATTGCGGTCCAACGCACTGGAGGAGGCGAGTTCCGATGAGCGAGATGCGCGTCGTCGGTGTGCGGGTGGAGCTGCCCGCGAACCAGCCGATCCTGCTGCTGCGTGAAACCGAAGGTGACCGCTATCTGCCGATCTGGATCGGCTCGGTGGAGGCGACCGCGATCGCGCTGGAGCAGCAGGGGGTGCGGCCCTCCCGGCCGCTGACCCACGACCTGCTCAAGGACGTGATCGGGGCACTGGGGCGGCAGCTCGAACAGGTCCGGATCACCGACCTGCAGGAGGGCACGTTCTTCGCGGAGCTGGTCTTCGACGGGGATGTGCGGGTCTCGGCCCGGCCGAGCGACTCGGTGGCGCTCGCGCTGCGGGTCGGCGTGCCCATCCACGCCGAGGAGGCGGTGCTCGCCGAGGCGGGCCTGGTCATCCCGGACGAGCAGGAGGACGAGGTGGAGAAGTTCCGCGAGTTCCTGGACTCCGTGTCACCGGAGGACTTCCGCGGGGCGGACACCTAGAGACAACGCATACTTTCCACTCGGGCCCCTGGACCGCCGTCACCGGCAGTCCAGGGGCCCGAGTCGTTCGGTGATCAACCGCTCTCCGCCGTCACACCATCGTGTGGTCAAGCTGTGATCTTGTGGCGGTTGTGCTGGGATGCCGGACCGGTCGTCACCGTCCGACCAGGTGACGACGCGGGTATCGGTTCAGAAGAGTGAATGCCACCGAGGCGCTGAGCGGGACGGTGGTCCCTTCCCCGCGCGTCGCGTTGACCCGGGGGATGGCCCGTCTTACCGTCGGTGGCGAGTCAATCGCGCCGGGGCAGAACCAGTTTCCCGGCCGCCTGCTCAGGACCGACACGCCGGTGGGGACACGGGCGTGCGGTCGCCGTTGCCGACCGGAGGGTCGGCCGAGGGGAGGCACGCGTGGTCGAGGAAGCGCCAAGTCATCGAGGCGCGCCCGAGCAGGGTGCTTTGTTCCCTGACATGTCGTTGCCGGACGAGCTGGTCGGCTACCGGGGCCCGGCGGCCTGTCAGATCGCCGGCATCACCTATCGCCAGCTGGACTACTGGGCCCGCACCGGACTGGTCTCGCCGACCATAAGGAGTGCCCACGGCTCCGGCAGCCAGCGCCTGTACTCCTTCAAGGACATCCTGGTCCTGAAGGTGGTCAAGCGGCTGCTCGACACCGGCGTCTCGCTGCAGAACATCCGGGTCGCGGTGGACCACCTGCGCCGCAGGGGCGTGCGCGACCTGGCCCGGATCACGCTGTTCAGCGACGGCACCACGGTCTACGAGTGCACCTCCCCCGAGGAGGTGGTCGACCTGCTGCAGGGCGGTCAGGGCGTGTTCGGCATCGCGGTCAGCGGGGCGATGCGCGAGATCAGCGGCACCATCCACGAGTTCCCGGCCGAGCGGGCCGACGGCGTGGAGCTGCTGCCCGGCGAGGACGACGAGCTGGCCCGCAAGCGCCGCGACCGGCAGACCGGCTGAGCCAGTTCTGCCGCTGGTTCGGTTCTGGCTGAAACCCCTCGGAGCGGCCGTTGGCCGCTGCTTAAGCTCCCGCTGACGGCTGCCCAGGGAGCAGCCGCCCGCACTTGGGGGTTACACCATGACTCGACGTCTGCTGACCGTGGCCGCGCTGGCCCTGGCCGCTTTCGGCGTCTCCGCCCCGCTGGCCCAGGCCGCGCCCGCGCCGATCAGCTTCGGGCACGAGCAGGGCAAGTTCACCGGCACCAAGGACACCGTGTGCAACCCGATCATCGGTTGCACCTACAAGCTGGAGGGCACGCTCAGCACCGCGGGCGCGGCCGAGGACTGCTACCAGGTCCAGTGGACCGCGGGCACCGCCTGGGGCGCGGTCAACGTGCCGCCTGCCTGCGGCGCCGGCGAGCACCGGGTGGCCCGCGGCTTCCCGTGGCCGGGCGCCCGCCCGACCGCGTTCCGGCTGTGCCTGGTCAGCGCGGACGGCACGGTGCGTTCCTGCGGCACGCAGCAGGCTTCCTGACCCGCGCCGCCACCGCGCGCACGCCGGCCGGCTGCGCGCGGTGGCGGCCCGGCCACGCCCTGTGTCCGTCCACGACCACGGCCGGTGACCTGGTGTTCTCAGGCACGTCGGAAACTTCCGGTTAACTCAGGCGGGGTAGGATTCGCGCGTAGTCGTGATCCCCACGCGGGAGAGCCCGGACCGGAGCCATCGGTCCGGCGCCGAAGGAGCAACTCCTCCCCGGAACCTCTCAGGCCAAGCGGACCGTGTGGGCAGACACCTCTGGAAAGCGGTCCGCGTTCGCGTGGACCCGCCGACGGTGCAAGTCCGGTGCCCAGTGCCGGGTGAAGCTCTCAGGCGCCCGGAAACCGGGTACGGACAGAGGGGGAGGGCAGTTCCGCATGCCCACCCCTAGGCGCCGGAGGCGAGAGCATGACCCAGCCGAACCCCGATCGCATCCCCTTGGCCGCGCTGGAGCACGGCACTCCCTTCGCCGACCGGCACGTCGGTCCGCGGCCGGCTGAGCTGGCCCGGATGCTCGACGTCGTCGGGGTCGGCTCGCTGGAGGAGCTGGCCCAGCGGGCGGTGCCCCAGGTGATCCGCGAGGGCGAGCTGGCCCTCGCGCTGCCCGCGCCGGCCACCGAGTTCGAGGCGCTGGCCGAGCTGCGCGCGCTGGCCGGCCGGAACACGCTGCGCACCCCGATGATCGGCCTCGGCTACTACGGCACCATCACCCCGCCGGTGATCAAGCGGAACGTGCTGGAGAGCCCGGCCTGGTACACCGCCTACACCCCGTACCAGCCGGAGATCTCGCAGGGCCGCCTGGAGGCGCTGCTCAACTTCCAGACCATGGTCGCCGACCTGACCGGCCTGGACACCGCGAACGCCTCCATGCTGGACGAGGGCACCGCGGCCGCCGAGGCGATGACGCTGGTGCGCCGGGCGGGCAAGTCCAAGTCGCCGCGGTTCGTGGTGGACGCCGACAGCCTGCCGCAGACCATCGCGGTGATCGAGACCCGGGCCGAGCCGCTGGGCATCGAGATCGTGCTGGCCGACCTGGCGCAGGGCCTGCCCGAGGGCGAGTTCTTCGGTGTGCTGCTGTCCTACCCGGGCGCGGGCGGCGCGGTTCGCGACTACCGGGCGCTGGTCGAGCAGGCGCACGAGCGCGGCGCCCAGGTCGCGGTGGCCGCCGACCTGCTCGCGCTGACCCTGCTGACCCCGCCGGGGGAGTGGGGCGCGGACGTGGTGGTGGGCACCACGCAGCGTTTCGGCGTGCCGATGGGCTTCGGCGGCCCGCACGCCGGGTTCATGGCGGTGCGCTCCGGCCTGGAGCGGCAGCTGCCCGGCCGCCTGGTCGGGGTGAGCGTGGACGCCGACGGCAACCCGGCCTACCGGCTCGCGCTGCAGACCCGGGAGCAGCACATCCGCCGGGAGAAGGCGACCAGCAACATCTGCACCGCCCAGGTGCTGCTCGCGGTGATCGCCGCGATGTACGCGGTCTACCACGGCCCCGACGGCCTGCGCGCCATCGCCACCAGGGTGCACCGCCTGGCCGCGGTGCTCGCCGCCGGCCTGCGCGCCGGTGGCGTGGACCTCCAGCACGACCGCTTCTTCGACACCGTGCTCGCGCACGTGCCGGGCCGCGCCGCCGAGATCGTGGCCAACGCCCGCGCCCTGGGCGTCAACCTGCGCTTCGCCGACAACGACCACGTCGGCATCGCCTGCGACGAGACCACCACCCGCGAGCACCTCGCCCTGGTGTGGCAGGCCTTCGGCGTCACCGGCGAGGTCGACGCGCTGGACGCGGAGACCGCGGACGCGCTGCCCGCCGAGCTGGTCCGCACCTCCGACTACCTGACCCACCCGGTGTTCCACACCCACCGCTCGGAGACCGCGCTGCTGCGCTACCTGCGTGGCCTCTCCGACAAGGACGTGGCCCTGGACCGCAGCATGATCCCGCTGGGCTCCTGCACGATGAAGCTGAACGCCACCACGGAGATGGAGTCCATCACCTGGCCGGAGTTCGCCAACCTGCACCCCTTCGCCCCCGCCGCCGACGCCGCGGGCCTGCTGTCCCTGGTGCACGACCTGGAGGCATGGCTGGCCGAGGTCACCGGCTACGACGCGGTCAGCGTGCAGCCCAACGCGGGCAGCCAGGGCGAGTTCGCCGGCCTGCTGGCCATCCGCGCCTACCACCGCAGCCGCGGTGAGCAGGCCCGCGACGTCTGCCTGATCCCGTCCTCGGCGCACGGCACCAACGCCGCCAGCGCGGTGATGGCAGGCATGCGGGTGATCGTGGTCCGCTGCGACGACAAGGGCAACATCGACCTGGGCCACCTGCGCGAGACCGTGGACGCCCACCGCGACGACCTGGCCGCCATCATGATCACCTACCCGTCCACGCACGGCGTGTACGAGGAGACGGTGGCCGAGGTGTGCGCCCTGGTGCACGAGGCGGGCGGTCAGGTCTACGTCGACGGCGCGAACCTCAACGCCCTGGTCGGCCTGGCCCGCCCCGGCAAGTTCGGCAGCGACGTCTCGCATCTGAACCTGCACAAGACCTTCTGCATCCCGCACGGCGGCGGCGGCCCCGGCGTCGGCCCGATCGGCGTCCGCGAGCACCTCGCGCCGTTCCTGCCCAACCACCCGCTCCAGCCCACCGCCGGCCCGGCCACCGGCGTCGGCCCGATCAGCGCCGCCCCGTGGGGCAGCGCCTCGATCCTGCCCATCTCCTGGGCCTACGTCCGGATGATGGGCCCCGACGGCCTGCGCCGCGCCACCCTGACCGCCGTCGCCGCGGCGAACTACGTGGCCCGCAAGCTCGACGAGCACTTCCCGGTCCTCTACACCGGCGAGGGCGGCTTCGTCGCCCACGAGTGCATCCTGGACCTGCGCCCCATCACCAAGGCCACCGGCGTCACCGTCGACGACGTGGCCAAGCGCCTGGCCGACTACGGCCTGCACGCCCCCACCATGTCCTTCCCGGTGGCGGGCACCCTCATGGTCGAACCCACCGAGAGCGAGGACCTGGCCGAGCTGGACCGCTTCTGCCAGGCCATGATCGCCATCCGCAAGGAGATCGACAAGGTCGGCGCCGGCGAGTGGCCGGTGGAGGACAACCCCCTCCGCAACGCCCCGCACACCGCCGAAAGCCTCACCGGCGACTGGAACCACCCCTACACCCGCGCCGAGGCCGCCTTCCCGGTCAAGACCGACCGCCCGAAGATCTGGCCCCCGGTCCGCCGCATCGACGGCGCCAAGGGCGACCGCAACCTGGTCTGCTCCTGTCCCCCCATCAGCGCCTTCGAGAGCTGACGACAAAGCAAACACCCAGAGCGCCCCGGGCCGAGAAGGTCCGGGGCGCTTGCCTTTCATCCCCGCCGCCCGCAACCAAGCCCCGACGTGACCCGCGAACAGCGAGCCCGCAACACACCCCGATTGCTTGGCCCTGCATCAATTCCAGCCCCGCGCGGAACCGTCCACAATGGACGCGAAAGCTAGTCGCCCAGCCCGCGCAAAAACTCCGCGAACGCCCCGGCCGTGAACGACAACCGGGGCCCGTCCGGATTCTTGGAGTCGCGTACCGCCACCGCGTCCGGGGCGAAGGCGACCTCAACGCAGTTCTCCCCGTTGCCGCTGCTGTAGCTGCTCTTGCGCCACGGAGACGCAGGGCGGTCAGGTGTCATACCCACTCC
This sequence comes from Crossiella sp. SN42, assembly GCF_023897065.1. Taxonomy (GTDB): domain Bacteria; phylum Actinomycetota; class Actinomycetes; order Mycobacteriales; family Pseudonocardiaceae; genus Crossiella. The sequence goes on from NZ_JAMHIV010000013.1 coordinate 54,612, forward strand.
ATTCGTGGCCGGAGGTGCCTGAAGCCCGCGCGGCCACCGTCGCTTCGACAGTTCCTCGGCGGAGTCAGCCCGCGGACAGCAGCTGCCCCAGTGCCGGGTCGATGGCCGCGCCGTCCTCGGCGACGGACACCGAGCCGCCCGTGGACTGGGCGATCTTGGTGAGTGGGGCGCGTTCCGGGTCGGGGCCGATCGTGATGAAGCTGATCGCGACCTTCTTGTTCGGGTTCCGCACCTTGTCCAGCTCGGCCTGCAACTGCTGCAGGTTCAGACCGCCGTCGTTGGGGCCGTCGGTGAGCACCACGATCCGGTTCGTCCGCCCTTGCTCGTAATTCTCCACAGCGGAGCGGTAAACCACAGCCAGGCTTGAGTACAGCTGCGTGGCGCTGACCGGCTTCAAGCTGTCGACGGCGGTGCGCAAGGCGTTCCGTTGCTGCTCAATCCCCTTGGTGGGCACCAGTTGCCGGTAGGGCTTCTTCCCGTCCAGCGACCGGGAGAACTCCCACATACCCATAGAACCGGACACGGACCGGTCGACCTGCCCGCGCAGCGCGGCTTTCAGCCAGTCCATCCGCGACTTGCCACCACCGCCGTCGGCGCTCATCGAGCCGGAGACGTCCACCAGCACGGTCACCGTCTGGCCGTTGTCCACCGAGCTCGCCCAGGACGCGGCCAGCTGCTGGGTGGTGTTCTCATCCGCGGGGGCCAGCAGCTCGTCGTTGGCCAGCCAGGTGATGCCGGGGGAGGTGCGCGGGCGGTCGTTGGTGCTGCGCACCCGGACCCCGGACTCCTGGGCGAGCACCTTCTCCTGGTTGGGCTCGCGCAGGTAGTCGCTGAACTTCTGGGCCGCGCGCACCTGCGCGTCGTTGATCCACTCCCCGGACAGCGGCAGCAGCGGGAAGTCCGCGGCGGGCGCGGGGCCCGCGGCCGGGATGCCGTAGAGCGGGCGTTCCGGTTTGGGGCCGCCGTCCTTGCCCAGGTTGCGGCGGAACAGGTCGATCTCCAGCACCGGCACCGCGTCGTAGCGCGAGGTGGCCAGGTCGGGGGTCTTGCTCAGCTCGACCAGCGCGTCCTGGGTGGTCGCGGGCACGTTGGCGACCTTGGCCTTGGCCACCTGGTTCAGCGTGGCGCGCACCGCGGGCTGGTTGAGCATGTCCATGGTGACCGGGCCGCGTTCCTTCTTGCCCGCCCAGGCCAGCGCGCACTGCAGGGCCAGCGCGCTGGCCGGGTTGCGCACCAGGTCCGGCACGCCCATGGTGAACCGGCCCCAGTCGCTGACGCCGAAGCGCTTCCAGCCGTCGGGGGCGGAGAGCAGCTCGGGGATCTCGCTCCAGCGGAAGCCCCGGCCGGAGCGCAGGGGCTGCGCCGCGGCCTCGGGCACCGCGAGCACCACGGGGGAGTTGCCGATGGACTCCGCGGCCGCGCCCAGCAGCGACCTGTTCTGCGCGCGCAGCTGGTTCACCCACAGCGAGGACTCCGGCAGCCAGGCCGAGGGCGGCTGGCCCAGCTTGCTGGTGTCCCAGCCCTGGGTCAGCGCGGTGAGCACGCTGGCGGAGTCCAGCGCCTGCACGTCGGCGCGCAGGCAGTAGTCGTCGATCACCGGGCGCTGGCCGTTCCAGGCGATCGCCGCGCTGTTCAGCGGCTCGAACACGCTGGGCGTGACCACCACCCGCATGGTCAGCTCGCCCTGCCTGCACTCCCCGGCCTGCGCGGCCGCCCTGCGGTCCAGGATGCCGCCCAGCCAGGTCCAGCTGAGGTAGCCGAGGACGACCAACGCGACCACGCCGACGACCACGAAGGGCCATCGAGCCATCCCGCGCCGGGTGCCTTCCCCAGCCGCGCGGTGTCGAGCCATCCGACATCCCCTTCAGCCCTGCGTGATCGACCGGCATTTCCGTACCGGGATCACCATCAAACCGTTGGTAATCAACAGCCACGAACCGTCAGCGTGTCACGCTAACAGGTGACAGAAGAGCGTCAAGATATGTCACGGAGAGTGGATAGCGGCTGAGGTTTGCGGAAACTTGTTGTGATCGTCGCCCGGGGAGCCCCCCACTGGCGGCTCCGGCCATCCGAGCAGCGTGCGGCACAACTCGACCAGCGCCGCGCGCAGCGGCTCGGCCCGGCGCGAAAATGCACTTTGCATTTTGACGTACTCCGCCCGGCCTTCCCCTGTTTCGATCCGGACCGGCGGATAACCCAGTGCCGCGAGATCGTAGGGGCTGGCCCGCATGTCGAGTTCGCGCACCGCCAAGGCCAACTCGAAACAGTCCGCGATCAGTGCCGACGGCGTGTGCGGCGCGAGTTTGTAACCCCACCGGAACAGGTCCATGGTGGCGTGCAGGCAGCCCGGCTGCTCCAGCTCCAGCTGGCCCTCGCGGGTGGGTTGCAGAGTGTTCAGCGGCCGCGCGGGCTCGGTGAAGAACCGGAAGGCGTCGAAGTGCGAGCAGCGCACCTGGCTGTTCTCCACCAGCCGGTCGGTGCCCTCGTGCCCCAGCCGCAGCGGCCAGCCCACGTGCCGGACCTGCTCCGGCGAGGTCCGGTAGACCATCGCCCATTCGTGTAGTCCGAAGCAGCCCAGCCGCGGCGGCCTGCTCGCGGTCGCGCTGAGCAGGGCCACCACGAACTCCGCGGTGCGCCGCCGGGCGGGCGGGAAGGCCGCCGGGTCCAGCGTGACGCCCTCGGCCGTGCGCGTGTAGGCGGGCCAGCGCAAATACTCCAGCGCCGAGTCCCCGGCCAGGGTCACCCCCGGCCCCGGATGCCACCGCTCCAGCTGCGCGGGCTTGAAGCTGTAGTAGGTGAACATGAAGTCCAGCACCGGGTGCTTCTCGCCGCCGGCCTTGCGGGCGCGGTGCCCCTCGGTCCACGGGCGGATGCGCTCCAGGTAGGTGGCGCGCTGTGCGTGCCAGTCCGCCTCGTCCAGGACGAGGTGCTGGGCAGGCGTGGCGACCACCTGCCGATTCTAGGTCACGCCAACCCGAGCACCGCCCAGCAGATCTTGCCGCCGGCGCTGGGGGTGCGGCCGTGGGAAAGGGCGAGCTGGCCGACCGCCGGTGGCGCGGGGGGAGTGGTGCCCGGCACCCGGTCGCGCACGGACAGGCTGAGCCGGTTCTCGCGCAGCCGCACCCGCACCCACACCTCCGGGCTGCCCTCGGCCACCGCGCCGGCCACCAGCTCGTCGACGATCAGCAGCGCGTCGCCGAGCACCTCGTGCCAGCCCCAGTCCAGGCAGGCGTCGGTGACGAACAGCCGGGCCCGCAGCGCGCTGATGTCCCCGCCGGGCAGGTGCACCTCCCGCTGCCGGACCGCCGGTGGCGCCCGGCAGACCCGCACCGCCTCGGCCAGCGTCGCGCACACCGGCATCACCTTGGGCAGCACGCCGCGCAGCAGCACCTCCCGCAGCTCCGGCTCCGGGGCGACCAGGGCCATCGGGATGCCCGGCCACTCGTTGACCCGCTGCCAGACCCGGTAGAACAGGCCGACGCCGTGCGCGGGACCGACCTCAAGACGGGCCAGGTTGACCACCAGCGCGCCCGGTTCCTCCGCGGCCACCTTGAGCAGCCCGTCCAGCAGCCGGTGGTGGGTGGACAGGTCGAGCCGGCCCATCGGCTGCACCACGGCGAGGTGACGACGGCTCCAGGTGATCAGCCGGAGCGGGCTGGGCCCGGTCATGCCTCCGCGGAGTCCCGCCGTGCGAGCCTGCGCCGGATCCGCCTCCTGCCCGCCTTGGCCGCCGCTTCCACCGCGGCTTCGCTGAGCCGCAGCCGCTGCGCGACCTCGCGGAAGGAGCGGCCCTCGGCCAGCAGCAGGAGCAGGACGCGGTCCGACTCGTCCACCAGGTCCTTCTGGTCGAGCATCCACACCGCGTGCATCCGGTCCACCACCACCTCCGCGGGGCCGCTGGTCTGCAGCGGGGCCAGCATCGGGTGGTCGAACACCCGGTTGGCCACCGACTGCTTGCGGAGGTGGTCCACGCACAGGCGTTTGACCACGGTCATCAGGAACTGCCGCAACCGGCTGCGATCCAGGCCAGGATGCGCGGCGGTGCGGATGAAGGCTTCGTGCACGAGATCCTCGGCGTCGTCCCCCGCGCCGCGTCGGGCGGCGAGGCGGACCAGTTCGGGGCGCAGCAGCGCGCACTGTCGCCAGTCGTGGGCGGAGAAGGACAGGGTGTTCGGTGACGTGGTGCTCATGGCGGCCCCACTGATCAAAGTTGTTACCCTCTGTGAGTATGTCGCTACTGTGTCTACCCGCGCGCCGCCCGGCGGGGTGTGAGCCAGTTCACAGTTCAAGCAGGACGTGATCGTTCGTAGTTCTTCATGGGGGATGAGCTACAGGTCGTCAGCGGGACGCCACGCCGGAGTAGGGAGGGTGCGGGCGTTTCCGTCGCTGGCAACCACAGGGTGGGATGGCGCGACCCGAGCGGGCGGATGTCACGATTTGCCCCGGGCGCGGACCGTCCCGCACAACAGAGCCCGGCGTCCGGCATGTGGACGCCGGGCTCTGTTGCATTGGGCGTGCTCCGCACGCCAGATTTTTCGCTCTTGAGTCGCCTCGTCACGCATCCGCCGCACGCGAAGCAAGCTTCGGATGCGTCGGACGCGTGACAAGGCGACGCGAAAAATCAACCCCACCGCGATGTCAGAGGCCCGCCGTGTCGCTGGCGCGCCACGCCTCTTCGCGACAAGTCATCGCGAGTGATGATCCGCGGGCCGTTGTCGCTGGCCTGGTGCGCCGCTTGGGCCGACACGCCGCCCCGCTTCGGCCTACGCCCGTCCCAGTTGGGCTCACGTCCCGCCCCGCTTTGGCCAACCCCCCGTCCGGCATGGCCAACCCCCCGCCCCGCTTTGGTCAACGCCCTGTCCGGCATGGTCAACCCCCGTCCGCAACGGCCAATCCTCCGTGCCGCGACGGCCGAATTCCCCCTCCCCCGGGTGCCAGAACGGCCAACGCTCCGGGCGAGGTGTTCGCCGGAGGGTTGGCCGTTCTTGTTCCGTGTGTGGCTAGCTGGGGACGTGGGTTGCGTCTCGGACTGTGCCCACGTACTCCTCGACCAGGTCCTCCAGAGCGACCACGCCGAGCATGGTGCCGTCGGCGGCGACCGCGCCGGCCAGGTGGCTTTGGGCTCGGCGCAGGGCGGCGACCGCCTCGTCCAGGCGGGCGTCGGCTGGCAGTTCCGGCAGGCCGCGGATGCGGTTGCGGGGGACCGGGGTCGCTGGGTCCGCGCCTGCCAGGTCCAGGACGTCCTTGACGTGCAGGTAGCCGCGGACCGAGCCGGTGCTGGTGCGGACCGGGAACCTGGAGTAGCCGGTGCTGATCACCGCTTGTTGCACGTCGCCGACCGTGGGCTGTTCCGGGACCGTGGTCAGCTTGTCCAGGGGGACCAGGACGTCAGCGACCGTGCGCTGGGCTGAGGACAGGGTCTGGGTGAGCCTGCGGTGTTCGGAGTCGTCGAGCAGGCCCTCGCGGCGGGACTCGGCGATCAGCTCGGACAGCTCGGTGGGGGTGTAGGCGCTGTCCAGCTCGTCCTTCGGCTCCACCTTGAGCAGCCGGAGCACGCCGTTGGCCAGCCAGTTCAGCGTGGTGATCACCGGGCGGACCACCCGGACGAAGAACACCAGCGCGGGCACCATGCGCAGCGAGGTGCGTTCCGGGCCGGCGATGGCGATGTTCTTCGGCACCATCTCGCCGAGCACGATGTGCAGCATCACCACGATCAGCACCGCGGCCACGAAGGCCAGCACGTCGGCCACCGCCTCCGGCACGCCCAGCGGCACCAGCAGCGGACTGAGCTGCGCGGCCACCGCGGGCTTGGCGATGGCGCCCAGCGCGATCGAGCACAGCGTGATGCCCAGCTGCGCCCCGGCCAGCATCAGCGAGATCCGCTCGCTGGCCGCGATCACCGTGCGCGCCCCGGCCGAACCGGCGTCGGCGAGCAGTTCCAGGCGGTCCCGGCGGGCGCTGATCAGGGCGAACTCCGCGCCCACGAAGAAGGCGTTGAGCGCCAGCAACAGCACCGAGACCAGCAGGGCCACTCCGCCGCTCATGCCCGCACCTCCTCAGGCGCGACCACAGAACCGACCGGGGCCTGCTCGGGCACGCGGGTGACCCGCAGCTCGGCGATCCGGTTGCGGTCCATTCGCATCACGGTCAGCCGCCAGCCGTCGTGCCGGACCTCGTCGCCCACCTGCGGGATGCGGCCCAGCCGGTAGAGCACGTAGCCGGCGATGGTCTCGTAGTCGCCGTCGGGCAGGTCAAAACCGGTGGCCTCGGCCACCTCGTCGCCGCGCAGCAGACCCGAGACCATCCAGCTCTGCTTGCCCAGCGGGCGGACCGGGTTGACCTCGCCGCGGTCGTGCTCGTCCCGCACGTCCCCGACGATCTCCTCCACCAGGTCCTCCAGGGTGACCAGGCCCGCCGTGCCGCCGTACTCGTCGACCACCAGCGCCACCTGGAGACCCGAGGCGCGCAGCCGGTCCAGCAGCGCGTCCCCCTCCAGGGTGTCCGGCACCGTCGGCACCGGGCGGGCCAGCGAGGCGACCCTGGTGGTGTCGCGTTGCGCCACCGGGACGCCGAAGGCCTGCTTCACGTGCACCACGCCGATCACGTCGTCCAGGTCGCCGCTGTGCACCGGGAACCGGGAGAACCCGGTGCGCTGGCTCAGCTCGATCAGGTCCAGCACGCTGGCGTCCGAGCGCAGCGCCTGCACGTGCACCCGTGGCGTCATCAGCTCATCGGCCAGCCGGTCGCCGAAGCGCAGCGAGCGGTCCAGCAAGGTGGCGGTGCTCTTGTCCAGGGTGCCGCGCACCGCGCTGGTGCGCACCAGCGAGCCCAGCTCGTGCGGGGACCGCGCCGAGCGCAGCTCCTCCACCGGCTCGACGCCGAACATGCGCACGATCCAGTTCGCCGCCCCGTTCAGCCCGGTGATCACCCAGCCGAAGGCGCCGGAGAACCCGGCCTGCAAGCCCGCGGTGGCGCGGGCGGTGGACAGCGGCCTGGCGATGGCCAGGTTCTTGGGCACCAGCTCGCCGAAGACCATGGACAGCACGTTGGCCATCAGCACGGCCAGCGCCAGGGCGATCACCAGCGAGGCCGACTGGGGCAGCCCCAGCCAGCTCAGCAACGGGCCGAACAGCCTCGCCAGCGCCGGTTCGGCCAGGTAACCGGTGACCAGGGTGGTGATGCTGATGCCCAGCTGGGCGCCGGAGAGCTGGAAGGACAGCGTCCGGTGCGCGTGCTGGACCTGCTTGGACCTGCGGTCGCCGACATCACGCGCGTGCGCGTCGACAGTGCTGCGCTCCAGCGCGGACAGGGAGAACTCGGCGGCCACGAACAGGCCGGTGCCCAGGGTCAGCACCACCAGGCCGACCAGGCTGAGCACGATGGAAAGCGTTCCGGTCACCTCGGGCCTCCGAGGAGACGGGTGTCCGGGTTGCTATGACAGCCGGGGCTTTCCCCCGGCTCGCTACTGTTTCCGGGGGACCGCGCGTCTGGCACGGGGTGCTTCACTCCTCAAACAGGATGGATCACAGGATCGGACCCGCGTGCGCGGATCGTACCCAGTGTAAGCGCTGGACAAACGCGGTCCGGCGGCAAAGCTGTGACCCATGTCCCCTCTTCGCGGGAACATCAGCGCGGCGGCGCCGTGGAGTCGCGCAGCACGACCTCGCCGTTGACCCGCACCGACCGGGCCTGCGGCGGCGGGTCCTCATCCAGCGCCAGCCTGGCCGCGCGCTCGCCCATCTCCTCCAGCGGCAGCCGGACCGTGGTCAGCGAAGGCACCAGGTCGGACAGGGTGGGGATGTCGTCGAACCCGGCCACCGAGATGTCCGCCGGGATGGTCAGCCCGGCCGCGCGGAAGGCGGCCATCGCGCCCAGCGCCATCACGTCGTTGACGGCGAACACGCAGGTCGCCCTGGTCTTGCCGGCCAGCAGCCGCTCGGCGGCCGCGTAGCCGCCGTCGCGGGTGAACCCGCCGTGCAGCACGTCCTCGGCGCCCAGCTCGATACCGGACTCGGCCAGCCCGGCCCGGAAGCCCGCCAGCCGGTCCCTGGCGCTGACCAGCTCCGGCGGCCCGGCCAGCACGGCGAAGCGGCGGTGGCCCTGCTCGATGAGCGCGCGGGCCAGCTTGGTCGCACCCAGCTTGTTGGCCGGGATCACCGTGTCCGCGGGCAGCCTGGCCTGGGACACGCAGGCCAGCCTGCCGCCCTGGGCGGTGAAGGCCTGCACCTCGGCGGCCAGCTGCGCGGTGGTGTTGCGGTCGGTGGTCCTGGTGCCCGCCAGCACGATCGCCCTGGCCCGGTGCGCGCGCAGGGTGGACAGCAGCGCCAGCTCGCGGCCGGGGTCGCGGTTGGTGGTGCCGAGCACCACGATCAGCCCGTTCTCCTCGGCCACCCTGGTCACCCCGGCGGCGATGGAGGAGAAGTACGGGTCGGCGATGTCGTGCACCACCAGGCCGACCAGCACGCTGGAGTTGCGGGCCAGCGCCTGCGCGGAGGCGTTGGGCAGATAGCCGAGGACGCGCGCCGTGGTCAGCACCCGGTCGCGCAGCTCGGTGCTCACCTGCCGGGTGCTGCCGTTGAGCACCCGGGACGCGGTCGCCAAGGACACGCTCGCCTGTCTGGCCACCTCGGCCAGCGTGACCTGCCGTTGCGTCACTGGTCTACCTCCATACTCGCGGTACGCAGAGTAGCGGTCGCGCGCCTTGACGGTGGCGATCCGGTGACCGTAGCGTGTTGGAAAGCGCTTTCCAGACTGCCGCCGAAGTTCACGGGAGGTCGACATGTCGGTGCGCCCCATCGGGATCGCACTCAACGGGGTTACCGGGCGGATGGGATATCGGCAACACCTGGTCCGATCCCTGCTGGCCATCCGCGCCGAAGGCGGCGTCCGGTTGCCCAATGGGGACACCTTGTTGCCGGAGCTCGTCCTGCTCGGCCGGGACCCGGCCAAGCTCAAGGACATCGCCGACCGGCACGACCTGCCGAACTGGAGCACCGATGTGGACGGTGTGCTCGCCGACCCCGCGGTCGAGGTCTACTTCGACGCGCAGGTGACCAGCGCGCGGGCCGAGGCGGTGCACCGGGCGGTCGCCGCGGGCAAGCACGTCTACGCGGAGAAGCCGATCGCGCCGGACGTGCCGACCGCGCTGGCGCTGGCGCGGGCCGCCGAGGCCGCGGGCATCCGGCACGGGGTGGTCGCGGACAAGCTGTACCTGCCCGGCATCCAGAAGCTGCGGCGGCTGATCGACGGTGGCTTCTTCGGCCGGGTGCTCAGCGTGCGCGGCGAGTTCGGTTACTGGGTGTTCGAGGGCGACTGGCAGCCCGCGCAGCGGCCCAGCTGGAACTACCGCGCGCAGGACGGCGGCGGCATCGTGCTGGACATGTTCGCGCACTGGAGCTATCTGCTCGAAGGCCTGTTCGGGCCGATCACCGCGGTCACCGCGCGGGCGGTCACCCATGTCCCGCAACGGTGGGACGAGCAGGGCCGGCCGTACGAGGCCACCGCCGACGACGCCGCCTACGCCATCTTCGAGCTGGGTGACGGGGTGGTCGCGCAGGTCAACTCCTCCTGGTGCACCAGGGTGCGGCGGGACGAGCTGGTGGAGTTCCAGGTGGACGGTGTGCAGGGCAGCGCGGTCGCCGGGCTGCGCGAGTGCGTGGCCCAGCACCGGGCGCACACGCCGAAACCGGTGTGGAACCCGGACCTGCCGGTGGACTCGGACTTCCGGTCGCAGTGGCAGCCGGTGCCGGACAACACCGTCTTCGACAACGGGTTCAAGGCGCAGTGGACGGAGTTCCTGCGGCACCTGGCCGATCCCGAGCCCGCCGCGGCCTACCCGCACAACTTCCACACCGCCGCCCGCGGGGTGCAGCTGGCCGAGCTGGGCCTGAAGTCCTCGGCGGAGGGCCGCCGACTGAGCGTTCCGGAGCTGACGTGACCGAGGTCCTGCTGCCCCAGCCCGACGGCACCCTGAGCCGCCACGCACTCGACACCGGCGGCTGGCGCTGGTCGCGGCCGGCCAGGGCGGCCACCTCGCGGCAGGTGCTGGCCGCCGCGCACGTGGTCGCCGACCCCTTCGCCGACAACACCCCCGGCTCCCCGGCCGCCCTGGACTGGGACAGCACCCTGGCCTACCGGCACCACCTGTGGCGGCACGGGCTCGGCGTGGCCGAGGCGATGGACACCGCCCAGCGCGGCATGGGCCTGGACTGGCCGACCGCGGCCGAGCTGATCCGCCGCAGCGCCAAGGAGGCCCGCGCCTGCGGCGGCCGGATCGCCGCCGGGGTGGGCACCGACCAGCTGACCGGACCGGCCACCCTGGACCAGGTCGCCGATGCCTACCTCGAACAGCTCGAGGTGGCCGCCGAGGCCGAGGTCCAGCCGATCCTGATGTGCAGCAGGGCACTGGCCGCCGCGGCGGGCTCGGCCGAGGACTACCACCGGGTCTACGACCGGGTACTGGGCCAGGCCGATCAGCCGGTGATCCTGCACTGGCTCGGCCCCGCCTTCGATCCCGCGCTGACCGGCTACTGGGGATCGACGGAGGTCCCGGAGGCCACCGGGCACTTCCTGGACCTGATCCACGCGCACCGGTCCAGGGTGGACGGGATCAAGGTCTCGCTGCTGGACGCCGGGCACGAGATCGGCCTGCGCCGCAGGCTGCCCGAGGGCGTGCGCTGCTACACCGGCGACGACTACCACTACCCGGAGCTGATCGCCGGCGACGAGCAGGGCCACAGCGACGCCCTGCTCGGCATCCTGGACGGCATCGCGCCGATCGCGGCCGCCTCACTGTCCCTTTTGGACTCCGGGGACACCGCGGGGTTCCGCGCGCAGCTGGCCACCACGGTCCCGCTGTCCAGCCACCTGTTCGCCACCCCCACCTATCACTACAAGACCGGTCTGACCTTCCTGGCCTGGCTGACCGGCCACCAGTCCGCCTTCGCCATGGTCGGCGGCGCGCAGTCGGCCCGCTCCCTGCCGCACCTGGCCGAGGTGCTGCGCCTGGCCGACCGCACCGGTCTGCTGCCCGACCCCGAGCTGGCCGCGCGCCGCTGGACCGCCCTGCTCGCCACGGCCGGAGGCCTGTGATGCACCGCCTGTCGATGAACCAGATGACCGTGCGCAGCCTGTCCATCCCGGAGCTGCTGGCGGCCTGCCTGCGCCACGAGGTCCCGGCGGTGGGCCTGTGGCGCGATCCGGTGCAGACCCACGGGGTGACCCGGACCGCCCGCGAGGTCAGGGAGTCCGGCCTTGAGGTCTCCTCCCTGTGCCGGGGCGGTTTCCTCACCAACCCGGCGAACCAGCCCGAGGCCCTGGCCGACAACCGCCGCGCCATCGACGAGGCCGCCGAGCTCGGCGCGCAGTCCCTGGTGCTGGTCGTCGGCGGCCTGTTCGACCGCGATCTGCCGGCCGCCCGGACCCGGGTCGCCGACGCGGTGGCCGAACTGGCCCCCTACGCCGCGGAACGGGAGGTCGTGCTGGCCCTGGAGCCCATGCACCCGGTGTTCTGCGCGGACCGGGGCGTGCTGTCCACGTTGAAACAGGCGCTGGACATGGTGGAGGCGATCGGCAGTCCGGCGGTGCGGGTGGTGGTGGACACCGTGCACGTGTGGTGGGACCCGGAGGTCGAGGCGCAGATCGCGCGGGCGGGGGAGCGGATCGCGCTGTACCAGGTATGCGACTGGATCACGCCATTGCCGGCGGATGTGCTGGCCGGACGCGGGATTCCGGGGCAGGGGCATATCGACTTCGGACATCTGGGGCGGTGCGTGGCCGGGGCCGGTTATGCCGGGGTGGCCGAGGTGGAGGTCTTTCACGAGGAGGTCTGGGCGGCGGATCCGGACGAGGTGTTCGCCAGGGTGGTCGCGGCGCACCGGGAACTGGTGCTGCCCGGATTGACGTCGGGCTGAACCGCGCAAATCTGGCACCGGTGCTGAACAAACCATTTACCGGTGAATGAGACCTGTGTCACCAGGGCCTTTGGTGTGCCTCAATTCGGTGAAACACGGGCCGTTGTCGGGCGAAATCGGACGCGCGTACTCTTTCGCCCTTGACAGGTCCGGTTGACCCGGGCGGTGTGACATCAGGAGGGACCTCACCGTGAGCGCGACCGTCAACGAAGCGGCGCCGCAACGCGGCTTCTTCGGCCAACCACGAGGGCTGTCCAGCCTCTTCTTCACCGAGATGTGGGAGCGGTTCTCCTACTACGGGATGAAGGCGCTGCTGGTCATCTACCTCTACAAGGCCGTGAGTGAGGGCGGCCTGGGCATTCCCAAGGAGACCGCGATCGCGGTCGGCTCGGTGTACGCCGCCGCGGTGTACATGGGGTCCCTGCCCGGTGGCTGGATCGCCGACCGGTTGCTCGGCGCGCAGAAGGCGCTGCTCTACGGCGGCATCCTGATCATGTTCGGGCACATCAGCATGGCCATTCCGGCCGGGGCGTCCACGACCTACCTCGGTCTGGTGCTCATCGTGCTCGGCACCAGCCTGCTCAAGCCGAACATCTCCAGCATCGTCGGCCGCCTCTACGCCGAGGACGACCCGCGCCGCGACGCCGGGTTCACCATCTTCTACATGTCGATCAACATCGGTGGCGGCATCGCGCCGCTGCTGTGCGGCTTCCTGGCCGCCCAGTGGGGTTACCACGTGGGCTTCGGCGCGGCCGCGGTCGGCATGTTCTTCGGTCTGCTGCAGTACGTGCTCACCCGCAAGAACCTCGGCGAGGCCGGTCTGCGCCCGACCAACCCGCTGCCGGAGGACCACCGCGCCAAGATCGTCGGCCGGCTGGTCGGCATCGTGATCGCGGTGGTGCTGGTGATCGTGGCCGCGATCTCCCTTGGCTGGCTGGCCGTGGGCGGCGTGGTCGACCTGATCAGCCTGCTGTCCATCCTGCTGCCCGCTGGCTACTTCGTGTTCATGCTGCGCAGCGGCAAGACCACCGACGTGGAGCGGGACCGGGTCAAGGCCTACATCCCGCTGTTCATCGGCGCCACCCTGTTCTGGATGATCTTCGAGCAGGCTGGCACGGTGCTCAACATCTACGCCGAGGAGCGGGTGGACCGCAACATCTTCGGCTGGGAGTTCCCGGCGCCGTGGTTCCAGTCGGTCAACCCGGCCTTCATCGTGCTGCTGGCCCCGCTGGTGGCCGCGCTGTGGCTGCGCATGGGCACCCGCCAGCCGACCACCCCGCGCAAGTTCGCCGTGGCGCTGGTGCTGGTCGGCGCGTCCTTCGGCATCCTCGCGGTGGCCGGGCTCAGCGGTGAGAAGGTCGGCGCGCTGTGGCTGCTGCTGGTCTTCGCGGTGCAGACGGTCGGCGAGCTGTGCCTGTCCCCGGTGGGCCTGTCCGCCACCACGAAGCTGGCCCCGGCCGCCTTCGCCTCGCAGATGATGGGCCTGTGGTTCCTGGCCACCGCGGCAGGCAACGGCATCGCGGGCCAGATCGCGCCGCTGTCCACCACCATGTCCGAGCTGGCCTACTTCGGTCTGCTCGGCGGTGCGGCGATCCTGCTCGCGGTCTGCCTGTGGATCGGCGCCAACCGGGTGAAGCGGCTGATGCACGGCGTCAACTGACGCACCCGCTGCCCGCGCCGGGTCAGGCCGCCGAACTGGCCGCCCGGCGCGGGCAGCGCGTCGGCAGGCTGGTCAGCATCGGCAGCGTCCGGCCGTCGCCGCGTTGCGGCGGCCCGGCCAGCTCCAGGCCGGGGTGCCGCTGGAACAGCTCGCGCAGCGCGATCGTGCCTTCCAGTCGGGCCAGCGCCGCGCCGACGCAGAAGTGGATGCCGCCGGAGAAGGCCAGGTGCTCCCTGGCGTTGGGCCGGGCCGGGTCGAACCTCGCCGGGTCCGCGAACACCGCGGGATCCCGGTTGGCCCCGGCCAGGGAGAGCACGATCTGCTCGCCGCGCCGGATCCGCCGCCCGCCCAGCTCCAGCTCGGTCCTGGCGTAGCGCTCGGTCAGGTGCACCGGCGGGTCGTAGCGCAGCGTCTCCTCCACCACCGCCCCGGCCAGGCCGGGATCGTGGCGCAGCCGGTCCAGCGCCTCCGGGTGGGTCAGCAGTGCCAGCGCGCCCTTGCCGATCAGGTTCACCGTGGTGCCGAATCCGGCCAGCAGCAGCAGTCCGCTGGTGGCCAGCAGCTCCCGGTCGCTCAGCGGCTCCCCGTCCACCTTGGCGTGCACCAGTCCGCTGAGGATGTCCTCGGCCGGATGGCGGCGGCGGAAGGCGATCAGCTCGGTGAAGAACTCCTGCAGCTCGGCCATCACCTGGCGCAGCCGCTGGTGCTCGCCGACGGAGTGCACCCCGTCGAAGGCGGGCGCGATCCGGTTCGCCCAGCCGCGGAAGCGCTCGTGCTCCGGCGCGGGCACGCCGAGCAGGTCGCAGATCACCTGCACCGGCACCCGGTTGGCGAAGGCCGGGATCAGGTCGACCTCGCCGCCGAACTCCGCCAGGCTGGCCCGCACGGTCTGCTCGATCCGCTCGGTGTGCTTGACCACCGCGCGCGAGGTGAACCAGGGTGCGGCCAGCCTGCGCAGCCGGGTGTGCGCCGGCGGGTCCAGCATCAGGAACGAGTCCTCGATGGGGTGCACCAGCTCGTCCTCGGCGCGCACGACCGGGGGCGCGTCCGGGTGGCGCATGCCGAAGCGGTCGTCCCGGAACACCCGCGCGGCCAGCGCGTGCTCGGTGGTCACCCAGAAGCCGAACCGGCTGCGCACCAACGGGCCTGCCGCGCGGATCTGCTCGTAGAGCGGATAGGGGTCGCCGGTGCCGCGGCGGACCAGCCGCGCGCCGGGGTCGCCCAGCGCCGAGCCGCCCCACAGCAGGGCGCGGTGGGTCAGGAAGGTCAGCTGTTCCCGCAGGTGTGTCAGCACGGTCATCGGGCGACCCCTCTCAACACGGTCTCCACCACCAGTTCCGGCGCCTGCTTGGGCGCGAGCTCGCCGTTGTCCACGGCCTCCCAGGCCGCGCAGACCACCGCCACGAACACCTGCACCACCCAGTTCGGCGACAGCTTCGGCGTGAAGTGCCCGCTCGCCTGCTGCCGGATCACCAGCGCGCGCAGCGGCTCGGCCAGCCGCTCGAACCCGGCCATCACCTCGCGGTCCCTGGCCAGCGCGCTCTCGTTGGCCAGCCAGGACACCCTCGGCCCCATCGGCAGCAGCGCGGCGGCCAGCTGGGAGAGGGCGCACTCCGGCGGTTCGGCGGTCATGTCGACCTCGGCCAGGCCCTCGGCGATGGTGGCCAGCGCGTCGAAGGCCAGCGCCTGCAACAGCACCTCCCTGGTCGGGAAGTGCCGGTGCACGGTGGTGCGGCCGATGCCCGCGGCCGCCGCGATCTCGCCGAGGCTGGCGCCGGAGTCCTTGGCCAGCAGGCGGGCGGCGGCGTCGAGCACCCGGCTCCGGGTGCGGTTACCGCGTGGTGTGGTGGACATCCCCTGTCCCATCTGGAACAACTTTGTTCCACTGTCTCGTCACGCCCTGTCCTGGGCAAGGGGCCGGATGGCGGATGCGGATGCCGCCGTTCGGTGGTGTCCCGGCTGCTTGACGTGAACTCACCGTCACGAAAGAATCTCGCGCACTGAGAGAAGTGGGGGGCGGCATGGCTGGCGAGGACACGCGTCCGGTGGTGCGGATCAGCGACCAGGAGCGGGAGGCCGCGGTCGCGCGGCTGAACACCGCGGTCGCCGACGGCAGGCTGACCTGGCCGGAACACAACGACCGGCTGGCCAAGGCCTACGCCGCCCGCACCGCGGCCGAGCTGGCCCCGGTGCTGGCCGACCTCGGCAAGCCCGCGCCGCCTGCCCAGCGGGTGGTCGCGGTGGGCAGCAAGATCCAGCGCGCGATGGAGCCCGGCCGGGTCGAGGTCAAGGCGGTCTTCGGCGCGGTGATCCTGGACCTGTCCGGGCTCTCCGGCGACATCGAGGTCGAGGTGGTGGCCAACGCCTTCTGCGGCAAGGTGATCATCACCGTGCCCGGCGACGCCACCGTGCTGGACGAGGGCAGCGCGGTGCTGGGCAAGCGCGCGCTGCCGGGCGCCACGGCCACGCCGGGGCCTCGGGTGCGGATCACCGGCCGCAGCACGCTGAGCAAGCTCGCCGTGCTGCGCGGCTGAACCCGCCTGTGACGAACCCGTGACACGGCCCGCACGGAACGCGGACTCCGCTTTCCTAGCGTGCTGGCATGATCACGACAACGAGGGTCCTGCGCCTGGGAATGGTGGCCGCCGCGGTCGCCGTGCTCCCCGCGCCCGCGGCCCAGGCGGCACCGGAGATCAACTGGCGGCCCTGCGCCCAGGTGGCGAAGGACTGGCCCTACAAGGACGACAGCAGGACCGAGTGCGCGGAGCTGACGGTCCCGCTGGACTACGCGAAACCACAGGGCCGCAAGACCACGGTCGCGGTGAGCCGGGTCAAGGCCACCGGTCCGGCCCAGCGCAAGGGCGCGATCTTCTTCAGCACCGGCGGCCCCGGCATCGGCAACCTCACCGGTCCGCACGACATGACCGAGCGGCGGATCAGCGGGCTCAACACCGAGTACGACTTCCTCGGCATGGATCCCCGGGGCACCGGCTACAGCGAGCACATCTCCTGCCCGGCCCCCGATCCCGGGCAGCTGCCGCCCACCGCCACCGCCAAGGAGCGCGCCAGGAGCAGCTTCGACTACGAGGCCGGGCACAACAAGCGTTGCGCGGCAACGGATCCCGAGTTCGTCCGGCAGCTCACCCCGGACAACGCCGCCCGCGACGTGGACGCCTTCCGCGCCGCGCTCGGTGAGCAGAAGATCGGCTTCTACGGCATCTCCTACGGCACCCTGATCGGCACCCGCTTCCGCGCGCTGTTCGACGACCGGGTGGACAAGATGCTGCTGGACTCCGGCATGCCACCGGTCCAGGACCACACCTGGATGGACGAGAGCATCGACCAGCAGTCCGAGGCGGCGTTCCCGGCCTTCCTCACCTGGCTGGCCAAGCACGACCCCGAGTACCACTTCGGCAGCACCGCGGCCGCGGTCCGCAAGACCCTGTTCGACCTGCGTGCCGAGCTCGGCCGAAACCCCCGCCTGGTCGGCGGGATCCGGCTGGACGCGGAGTGGGCGAGCAGCCACTTCAGTGCCAGTCCCGCCGGCTACGGCCATGCCGCGAGCGAGCTGGCCAAGGCGCTGGAGGGTGGCGCGCCCGCGCCGGCGCCGGACCAGCCGGCGAAGCGGGCCTTCGGCCTCGGCGACCCGCACAATGGCATGAACGCCTTGCAGTACAACGCGATGATGTGCAACCAGGGCACCGGCGCCAGGGACTTCGACGCGATCTGGGCGAACAACGAGGACCGGCAGCGGCGCTACCCGGCCACCGGTGGCGGCAACCTCACCGTGTGGTGCGCGCAGTGGCCGTGGCCCGGCCAGGCGCTGCGACCGGTGCGCGGCAAGAGCCCGCTGCAGCACGTGGGCCACCTCGACGAGGGCAGCACGCCCTACCCGTGGACCGTGGCCACCAGGAACGCCGTCGGCGGCGCGCTGCTCACCGTGCTGGACGACTCGCACGGCTCGCTGTCCAAGATCCCCTGCGCGGCCAAGGCCGTCGACTTCTTCCGCACCGGCCGCACCACCGAGGGCAGCTGCCCCGGCACGAGCTGACCCAGCAACGGAGTTCTCCCATGCGTACTCTCCCCGCCCTCGGCGCCGCCCTCGCGGGCCTGCTCCTGGCCGCCCCCAGCGCCCAGGCCGCGACCGTGGACTTCACCGGCGCGGTCAACGTCAACGGCTGCTCCGGCTCCGTGGTGCGAATGCCCAGCTCCCGCGACCACGACAAGGCCCTGGTGCTGACCAACGGCCACTGCCTGGAACGAGGCCGCCCGATCCCGGACGAGGTGCTGGTGGACCAGCCCTCGCACCGGCTGTTCGACCTGCTGGACGGCTCCGGCAAGGTGGTCGCCGGGGTGCACGCCGCGCGGGCCCTCTACGCCACCATGACCGGCACCGACATCGCGCTGTACCGGCTGCACGACAGCTACGCCGACCTGGCCAGGCAGGGCGTCCGCCCGCTGACCGTCTCGGCCAAGCGACCCGCCCGCGGCGCCGACATCCGGGTGGTTTCCGGCAGCTGGAAGCAGATCTTCTCCTGCAAGATCGACCAGTTCGCCTACCGGGTGCTGGAGACCGGCTACGTCACCAAGGACGTGGTGCGCTACACCCCGGACTGCAAGACCGGGCCCGGCACCTCCGGCTCGCCCGTGGTGGACGCGGCCAGCGGTGAGATCGTGGCCATCAACAACACCAGCAACCGCGAAGGCGAGCAGTGCACGGCGAACAACCCGTGCGAGATGGACCGCGACGGCCGGATCACCGTGCGCAAGGGCATCGGCTACGCCACCCAGACGCACTGGCTGGTGGACTGTTTTGGGCCAGGCAACCGGTTCGACCTCCACCGCAAGGGCTGCCTGCTGCCCAAGCCCTGAGCCGCAATCCCGCTGGAGGCCAGGCCGGTCGGTCTGGCCTTCAGTCCTTGGTCCGCACCATCCGGTAGGCCGTGAAGGCCAGCAGCGCGGCGAACAGCAGCACCGAGACCCTGGGCGGCAGCAGCAGCGCCAGCCGCACCCCGCCGTAGGCCGAGACCACCCCGGCCAGCCCGAGCAGCGCGGCCGAGCGCAGATCGGCGTTGCCGCGCTTGAGGTTCTGCACGGTGGCGATGATCCCGGTCGGGATGACCACCAGCAGCGAGGTGCCCTTGGCCACCACGTCGCTGATGCCGAAGAGCAGGATCATGGCGGGCACCATGATGATCCCGCCGCCAACGCCGAACAGGCCGGACAGCGTGCCCACCAGCAGCCCCAGCGCCAGCATCAGCACCGCGCCGCCGACGTCCAGCTCCGCCTCGGCCAGCCGGTGCGGGGTCTCCAAACCCAGTCGCACCGCGGTGAGCAGCAGCAGCGCGGCGAAGCCGTAGCGCAGCCAGCGCACCGGCAGCACGTGCAGCAGCCAGGTGCCGATCAGCGCCCCCGCCATCGACCCGGCCGCGAGCAGGGCGGCCACCACCCAGTTGACCGAGCCCTCCATGGCGTAGCCGAGGGCGCCGGTGACCGAGATGGGCACCACCGCGGCCAGTGAGGTGCCGTGCGCGAGCTTCTGGCCAAAACCAGCCAGCAGCACCAGTGCGGGCACGATGAGCACCCCGCCGCCGACCCCGAACAGGCCGGAGAGCAGACCGCTGGTCAGCCCGATGGCGAGCAGGGTGACCGGGGCCTGCCGGAGTGGGGACTGCTGGACCTGGTTTAGCTGGTCGGGCATGCGCTTCCTCGGTTTGGCGGCTGGCGGAACTGGCTACAGTATTTGTGGCGGATTGTTGATATGGCAACTAGGAGGCGCTCGTGCCCAGGCCGCGCAAAAAATCGCCGACGGCCAAGGTAACCGAGCTGCCCGGACTCAGCGCGCCGACCCCCTTGGGCAACCAGCTCTACCGCCTGCTGGAGGAGGCGATCCTGGACGGCACCCTGGCCCCGGGCCAGCGCCTGGACCCCGACGAGCTGGCCCGGCACTTCGGGGTCAGCCGGGTCCCGGTCCGGGAGACGCTGCGCGCGCTGGACGTGGCGGGCTGGATCGAGCAGCGCCCGCGCGAGGGCGCCTGCGTGCGCACCTGGTCCGCCCAGGAGGTGGTGGACCTGTTCGAGGCCAGGACCGTGCTGGAGGGCGAGATCTCGGCCAAGGCCGCGCTGCGCCGCACCGAGCCGCAGCTGACCAGGCTGACCGAGCTGGTCGCGCTGGGCCGGGAGGCGCTGGACTGCGAGGAGCCGGAACGCCTGCCCGGCATCAACGAGCACTTCCACGCCGCGATCGCGGCCTGCGCGCACAACGAGGTGCTGGCCGGCATCCGCGAGGGCCTGGCCAAACGGGTCCGGTTCTACTTCGCCGCGGTGGCCCCGGCCCGTGGCGCGGACAGCATCGCCGAGCACCAGGCCCTGGTCACCGCGATCCGCAACCGCGACGCGGGTCTGGCCGCCGAACTGGCCCGCCAGCACGTCCGCCGCACCAGGGCCGCCCTCGGCGAGCTGCTCGCCGACGCGGGCGCCGGTCCCTGACCCGGCTATGGCGTCGAGCGGCGGTGCCTGCGGACGGTCTCCTCGACCAGGTCCAGCACCGGGTCCAGGTCGTCGGCGGGCAGCCCCATCGCCAGGTGCGAGACCAGGCCCTCCAGCACCAGCTCCAGGAACGCGGTCAGCACGTGCACGTCCACGTCGTCGCGCAGGTTCCCGGCCTCGCGCTGCCGTTGCAGGCGGGCCCGGGTGGCGGCGGTCAGCGCCTCGGAGCGCTCGGCCCAGCGGCTGCGGAAGTCCGGGTCGGTGCGCAGCCGCCGGGAGACCTCCAGCCGGGTGCCCAGCCAGTCCGCGGGATGCTCGCCGCCCTCGTGCGACTCGTGCTTGAGCAGCTCGCGCATCACCTGCACCAGGCCCTGCTCGGCGACCACCTGGGCCATCCGGAGCGCGTCGTCCTCGGCCAGGGCCAGGAACAGCGACTCCTTGTCCCGGAAGTGGTGGAAGATGGCCCCGCGCGACAACGCGGTGGCTTCCTCCAGGCGGCGGACCGTGGCACCCTCGTAGCCATAGCGGGCGAAGCAGGTCCGCGCGCCGTCGAGGATCTGGCGGCGGCGCGCGTCGAGGTGGTCCTGGCTTACCCGTGGCACGGGACTGATCGTGACAGTCCGCACCAGGCCGGTGCAAACCGTACGTACGTACTTCACAGTCGCCCGTAGGCAGCAAACGCTTTCATTTCCGCCAACCGGCCGTTGACAGCCCCGCCTGGCGGTGGTGTTATTCGGCCCGCGGGATTGGAAACTTTATTTACTGTCCCAGTTGGTCTTGTCGTACCAGGTGAGTCCGCCAGCTCGCGCACCTCCGCCGCCGCCCCTGCAGACGACCGCTTTTCCGCAAGCTGTGAGGTAACCGTGGCAACGAGTCCAGCCCGGTCACGACGTGTGACCGCGGCCTCCATCGCGGTGGCGCTGGCCGCCTTCGCCGTCTCCGCCGCTCCCGCCGCCAGCGCGGCGCCCACCGACTACCAGGCCGAGGACGCGACCATCTCCCAGGGCGTGGTGGAGTCCAACCACGCCGGGTTCACCGGACGTGGTTTTGTCAACTACACCAACGCGGTCGGCGGCTACGTCGAGTGGACGGTCAACGCGGCCGCCGCGGGCACGCACGCACTCACCCTGCGCTACGCCAACGGCACCGCGGCCAACCGGGCCCTGGACGTCACCGTGGACGGCGCGACCGTGGCCAACGACCTGGCCTTCGCCGGCACCGGCGCCTGGACCACCTGGGCCACCAAGAACATCACCGCCCCGCTGAAGGCGGGCGCGAACAAGATCAGGGCCACCGCGGTGACCGCCGACGGCGGCCCGAACCTGGACAAGCTGACCGTGGACAGCAGCGACACCCAGGCGCCGGGCGCGCCGCCGAACCTGCGCGCCACCGGCAAGTCGGCCACCTCGGTCTCGCTGGCCTGGGACGCGGCCAGTGACAACGTCGGCGTCACCGGCTACGACATCTACCAGCACGGCCAGCTGATGAAGAGCGTCGGCGCGGTGCTGGCGGCCACGGTGGAGAACCTGGAGCCGGACACCCTCTACGACTGGACGGTCTTCGCCAAGGACGCCGCGGGCAACGTCTCCCCGGCCTCCAACGCGGTGCCGGTGCGCACCGACGCGGCCCCGCCGGACAACGAGAAGCCCACCGTGCCCGGCGCGCTGCGCTCGACAGGCAAGACCGCCACCAGCGTCGACCTGGCCTGGACCGCCTCCACCGACAACGTGAAGGTCACCGGCTACGAGATCCTCACCGACGGCGCGCAGACCGGCACCGCCGACGGCAACACCACCACGCACACCGCGGCCGGCTTGCAGCCGAACAAGGCCTACACCTTCCAGGTCCGCGCCAGGGACGCCGCGGGCAACCGCTCGGACCTCTCCACCCCGATCACGGTGACCACGGGCGCCAGCGGCGGCACCGGCGTGCCCGAGCCGGGCGCGGTGAGCCAGATCGCCGGCGGCGTGGACGTGGCCTGGGGCGTGGGCTTCCTGCCGGACGGCTCCGCGCTGGTCACCGAGCGGGAGACCTTCAACGTCCTGCGCGTCACCCCGTCCGGCCAGAAGACGGTGCTGGGCAAGATCCCCGGCGCGCAGAGCACCGGCGGCGAGGGCGGCGCGCTGGGTCTGGAGATCTCCCCGAACTTCGCCGCCGACGGATTTGTGTACATCTACCACACGGCCAGCTCCGGCAACCAGCTCGTGCGGGCCAAGCTGACCGGCAACACCCTCTCCGGCTGGCAGACCCTGCTCGGCGGCACCCCGAAGAGCCGCTTCCACAACGGCGGCAGACTGCGCTTCAGCCCCGACGGCAAGTACCTGTTCGTCTCCACCGGTGACGCGCAGAACGGCCCGAACGCGCAGAACCTGAACAACAACGCGGGCAAGATCCTGCGTCTGAACCCCGACGGCACCATCCCCGCGGACAACCCCTTCCCCGGCAAGGCGATCTGGAGCTACGGCCACCGCAATGTGCAGGGCCTGGACTTCGACTCCCAGGGCAGGCTGTGGGCCTCGGAGTTCGGCAACTCCCAGCAGGACGAGGTCAACCTGATCACCAAGGGCGGCAACTACGGCTGGGACAAGTGCGAAGGCACCTCTGGCACCGGCTGCGCGGGCACCATCCCACCGAAGAAGACCTGGTCCACCAGCGCCGCCAGCCCCAGCGGCCTGACCATCATCAACGACCACGTCTTCGTCGCCACCACCAAGGGCGAGCGGATCTACCGGATGCGCATCGACGCCAACGCCAACCTGGTCGAGCAGAAGGTCTACTTCCAGGGCAGCTACGGCCGCCTGCGCACGGTCGAGGTGGACAAGCAGGGCGACATCTGGCTGACCACCAGCACCGACAAGGACGGCACCCCGGGCAACGACCGCATCCTGCGCATCGACATCCAGTACTCCGGCGGCGACCCCCAGCCCGGCGACTTCAAGCTGACCAGCACCGCCTTCACCGACAACGCGATGATCCCCACCCGCCACACCTGCGCCGGCGACAAGGTCGCGGGCCAGGACCCCAGCCCGCCCCTGTCCTGGGGCGCGGGCGCCACCGGCGCCAAGGCCTACGCGATCGTCTTCGCCGACCGCGTCAACAACGGCAACAAACTCCACTGGGCGATCTGGGACATCCCAGCCGCCACCCTGGGCCTGCCGGACAACCTCCCAGCGGGCTTCACCGTCCCCGGCCAAGGCGGAGCCAAGCAGAAGGCCATGGGCAGCGGCGCCAACACCCAGAAGTTCTTCGGCCCCTGCCCCGGCGGCAACACCAACCCCTACACCTTCACCCTGTACGCCCAGAACACCACCACCATCCCCGGCCTGACCGCCAGCTCCTCCATGGCCCAGATCGAGTCCGCGATCAAGGCCAGCAGCACCGCCAACACCGTCCTGCGCGGCCGCTCCAACGCCAAGGCAGGCTGACCCACAATCAACCGGCACCGCTGCCGGGGCGAGGAAATTAACCCCGCCCCGGCAGCGGCAGTCCCCCCTTTCGTCGCCGGAAAGATTCGCCGGGCCTCGAAGAGATCGCCGTCAGCGCGGACCGCCCGAGAAAAGTGAAGCCGCAAGGCGGGAACCGAGAACAAAGCAACGCCGCAGGTAGAAACACGAACAGCGATCCCCAGAACCGCCAGCGCAATATGCGCAAAAGCGTGGCGGTGGATTTCTTGATTTTGTTTGGGGGAAGGCCATCCCATAAGCTAGCCCAGCGATTGGGCAGGCCTCACCGCCTGCCCCGAAAGCCCAATCAGGGATGGCCTAGGGGCCCCAAACCAAATCGAGAAATCCACCGCAACCCAGCGACGACCCAGCGACCCCAACGTGAGACAGCCAACCCCCCAGATCGACGGAGTGCGAGGTTCACCTTCGCCGTGTAGCTTCGGATGTCGGTCGATCACAAGGGGTGATCAAAAGTGCTGTCGTCCGATACAACAACGTTCGCCGAACCGCAAGCCCAACCGCTCCACGACCGAGCGGAAGCAGAGGCATATGTCGCTTCTGTCTGCTTCAAAACCGGCCCACCCGCCCTCGTCGGCGTCGAGCTGGAATGGACCGTGCACCACGCGGACCACCCTCGCCGCCCACTCACCACCGACACGCTCCGTAACGCCCTGGGCACCCACGCGCCGCCCCTCCTGGCGCCGGAGAGCCCGCACCACCCGCTCCCGAACGGCTCCCTGATCACCGTCGAACCCGGTGGCCAGGTCGAGATCTCCACCCAACCGGCGCCGAGCCTGGCGGGCCTGCTGCCCGTGGCCACCGCCGACATCGCCTACCTCGTCGAACTGCTCCGCTCGGCCGGTCTCCGGCTGGGCAAGCACGGCATCGACGCGCACCGGCTACCGAACCGCCTGCTCCAGGTCCCGCGCTACGCGGCGATGGAGTCCGCGTTCAACCGGCGTGGCCCGGACGGCCGGACCATGATGTGCAGCACCGCCGGACTCCAGGTGTGCGTGGACGCGGGTGAACCCGGCCGGGTCGCCACCCGCTGGGCCACCGCACACGCGCTGGGACCGCTGATGCTGGCGGCCTTCGCCAACTCCGCCGAGTTCGCCGGGCGCCGCACCGGCTGGGCCTCGGCCCGGATGCGCGCCCTGTTCGGCACCGACCCCAACCGCACCCGCGCGGGCGAGGTCAGCGAGGATCCCGGCGGCGACTGGGCGCGGCGGGTGATGGACACGCCGGTGATCTGCCTGCGGCGCCCGGGAACCTGCTGGGACGCCCCGCCGGGCCTGACCTTCGGCGCGTGGGCCGACGGCGCGCTGGACCGCCGTCCGACCACCGACGACCTGGACTACCACCTCACCACCATGTTCCCGCCGGTCCGCCCGCGCGGGTATCTCGAGATCCGCTACCTGGACACCCAGCCGACCGGCGAATGGGTGGTCCCGGTGGCGCTGCTGCTCGCCCTGTTCCACCGCGAGTCCACAGTGGACAGCGCGCTGGACGCGGTCAGCGCGGCCGCCGACCGCTGGCACGAGGCGGCACGGCACGGGCTGACCGATCCGGTGCTGGCCATGGTGGCGCCACAGGTCTTCGACCTGGCGCTGCGCGCGTTGCCCGAGCTCGGGCTGCCAGCCGCCACCGCGGCGCTGGTCGAGGAGACAGTGGGATACCTGTTGGCCGGCCGTGCTCCGGTCGGCGCCGCCGAGGAGCTGGCATGACCGTCAACCCGATCGAGCTGCCCATCGAGAAGCTACGCGGATCCGTCGGCGAGGCGTTACAGCGCGCCCGCGCCCGCAGCACCACCCTGACCAACGCCGTCGACGAGTCCGACCTGGTCAAGCAGCACTCCAAACTGATGTCCCCGCTGATCTGGGACCTGGCGCACATCGGCAACCAGGAAGAGCTCTGGCTGGTCCGCGACGTCGGCGGCCGCGAGCCGGTCCGCTCCGACATCGACGAGCTCTACGACGCCTTCAAACACCCGCGCGCGGGCCGCCCGGAGCTCCCGCTGCTCAACCCGCGCGAGGCCCGGACCTACGTGCGCGAGGTGCGGGAGAAGGTGCTGGACGTGCTGGACACCTCACCGCTGGAGGGCGGACGGCTCCTCGACGGCGCGTTCGCTTTCGGCATGATCGCCCAGCACGAGCAGCAGCACGACGAGACCATGCTGGCCACTCACCAGCTCCGCGTCGGCGCCGCCGCCCTGCACGCCCCGCCACCACCGGACCCACCGTCCGATGTGGACGAACTACCGGCCGAGGTGCTCATCCCGGGCGGCCGTTTCGAGATGGGCACCTCCACCGAGGCGTGGGCGCTGGACAACGAACGACCGGCGCACACCGTGCACGTGGACCCGTTCTTCCTGGACACCACCCCGGTCACCAACGGCGCCTACCGCGAGTTCATCGCCGACGGCGGCTATGACGACCAGCGGTGGTGGACCGAGGCGGGCTGGGCGCACCGCCAGCGAGCGAACCTCTCCGCCCCGCTGTTCTGGCGCGCCGACGGCCACCACGGCTGGCTGCGCCGCCGCTTCGGCGTGCTGGAGACCTTGCCGGACAACGAACCCGTGCTGCACGTCAGTTTCCACGAGGCCAAGGCCTACGCCACCTGGGCGGGCAAGCGGCTGCCGACCGAGCCGGAGTGGGAGAAGGCCGCCCGCTTCGACCCGGCCACCGGCCGCTCCCGCCGCTATCCCTGGGGCGATGAGGATCCCGGTCCCGAGCACGCCAACCTCGGCCAGCGGCACCTGCGACCCGCGCCCGCCGGGTCCTATCCGGCCGGGACCTCCCCGCTGGGCGTGCGGCAGCTGATCGGCGATGTCTGGGAGTGGGTGGACAGCGACTTCAAGCCCTATCCCGGTTTCGCCGCCTTCCCCTACCGAGAGTACTCCGAGGTCTTCTTCGGCGGTGACTACAAGATGCTGCGCGGCGGCAGCTTCGGCACCGACCAGGTCGCGGTGCGCGGCACCTTCCGCAACTGGGACCACCCGATCCGCAGACAGATCTTCAGCGGGTTCAGGTGCGCACGCGATGTCCGCCAAGGGGAAGTGAACCGCTAGGCGTGTGCCGCCATCTGGCTTACCTCGGCCCCGCCATGCCCTTGGCCGACCTGGTGCTGACCCCGGCGCACTCGCTGCTGCGGCAGTCCTGGGCGCCGGCGGACATGCGCGGCGGCGGCACGGTCAACGCCGACGGCTACGGCGTCGGCTGGTACCCCGCGCCCGGCGCGGACCCGGTCCGGCACCGCAGCGCCCGTCCACTGTGGACGGACACCTCGTTCGCCTCCTGGGCGGGCGCGGTGTCCTCGGGCGCGGTGCTGGCCGCGGTCCGCTCGGCCACCGTCGGCATGCCGGTGACCGAGACCGCCAGTGCCCCGTTCGCCGACGGGCGCTGGCTGTTCAGCCACAACGGCCGGGTCACCGGCTGGCCGCACTCACTGGCCGCGCTGGCCGGGGCGCTGCCGGTGACCGACCTGATGACCCTGGACGCCGCGACCGACTCGGCCCTGCTGTGGGCCGTGCTGCGCAACCGGCTGCGCGCGGGCGAACCCGCCGCGGCCGCGGTCGCCGACCTGGTCCGGATGGTGGCGGAGGCCGCCCCGGACTCCAGGCTCAACCTCTTGCTGACCGACGGCACGAGCATCGTGGCCACCACCTGGTGGCACTCGCTGTCCGTGCGCCACACGGGAAGTTCCGTGATCGTCGCCTCCGAACCCTCTGATGAGCGCGACTGGCAGCCGGTCCCCGACCGGCACCTGGTGGTAGCCACTCCGTCCACTCTGGACACGACTCCCCTAGAGGATCTTCGATGACCCTGCCCGTGCTCGACATCCACCTGACCGAGAACGACGCGGCCGCCGCGCTGCGCGCCGATGTCCTCAGTGGACTGACCGCCAACCCGAAAACTTTGCCGCCCAAGTGGTTCTACGACGAACGCGGCAGCGAGCTGTTCGAGCAGATCACCGAGCTGCCCGAGTACTACCCGACCGGAGCCGAACGCGAGGTGCTGGCCGCGGTCGCGGACGAGATCGCCGCGACCACCGGCGCGGAGACCATGGTCGAGCTCGGCTCCGGCTCCTCGGCCAAGACCCGCCTGCTGCTGGACGCCTTGCGCGCCAACGGTTCCCTGCGCCGGTTCATCCCGCTGGACGTCTCCGCCGCCGCCCTGGTCCAGTCCACCCAGGCGCTGGCCGAGGACTATCCGGGCCTGGAGATCCGCGGCGTGGTCGGCGACTTCACCCGTCACCTGGAACGGCTCCCGGTCGGCGGCAGGCGGCTGGTCGCCTTCCTGGGCGGCACCATCGGGAACCTGCTGCCCGCCGAACGCGCCGAGTTCTTCGCCAGTGTGCGCGCCACGCTCAAGCCGGGGGAGTGGCTGCTGCTGGGCACCGACCTGGTCAAGGACCCGGACACGCTGGTGCGGGCCTACGACGACGGTCAGGGCGTGACCGCGGAGTTCAACCGCAACGTGCTGCGGGTGCTCAACCGGGAGCTGGCGGCGGACTTCGAGGTGGAGGCCTTCGAGCACGTCGCGGTGTGGGACGAGGACTGGGAGTGGATCGAGATGCGGCTGCGCGCCACCAAGGCGATGAGCGTGCGGGTCGAGGAGCTGGGCCTGGAGGTCAAGTTCGACGCGGGGGAGGAGCTGCGCACCGAGGTCTCGGCCAAGTTCCGCCAGTCCGGTGTCCGCCGCGAGCTCGCCGCGACAGGCTTCGACCTGCGCAAATGGTGGACCGACCCGGCCGGTAGGTTCGGGGTCTCGCTCGCCCGCGCGGAGGGGTAATAGGGTCTAAACATGAATCTTGTTCGCAACCTGGCGGTCAAGCTCGGCCGCCAGGAGTGGTTCGCCAAGCTCGGCCGCAAGCTGGTCCCCCTGGACGTCAAGATCCAGCAGCGCACCAAGGGCAAGATCAGCGTGTCCGAGCTGCTCGGCCTGCCCGCGCTGCTGCTGACCACCACCGGCCGCAAGAGCGGTCAGCCGAGGTCGGTGCCGCTGCTGTTCGTGCCCTACGGCGAGGAGTTCATCGTCACCGGCTCGAACTGGGGCCAGCAGCAGCACCCGGCCTGGTCGGCAAACCTGCTGGCGAACCCCGACGCCGAGATCACCCTGCGCGCCAAGCGTTTCCCGGTGACCGGCCGCCTGGTCACCGGCGAGGAGCGAGCCAAGGTCTGGTCCGAGATCGTCAAGGTCTGGCCCGCCTACGACACCTACGCCGAACGCGCGGGCGACCGGGAGATCCGCGTCTTCCTGCTCCGGAAGAAGTAGCGGGACCCCTCCCGGTCGACCCACGGTCCACTCCACCCCGTGGCCGCACCCCCGTCCCCGCCCCGCAAGCTCTGGCTGCTGGCGGGAGCGGGGGTGCTGGTGGCGGCCGCGCTGGTGGTGGTCCCGTTGCTGCGCAGGGGAAACCCGATCGAGGACGTGGCCACCGCGGTCGCCGAGGCGATGACCGACTACGACGAACTCGCCTTCGCCGCGCAACTGTGCCCCGTGACGCCCCGCCCGGAGTGGCCGGCCGCTGACCTGGCCGCCGCGCCCGATGTGCCGGTCGAAGTGCTGACCGTCGAAGGCCGCACCGTCCGCCCCGCCACTGATGCCACCCGAACCGCCGCCATTCCCGCGCGGCCGGGTGCCGAGCCCACCCAATCTGGAGCCGAGTCCGCCCGGTCGACGCCCGTCCCAGCTCAGTCGACCGGCGCTTCTGCTCAGTCCGGTGCTGGGTCTGCTCGGTCGATCACCGGCCCAGCTCAGGCGACCGGCGCTTCCACTCAGTCCGGTGCTGAGTCCGCCCGGTCAACCATCGGCCCAGCTCAGCTGACCAGTGCTTCCGCCCAGTCCGGTGCCAAGTCCGCCCCGCCGATCGCCGCACCCGGTCAGCCGACCAGCACTTCCGCCCACCCCGGTGCCGCGCCCGCCCCGTCGACCGCCGCTCCCCCGCCGAGCACCGCCGGTCCTCCTTGGCCGACCCCCGTTCCTGCCCGGCCCACCGCCAGTCCAGCTCAGCCGACCGCCGCTTCAGGTCAGCCCACCGCCACTTCCGCCCAGCCCGCCACCGCTTCAGCCCAGCCGACCGGCGCGTCCACCGCGTCCGCCCGCCCCACCCCCGACCCCGCGGTGCCAACCGCGGTCCTCGCACTCGGCACCATCCGCTTCACCCTGCACATCGACCGCGCCGGCTTCGACCGCCCCTGCGTCATCGCCCTGCACCGCGCCCCCGCGCCCGGCTAGGCCCTGCCCTCCAGGTACCGCTTCGCCAGCCGGACCTCCTCCGCCACCTCGCCGGTCACCTTGCGGCGCAGCACCGGTTCCAGCCAGCGCAGCCATGGCCGGAAGTGGAAGTTCAGCGTCCGCGTCAGCCGGGTCCCGCGCTCGACCGGGGTGCACACGAAGCTCGCGTCGAAATCCGAGAACAGCCGGGTCAGCCGGTTGGCGGGGGCGGGTGCCAGGCGGACGTCGACCCGTTCGCCGGGGGTGCGGCGCATCTGGGACACGGTGGGCGGCACCGGCAGGCCGGCCAGGCGGGGCCGGAAGGCGAACTCGGTCAGGTCGCCGTCGCGGCGCATCCACACCACGGGGCGGATCTTGCGGTCGACCTCGGCGTAGCGCCGGGCGTCCATGACGAACTCCAGCAGTTCGTCCGGGGTGCAGCCGATCGTCTCGGTGACCTCGATGGTGAGCATGTAGCCACGCTACCCATGATTCAGTCCCGTAGTCCGGCGAACAGGTCCGACTCCGGGATGGTCGTCGGCACCGTGGACCAGGCCAGGTGGTAGTCCTCGGTGGGCCAGACCTCGCGTTCCAGGTCCCTGGGGTGGGCGAAGAACGGGTGGGCCGGGTCGGACTGGGTGGCGTGGGCGCGCAGGGCGCGGTCCCTGGTGGCGAAGTGTTCGGGGCAGTGGATCTTGGTGGTGATCGGGTGTGGTGGTTCGGGTGGGAGTTCGACGAGCACCTCGCCCATCGCCGAGTCCCGGCCGCTGGCGAGGATGGCCTCGTGCAGGGTCTGGAACCAGGCTCGGCTGAGTCTGGCGTGGTAGTAGAGCTTGCTGGGCTGCCAAGGGGTTCCGGCTTCCGGGAACTGGTTCGCAACGGGGGCGGCGGCCAGCGCGGCGAGGGTGACCTCGTGGGTGCGCAGGTGGTCGGGGTGTGGGTAGCCGCCGGTCTCGTCGTAGGTGAGCACCACGTGGGGGCGGAACTCGCGGAACTGGCGGACCAGGGCCGCGGTGACCTCGGTCAGCGGGCGGGTGGCGAAGCAGTCCTGGGGGAGTTCTTCGCCGTTGGCGGGCAGGCCGGAGTCGGGGAAGCCGAGGAAGTGCTGGCGGACGCCCAGGATCCGGGCGGCCTCGGCCATCTCCCTGCGCCGGATCGCCGGCAGGTCGGCGCGCACCTCGGGACGGTCCAGTGCCGGGTTCAGCAAGTCACCGCGTTCGCCGCCGGTGCAGGTGACCACCAGGATCTCCACACCCAGGCTCGCGTAGTGCGCCAGCGTGGCCGCGCCCTTGCTGGACTCATCGTCGGGATGGGCGTGCACGGACAGCAAGCGGAAGTTGGGCATGACCTAAACTTAGGTCGGACCTACAGATGGGTCAAACCTATTAGTAGGTCGGACCTAAGGTATGCTGCGCGCATGGGACTGCGGGAGCAGAAGAAGCGGGAGACCCGGCAGGCCATCTCGGACCTGGCCACCCGGTTGTTCATCGAGCGCGGTTTCGAGGCGGTCACCATCGCCGAGGTCGCCGCCGTGGCCAAGGTGGCCAAGATGACCGTGACCAACCACTTCCCGCGCAAGGAAGACCTGGTCCTGGACATCCACGCCGAACTGGCCGGCAGCCTGGCCAACACGGTCCGGGCCAGGGCCAAGGGCGTCACGGCCTGGGCGGCTCTGCGCGCGGCGTACCTGGCCGCCATCCCGCGTCACGACCCGCTGCTCGGCTTCGCCGAACCGGCCTTCATCTGGATGATCAACGACTCGCCGACCCTGCTGGCCCGCCTGCGCGAGTTGCACGAGGCCCGCGAGCAGGCGCTGGCCGCCACCCTGGCCGCCGAGGAGACCGCGGCCGACGACTTCCTGGTCCGCGCCGTGGCCGGACAGCTGGCCAGCGCGCACCGGGTGCTGTTCGAGGACGCCTTCCGCGCCATCCAGGCCGGGGTCAGCCACGACGAGCTCGCCGAACGCCTGCTGGTGACGGGGCGAGCGGTGTTCGAGCTGCTCCGGCCGTCGATCGGCGACTTCGCGCCGCGCAAGTGAGGTTGCCGCGCGGGTGACGGCGCGGCGCGGGTGACGCTCCCGGGCAGTGCGACGGGCGGTGCGCCGCCGCGGGAACGTCACCCATCGGGCATCCGGTGACCCTCGGTGGAGGTCGCCAGCACCGGACACCCAGCCTGGTGGGAAGGATCAGCGCCTAGCGGCTCACAGCGGCAGGGCCTGCTCGATGTCCGACCACAGGTCCTCGACGTGCTCGATCCCCACTGACAGCCGCACCATCCCGGCCCCGATGCCCGCCGCCGCCAGCTCCTCCTCGTTCAGCTGCCGGTGCGAGGTGCTGGCCGGGTGCAGCACCGTGGTCTCCACCCCGCCCAGCGAGGCCGCCAGCTGCACCACCCGCACGCCCTTGCTGAACGCGTGCCCGGCCTCCCGCCCGCCGGCCAGCTCGAAGGCGATCATCCCGCCGAAGTCGGCCAGCAGCCGCGTGGCCACCTCGTGGTCCGGGTGTGAGACCAATCCCGGCCAGTGCACCGCGGTGACCGCCGGGTGCTCGGCGAGCCGTTCGGCGAGCACGGCGGCGTTCGCGCAGTGCTGGCGCATCCGGATCGGCAGGGTCTGGATGCCGCGGATGGTCAGCCAGGCAGCGAAGGGATCGGCCATCGCGCCCAGTTCCATGGCGTGGTGCCAGACCTTGCGGTGCAGGTCCTCGTCGGCGAAGGCCAGGATGCCGCCGGTGATGTCGCTGTGGCCGCCCAGGTACTTGGTCGCCGAGTGCAGCACGATGTCAGCGCCGTGGGCGAGGGGCCGGCACAGCAGCGGGGTGGCGAAGGTGTTGTCCACGATGGTGGTCAGGCCCGCGGCCTTGCCCTCGGCCAGGAAGGCGGGCAGGTCGATGACCCTGGTGACCGGGTTGGCGATGGTCTCCAGGTACAGCAGGCGGGTGTTGGGGCGCACCGCGGTGGCCACCTCGGCGGGGTCGTCGCCGGGGATGTAGGTGACCTCGATGCCGAAGCGGGCGGTCAGGTCGGCCAGGGTGGCGAAGGTGCCGCCGTAGAGGCACCGTTGCGCGATCACGTGGTCCCCGCTGCGCAGCAGGCCGAGCAGGGCGGAGTTGATCGCGCCCATGCCGGAGGCGGTGGACACCGCGCCGACCCCGCCCTCCAGCGCGGCGACCGTCTCCTCCAGGGCCCGGGTGGTCGGGTTGGCGTAGCGGCTGTAGACGAAGCCGGTTTCCGGGGAGTCCAGTGCGGCGGCCAGCGCGTCGGGGTCGTCGAAGGCGAAGTTGGACGCCTGGTAGATCGGCACGCTGATCGGGCGCGAGTTCGGCAGCGCCGGGGCGGTGATGTGGACGGCTCGGGTCTCGGGGCGCGTGGGCGTCATGCGTTTCAGCCTGCTCGGGCAACAGGGGCGGGGACAGCGCCAATCCCGGGTAGATTGGTTTGCCTATGGAGCCAATACCGTGGCCGGTGGACCGGCTCGTCGCTCAACTCGGCCGCTGGTCGGCCGGGCGCGGTCCGCTGTACCTGCTGCTGGCCGAGCGACTGCGCCAGCTCATCGACTCCGGCCAGCTGCCCCCGCGCGCCACGCTGCCGCCGGACCGCACCCTGGCCGAGCGGCTCGCCGTCGGCCGCACCACGGTGGTCGCCGCCTACGACCGGCTGCGCCAGGAACGCAAGTTGGAACGGCACCAGGGCCGGGGCACCTGGGTCGCGCCCGCGGTGCTCTCCGGCTGGCGCGGCGCGCAGATCGCCCCGGCCAGCCCGCTGTTCCTGAACTACCTGGAACCGCTGGACGACGTGCTGCCGCTGGCCTGCGCCGCCCCGCACGGCCCGCCGCCGGAGCTGGCCGCGGCCTACCAGCGCGCGCTGCCGCTGCTGCCCGAGCTGGACAGCGGCGACATCGGCTACCACCCGCTGGGCCACCCCGCGCTGCGCGCCGCGCTCGCCGAGCGGCACACCAGCCGCGGCCTGCCCACCGATCCCGGCCAGATCCTGGTCACCACCGGCGGCCAGCAGGCGCTGGCGCTGCTCGCCCGGCTGTTCCTGAAACCCGGCGACCAGGTGCTGGTGCAGGCCCCCACCTATCCCGGCGCGCTGGAGCTGTTCCGGGAGGCCGCCGCGCTGGTCCGCTCCGTGCCGACCGGGCCGGACGGCCTGGACGTGGCCGCGTGGACCGCCGCCGTGGCCGCCGACCGCCCCGGCCTGGCCTACCTCAACCCCACCCACCACAACCCGACCGGCGCCACCGTGCCCACGCTGGCCCGCCGCCGGATCGCCGAGGTGGCCGCCGAGCACGGCGTGCCGCTGATCGAGGACGACATCCTGGCCGGGCTTTCCCTTGACGGCAGCGAGGATCCGCCGAACGTCGCCTCCTTCGCCCCGCCCGGCGCGGTGATCACCGTCGGCTCGCTGAGCAAGGTGGTCTGGGGCGGCATGCGGGTGGGCTGGATCAGGGCCGCGGAGGGCCAGATCGCCCAGCTGTCCCGGATCAAGTCCATCCACGACCTGGGCAGCGCGGTGCTGGAACAGCTCGCCGCCGCCGAGCTGCTGCCCGCGCTGCCGGAGATCGCGGCCCGCCGCGGCGCGCAGCTGCGGGCCCGGCACGACCACCTGTGCGCCCAGCTGGCCGAGCAGCTGCCCGGCTGGCGGTTCCGGCGCGCCGGTGGCGGGCAGTGCCTGTGGGTGCGGCTGCCCGGCTGCGACGCCTCGGCCTACGCGCAGGTCGCGCTGCGGCACGGGGTCGCGGTGCTGCCGGGGGACGCGCTGGCCACCGACGGCAGCGGTGCGGACCACCTGCGCATCCCGTTCACCGCCCCGCCGGAGCAGCTGACCGAGAGCGTCACCCGGTTGGCCGCGGCCTGGCGGGCCTTCCGGCGAACGGGGCACAGCCCGGCCGCGGTGCATGCGATGGTCGTGTGATCTGGGTCAGTTAACCCTGCGTTCGGCCCTTGTTCCGACTCGGGCTTGTCCCCATCTATGTTGATGTTCCTAACATCCGCTCATGAGTGACGGATTCTCGGCGAACCGGCGCGCGTTCCTGCGCACCACCGGACTGCTCGGCATGAGCGCGACCATGCTGGGCGGCGCGGGACTGAGCGCGCAGGCCACGCCCGAGGACGACGCGCGGCACAGCGGGGACGGCGCCGGCGCGGCGGCGCGTCCGGCGGACGTGCAGAACCCGCGCTTCACCCTGGCCGTGGTGCCGGACACCCAGTACCTCTTCGACCGCGACCGCGGCGACCGGGAACCCCTGGAAGCCACCTTCGAGCACGTGCTGGACCAGGCCAGGGAGCACAACATCGTGTTCCTGGCGCACCTGGGCGATGTCACCGAGAACGGCCTGCCGGACGAGGTCGCCGAGGCCGACCGGGCCTTCCGCGTGCTGGACCGCAAGCGCTTCCCGTACAGCGTGCTGGCAGGCAACCACGACATCAACTCCCGCACCGACGACCAGCGCGGCCGCAGCCCGTACCTGGATGCCTTCGGCCCCAAGCGGTTCGAGCACTCGCCGACCTTCCGCGGCGCCTCGCCCGGCGGCTACAACAGCTACCACGTCTTCCGCGCCGGTGGCCGGGAGTGGCTGCTGCTGGCGCTGGACTGGCGGGTCTCCGCGGTCGGCTACACCTGGGTCCGGCAGGTGCTGGACAAGCATCCCGGGCTGCCGGTCATCCTCACCACGCACGAGTTGGTGCACGCCGACGGCGGCACCGGCGAGGCCGAGCTCTCCGCCGCCGGGAAACAGATGTGGGACAAGCTGATCGCCGGTGAGGACCGGATCTTCCTGACCCTCAACGGCCACTTCTGGCCACCCGGCCGCACCACGCTGCGCAACAAGGCCGGCAACGAGGTGCACCTGCACATCACCAACTACCAGGACCGCTACTACGGCGGCGGCGCGATGCTGCGGCTCTACCACTTCGACCTGGCGCGCAACGTGATCGACGTGGAGACCGTCGCACCCTGGCTGCTGCGGCGTCGCCCGGAACGGCTCAACGTGCTGGAGCAGCAGGAGATCCGCCGCACCGGCGCGGCCGACCGGTTCACCGTGGAGATCGACTTCACCGAGCGGTTCCGCCGGTTCGCGCCGCCGCCGGTGCGCCCGGCCCGGCCCGCGCCGGAGGTGGTCATCCCCGGCACGGTGGCCTACTGGCGGTTCGAGGACGCCGAGCGCTTCGCCGACCTCTCCGGCAACGGCAACCACCTCACCCGCGCCACCTTGCCCGGCGCGCCGACCGACGCGCTCAGCCACAGCGAGGAGCACCACCCCGACCAGCCCGGTCACGGCAGCCTGCGTATGCACGGCGGCGGCTACCTGCGCACCGCCGCGGACGCGCCGCTGACCAAGCTGACCTTCCCGCGCGGCTACACCATCGAGGCATTTGTCAAGCTGCCCAAGGACTTCGACCACCGGCACGCCTGGTGCGGCCTGTTCACCACGGTGGCCACCGGCGCGGACGCGGGCAAGACCGGCGACGACCCGAGGGAACCGCTGGCCACGCTCAACCTCTCCGACGGGGCCGCCTTCCAGTGGGCGGTGTTCCCGCGCAACCAGGAGGGCCTGTCCACCAACTGGGGGCACGAGCTGCCGCGCGCGCACTGGTGGCACGTCGCGGTGGTCAACGACGGGCGGCGCAGCGTGTTGCACGTCGACGGCGCGCCGGTGCTGCGCAACCCCGACACGCCGGCGGTCGGCATCCCGGCGGCGGTCGGCGGCTGGCTGGTCGGCGCGTACGCCTATGACCGGAAGGTGGAGAAGAGCTTCACGGGGTGGCTGGGCGATCTGCGGATCGTGGACCGCCCGCTGCGCCGGGAGGAGTTCCTGACCGGGCGCTGACGGACTCGCCCCGCCGCCACAGGGCGACTCCGGTGGCGATCATCCAGGCCCAGGCGGCCACGGTGCACGGCAGCGCGCCGCTGAGCCAGCCGAGCCCGCCGCGGTCACCCGGCGCGAGCAGCCGGGTCGACGATCCCGTTGGCGTTCGTGGTGGTGGTGCTGGCGGCGCGGCTGGCCGAGCCGGCGGCCGGCACGCTGGACTGGGACGCCGGGGCGCTGCTCGGCCGCATTCAGTGAAATGCCTGCTCTTGCCGCTGCACTGGCGAGCTGTGAGGGTTCGACACAAACTTGTGTTCGACCCAGCTTAAGGAGTACGCGGTGGCCCGACAGGGTTTCCCATGGCTGCGCGGGGCGGGGGCGGTGACCGCGATGGCGGTGGTCGCGGCCACCGCGCTGACCGGCACCGGCGCGGCGGCGCCCGAACAGGAGAGCACCGAGCGGTTCGCGCTGGAGTCGGTGAAGTGGGCGCCGTGCCCGGACGCGGTGTTCGTCAACGACCCGCAGGCCGACCGCACCCGGTTCGGCTGCGCCACCTACAAGGTGCCGATCGACTACCGCAAGCCGTCCACCGGCTCGGTGGAGATCGCGCTGCTGCGGCGGCTGGCCGATGACCCGGCGCGCCGGATCGGCTCGATGTTCATCAACCCCGGCGGGCCGGGCGGTTCCGGCTACCTGGGGCCGATCCGCGCGGACCGGCGCTACGGCGCCGAGGTGCTCAAGCGCTTCGACATCGTCGGCTTCGACCCGCGCGGGGTGGCCCGCAGCAGCCCGCTGCGCTGCTTCACCACCGCCGAGGAGGCCAACGCGGTCGGCGACCGGCAGATCGCGGTGCCGTTCACCCGGCAGGAGGTCAGGGACGCGGTCCAGGCCGGCCAGGACCACAGCGCGGCGTGCGCCAAGAACGCCGGTCCGCTGCTCCGGCACATGTCCACCAAGAACGTGGCCAGGGACCTGGACGTGCTGCGCCAGGCCGTCGGCGACGCCAAGCTGACCTTCGTCGGCTTCTCCTACGGCACGCTGATCGGCTCCACCTACGCCAACATGTTCCCCAGCAAGACCAGGGCGATCGTGATCGACGGCAACGTCGACCCCGAGCTGCGCACCGGGGACGGCCTGGAGTCCGACCGGCAGCGGGCCGAGGGCTTCGAGCTGGCCCTGGACGGCTTCCTCAAGCGCTGCACCGCGGCCGGGCCCAAGTGCGCCTTCAGCGAGGGCGACACGCGGAAGAAGTTCGACGAGCTGCGCACCCGGCTGCAGCGCGAGCCGATCACCCTGCCCACCGGCGCCAAGCTGACGCTGAGCGCGTTCACCAGCAACGTGAGCACCGCGATGTACGCCGCGGACCGCTTCGCACCGCTGGCGGTGGCGCTGCAGCAGGCATACGCCGCGATGAGCCCGGTGGACGTCCTGGACCGGGGCAGGTCCGAAGCGCCCTCGGACTTCCTGACCAGGGAAACGCCGAGGAACAGCCTGGACGCGCTGGCCGACACGCCCTACACCGGCGACGACTCCTTCTACGGCGTCAACTGCATCGACAAGCCCTACCTGCGGCTGCCCGCCGCCTACCCGGTGATCGCGAAGATCTGGGAGCGCCAGTTCCCCACCTTCGGCCGGTTCCAGGCCTTCGACGCGGTGCCGTGCGCGACCTGGCCGGGTGGTTCGGACCGCTATGACGGGCCGTGGCACAAGAAGACCGAGCACCCGATCGTGGTGATCGGGAACTATTACGACCCGGCCACCCCGTACTCGTTCTCCCAGCGGATGGCCAAGCAGCTCGGCTCGGCGCGGCTGGTCAGCGTGGACTCCTTCGGCCACGCGATCCTGGGCCGCTCCAAGTGCGTGGACGACCTGACCACGGCCTACCTGGCCGAGTTGAAGGCCCCGGCGAACGGGATCGTCTGCCAGCCCAACGCGCAGCCCTTCGCCTGACCCGCTGGTCCACGACGCGGCCCCGTCCGGTTCACCGGGCGGGGCCGTTGTCGATTCCCCAACTGGAAGGCCTTCCAGCCAGCGAGTTTCGGATGATCTCGGAGAACGGACGGTCGAGTAGCCGCAGCGCAACGTGCCCGCATCGGAACGGTCACGAGGGGTGAAATCCTTTGCCCGCGCATGACCAGACTGCACGCCTGCAACAAACGGGCGGGAGGACACAAGGAGATGCGCAGATCAGGCAGGCTCGGCCTCCGCGCGGCCGCGATCGCCGCACTGGCGGTGGCACTGGTCGCCGGGTGCGGGTCCGCGCCGGAGGAAACCAGGGACGCCTCGGTGGTCAACCGGGCCGCCAAGACCAAGAAGCTCACCATCGGTATCGCCTACGACCAGCCTGGCCTGTCCGAGCGGGTGGGGGAAGGCAAAATCGAAGGATTCGACGTCGACGTCGCCGAGTACGTGGCCCGCGAGCTCGGCGTGCAGGCCGACAACATCACCTGGAAGGAGAGCAGGGCGGGCGAGCGGGAGAAGGCGATCATGGACGGGTCGGTGGACCTGGTGGTCACC
This sequence comes from Crossiella sp. SN42, assembly GCF_023897065.1. Taxonomy (GTDB): domain Bacteria; phylum Actinomycetota; class Actinomycetes; order Mycobacteriales; family Pseudonocardiaceae; genus Crossiella. The sequence continues at coordinate 93,656 of NZ_JAMHIV010000013.1, forward strand.
ACCTTCTCCATCACCGAGGACCGCAAGACCAGGATCGCCTTCGCCGGGCCGTACTTCATCGCCGGGCAGGGACTGCTGGTGCGCATGACCACCAACGACATCACCGGCCCCGAGTCGTTGAACGGCAAAAAGCTGTGCACGGTGCCGAACACGACCTCGGCGCAGACCATCAAGGACCGTTTCGCCAAGGGCACCCAGCTGGTGGAGTACTTCCGCTACTCCGAGTGCATCAGCGCGCTGCTGCTGGGCAACGTGGACGCGGTGACCACCGACGACGTCATCCTGGCCGGGTACGCCGCGCAGAACCCGGAGCTGCTGAAGGTGGTCGGCAAGCCGTTCAACCCGGAGCGGTACGGAATCGGCCTGGCCAAGGACGACGTCTCGGGCAAGGGCAAGGTCAACTCCGCGATCGAGAAGATGATCAGCTCAGGGGAGTGGAAGAAGTCCCTGGACAAGCACGTCGGCCCGTCGGGCTACCCGGTGCCCACGCCACCGGAGGTGAACGAGCGCTGAGCGCGCTCCTGCCTGCCAAGGCGGCGGCGGACGCTTCGGCCGGGGTTTGAAAACCCACAAAGCGGGTCTCTCGTCTTCTCCGTACGGCCTGGAGACTGCTAACCACATCCCCGCGAGCAGACGCTCACAGCAACCGCCGCCAAGGCCACGCCACGTGACGGCGGCTGGTCGCGGGGATGTGGTTCGCTGTCGGAAGGTCGTGCGGAGAAGACGAGAGGGCCGCGAGCACGCTGGGTCTTGAGTCGGCAGCCCAAACCCCGCCCCGCAACCTGCTCATCCGGGTGTTGATCTGCCCCACCCCTCCGGGGGTCTGCCCGTCCGGCGAGGACATTCTTTTGATCTTGGTCTTGGGTTTTCAGTCAAGAGCGAAGATCAAGAGCGTCCTCGCCGGACGGGCAGAGATCAAAGCATGGGGGGAAAGTCAAAGTCAAAGGCCAAGACGCAGGCGGGTCTTGAGGTTCCCCATGCCCGTCAACCTTCCGAAATCACACCACATCCCAGCCCACGGCCGCCGTTGCGTGGCGTGGCCTTGGCGGCGGTTGCTGTGTGCGTCCGTGGGCTGGGATGCGGTCTGATGTCTCCAGGTTGACGGGCATGGGGAACCTCAAGACTTCGGACAGGTTTTGAAAAGCCACCCCGGTCGCTGGTCCCTGGTCGCGAGCGTGAAAAAGCGGGCGGGAAGACCTTTGGCCTTCCCGCCCGCCCCGTTCACGAGCCCCGGTGGGGGATCGCTCAGCTGCGGACCATCTTCCGCAGCACGTACTGCATGATCCCGCCGTTGCGGTAGTAGTCGGCCTCACCGGGGGTGTCGATGCGGACCACCGCGTCGAACTCGACCTTGCCGCCGTCGGTCTTGGTCGCGGTGACCTTGACCGTGCGGGGGGTGGTGCCGTTGTTCAGCTCGGTGACGCCGGTGAAGTCGTAGGTCTCCGTGCCGTCCAGGCCCAGGGTGGCCGCGGTCTGGCCTTCCGGGAACTGGAGGGGGAGCACGCCCATGCCGATCAGGTTGGACCGGTGGATGCGCTCGAAGGACTCCGCGATGACCACCCGGACGCCCAGCAGGCTGGTGCCCTTGGCGGCCCAGTCGCGCGAGGAACCCGAGCCGTACTCCTTGCCGGCCAGCACCACCAGCGGGATGCCTGCCTCGGCGTAGGCGACGCTGGCGTCGTAGATGGTGGTCTGCTCGCCGTTGGCCAGGAAGTTGCGGGTGAAGCCGCCCTGGACGTCGTTGAGCAGCAGGTTGCGCAGGCGGATGTTGGCGAAGGTGCCGCGGATCATGACCTCGTGGTTGCCGCGGCGGGAGCCGTAGCTGTTGAAGTCCTTGCGCTCCACGCCGTGTTCGCTGAGGTACTTGCCCGCGGGGGAGTCCGGCTTGATGGAACCGGCCGGGCTGATGTGGTCGGTGGTGACCGAGTCGCCCAGCAGGGCCAGCACCCGGGCGCCGCTGACGTCCGTCACCGGCTTCGGGTCCATCTCCATGCCCTCGAAGTACGGGGGCTTGCGGACGTAGGTGGAGTCATCGGCCCACTCGAAGGTCTTGCCCGTCGGCGTGGGCAGCGACTTCCAGCGCTCGTCGCCTGCGAAGACGTCCGCGTAGTCCTTGACGAACATCTCCGAGCTGATGGAGCTGGCGATGACGTCCTGGATCTCCTGCGGGGTCGGCCAGATGTCGGCCAGGAACACCGGCTTGCCGTCCGGGTCGTTGCCCAGCGGCTCGGTGTTGAGGTCCAGGTCCATGGTGCCGGCCAGGGCGTAGGCCACCACCAGGGGCGGGGAGGCCAGGTAGTTCATCTTGATGTCGGGGCTGATCCGGCCCTCGAAGTTCCGGTTGCCCGACAGCACCGAGACCACCGACAGGTCGTTGTCGTTGATGGCCTTGGAGATCTCCTCCGGCAGCGGGCCGGAGTTGCCGATGCAGGTCACGCAGCCGTAGCCGACCAGGTGGAAGCCGAGCTTCTCCAGGTACGGCAGCAGCTGGGCCTTCTCGTAGTAGTCCATGACGACCTTGGAACCCGGCGCCAGGGAGGTCTTCACCCACGGCTTGCTGGACAGGCCCCGCTCCACCGCGTTCTTGGCCAGCAGCGCCGCGCCCAGCATCACCGAGGGGTTGGACGTGTTGGTGCAGGAGGTGATCGAGGCGATCGCCACGTGCCCGTGGTCCAGCGTCGTCTCGGTGCCGTCGGCCAGGGTCACCGGCACCGTGCGGTGCGGGCGGGCGCCGTTGGCGCGGGCGTTGGACGCCGGGGCGTCCGAGGCCGGGAAGCTCTCCTCGCTGGCCTCGTCCACGCCGTCCTCGTCGGCGACGTAGTTGCGGATGTCGACCCGGAACTTCTCCTTGGCCTCCGACAGCGAGATCCGGTCCTGCGGCCGCTTCGGGCCCGCGATGGACGGAACCACGGTGGACAGGTCCAGCTCCAGGTGCTCGGAGTACTCCGGCTCCACGGACGGGTCGTGCCAGAGGCCCTGCTCCTTGGCGTAGGCCTCGACCAGCGCGAGCTGCTCGGCCGGACGGCCGGTCAGGCGCAGGTAGTCCACGGTCTCCTGGTCGATCGGGAAGATCGCGGCGGTGGAGCCGAACTCCGGGCTCATGTTGCCGATGGTGGCGCGGTTGGCCAGCGGCACCGCGGTCACGCCGGAGCCGTAGAACTCGACGAACTTGCCGACCACACCGTGCTTGCGCAGCATCTCGGTGATGGTCAGCACCAGGTCGGTCGCGGTGGCGCCGGGGGGCAGCTCACCGTGCAGCTTGAAGCCGACCACCCTGGGGATGAGCATCGAGACCGGCTGGCCCAGCATCGCGGCCTCGGCCTCGATGCCGCCGACGCCCCAGCCGAGCACGCCGATGCCGTTGACCATGGTGGTGTGGCTGTCGGTGCCGACCACGGTGTCCGGGTAGGCCTGGCCGTTGCGGGTCATCACCACGCGCGCCAGGTGCTCGATGTTCACCTGGTGCACGATGCCGGTGCCCGGCGGCACCACCTTGAACTCGTCGAAGGCGGTCTGGCCCCAGCGCAGGAACTGGTAGCGCTCCTTGTTGCGCTGGTACTCCAGGTCCACGTTGCGCTCGAAGGCGTCCGGGCGGCCGAAGATGTCGGCGATCACCGAGTGGTCGATCACCAGTTCGGCGGGCGCCAGCGGGTTGACCTTCGTGGGGTCGCCACCGAGCTGGGTGACGGCCTCGCGCATGGTGGCCAGGTCAACGACACAGGGCACGCCGGTGAAGTCCTGCATGATCACCCGGGCCGGGGTGAACTGGATCTCGGTGGCGGGGTCTGCCTTGGGGTCCCAGCTGCCCAGCGCGCGGACGTGGTCGGCGGTGATGTTCGCCCCGTCCTCGGTGCGCAGCAGGTTTTCCAGCAGGATTTTCAGGCTGTACGGCAGGCGCTGGGCGCCCTCCACGGCGCTGAGCCGGAACACCTCGTAGGAGGCGTCACCGACGGTCAGCGTGCCGCGTGCGCCGAAGCTGTCCTTGCTCACGGGTGCGGTCACGTGCAACTCCATCTCGCGGCGGTGCAAGTTCGGGGAACGAGGGCGAGTCTTGCGCACCCGAGCCGAGCGCGCCGCCGTGCCCTCCTGGCTCTAACAGTACGCTTGTCCTATATTCACGTTCAACCGGGGGTGGCGCGTGTCGGGTTACATGGCACGTGTCGCCGGACACACCGGGACGCGAAGGGACTGGGGATGCTCCGTCTGGAGGGAGTGGGCAAGCGCTACGGACGCGGCCCGCTGGTGCTCGCCGAGGTCGACCTGGCGCTGACCGCCGGCCAGACCACGGTGGTGCGCGGCCGCAACGGCTCCGGCAAGTCCACCCTGCTGCGAGTCGTGGCCGGGGTGTGTCAGCCCAGCCTGGGCCGGGTGCGCGGGAGACCGGCCCAGGTGGGCTACGTGCCCGAACGTTTTCCGGCACACCTGCGGCTTTCCCCGATCGGCTACCTCCGACACCTCGGCGCCGTCCGCGGCCAGTCCCGCGCGGCCACCGAGGCCCGGATGACCGAGCTGCTCACCAGGCTGGCCTTCGCCGGGGAGCCGGACGAGCCGATGAACCGGCTGTCCAAGGGCAACACGCAGAAGATCGCCCTGGCCCAGGCCCTGCTCGCGCCGGTCGGCCTGCTGGTCCTGGACGAGCCGTGGACCGGCCTGGACACCACCGCCGCCGGCGTGCTGGGCGAACTGCTCGCCGAGGAGGCCGCGCGCGGGGCCGCCGTGCTGCTCATCGACCACGAGGAGCACCACGAGCTGATCCGCCGGGACCGCCTGGTGGAGATCGCGCAGGGCCGGATCCGGGTGCACGACACCCCGCCGGAGGACCTGGTCGAGCTGACCCTGCGGGTGCCCGCGCGCGCCGCCGACACGCTGCGCGCCACCGCCCGCGAGCTCGGCGGCACGGAGGTCACCCGATGACCGCGCTGCTCCGCTACCTGGCCGCCGACCTGCTGCGCTCGCAGGCCTTCTTCCTGCCCGCGCTGCTGTTCCTGGCCGTGCTGGGCATGCTCAACAGCGGCGACCCCGGCCCGCCGCTGTCGGCCTACCAGGGCACCGCACTGGTCATCTACCCGGTCGCGGCCGCGCTGACCATGGTCATCGCCAACGCGGAGGACCCGGTCGCCCGCCAGGTCACCCTGGTCACCGCGCGCGGCTGGGGCCGGGTGCTGGCCGCGCTGCTGGCGCTGGCGGTGCTGGCCCTGCTGCTGCTCACCGCGCTGGCCCTGCTGGTCCCGCTGCTGGTCAACCCGCGCCCGCAACCGCCGAGCCTGCTGCTGGCCGGCGCGCTGGCACACCTGGGCAGCGGCCTGCTCGGGGTCGCGGTCGGCCTGCTGTGCGCCCGGCCGCTGCTGCACCGCCCGGTGCACGCGGTCAGCACCATCCTGCTCGGCGTGGTGCTGGTCGTCTTCCTCGGCCGGGTGCCGCCGATCGGCAACCTGATGACCCTGCTGGAAGGCGGCGACGGCAGCCACGCGCTGGCCGCGCTCACCGGCAACCTCGCCCTCTCCGCCGGGCTGCTCGCCGCCACGGCCGCCCTGGTCTACGCCATCGGCCGCAAACGACTGTGAGACAAGGAGAACCGCGATGATCCACCACGTGCAACTGGCCGGTCCGCCCGGCTGCGAGGACAGCATGCGGGCCTACTACAGCGGCGTGCTCGGCTGGACCGAGATCCCCAAGCCGCCGCTGCTGGCCGCGCGCGGCGGCTGCTGGTTCGCCGTGCCCGGCGGCGGCGAGCTTCACATCGGCGCCGAGGAGGGCTTCCGCCCCTCGGCCAAGGCGCACCCCGCCTTCGTCACCGACGTGCACGCCCTGGCCGCCACCCTCACCGCCGCCGGCCACCAGGTGACCTGGGCCGACCCGGCCGAGATCCCCGGCCGGGACCGCTTCCACACCACCGACCCGGTGGGCAACCGTCTGGAGTTCCTGGCCGGCTGACCCCGGGGCGGGCCGCCACCCGCCCGACCGCTTGCCGCCGCCAGCCGCGCACCCGCCGCTGCGTCACCCACCAGGGGGATCAGGCGAGCTGACACCGGGTACCCCCGCTGACTACCGTCTGTGCCCATTCGGACGAACCGGAGGAGCCTCAACGATGCGGGTACCGTTGACCGTCGCCGACTTCCTCGACCGGGCGGAGACCGTCTTTCCCACCAGCACCGCGGTGATCGACGAACCCAGCCAACCGGCCGCGGCGGTGCCGACGACCACCTATGGCGAACTGGCCCGGCGGGCGCGGGCCTGGCAGGCCGGGCTGGACCGGCTCGGGGTGGGCGAGGGCGAACGCGTGGCCGTGGTCAGCCACAACTCCGCCCGGCTGCTGGAGTTGCTGCACGCCGTGCCGGCCAGCGGGCGGATCTGCGTGCCGGTGAACTTCCGGCTGCGGCCGGAGGAGATCGAGTACATCGTCGGCCACAGCGGCGCCTCGGTGCTGCTGGTCGACCCCGAGCTGGCCCCCGCGCTGAGCGGGATCTCCGCGCCGCACAAGCACATCCTCGGCGAGGAGACCGAGACCGAGGTGATGCGCTTCGGCACCGAGCCGCGCCCGTGGGCCGCGCCGGATGAGGACGCCACCGCCACCATCAACTACACCTCGGGCACCACCGCCCGCCCCAAGGGCGTGCAGATGACCCACCGCAACATCTGGATCAACGCGATGACCTTCGGCCTGCACGCCAGGGTCTGGGAACGCGACGTCTACCTGCACACCCTGCCCATGTTCCACTGCAACGGCTGGGGCATGCCCTTCGCCGCCACCGGCCTCGGCGTGCCGCAGGTGGTGCTGCGCAAGGTCGACGGCGCGGAGATCCTGCGCCGGGTCGAGCGGCACGGCGTCACCCTGGCCTGCGGGGCGCCCGCGGTGTGGAACATGGTCCTGGATGCCGCGCAGGAGTGGGACGGCGAGATCCCCGGCCGGGACCGGGTGCGCATCGTCTGCGCCGGCGCGCCGCCGCCCACCCGCACCATCGCCCGCATCGAGGAGGAGCTGGGCTGGAGCTTCCAGCAGCTCTACGGCCTCACCGAGACCTCCCCGTTCCTCACCTTCAACCGCACCCGCCCCGCCGACCTCGACCTGCCCGCCGAGGAGCGGGCCCGCAAGCTCTCCCGCGCGGGCGCGCCCGGCATCGGCGTGCGCCTGAAGATCTCCGACAGCGGCGAGGTGCTGGCCCGCGGCAACACCGTGCTCGCCGGGTACTGGGAGAACCCGGCGGCCACCGAGGCGGCCCTGGAGGGCGGCTGGTTCCACACCGGCGACGGCGGCACCCTGGACGAGGAGGGCCACCTCAGCATCTCCGACCGGAAGAAGGACGTGATCATCACCGGCGGGGAGAACGTGTCCTCCATCGAGGTCGAGGACTGCGTGTTCAGTCACCCGTCCGTGGCTGAGGTGGCGGTCATCGGGGTGCCGGATGACAAATGGGGCGAAACGATCAAGGCACTGGTCGTGGTGAGCGAGGGCGCGCAGGTCAGCGAGGCCGAGATCATCGCGCACTGCAAGGAGAAGCTCGCCGGGTACAAGGCCCCGACGACGGTCGAGTTCCGCGAGTCCATACCGCGTACGGCGACCGGGAAAATCCAGAAGTTCAAGCTCCGTGAGCCCTACTGGGCCGGTTTGGACCGCAAAGTGAACTAGACCGTTTACCGAATCGTTTCCGCAGCTCGGGGCACCTCGCGTGCCCCGAGCTGTTTTGTGCACGGCGCGTGTGCTGAATGCCTCTTTCGGGCGACATTGTCCCCAGTAAATGTGACACGTGTGAGGGATGAGGCGCGTGTTCATGCTGGGATCACTGGCGACTGGTGGGACGAAATGTCACAGTTGCTCAGCGTGTCCGACCGCTGCCGTTCGGTACCCGGCGTGTAGGCCGAGCGGGCGTTGTCGGCTGGGCGCTACCGGCGGAGGAAAGGTTCGGAGGTGGGCGTGATGCCGACGCGACGGAACCTGGTTCTGGGGCTCGTGACGACCGCGATCGCGGGTGTGCTGCTGGCCGGCACGCCCGGCGTGGGCGCGGCCGTGCCGCCGCCACCGCCCAACCCGAGCGACGCCGACATCCGCAACGGCCGCGCCCAGGTCGACTCCAAGGCGGGCGAGGTCGGCAGGCTCACCAACGAGCTCAGCCGCGCCGAGGCCCGCCTGGCCGAGCTGATGGCCGATGTGGAGCTGCGCCGCGAAGAGGCGATGAAGGCCCTGGTCGACCTGGAGGCCGCGCAGGAGGCCGCGGACCGGGCCAAGGCCGAGGCCAGGGGCGCCCGCGCCGAAGCCGACGCCGCCGCCAAGTCGGTGGAGGACCTGCGCGCCAAGGCCGACGCCTTCGCCGCCGCGACCTACCAGAACGGCAACCTGCTGGACACCACCGGCGCGCTGCTGACCGCCAAGGGCCCGCAGGAGGTGCTGGACCGCTCCGAGATGCTGGAGCTGATCAGCGGCTCGCAGGCCGACGTGCTGGAGGTCATGCGCCGGGCGCGCACGGACAAGGCGAACAAGGACTCCCTGGCCCGCAAGGCCCTGGAGGCCGCCGAGGCCAAGCAGAACGCCGCCGAGCAGGCCAAGCGGGTCGCCGACGCGGCGCAGGCCATCGCGGTGCAGGCGGGCAGCACCCAGGAGCAGCGGGCCAACGAGATCGAGGCCACCAGGGTCGCGGTGGAGAAGCAGCTGTTCGAGGCGCGCGACCACGTCTCCGGCCTGCAGGGCCAGCGGCAGCGCTACGAGGACTGGCTGGCGGCCAAGAAGCGCGAGGAGGAGGAGCGGCAGCGCCGCGAGGCCGAGGAGGCCCGCAAGGCCGCCGCGGCCGCCGCCGCGCAGAACCGCCCGGCCGCCCGCCCGCAGACCGCGGCCCGGCCCACGGTCGCCCCCGCGCCCGGCCGCGGCGTGCAGATCGCGATCAACCGCGCGCTGTCCCAGCTCGGCGTGATCTACGCCTGGGGCGGCGGCAACGGCTCCGGCCCGACCCGCGGCATCCGCGACGGCGGCGTGGCCGACACCTTCGGCGACTACCGCAAGGTCGGCTTCGACTGCTCCGGCCTGATGATCTACGCCTACGCCGGGATCGGCGTCAACCTGCCGCACTACAGCGGCTACCAGTACAACTACGGCCGCAAGGTGCCGCTGTCCCAGATGGCCGCCGGCGACATGCTGTTCTGGGCCACCAACGGCCGCATCCACCACGTGGCGATGTACCTGGGCGGCGGGCGGATGGTGGAGGCCCCGCACTCCGGCGCGCGGGTGCGGATCTCGCCGGTGCGCTACGGCGGCCTGATGCCGTACGCGGTGCGCCTGGTCTAGTCCGGAAAAGGAGTCGACAGGTCGCGGCGCGGGCTTGTAGCTTGCGGCCGACCGCGACACCGCCCGAGGAGGTGAGACCCATGACCGCTGTAGCGATGTGGGTGCTCCCCCTTCCCGTCCCGGTCTGGCGACTGACGTAGGTGTCGCCGGGAGCGCCGCCACCAAGGCACTCCCGAAGGGCAACACCATGTTCGACGTGATCATCGCCGGTTGTGGGCCGACCGGCGCGATGCTGGCCGCCGAGCTGCGGCTGCACCAGGTGCGGGTACTCGTGCTGGAGCGGGACACCGAGCCCGCTTCCTTCGTCCGCATCGTCGGTCTGCACATCCGCAGTCTTGAGCTGATGGCGATGCGTGGACTGCTGGACCGCCTGCGGCCACACGGAAGACAGCGTCCGGCCGCCGGTTTCTTCGCCGCCATCGCCACACCCGTGCCGCGGGGCCTGGACTCCGCGCACGCCTACCTGCTGGGCATTCCGCAGCCGGTCATCGTCCAGCTCCTGGAAGAACACGCGGTGCGGCTGGGCGCGCAGGTCCGGCATGGCTGCGCGGTGGCCGGTCTGGAGCAGGACGAGGAGGGCGTGACGGTCGAGCTGGCCGACGGTGAGCGGCTGCGCACGCGCTACCTCGTCGGCTGTGACGGCGCGCGCAGCACGGTGCGCAAGCTGCTCGGCGTCGGCTTCCCCGGCGAGCCCGCGCGGACCGAGACGCTGATGGGCGAGCTGGAAGTCGGTGTGCCGCAGGAGGAGATCGCCGCCCAGGTGGCCGCGATCCATGAGACCAACAAGAGTTTCAGCCTGAGTCCCTTCGGCGACAAGGTCTACCGCGTGGTGGTCCCCGCCGTGGGCGTCAGCGATCGCGCGGAACCGCCCACCCTGGAGGACTTCCGGCAGGGGTTGCGCGCGATCGCGGGCACCGACTTCGGCGTGCACTCCCCGCGCTGGCTGTCCCGTTTTGGCGATGCCACCCGGCTGGCCGAGCGATATCGCATTGGGCGGGTGCTGCTGGCAGGCGACGCGGCGCACATCCACCCACCCCTCGGCGGGCAGGGCCTCAACCTCGGCGTGCAGGACGCGGTCAACCTCGGCTGGAAACTGGCCGCGCAGGTCCGCGGCTGGGCCCCGGAAACGCTGCTGGACACCTACCAGGCCGAACGTCATCCGGTCGCCGCGGACGTGCTGGACAACACCCGGGCCCAGCTGGCGCTCTCCGCCCCCGAACCGGGCGCGCGGGCAATGCGCAGGCTGCTCACCGAACTGCTGGACTTCAACGAGGTGAACCGGCACCTGATCGAGAAGATCACCGCGATCGGCATCCGCTACGACTTCGGCGAGGGCCCCGACCTGCTCGGCCGCCGCCTGCCCGACCTCGAGCTGGCACAGGGCACCCTCTACGGGTTGCTGCACCGCGGCCGCGGCCTGCTGCTGGACCGCACCGGAGGCCTGACCGCCGGTGGTTGGGCAGACCGCGTCGACTACCTCGCCGATCCCACCGCGGCACTGGACGTGCCGTGCGTGCTGCTGCGCCCCGACGGCCACGTGTCCTGGATCGGCCACGATCAGCGGGATCTGGACCGGCAACTCGCCCGCTGGTTCGGCAAGCCGGCCGGCTGAGGTCGTTAGCGTGGCGGGATGTCGTTCACCGTCCTGATCACCGGGGGCAACGCGGGCATCGGGTACTTCGTCGCCGAACAGCTGGCGGCTGCCGGGTGCGCCGTGCTGATCGGCAGTCGCAGCCCGGCCAAGGCCGAGGCCGCGCTGTCCGCCCTGCGCGCGCGGGTGCCCGGCGCCGAGGTCGGCCAGGTCTCGCTCGACCTGGCCGACCTGCCCTCGATCAAGTCCACTGTGGACGGTCTGCGGCTGGACCGGCTGGACGCGGTGGTGCACAACGCCGGGGTGCTGCTCGACGACCCGCCGCGCCAGGAGACCCCGCAGGGCCACGAGTTGATGTTCGGCACCAACCACCTCGGCCACTTCGCCCTCACCGCCCTGCTCGCCCCGCTGCTCTCCGCCGCCCCGGCCGCCAGGGTGGTCACCACCGGCAGCTTCACCGCCAAGTCCGAGACCTTCGACTTCGACGACCCGCAGAGCACCCGCGACTACCGGTCCAAACGCACCTACGCCCGGTCCAAGCTGGCCCAGATGCTCTTCGGCTTCGAGCTGGACCGCCGCCTGCGCGCCACCGGCAGCCCGGTGCTCAGCGTGGTCACCCATCCCGGCGGGGCGCTGGACTCGCTCACCCCGTCCCGCCCGCCGGTGCACGTGCGCGGCGCCGGTCAGCGGCTGCTCGGCCTGCCGGCCGGGATCATGGTGCACGGCAAGGACAAGGCGGCCAGGGTCGCGGTCAGGGCGGTGCTCGACCCCGCGGTGCGCGGCGGGCAGCTGTGGGGGCCGAGGATGTTCGGCCTGCGCGGCGCGCCCAGGGTGGAACCGGTGCGCGGGCCGCTGGCGGACCTGGCAGCGGCGGCCCGGGTCTGGGACCTCAGCGTGGAGCTGACCGGGCTGGCGCCGGACTTCGGTTGACCCGCGCGGCCAGCAGCACCGCGAGCAGTGTCAGCCCGGCCCCGGCCCAGGTCGCCACCGTGGGCTGGGGCCCGGTCACCAGGTCCAGGGCGATCGCCCCGAGCAGCTGCCCCGCCACGCTCGCCAGCCCATAGACCAGCACCCCGATCTCGCCGACGGCCAGGGTGGCCACCGCCACCACGCCGATCCCGATCAGCCCGGCCAGGTAGAACCACGGCTCGGCCGGGAAGGCGCCGGTGGGCAGCCCGCGCACGGCGAACCCGGCCAGCAGCAGCACCGCGAGGGTCGCCGTGGCCACCACGAAGTTCACCATGGTGGCCGGCCACGGCGAGCCCGCGGCCGCGGCCACCCGCCCGTTGAACGCCGACTGCACCGCCCCCGTCACCCCCGCCAGCAGCGGCAACGCCACCAGCACCAGGGTGCTCGCGCCGCCGATCCGGTCCGTCCCGGCGATCAGCACCGCCAGCACGCACAGCACCGCCCCGCCCAGCCGCGCCGCGGTCACCGGCCGCACCCCGCCCGGCCCGAGCCCCCACCGGTCCGCGGCCAGGCTGCCGCCCACGGTGCCCGCCACGACCGCCACCGTGAACAGCGCGACGCCCAGCGAGGTCACCGTGATCCCCTGGCCGCCGACGATCAGCGCGCCACTGATCCCGCCAAGGCAGTGCCACCAGCGCAACTGCCCTGCGCGCACCGCCGTCCGCAGCCGCCGGATACCGCGACGTCCGGCGGGGAAGGCGGGCACCAGCGCCAGCAGCACGACCATGCCCATGGCGGTGGTCAGCAGCGGCGCGCCGATCCCGTCCCCGAGCCGCGCGCCGAACTCCCCGTTCAACCGGGCCTGCCCGGCCAGCCCGACCCCGGCGGCCACGGTCGACGCCACCGCCAGCACGCGCCGCGATCTGATCTCCACAACTGTCACGTACGCCGAGTCTGACCTACCGGGACCGCCGGGTCGCGCGGATTTCCCGGTCTAGGCCGAACGGCGGATTTGCGCCGGTTCCCGCCACCCCGGCCGGCCAGTCGGCCGACACTGTCCGCGCGAGATGTGAACGTGGGGGAGGCCGTCATCAGCGGGCTGGAAGTGCTCGACCTCGGCAAGATCATCGCCGAGAAGGCGGTGACCGCTTGGCTGCGCAGGCACCGGGCCCGCAAGCAGCGCACCGCCACCCTGGCCGAGCTGGCCGCCGAGGAACTGGCCAGTCCCGTCCAGCGCAACAAGCTGGAGCGGCTGCTCGGCAACGTCGGCGGCCAGGTCGCCGAACGCCTGGAACTGGTGCTGGAGACCCGGTTCAGGTCCCTGCCGGAGCACGAGGTCGCCGCCGCGCTCGCCGGGGCGGGCGACGCACTGGCCGAGGTCAAGCTGAGCGACGAGCTGATCTTCGCCACCGACGCCGACGGGGACAAGCTCGCCGCGCACGTCCGCTCGGTCTGCCCGCCGCCGGCCGGCCTGGCCGAACCCGCGGGCCAGCTCTACGACATCGCGCTGGACCAGTCCTGCCGCTACCTGGCCCAGGTCATCCAGCACCTGCCCGCGCTGCCGCCGCGCGCGCTGGCCGAGACGCTGTCCCGGCTCACCGCGCAGACCGCCCAGCTGGACGAGCTGCTGGCCAGGGTGCCCCGCTCCACCCTGCACGCGCCGCGCGGCACCGACCACGACGCCGAGTTCACCGCCGCCTACCTCCGGCACATCGAGTCCACTTTGGACAGTGTGACGCTGCTCGGCCTGGCCGCCCACGAGCAACCGAAGCTGGCGCTGAGCACCGCCTACCTGAGCCTGAGCGTGGCCAGCGTGCTGGACCGGCACAGCCGCGCTACCCGCCGCCGCCCGGACCGGCACTGGTTCGCCGAGACCGGGGACGGCGGCACCAGCAGCGGCCGGGTGGAGGCCGCGCTCGGTGGCGCGGACCGCGCGTTCGTGCGTGGCGAGGCGGGTTCGGGCAAGACCACGCTGCTGCACTGGCTCGCCGTCACCGCGGCCCGCTCCGCCTTCACCGACCAGCTCGCGGACTGGAACTCCTGCGTGCCCTTCGTGATCCGCCTGCGCGGCCACGCCACCGGCGACCTGCCGCGCCCCGAGCAGTTCCTCCAGGACGCCTGGCCTGCGCGCTCGGCGGAGATGCCCGAACTGTGGACGCACCGCCGCCTGGACGAGGGCAGCGCGCTGCTGCTGGTCGACGGGGTGGACGAGGTGCCGCCGAACCGCCGCCCGCAGGTGCACGCCTGGCTCTCCGAACTGGCCCGCGAGTTCCCCAAGGCCCGCATGGTGGTCACCGCCCGCCCCGCCGCGGCCGAGGCGAAGTGGCTGGCCGCCGAGGGTTTCACCGCGGTCACCCTGGAACCGATGAACCGGGAGGACATCACCCGGTTCGTGGCCTGCTGGCACCAGGCCGCCCAGCGCGCGCACAGCCTGCCCGGCGACCCGGCCGAGCTGCCCGCCGCCCAGCGCCGCCTGCTCAACCAGCTCGCCAGCCGCCCGCACCTGCGGGTGCTGGCCGCGAACCCGTTGCTGTGCGCCATGTTGTGCGCGCTGAACCTGGACCAGGTCAGCGAACTGCCGCGCAACCGGATGGAGCTCTACCGCCGCGCGCTGGAGATGCTGCTGGAGACCAGGGACCTCAAGCGCGGCATCGCCGGCCTGCTGGACGTCAGCCGCAAGCGGGTCCTGTTGCGGGACATGGCCTGGCGGCTCACCGAGGCCAACCGGATCGAGCTGGACCGGGCCCGCGCGGAGGAGCACGTGGCCCGCAAGCTGCTGGCCATGCCCAATGTCACCGATCCGGCCGGGGAGATCCTGGACCACCTGCTGGAGCGCAGCGGGGTGCTGCGCGAACCGGTGCCCGGCAAGGTCGACTTCGTGCACCGCACCTTCCAGGAGTACCTGGCCGCCAGCGAGGCCACCGAGCAGGGCCGGATCGAGAAGCTGGTCTCCCAGGCGCACCTGGACGTCTGGTGGGAGACCATCGTGATGGCCTGCGGCCACGCCAAACGCACCCAGGCCGACGCCCTGCTCACCGAGATCCTGGACCGCGCCGACACCGAACCCCGCCGTGCCCGCCACCTCCGCCTGCTCGCCGCGGCCTGCCTGGAAACGGTGGAGGAGCTGGACCCCGCGGTCCGCGCGCGGGTGGACACGCTGATCGAGACGCACCTGGTGCCGCCGCGCAGCGTCCGCGAGGCCGGATCGCTGGCCGCGATCGGGCACCGGGTGCTGCGCTACTTCCCGTCCACTGTGGACAATCTGTCCGAGGCCTCGGCGGCGGCCACCGTGCGGGCGGCGGCCTTCACCGAGAACGAGGACGGCCTGCGGCTGCTGCGCGGGTACGCGGCCGACCCGCGGCACCGGGTGCAGGAGGAGCTGGCCGCGGCCTGGCGCTACTTCGAGCCCGCGCGGTACGCCGAGGAGGTGCTGGCCGGGGCGCCGTTGCGGGACGGGCACATCCGGGTCCGCGACGAACACCTGCTGTCCTACGTCGACCGCCTGACCAACCTGCGCAGCCTGGAGCTCGACCTGGAGTCCGGCCGTCACCGGGTGCCCCTGGACGTCATCGCGGACCTGCCATGCCTCACCGTGATCCGGCTCGACCTGCTGCCGGAGACCGTTGACCTGACCCCCCTGCTGGAACACCCGCTGCTGCACACGGTGGAGCTGTTCGCCGCCGAGGACTACCGGGGGACCGAGTTGCTGTGCCGGCTGCCCCGCCTGGCCAACCTGGCCCTGTTCTGCGCCGTGCCCATGCCCGACCTCGGCTTCGTCCGGGAGCTGCCGGGCTTGCAGACCCTGTCCCTGGACTACCTGGGACAGGTCGAGGACTATTCCCCGCTGGATGGGCTGACCTCGTTGTGGCGCTTGAACCTCTGGCGGGAAGCGAGCCTGGCGTCGGAGTCCGGACGGTCCTGGCCGAGCATCCGGCAGCTGCTGTTGTCCAGGACCGGCGCCGAGGTGCTGCACCGGCTGCCGGAGCTGATGCCCAACTTGCAGACCCTGATCATCGACGAGCTCACCGCGGGCGACCTGGCGGCCGTGGCGGAGTTCCCGTTGCACACCTTGGAGATCCGGGATCACCTGGCGGCGCTCGACCTGCGCGCGCTGGCCGGCCGGGAGCTGAGGCTGCGGCTGGACCGCGGCGGCTCCTACCTCGGCCTGGACGAGCTGGGTCCCGGCGTGCGGATCAGCTACCTCTGAGCCGTGTTGCCCGCTCTCCCCGTGGAGAGCGGGCAAACCCCCAGTCAGCACCTCACACCGAGGCGAAGAAGACCTTCGCGTTGTTCATCGCCTCGGTGTCGGCCAGCACGTCGCCCGGCTTGCTCCCGTTCCCGGTCAGCGCCCCCGCGAACTCCATCTTCAGGTACGCCGCCGACCGCCGGAGCTGGTCGATCAGCGCGTCCGCCTGGTGCGGCTCCTCGCTCAGCGCGGTGATCACCCACAGCCGTTTGCCAGCCATCCGGCCCTTGAAACCGAGCTCCTCGATGTCGAACCAGTCGCTCCAGTAGTCGAGGTAGCGCTTGGTCGGGGTGGACACCGAGTACCAGTAGGTGGGCGAGGCGATCACGATGTCGGTGGCGGCCAGGGTCGCGTCCAACAGTTGCCGCTCGGTGCCGATCGGGGCGGGATGCAGACGATTGCCGGGCGCATGGCGGCGGTCCACGTACTCCGGAAGGGGCAGCGCGGCCAGGTTGAGCCACTGTTGCTCGACGTTAGTAGGGAGATTTTCCGCTGCGTTACGTGCCAATGTCTCTGTGTTACCACCTTGGCGCGTGCTGCCGAGCAAGAACAGGAACGAACGCATGAGAAGGGGACCTTTCTAGGGGATAGAGTAGATGCATGCACCTACATGTACTTCTGGCCGAGATACTGGCACCGGAGGTAGGCTCCGGTCAAGGGGCGTGGTTGTGGGGTCAACAGTGACAGCGGAGAACACAGTGGCCGCGCGGGACGCGGTGGACGAACCGGCCTGGCGCAGGGTGATCACCCTGCACGGGCGGATCGAGCAGGAGCTGGCCAAGGCCCTGCAACGGCGGTTCGGGCTCGGGCTGACCGAGTACCGGGCGCTGAGCAGGCTGGCCGAGGTGGACGGGTGCAGCCTGCGCATGCAGGTGCTCGCCGACGCCATCGGGCTCAACCAGAGCTCGGTGTCCCGGCTGGTGGCGCGGCTGGAGGAGGCCGGGCTGACCGTGCGCGACCCCTGCGAGAACGACCGCAGGGGCGTGTACTCGATGCTCACCCCCGAGGGCAGACAGCGGCAGGCCCTGGCCGAACCGGTCTACCGGGAGACGCTCAGCGCCGCGCTGGACAAGGCCGCCAACGATCCCGACCTGGCCGACGCGGTGGCCGCGCTGCGGGCGGCGACCTGAGCGGTGGACGTGCGCTTGACGGCCGTGGTGCTCGCCGGGGGAAGGGCGAGCCGGATGCGCGGCGTGGACAAACCGGGGCTGCTGCTCGGCGGGCGCAGCCTGCTCGAGCACGCGCTGGCCGCCGTCGCGGCCGCGTCGCTGGTGGTCGTGGTTGGTCCACAACGGACGGTCAGCCGTCCGGTGTCCTGGACACGTGAGGTACCAGTCGGATCGGGGCCGCTCGCGGCACTGGGGGCCGGACTGGCATCACTGTCCGAAGTGGACGGTCTGGTGGCGGTGCTGGCCGCCGACCAGCCAGGTGTCACCGCGGACACGGTGTCCCGCCTGTGTGCGGCACTGTCCGATGTGGACGGTTCGGACGGGGCGGTGCTGGTGGCCGACGGGCGGAAGCAGTGGCTCACCGGGGTGTGGCGGCTGGCCGCGTTGCGGGCGGCGATGCCCGCCGAGCTGGCCGACGCGCCGCTGCGCGCGGTGTTCGGTGGTCTGCACGTCGTCGAGGTGCCCGCGGTGGTGCGGGAGGGGCGCGACGTGGACACGCCTGAGGATCTGGCCGCCTGGCGGGCGGCTCACCCGGACTGAGGCGGTGGCGCGCTGGCCAGCATGGCCCCGTAGGCGCGCTCGATCAGCTTCGCGGGATCGTAGGCCTGGCCGAGGGTCCAGGGCATCAGCATGCTCAGCTGCAGGCCGCGCAGGAAGATCCCGATCAGGTCCAGGGTCTCCCGGTCATCCGGCAGCTGCTGGAGCCGGTGGTTGATCCCCATCTGCTTGGTGACCAGCTCGTTGAGCTCGTGCAGGGTCGGCCGCAGGCCTGGTCGCCGGATCGCCTCCAGGTTCAGCTCCAGCATGGCCAGGTTGAAGATCCGGCCCTCCTCCTCCAGTCCGGTCAGCATCAGGCTGATCGCCTCGGATGCCTCTATCGGCGTGGCCATCTTCTCCGGGAAGCCCTCGATGGTGCCGATGATCTCCCAGTGCCGCTCGGCCACCCGGTGCGCCACCGCCGACCACAGCGCGTCCCTGGTGCGGAAGTAGTTCGAGGTCGTGCCGGTCGGCACCCCGGCCTCCTTGTCCACCGTCCGGTGGGTCAGGCCGTGGCCGCCCTCGCGGGCCAGCACGTCGATCGCGGCGTCCGCGAGGTGCTTCTTGCGCTGCTCGTTCTGGGGTGGCACCCGCACAGTCTGCCCCACGCCGCGCACCGCCGACAGATTCACTGCTACAGTAGTACTACGTTCGTAGTGAACGGGCGTTGAGGAGGGGAAATGTCGACCAAGCAGGACCAGACCGAGCACATCGCGGAGGCCCTCGCGGCCCTGGGGCCGGCGGTCGCGGAGATCACCGAGCCGCAGCCGCCCAAGCTGCTCTGGGAGCTCGGCGGCCGGCAGCACTGGGCGGTCAGCAGGCACGCCGACGCGGTCGCGGTGCTGGCCGCGCCGCAGGCCACGGTGCGCATCCACCAGCCGGAGACCCCACCGGAGTCGTCGGCGGAGTCGCCGACGGGGGAGATCGGCGAGGCGCTGATGGCCATCGGCGCGCTGGTGGGCGGCTCGATGCTGCACCTGGACCCGCCGGAGCACACCCGGCAGCGCAAGCTCGTGGTGCGCGCCTTCAGCGCCCGCCGGGTGGACGCGCTGCGGCCGCGGATCGAGCAGATCACCGCCGAGCTGCTGGACCGGCTGGCCGAGCGCACCGAACCGGTCGAGCTGATCGAGGAGTTCGCCTTCCAGCTGCCCATCACGGTGATCTGCGAGCTGCTCGGCACCCCGGTCGAGGACCGCGCGCTGTTCCGGGACTGGTCGCACGCGATGACCGCGCTGTTCGCCGACCTCGCCCAGGCGCCGGTGCACATCCCGAAGCTGCTGGAGATGGGGGAGTACCTGCGCGAGCTGATGGTCCACAAGCGCGGTGACGCCGCCGCCGGGGACCTGCTCGGCGACCTGGCCGCGGTGGAGGTCGACGGCCAGGCGCTCACCGACGCGGAGATGGTCGCGATGGCCGCGCTGCTGATCTTCGCCGGGCACGAGACCACCACCCACCTCATCTCCCTGGGTATGCGCGCCCTGCTCACCCACCCCGACCAGCTCCAGCTGCTGCGCGAGCGCCCCGAGCTGCTCAACCCGGCCATGGACGAGCTGCTGCGCTTCGACGGCCCGATCAACCCCGGCCTCAACCGGGCGCTCACCGAGGACCTGCGGCTGGGTGACACGGTGATCCCGGCGGGCAGCGCGGTGTTCATCGCGGTGCCGGTGGCCAACCGGGACCCCGAGCTGTTCACCGACCCGGACCGGCTGGACGTCACCAGGGACGCGGGCAAGCACCTCGGCTTCGGCCACGGCATCCACTTCTGCCTCGGCGCGCGGCTGGCCAGGCTGGAGGGCGAGGTGGCCATCGGCACCCTGATCCGGCGCTTCCCGGAGATCAGGCTCGCGGTGCCGCCGGAGGAGCTCAAGCTGCGGGTCAGCGGCATGCGCGCGCTGGCCGAGCTGCCGGTCAGGCTGAACTGATCTTCACAGGGGTCATACCCAACGAGGGGTTTGCTGTGTACCGGCACAGGTGGGGTTATGTGCCGGTACACAGTTCTTCGTTCTAGGAGGTTCGCCAGTGACCGAGCCCGGGTACGCCGAGGGCGCGGCCGCGACCACGCCCGCGCGCGACGCACAGCTGCTCGAGCGCACCGTGTTCGAGGTCAAGCGCGTCATCGTCGGCCAGGACCGGTTGGTCGAGCGCATGCTGGTGGGCCTGCTGGCCAAGGGACACCTGCTGCTGGAGGGCGTGCCCGGCGTGGCCAAGACCCTCGCGGTGGAGACCTTCGCCAAGGTCGTCGGCGGCTCCTTCTCCCGCCTGCAGTTCACCCCCGACCTGGTGCCAGCCGACATCCTCGGCACCCGCATCTACCGGCAGGGCACCGAGAGCTTCGACGTGGAGCTGGGCCCGGTGGTGGCCAACTTCGTGCTCGCCGACGAGATCAACCGCGCGCCCGCGAAGGTGCAGTCGGCGATGCTGGAGGTGATGGCCGAGCGGCACGTCTCCATCGGCGGCCAGACCTTCCCGATGCCTGCCCCGTTCCTGGTGCTGGCCACCCAGAACCCGATCGAGAACGAGGGCGTCTACCCGCTGCCGGAGGCGCAGCGCGACCGCTTCCTGTTCAAGATCATCGTCGAGTACCCGACCGCCGAGGAAGAGCGCGAGATCGTCTACCGGATGGGTGTGACCCCGCCGGAGCCGTCCCAGGTGCTCAGCCCGGAGGAGCTGTCCCGGCTGCAGGGCGTGGCCAGCAAGGTCTTCGTGCACCACGCGCTGGTCGACTACGTGGTCCGCCTGGTGCTGGCCACCCGCGCGCCCGCCGAGAACGGCCTTGGCGACGTGGCGGGCTGGATCGCCTACGGCGCCTCCCCGCGCGCCACCCTGGGCATCGTGGCCGCCGCCCGCGCGCTGGCCCTGGTCCGCGGCCGCGACTACGTGCTGCCGCAGGACGTGGTGGACGTGGTGCCGGACGTGCTGCGGCACCGCCTGGTCCTCTCCTACGACGCGCTGGCCGACGGCGTGCCCATGGACCACCTGGTCTCCCGGGTGCTGCAGACCGTGCCGCTGCCCCAGGTCTCCGCGCGCCCGCAGCTGCCGCAGCCGCAGCACTCGCCCGTGCCGCAGGCGCCCGTCGTCCCGCAGGCCGCGCCGGTCCAGCGCCCGTGACCGGCACGCCCAGCCCCGAGAACCCCGACGCCGGGCCGGTGCGCGCCACCAGGCCGTCCTGGGCCCCGCCAGCGCTGGACGAGTCCCGCCTGGACGTGGCGCTGCGCACCCTGGAGCTGACCGTCCGGCGCAGGCTGGACGGGCTGTTGCAGGGCAACCACCTCGGCCTGGTGCCCGGTCCCGGCACCGAGCCCGGTGAGGCGCGGCCGTACCAGCCCGGCGACGACGTGCGCCGGATGGACTGGGCGGTCACCGCGCGCACCACCGTGCCGCACATCAGGGAGACGGTGGCCGACCGCGAGCTGGAGACCTGGGTCGTGGTCGACCTCTCGCCCAGCCTGGACTTCGGCACCGCCGCCTGCGAGAAGCGGGAGCTGGCGGTGGCCGCGGTGTCCGCGGTGACCCACCTGACCGGGGGCGGCGGCAACCGGATCGGCGCGATCGTCTCCACCGGCGAGCACACCGAACGCGTGCCCGCCCGCGGCGGCCTGGCGCACGGCAGCGGCCTGCTGCGCCGGATCGCGCAGACCAAGCGCGCCCCTGACGGCACCCGCGGCGACCTGGCGCTGGCCCTGGAACAGCTGCGCCGCCCGCCCCGGCGGCGCGGCCTGGCCGTGGTGATCTCCGACTTCCTCGGCCCGCTGACCTGGGAGCGCCCGCTGCGCGCGCTTTCGGCCCGGCACGACCTGCTGGCCATCGAGGTGCTCGACCCGCGAGACGTGGAGCTGCCCGACGTGGGAACCGTCGTCCTGTCCGACCCGGAGACCGGCAAACAGCGCGAGGTGCACACCACCCCGTTGCTGCGCAAGGAGTTCGGCGCCGCGGCGGCCGCGCACCGGGAGCAGGTGGCCACCGTGCTGCGCGGCGTGGGCGCCGGTCACCTGGTGCTGCGCACCGACTCCGACTGGGTGGCCGACACGGTCCGTTTTGTGGTCGCCCGCAAGCGCCGCTGGTCGGGAGGGGTGGCCTGATGTTCGGGCTCAGCCTGCGCGGGTTCACCGCGCCGTGGTGGTTCCTGCTCGCGATCGCGGTCGCCGTGCTGGTCGTGGTGTACCTGCTGGTGCAGCGCAGGCGGCGGCGCTACGTCATGCGCTTCACCAACCTGGAGCTGCTGGAGAAGGTCATCCCCAAGCGGCAGAACTGGGTCCGGCACGTGCCGCCCGCGCTGCTCGGGGTCGCGCTGCTGCTGCTCACCATCGCGCTGACCGGGCCGACCTCCGAGCAGCGGGTGCCGCGCAACCGGGCCACCGTGATGCTGGTGATCGACGTGTCGCTGTCCATGCAGGCCACCGACATCACGCCGACCCGGCTGGACGCGGCGAAGAAGTCCGCGAAGTCCTTCACCGACGGCCTGACCAAGGGCGTCAACCTGGGCCTGATCTCCTTCGCCGGTTCCGCGGTGGTGCTGGTCTCGCCCACAGTGGACCGCAAACCGGTGGCCGAGGCCATCGACACGCTCAAGCTCGGCCCGGCCACCGCCACCGGTGACGCGCTGAACGCGGCGATGGCCACCATCGAGTCCTTCGGCAAGCTGCTCACCGGCGCCGACGGCCCGCCCCCCTCGCGCATCGTGCTGATGACCGACGGCAAGAAGACGGTGGGCGCCGACCCGGTCGAGGTCGCGCAGCGGGCGGGCAAGGCCAAGATCCCGGTCTCCGCGATCGCCTTCGGCACCGACTACGGCACCATCGAGAGCGAGGGCCGCACCACCCAGGTGCCTGCCGACGTGGAGACCATGAAGGAGATCGCCGAGGCCTCCGGCGGCGACTTCCACCGCGCGGACTCCGCCGAACAGCTGCAGAAGGTCTACGACACCCTGGGCGAGCAGATCGGCTACGAGACCAAGGAAGACGACGCCAGCCGCCCCTGGCTGATGCTCGGCACCCTGGCGCTGATCATCGCCGCGGGCACCTCGCTGCTGATCGGTCAGCGCCTGCCCTGAACCACTGCTCGCCGCGGCCGGGCTCCCCGGCCGTGGCGAGGCGGCTTCACTGTGAGAACACGCCCCAGGGGCGTCCCAGTGTGGTCAGCGCCTCGCGGTGCGCGCGGTCGAGCGCTTCCCCGGCTGGTACCGCGATGTCGGGGACGACGCCGACTTCTTCCCAGTTCGTGCCGGATATGGGGTTGATCGCGCGGGCGGCCGGAATGGTCGCCTCCAGGTGCGGGTGGACGGTGAAGCCGCGGCACGGGTGCGCGCCACCGCGGGTCGTCTCGCCGATGATCGTGGCACGCCCCAGTTGCTGGAGGTCGTAGCTGAGCTCTTCGGCGGCGGAGAACGTCGTGCCGCTGGTGAGCACGTACACCGGCTTGGCGCTGCCGAACCTCGTCCCCGGCACGTGCGGCAGGCTCCAGAACTGGCGGTATGACTCGTCCTCGCGGGCGTAGAACGTGTTGAGGTGCGTCGGCTCGTCCAGCAGGTAGCCGCACACCAGCGCGACGGTGTCCGGGTCCCCGCCGCGGTTGCGCCGCAGGTCGATGATCAGTGCGTCGGCGTGCGCGACGAGGGTGAAGGCCGCCGCGATCGACTCCGCGACCATCGCCACCGGGAACAGCATCGGCGCGAGTTCCAGGTGCGCGACGCCGCCGTCGAGCAGGCGCACCAGCGGCACGCCGCCCATGCTGTCGTCGAACGTCTTGGCGTCATGCTGCCGGGACGCCGCGTCGTCACCCTCGGGCACCTCGTCGACGTGGTGCTTGAGCCGCAGGTGCCGGTCGCCGTTGACCGACTGGAGGTCCGCCGTGACGAGCCCAGCCAGCTCCTTCGGCGTGGTGGCGCTCGCGTAGTGGCCGGCGCGCGCGGCGAGGTGGGCGTCCAGTCTCGCCGCGACCTCGGGGAAGACGTAGTGCCCGATCAGCAGCTCGCGGGTCCTGGTGACGATCGACGGGATGTCCATGCCGGGCAGTAGAGCAGCGGCCTTGCAAAAGCGTCAATGGAATTAGACACTTTCTGGTGTGGATGACTGGCTGGAGATCGGCAGCCCCGAGCAGTTCAAGGCACTGTCGCACCCGCTGCGCCAGCGGCTGCTCTTCGTGCTGGGCCGCGAACCCGCGACGACCAGCCAGTTGGCCGTGTCCCTTGGCGAGCGCAAGGGCAACGTCGGACACCACCTCAAGGTGCTGCGCGAGGCCGGGCTCGTCCGCATCGTGCAGACCCGGCAGGTCCGCGGCGGAACGGAGCAGTACTACCAGCGCACCGCCCACCGCATGTCCTACACCGAATCGCCGCCCGAACACACCCAGGCGATGTTCGCCGCCGTGGCCGAGGAGATCGGTCGCGCCGCCGGGGAACCGCTCGTGGTGCTGCGCCACCTCCGGCTCACTCCGGAGGTGGCCGCCCGGACAGCCCACGCCTTGCAGCAGATCGTGGACGAGACAGCGGATGCCGGTGAGGGCGAGGCCGTCCACGGGATCCTGGTGACCCTCTATCGGCGGGCGGTCACACCCTGACGCCGGAGCCCAGGCCGGGGCCGGGCCATGATCGCCGAGCGTCGGCTTCCGGCCCCGGCGTCGTTGCTCACCAGGCGATCGGCATGCTCTTGGGTCCGCGCACGATCATCCGGTTCTTCCAGGTGATGTCCCCGGCCAGGTGCAGCCCCGGCAGCCGGGCCAGCAGCACCCGCAGCGCCTCCTGCAGCTCCATCCTGGCCAGCATCGCGCCGAGGCAGTGGTGCACGCCGTGCCCGAAGCCCAGGTGCTGGATGTTGGTCCTGGTCACGTCGAGCACGCCGGGCTCGGTGAACTTCAGCGCGTCCCGGTTGGCCGAACCCACCGACACCAGCACCGGCTCACCCGCCTTGACCAGCACCTCGCCCACCTGCACGTCCTCGGTGGCGTAGCGCGGGAAACTGGCGCCGACACCGAGTGGCACGAACCGCAGCAGCTCCTCCACCGCGTTCGGGATCAGCTCCGGCTCGGCCCGCAGCTTCTTCAGCTGGTCCGGGTGCTCCAGCAGCATCCACAGGAAGTTCGGGATCTGGGTCGCGGTGGTCTCGTGGCCGGCCACCAGGATGCCCACGCACAGGTCGACCAGCTCCAGCTCGGTCAGCCGGTCGCCCACGTCGCGGGCCTCGATCAGCGCGGTCATCAGGTCGTCCCGCGGCCGCTCGCGGTGCTCGGCGATCAGCCCGGACATGTAGCCGCGCAGGTCCTCCTGGTTCTGCTCCATCTCCTGCGGGGTCAGCCCGGAGGTGGACAGCGCGGCGTCGCTCCACACCCGGAACTGAGGCCGGTCCTCCGGCGGCACGCCGAGCAGCTCGCAGATCACCACCACCGGGATGGGCAGCGCGTACTCCTCCACCAGGTCGGCCGGCGGGCCCTTCTCGATCAGCCCGGCGACCAGGTCCTCGGCCAGCTGGGCCACCCTGGGCCGCAGCGCCTCGACCCGGCGCATGGTGAAGCCCTTGGCGGCCAGGGTGCGCAGCCGGGTGTGGTCCGGCGGGTCCATGCCCAGGATGCCGCCGGGCCGGACCACGGGCACCGCCCGGGGCGCGTCCCTGGTCTCGGCCATCGCGCGGCTGAACCGCTTGTCGCCCAGCACAAATCGGGCGTCGGCGTAGCGGGTGGCCAGCCAGGCGGGCTCGCCGTAGGGCAGTCGCACGCGCAGCATGCCGGGGGTGTTGCGGATCTGTTCGTAGAGGTCGGACAGGCCGAGGCCCTCGGCTTCGTTGAACGGGTACGGGATCGGGTCCAGATCCCTGGCGGCGGCAGGTGTGGTGGTCATGTGCGAGCTCCCGACGTGGCTTTGTAAGCACTCGCTTACAAAGTTAGGCCGGTGTGGGTGAGCCGTCAATGCGCGATCGGGTGGAGTCGGTTCCCACCGCCTGGCTCTGGTGGCGGCGGGCACTAAGAGGCAGAATTCTTGCCCTATTTCCCCCGGTTTACGCCGAACGGGTGGGTGGGCAAGTGGTCTATACCGCTACTCTCGGTACTAGCCCGATGTGAGCCACGCCATGGGTAGGGGGCCCAATGAGCGGTGCAGAGGAACGCGATCCACCGATCCCATCCTCGACCTGGGATGAACCGGAGATGCGCATGGCGCTGGTGCGCCGCGATATCTCACGCGTTTACCAGCTATTGCGCCGTCTCGGCATCACTCAGAAGCGTATTGCCGCCCGGACCGGACAGTCGCAGTCCGAGGTCTCCGAGATCACCAAAGGCCGCCAGGTGATGGCCTATGACGTGCTCGCCCGTATAGGTGATGGGTTGGGCATTCCGCGTGGTTACATGGGGATGGGTTACTCACCTGGAGTAGCCGTGGATGGGCCATCCGGCGGGAGGGAGGACGAGGACGTGCAACGCCGCAGGTTCCTCGCCGCCGCCGCGAGCGCTGTCGTCGGTGCGACGCTGGACTTCGGCTGGGGGCAGCTGGGGCCGTTGCGCGATGTGACCAGCCCGACCCCCGTGCCGGGGCGGCTGGGGCTGGAGGACGTACGGCGGATCGAGGCTGCGACGGGGGCGTTGAAGGCCCTGGACTACCAGCAGGGCGGGGGGTCGGTCCGGGACGCGGCGATCGCGCATGTCTCCTGGTGCAGACGATTGCTCTCCGCGGACTGCACGGAGGCCGTGCGCGGGCGGCTGCTCAGCGCGGTGGCGAACGCGCATCGCTTCGCCGGCTGGACCTCCTTCGACGTCGGACTGGCCGACGCCGCCCGCTACCACTACGTGCAGGCGGTGGAGCTGGCCAAACAGGCCGATGACCACGGGCTGATGTGCAGCGTGCTCTACGCCGCGGCCCGCATCGAGCTGCACAACGGCGCGGTCAACGACGCGCTGAAGCTGTTCCAGCTCGGCGAGATCCCGGCCGCGGACGCCGGCGACGCGCGCGCCGGCGCGGTGCTCGCGGCCAACCAGGCCTGGGCCTACGGTCGCCTCAACCGGCCCGGCCTGGCGGCCTCGGCGATGGCCCGCGCGCGCAGGGACTTCGCCCGCGCCCAGGAGTACGGCGAACCGGAACGGCCCAGCTGGGCCGCCTTCTTCACCGCCGCGGACCTGGCCGCCAGCGAGGGCATGATGCACCTGGAGATGCGCGACGGCGACCCGTTCCGGGCCATCCCGCTGTTCGAGCACTCCATCGGCCTGCGCACCGAGCTGACCGCGCGCAGCCAGACCTTCGAGCGGATCGCCCTGGCCACCGGGTATCTGCGCGCGGGGGACCACCGGCTCGGCGTGCCCGCGGCGGTGGCCGCGGTCTCCGCCGCCGAACAGCTCCAGTCCCGCCGGGTGCTGGACCGGCTCACTCCGCTGAAGGAGGAGGCGGCCCGCCGCCGGGACCCGGACTGCCAGCAACTGGTGCACGAGATCACCACGGTGCAGTCGCAGTACGCCGCTTAGGCCGTTCCTGGCCCGGCCTCCCGCTGGGCCAGGACCCGCTCCAGCCCGGTGATCAGCAGGTCCAGCCCGAACTCGTACTGGGCGTCGCCGTTGCTGCGGTTGAGCTCCGGCACCAGGTCCACCAGGGTCGGATACCTGGTGCGGGACAAGGAGTCCATCGTCTCGCGCAGCTGGCGGCGGCCCTCCCGGTCGGCCAGCTGCCGGCTCAGCTGCACCTCCCAGGCGGCCACCCCGAGCACGTGGTTGAACAGGGTCAGGTAGGCCCGGGTGGCGGAGTCGCGGTCGAAGCCGGCCGAGCGCAGCACGCTGAGCAGCGCCTCCACCGCGTGCGGCACCTCGTGCCCGGCCAGCGGGCGCGCGGTGAACAGCTGCACCAGGCACGGGTGGGCCAGCATCATGCCGCGGATGCCCCGGCAGGTCAGCCGGACCCGCTCCTGCCAGGTGTCCCCGCCCAGCTGGATCGGGTGCTGGGCCATCGCGTGGTCGCGCACGGCATCCAGGAGCTCGTCCCGGCCGCGGAAGTAGGTGTAGAGGGCCATCGGGCCGACGCCGAGCCGTTTGGCCAGAGCGCGCATGCCGAAGGAGTCGACGCCCTCGGCGTCCATCAGTTCCAGCGCGGTGCGCACGATCAGCTCGGGGTTGAGCGTGTTGCGGGGCGCGCGCTTGCGCTGGAGCTGTTCGGTCATGGTTGCCTCCTCCTTACTGTACAGCGTACTGTACGGCGTAAGTTAGAAGTCGGCACTGGGGCAGGCAGAGGGAGCGGCACGTGCGCGCGGTACAGATCACCGAGTTCGGCGGACCCGAGGTCATGACCCTGGTCGAGCTGCCGGACCCGGTCGCTGCGGAGGGGCAGGTGCTGGTCGAGGTCGACCGCGCAGGCGTCAACTACGGCGACACCCACAACGTGGAGAACTCCTACCTGGCCCCGGCGAAGCTGCCGCTGATCCCCGGCGGCGAGGTCATCGGCCGCACCGCGGACGGGCGCAGGGTGATCGCGCTGATCGACTCCGGCGGCTACGCCAGCAAGGTCGTCGCCGCGCCGCAGCGCCTGTTCGAGGTGCCCGAGGACATCTCGCACGGTGACGCGCTGGCGCTGATCTGCCAGGGCACCACCGCCTGGCACATCCTCAGGACCTCGGCCCGGATCCAGCCCGGCGAGTCCGTGGTGGTGCACGCCGCCGCCGGTGGCGTCGGCTCCCTGGCCGTGCAGCTGGCCAAGGTCTTCGGCGCGGGCACCGTGATCGCCACCGCCTCCACCGAGGACAAGCGCAAGCTGGCCCTGGACCTCGGCGCGGACGTCGCGGTCGACGGCGACCCCGACGGCCTGGCCGAGCGGCTGCGGGAAGCCAACGGCGGCAAGCGGATCGACGTGGTCCTGGAGATGGTCGGCGGGCCGGTCTTCGACGCCTCGCTGAGCGTGCTGGCCCCCTTCGGCCGGATCGTGGCCTACGGCAGCGCGGGCCGGGTGCAGCCCACCCCGGTGCTGCCCGCCAAGCTGATGCGCGGCTCGCTGTCCATCGTCGGCTTCTGGCTGATCGACTGCCTGCGCAACCCGGCCGAGCTGGTGCAGGCCCCCTTCGACGAGATGGTCGAGCTGGTGCGCGCGGGCAAGCTGCGCCCGCAGATCGGCGGCGAGTACCCGATGTCGGCCGCCCGCACCGCACACGAGGACCTGCGCGCCCGCCGCACCGTCGGCAAGCTCGTGCTGGACCCCGCCCAGTGACCGCGCTGCGGGAGCTGACCGGCAAGGTCGCCGTCATCACCGGCGCGGCCGGCGGCATCGGCACCGCGCTGGCGCACACCTTCGCCGCGCAGGGCGCTCAGCTGGTTCTGTCCGATGTGGACGGTGACGCGCTGGACGCGCTGGTGGAGTCCTTCGGGGACAAGGCCATCGGCGTCCGGGCCGACGTGGCCAAGGCCGAGGACGTGGAGGCCCTGGCCGAGCGGACCTACGCGGAGTTCGGCGCCGCGCACGTGCTGTGCAACAACGCGGGCATCGGCACTTCCAACCTGTTCTGGCGGATCAGCCTGGCGGAGTGGAAGCGCGCGATCGACATCAACCTGTGGGGCGTGATCCACGGCATGCACGCCTTCCTGCCCAGGATGATGCGCCAGGACCAGGGCCACATCGTCAACACCGCGTCCATGAGCGGCCTGCTGGCCGGCATGGGTACCAGCGCCTACGCCGCGACCAAGCACGCGGTGGTCGGCCTGACCGAGACGGTGCAGCACGAGCTGGCGCTCACCGGCTCCCCGCTGCGCACCTCGGTGCTCTGCCCGGCCTGGACCCGCTCCAACATCGCCGCCAGCACCCCGCCCGCGGCCGGGGAGGGGCCGGAGGCGGAGCTGATGGCCAAGTCCAGCGAGGCGATCAGCGCCGCGGTGCGGAATGGCAAGCCCGCGTCCGAGGTCGCCGAGGCGGTGCTGGACGCGGTGCGGGAGCAGCGGTTCTGGGTGCTCACCCACCCGGAGTTCTCGCCGGTGGTCACCGACCGGTTCGCCAGGGCGGTCACCGGCGCGGACCCGGTGGTGCCGCCGGTGATCCCGAAGCAGCGCTGAGCTCAGCCGTGCAGCTCGCGGTACACCGCCGCGGCCCCCGGGTGCAGGGGGATCGCGGCGGTGCTGATCAACGTCCGCTGGTCCAGGAACTGGATGCCCAGCGCCTCCTGCGGGATCAGCCGGTCCGCCCTGGTGAGCAGCACCCTGGTCACCGCCGCCGCCACTTCGGCCGGCAGGTCTTCCCGGCACACCACCAGGTTCGCCACCCCGATGGTGGGCACCGCCCGCGGCGCGCGGTACACCCCGCTGGGCACCGACACCTGCTCGTACACCGGCCCGTGCGCCTCGCGCAGCGCGGGCAGCACATCTTCCAGGGGTAGCAGGCGGATCGGGGTGCGGATGTCCAGCTGTTCCAAGGCCGGGGTGGGCACGCCGCCGGACCAGACCAGGGCGTCCACCGAGCCCTCGGCCAGCGCTGAGGCCGCCTCGGCCAGGCGCAGCTGCGGACCGGGTGTCAGGCCGAGCCGGGCGGTGATCCGCTGGGCGAGCAGGGCCGCGCCGGAACCCGGTGCGCCCATGGCGATCCGGCGGCCGGCCAGGTCGGCCATCCGGCGGGCCGGGCTGGCGGCCGGGACCGCGACCTGGAGGTAGTTCTCATAGATCCGGCCCAGCGCGCGCAGCGGCACCGGCCCGGTGAACGGGCTGGTGCCGCCGACCGCGGCCTCGCAGGCGTCGGCGTGTGCCAGCGCCAGGTCGACCTGCCGCGCGCCGAGCTGGCGCAGGTTGTCCACGCTGGCCTGGGTCTGGGCCGGGGTGCAGCGCAGTTTCGGGGTGGCTGAGGAGACCTCGGCGGCCAGCCGGGTGGCGAAGGCCAGGTACGGGCCGCCGGGTTCGCCCGCGCCGATGGACAGCGGCCGGGCCGGACCGGTGTAGTCGGCGGTGGTGCAGGCCACGGCGGCCAGCGGGACGAGCAGGAAGGCGCGGCGGGACAGGCTCATCCGGCCGCCCTGGGGAGTCCGATGTGGACGGACAGGCCGTGCGGCTCGGCCCGGTGCAGGATCAGCTCGCCGCCGTGCGCGGTGAGCAGCTGTTCGGCGATGGCCAGGCCCAGCCCGCTGCCCCGGCTGCCGCGGTGCTCCTGGGACCGCCAGAACCGTTCGGTGGCCAGCGCCAGCTCCTCGGCGGTGAGGCCGGGGCCGGTGTCGGTGACGGTGAGCCGCAGCGTTTCGGGCTCGGCCAGCAGGCGCAGGGTGACCGTGGCGCCGGACCCGGCGTACTTGATCGCGTTGTCCAGCACCACATCGAGGACCTGGGCCAGCTCCTCGGCCGGGAACGCGGCCAGCACGGGCGTGGCCGGAGCGCCGCCGATCCGCAGGGTGATCCCGGCGGCGTCGGCCGCGGCCGACCAGGCGTCCCTGCGGTCGGCCAGCACCAGCAGCGGCTCGCAGTCGGCCGCGGGCTCCTCCGGGGTGGCGGGGGCGCGCAGCTCGGCGGCCCGGTTCTCCGCGCTGGCCAGGGTGAGCAGCCCGTCCAGCAACGACTCCAGCCGGTCCACCTCGCCGAGCACCGACTGGTAGGAGCGCTGCGCGGGCTCGGCCACCGAGGGCCCGAGCGCGTCCACCCGCAGCCGCAGCGCGGTCATCGGGTTGCGCAGCTGATGGGAGGCCTCGGCGACCAGGCGGCGCTGCCGTTCGGCCGCGTCGGAGACCGAGTCCGACATCTGGTTGAAGGCCGCGGCCACCGTGCGCAGCTCGCTCGGCCCGTGCACCGCGACCTGGGCGTGCGGCTCCCCGGAGGCGACCGCGCGCACCCCGCGTTCCAGCTCCCGCAACGGCCGCAGCACCCAGCGGGAGACCCCCAGCGCCAGTGCGGCGCAGGCGATCGCGGCGGCCAGCGCGCCCAGCAGCACCACCACCCAGCGGCGCGCGATGTCCCCCGCCGCCGCGGTCACGTCGGCGCGCAGCACCACCGCGCCGGTGACCCGGATGCCGGTGCCGACCGGGCGGGCCAGCAGCACCGGCTCGGCCGACCACGGCGTCAGGGAGTCCACTGTGGACGCTCGCTCGTTGCGCAGCGCGCCGTCGACCAGGCGCACCACCGCCGGGTCAGTGGGGCGCAGGTCGCCGGTGGCCACCAGGGACTGCCGCCGGGTGTCCACCACCAGCACCGCCTCGCCGTAGAGCTCGCCGTAGCGGCGGACCTCCGCGGTCAGCGTGCCCAGGTCGGCGGTGGCGTTGGCGGTGTCGGCCAGCGCGGCGAAGCGGTCCAGGTCCGCGGTGCGGGAGAGCAGCAGCTGCTGGGTGCGTTCGGCCGCGGTGCTCATCAGCAGCGGCCAGGCGAAGGCGGCCACCGCGAGCACCGCGAAGGCCAGCAGCGCCGCCAGCAGCCGCCCGCGCACTACAGCTCCAGCCGGTAGCCGAAGCCGCGGATGGTGCTGATCAGGTTGGGGCGGCCCAGCTTCGCCCGCAGCTGCGCGATGTGCACGTCCAGCGACCGGGAGATCGCCAGGTAGGCGTCGCCCCACAGCTCGTCCATCAGCTGCTGGCGGCTCACCGCCGCGCCCGCGCGCCGGGCCAGCGCGGCCAGCAGGTCGAACTCCTTGGCGGTCAACGAGACCAGCTCTCCGCCTGCCTCCACCCGGCGACCGGCCAGGTCGATGCGCACATCGCCCGCGGTGATTTCCTCGGGCGGATCCTCGGCACTGGCGCGGTGCGCGGCGCGGCGGGTGACCACGTCCATCCGGGCCAGCAGCTCGGCCAGCCGGACCGGTTTCACCAGGTAGTCATCCGCCCCCAGGCGCAGCCCGCGCACCACGGAGCGTTCGTCACCGCGGGCGGTCAGCACCATCACCGGCACCGAGGTGACCCGGCGCAGCTTGTGCAGCACCTCCAGGCCGTCGCCGTCGGGCAGGCCCAGGTCCAGCAGCACCAGGTCCGCCTCGCGGTGGCCGGTGAGGGCGTCCGCGCCGTGCCGGACCCGGCGCGGCTGGTGGCCGTGCGCGGTGAGGACTTCGAGGAGGGCCTCGGCGACCCCGTCGTCGTCCTCCACCAGCAGCACCTTCATGCCGGGCAGCCTATTTGGGCTGGCCGACCTCGTACTCACCGGAGTCGTTGGTCACCTTCACCGGCACCTGCCGCTGCTTGCCGTCGATGCTGGCGGTGCAGGTGAAGGTGTTGCCGGCCTTGATCGCGGGCTGGTTCGGGCAGCTCACCCCGGTGACCTTGGCGATGCCGAAGTTCTCGGTGAGCACCTTCTGCACGCCCTGCTGGACCGCCTTGGTGTCGAGCACCTTGCTGGTGAACACGCCCAGCACGGCCAGCACGCCGAAGACCACGCCGATCAGCACCAGGCCGACGATCCCGTACAGCAGCGGCTTCTTCATGCCGCCGTCGGACTTCTTCGGCTGCTGCTGCGGCCCGCCGTAGGGCGCGGAGCCGTACGGCGCGCCACCGGGACCACCGGGGCCCTGCGGCTGCTGGTACCCGGGCGGCGGGGTGGGCGCGCCCTGCTGCGGATAGCCGGGCTGCGGGGCGGGCTGGCCGCCCCACTGGGGCTGCTGGTACGGGTTCGGCTGCTGCGGCTGGCCCCACTGCGGCTGCTGCGGCTGGTACGGGTTGTTCATCTCTGACCTCGGTTCTACAGCGCGGCGAGCCGGTTGAAGAAATCCTTGCGGGCGTTCACATCGGGCAGATCGGTGCGGTCCAGCGGCGAGGGCTCCGGCGGGAAGTCCTTCGCGGTGGCCTTGCCGAGGATCTCGTAGCCCACCTGGATCTCGATCTTCGGACCGCCCTTGTCCACGATCCCGTTGATCTCGATCTTCTTCAGCAGGCCCTGCGGGTCCAGCACCACCGTGGTGCGCAGGAAGGACTCCAGCATCGGCGGCGTCATCTGCTTCTTGTAGTCCTCGGGGAAGCTCAGCACCCGAGCGTCCACAAAGGACTTCAGGGTGACCCCGGTGAGCAGCTCCGCGCTGCCGTCGGCCTGCTGCCGGTACTCCTTGACCAGCCCGGCGGGCGAGGACTTCTGGGTCGCCTTCATCGCGTCCTGCATGGCGCACACCGTCTGCACGCCGGTCAGCAGGCACACGTTGAAGCCGTCCTTGGGCGTGAAGGTCGGGAACCGCACCCACGGCGTGGTGGCCAGCGACCGGAACCGCTCACCCAGCAGCAGGTAGTCCCACTCCGAGCCGCTCGGGTGGTACTGGTCCAGGTTGTCCTTCATCTCCTTGCTGGTGCGGGACTTGGTGAAGATCGCGGGCGGCTCCGGCTTGCCCTTGTCCGCCGCCTGGTAGCGGAAGATGTCGATCTCCTTGTCCGTCTTCTTCTCGTTGAACCGCCCGTGCCAGTACACAGTGGACTTCTCGTCCCTCGGCTTGACCAGCTCCTGGTCCAGCTTCTTGAACGCGCCGTCGAACTGACTGGCCATGTAGGCGCTCACCGCCTGCTGGTCGGCCAGCGCGAGACCGGGGGAGGCGCTGCTGCACCCGGACGCGGTCACCGCCAGCACCAGGGCACAGGCCACTCCCGTGACCCGCCCGCTTCGCCGGTTCATCCTCATGCTCCCGAGTCCGCCTGCTTGTAGAGGTTGTGCGCCACCTGGCCGAGCACCGCGCCGGAAAGCGTCCTGGCGTTGCCCACCGAGGACACCGACACCACGATCCCCGCGCCGCGCCCCGGGTCGAACCGGGTGAACCACGGCCCGCCGGAACAGCCCGGCGTCATCACGCAGTTGATGGTGTAGTCGCCGAAAGGTCCCTTGACCCAGTTCGGCGAGGAGCAGTACCGCATCACCTTGCCGTCGAAGGGCGGCGCGGTCGGGTAGCCGATCGCGGTCAGCCCCTCGGCCATCACCCCGAAGGCCATGCCCTGCGCGCCCAGCGCGTCCTGGATCTTCTGCCCGTTCAGCGGCCGCATCCGCAGGAAGGCGATGTCGTAGGCCCAGCCCTCGCCGGAGGTGCCCCGGTCGGTGCTCTCCGCCTTGGTCATGAACTCGCGGGTGGTGTAGATCGACTCCGCCGCCCACTTGCCGTGCGGGGCCTGCCCGGCCCGGTCGCCCGGCACGAACATCACGTTGTCGGCCCACATCTTCTCGCCCTGGGTCTCCCAGATGCAGTGGCCGGCGGTGGCCACCAGGCTCTTCGAGGGCGAGCTGACCACCGACGCGGAGCACACATACGGCTTTCCGCCGAAGGTGTAGTAGAGCCGCCCGACCGTGGTCTCGCTCAGCCCGGCCCGTGACCACGCGTCACCGCGCGGATTGGTTCCGTTGGAGTCCGGTTTCACCTGACCGATGACCCCGTCGCTGGGCTGGATCACCACCTGGGCGCCCGGGTTCTCCTTCGGCACGTCGCTGCCGCCCTCGCTGGGCCCCGGCTGCTTGGGCCGGGCGTCCTTGAGCCGGTCGCTGTTCCAGTAGTCGTTGACCTGCTGCGGGGTCGAGGAGAAGGTCTTGCGCAGCTCCGAGGTCGGGCCGCCCTTGATCTCATCCGCGATGTTGCGGGTGGAGGGCCCAGCCTTCGGCTGCCCAGGTGAGACCTGGACGCAGGCGGTGAGCGCGGCAGCGGTGAACAGCACCGCCACGACGGCACTCAGATGTCGCATCGTCAATACCCCAGATGGCCGTGTAACGCGGATACCGCGGGCAGATTAGCCCGATCGGAGCCACCGCACCCGGGGAAGTGGCGAAAAGCCCGCCGGGTGGGCGACACGCGCCACCCGGCGGGCCCGGCCTCGTCCCGTTGATCAGCGGAAAGAGCCCTCTTCCAGCGGCGAGGACTTCGAGGTCTCCCGCATGCTGCCGTAGACGATCAGCGAGACCAGCACGCAGCCGGCCACGTAGTAGAAGTACACCGACTCCATCCCGGCCTGCTTGAGCCAGAGCGCCACGAACTCCGAGGACCCGCCGAAGATGGCCACCGTCAGCGCGTACGGCAGGCCCACGCCCAGGGCGCGGATGTTGGTCGGGAACAGCTCGGCCTTCACGATCGCGTTGATCGAGGTGTAGCCGGTGACGATGACCAGCCCGGCCAGCATCAGGAAGAACGCGCCCACCGGCGAGTTCGTGCCGGCCAGCGCGGTCAGCAGCGGGACCGTGCCCAGGGTGCCGCAGACGCCGAAGAACAGCAGCAGCGGCCGCCGCCCGATCCGGTCGGAGAGCTTGCCCGCCAGCGGCTGGATCACCACGAAGACCACCAGGGCCAGGAAGTTGATCCAGGCCGCGTTCTGCTTGCTGATCCCGCTGGTGTTGACCATGAACTTCTGGAGGTAGGTGGTGTAGGTGTAGAAGGCCACCGTGCCGCCCAGGGTCAGGCCCACCACCAGCAGGCACTCCTTGGGGTGCTGGAGCAGGGCGCGCAGGGTGCCGCGCTGCGGGGCCTTGCCGTCCTCGGACTGGGCGACCTTCTTGAAGCTCTCCGACTCGTCCATGCTGCGCCGCAGCCACATCACCACGACCGCGCCGGCCGCGCCGATGACGAAGGCGATCCGCCAGCCCCAGGAGTGCATCTGCTCGTCGGTGAGCACCTGCTGCAGCACGATCTGCACACCCAGCGCGAGCAACTGGCCCGCGGTCAGCGTGACGTACTGGAAGCTGGAGTAGAAACCGCGCTTGCCGGGCGAGGCCACCTCGGAGAGGTAGGTCGCCGAGGTGGCGTACTCACCGCCCACCGACAGGCCCTGCAACAGCCGCGCGGCCACCAGCAGCGCGGGCGCGGCCAGGCCGATCGTGGTGTAGGACGGGGTGATCGCGATGATCAGCGAGCCCACCGCCATCAGCGTCACCGACAGCGTCAGCGCGGCCCGGCGGCCGTACCGGTCGGCGTAGCGGCCCAGCATCCAGCCGCCCAGCGGGCGCATCAGGAAGCCGACCGCGAACACCGCCGCGGTGTTCAGCAGCTCGGCGGTGGGGTTGTTCTTCGGGAAGAACGAGCTGGCGAAGTAGATGCTGAACGCCGTGTAGGCGTACCAGTCGTACCACTCGATCAGGTTGCCGATGGAGCCGCGCAGCACATTGGCCACGACCCGCCGCTCACCCTGCTTGTTTCCCTTGGGCAGTCCCCCGCCGTTGGGGACGTCCTCGCTGACGCCTACCGACATGTGAGTCCTCCTTGAGACCCCTGTCA
The DNA here is from genome assembly GCF_023897065.1 of Crossiella sp. SN42. Lineage (GTDB taxonomy): Bacteria > Actinomycetota > Actinomycetes > Mycobacteriales > Pseudonocardiaceae > Crossiella. The sequence continues at coordinate 130,439 of NZ_JAMHIV010000013.1, forward strand.
CGGTGGGTGGCGGCATCGTGATCGGCAAGCGGAGGCCGGCAGAACTTACCTCTCCTTGAGGTAACCCGTTGGCGAACGCCCGGCGCGCGCCCGGGATACTCGAACCACCGGCCCGACGACGACTTTGAGGTGAGCAGCGACGTGTGTGGAGTGCTGGGACTGATCTGCGCCACGCCCGCGGCGGCGGCGAACGCGCGCGGCGCGGTCGCGGCGGCCATGCGCTGCCAGCGGCACCGCGGTCCCGACGAGCACGACACCTGGCAGGGCGCCGAGGTCGTCTACGGCTTCAACCGCCTGGCCTTCATCGACCTGGAGCACTCGCACCAGCCGCTGGTCTGGGGCCCGCCGGAGAACCCGACCCGGTACACGCTGAACTTCAACGGCGAGATCTACAACTACCGCGAGCTGCGCCAGGAGCTGACCGCCCGCTTCGGCACCCGCTTCAACACCCAGGGTGACGGCGAGTCCATCGTGGCCGGTTACCACCACCTCGGCCCGGCCATCCTGCCCAAGCTGCGCGGCATGTTCGCCTTCATGATCTGGGACAACCAGGAACGGATCGTCTTCGGCGCGCGCGACCAGTTCGGCATCAAACCGCTCTACTACTCCGCCGGCCCCGGCGGCATCGCCTTCGCCAGCGAGAAGAAGAGCCTGCTGGAGCTCTCCGGCGTGCTCGGCGTGGCCGAGGAGCTCGACCGCACCGCGCTCCAGCACTACCTGGTGCTGCAGTACGTGCCCGAGCCCGAGTCGCTGCACGCCGGCATCCGGCGGATCGAGTCCGGCACCGCCTTCCGGGTCCGGCCCGGCGGGCAGCTGGAGACCGCCCGCTACTTCAACCCGACCTTCACCGCCCAGCCGGTCCGCGGCGAGGCCGAGGCCGAGGCGCTGTACCAGCGGATCGCCGACGTCATGCGCGACTCGGTGGGCAAGCACATGATCTCCGACCCCGAGGTCACCGTCGGCGCCTTCCTCTCCGGCGGCATCGACTCCACCGCCACCGCCACCCTGGCCAAACAGTTCAACCCCAACCTGATCGCCTTCACCGCCGGGTTCGAGCGAGAGGGCTACTCCGAGGTCGACGTGGCCGCCGAGACCGCGGCCGCGATCGGGGTCAAGCACGTGGTCCGCACCGTCTCGGCCAGGGAGATGATGCAGGCGATGCCGCTGATCATCTGGTACCTGGACGACCCGGTGGCCGACCCGGCGCTGGTGCCGCTGTGGTTCATCGCCCGCGAGGCCCGCAAGCACGTCAAGGCGGTGCTCTCCGGCGAGGGCGCGGACGAGCTCTTCGGCGGCTACACCGTCTACGGCGAACCGCTGTCCCTGGCCCCGTTCGAGAAGATGCCCGGCGGCGTGCGCAAGGTGCTGGGCAAGGTCTCCACCAAGATCCCCGAGGGCGTGCGCGGCAAGGACCTGCTCCGCCGCGGCGCGCTCACCCTGGAGGAGCGCTACTACGGCAACGCGCGCAACTTCCGGGACGCCCAGCTGCGCGCGGTGCTGCGGCACTACGACGAGCGGATCGGCTTCCAGGACGTCACCGCGCCCTGGTACGAGATCTCCCGCGGCTGGGACCCGGTGGCCCGGATGCAGCACATCGACCTCTACACCTGGCTGCGCGGCGACATCCTGACCAAGGCCGACAAGGTCACCATGGCCAACTCCCTGGAACTGCGGGTGCCGTTCCTGGACATGGAGGTCTTCAAGGTCGCCTCCAGCATCCCGCTGGACCAGAAGCTGGCAGGCGGCACCACCAAGTACGCGCTGCGCCAGGCCCTGGCCAAGATCATCCCGCCGCACGTGCTCAACCGGCGCAAGCTCGGCTTCCCGGTGCCTATCCGGCACTGGCTCAAGGACGAGATGCACGACTGGGCCTGGGGCATCATCGCCGACTCCAAGACCGAGGACCTGCTGGACAAGAAGGCGGTGTTCCAGCTGCTCGCCGAGCACAAGGCCGGGCAGCAGGACCGCAGCCGCCAGCTCTGGGCGGTGCTGATGTTCATGATCTGGCACGGCATCTTCATCGAACACCGGATCAAGGTCGAGGTGCCGGAGCCGGTCTACCCCGTCCGGCTGTGACCGAGCTCCGCACCGCCCGCCTCGCTCTGCACCGCCCCGCGCCTGCCGACGTCGAGGCCATCCTGGCCATCCACGCCGACCCGCTGGCCTGCGCGCACAACCCCGCCGACGCGCTGGCCACGCTGGCCGAGGCCGAAGGGCTCTACCGGCGCTGGGACGCGCACTGGCGGCGGCACGACTACGGCTACTGGGTGCTGCGCCGCTACCACGAGGCCGGCCCGATCGGCTTCTGCGGCCTCAAGGCCATGCGGCTGCACGGCAGGCCCGTGCGCAACCTGTTCTACCGCCTCGCCCCGGCCGCCTGGGGCCAGGGCCTGGCCACCGAGGCGGTCGCCGCCGTGCTCGACCAGGCGCGGGCACAGGGGGCGGACCCGCCGGTCATCGCCAGGGTCCGCCCGGCCAACCTGGCCTCACACCGGGTCGCGGCCGCCGCCGGGCTGCGGCGCGCGCCCCACCTGGACACCGGCGGCCCAGATGGTCCAGACCAGATTTACCAACTACCTACTTAAGTCACTTCCGCCAAAGCGCTCGACTGTGGCGAAATGGGTCCCGCAGTCGAGCTGAGCCTGTTGTCACCACCGCCGCCCGGAAGTGGTTATTGGGGCCACCCCTGCGCTTCGCCCTTCCGTGGTGCCCGGTGAAGTCCTGCTGCGAATTCGCGGGTCCCTGCCCGCGCATTTCCCTGTGCAGCGAGGAGCGTGTGATGAAACGTCGTCTGCTCGGAATACTGGTCGCGCTGATGGCTGCGGCCGGGTTCGCCGCCGTGGTGCCCGCCGCCGCGGCGCCCACCGCGTTCATGATCAGCGAAGCCCAGTTCAACCAGATGTTCCCCGGCCGCAACGGCTTCTACAGCTACGCCGGCCTGCGCAACGCCGCCCAAACGTTTGGCGCCTTCGCCAACCAGGGCAGCGCCACCGTGCAGAAGCAGGAACTGGCCGCCTTCCTGGCCAACGTCAGCCACGAGACCGGCGGCCTGCGCCACGTGGTGGAGCAGAACACCGCCAACTACCCGCACTACTGCGACCGGAGCCAGCCCTACGGCTGCCCCGCCGGGCAGGCCGCCTACTACGGCCGCGGCCCGATCCAGCTCAGCTGGAACTTCAACTACAAGGCCGCGGGCGACTACCTCCGGGTCAACCTGCTGGGCAACCCCTGGCTGGTGCAGAACGACGCGACCATCTCCTGGCGCACCGCGATCTGGTACTGGATGACCCAGAACGGCCCCGGCTCGATGACCCCGCACAACGCGATGGTGAACAGCCGCGGCTTCGGCGAGACGATCCGCAGCATCAACGGCTCGCTGGAATGCAATGGCAAGAATCCGGGACAGGTGCAGAGCCGGGTCAGCAACTACCAGCGCTTCACCGGGATCATCGGTGTCGCGCCGGGCGGGAACCTGTACTGCTGAGGTAATTCACTGCTCCATTCGGGGGTGTGGCCGGAATGGGTCGCGCCCCCCGTTTTCCCGAGCGCCGGGGCGCGAGGCGGCGAGGGGGCCGCCAGATCTGCCGGTTGCGCGTCTTCGATGCCTATTCCAGCAGGTCCGGGGCGACCGACTAGCCTGACGCCGTCCGCATCCCGCGAGTCATGGAGGACCAACGGTGTCAAGGTCGGTACTGGTCACTGGCGGCAACCGAGGCATCGGCCTGGCGATCGCCCGTGCCTTCGCCGAGCAGGGTGACAAGGTCGCCATCACCCACCGCGGCTCCGGCGCGCCCGAGGGCCTGTTCGGGGTCCAGTGCGACGTCACCGACGCCGAGGCGGTCAACCGCGCCTTCGGCGAGGTCGAGGCCCAGCACGGCCCGGTCGAGGTCCTCGTCTCCAACGCCGGGATCATCGACGACGTGCTGCTGCTGCGCATGTCCGAGGACTCCTTCACCAAGGTCCTGGACGCCAACCTCACCGGCGCCTACCGGGTGGCCAAGCGCGCCGCCTCGGGCATGCTGAAGAAGCGCTGGGGCCGCATGATCTTCATCTCCTCGGTGGTCGGCCTCTCCGGCCAGGCCGGGCAGGTCAACTACGCGGCGAGCAAGGCCGGGCTGGTCGGCGTGGCCCGCTCCATCGCCCGCGAGCTGGGCTCCCGCAACATCACCGCCAACGTGGTCTCGCCCGGCTTCATCGAGACCGACATGACCGCCCACCTGGCCGACTCGCTCAAGGAGCAGATGGCCGTGGTCCCGGCCCGCCGCGCGGGCAAGGCCGAGGAGGTCGCCGCCGCGGTCACCTGGCTCGCCTCCGACGGCGCCGCCTACGTCAACGGCGCAGTTCTGCCGGTCGACGGGGGCATGGGTATGGGTCACTGACCTGTTCTGCCAGGCTAGGGCCGTCGTCATCAACTTCAGTTCAACTCGGAGGAAGAGCACGTGACCGGACTGCTCGAAGGCAAGCGGGTGCTGATCACCGGAGTGATCACCGAGGCGTCCATCGCCTTCCACGCCGCAAGGATCGCGCAGGAGCAGGGGGCCGAGGTCGTGCTCACCGGCTTCGGGCGCCTCCGGCTGGTGGAGCGCATCGCGCAGCGGCTGCCCAAGCCCGCGCCGGTGATCGAACTGGACGTCACCAACCAGGAACACCTGGACGGCCTGGCGGACAAGATCCGCGAGCACGTGCCCGCGCTGGACGGCGTGCTGCACTCCATCGGCTACGCCCCGCCGTCCTGCCTCGGCGAGAACTACATGGACGTGCCGTGGGAGGACGTCTCGGTCGCCGTGCACACCTCGGCGTACTCGATGAAGGCGCTGGCCAAGGCGGTGCTGCCGCTGATGGGCGAGGGCGGCTCGATCGTCGGCATGGACTTCGACGCCCGGGTCGCCTGGAGCAGCTACAACTGGATGGGCTTCGCCAAGGCCGCGCTGGAGAACTGCACCAAGTACCTGGCCAGGGAGCTTGGCAAGCAGGGCATCCGGGTCAACCTGGTCGCCGCCGGTCCGCTCGAAACGATGGCCGCGCGGTCCATCCCCGGCTTCAGCGACTTCAACAACCTGTGGACCGAGCGCGCCCCGCTGGGCTGGGACACCTCGGACCGCACCCCGGCCGCCAAGGCCATCTGCGCGCTGCTGTCCGACTGGTTCCCGGCCACCACCGGCTCCATGGTGATGGTCGACGGCGGCATGCACGCCGTCGGTGACTGACTGACAACTGCCTGACAATCCCTGCCCCCGCCCGGTGCGCGAAACCGGACGGGGGCAGGATTGTGCGGTGAGCTTCGACGCGTTGCTGTTCCTGTCCTTCGGCGGGCCGGAAGGACCTGAGGACGTCCGGCCGTTCCTGGAGAACGTCACCAGGGGACGCGGGGTCCCGCCCGAACGCCTGGACGAGGTCGCCCAGCACTACCTGCACTTCGGCGGCGTCTCGCCGATCAACCGGCTGAACCTGGCCATCATCGACGCGGTCCGCGCCGAGCTGGCCCGGCACGGCCTGGACCTGCCGGTCTACTTCGGCAACCGCAACTGGCACCCGATGGCGGAGGACACCGCCGCCAAGATGGTCGCCGACGGCGTTCGCTCGGCGCTGGTGTTCCCGACCAGCGCCTACGGCGGCTACTCGGCCTGCAGGCAGTACGACGAGGACATCCTGCGCACCCGCTCCGCCGTGGACGGCGCGCTGGAGCTGGTCAAACTCCGCCAGTTCTTCGACCACCCGCTGTTCATCGCGGCCTTCGCCGACGCCGTCCGCGCCGCCACCGCCGAACTGCCGGCCGAGCACCGCGAGCAGGCCCGTCTGGTCTTCACCGCGCACTCGGTGCCGAACTCCGCCGACCAGGCCGCAGGCCCGCCGGAGGAAGGCGGCAAGCGCTACTCCCGGCAGGTCGCCGAGGCCGCCCGGCTGGTCGCCAATGCGGTCGGCGTGGACGGGTACGACGTGGTCTGGCAGTCCCGCTCCGGCCCGCCCCAGGTGCCCTGGCTGGAACCGGACATCGTCGACCACCTCGACACCTTGCACGAGCAGGGCGTGCCCGCGGTCGTGGTGTGCCCGGTCGGCTTCGTCAGCGACCACCTGGAGGTCATCTGGGATCTCGACGCCGAGGCCAAGGACCGCGCCGCCGAGCTCGGCCTGGCCTTCGCCCGCGCCGCCACCCCCGGCCCGGACCCGCGCTTCGCCGAACTCGTGGTGGAGCTCATCCGCGAGCACACCGACGGCGTCCCCGCGCGCAAGCTCTCCGACTTCCCGGCCGCGGGCTGCACCCGCAACGGAGCGCCCTGCGCGCCGCTGTGCTGCGAACCCCCGGCCCGCCGCCGCCCGGCCCCAGCCTGACTCGTGGCTAGTGCCGTCCCGCCTGGTCGCTGAACAGGCGGACGGCCTCGGCCACCGCGGCGTAGCGGGCCGCGCGCACCGCGTCGGAAAGTGGGCGCAGTGCGGCGACCCGAGCCCTGGCGGCGGAGGCGGACACCGTGCCGCCGTCCGGGTCGCCCATCGCGGCTTGCACGATCGCGGCCACCTCCGCGGCTCGTTCCAGCACCCGCAGCGACCGGCCCGGCATGCCGTGCGGCCAGGGGTCGCGGGGACGGGCGCGCAGGGCCGCGTCGATCTCGGTGCGCACGCCAGGGCGGTGCCGGGCCACGTCCAGGGAGACCAGGGTGGCCGCGGCCGCGCGGACCGCCTCGGCCATCCGGTGCTCGGCCTCGCCGATCGGCACGTACTCCAGGTTCGGCGGCGCGGGCAGGGCGAACACCGACCAGCGCAGCACCCCCTCGGCCACCTCCGCCGGCACCAGGCCCATGGCGGCCGAGGGCAGCACCACCGCCTCCTCGGCGTGCAGCGCGGCCACCTGGAACGGGCCAGGCCCGCCGAGCCCGCGCACGTCTCCAGGGGCGGGCAGGACCAGCGCGCCGGTGCGCGCCCCGGCCCGGCGCAGGCAGGCCAGCAACAGGGCGGGGCCCACCGGGCGGTCGTCGGGCAACGGCAGGTCGAACCGTTCGGCGGCGTGTTCGTCCCCCGCGGTGACCTCCTGGAGCTCACCCCACGCCTGGAGGGCGTCGAGCACGTCATCAGAGGCCGCGGAACCGTTCAGCCACGCGGAGGTCCAGACCGCCATGGTCGCGCTGGCACAAGGCACCGGACGAGGTTACTAGGCTGGCCGCCGTGCCCAGCTTCTCTGGTGATCCCTATGGACGTGACGTACTCGCCGGCGGCCCCAAGCGCCGCGCCGTCCCTGAGGTGCCTGCCGAGCAGGACCTCGTGGTGGAGGACCCCGCCAGCGGTTTCTGCGGCGCGGTGCTGCGCGTCGAAGGCGGCAACGTGGTCCTGGAGGACCGGCGCGGCAGGCAGCGGCTGTTCCCGCTGCGCCCGGCCGCCTTCCTGCTCGACGGCCAACCGGTGACGCTGGTCAAACCCGCGGCCAAGCCCGCCGGACCCGGCACCTCGGCTTCCGGTTCGGTGCGGGTCGACGGGCTGCGCGCCAAGACCGCCGCCGCCAGCCGGATCTGGGTGGAGGGCATCCACGACGCCGAGCTGGTGGAACGGGTCTGGGGCCACGACCTGCGAGTGGAGGGCGTGGTGGTCGAGCCGCTGGACGGCATCGACGCGCTGGCCGAGCGGATCGCGGAGTTCCAGCCCGGTCCGCGCAGGCGGCTCGGCGTGCTGGTGGACCACCTCGTCGAGGGCAGCAAGGAGTCGCGGATCGTGGCCGCCGCCGCGCACCCGGACGTGCTGGTCACCGGCCACCCGTACGTGGACATCTGGCAGGCGGTCAAACCCGCCTCGGTGGGCATCCGGCAGTGGCCGGTGGTGCCGCGCGGCCAGGACTGGAAGACCGGCGTGTGCGCCGAGCTGGGCTGGGGCGAGCCGCCGGCGGGCTGGCGGCGGGTGCTCTCCGGGGTGCGCGGGTTCCGGGACCTGGAGACGCCGTTGGTCGGAGCGGTGGAACGGCTCATCGACTTCGTCACTGTCGGTCCACAGGACTGAACCCGGATCGGGTGATACCCGTCGCCCGGTAGATCACACGTCGGTCACGGCGGCTGGTCACGGTCGGCAACGGCATGGGCACTCTGACACGATGGGCGTCATGGCGGCCCTGGTCTGGTTGGTAGCCGGAGTCTTGTTGCTGGCAGCGGAAATGCTCTCCGGTGACTTCGTGCTGCTCATGATCGGCGCGGCGGCTCTGGCCGCGGCGGGCTCGGCCGCGGTGATCGACGTGCTGTGGATCGACGTGGCCGTGTTCGCGGTGACCTCGGTGGTGCTGCTGGCCGCGGTGCGGCCCTCGCTGCGCCGCCGGATGCTGGCCGGGGACCACGTCAAGACCAACGTCGAGGCGCTGGTCGGCGGCAAGGCCGTAGTACTGTCCACTGTGGACGCTCACAGTGGTCAGGTGAAGATCGGTGGCGAGATCTGGTCGGCCCGCGCCTACGACGAGACGCAGGTGATCGAGGCCGGACGGGCCGTCACCGTCATGGATATCGCTGGAGCGACCGCGGTCGTGTGGGCGGAAGGCTGAGGCGTTGGAGGCTGGGTTGGGCGCGGTCATTGTCGTCGCCGTCATAGTCCTGCTGGTGCTGGTGGCTGTCGTCAAGGCAGTGCTGGTCATCCCGCAGGCGCAGGCGGCGGTCATCGAGCGGCTGGGCCGCTTCCGCACGGTCGCGGCCCCAGGGCTGAACGTGCTGGTCCCGTTCCTGGACCGGGTGCGGGCCCGGATCGACCTGCGCGAGCAGGTGGTCTCCTTCCCGCCGCAGCCGGTGATCACCGAGGACAACCTCACGGTGTCCATTGACACGGTGGTCTACTTCCAGGTCACCGACCCGCGGGCGGCGGTCTACGAGATCTCCAACTACATCATCGGCGTCGAGCAGCTCACCACCACCACCCTGCGCAACGTGGTCGGCGGCATGAGCCTGGAGCAGACGCTGACCTCGCGTGACTCGATCAACGGCCAGCTGCGCGGCGTGCTCGACGAGGCCACCGGCCGCTGGGGCATCCGGGTCGCCAGGGTCGAGCTCAAGGCGATCGACCCGCCGCCCTCCATCCAGGACTCGATGGAGAAGCAGATGCGCGCCGACCGGGAGAAGCGCGCCATGATCCTCACCGCGGAAGGCCAGCGGGAGTCCTCGATCAAGACCGCGGAAGGTCAGAAGCAGGCCCAGATCCTGGCCGCCGAGGGCGCCAAGCAGGCCGCGATCCTCTCCGCCGAGGGCGAGCGGCAGAGCCGCATCCTCAAGGCCCAGGGTGAGCGGGCCGCGCGCTACCTGCAGGCCCAGGGCCAGGCCAAGGCGATCGAGAAGGTCTTCGCCGCGGTCAAGGCGGGCAGGCCGACGCCGGAACTGCTGGCCTACCAGTACCTGCAGACGCTGCCGCAGATGGCGCAGGGCGACTCCAACACGGTGTGGATGGTGCCCAGCCAGTTCGGCGACGCGCTGCAGGGCTTCGCGAAGATGTTCGGCAGCAAGGGCGAGGACGGCGTCTTCCGCTACGAGGCCCCGCCGGCCGACACCGAGTCCAAGCCGGAGGAGGACGACGAGTCGATCGCGTCCTGGTTCGACACCGCGCCCGACCCGGAGATCGCCCGCGCGGTCAAGGAGGCCACCGCGGTCGCGCAGAAGGACGTGCCCCCGCCCGGCCGCTCCTCGGTCCCGCCGCCGGTGCTGCCCCCGATCGCCGAGCCCGAGCCCGTCCCGTCGCCCGCGCCGGAACCTCCGGTCCCGGCCCCGGCGCCAGCCCAGGCCCCGGCACCGGCTGCTCGGGGTGACTCGACCGAGCTGTCCGACGGCGAGACCAAGTAACGCCGAGAATTTCCCGCCGAACGCCGCTCCCGCGAAACCGGGGGCGGCGTTCGGCGTTTTCACTCACCGAGGGTATGCATTCATCGCAATACCGCTAACTGTTTCCGACAAAAGTCGGGTACCGCCCACGGTCACCCCCGTTCGAGACTCACCGTGACGCTGATCGCAACCCTGCGCGATCAGCCTGATCGGGAGGTCTGCGTGAAACTCCGACTCGTTCTCGGCTCGGTGACGGCCACCGCCGCACTGGTCGTCAGCGGCATCGCCGGCACCGCGACCGCGGCCGCGCCCACCGCGCCGCCGACCATTCCCACCGCGAGCATCCAGGCGCACCTCACCGAGCTGGGCAAGATCGCCGCGGCCAACGGCGGCAACCGGGCGCACGGCCGTCCCGGCTACAAGGCCTCCGTCGACTACATCAAGGCCAAGCTGGACGCCGCCGGTTACCGCACCACCATCCACACCTTCACCCAGAGCGGCGCCACCGGCTACAACCTGATCGCCGACTGGCCCGGCGGCGATGAGAACAACACCATCATGTTCGGCGGCCACCTGGACAGCGTCAGCGCGGGCGCGGGCATCAACGACAACGGCACCGGCTCGGCAGGCCTGCTGGAGGTCGCGCTGACCGCGGCCCGGCAGCAGCTCAAGACCACCAAGCACCTGCGCTTCGGCTGGTGGGGCGCGGAGGAGCTGGGCCTGATCGGCTCCACCCGGTGGGTGGCCAGCCTGTCCGCGGCGCAGAAGGCCCAGATCAAGGCCTACCTCAACTTCGACATGATCGGCTCGCCCAACCCCGGCTACTTCGTCTACAGCAGCGCGGGCCAGCCCACCGGCTCGGCGGCGTTGACCACCCTGCTGGAGAACTACTTCCGCGGCGCCGGGGTGCAGACCGAGCAGACCAGCGTCGGCGGCCGCTCCGACCACGCCGCCTTCGCCAGGGCGGGCATCGCCACCGGCGGCACCTTCACCGGCGCCGAGGGCCGCAAGACCGCGGCGCAGGCGCAGAAGTGGGGCGGCACCGCCGGTCAGGCGTTCGACCCCTGCTACCACCGTTCCTGCGACGGGGTGAACAACGTCAACGCCACCGCGCTGACCCGCAACACCAACGCGATCGCGCACGCGGTGTGGAGCCTGACCGCGCCGGCCGCGCTGCGTTCGGCCGCCTAGCCGCAACCCGCTGGACCACCTGGTCGTATCCGCTGCGCTGAACGGGGTCAGCCCGCGCGCCGGTCTCGGTGCGTGCGGTTTCATCTGTTCGTGGCGGGCCGGGCAGGGGACGAGTTCCACGATGTCGCTGCTTTGCGCGGCGCACTGCACGGCTCGCTGTCCCCGCCCAGCCACCACGACGACACCGCGCACTGGCAACGGCTGCACCAGGTGGTCCAGTCCCTGCACGACCTCGTCTCCGACGGCCGCGCCCAGGAGGCCGTGCAGTTCGCCGAACAGGTCGTCGACGTGCTCGCCGGGGCCGCGCACCAGGTCACCGGCCAGTGGGACGAGCTGGCCGACCTGGCCCAGCGGGCGCTGGCCGCGCACGCCACCGCCTGCCGCCTGGCCCGCCCCGACCCCTACCGGCTGGCCGGCTGGCTGATCCGGCTCCAGCTCACCCACCCCGACGGCCCCGAGGTCCGGCTCGCCGAGTACGCCGAGGCGCTGGGCAGCGCCGGGCTCGCCTACTACCGGCAGGGCGCGGAGTCCGCCTGCCGCGGCCTGCCCACCATCCGCTTCGGCCAGCCCGGCCGCTACGACCGGCACCGCGCCGCGGTCACCAAGCTGGTGGAGCAGCTGGCCGCGCACACCGGCGACCCCGACCTCACCGTGCAGATCCTGGCCACCGACCTGTCCAACGCCTGGCAGTACCTGCGCATCGCCTCCGTGCTGGAGGAAGCCGGCCGCAGCGAACAGGCCCTGGCCTGGGTGGAACGCGGCCTGGTCGCGGCCAAGGGCACCAGCGCGGTGCCCAGGCTGGTCGACCTCGCGGTGGACCAGTGCGTCCGCCTGGGCAGGCTGGACCGCGCGGTCGAACTGCGCCGCACCGCCTTCCGCGCCCGCCCCGGCCTGGACGCCTTCCTGCGCCTGCGCGCGGTCGCCGATCACGACAAGTCCTGGGAACGGGAACGCCAACGTGTGCTCAGATGGCTGCGCCAGCCCGGCGAGGACGAGCTGACCCGCAACACCGCGCTGGTGGAGATCCTGCTCTGGGAGGGCGACCGGGACGCCGCCCGCCGCGCCGCCGCCGAACGCGGCTGCACCCCCGAGATCCGCGCCAGGGTTGACCGTTTCGAGGACTAGACACATTCCGGGGTTTTCTTAGGATGTGCGGCATGTCGACGCCGTTACCCCGCCGAACGGTCCTGTGCGGACTACTCGCCCTGGCCGGTTCCGCGGCCGCCTGCGGCGACGGCAAGCCCCCGCGCACCGGCGGCACCGGCACCGCCAAACCCGGCGCCGAGCTGGCCCGGCTGTCCGCGCTGCCCTCCGTCGGCGGCGCGCTGGTGGAGACCGAGGGCAACGGCATCCTGCTCATCGTGCGGGCCAAGGACGGCGCGGTGCGCGCCTTCGACCCACGCTGCCCGCACAAGGGCAACCTGATCAGCCCACCGGTCGGCGGCGTGATCGACTGCCCGACCCACGGCAGCGCCTTCGACGGTGAGACCGGCGAAATCCGCAAGGGGCCGTCGAAAGCGGGACTCACCCAGATCCCGGTGAAGGTCGACGGGGAGCGGATCATCCTGATCTAGCCAGACCTGGCAATCCGGTGTCGGTGACTCGCCGTAGGCTTACCGCGTGCCCGATCCGTCCACCTACCGCCCCGCGCCAGGGACCATCCCGGACTCCTTCGGCGTGTACAAGTTCCGCGACGGCACCGGGCGGGTCATCTACGTCGGCAAGGCCAAGAGCCTGCGCAGCCGGCTCAACTCCTACTTCGCCGACCTCGCCGGCCTGCACCCGCGCACCCGGCAGATGGTCACCACCGCCGCCTCGGTGGAGTGGACCGTGGTGTCCTCCGAGGTGGAGGCGTTGCAGCTGGAGTACTCCTGGATCAAGGAGTTCGACCCCCGGTTCAACGTCCGCTACCGCGATGACAAGTCCTACCCGATGCTCGCGGTCACCGTCGGCGAGGAGTTCCCGCGGCTGCACGTCTACCGCGGGCCCCGGCGCAAGGGCGTGCGCTACTTCGGCCCGTACTCCCACGCCTGGGCGCTGCGCGAGACCATCGACCTGCTGCTGCGGGTCTTCCCCGCGCGCACCTGCACCGGCGGGCTGTTCAAGCGGCACAGCCAGATCGGCCGCCCCTGCCTGCTCGGCTACATCGACAAGTGCTCCGCGCCCTGCGTCGGCAAGGTCAGCGCCGAGGAGCACCGGGACATCGTCGAGGACTTCTGCGACTTCTTCTCCGGCCGCACCGACACCATGATGCGCCGCCTGGAAAAGCAGATGCAGGCCGCGGCCGAGGAGCTGGAGTTCGAGAAGGCCGCCCGGCTGCGCGATGACCTGGACGCGCTGCGCCGGGCCATGGAGAAGCAGGCCGTGGTGCTCGGCGACGGCACCGACGCCGACGTGATCGCCTTCGCCCAGGACGAGCTGGCCGCTGCGGTGCAGGTCTTCCACGTGCGCGGTGGCCGGGTCCGCGGGCAGCGCGGCTGGGTGATCGACAAGGTCGAGGAGGTCGACACCCCCGGCCTGGTCGAGCAGTTCCTCACCCAGTTCTACGGCGAGCAGAACGAGCTCGGCGAACAGGCCGACGGCGGTGGGGCAGAGGCGGTGCCGCGCGAGGTGCTGGTGCCCGAGCTGCCGCCGGAGGCCGAGGCGGTCACCGAGTGGCTGTCGAAGCTGCGCGGCTCCCGGGTGCAGCTGCGGGTGCCGCAGCGCGGGGACAAGCGCGCGCTGGCCGAGACGGTGGCCCGCAACGCCGCCGAGGCATTCACCCAGTTCAAGCTCCGCCGCTCCGGCGACCTCACGGCCCGATCCCTTGCCCTGCAAGAACTTCAGGACGCGCTGGCGCTGGACACCGCGCCGCTGCGGATCGAGTGCGTCGACGTCAGCCACATCCAGGGCACCGACGTGGTCGCCTCACTGGTGGTCTTCGAGGACGGGCTGCCGCGCAAGTCCGAGTTCCGGCACTTCGCCATCCGCGGCGACGCCGACACCGGTGACGTGGGCGGCGACGTCGGCTCCATCGCCGAGGTGGTGCGCCGCCGCTTCGCCCGGCACCGCGCCGACGTCGAGGAGATCGCCCAGACCGCCCCGGTCTCCGGCGAGGTGGACGCGGCCGAAGCCGAGGCCCGGCCCGGCATCGACCCGGCCACCGGCCGCCCCAAGCGGTTCGCCTACCCGCCCAACCTGCTCGTCATCGACGGTGGCGCGCCCCAGGTCAACGCCGCCGCCGACGTGCTCGCCGAGCTCGGCGTGCAGGACGTGGCGGTCATCGGCATCGCCAAGCGGCTGGAGGAGATCTGGCTGCCGGCCGACCCCGATCCGGTGATCCTGGCCCGGAACAGCGCGGCGATGTACCTGCTGCAGGAGGTTCGGGACAAGGCTCACGACTTCGCCATCCGCTACCACCGGCAGAAGCGGTCCAAGCGGATGACCACCTCGGCGCTGGACGACGTGCCGGGCCTGGGCGAGTCCCGCAAGACCGCGCTGCTCAAGCACTTCGGCTCGGTGCGCAAGCTCCGCGCGGCCAGCGTCGAGCAGCTCACCGAGGTGCCCGGGGTCGGGCGGCAGACGGCGCTGGCGGTGCTGGTGGCGTTGCAGAACAAGGACGACAAGCAAGTCCCGCGACAGCAGGAGGACGGGTGACCGAGGAGAAGTCCGGCGTCGAGGTGGCGGTGGTGACCGGCCTGTCCGGAGCCGGCCGCAGCACCGCCGCCAAGTGCCTGGAGGACCTGGGCTGGTTCGTGGTGGACAACCTGCCGCCCGAACTGGTCGCCACCATGGTCGAGCTGGGCGCGCAGGCCCAGGGCGTCATCTCCAGGGTCGCGGTGGTGATGGACGTGCGCAGCCGCGCCTTCACCGACGACCTGGCCGCGGTGATCAAGGACCTGGACGCGCGCGGCTACAAGCCCAAGGTGCTGTTCCTGGAGGCCACCGACGCGGTGCTGATCCGCCGCTTCGAGCACGTCCGCCGCGGCCACCCGCTGCAGGGCGACGGGCGGCTGGCCGACGGCATCGCCAATGAGCGCAGGCTGCTGACCCCGTTGCGGGAGGAGGCGGACCTGGTGCTGGACACCTCCGCGCTGTCCGTGCACCAGCTGCGCGCCAAGATCGAGGACGCCTTCGGCAGCGAGACCTCGGCCAGCACCAGGGTCACCGTGCTCTCCTTCGGCTACAAGTACGGCCTGCCGATGGACGCCGACCTGGTGATGGACGTGCGGTTCCTGCCCAACCCGTTCTGGATCCCGGAACTGCGCGACTTCACCGGCCTGGACGAGGCGGTGCGCAACTACGTGCTCTCCCAGGAGGGCGCGGAGGAGTTCCTGGAGCGCTACCACGAGCTGCTGCGGCTCATCGGCGCGGGCTACCGGCGCGAGGGCAAGCGGTACCTGACCCTGGCGATCGGCTGCACGGGTGGTAAGCACCGCAGTGTGGCGATCTCCGAACAGCTGGCCGGGCTGCTGGCCAAGGAGGACGGCATGGCGGTCAAGGTCGTGCACCGGGACCTGGGGCGGGAGTGACGCCGGCACCCGACGACGAGCCAGGCAGGCCGCTGCGCGCCGTCGCGCTGGGCGGCGGCCACGGCCTGCAGGCCACGCTGTCCGCGCTGCGGCGGCTCACCGACGACGTCACCGCCGTGGTCACGGTGGCCGACGACGGCGGCTCCTCGGGGCGGCTGCGCCGCGAGCTCGGGCTGCTGCCGCCGGGCGATCTGCGCAAGGCGCTGACCGCGTTGGCGGATGAGGACGAAGATCGTCTACTGTGGACGGACGTGTTCCAGCACCGCTTCGGCGGTTCGGGCGCGCTGGCCGGGCACGCGGTGGGCAACCTCGTGCTGGCCGGGCTCCTCGAGGTGCTCGGCGATCCGGTGGCGGTGCTGGACGAGGTGCGCAAACTGTTGGGAGTGCGTGGACGGGTGCTGCCGATGTGCCGGGTGCCACTGGACATCGAGGCCGACGTGGTCGGTCTCGACGAGGACCCCAGGTCGGTGCGCCGGATCCGCGGGCAGGTCGCCGTGGCCAGCACACCCGGCCGGGTGCAGCGGGTCCGCCTGCAGGGCGCGGCGCCCGGCGACGAGGCGCCCCGGGCCTGTGAGGAGGCGGTGGCCGCGGTCGAGGCCGCCGATGTCGTGCTGCTGGGCCCCGGCTCCTGGTTCACCAGCGTGCTGCCGCACCTGCTGGTCCCGGAGTTGCACGAGGCGCTGGTGCACACCCAGGCGCGCAAGGTGGTCGTGCTCAACCTGGTCCCGCAGCCGGGGGAGACCGAGGGTTTCTCCCCGGAGCAGCACCTGCACGTGCTCGCCGAGCACGCGCCCAGGCTCAGGGTGGACGCGGTGGTGGCCGATACCGACTCGGTGTCCACCCCCGACCGCCTGCGCCGGGCCGCGGCCGCCCTCGGCGCGGTCACCACACTGCGCAAGATCTGTCACCACGGCAGCCCGGACCGGCACGACCCGGCGGCGCTCGCGGTGAGTCTGCAGGAAGCACTAGCCGAGATCCCCGGTCCGGGCAGGCCGGCTCCCGGCGAAGAGAAGGAGGGCCGGCCATGGCGATGACCGCCTCGGTCAAGGACGAGCTGAGCCGTCTCACCGTCACCAAGACCTGCTGCCGCCGCGCCGAGGTGTCCTCGCTGCTGCGCTTCGCCGGCGGCCTGCACATCGTGGCGGGGCGCGTGGTGGTGGAGGCCGAGATCGACACCGGCTCGGCCGCGCGCAGGCTGCGCAAGGAGATCCAGGAGCTGTTCGGCCACATCAGCGACGTGCACGTGATCACTTCGGGCGGCCTGCGCAAGGGCACCCGGTACGTGGTCAGGGTGGTCAAGGACGGCGACGGCCTGGCCCGCCAGACGGGTCTGCTCGACCCCAGGGGCCGCCCGGTGCGCGGCCTGCCCGCGCACGTGGTCAGCGGCGGCACCTGCGACTCCGAGGCCGCCTGGCGCGGGGCCTTCCTCGCGCACGGCTCGCTCACCGAACCGGGCCGCTCCTCCGCCCTGGAGGTCACCTGCCCCGGCCCGGAGGCGGCGCTGGCCCTGGTCGGCGCGGCCCGCCGCCTGGGCATCCAGGCCAAGTCCCGTGAGGTCCGCGGCGCCGACCGGGTCGTGGTCCGCGACGGCGACGCCATCGGCGCGCTGCTGACCAGGCTCGGCGCCCACTCCAGCGTGCTGGCCTGGGAAGAACGCCGGATGCGCCGCGAGGTCAGGGCCACCGCCAACCGCCTGGCCAACTTCGACGACGCCAACCTGCGCCGCTCCGCCCGCGCCGCGGTCGCCGCCGCGGCCAGGGTCGAACGGGCCCTGGACATCCTCGGCAACGAGGTCCCCGACCACCTGGTCGCCGCCGGCCAGCTCCGCCTGGCCCACCGGCAGGCCTCCCTGGAGGAGCTCGGTCAGCTGGCCGAGCCGCCGATGACCAAGGACGCGGTGGCGGGCAGGATAAGGCGTCTGCTGGCCATGGCGGACAAGAAGGCCCGCGAGCTCGGCGTCGGCGACACCGAGAGCGCGGTCACCGCGGACATGCTGGACGCCTAGCGCACCCCCGGGCAGGAGCGGGCTGGGCGCGAGCAGGACCGCGCCCAGCCCGCTCCCCGCGCCGCCCGGTTCGGCGCTGGTCGTCCTCAGGTCGCGGTCCCGAACCGGAGGAACCCCGCCACCCGCGGCGCCAGGGACAGCTCACCCTCGCCGATCCCGTCCCGCACGCCGGCCAGCACGTCCGGTTCCGGCTCGCCGTAGACCTCGAAGCGGTCCACCCGGCAGTGCGCCATCACCTCCTGGATGTAGGGGTCGGCCAGCCGCCAGTGCGCCCGGACCGCCTCCGAGTCACCGAAGAGCTGGAAGCTGTGCGCGGTCATCCGGTCCTCGTCGATGAAGACCTCGACCATCAGCTGCGGCCCGTGCCGCCGGGCGAAGGCCACCGCCTCGGCGATGGCGGCGCGGAACCCGGCCAGGTGGCCCTCGGTGATCCGCATCGTGTTGTGGAAGAGCAGGATGCCGTTGTCGTCCATGGCTCCATGCTCGAACCTCCACCTTGCTGGAGGGCAAGCGCGGGGGCCTCTCGGTGACCTTGGTCTCTGTCTCGATCAAGCCAGTTCCCCGGGTGGCCGTGACCAGCGCGATTCCGGCCCGCTAGGGTGAATGCGGAAACGCCGGTATGCGCCCGGTCTTGGACGGCCGGGACGAACCTCGAGGAGACGCACCGTGACGGTTCGCGTAGGTGTGAACGGCTTTGGTCGTATCGGCCGCAACTTCTGGCGCGCGCTGGCCGCCAGCGGCCGGGACATTGAGATCGTGGCCTTCAACGACCTGGGTGACGTGGCCACGATGGCGCACCTGCTGAAGTACGACTCCATCCTGGGCCGCCTCGACGGCGAGGTGAAGGTCACCGACGAGGGTATCTCCGTCAACGGCAAGGTCATCAAGGCGCTGGCCGAGCGTGACCCGGGCAAGCTGCCGTGGAAGGACCTGGGCGTCGACGTGGTCGTCGAGTCCACTGGCTTCTTCACCGACGCCTCCGTCGCGCGCAAGCACATCGACGAGGGTGGCGCCAAGAAGGTCATCATCTCCGCCCCGGCCAAGGGCGAGGACCTGACCGTGGTGCTGGGCGCCAACGACGAGAAGTACGACGGCTCGCAGAGCATCATCTCCAACGCCTCCTGCACCACCAACTGCCTGGCGCCGATGGCGAAGGTCCTGCACGACACCTTCACCATCCAGGGCGGTCTGATGACCACCATCCACGCCTACACCCAGGACCAGAACCTGCAGGACGCCCCGCACAAGGACCTGCGCAGGGCGCGCGCGGCGGCGCTGAACATCGTGCCGACCAGCACCGGCGCGGCCAAGGCCATCGGCCTGGTGCTGCCGGAGCTCAAGGGCAAGCTGGACGGCTACGCGCTGCGGGTGCCGGTGCCGACCGGGTCGGCCACCGACCTGACCGTCACCGTCGGCCGCGAGACCTCGGTCGAGGAGGTCAACGCGGCGGTCAAGGCGGCGGCGGAGGGCGCGCTGAAGGGCATCCTGCGCTACAGCGAGGAGCCGATCGTCTCCACCGACATCGTCACCGACCCGGCGTCCTGCATCTTCGACGCGCCGCTGACCAAGGTCATCGGCAACCAGGTCAAGGTGGTCGGCTGGTACGACAACGAGTGGGGCTACTCCAACCGCCTGGTCGACCTGACCGCGCTGGTCGCCTCCAAGCTCTGACGGAGAGAAAACTGTGAAGACCCTGGCAGATCTTCTGGCCGAGGGTGTTGCGGGTCGGCGCGTCCTGGTGCGCGCCGACCTCAACGTTCCTCTGGACGGTTCCGTCATCACCGACGACGGCCGGGTACGCGCCTCGCTGCCCACCATCAAGCAGCTCTCCGAGGCCGGTGCCCGGGTCGTGGTGATGGCCCACCTCGGCCGTCCCAAGGGCAAGCCGGACCCGAAGTTCTCCCTCGGCGTGGTCGCCGTCCGCCTCGGCGACCTGCTGGGGCGCGAGGTTCTCGGCATCACCGAGATCACCGGCCAGGCCGCGCAGGCGGCGGTGGACGGGCTCGCCGACGGCGACGTGGCGCTGCTGGAGAACGTGCGCTTCGACCCGCGCGAGACCAGCAAGGACGAGGCCGAGCGGACCGGGTTCGCCCAGGAGCTGGCCGCGCTGGCCGGCCCTGACGGCGCCTTCGTCTCCGACGGTTTCGGCGTGGTGCACCGCAAGCAGGCCTCGGTCTACGACCTGGCCAAGCTGCTGCCGCACTACGCCGGTGGCCTGGTGCTGGCCGAGGTCGAGGTGCTGCGCAAGCTCACCGCGGACACCGCGCGCCCGTACGTGGTGGTGCTCGGCGGGTCCAAGGTCTCCGACAAGCTCGGCGTGATCGAGAACCTGCTCGCCAAGGTCGACCGCCTGCTCATCGGCGGCGGCATGGCCTACACCTTCCTCAAGGCCCAGGGCCACGAGGTCGGCAAGTCCCTGCTGCAGGAGGACCAGCTCGACACGGTGCGCGGCTTCCTGGCCGAGGCGGACAAGCGCGGCGTGGAGCTGGTGCTGCCGGTCGACGTGCGCACCGCCGAGCAGTTCCCCGACTTCGGCGCCGAGAGCCAGCCGGACCCGGTGGTCGTGCCGGCCGGCGGCATCCCGGCCGAGCGGATGGGCCTGGACATCGGCCCGGACACCGAGCGGCTGTTCGCGGACAAGCTCGCCGACGCCAAGACCGTGT
Source organism: Crossiella sp. SN42 (assembly GCF_023897065.1). Classification (GTDB taxonomy): domain Bacteria; phylum Actinomycetota; class Actinomycetes; order Mycobacteriales; family Pseudonocardiaceae; genus Crossiella. The sequence goes on from NZ_JAMHIV010000013.1 coordinate 150,576, forward strand.
TCTGGAACGGGCCGATGGGCGTGTTCGAGGTCGCGGAGTTCGCAGGCGGCACCCGCGCCGTGGCGCAGGCCCTGGTCGACTCCTCGGCCTTCACCGTGGTCGGCGGCGGCGACTCCGCGGCCGCGGTGCGCCAGCTCGGCCTGCCCGAGGACGGTTTCTCGCACATCTCCACCGGTGGTGGAGCCTCTCTGGAGTTCCTTGAGGGCAAGGAACTCCCCGGCGTTACCGTCCTGGAGGACTGATGGCGCGCAAGCCGTTCATCGCAGGCAACTGGAAGATGAACCTGAACCACCTGGAAGCCATCGCGCTGGTCCAGAAGTTCGCGTTCTCCCTGCCGGACAAGTACTACGACAAGGTCGACGTGGCGGTGCTGCCGCCGTTCGTGGACATCCGCAGCATCCAGACCCTCAAGGACGGCGACAAGCTGCTGCTCACCTATGGTGCGCAGGACCTCTCGCCGCACGACTCCGGCGCCTACACCGGGGACATCTCGGGTCCGATGCTGGCCAAGCTCGGCTGCGCCTGGGTGGTCGTGGGCCACTCCGAGCGCAGGGAGATCCACGGCGAGACCGACGAGCTGGTCAACAAGAAGGTGCGCGCGGCGCTCAAGCACGGCATCTCGCCGATCTTCTGCATCGGCGAGAAGCTGGAGATCCGCGAGGCGGGCACGCACGTGGAGTACACCACCGACCAGCTCATCGCCGGGCTCAAGGGCCTCAAGGCCGAGCAGGTCCAGCAGGTCGTGGTGGCGTATGAGCCGGTGTGGGCCATCGGCACCGGCCGGGTGGCCAGCGCGGCCGACGCGCAGGAGGTCTGCGGCGCGATCCGCGCCAAGCTCGCCGAGAAGTACGGCCCCGAGGTGGCCGGTGCGGTGCGCGTGCTCTACGGCGGCTCGGTCAAGTCCGGCAACATCGCCGAGCTGATCAAGCAGGAGGACATCGACGGCGCCCTGGTCGGCGGAGCCAGCCTGGACGCCGAGGAGTTCGCCAAGCTCTGCGCCCTCGCCGCGGGCGGCCCGCTGCCGTAAGGCCGCGATCTGCCATTACGTAGTGCAATCGCCATTACGTACGGCAATGATCCGGAGGGCGGTCCAAGTCGGCCGCTCTTACCGGTACTCTGTGACGTCTACCGCGGTACGGCGAGGATGAGATGAAGCTGACTCTTCAGATTGTGTTGATCGTGTCCAGCGTGGTGCTGGTGCTCCTGGTGCTGCTGCACCGCGGCCGTGGCGGCGGGCTTTCCTCGCTGTTCGGTGGCGGCATGCAGTCGAGCCTGTCCGGCTCAAGCGTGGTGGAGAAGAACCTGGACCGGCTCACGCTGTTCTTCGGCGCGATCTGGTTGATCTCCATCATCGGTGTCGGCCTGTTGATGAAGCTCGCGCCAGCGGCGGCAGGCTGAGGGAACCGGATCCGGCCGTCGACCGTTCCCACTGTTGACAGTCCGGATCCGGACTTGACAAGTGAACACAGGCACCAGGGGCAAATACATGACGGGGGAAGTGAGGGTCGATGGCTGGCGGTAACGCGATCCGCGGCACCCGAGTCGGTGCTGGCCCGATGGGCGAGTCCGAACGAGGGGAGTCGGCGCCGAGGCAACGGGTGGCCTACTTCTGTGCCAACGGGCACGAGGTCCGGCCGTCGTTCGCCTTGGAGGCCGAGGTACCGGAGAGCTGGGACTGCCCGCGCTGCGGGCTCCCGGCAGGCCGCAACGAGCAGGCGCCCCCGGCCGCGCCACGCAACGAGCCCTACAAGACTCACCTGGCCTACGTGAAGGAGCGCCGCTCCGACGCCGACGGCCAGGCGATCCTGGAGGAGGCGCTGGCCCGCCTGCGGGCCCAGCGCGGCGAGGGCTAGCCGGCGGGTGCAGCCTTGCGGGTCGGGTAGGTGTCGCAGTCCGGCGCGCGTTGCAGCAGTGAGCGGGACGGCCGTGGGGGCATGGCCGGGTAGTGGGTAAGTAGCAGGGGTCAGAACAACGACAGGCCCGGGGGCGGGTACGCCTCCGGGCCTTCTGCTGTCCGCCCCGAGCCCAGCATCGAGCCTGGCTCCGCCTCGCCACGGCACCCCTCTCGCTCTCCTCCTCCTCCCCGCGCCGGCCCCGCCCCCCGCCCCCGCCGCCAAGACGACCGGTCATATTCAGCGTGCTGTGGGCACCCACGGCCAGGTAACGCCAGATGACCGGTCGTCTTGAGCCACCGCTGAATATGACCGGTCGTCTTGATCCCCGTGCCTGCGCCCGCGCCGCGACCGCCCCGATGGTCGTTGTGGGTGGACTACCTCGATCGCCCCCACCCACCCCGTCCCGCCCTCGGTAGCGTCCACCCCATGGCCGAACACCTGATCGTCACCACCACCGTCAACACCCCCGAGGCCGCACACGCGCTCGCCGCCGCCGCCGTCGAGGCGCGGCTGGCCGCCTGTGTCCAGATCGTGCCGGTGACCAGTGTCTACCGCTGGGACGGGGCGACCCAGACAGACGGTGAGTGGCGGGTGGAGTGCAAGACCGTGGCGGGGCGGGTGGAGGAGTTGCTGGCGCAGTTGCGGGGTTCGCACAGCTATGACGTGCCGGAGCTGATCGTGACGCCGGTGGTCGGGGGCGGGGCGGACTACCTGGACTGGGTCGCCGCGGAGACCCGTTAGCCGGCGGTGAACCGGGTGACCGCGCGGTAGAAGCGCTCCGGTTCCTTCCCGGTCGGGGTGGTCCAGGACGCCGTCGACGAACTCGGCGTAGCGGCGCATCGTCTACTGGCCGGCGGGCAGCCTGCCGCTCTGACCGGTGCCGACCGGTTCGAGGTAGACCATGGTCAGGTGACGCTCCGGCTCCGGCATCCGCAGGTACTCCCAGTGGATGCCGGGACCGCCGGAGTGGACGAGGCAGACCAGTCTCGCGCCCGTCACGTGCTAGCGCTGGCGGATGCCGCCGATCTCGATGGTGTGCGTTCCGGGGGACAGGACGTCGGTCATGCGCTCAGCATGAGCCGGTCCGGCGCCCCCGGAACGCGCCGGTCAGGGCTTGTCACCGCGAGACAGGGAACCTTGCCCCCGGTGTCATTGGGCTGACAGGTGGAGTTCCGCCGGGCTGGGTTCGCGGGGCCGGGGGTGGCGCAGCATCGCCAGGTGCTCGCTTGAGGTCAGCGCGGGCGGTCCGGCGGCGGGAGCGTGCGTGGTCCGCCGGATCGGGACCGGTGGCGGGGCTGGGTCGGGTGCCGGCGGGGGAGCCGACGACGCGGAGTGCTTGGCCGTGATCGGCAGCGGCGCGGTGGTGTGGGCCGCGGTTGCCGGAGCCGGGACCGCGCGGGCCGCAGCCGCATGGGCCGGGACTGAGCGGGCGGGGCCCGGGTCGGTCGGCACTGAGCGGGCCGGGGCCGTCGTGGCCGGGACCGAGCGGGCCGGGGCCGAGTGGGCTGGGACTGAGCGGGCCGGGGCCGGATCGGCCGGGCCTGAGCTGGCCGGGACCGAGCGGGCCGCAGCGGAACGCGCCGGAACCGAATGCGCCGGAGTGGAGTTCGCCGGAGCCGAATGCGCCGTCACCGAGTAGTGGGCCGGGGCCGGGGGGATCGGCGCCGAGTGCGCAGCGGGGATCGGCGTGGCCGGTGCGGGGGCGGCCAGGTTCTCCGGGGTGAGCGGGAAGCTGGCGCGGACCACGTAGCCGCCGTCCTCCGTGGGCTGCGCGGTGAGCGTGCCGCCGAGCATGGCCGCGCGCTCGCGCAGGCCCATCAGGCCGTGGCCGCCGGGGGGCAGCGGTGCGAGGCCGTCCTGGGCGCGGGGGCAGGCGTTGCGCACCTCCACGTGCAGGCTGCCCGAGGCCAGGCCCAGGTGCACCGTGACCGGGGCGCCGGAGGCGTGCTTGCCGATGTTGGTCAGTGCCTCCTGCACCGTCCGGTACACCGCGCAGCCCAGCTGCGGGGACACCGGGCCGGGCATCGGGCCCATGGTCAGCGTGGCGGGCAGGCCGCAGTCGGCGACCAGCTGGGGCACGTCTTCCAGGGTCGGTTGCACGGCTTCGCAGTCCAGGGTGGAGGAGCGCAGCAGGCCGACCAGGTTGCGCAGCTCTTCCAGGGTGCGGTTGGACAGCTTGCGGATGGTCTGCGCGATCTCCTTGGAGTCCGCGTCCTCGGCCACCATCTGCAGCGCGCCTGCCTGGATCGCGATCAGCGTGACCTGGTGGGACACCACGTCGTGCATCTCGCGGGCCAGCCGGGTCCGCTCCTCGGCGCGCACCGCGTGGTCGTGCAGCCGCTGCTGCTTCTCCCGGCCGGCGGCCAGCTCGGTGAGCCTGCCGGTCAGCTCGCACCGGGCCCGCACCAGCAGGCCGACGGTGACCGGGGTGCCCGACAGCAGCGCGGCGTACAGGGCGCGCAGGAGCGCCTCGTGCGGGGCCACGTCGGGGAAGACCTGCATCGGGCCCAGGGTGAGGCAGCCACCGAAGACCAGCAGTGCGCCCGCGACGGTCTGCCAGTCCAGCTTGCGCGACCTGGCCACCGTGTACAGCGCGACCATCGCGGCCAGCACGGTGAAGCCCACCACGAGGCCGGGAATGGTCAGCACCAGCGCGGTGCGCGGGAACTCCCTGCGGAACAGCAGCGCCAGGCAGGCCAGCGCGGGCAGCAGGAACGTGTAATGCGTCGAGGGCGCCGTGTTCACCACGACGTCCAGACCCGCCAGGGTGAGCAACCCCAGGTCGGTCAGCGTGCGCCGCAGGCAGCGCAGTCCGTCCGGCCCGCGGTCGCCGCGGGTTTCCGTGCTCACGTTTGTCCTAGGGGCGGCCTGACGCAGGCCGGGCCCGGACAACCTCTTCGTGACCAGAGCAGCACCTCCGAGTCACCCGTCCGATCGACCCCACCGTACGGCAGCTTGCTGCCAAAAAACAGAGCCAGTTGACAAGTCTGTCCAGCTTGTCATGATCTGCGGGCAGCTGACTCGGCAGGCAGCCTGAGGACTTGTCAAAGTTTGTCAGATTGACCAAGTCATGCGTGACTACGCAGCGTGTTCCCTGTTCGGCTGCTCGACCGACTCGTTGCTCCGAACGTGGGCGTGTCATCAGTTTGACAACTTTGAACCAGTTGTCCGGCCATCGAACGGTCCAGTAACCCCTGGTGTTGACCGGGCAAATGGTACAGACCATTACGTCCGGTGGCGGTGCGCGGGAAATCGGCACACAGTTACCGCCGTCCGAGGGAACCGAGCGGGCCGTTGCCTAGTCTGACCGGGCGACAGGGTGGAATGGGGGGCGAGTGAAAGGTGAATGTTTGTGGACCCCGAAGCGTGGGTAGCGCGCATGGAGCGGGAGAACCGGGCCCGGCTGGCCGCCGTGGACGCGGTCTCCGGTGAACTGCAGCAGCTGAGCGGCCGCGCCAGCACCCCGGACGGGAAGATCAGCGTCGAGGTGCACGTCAACGGGACGCTCAAGGACGTGCAGATCCACCCCTCGCTGGTGGACGCCTCACTGCGCAACCTCGGCCAGCTGCTCGTGCAGCTCGCCCAGCAGGCCCAGGCGCAGGCGGGCCGCCAGCTGGAGGAGGTGGTCACGCCGCTGTTCGGCGACGCCACCCAGACCATGGCCATGCTGCGCGGCTACCTGCCGCCCGCCGAGGACGAGGACGCCCCCGGCCAGCCAGGTCAGCCGCCGCAGGCCCAGCGGGAACCGAACGCCCCGCCGCGCCCGTCCCAGCCGCCGCGGCAGCCGCGGCCGGACCGGGACGAGGACGAGGACGACTTCGGCGGCCCGATCCTGCGCTGAGCGGGTTCGGCTGGCACACCCACTGGGGAAGGCAGTTATGACGGCTGACAAGTTCACCACCAAGAGCGCCGAGCTGGAGAAGTACGCGGCCACCCTCCAGCGCATCGGCGAGGGCCTGTCCGGGCAGGCCACCGCCGCGGCGGGCATCCAGCTGGGCCACGAGGCCTACGGCGTGATCGGCATGCGCTTCGCAGGCGACCTGAACAAGCAGGCCGCCGAGGCCAGGGCGCAGATCGAGGACGGCGCGCAGGGATTGCAGGACGTGGCGAAGTCGCTCAAGGACGCCGCGCTGACCTACCAGCAAGCGGAGGACGGCATCCGCGACTCCTTCGACGGGAAGAAGTGAGCTGACGATGGAGTGGTTCTCCAACTTCGACGGCGCGACCAAGTCCCTGGACGGCTCTGGCGCGATCGGCAGCACTGCGGAGACGGTCTCGGCGCTGGTGCAGGGCGAGTTCCCGGAGGCGGGCGCCTCCGCGGCCGGGCTGGCCTTCGACGCGGTGGGCGTGGTCATGGACCCGTTCGGCTCGCTGCTGGAGGCAGGCATCGGCTGGGCGATGGAGCACATCGGCCCGCTCAAGGAGTGCCTGGACTACGTCAGCGGGGACGACGGCGAGGTCAAGAAGGGCGTGCTGGCCTGGCACAACGTGTCCAAGGAGATCACCGACCTGGCCACCGACACCCGCAACGAGCTCAACGCGCAGATCGGCGGCTGGAGCGGTGACGCGCAGCTGGCGTTCAAAGAGCAGATGACCATCGTCAACGACAGCCTGCTGGCCATCAGCGGCGAGGCCAAGGCCACCTCCGAGGCCGCGGGCGGACTCGGCCAGGCGATGGCCGTGGTGCGCGCGATCGTGCGGGACACCATCTCGATCGTGGTCGCCGAGATCATCAAGGCCATGGTCGCGGCCGGCCTGACCGCCTTCTTCACCTTCGGCGCCTCCATCGCCGCCGGGGTGTCCTGGGTGATCGCCAGGGTCGGCATGGCGGTCTCGAAGATCATGAAGTACTTCACCAAGTTCCTGCGCCTGTGCCAGGGCGTGAACCGGGTGCTGTCCACGATGATCCAGAACATGGCCAAGGCGGCCAGCAAGATCAAGGGCCTCGGCGGCCTCGGCAAGTACAGCCGCAGCGGGTTCGACCTGTCCAAGAGCGTCAGCAAAACCAACCAGAGCATGTTGCGCGGGCTCAGAGGCAACAGAGGCGAGCAGATACCCCGGCTGGACGGCTTGAAGGACGACTACGGGCAGGCCGCCGAGTACGGCAAGCAGGTCGGCAAGGAAGTCGGCAAGGAGTACCTGTGGCAGGCCCCGATCAAGGTCGGCCTTGAGGCGGGCAAGACCGCGGTGAAGGACGACTTCAACCCGGAGAACATCGAGCAGAACGAGAAGAAGGGCTGGTGGGAGAAGTAGCTCCCGCCCGCTGACGCGAAGGCCCGGTCCCGGCGGACCGGGCCTTCCGCGCGTTCAGGAGCGGTAGAAGCGGCGGGCGCGCCGCCACCCGGCCGGGTTGAGCCGCCTGGCCAGCGCGGGCCCGAACCGCCGGGACACTCCCAGCGCCAGCAGCAGCGCGCCGACCAGCAGGAAGGTGATCCGCAAGCCCCACTGCGGGCCGCGCGGAGCCAGTGGCGTGGTGGACAGCTCGGTGCGTCCCCACAGGCTGGGTTGCCGGCCCCACACCTCGATGTCCCCGGCCTCGCGCTGGGCGCGGGTGAGGCTCAGGTTGCCGCGCTCGGTGCTGCGGTCGTCCCAGGTGACGGTGACCGCGCAGTAGCCGGTGGCGCAGGGTTCGGCGAGGGTGGCCCGGCCGTGCAGTGGGGCGGGTTCCGGCCGGAAGGTCAGGGCGAACAGGGTGAGCAGGGTCAGGCCGAGGAGTCCGGCGATGAGCCGGACGGTGATGATCACCGCGTAGGCCAGGCGGGGGAAGCGGCGGTAGAGCTGCTCGTGGTCGGGGTGTGCGCCGGGGTAGGGCATGGCTCAGGCGGGGACCCGGGCGGCGGCGGTCCGGTCGAGCAGCCACAGGGTGCGCTCGGCGCCGCGGGCGCCGGCGGCCGGGATGTCGACCTCGGACACGCCGGTCAGGGCCTGGGCCACGGGGTCGGCCTTGGCCTCGCCGGTGGTCATCAGCCAGACCTCGCGGGCCGCCCGGATCGCGGGCAGGGTCAGGCTGACCCTGGTGGGCGGGGGCTTGGGGCAGTCGCGGACGGCGACCACGGTGCGCTCGGTCTCGTGCACGGCGGGGGAGTCCGGGAAGATCGAGGCGGTGTGGCCCTCCTCGCCGACGCCCAGCAGGCACACGTCGAAGGCGGGCACCGCGCCGGCACCGGCCGCGGCCAGGATCTCGGCGTAGGCGGCGGCCGCGGCGTCCGGGTCGTCGCCGAAGCGGCCGTCACTGGGCTCCATCGCGTGCACGCGGGCCGCCTCGACCGGGATGTGGTCGAGCAGGGCGGCCCGGGCCTGGGTCTCGTTGCGGTCCGGATGGCCGGCCGGCAAGAACCTTTCGTCCCCCCAGTACAGGTCCACCCGGCCCCAGTCCACCGCGTCCCTGGCGGCCAGGTGGCGCACCTGCTCCAGCACCGCGTTGCCGGTGCGGCCGCCGGTGAGCACCAGCGAGGCCGCGCCGCGCGCCGACTGGGCGTCCACCAGCGCCGTGACCAGGCGCGCGGCGGCCGCGGCGGCGAGCAGTTCCTGGTTGGCGTGCACCACTACCTGCGGTCGGCTCATGGTCATCCATCCTGCCCTATCGGCCTACGGAGTGAGCCCGTAGGGGACCGGGGTCGCGGATCATCCCCGGGGTGGCAGACGGGGACCCGGCCGGTGCGCGAGCGTCGGTGCGGTCATCGTCACCACGAGGAAGGGGGACTCGATGCGGTCGACCACCCGAGCGCTGGGCGTGCTGCTGACCGGTTCGGCGCTGCTGCTGTCCACCGGTACGGCTGCCGCGCGGCCCGGCCCGGACCGGAGCATCACCTGGGCGCCATGCCCGGAGGACAAGAACGTCGAGTGCGGCACGCTGCGGCTGCCCGTCGACTGGGCCGATCCGGCGGGGGAGGAGTTTGATCTCGCCGTCGCCCGGCGGAAGGCGCTGGACCCGGCGCGGCGGATCGGCGTGCTGCTGGTCAACCCCGGTGGCCCTGGCGGTTCGGGCGTCAGCTTCGCGTTGCGGGCCGACTCGACCTTCAGCCCGGAGGTGTTGCGGCGCTTCGACATCGTCGGGTTCGACCCGAGGGGTGTGGCGCGCAGCCATCCGGTGCGCTGCTCGGCGGAGCTGCTTCGGCGCCAGCCCTCCCGGTACCCGGGGACCCAGGCGGAGTTCGACCGGCTGGTCGCCTTCAACCGGGAGGTCCAGGCCGACTGCCGGGCCCGGACCGGGCCGCTGGCCGGGCACGTCGACGCCAAGGCGGTGACCACGGACATGGACGCGCTGCGCGCCGCCCTCGGTGAGCGGCAGATCAGCTACTTCGGGGTCTCCTACGGCTCGCTGTACGGCCAGCGCTACGCCGAGGACCACGGCCACCGGGTCCGGGCGATGGTCCTGGACTCGGGCATGGACCACAGCCTGGGCGCGACCGCCTTCGCCGCCACCGAGGCCGCCGCGGCCGGGGACTCCTTCCACGAGTGGGTCCGCTGGTGCGAGCGCACCCCCGGCTGCGCCCTGCACGGCCGGAACCTGGTGCGGGAGTGGGACGAGCTGCTGGCGCGGGCCGACCGGGGCGAGGTCAGGGACCCCGCCGATCCCGGCCGCTCGCTCACCTCGGCCGAGCTGACCGAGCGGGCGTTCATGCACCTGCGCGACCCGGCCTGGGCGGAGCTGGCCGACTACGTCAAAGCCGTGCTGGACCAGCGGCCGCGGGCGCTGGCCGCGCCACCGGAGACCGCGCCGAACCCGTTCCCGTTCGTCTTCTGCCAGGACTGGCGGATGGCGGTGCGCACCCTCGGCGACCTGACCCGGATCACCGAGCTGACCCGCCGGATCGCGCCGCGCCTGCGGGGCTCCCTGGCCGGGCAGCTGGCGGTGACCGGCTGCCTCGGCGCGCCCCCGGCCACCAGCCCGCAGCGCGAGCCCCGGCTGACCACCGCGCCCAGGCTGTTGCTGCTGCACGCCGCGCACGACCCGATCAGCCCGTACGCGTGGGCGGTCAACCTGCACCGGCAGGCCCGCGGCGGCACCGCGTTGCTCACCTACGACGGCTGGGGCCACGGGGTCTACCGGCGCAGCGCCTGCACCAGGGCCGCGCTGGAGGAGCACCTGGTCCACGGCAGGCTGCCCGCCGAGGGCGCGCGCTGCGCCGCGGTCGAGTGAGCGGGTGGCGGCACCGACCATCGGCCGGTGCCGCCGCGCCCCCGCTGGACCTAGGCAGGAAGCACAGCCTGGACGAGGAGGGGACACCGTCATGCGAGGACGAGCCACCGTAGTGCTGACCGCGGCCGCGCTGCTGCTGGTCGGGCCGCAGAGCAGCGCCCTGCCCGAGCAGCCGACCGCGCCAGGTGGGGCCGAGGCCGAGGTTGCCGAAGCCGAGGGCCGACGCCCCGCCCCGGACGCCCGCAACGTGGTGCTGGCCGTGCACGGCGGCGCCGGCGGCGGCCTGGTGCGCAAGGACACCAAGCCCGAGGTGGAGAAGGCCTACCGGGACGGCCTGACCGCCGCGCTGCGGGCGGGGCAGAAAGTGTTGCAGGGCAAGGGGACCAGCGTGGACGCGGTGGAGGCCGCGGTCAAGGTCCTGGAGGACGACCCGTTGTTCAACGCGGGCAAGGGCGCGGTGTTCACCGAGGACGCCGGGCACGAGCTGGACGCCTCGATCATGCGCGGCAAGGACCTGGCCGCCGGGGCGGTGGCCGGGGTGCGCAACGTGCGCAACCCGATCTCGGCGGCGCGGCTGGTGATGGACAAGAGCAAGCACGTGCTGCTCGCCGGTGAGGGCGCGGACGACTTCGCCGCCCGCAACGGCCTGCCCACGGTCACCCAGGACTACTACTGGACCCAGGCCCGCTGGGACGCGCTGATGAAGGCCAAGAACCCGGCCACCAGGGACCTGGCCGACCCGCAGGCGCACGGCACGGTCGGCGCGGTCGCGCTGGACCGCTCCCGCGACCTGGCCGCGGCCACCTCCACCGGCGGCCTGACCAACAAGATGACCGGTCGTCTCGGGGACTCGCCGGTGATCGGCGCGGGCACCTACGCGCGCAACGACACCGCCGCGGTCAGCGCGACCGGGGCCGGTGAGGTGTTCATCAGGGGAGCGGCCGCGGGCACCATCTCGAACCTGGTCGAGTTCGGGCGGCGGTCACTGGCCGAGGCCGCCTTCGACGTGGTGGTCAAGCGGCTGCCCGCGCTCGGCGGCCAGGGCGGGGTGATCGCGCTGAACCGGGCCGGGGAGTTCGACGCGCCGCACAGCACGCCGGGCATGCTGCACGGCTACCTGACCGCGGATGGCCGGGTCGTCACGAAGGTGTTCCTGGACGAGACCCCGGCCAACCGCTGAGGTCAGGTCAGGAACCGGAGCCCGGGGTCACCTTGAGCACGTCGATGACGAAGATCAGGGTCTCGTTCGGGCCGATGTCGCTCTGGCCGCGCTCGCCGTAACCCAGGTTCGGCGGCACCACCAGCACGCGGCGGGCGCCCGCCTTGACACCGATCAGGCCCTGGTCCCAGCCCGGGATGACCCGGCCCGCGCCGACCTGCACCGGGAACGGCTTGCCCGCGTCGTAGGAGGACTGCTTGAAGGCGCGGTCGGAGAAGGTGGTCAGGTGGTAGTGCGCCTCGATCGAGTCGCCTGCCTTGACCGCGGGACCGTTGCCGGGGGTGATGTCCTTGGACAGCAGCTCGGTCGGCGCGGAGCAGCCGGTGGGCACGGTCACCGTGGGCTTGGCGTTGGCCGCGCCCTCGACCTTGAACGCGTCCAGCGCGCAGGCCGGGCCGGTGGGCTTCGGCGCGGCGCTGGTGCTCGGGGCCGCGGCGCTGGTGGCCGAGGTCGGCGTCTGGTTGGCCTTGGCCAGCTCTTCCGGCGAGGCGGGCTCTTCGCTGGGCGTGCAGCCGGCGAGCAGGCCCAGCGCGGTCACCGCGCCGAGGGCGAGCAGCCGGACCCGGGAGGTCGTGTGAGAAGTGGACACGGCACGCAGCCTAGACGGCCCCGGCCCGCCGGGTGGCGGACCGGGGCCGTGCGCTGCTCAGATCCAGGGCGCGAGCAGCCGGGTGAACTGCTCGTCGGTCAGGTTGAGCGGTCCTGGCTGGTGGAAGCCCTGCCAGGTCTCGGCCTCCAGCAGCACCTTGAGCGGGATGCCGAAGGCCCGCCGGAACGAGGCGATGAACAGCATGGTGGGCAGCTCGCCGAGCCGCTGCCGGAGCAGCTCCACGAGCTCGACCGCGCCCGCACCGTCGGCCTTCGCCGCGCGCAGCAGCTCAGCCGCGACCTCGATCCGGTCGGGTTCCCGCGTGGTCACGATCGATCTCCTCACTGGTGCGCCGGTCAGGAGAACCGGACCTTCACCTTGGTGTACGCGCCGCGCGTGCCCTCGGGGGTATCCAGGAACTCGACCTTGGTGAAGCCGTACCTGCCCGCCATCTTCCCAGTGAAGGTGCCGCGGGCCGCGTCGTCGTCCGACTTGCCCGCCTTGATCAGCTCGTTGAACGTGTTGAGGTTGTCGACCATGCTCCCGCCGGCGATCCAGGCGCCGTCGACGGCCTTGACCTTCGCGCCGAAGTGGTCCATCGCGGAGCTGAAGAACTTGCCGCCGAGACCCGGTACGCCGGTGGTGTTCTGCACGGCCAGCGCCAAGTGGCCTGAGTTGTCCAGGGTGGCGAAGATCCCGTTCTTGTTGTCGGGCAGGAACATGCTGAACTCGGTGTCGGTGTTCTCGCCGAGCCGGGCCGACTTGGCCAGCAGTTCGGCCGAGCGCAGGATCCGCGCGGGCGGGATGACCGAGGCCGCGACCCACGCGCACGCCTCGGCCTGGCCCCAGCCGGTGTCGGTGGCGCACCGGATGAAGTCGTCGAGCATGCCCTTGGCCAGGGCGAGCAGGATCTGGCCGCTGACCACGGCGGTGTTGAACATCTGCTCGGTGGTGTAGTGGAAGTCGATCGGGCTGGTGCCGATCTCCACCCGGCGGCACTGGCCCTTGCCGGTGGCTCCCGGCGGGCAGTCGAAGGTGAAGAACCGCAGGGTGCCGGTGATGTGGTGGTCGACCTTGTAGAAACAGGTCGCCGAGCTGGCGCCGAAGCCGAGGCCGCTGCCCCAGCAGCGGGCCGACTTGGGGTCGACCGTCGGGGTGTCCTTCATGTTCTCCGGCACCTTCTCGATGCCGAAGGGGCTGACCTCGGTCTCCTTGGGGACCTCGCCGACGTTCTCCCGTTGTTCGCCGACCTGGTGGAACCGGGCCGCGGCGTCCTTGGCCTCCTGGGCGGCGCGTTCGGCCGCCTCGGCGTCCTTGCCTGCCTGGATGGCGTCGGCGCGGGCCTGGTCAGCGGCGCGCTGGGCCGCGGCGGCCGCGGTGTTCGCCCTGGTCGCCGAGGCCGAGGCCCGGGCGGCCGAGGCGTCGGCGCTGCGGGCGCTCTTGGCGGCGTTGGCGGCGGCGTCGCGGGCCCGCTTGGCCGACTGCGCGGCCTGGTCGGCTGAGCGCTGGGCGGCCTCGGCGGAGGCCTTGGCCGCGTCGGCGGCGAGCTTGGCCTGCTCGGCCGACTCCTGGGCCTTGGCTGCCCACCGCGCGGCCTCGTCGGCGGCCTGGCGGGCGATGGCCGCGTGCTCGGCGGCCAGGTTGGCGTTCTGCCTGGCCAGTGCCGAGGACTGGTCGGCCCTGGCCAGGTAGCTCTCGATCTGGGCGCGGTGGGTGGCGGTGTCGGCGTCGCGCAGCCGGGCCTGGGGCAGCTCGACGTGCAGGAAGCGGGTGAGGTAGCTGTCCGGGCCGGAGAGCGCGGCCTGCGCGCCCGCGGCCACCTCGCGCAGTCCGTCCCGCTGCGCCTCGGCCAGGATCTTGTTGACCTGCCTGCGGTCCTCGGCCTTGGCCGCGGTGAACCGGCCGGTCTCCAGGAACCGGTGCAGCGCCTCGGTGTCACCCCTGGAGTCGGCGTTGAGGGCCTCGTTGCCCGCGGCGTGCACCAGCGAGTCCGGTCCGGCCGCGGCCATCACCTGGTTGACCTGCTTGCGGTCGTCGTTCACCTTTCCGGGGTAGTTCCGCAGGCGCAGGAACTCCTTGACCTGCTCGTGCGTTCCGGTTTGCGTGGCGAAGGCGGCCGCCTGCTGCGCGGGCCGGTCGGTAGATCCGGCGATGATGCCGAGCCCGGCCCGGTCGTCCTGTTCCACGGCCTGGCCGAGCGCGGTGCTGACGAACAGCCGCACCGCGGGGTCGGGGCCGCTCAGCGCGGTGGTGGCCGCGGTTTGCGCCCAGGGGCCGCCCCGGGTGAGCAGCCGCAGCGCGGCCGCGCGGCCGTCGCGCAGGGCGTCGGGCCCCGGCTTGGCGGCTTCGGTGAGCAGGCGCTGGGTCTCCTGGTCGAAGGTCTCGGCCTGACCGCCCTGCCAGCGGCGCTGGTCCTGCGCCTCGGCCTCGGCGCGGGCGGCCTCCTCGGCGTCCCGGACCGCCTGCGACTCCTGCTGTTTGACGCGTTCGTCGTCGGCGGCCCTGGCGGTCGCGGCGACCTGGTGCGCCTGGTCGGAGGCCGACTTCGCCTGCTGGGCGGCGCGATCGGCCTCGGTGGCCGCGGTGGCCGCTCGCCGGGCGGCGGCCTCGGCGTTCTCGTAGGCGTCCGCGGCGGCGATCGCGGCATCGGCGGCGGCCTCGGCGTGGCCGGCGGCGGAGCTGGCCGCGTCCCTGGCGTCGAAGGCGGCTCGCGCGGCCTGTTCGGCCAGTGCCTGGGTGCGGCCGGCGGCGCGGGCCGCCTCGGCGGCGGCCTGGCGGGCCCTGGCCGCTGCGCGTTCCGCCTCGGCCGCGCTGGCGCCCGCGCGCCTGGCCGCCGCGGCGGCGTCCTCGGCGGCCTTGGCCGCGGCGTCGGCGTGTCCGCTGGCCCCACGGGCCGCTTCGGAGGCCTTGCCCGCCTCGGCGACCGCGCGACCGGCGGCGTCGGCGGCGGCCGCGGCCTGTTTGGCCGACTTGGCCACGTCCCTGGCCTGCTCGGCGGCCACCCTGGCCGCGTGCGCCTTGGACTTGTCCCTGGCCGCGCCCGCGGCGGCGTCCTGCGCCCTGGCCGCGGCGCGCTCGGTCATGGACGCGGCGATCGCGGCCTGCCCGGCGGCGTTCGCGGCGACCCTGGCCGCGGCGTTGGCCCGGCCTGCCGCGTTGATCGCGGTCTGCGCGGCCGCGGCGGCGCCCTGGGCCGCGGTGGCCGCCCGGCTCGCCGCCTGCGCGGCCTTGCGCGCGTCGCCCTGGGCCGCGGCGGTCTCGGCGGCGGCCCGCTCGGCGGCCTCCTTGGCCTTGCCCGCGGCGGCCAGCGCCTGGTCGGCGTTGTCCTTGGCGATGTCGGTCTGCTCGGCGGCCCTGACCTGGGCGTCGGCGGCCAGTTCGGCCAGCCCGGCGACGGTCAGCGTCTCCTCGTCCCGCTGCACCGCGACCGGCCAGCCGCTGCGCAGGAACTCCCGGATGTCCTCCGCGCCGCCGTCCAGGGCGCGCTGGGCGGTGACGTGGACCGCGGAGCCCTCCTTGGCCGCGGCCAGGATCTTGTTGACCCGGATCCGGTTGTCCTGGTCCTCGGCGACCAGCCGGCCCTTGGCGAGGAAGGCCTCGACGTCGGCGTCGGTGCCGTCGAGCGCGGCCTGCCCCGCCTTGGCCAGCTGGGTGCCGCCGCGGGCGATCAGCTGGTTGACCAGCCTGCGCTGGTCGTTGCGGTGCGGCTGCTGCCAGCCGGTGTCCAGGAAGGCCCGCAGTTCGGCCATCTTGCCGTTGAGCGCGGTGTCGGCCGCCGCCCGCACGGCGGGTCCGGAGGCGGCCAGCAGCCGGGTGACCTCGATCCGGGCGTCGTGCTCGGCGGCCACCGGACGCTGTTCGGTGAGGAAGCGCCGCACGTCCTCCTCGCTGCCCAGCAGCGCCGCCTCGGCGGCCCGCGCGGTGACCTGGCCGCCGGCCCGGTAGGCGGCCAGCACTTCCGCCCGGGAATGGGCCGGTGCCGGTGCGGCATTCACCGGTAGTGGCGCCAGCAAGCCCGCGCCCATGGTCAGCGCCGTCGCCAGGACGGCTGCACGTGTTATAGCTTTCATAATGAAGTCAGTATCGGTTCGCGGCGCGGCAAAAAGCTCTACTACCTGCATCCAGAGAAATTGAGGACATTTGTCATGAGCGCATTACTGCGGTTGGCCTATTTCGTGGCGGTCGTTGTTTCCGGCACGATTCTGGGCGCGGCCACGCCTGCTGCGGCGGCGGAGAACCCGCCGCCGGTGGAGGAGGACTACGCCTATCCGGGCGCGGACAAGATTTTCGCCGAACGCGGTATCCGGCTGTTGAAGGGAAATGGCGTTATTCTGCTGACCACCTGCGTGCCGGGGCACGCCAACCAGATCGTGCTCAGCAGTTCCGCTTTCGCCGACCCGATTTGTTTCGTGGCCGGACCGGGTGCCGGATTTGTCAGCATGGACATTCCCGAGGTCTACTCGGTCAAGGGCGACAGCCACCGCGGGTCGGTCACGGTGCGGGTCAAGGACGTCACCAGCACCTCGCCGATCACGCCGAACCGGTGGAACCCGGTCAACAACGGCGACGGCGGGACCCTGCTGGAGCTGCGCACCCAGCCCTGAGCGCGGCTCAGCCCAGCAGCTCCCTCAGCGCGGTCTCCACGGCGTTCGCCGAGGTCAGCCCCTTGACCAGGGTGCCGCCGGGGGCGATGACGGCCAGCAGCGGCGGTTCGGCCACGGCGTAGCTCCGGCCGACGGTCTGCTGCTGGTCGTCGTGGCCGACCGGATAGGGCACCTGGTGTTGCTCCAGGTAGCCGCGCAGGTCGGCCTCGGTGTCCCTGGCGGCGACCCCGAGGAAAGCCACCTTGTCCCGGTAGGTGTTCGCCAGTTCGGTGAGTTTGCGCTGCTCAGTGCCGCACTTGGCGCACCAGGAGCTGAAGAACACCACCACCAGAGGCCGGTCCTTCCACAGCGTGGCGGCGGTGACCTTGGTGCCGTCGGTGAGCGGCACGGTGAAGTCAGGGGCCGCACCCGCTTCTGGCGGCGGCGGGCGGAAGGTGACCCCCGGCGGCAGCGGGCCGGGCAGGGCGGCGGCCCCGCCGCGCGCGGGCGCGGGCGGCGGGGCCGCGGTGCAGGCGGCCAGCAGCGCCGCCAGCAGCAGGGCGAGGACGGTTCTCACGTGGTCAATCCCACCAGGGGCGCCCGCTCGCCCAGACTCGGGTCGCGGGCCAGCTCGATCGGCGGCAGGTCGCCGACCAGCAGCCGGTAGCCGTCGGCGGCAGGCAGTTCGGCGGTGAACTCGACCTGGCAGAACGTGGGCTCCCTCGGCACGTCGAGCTGCTCCTCGATGGCCTTGACCGCCTTGCCCGGCGGCAGCGTGCCCTCGGCCAGCCGCTTGCCCCCGGCGTCCTGCACGCGGAAGCCGGCCTTGGGGTGGATGGCCTGGTAGGCGCCGGTGCCGGAGCACTCGGCGCCCACCTCGCGCATCGCCCCGTCCCGGACGAGCAGCTTCACCGGCGCGGCGGTGGGGGCGGGCGTGCTCGCGCAGCCCGCCACCACCAGTGCGGTGAGCAGGATCAGGACAGGACGGTGCACGTCGCCGTCGCGGTCTTGCTCGGGTCGGACTCCGAGGTCGCGGTCAGCTTGACCGTGGCGGGCTCGACCGGTTTCGCGGTGGTGCGCTCCACGTTGACCGCCACGTTCGCCTTCTCGCCGAACTTCGCCGTCGCGAGGGCGTTGGGCAGCTGGACCTGCCAGCCCGCGCCGCTGACCTCGGCCTTGAGCCGGTAGACGTCCGAGCGCAGGTGCGCGGCCGGGCTGCCACTGGCCTTGCCGGTGTTGGTCAGCGGGAAGGAGCACGCGGTCGCGCCGCGGTGCCCGATCCAGCCGGTGCGGGCGTTGTCCAGCTTGACGCCCCGGGTGTGCGGGCCAGCGCCGTCCAGGGAGCGGACCGCGACGGTGTAGGAGAGCACGCCCTGGGCGTCCCGCTTGATGTCGAGCACGTAGAAGTGCAGCCGGTTGTGGGTGTCGGTGTACTCGTAGATCGACTTGGACCCGGTGCCCGCCTTGAGCAGCGCGTCGGCCAGCTGGCGCGGGTCGCCCACGGTGACCTTCACCGGGGTGCCGTCCGGCTTGTAGTAGTCGACCAGGTTGATGTCCTGCGGGTTGGCGTCGATGACCCACTTGAACGGGGCGGCGTCGGCGTTCTTCGTCTTGGCCAGCAGCACGCCGCTGTCCGGGGTGAAGGAGTCCGCCCCCATCCGGTCCACGACCTCCAGGGTGTAGTTCTGGTAGCCGCGGCCGTCGCAGAGCGGATCCTTGGCCTGGCTGCACGCCGGGGCCTTGTCCCCGCCGGGCATGACCACGTTGATCCCGGCCAGCCCGCCGGGTCCCGGCTGCGCCGCGCGGGCGGTCACCGTGGCCACCGCGAGGCCGGAGGTGGTCAGCGTGCCGCGGTCCAGCCGCAGCACGTGCGCCTCGTCCACGATGCCGAGCTTCATCTTGTTGCGCAGCATGTGTTGCGCGCCCATGGACGCCCCGGCCGTCGGTGGGATGAACCAGCGGGTGTGGGTGCCGCCGGGGCCGTTGAAGGTGCCGCGGCTGAGCATGTCCCACGGGCCGCTGTAGGCGCGCACCGGCGGGTTGCCGAAGGGGTTGTTGTAGTTGTCGCCGATGCCCAGGATGTGGCTGAACTCGTGCGCGTACACGCCCTGCCCCGAGCTCTCCGCCTGGGTGGAGGAGCCGCCGCCGGCGTTGGGCCAGATGGAGGCCGCGGCCTTCCACGAGGTCCACTCCACGTAGCGGGTCTTCGCCCAGTTCGGGAGGTTGGGGTCGGGCGGGCCGAAGGAGTCCGGCACGTCCTCCTTCTTGGCGAACATCATCGGCCCGAACTCCTGCCAGGTGCCCGACTCGTCCTGTCCCGCGGAGAGGAAGAAGACGAAGTCGAAGCCCTTGGGCACCTCGGTGCCGACGTCGTCGCGCCAGGCCTTGCCGGCGTCGGTGCGCAGGTCCTTGGTGCAGTTGGACCCGGCCGGGCAGGCGCCGGAGCCCTGGAACTCCATCGCGTACTCGTAGGACTTGCCGGGTAGCTGGTACGCGCCGAAGGCCTTGAGGTCCACGCCGAAGCGGCCGCCGGAGTCCTCCATCCAGTACTCGTTGATGGTGTGCCCGTTGTTGATCTTGCCGGGCTTGTTGAGGAAGTCCTGGTAGAACTGCGCGACCTGGGCGCGCGGGATGTTGTTGGCCAGCTGGGTGGGGTTGCCGAAGACGGTGGACTTCGGTGGCTGGGTGACCGCGAAGGGCTGGTCGGGGTAGTCGACGAGGACGAGCGCGCCCTTGAACATCCGCTTGGTCGGCTTGCGCGCCGGGTTCGCCCAGTCGGTGCCCGGCGGCTTCTTGTAGTCCGACCACGTCATGTCAGCGGGGTTCTCCCACTGCTGCGGGTCGATCGGCGCGAGGGAGACCGGCGAGCCCCACCCGGCGGGCGCGGCGGCGGCCGTGCCCGCCACCGACACCGACAGGGCGGCGGCCAGCACGAGGGCTCCGGTTCGCCTGACCCGGAAACGACGACGTAGCTGCATGAACCCGGATCCTAGGAACCCCCTGGCGGGCAACCCAGCCGCCGAAGGGACTGTGTCCCGCTCAGTCCGGGATCAGCACGAACCGGCTGGCGGGCAGCGCGGGCACCCGGCGCAGCGATATCCGCAGGTCCTGGGGCGGCACCTGGTAGTCGAGCCGGGCCAGCCGGGTCGTCAGCGCCTCCAGTAGCCCGAGGGTGAACGCCTCGCCGGGGCAGCGGTGGCCGGTGCGCGGATCGCCCGCGCCCTGTGGGACGAGCTCGAACTCGCCGATCGTGCGGTCGAGGAAGCGGGCCGGGTCGAAGCGGTAGGGGTCGGGCCAGAGCCGGGGGTCGTGGTTCTGGCCGTAGAGGTCCAGCAGCACCAGCGCCCCGGCCGGGATGTCCTCGCCCTGCCAGGTGAGGTCGCGGGCGGCGCGGCCGCCGAGGAACGGGGCGAAGGGGTAGAAGCGGCGCAGCTCCTGGGCGAAGGCGGTGGCGTAGCCCGGTTCGCCCGCGCGCAGCGGTTCCCGGTGCTGCGGCCAGCGGTGCAGGGCGTGCCCGGCGAAGGTGACGAACCAGCTGACCGCGACGGTGGGCCGGATGATGTTGAGCAGCTCCACCGCGGCCAGCCGCGGGTCCAGCGGCTGCCCGTCGGCGTCCCGGTGGCTGGCCACGGCCAGCAGCGCGGAGCCGGGCAGCGCCGGCGCCGCGCCCGCGCGGACCTGGGTCACCAGCTGCCCGAGTCGTTCCTCCTGGCGGGCGCGGGCGCGGCGGGCCCGCCAGTGCCGGGGACCGGGGGTGGCGAAGCCGTCGACCATGGCGGTCAGGTCGCGGGCCACGGCGGGGGTCTCGGCCTCGGTCAGCGGTATCCCGGCCCAGCGGCAGACGCCCTGGGTGAGCACCCTGGCGGCGGCCTCGAACAGCACGATCCGCTGGCCGCCGCGCCAGGAGCCGGTCTCCTGCTTCCAGCAGGTGGTGGCGTGTTCGACCAGGTCGGCGGCGGTGTCCGGGCCGACCACGGAGAGGAACAGGTCCTTGCGGCAGCGGTGCTCGTCCCCGTCCAGGGTGTGCACCGCGCCGCGGCCGAACAGGGTGCTCTGCACCGGCCCCGGGATGGCGGTCTGCCTGCGGATGTTGTGCTCGTCGTAGAAGAACCGGGCCGCCTCGGGACCGGTGAGGCAGACCGTGGGCTGGCCCATCAGCCGGGTGTGCACGACCGCGCCGTCGGCCTGGCGCAGCCGGTCCGGCAGCCAGGCGTAGCCCTCGACGAGGAGCGCGGCCGAGTTGTCCGTCAGCGGTGCCTGGAGAAGTCGCATGGACAGGGAGTGCCCGCTGTGCCGCGATCGACTCCTGCCGTTTGTCCGGGCGGCGCGGGGGTAGCCGGAACGCACCGCGTACCAGGGAAGGAGCGACGATGTCCGAGCACGCCGAGCTGCCGCTGCCCGACTACGACCACCTGCCGCAGGGCAGCCTGGTTCACCGGATCCGGGCCCTGGACCGGCCGCAGCTGGCCACGTTGCGCGAGTACGAGGCGGCGCACGCGAACCGGCCGGCCGTGCTGGCCGTCTTCGACGCCCGGCTGGCCGAGCTGGACGCCGGCGCCCAGCCCTCCGGTGGCGACCAGCGGCGGCAGCCGGAACAGGCCCCGCCGCCCAGTGCTGGATCCCCGGTGGGCTCCGGCACCGGCGCGGAACCCAGCGCGCCGCCGCACCAGGGTGTGCACGAGCAGGCCGCCCGCCACCAGCGGTCCTGACCGCGCCGATGGCTCCCGGACTCGCCGCGGTGGCGGCCTCCCGCGAGTGGACCGGCGAGGACGGCGTCCGGCTGCCCGCCGGTGACGTGCACGCCTGGTGGCCGCGGACCAACCAGACGGTGTGCGGGCTGGCGCTGCGCCGGTCCCAGCTGGCGCCGTTCCCGCACGTGGTCTGGCCGGACGCGGTGTGGCTGACCCAGTCTGAGGAGGCGCGGGATCAGCTGCTGCGGCTGTGCCACCGGTGCACGGCGGCCATGGCTCCTCGGCCGCGGCGGCGGGAGCGGGTTCGCCGGTGACGAGCTCAGCCGGGTATGAGGACGAGTTGAGCAGGGTTGCCGCGGAGAAGTTCGGCTGGCCGGAGCTGCGCCCGGAGCAGCTGCGCGCGATGGCGTTGCTGATGGCAGGGCACGACGTGCTCGCGGTGCTGCCCACCGGCGCGGGGAAGTCCGCGATCTACCAGGTGCCCGCGCTGCTGCTGGCCGGGCCGACCGTGGTGGTCTCGCCGCTGATCGCCCTGCAACGTGACCAGGTGGACGGCATCGCCGGCAGCGGGGCTCCGGCGGCGGTGGCGGTGAACTCCGCGCTGCGGGCCGCCGAGCGGGACCAGGCCTGGCGGTCGCTGCGCGCGGGCGAGGCCGAGTACCTGTTCCTCGCGCCCGAGCAGCTGGCCAAGGAGGACCTGGTGGCCGAGCTGGCCGGGCTGGGGGTGTCGCTGTTCGTGGTGGACGAGGCGCACTGCGTCTCGGCCTGGGGCCACGACTTCCGGCCGGACTACCTGCGGCTGGCCCCGGTCATCGCCCGGCTCGGCCGGCCGAGGGTGCTCGCCCTGACCGCCACCGCGGCCCCACCGGTGCGCGCGGACATCGCGGAGCGGCTCGGCCTGCGCGAGCACCGCGAGGTGGTCACCAGCTTCGACCGGCCCAACCTGACCCTGTCCGTGCGGCGCTGCGCCGACGAGGCCGCCCGGCGGGCCGCGGTGCTGGCCAGGGCGGCCGAGCCGGTGCGCGGCCGGGGACTGGTCTACACGGCCAGCCGCAAGGACGCCGAGCAGTACGCCGCCGACCTGGCCGCGGCCGGGGTCCGGGCCGCCGGGTACCACGCCGGGATGAAGGCGGCCGACCGCGACCGGGTGCAGGAGCGGTTCACCGCGGGCGAGCTGGACGTGGTGGTGGCGACCTCGGCCTTCGGCATGGGCATCGACCTGCCGGACGTGCGGTTCGTGCTGCACGCGGCGATGCCGGAGTCGGTGGACTCCTACTACCAGCAGATCGGGCGGGCAGGCCGGGACGACGAGCCCGCCGAGGTCGTCCTGTTCCACCGCCCGCAAGACGCTGCCCTGCAACGGTTCCTGACCAGCAGCCCGCCGCAGGCGGACACCCTGGCCGAGGTGGCGCGGGCGATCGAGGACCACGACGGCCCGCTGCCGCCCGGCGAGCCCGCGGAGCTGCCCCCTGCCCGGCGCACCAGGGCGGTCAACCTGCTGGCGGAGGCCGGGGCGGTGAACACCGGCGCGGACGGCCACGTCGAGTACGCCGACCCCGGGCTGACCCCGGAGCAGGCGGTGGCCAGGGCCACGGCCACGGCCGAAGCGCGGCAGCGGCTGCTGCGGTCCAGGGTGCGGATGATGAGCGGCTACGCCGAGACCACCGGCTGCCGCCGCCAGTACCTGCTCGGCTACTTCGGCGAAGCGCACGACGGCGGCTGCCGCGCCTGCGACAACTGCCTCAGCGGCGTGGCCGAGCCGCGACCGGCGGAAGACCCGGAGTTCCCGCCCAACAGCGCGGTGCGGCATCGGGAGTGGGGGCACGGCGTGGTGGTCTCCGCCGAGGGGGACCGGCTGACCGTGCTGTTCGACGAGCAGGGCTACCGGACGCTGTCCCTGGCGGCCGTGCGCGAGCGGAACCTGCTCAGCGCGGCGGACTGAGACGACAGGAGCGGACCAGCCGGCCCGGCGGACGGCCTCGTCCATAGCGGATCGCGCCGGGGCGAGGCCGTCACCGCGCGGCGTTCAGCCCAGCAGCCCCGTCCCGGGGGCATCGGGATCGGAGCTGGTGAACAGCTCCCGCAGAGCCGCCACGAACTCGGCGTAGTCGATCACGCCGTCACCGTTCTGGTCGATCCGGTCGAATGCCGCGCCCGCGATGTCGTCACCCACGTCCGCGGAGCGGTACAGCTCGATGTACTCCCCGCGGTCGACTTGTCCGTCGCCATCCCGGTCAATCGCCTCGAACACCGATTCGGCGGCCTTCAGATAGGACTGTTCCAGATAATCCGGGTTTTCCGCCAGGCCACGTTCGGTGGCCGCGATGAACTCCTCTCTGCTCACCTGTCCGTCACCATCGGAGTCGGCGTCCCGTTCGATCTGCGCCCACCAGCCGCGGAAGGCGGCGGTGATGTTCTCCCTGCGGTGTGCCGCCGCTCCCGGTGCGAGCCGGTCGGCCATCTGCGTGGCCAGCGCGTCGAAGTCCTCGGCGGTGATGATGCCGTCCCTGGTGATGTCGAGCGTGTCGAACGCTTTGCCGAGGTTGGCGTCCTGAATCGGTGATTCGGTGCTCACGTGCTGCCTCCCGGTCGCTGACTCCTCTTGGAGTAAACCGCTTCCGCTCATCGGCATACCAGGGTGATTCCACGGTGCACGCATTCGGCCGTACCCGGCCGGGAAGCCTAGATATCCGGTGTTGTCAGCGGGCCGCGGTGCCACCGGCGCGGGTGGCCGGAAACGTCACGCCCGTGTGGCAGAGGCGGCGCACCCAGCCGGCCACCGCGCGCGGCGGCGGCCGGTGCTCGCCGTCCAGGCGGGCCACCACCTCCAGGTCCGCGCCGCAGCGGGTCTCCACCGCGACCGCCCAGCCGCGGTCCGCTGCCCACAGCAGGGCGACATCGCGGCCGGGGAAGTCCGGTAGTCGCTCCTCCAGTGGCAGGTACACGCTGACCGGGCGCTCCTGCTCCACGCACAGGCAGTCCCCGCGCAACCCGAGCGCGGCGGCGACCCGCCGGAGGTAGTGGCGCGCGGCGCGCACCGGTTCGTCGTCGTCCTCGAACCGAAGCTCCATCCAGACCGCCGCCCTTCGCCCAGCCGGGCCCTCCGGCGTGTCTGCCTGATACCCGGACCGGGCTAGCGCAACCGCCCGTCCGGTCCCGGCAGGTCACTGTTCCGATCCAGTGCGGCCTCGGCGATCAACCGGGAGGTCAGGCCGCCCTGGCCGTAGGGGAAGGCGTGCGCGCCGGGCAGGGTGCGGGACACCGCCTCCGGTGCGGCGGCGGCGAGCCGGTCGACCCAGTCCTGCGGGGCGAAGCCGTCCTGTTCGCCGCGGGCCAGCAGCACCGGGCAGCCAACGCGGGTGATCAGCTGTTCCGGCCGGTCCCGCTGGGCGGAGCGGACGAACCGGGCGACCTGCCGCGCCCCGCCGCGCAGGTAGTAGGGCACGGTCACCGGGAGCAGCCCGAGCGGTTCGTGCCGGGAGCTGTGCAGGTAGCCGCGGAAGAGTCCGGGCAGCCTGCGCTGCTCCGGCGGGAAGGTCGGGCCCAGCAGCACCAGGGAGCGCACCCGGTCCGGCCGGTCCACCGCCGCCCGCAACGCGGCCTGCGCGCCGGTGGAGTGCCCGACCAGCACCACCGGCTCGTCCGGCACGTCCAGCCAGGCGGCCACCGTTTCGGCCACCGCGCCCAGTTCGGCCGGACAGGCCAGCGGGCCGCGCTTGCCGAAGCCGGGCACGTCCAGCAGGAAGGCCCGGGCCCACGCGCCGCAGCCGGCCAGGGTGTCGTGCAGGTAGCCCAGCGCGCCCAGCCCCGGCACCAGCACCACCACCGGGCCCCGCTCGCCCGCGGTCAGGCTGCGCACGCTGGCGTCCGCCACCTCGTCCCACCGCTCCCGCCACGGCTGCTCGGTCATCGCGCCTCCTCCGCCGGTCTGCCCGAAGCAGGCCTACCGCCGACAGGCGCGGCCCAAACCGAGGGGCAGGACAGAAGTACTGGTCACCACGCACCCGGCTGGTGGCTGGTGGTTCGGCCGTGCGGCTGCTGCACGCCCCGGCCGCGGGTGCGAGGTTGAGGTCGTTGACCGAACAACTGGGGGAGAGTCCCGCATGTCCTCGACCACCCGGCTACCCGCCGGACTGCTCGCCGTGCTGATCGCGCTGCTGGCCGCGCCGACCGCGCAGGCGGTCAGCGGCGCTCCGGTGCCCGACGGCGGCCACCGGTTCACCGTCAAGCTGGACACCGGCGACGGGGCTCGCGCCTGCTCCGGCGCGCTCGTCGACCCGCAGTGGGTGCTCACCGCCGCCTCCTGCTTCACCTTCGAGCCGGGGGAGACCCTGCGGCCCGGCCCGCCGGGCAGGCCCGCGCGGGCCACGGTCGGCCGGACCGCGCTGTCCCAGACCGGCGGCCAGGTCCTCAGCGTGGCCTACCTGGAGCCGCGCGCGGACCGGAACGTGGTGCTGGCCAAGCTGGCGCACCGGGTCCTGGACGTGCCGGTGGCGCCGATCGGCGGGGCGCCGGCGGCGGGGGAGAAGGTGCGCGTGGCCGGGTTCGGCCGCACCGCCACCGAGTGGACCCCGGACCGGTTGCACGCCGCGCCGTTCACGGTGAGCGCGGTCGGCGCGACCACGGTCGATCTCACCGGTGACGGCGCGAACACCGGTGTGTGCAAGGGAGACTCGGGCGGTCCCGCGTTCCGCGAGCGGGACGGCCGGGCCGAGCTGGTGGCCGTGCACCACACCTCCTGGCAGCGCGGCTGCCTCGGTGAGACCGAGCAGCGCAACCTGGCGGTGGAGTCCAGAGTGGACGATCTCGCGGGCTGGGTGCGCGAGCGGATCGCCGTCGACGACCCGGATCCCGGTCCCGGCAACGGCCCCGCCGCGCTGGCCGCGGGCGATCAGCTCAACTTCTTCGGCCGCGGCACCGACAACCAGCTGCACCGCTGGTGGTATGCGCCCGGCCAGCCCACCCAGCGGGAGGTGCTGGGCGCGGGGATCGCGGGCAAACCGGCCGCGGTGCTCTACCGCGACCAGCTGACCGTCTTCGCCAGGGGCGCGGACGGCACGCTGCGGCACTGGTGGCACGACGGCACCCGGTTCCACCACGACGTGTGGGGCGAGGGACTGGCCGGTGACCCGACAGTGTTGCTGTACAAGGGAGAGCTGACCGTCTTCGCCAGGGGCACCGACGGTTCGTTGAAGCACTGGTGGTTCGACGGCCAGCTGCGCCACGACACCTGGGGCACTGGTCTGGCCGGCGATCCGGTGGCCACGCAGTTCGGCGAGGAGCTGACCGTGTTCGCCCGCGGCGGCGACAACAGCCTGCGGCACTGGTGGTTCAACGGCAGCCTGCACAGCGACACCTGGGGCACCGGCATCCTGGGCAACCCGGCCGCGCTGGTCTACCGCAACGAGCTGACCGTCTTCGCCAGGGGCACGGACGGTTCGCTGAAGCACTGGTGGTTCAGCGGGAGCCTGCGGCACGACTCCTGGGGGCTGGGCATCAGCGGCAACCCGGCCGCGGTCGTCTTCGGCGACCACCTCACCGTGTTCGCCCGCGGCAGCGACAACAGCTTGCAGCACTGGTGGTTCGACGGGCAGCTGCACCGGGACTCCTGGGGCGGCGGGGTGACCGCGACGCCGAGTGTCACGGTGTACCGCGGGCAGGAGCTGACCGTGTTCGCGCGCGGGGACAACGGCGGTCTGGAGCACTGGTGGTTCGTCGCGGGCGGCGCGGCGCACCAGCGGGACTCCTGGGGCGCGGGGCTCCAGGACTGACCGATGGGCGTGCCCGGCCGCGATGGGCCGGGCGCACCCGGTCCAGGTGCACGGCGGTGACCGCGCTGTGCAGGGTGGTGTGCCTGATCACCGTGCGCCCGCCGCCGGTCCGCTCGCCGGTGCGGATCCCGTTGGCCACCACGGTCCAGCCCTCCGGCGCGTCCACCCGGTCCGGCTGCGCCCACAGCGCGCCCCCCGTTGCCCAGGCCCGGCAGCAGCGCGGCGGCCCGGCGGCCACCTCCACCGATCGGTCGGCAAGAGCGGCCGTTCGGCTACACCCTCCGCAGCACCCACAGCAGGTACTCCTTGCGGTTCAACGGGTTGTGGTCGGTGCGCGGCCGCTCCGGCACCGGTCCGCGCACCGGCCGGTGCCCGGCGAAGACGCACTCCAGCACCCCCTCGCCGCGGGTCAGGCCGGGCAGTTGCCGTTGCAGGGTGTGCACCGCGGCCGCCGGGATGTCCCCGGTCAACCGGTAGGCGGCGCCGTGCGCGGTGGTCTCCCTCGGCACCGCGCCCAGCGGCGCGAGCGCGGCCCGGACCGGGGCCAGGGTGTCGGCCGGGATGTCCAGCTCGAAGCGGTGCAGCGGCTCGTGCACGGTGGTCCCGGCCTGGCGCAGCGCGGTCATCAGCACCAGCGGGGTGAGCAGCCGGAAGTCGCCCGCGGTGCTGGACATGCTCTTGTCGAAGGTGGCGTGCGCGTGGCTCTGCCTCGGCGCGTAGCCGGAGCGGACCAGGGTGACCGCGCAGTCGGTGACCGGCCAGCCGTGCAGGCCCTGGCGCAGGGTCTCGTGCACGGTCTCCTCGATCGCCTTGAGGAAGGCCGGCGGCAGCGAGCCCAGTTCGATCTCGTAGCCGAAGCGCACCCCCGACCCCGGCGGCGTCGCCTCCAGGCGCAGGCCGATGGTGGCCAGGAACGGGTTGACCTCCTTGTCCTTGGTCATCACCTCCACCGCCGTGCCGGTGCCGGCCGGGCGTTCCAGGCAGATCGTGGTGGTCTCCCGGAACTCCACCGCGATGCCGAACTCCTCGGCCAGGGTCGCCTCGATGACCTCCTTCTGCACCTCGCCGTAGAGGGAGACCGCGATCTCCTGGCGGGTCTCGTCCCGGCGCAGGTTGATCAGCGGATCGGCCTCGGCGAGCTGGCTGAGCGCCAGGTGCAGCGCGCCCCGATCGGCCGGATTCCTGGGCAGCACCACGGTTTCCAGCGTCGGCGGCGCGAACTGCCTGCTGAGCGAGGAGCGGGGATGCGGCTGCCCGACCGGGTCGCCGATGCGGATCTCGTCCAGTCCGCGCAGCAGCCCGATCCGGCCCGCGGCCACCGCATCCGCGGGCGTGGCCGTGCCGTCGGCGAACACGCTGACCCCGGTGACCTTGCCCTGGCGACCGCGGCCGAAGTCCAGGCGGTCGCGGGTGCGCACGGTCCCGGCGAACAGCCGCAGGTAGGCCAGCTTCTCCCCGGCCGGGCCGCGGTCGACCTTGAACACGGTGCCGGAGACCGGCGCGGCCGGATCGCCGGTGTCCGCGGGCAGGAACTCGCGGATGCCCTCGATGAGCGCGTCCACCCCGGCCCCGGTCATCGCCGACCCGGCGTACACCGGGTGCACCAGCGCCTGCCGGGTCTGCTCGGTGAGCGCGGCGCGCAGCCGGGGCCACGTCACCGAGCGCTCGTCGGCCAGGTAGTCGGCCAGCAGCGCGTCGTCCTGCCGGGACAGCACGTCCACCAGGCGGTCGGCAGGGCGAGCGCCCAGGTCCACCACGGAGGGGGTGAGCCGTTCGGTGATCTCGCCCAGCACCCGCGCCGGGTCCGCGCCGCGCCGGTCGGTCTTGTTGATGAAGATCAGCGCCGGGATGCCCAGCCTGCGCAGCGCGCGCAGCAGCACCCTGGTCTGCGCCTGCACGCCCTCCACCGCGGAGACCACCAGCACCGCGCCGTCGAGCACGCTGAGCACCCGCTCCACCTCGGCGATGAAGTCCGGGTGGCCGGGGGTGTCGATCAGGTTGACCGTGGTCCCGCCGAGGGCGAAGGACACCACGGCGGACTTGATGGTGATGCCGCGCCTGCGTTCCAGCGCGAGGGAGTCGGTCTGGGTGTCACCGTGGTCGACCCGGCCGATCCGGTCGATGACCCCCGCGGTGTGCAGGAGTCGTTCGGTGAGGCTGGTCTTACCGGCGTCGACGTGCGCCAGGATGCCGAGGTTGATCGTGTGCGAAGCCAAGCGTCGTGTCCTTGAGGTAGAGGGGGACTCCTTCCCGGTGGCACACGAACGAGGGACGCATGATCATCTCCTAGGTCGGGGGCTGGCAGCCCTAGGCTGCGCAGCAGACCAGAGTCCGGATTGGGCAGGCAACCGAATATCGGGGGAAGTCATGAGCCAGGCGCTGCGCACGGCCGCGGAGATCGCCGACACCGTGCTGTTCCCGGCGGCGAACGCGGTGGACACCGCCGACCGGGTGCCTGTCAGCCACCTGGACCTGTTGGCGGACAACGGCTTCCACGGACTGTCCACATTGGACATCGAGGACTATTCCTCGGTGCTTCGGCTGGTGGAGATCCTGGCCGGTGGCTGCCTGAGCACCACGTTCGTCTGGCTGCAACACCACGGCCCGGTGCGCGCCCTGGACCGCTCGGCCAACCAGGCCCTGCGCGAGACCTACCTGGCCGAGCTCACCGCGGGCCGCCGCCGCGCGGGCATCGCGGTCGGCGCGGCGGTGCGCCCCGGCCCGCCGCTGCTGCGCGCCGAACCGGTCGAGGGCGGCTACCGCTTCGACGGCAGCGCGCCCTGGGTCTCCGGCTGGGGCATGGTCGACCTGCTCCAGGTGGCCGCCCGCGACGAGCAGGACGTGCTGGTCTTCGCCCTGCTCGACGCGGTGGCAGGCGACACCCTGTCGGTGGCGCCGCTCGACCTGCTCGCGGTCCAGGCCAGCCGCACGGTCACCCTCACCTTCGACGGCTGCTTCGTGCCGCACGAGCGGGTGGTGCACACCGTCCCGCAGGCCGAGCACCTCACCGGCGACGCCGAGTCCCAGCGCTTCAACGGCGCCCTCGCCCTCGGCGTCGCGGGCCGCGCGATCACCCTGCTCGGCGACGCGGCTGGCACGCTGCCCGATCAGCTCGACGCGGCCCGCGCCCAACTGCACACCGCCGCGCCGGAGGACGTGCCACTGGCCCGTGCCGCGGGCGCGGAGCTGGCCCTGCGCGCGGCGAACGCCTGCGCGGTGCACCAGGGCAGCCGCAGCCTGCTGCCCGGCTCCGACGCCCAGCGCCTGGTCCGCGAGGCCACCTTCCTGCTGCTGTTCGGCTCCCGGCCGGCCATCCGGTCAGCCCTGCTGAACAGGCTGACCCAGTGCTGACCCGCCCGCGCCGCGCACCGCCGACGCGAAGTGCCGCCGGGCCGGTCCCCACAGCAGGACCAGCACAAACGCCGACAGCGCCCATCCGCAGACCAGGTCCGCCCGCACCTCCAGGTCCGGGTAGGCCAGGAACACGAAGTACCGGCCGACCGCCTGGAAGCCGAGCAGCACGGTGATCGCGATCCGCCCCCAGTTCCGGCCCCGGTAGACCACCGTGGCCAGCCACACGTACAGCACCGCGCTGATCGGGTGGTAGACGGTGCCGGGATTGACGCCCGCGGCGGCCGGCTCGGCTATGAAGCGCCACACGTCCTGCACCACCACGGTCAGATGGTTGAACGCGTGGGTGGCGATCCCGGCGGCGGCCACCGCGGCCGAATCGGGGGTGTTGCGGTGCATCGGACCTCCTCGAAGTGCGAACACTCCGGGGACGCCCTCGGGCGATGGTCAGGCCGTGTCGGCTGGATCACAGCCCGGACGGGTGGCTCAGAACGGCAGGCCGAGCACCGGCAGGCCGATCGCGGAGTCCACCGCGAGCACCACGAACACCGCGGTCAGGTAGGTGTTCGACATGTGGAACAGCTTCATCGGGTTGGCCGGCTCGCCGTCCCGCACCGCCTTGTACAACCGGTGCGCCAGCAGCAGGAACCAGGCCCCGGCGAGCACCGCCGCGCCGGTGTAGAGCCAGCTGGTGGCGGGCGCGAGCAGCAGCGACCAGGCCACCATCACCCAGGAGTAGATGACGATCTGCTTGGCCACCTGCACCGGGGTGGCCACCACCGGCAGCATCGGCACCCCGGCCGCGGCGTAGTCGTCCTTGAACTTCATGGCCAGCGCCCAGAAGTGCGGCGGGGTCCAGAAGAAGATCACGCCGAACATGACCAGCGCGGGCCAGTCCACCGAGTTGGTCACCGCGGACCAGCCGATCACCACCGGCATGCACCCGGCCGCGCCGCCCCACACGATGTTCTGCGCCGTGCGGCGCTTGAGCACCATCGTGTAGATGAGCACGTAGAACAGGATCGCGCCGACCGCCAGGATCGCGGAGAGCAGGTTCGTGGTGGCCCACAGCCAGCCGAAGCTGGCCACGCCGAGCACGATGCCGAAGATCAG
Source organism: Crossiella sp. SN42 (assembly GCF_023897065.1). Classification (GTDB taxonomy): domain Bacteria; phylum Actinomycetota; class Actinomycetes; order Mycobacteriales; family Pseudonocardiaceae; genus Crossiella. The sequence continues at coordinate 181,931 of NZ_JAMHIV010000013.1, forward strand.
CGCGTTGCGGGTGGGCACCGCGTGCCTGGCCAGCGGCCGGGACTTGGTGCGCTTCATCACCGCGTCGATGTCGGCGTCGGCCACGCAGTTGAGCGCGTTCGCGCTGCCCGCGGCCATGGTGCCGCCGACCAGCGTGGTCAGCACCAGCCACACGCTCGGGATGCCCCGCTGGGCCAGCAGCATGGCCGGGATGGTGGTCACCAGCAGCAGCTCGATGATCCGCGGCTTGGTCAGGGCCACGTACGCCCCGACGGTGGTCTTGACCCTGGCGAGGGGGCGCTGCGGTGGCGCGTCGAGGGTGGCGCTCATCGGACCCTCTTGACCACGGTCACCGGCGGCATCTCGCTCCTCATCGGCCCGGCCGCTGCGGATGGGTGGGGCGGGCCGGGTAGATCCTCGTCAGGTTCGGGGAGACCCAGCTGCGGGTCCCATCGGATGGTAGCCGCGCTACCTAAGCGGGGCGCGCACGGGGGTCCGGGCGCGCCAACATCTGGATCGAGTCCGGTGAGCTGCCAGCCGAAGGACTAGGCTGAGCCGAAAGAGGGAAAACAACGGTTCGGGGCTGGTCAGTCCGCCGGTTCCGCCGCTATGGCAACCAAGTTGGGAGCAGCGTCAAGTGTCCGGTTCAGAGGACTCCGTCACCATCGCCGAGCTGACCACCGCACACCTTCCCGCCGACTGGACCGAGCTGGACAAGCGCGCGGTCGACACGGTCAGGGTGCTCGCCGCCGACGCGGTCCAGAAGGTGGGCAACGGCCACCCCGGCACCGCGATGAGCCTGGCCCCCGCCGCGTACACGCTGTTCCAGCGGGCCATGCGGCACGACCCGGCCGACCCGGACTGGCCGGGCCGCGACCGCTTCGTGCTCTCCTGCGGGCACTCCAGCCTCACCCTGTACATCCAGCTCTACCTCTCCGGCTACGGCCTGACCCTGGACGACCTCAAGGCGCTGCGCACCTGGGGCTCGGCCACGCCGGGCCACCCGGAGCACCGGCACACCCCGGGCGTGGAGATCACCACCGGCCCGCTGGGCCAGGGCCTGGCCTCCGCGGTCGGCATGGCCATGGCCGCCCGGCGTGAGCGAGGTCTCTTCGACCCGGACGCCGCACCTGGTGAGAGCCCGTTCGACCACCACGTCTTCGTGATCGCCTCCGACGGCGACATCGAGGAGGGCGTGACCTCCGAGGCGTCCTCGATCGCGGGCCACCAGCAGCTCGGCAACCTCGTGGTGATCTACGACGACAACCAGATCAGCATCGAGGACGACACCGCGATCGCCCTGTCCGAGGACGTGGCCAAGCGCTACGAGGCCTACGGCTGGCACGTGCAGACCGTGCTCGGCGGCGAGAACGTCGACGGCCTGCTGCAGGCCCTCGAGGCGGCCAAGGCCGAGACCGGCAAGCCCTCGTTCATCCTGCTGCGCACCATCATCGGCTTCCCCGCGCCGACCAAGCAGAACACCGGCAAGATCCACGGCTCCGCGCTCGGCGAGGACGAGGTCGCCAAGGTCAAGGAGATCCTCGGCTTCGACCCGGCGCAGACCTTCCAGGTCGACGCCGACGTGCTCGCCCACGCCCGCGAGGTGGTCAAGCGCGGCGAGGCGGCCAAGGCCGAGTGGCAGAAGGGCTTCGACGCCTGGGCCGAGGCCAACCCCGAGCGCAAGGCCCTCTACGACCGCCTGGTCCGCAAGGAGCTGCCGGAGGGCTGGGCGGCCAAGCTGCCGAGCTGGCCGGTCGACGCCAAGGGCGTGGCCACCCGCAAGGCCTCCGGCGACACCCTCGCCGCCATCGGCGAGGTGCTGCCCGAGCTGTGGGGCGGCTCGGCCGACCTGGCCGAGAGCAACAACACCACCATCAAGGGCGCGGACTCCTTCGGCCCCGAGAGCAGCTCCACCAAGACCTGGAAGGCCAACCCGTACGGGCGGACGCTGCACTTCGGCATCCGCGAGCACGCGATGGGCTCCATCCTCAACGGCATCGCGCTGCACGGCCCAACCCGCCCCTACGGCGGCACCTTCCTGGTCTTCAGCGACTACATGCGCCCCGCGGTGCGCCTGGCCGCGCTGATGAAGTCCCCGGTCATCTACGTGTGGACGCACGACTCCATCGGCCTGGGCGAGGACGGCCCGACCCACCAGCCGATCGAGCACCTGGCCGCGCTGCGCGCCATCCCCGGCCTGTCCGTGGTCCGCCCGGCCGACGCGAACGAGACCGCCTTCGCCTGGAAGAAGGTCCTGGAGACCCAGGACGGCCCCACCGGCCTGGCGCTGACCCGGCAGAACGTGCCCACCCTCGAAGGCACCGACGCCGAGGGCGTGGCCAAGGGCGGCTACGTGCTGGCCGAAGCCGAGGGTGGCGAGGCGAAGGTTGTGCTGATCGCCACCGGCTCCGAGGTGCAGATCGCGGTCGCGGCCAGGAAGATCCTGCAGGACGGCGGCGTTCCCGCGCGTGTGGTGTCCATGCCGTGCGTCGAGTGGTTCGACCAGCAGGAGCAGAACTACCGCGACCAGGTGATCCCGCCCGCGGTCAAGGCGCGCGTGGTGGTGGAGGCGGGTATCGCCCAGCCGTGGCACCGCTTCGTCGGCGACGCCGGGGAGATCGTCTCCATCGAGCACTTCGGCGCCTCGGCGGACTACCAGACGCTGTACCGCGAGTTCGGCCTGACCGACGACGCCGTGGTCGCCGCGGCACAGCGCAGCATCGCGCGAGTGGAGGGAAACAAGTGACTGCCAAGAGCCCACTGGCCGCGCTGAGCGAGGCCGGCGTCTCCATCTGGCTCGACGACCTGTCCAGGGAGCGGCTCAACACCGGCAACCTGGTCTCGCTGATCGAGAACCAGCACGTGGTCGGCGTGACCACCAACCCGACCATCTTCGCCGCCGCCCTGTCCAAGGGCGAGGCCTACGACGAGCAGGTCCGGGAGCTGGCCGCGCGCGGCGCGAACCTGGACCAGGCCGTGCGCGAGCTGACCACCGCCGACGTGCGCAACGCCTGCGACGTCTTCCGCGGCGTCTACAACGGCACCGACGGCCTGGACGGCCGGGTCTCCATCGAGGTCGACCCGCGCCTGGCGCACGACACCGAGCGCACCACCGCCGAGGCCCTCGACCTGTGGAAGACGGTCGACCGGCCCAACCTGATGGTCAAGATCCCGGCCACCGTCGAGGGTCTGCCCGCCATCACCAGGGCCCTGGCCGAAGGCGTCAGCGTCAACGTCACGCTGATCTTCTCGGTGGCCCGCTACCTGGACGTGATGGACGCCTACCTCACCGGGCTGGAGCAGGCCAAGGCCAACGGCCACGACCTGTCCACGATCGCCTCGGTGGCCTCCTTCTTCGTCTCCAGGGTGGACACCGAGATCGACAAGCGGCTGGCGGACAAGGGCACGCCCGAGGCGCAGGCGCTGCGTGGCCAGGCCGCCATCGCCAACGCCCGGCTGGCCTACGCCGCCTACGAGGACGTCTTCGCCTCCGAGCGCTGGCAGCGCCTGGAGCAGCAGGGCGCCCGGCCGCAGCGGCCGCTGTGGGCCTCCACCGGGGTGAAGGACCCGAACTACTCCGACACCCAGTACGTGGACCAGCTGGTCGCGCCGAACGTGGTCAACACCATGCCGGAGAAGACCCTGTTCGCGGTCGAGGACCACGGCCGGATCGAGGGCGACACCGTGCGCGGCACCGCCGAGGCGGCCCAGGAGCTCTTCGACGCCCTCACCGAGGCCGGCATCGACGTGGACGACGTCTACGCGGTGCTGGAGCGGGAAGGCGTGGAGAAGTTCGAGAAGTCCTGGGAAGAACTGCTGCAGACCGTCACCGACCAGCTCGCACGCGCGAAGGGCTGAGACCACAGATGACCGAGCAGATCTCGGTTGAGATCGTCCACAGTGGACTGAACGCCGAAGCGGAACCGTTGGCGGCGCAGCTCGCGGAGGAACAGGTCGCGAGCAAGCTCACCGCCCAGGACGCCACCCTGTGGGGTCCTGAGGCCGAGTCCGAGGCCGCCATCCGGCTGTCCTGGACCACGCTGCACGAGAGCTCCCGGCCGCTGGTCGCCGAGATCCTCCAGCTGCGCCAGGAGCTGCACGCCGACGGCGTGGACCGGGTGGTGCTGGCCGGCATGGGCGGCTCCTCGCTGGCGCCGGAGGTGATCTGCGAGACCGCCGGAGTGCGGCTGGTCGTGCTGGACACCACCGACCCCGGCCAGGTGGCCGACGCGCTGGCCGGTGACCTGTCCCGCACCGTGATCGTGGTCTCCTCCAAGTCCGGCGGGACCGTGGAGACCGACAGCCACCGGCGGATCTTCGCCAAGGCCTTCGCCGACAACGGCATCGACGCGGCCAGCCGGATCGTCGTGGTCACCGACCCCGGCTCCCCGTTTGAGAAGCTCTCCGCCGAGGCGGGCTACCGCAAGGTGTTCCTGGCCGATCCGAACGTGGGCGGCCGCTACTCCGCGCTGACCGCGTTCGGGCTGGTCCCGGCCGGTCTGGCCGGGGCGAACATCGCCAGGCTGCTGGACGAGGCCGCCGCCGCGGCGGCCGTGCTGTCCCAGGACCGCGCGGACAACCCGGCGCTGCGCCTGGCCGCGGCCTTCGGCGCGGCGCACGCCCGCGGCGCGGAGAAGGTGGTGCTCACCGACACCGACTCCGGCATCAAGGGCTTCGGCGACTGGGCCGAGCAGCTGGTCGCGGAGTCCACCGGCAAGAACGGCACCGGCCTGCTGCCGGTGGCGGTGGAGAACCCGGGCGCGCCCGGCTTCGCCGACGCCGGTGAGGACGCCACCACCGTGGGCATCGCCCCCGGCACGCCCGGCGCCCAGATCACCACCTCGGGTCCGCTCGGCGGGCTGTTCCTGTTGTGGGAGTACGCCACCGCGGTGGCCGGGCGGCTGCTCGGCATCAACCCCTTCGACCAGCCCGACGTGGAAGCGGCGAAGAAGGCGGCCCGCGCGCTGCTGGACGCGCCCACCGGCGAAGCGGCTGATCCGTCCTTTGTGGACGGCCCGGTCGAGGTCTACGCCGCGGGCGACTTCCTGGCCGGGGCGGGCACGGTGGCCGAGGCGCTGCGCGCGCTCAAGGCCGCGCTGCCCGAGCACGGCTACCTGTCGGTGCAGGCCTACCTGGACCGGCTCGACGACGCCTCCGCCGCGGTGCTGCGGCCCGAGCTGGCCAAGCGCTTCGGCGTGCAGACCACCTTCGGCTGGGGCCCCCGGTTCCTGCACTCCACCGGCCAGTACCACAAGGGCGGACACCAGAACGGCGTCTTCCTCCAGCTGACCGGCGCGAACGAGCAGGACCTGGAGGTGCCGGAGCGCCCGTACACCCTCAGCGTGCTCCAGCTGGCGCAGGCCAAGGGCGACGGCTCGGTGCTCGCCGAGCACGGCCGCCCGGTGCTGCGCCTGCACCTTACCGACCGCGCGGCCGGTCTGGCGCACGTGGTCAAGGCCGTCCAGGAGGTCGCTGAGTGAGTCGGCAATGGCAGAACCCGTTGCGGGACCCCAGGGACAAGCGGCTACCCCGGATCGCCGGCCCCTGCGGCCTGGTGATCTTCGGCGTGACCGGTGACCTGTCCCGCAAGAAGCTCATGCCCGCCATCTACGACCTGGCCAACCGCGGCCTGCTGCCGCCCGGTTTCGCGCTCACCGGGTTCGCCCGCCGCGAGTGGGAGAACCAGGACTTCGAGCAGGTCGTCTACGAGGCGGTCAAGCAGCACGCGCGCACCCCGTTCCGCCAGTCGGTGTGGGACTCCCTGGCCGAGGGCTGCCGGTTCGTGCAGGGCACCTTCGACGACGACGACGCCTTCGACCGGCTCGCCGCCACCATCAAGGAGCTCGACGAGCAGCGGGGGACCGGCGGCAACCACGCCTTCTACCTGTCCATCCCGCCCGGCGCGTTCCCCACGGTGTGCAAGCAGCTGGCCCGCTCCGGCCTGTCCGAGCAGGCCCCGGACCAGTGGCGCCGGGTCGTCATCGAGAAGCCGTTCGGCCACGACCTGGCCAGCGCGCGCGAGCTGAACCGGATCGTCAACGAGGTCTTCCCCGAGGAGTCGGTGTTCCGCATCGACCACTACCTCGGCAAGGAGACCGTGCAGAACATCATGGCGCTGCGGTTCGCCAACCAGCTGTTCGAGCCGATCTGGAACGCCAACTACGTCGACCACGTGCAGATCACCATGGCCGAGGACATCGGCCTCGGTGGTCGCGCCGGGTACTACGACGGCATCGGCGCGGCCCGCGACGTGATCCAGAACCACCTGCTGCAGCTGCTCGCGCTGACCGCGATGGAGGAGCCCAGCTCCTTCGCGCCCAAGGACCTGCGCGCGGAGAAGGCCAAGGTCCTCGCGGCCACCGCGCCGATGGAGCCGCTGGCCGAGACCACCGCGCGCGGGCAGTACGTGGGCGGCTGGCAGGGCGGGCAGAAGGTGCCCGGCCTGCTGGAGGAGGGCGGCTTCGCCAAGGACTCGATCACCGAGACCTACGCGGCGATGACCGTGGAGGTCAAGAACCGCCGCTGGGCCGGGGTGCCGTGGTACCTGCGCACCGGCAAGCGCCTTGGCCGGCGGGTCACCGAGATCGCGGTGGTGTTCAAGCGCGCCCCGCACCTGCCGTTCGACTCCACCTCCACCGAGGAGCTGGGGCAGAACGCGCTGGTCATCCGGGTCCAGCCGGATGAGGGCATCACCATGCGGTTCGGCTCCAAGGTGCCGGGCACCTCGATGCAGATCCGCGACGTGACCATGGACTTCGGCTACGGCCACGCCTTCACCGAGTCCAGCCCCGAGGCCTACGAGCGGCTGCTGCTGGACGTGCTGCTCGGCGAGCCGTCGCTGTTCCCGGTCAACGACGAGGTGGAGACCTCGTGGGAGATCCTGGAGCCGGTGCTCAAGTTCTGGGAGCGCGACGGCAAGCCCGAACCGTACGCCGCGGGCACCTGGGGCCCGGACTCCGCCGAGGAGATGATGGCCCGCACCGGACGTCACTGGAGGCGACCGTGATCATCGACCTGCCCTCGACCACCACCTCGGTGGTCAACAAGAAGCTCGTCGACCTGCGCGAGCAGGGCGGCGCGGTGGCGCTCGGGCGGGTGCTGACCCTGGTCATCGTCACCGACGACGGCGAGCGCACCGAGGAGGCCATCGACGCGGCCAACGACGCCAGCCGCGAACACCCCTGCCGGGTGATCGTGCTGGCCAGGGGCGCGCGCAAGGCCGCGCCCCGGCTGGACGCGCAGATCAGGGTCGGCGGCGACGCCGGGGCCAGCGAGGTCATCGTGCTGCGCCTGTACGGCCCGCTGGCCGAGGAAGGAGCCAGCTGTACCATCCCGCTGCTCCTGCCCGACGCCCCGGTGGTCGCCTGGTGGCCCTTCGCCGCCCCCGCGGTCCCGTCCCAGGACCCGATCGGCAAGCTCGCCCAGCGCCGGATCACCGACGCCGCCGCCGAGCGCAACCCGATCAAGGCCCTGGAACAGCGCCGCAAGGCGCACGTGGCCGGCGACACCGACCTGGCCTGGACCCGGCTGACCAGCTGGCGGGCCGTGCTCGCCGCGGCACTGGACCTGCCGCCGTATGAGAAGGTCACCGCGGCCGTGGTGACCGGCGCGGGCGACTCGCCGTCCACCGAGCTGCTGGCCGCCTGGCTGGCCGCCAGCCTGAAGATCCCGGTCGAGCGGGCCAAGTCCGCCGACGGCCAGGGCATCTGCTCGGTGGTGCTGGAACGCCGCTCGGGCAAGGTGGAGCTGGTCCGGCCGGACGGCAAGGTCGGCCTGCTCACCCAGGCCGGTCAGCCGGAACGCCGGGTGGCGCTGCAACGCCGCGAGGTCCGCGACTGCCTGGCCGAGGAGCTGCGCAGGCTGGACCCGGACGAGATCTACGAGCACACGCTCAAGGGCCTGGCCAAGGTCGTCAAGCCCACCGCCAAGCGCGCGGCCAAACCCGCCGCCAAGGCCGAGCCGAAGCCCGCGGCCAAGGCGGAGCCCAAGCCCGCCGCGAAGGCCGAGGCCAAGCCCGAGGCCGCCAAGCCCGAGCCGAAGCCTGCCGCCAAGGCGGACCCGAAGGCCAACGGCAAGGCCGAGACCAAGGCCGAGCCGAAGCCGGAGGCCAAGGCCCCGGCCAAGCCGAAGCGCGTGAAGAAGGCCGAAGCCTGATCCCGTTGTCCTGAAACGACTGTGGCGTTCCCGCACCGCGCGGGAACGCCACAGTCGTCTTCGGCTCAGTCCGCGGCGGCCTCGGCGGCCAGCCGGTCCAGCCCGCTCTGCGTCTTCAACGGGATCGGCTTGAGGAAGACCACTGCCACGACCACCAGCACCGCGATCGGCGCGGAGATCAGGAACAGCTCCCCGGTGGCCGTGCCGTAGGCCTCCTGCACCACCGCCTTCACCGGCTCGGGCAGCAGCGCCAGGTTCGGCACCCCTTCACCACCGCCCGGCAGCGCCGCGCCCGCGCCCAGCTTCGCCGACAGCGTGCTGCCCACGTTGCTCGCCAGCACCGCGCCCAGCGCGCTCACCCCGATGGTGCCGCCCAGGCTGCGGAAGAAGGAGAGCACCGAGGTCGCCGTGCCCAGGTCCTTGGCAGGCACGTCGTTCTGCGCGGCCAGCACCAGGTTCTGCATCAGCATGCCCACGCCGACCCCGAGCAGCACCATGTACGTGCCGAGCAGCACCAGGCTGGTGTGCGCGTCGATGGTGCCCAGCAGCGCCAGCCCCGCGGTCATCAGCGACGCGCCCGCGACCAGGAAGTGCTTCCACCGCCCGGTCCGGCTGATCAGCTGCCCGGCGATGGTGGAGGAGACCAGCATGCCCACGATCATCGGCAGGCTGAGCAGCCCGGCCACCGTCGGCGAGTGCCCCAGCGCGAACTGGAAGTACTGCGAGAGGAACACGGTGCCGCCGAACATGGCCACGCCGACCAGGAAGCTGGCCACCGTGGCCAGCGTGACGGTGCGGTTGCGGAAGATGGTCAGCGGCACGATCGGCTCGGCCACCCGCGACTCCACGAACACCGCGAGCGCCAGGATCAGCAGGCCGCCGCCGAGCAGGCCCAGCGTGGCGGTGGACATCCACTCGAACTGCTTGCCCACCAGCGAGGACCACACCAGGGTCAGCGAGACGCCCGCGGTGATCAGGAACGCGCCCAGGTAGTCGACCTTGACCTCGCGGCGGACCACCGGCAGGTTCAGCGTGCGCTGCAACAGGATGATCGCGGCCACGGCCAGCGGCACGCCGAGGAAGAAGCACCAGCGCCAGCCCAGCCAGGAGGTGTCCACCAGCACGCCGCCGATCAGCGGACCGGCCACCGTGCCGACCATGAACACCGCGCCGAACACCCCGGAGTAGCGGCCCAGCTCCCGCGGCGAGAGGATCGCGGCCATGATCACCTGCGCCAGCGCGGTGAGCCCGCCCGCGCCGACGCCCTGCGCGATCCGGCTGATGATCAGCACGTCCATGCTGGTGGCGAACCCGGCCACCAGCGAGCCGATGACGAACAGGCCCAGTGAGAGCTGGATCAGCAGCTTCTTGCTGTAGAGGTCGGAAAGCTTGCCCCACAACGGAACCGTGGCGGTCATCGCCAGCAGCTCGGTGGTCACCACCCAGGTGTAGCTGGCCTGGGAGCCGCCCAGTTCGGAGATGATCCGGGGCAACGCGTTGGCCACCACGGTCGAGGCCAGGATGGCGACGAACATGCCCATCATCAGGCCGGAGAGCGCTTGTAACACCGCACTCCGGTTCGTCGCCGCGGTCGCCGGTTCCGGCGCCGCAGCGGTCACAGTCATTGGTTTGTCCTTAGTTGCCAAGGGAAATCGGTCCGCCGCGCGGGGTCGCGTCGGCAGGCAGGGGGAGGCCGCGTTCCAGCGCGGCGCAGGCGGTGTCCACGAGCTCGGCCAGCGACTCGGCGCCGTCTATCCGGTACCAGCGGCGCAGCGCCGAGCGCATCGCGCCACCGGCGGTGTAGAACAGCAGCGCCGGGTACAGCGACTCCGCGGGCAGGCCGCACCAGCGCGCGATCCCCTCGATCAGCCGCTGCTCGTCGTCGGACTGCAGCGCGGCGCTGCGGGCCAGCAGCTGTGGGTAGCGGGTGCACACGGTCATCCGCAGCAGCCACTCGTCCCGGTCGGCGTCGATCCGCTCCAGGTCCGGCCGCCAGGAACGCACCAGCGCGAGCAGCGGTCCGGACTCGGGGGAGAGCTCCCGCAGCCGCTCCAGGCCGCGCTCGACCCGGCTGGCGTGGTCGGGGTAGGGCGTGGTGACGGCGTCTTCCTTGGTGCCGAAGTAGTTGAAGAAGGTGCGCGAGGAGACGCCGACCGCCCCGGCGATGTCCTCCACCGTCACCTGGTCCAGCCCGCGCTCGGCGACGAGTTCGAGCGCGGTCAGCGCCAGCGCCCGGTGGGTCTCCTGCCGCTTGCGCTCCCGCAGTCCCAGCGGTCGGTCGGTGCTCGTCACAACAACCAAGAAACCAGAAAACTTCACAGTCTGCAAAGTTTCAGACTGTGAAGCAGACGACAGCGCCCCCCGGCCCGCACGGACCAGGGGGCGCCGAAGAGGCCGAGATCAGCCCAGGAGCAGCACCTTCCCGGTGGTGCGTCGCCCCTCCAGGTCCTCGTGCGCCTGCCGCGCCTCGCTCAGGGCGTACCGCGCGCCGATCCGGATGTTCAGCGAGCCGTCGGCCACCCCGGTGAGCACCTCGGAGGCCCGCCACACCAGCTCCTCGCGGTTGGCGGTGTAGTGGCCGAGGCTGGGCCGGGTGACGAACACCGACCCGGCCTGGTTGAGCCGCTGCAGGTCCACCGGCGGCACCTGCCCGCTGGCCGCGCCGTAGAGCGCGAGCACCCCGCGCGGCCGCAGGCTGGCCAGGCTCGCGTCGAAGGTCGAGGCCCCCACCCCGTCGTAGACCACGGCCACCCCGCGCCCGCCGGTCAGCGCCCGGGCCTGCTCGGCCACATCGGCCTCGGTGTACCGGATGATCTCGTCCGCCCCGGCCTCACGGGCGAGTTTCTCCTTCTCCGCGGTGGACACGGTGCCGATCACCCGCCCGCCCTTGGCCTTGACGAACTGGGTGAGCAGCAGCCCCATGCCGCCCGCGGCCGCGTGCACCAGCACGTCGTCCCCGGCCTGCACCGGGTAGGTGGAGGTGGTCAGGTAGTGCGCGGTCATGCCCTGCAACATCGAACCGGCGGCCACCACCAGGTCGACCCCGTCCGGCACCGGCACCACCGCCGAGGCGGGCACCGCGACCAGCTCGGCATAGGACCCGATCGCCGAGCCCCAGGCCACCCGCGCCCCCACGGAGTGCTCGGTGACCCCATCACCGACCGCGACCACCTCGCCCGCGCCCTCCAGGCCGGGGGTGAACGGCAGCGGCACGGGGTAGACGCCGGTGCGGTGGTAGGTGTCGATGTAGTTGACCCCGCTGGCGGCCACCCTGACCAGCAGTTCCCCCGGCCCGGCGACCGGATCGGCCACCTCGGCCGCCACCAGCACCTCGGGTCCACCGTATGCCTGTACCTGCACCGCTCGCATGAACCGCACCTCTCACCTGATCTTCGCCGGTCACTGTTGCCAACAGAAGCGGTCACGGACGTGTTCCCGCACGCCGAACTTGGCGGTCCCAGCGGCTAGAGTGACCCGGGTGAGTGAGCCTTCGAAGGCCGCGGTCGCCGCCGCCACCGCGTTTGTCGCTGCCCACGGGAAGTCCGCCCGCGCCGTTGTGGAGAACATCGGCCGAGCCGGCGTCCGCGTAGTCCTGGTCGGAGACGACGGAGCCCTGGGCGACGTGATCGTCCCCGACGTCGCCACCGGCGAAGCCCTGGTCGCCAAGGTCGAAGGCCTCGACGGCAAGGAATGGGACCGCGAGACCATCGCCGCCACCAAGATCGGCCCCGCCCACCGCCGAAAGATGGCAGGCCCCCGAGCCCGCGGCTGACCCACGCCCGACCCCACCCCGCGCGGACCCCACCCCGCGTTCCACCCCGTTCCGTGCCTCACCCGGCCCGGCCCGCCTCACCCCGGCCCGGTCCGGCCCGCCTCGCGCCCGACCCCGCCCTGCGTCCCACCCCGTTCCGCGCCTCACCCCGGCCCGGTCCGCCTGGCCCCGTGCCCGACCCCGCCCCTGCGTCCCACCCGTCCCGCGTCCCGCCCTGCCCTGGCCCGGCCGATCCGGCCCTCTCCTGTCCTGTCCTCTCCTGTCCGCCCAACACTCCACGATCACTTCCGCACACCCAGGCATCTCCATTGCTACCATCCCTTCAGTTCCAACTGAAGAAAATGGGGAGGTCCCACGGTGTCCGACATCAGCCGCACTGGTGGTCGCCAGCCGTCCGACTGGATCGAAACGTTCGCGGCCAAGTTCGAAGCCCAGGAGGGCATGCCCCTCATCGCCGGCCGAATCCTGGGCTTCCTACTTATTTGCGACCCCCCAGAACGCACGGCCGCGGAACTCTCCGCCGCCCTGTCCGCCAGCAGCGGTTCGGTCAGCACCAACGTCCGCCTGCTGATGGCCCGCGGCCTGGTGAGCAAAACAACCCGCCGAGGCCGCGAAGCCGCCGTCTACCAGGTCCGCGCGGAAGCCTGGGCCGAGGTCATGCTCCAGCGCCTGGAAGCCATCGCCGCGGTCAACGAACTGACCCACGAGGGTCTCCGCCTGCTCAGTGGCCAGGGCGACCGGGCGCAACGCCTGCGCATCGTCGACGCCTACTACCGCTGGCTGGCCACCGAAGTGGCCGAACTCCCAGCCAAGTGGTCCGCCGCCAAACCTCGCTGACCCGCGCCGTTCCGCCCCGCCTCCCCGGCCGTTCGCCCTGTCGGCCGACCGTTCGCCCCGCCGGTCCGGCCGCTTACCCACCGGTCCGGCCGCTTACCCACCGGTCCGGCCGCTTACCCACCGGCCCGGTCCCTTGCCCGCCTGCCCGGCCGCTTGCCCGCCCGGCAAGCCACCTGCTCCGACGGTCAGCCCCGCCGAGCGTCCTCCGCGACCAGTTCCGGCCGCCCAGCCGCCACGCCCCGATCCCCGGTCGCCGCCCACACATTGCCCATGGCCAGCGTCACCAACGCCGCCCCCAGCACGTGCAGCGACACCAACGCCTCCGGCACCCCGGTGAGGTACTGCACCATCCCGATCGACCCCTGCGCGAGCACGGTCACGATCAACCACGCGTAGGCCCGCCACACCCCACGAGGCGCCCCCACTGCCCGCAACGCGAACCCAAAGGCGATCAACAACCCCAGGTACAGGAACAACAGATCGGCATGCGCCTGCGCCAACCCCGACACCGAGACGTTCAACCGAGCCGTCTCCGCGTCCCCAGCGTGCGGCCCCGCCCCGGTCACCATGGTGCCCACCACCAGCACGCCGCCGAGCACCACGGTGCTCACCACCAGCAGCTGGCGCAACGCCGCGGGCACCAGGGGCCGCACCGCGTCATCGCTCTCGAACTGCGCCCGCACCAGCAACACGGCCAGCCACACCAACACCATCGACACCAGGAAGTGCCCGGCCACGGTCCACCAGACCAGCCCCGCCAGAACGGTGATCCCGCCGATAACCCCCTGGCTGATGGTCACCAGCAGCGTGGCCGCCGCCAGTCGCGTCAGCCGCTGCCGCCGAGGCCGGTGCAACCAGACCAGCACGAAGCAGAGCAGCGCGACCAGCCCCACCACCCCACTGAGCAGCCGGTTCCCGAACTCGATCCACTGGTGGAACCAGGCAAACTCCGGATGCTCAATCGGCACCAAACTCCCGGGAAAGCAGTTAGGCCAAGTAGGACACCCCAACCCAGACCCGGTAACCCGAACCACCGACCCGGTGACCGCGATCACCACCTGCAAAACCAGGTTCGTCACCAGAAAACCCCTGGTCAAACCCCAAGAAGGCGCAGACTTCCCTTGAGCGTCAGCCGCACCTCCAGCCTCCCCCCGAACCCCGGCCGCCGCTCGAGTCGTGGCCCCAGCCCGAGCTCCAGCGCTGACCTCAGCCCCGCTGCTCGCCCCCGCCCCGGCCCCGCCGTCGGCCCCGGCCCTGGCCCCAGTTCCAGCCCCAGCCTCGCCGCCAGCGCTGATGTCGCCCGTAGCCGCTCCGGGTTCCCCCGGCTCGCTTGCCGATCTCTGTTCCTTCGCGTCCCCGCCCCGCGACGCACCTGTGGCTGACCCCGCGTCCTTCGACGGCGCGGCGGCCCTCGATGGGCTGGCGTCAGAGTTGGCTGGCGGCTCGGCGTCAATGGGAGGCACGGCACCCGATGGTAGGCCGCCCCACCCCGCCACCTGTCGCCGGGCTACGTAATAGCGCTCCACCCCACCCGCCGGCTCAGCTCCCGGTCAGTGAGCAACGCCGTGCTGTCCGCCCACTGATCGACGGCCCCCGGCCCTCGCAACCCCGGATCCGTCACAGTGGCCAACAACGCCGCGCTGAACCGGTCTGCTCGCAACACCCGGAACGGCCGCGAGTGATACCCCCGCACAGCCGGATCAACCACCTCGGTCAACCCCAGCCGATTGTGTTCCCCCGCAACAACCTCGTAGGCCCGAACCAGCCCCGCCTCCCGCTCCCGCCAGTCCCGCGCCGCCAGCACCTCCCGGAACACCGGCGCCAACTCCGCCGCAACCGGCAGCCGCCCAAACGCACTCCCCAACCACTTGCCATAGGGCGGATACCGCCGCCCCATCAACAGGCACAACCGCATCAGGTCCCGAACCACCCGCGCCGCGACCACCGCGGACCCAACCTCATCCCCAACCTCCCCGCACCGCCCGACAAACGCCTCCTCCTCAGCCACCCGCCCCCACTGCCGCGCCAACACAAACCGCCACACCTGCGCCGGGTACCATCGCAACCGCTCCCGAGCCCGCCCCAAGTCCCCAGCCCACGCCGACTCCGCGCTCCGCCGATCCGCGCCTAGCTGCACCGGGTCTGCGCGATCCGCGCGCTCGCCGCCCGCACCGCTGTGCTCCGCGAGCCCGTCATGGAAGACCGCTCCGGCAGTGATCTCCGCCAGCGTCTGCGTAGGCGTGACAAGCCAATCCCCGGTCGAGACCGCCACCCGTGGATCAAACCCCAACATCCGTCCGAACCAGTCACCAAGTCCGCTGACCTCAACGCGGTGATTCACCGTCCCCTCGGTGAGCCGCATGACGCCAACGCCCTGATCCTCGGTCGACTCGAAATGCGTCGGAAACCCCAGGAACTCCTTCGGCAACCGCTCAGCCAACATCACCCGGATCGACTCGCCGAATCGCCGACCATCCTGCGCGTCCAGGAACAACTGCAGCCGAGGCCCCCATTCGTGGTCCGCGGACCGCTCGGTGTCGAACCCAAGCACCTCCGAGCCACTGCCGATTCGCGCCGCGGTGTGGGGCAGGTCCCCGAAGTGCCTGCGCAGCAACGGTTCGACCACCTCCCAGTAGTACCGCCGAGACAGCTCCAACCCGGGAACGAACGCGGAGTCCATGCCCAGCATCGTGCGCTGCCCCCTCGGCGAGCAGCGACTGGATTTCCCGTGCCGCAGCCGTCTTCTCCAGGAGCATGCTTCCCGAGCCCCGAGCCCCGAGCCCCGAGCCCCGAGCCCCGAGCCCCGAGCCGGGGATGCAGCCCCCTCCAGTTACAGCCCCTCTCTGGGCGCGTTTCCCTGTCCGATGCAGCCGTTCCGTCGACTGCTCCGGCCCCGGCGATCAGGCGCGGCCGGCATTCAGCGCCGCCGGAACCAGGCGTTGGCTCCGGGCGCGAACATCAACGCCGATGCCCCGAGCACTGCCACGATGTGCAGTGCCCGAACCGCGGCGAACATCAGGAATCCAGCATCGGCGCCCGCGAAGACGGCGATTGGGTCGTTGCCCTCGGCCAGCCACGAGATCGGCTCGACTACCAGGGACAGCATGCCCAGCACGCCCAGCAGCAACGCCAGCGCGATCCGCGCCCACCCACGGCCTCGGTGCAGGGCCAGGATGATCGGGACCAGGACCGCGGTAACCGCGATGCGAACTCCCACGGGCACAACGGCTTCGGCGAACGTGGGCTGGTGCTCAATCATGCCGAGCACGGTCTCGACCACGCCTGCGCCCACCGCGACGAACCACAACGCGGCCGCTCGCCGCACGGCGACGGGCACAATCTGCGGGGCAACCAGTGTCTGCGTCATGCCAGGAACTCTGCTCCCGGACAACCGCCGAGTCAGGGGTTGCAGGCTCCGGACAGCAGGTAGGGAAAAGTCCCGTAGATCAAGGTTCCTCACCTACCGGTGCGCGGGCGATGCACAGTACGCAGGGCATGCCCGCGCTCCGTGGTTCCACGGCGGTCGTCGGCGCGCGGTGCCCGCAGATCGCGGTCAACTCAACCGGCGGCTGTCGTGGGTCAAGTCCACTGACGATGAAGGCATGCACCTGGCGGTCACGCCAGGAACGCCACCACGCCAGATCGTTCACGGTCACCACGGTCATGCCTCCATCCGGTCGTCGCCGATGTGACGACTGGCCTAAGGCTCAATGACGTTGCCTCCCAAGGTTCTCTAGAGCCGTGGTCCTATTTCGTCGTCCTGGCGGCCTCGGGTGGAGCTGCCGTTCACCCGTGGAGCTGCGCGGCACACTCGCTGGAGTTGTCGCCTGGGCGCCCAGGCGGTTCCACGACTTCGGTGCGCGTCGGGTTATCCGGTCACACCACCTTTCTCGATCACGTAGTTGTCCGGGCTTCGTAGGGTGGGGCGTCAGCGTCTGGTTCGCCGTGGGATCGCCCGCTTGCTCGCCAGTCGCTCTCGTCGGCTGGGGTGCGCCGTTGGGCGGGGAAGCCGCGGCGTGTGGACCGCGGAACCGCTTATTTGTGGTCGAGTTGGTGGCGTGGTGCCGGCACGCCGACAGCTCGACGGTGTCGTTCCAGGTGCCTCCTTGCGGTGATCTTCGTTGTCCCGATTGGTTAGATGCGGGTTCGGAGGTACGTGGTCAGCGCCTCCCAGCGGAGTGCCTCGGCGTGGTCATCAGGGGTCACCTCCAGGGGCAAACGTTTCTTCCTGGTGTATGCCGACAGGCGGCTCCTCGGTGGGGTGGTCAGCAGGTCCAAGATCGGGGTGAGTGCCTGTTCCGGGGAGGGCGCTAATCGGAACAGGACCCGGATGATCCGGCGATGGACCGGGGAGAGGTCGCCGGAGAGGCTGCTCCGGACGAACAGTGGGTTGTACAGCACGTACTTCAGCCGGGGCTCGGCCTTGGTGAGCAAGAGCGCGGACAGCTCGTTGGCGCGTCGGCTCTGCTGGTTGGCCGCCCGCCAGTTGTAGTTGTTCGCCAGGCTGGGGTCCTGCCAGCGCATGGCCGTCTTGGGCGCTCCCGGGACTGAGGTGTTGATGATGACCGGGCGCGGCGAAGCGCTCAGCTGTGGGAGCAAGGCGGTGGCCAGGATGTGGCGGCTGAGGGCGTAGAGGGCCAGGTTGTGTTCGACGCCCTCGGTGGTCAGCGTGCGGGAACGGGCCACATGGGCGGCGGCCAGGAACAGGGTGTCGATCCTCGGGGGCTCGCTGGCTATGTGGGCGGCGACCCGCTCCGCCTCCCGCTGTAGGCGCAGGTCGGCTTGGACGAAGTGCGCGCGAGTGGCCGCCAGCGTCTTGAACTTCTCGACGTCCCGGCCGATCACCACGACCGTTTCACCTGCTCGGAGCAGGTGTTGGGCCAGTGCGCGACCCAGGCCGTCGGTGCCGCCGGAGATCACTGTGGTGGCCATGGCGTCCTCTCGTTTGCAAGGGAGCAGCTGCTCCGTATAGTCAACCTAGCAGAGGCGGAGCAGATGCTCCAGTTGGCGACTAGAGTGGAGGAATGAGTGCGGCGGACAATGCGGGAACCAAGCCACTCCGGGCCGATGCTGCGCGGAACCGGGCCCAGATCCTCGATGCGGCCACGGAGGCGTTCCGGGAGCGCGGGCTGGAAGTGGATGTCCGGGAGATCGCCCGACTTGCTGATGTGGGCATGGGTACTCTTTATCGCCACTTCAGCACGAAGAAGTCGCTGGTCGAGGCGGCACTGGAGGCGAAGATCGTCGAGTGGGAGCAGCGCGCCGCCGCTGCTCGGAACTCGACCGCGGCATGGGACGGGCTTCGTGCCCTTATCGAGCACACGATCGAGTTGATGGCCGCCAACCGGGCTTTCCTGGACGGCCTCACCGTGGCGGAGTCCGCGGTGGAGGCGTGTCAGGGGCACCTGAAGCAGTCGCTGGGTGATTTGGTCGAACGTGCTCATGAGGAAGGGTCGTTGCGAGCCGATGTCAGTGCCGGAGACATCGGGTTGTTCGTCCTGTCCTTCGGGCCGATTGTGTTGGCCACTAAGGACTCCGAGTCCGACGCCTGGCGCAGGCTGCTGGCGGTGCTGCTGGACGGCCTGCGTGCGGCATGAGTTCTTCTCATGACAAGCATGAGAACGAAGAGTTGGACTCATCGCTGAAGTGATCCGAAGATCTCCCCATGAGCACTGCGGGGAAGGTCGCGTTGGTCGTCGGCGCGAACGGCGTCATCGGCGGCAACCTGGTCGAGCATTTGCTCGAACTCGGGGACTGGGAGGTGATCGGGCTGTCCCGACGGGGCGGCACTGACCGGGAACGGCTGCGGTATGTCGCGGTTGATCTGCTGGATCCGGCGGACACGCGAGAGAAGCTGGCCGAGTTCGATTCGGTGACGCACGTCTTCTACGCCGCCTACCAGGACCGTCCGAGTTGGGCGGAGTTGGTGGCGCCGAACCTGGCGATGCTGGTCAACGTCGTCGAGGCGATCGAGCCGGTCGCGGCCGGACTCGAACACATCAGCCTCATGCAAGGCTACAAGGTCTACGGCGCGCACCTCGGGCCGTTCAAGACCCCGGCCCGCGAGGACGACGCTGGCCACATGCCGCCGGAGTTCAACGTGGACCAGCAGGACTTCCTGGTGCGGCGCCAGGCCGGCAAGAGCTGGACCTGGTCGGCGATTCGTCCGTCGGTGGTCGCCGGGTTCGGGCTCGGCAACCCGCTGAACCTGGCCATGGTGATCGCGGTGTACGCCTCGATCTCCAAGGAACTCGGCCTGCCGCTGCGTTTCCCTGGCAAGCCGGGTGCCTATGACGCGCTGCTGGAGATGACCGACGCGGGGTTGCTGGCCGAGGCGACCGTGTGGGCGGCAACGGATCCGGCGTGCGCCAACCAGGCGTTCAACATCAACAACGGTGACTTGTTCCGGTGGAGCGAGCTGTGGCCGAAGATCGCCGACTACTTCGAGTTGCCGGTCGCGCCGCCATTGCAGATGTCGCTGACCACGGTAATGGCTGACAAGGAACCGTTGTGGGACAAGATGACCGAGGTGCACGGACTGGCTGGACACAGCTACCGCGAGGTGTCCTCGTGGGCCTTCGGGGACTTCGTGTTCTCGTGGGACTACGACATGTTCGCCGACGGATCCAAGGCGCGGCGATTCGGGTTCCATCGATACGTGGAGACCGAGCGGATGTTCTTTGACATCTTCACAGAGATGCGCAAACGGCGGGTCATTCCCTGATCCGGCCGAAGTACTGGCCGGGCGGCAGGCCGACCGCGGCGCGGAAGGCGGCCACGAACGCGCTGGTGCTCTCGTAACCAACGCGTCTGGCCACTGTGGACACCGCGATTCCGTGTGCCAGCAACGGAAGCGCGGCCTGGATTCGCAGTTGGGTTCGCCACCGGCCGAACGGCAGGCCGGTCTCGGTGCGGAACAGGCGTGCCAGGGTTCGCTCGCTGGCGCCGACCTGGCGGCCCCACTCGCCCAGGGTGCGTGGGTCGGCCGGGTCGGCGGTCAGGGCGGTGCTGATCGCCCGGGTGCGCGGATCATGTGGGCTGGGCACCGCCAGGGTGGTCACCGGCAGCGGCTCCAGCAGGTCGAAGACCACCGCCTCGGCGCGGGCTCGTGCCTGCGGGGACAGGGTTTCCTGGCCCAGGTAGGGGATCAGCTCGCGCAGTAGCGGCGGGGCGGCGACCACGGTCGGCCGCGCCCAGGTCGCCGGCCAGTCCGGTGGGCAGGCAGCAGGGGCGAGGTAGAGGCTCCGCATGGTCGCGCTGCCGATCGCGGCGGTGCTGTGCCCGACGCCCGCGGGCAGCCACAGCGCGCGGTTGGTCGGCAGCACCCACGTGCCGTCCGGCGTCGTCACGGCCAGGACTCCACTGGCGGCCCAGGCGAGCTGGTGCACCGGGTGCAGGTGCCAGTCGAAGCGGGTGCCGAGGGGCAAGTCGAAGCTGCCGACCAGCACCGCTCCCGAGGCGGGCACCAGCATGGGCGTGGCCTGTCTGGATGGCGACATCAGTTGGCAGGTTAGCTCGTAGCGGTCACCGCAGGGTGGTTCCTAGTGTCGGGAACATGCCGATGAACCGCTATCACCGCTGGTTGTGCCGTTCGGATCTGTGGGCTCGGGCGGTGGCCCGCGACATGATCCCGTGGGCGCTGGACGGCGTCGATCTGGGCACGGATGTGCTGGAGATCGGCCCGGGTTACGGCGCGACGACCGTGGCCCTGGCGACGCGGGTGCCGAGGCTGACCGCGGTGGAGATCGATGTCGAGCTGGCGCGTGGGCTGCGAGCTCGGCTCGGTGACCAGGTGCGTGTGCTGGAGGGCGACGGAGCGGCGATTCCGTTGCCGGACAACAGTTTCACCGGGGTCGGTAGTTTTACCATGCTGCACCACGTGCCGTCGGTGGCCTTGCAGGACAGGGTGTTCGCCGAGGCATTCCGGGTGTTGCGGCCGGGTGGCACGTTCGCCGGGATGGACGGGGTGCCGAGCCTGGGTTTCTGGCTCATCCACCTGAACGACACCTACGTCCCGGTCAATCCGGACACACTCGCGCCACGGCTCCGGGCGGTGGGGTTCCGGGACATCTGGCTGACCGCGGTGTCTGGCCGGTCGTTCCGGTTCCGTGCCCGTAAACCCTTGTCGTGACAGCGGTCTGACGTGGGGCCGTGACCGGACCGGCGGAGGCGCTGGTGGGCGCGGGCCTCGGGTGGTGCCGTTGGGCGAGGTGGGCGCGCGGGAGTGGTCAGGAGGGCTTGCGGCGGTGGTAGTGCCGGGCGGCCCGGGCCCGGTTGCCGCAGGTGGTTGAGCACCATTCGCGGCGGGGGTGGTCCTTGGTGAAGTAGATGACGCAGGCCGGAGCCAGGCAGGCGTGCAGGGGTGCGGTGGTGAGCACCGGGATGGACTGGGTGGCGAAGGCGGCCAGGGTTTGAGCGGTGAGGGTGCCCTTGTTGGTGGTGGTGCTGCTCAGGGTGTTGTCCGCCAGGGACAGCTGAGGGCTGGTGGAGGATTGGGTGATGGCGCGGTTGATGATCGCCACCGCCTGGTGCGGGGTGAGCGGACTGGTGGTGGCTCGGGCGCGCGGGTCGTCGGTGCGGTGGGCGGCCAGGCGGCGCAGGGCGTTGCGCAGAGTGTGGAAGTAGGGGATATCGTCCTCGGTGATCCGTTGCGCGGTGGCGTCGTCGTGTACGACAGCGAGCCAGCCGCGGAGGGAGTCCAGGGTGGCCAGGGTGTCGTGAATGCCGTTGCGGTTGGCCCAGATGGTGTTCATCAGGTGTACCGGGAGCGGCTCACCGGGAAGTATCACGTTCTCACGGTTGAAGTTGGTTCAATCCGTCAGATAGAGGTGGAGTTTTCGATGACTCGTGCGCCGGTTCCCCCGTTTGACGAAGCCACCGCCCGGCAGAAGGTGCAGGCCGCTGAGGACGCCTGGAACACCAGGGAGCCGGCCAGGGTGGCGGCGGCGTACACGCCGGACTCGGTGTGGCGCAACCGGTCTGAGTTCGTCACCGGTCGGGCGGAGATCGAGGAGTTCCTGACCCGGAAGTGGGAGAGGGAGCAGGAGTACGCGCTGCGGAAGGACCTGTGGACCTTCGCGGGGAACCGGATCGCGGTGCGCTTCCAGTATGAGTGGCGGGACGCGCAGGGGCAGTGGTGGCGCAGTTACGGCAACGAGAACTGGGAGTTCGACGACGAGGGGTACATGCGGCGGCGGGAGGCCAGCATCAACGACGTGGCCATCGCGGAGTCGGAGCGGCGGATCTTCGGGCCCCGGCCGGAGAGCGAGCGCGGACAGGGGATTCCGCTGCGGTGACAGGGTAGGCGGGTCGGGCGGGAAGTGTGGGTAGGAAAGTCGGACATGCGGACATGCGGACATGCGGGCACGGGCAGAGGGGCAGGGGGCCGAGGGGCACGGGCAGGCGGGCGGAGACAGGGGCAGAGGGCACGGGCAGGGGGGGCAGAGCGCCATGTGGGCGACCAAAGAGGCTGGGTTCGCCTAGGGCGGCGCGGATGGCTCGGTTTGGCTGGGCGGTGCGGCGGGCTGGAGCTGGGTTGAGCAGTTGCTGCGCGCCCTGAGGTGGGCGGTTGGCTCGGTCGGCCAGGCCGTCGGGGCAGGGGGCGTGGCTGTTCGCGGAGGCTGGCTGAGTCGGACTTGGGAACCGGGGACGGCGTGGGGTCGCTGGAGTTGGGCGAGTTCACCGGGGATAGCTGAGGGCATCGGTTTGGGGATGCCGGGCTGAGGGCGTCCGGGTGAGTGGGCTGCCTAGGCGGTGGAGATTGCCTGGGCGGGGGCGGGCTTGTGGTGGTGTGGGTCAGCTGAGTTTGGTGGTGCGGCAGGCCAGGGTGGTGGCTGCGGCACCCCACACCACGAGCACCAGGACGGGGTGGGCGCTGGGCCAGGAGCCGGTGGCGGTGATGGTGTGCAGGCTGTCGGCCAGGGCAGCGGTGGGGAGGTAGGTGGCGATGTCGGCCCAGGCGCCAGGGAGTTGGGCCGTGGGCAGGGCCACGCCGCCGCCGAGGAGGAGGGCGAACCAGATGATGTTGGCCAGGGCCAGGACGATGTCGGCGCGGAGGGCTCCGCCCAGGAGGACGCCGAGGGCGGCGAAGGTGAGGGCGCCCAGGAGGGTCAGCAGTAGCGCCGGGAGGAGTCCTGCGAGGGCGGGGCGCCAGCCGAGGGCGGTGGCCACCAGGGTGATGAGCAGGAGTTGCACGGCTACCACGCCCAGGACGGCGAGGATGCGGCCGGAGAGGAGCATCCAGCGGGGCACGCCGGTGGCGGCCAGCCTTTTCACCACGCCGTAGCGGCGGTCGAAGCCCAGGGCGATGGCTTGGCCGGTGAAGGCTGAGGACATGACCGCGAGGGCGATGATCCTGGGGGCGATGGTGGCTACCCGGGGTTCGGCCAGGGGGAGGATCGGCAGCAGGGTGAGGCCGATGAGCAGAGCCAGGGGGATCAACAGGGTGAGCAGGACCTGTTCGCCGTGGCGGAGGTGCAGGCGCAGCTCGGTGCCGGACTGGGCGGCCAGCATGCGCAGGGGGGCGCCGGGGGCCGGGTTGGGGCGGAAGGTGCCTGGGGCGAATCGGATGGTGGCGGTCATGAGCGCAGCTCCCGTCCGGTCAGGTCGAGGAACACGTCCTCCAGGCTGCGGCGGGCCACCGTCAGCTCATGTGCCAGCACCCCGTGCTGGGCGCACCACGAGGTCACCGTGGAGACCACCTGCGGGGTGATCGTGCCCTCCACCAGGTAGTCGCCGGGGCGGGGTTCGCTGGTCCGGCAGCCCTCGGGCAGGGCCGCGGTCAGCAGGGTCAGGTTCAGGCCCGGCAATGAACGGAAACGCAGCTGCTGGTGGTCTGGTTCACCGCTGGTCAGTTCGGCCGGGGTGCCCTCGGCGACGACGCGGCCGTGGTCGACGATGGCTACCCGGTCGGCCAGGCTCTCCGCCTCGTCCATCAGGTGGGTGGTCAGCAGGACTGTGACGCCGTCGGCGCGCAGGGCGCCGATGAGCTCCCAAACGAGTCTGCGGGCCTGGGGGTCCATGCCGGCGGTGGGCTCGTCCAGGAAGACCAGCTCCGGGCGGCCGACGATGGCGCAGGCCAGGGCCAGGCGCTGCTGCTGGCCGCCGGAGAGGCGCTTGAACGGGGTGCGGCGGGACTCGGCCAGGCCGAGGACGTCCAGCAGCCATTCCACGTCCAGGGGCTCGGCGGCGCAGGTGGCGACCAGGCGGAGCATCTCGTCGGCGCGGACCGAGGGGTAGGCGCCGCCGCCCTGGGGCATCACGCCGATGCGCGGGCGCAGGCGGTCGGCCTCGGTGGCCGGGTCCAGGCCGAGCACCCGGATCGAGCCGGCGTCCGGGCGGAGGAAGCCCTCGCACAGCTCGATGGTGGTGGTCTTGCCCGCGCCGTTGGGGCCGAGCAGGGCCAGCACCTGGCCGCGCGGGACGGTCAGGTCGAGGTGGTCGACCGCGACCGTCGAGCCGTATCGCTTGACCAGCCCGGTGATCGCCACAGCTGGGTCGTCGAGATCCGGGCGCACGAGAGCCAAGCCTAGGCCGAGAGCGGGGTCACCCGGACGGCGGGTTTCAGAACAGGACACGCTTCCGGCCGTTGTTGGGTTCGGGCATGTGCTTGCGGACCGCCCAGACCAGCAGGGCGCACATGATCAGGCCGGCGATCACCGACAGCGGGATGACGTAGGCGCGGCCCTCGTAGGTCATGCCAGGTGGCGGGTCGGGCACGGCGAGCACGATGCTGAGCACGATGGCCGCGGTGCGGAACCGGCGCGAGTTCGTCGCCGCGGCCAGCGGGATGGCGGCCCAGATCATGTACCAGGGGTGCACCACCGCGCCCAGCAGCATCACGCAGCCCAGCGCGATGCCCAGCGCGGTCAGCGAGTTGCGGCCGGGCTGGCGGGTGCGGAAGGCGATCCACAGCAGCGCGGCGCAGATGATCGCGATGATCACGTAGCCCAGGCCGCGGCCGATCAGGATGGCCGAGTCGATGTGGTTGCCGACGCCGAGCAGGATGCCGATGCCGCCCGCGGCCATGCCCAGGGCGGTGGTCGGGGACTTGAACGTCTTGACGATGTTGGGCACGTCCAGCGCGCCTATCCAGCCGAACCCGATGCCGGTGACCAGCGTCAAGGCCGCCAGGGTGAGGCCGAAGACGATCAGCAGCTTGATTGTGACACGCACCAGGTCGCGGAACTCCCCGCCCATCCGGCGGGCCAGCACCGCGCCGAGGAAGCCCAGCGCGAGCACCGCGGGCAGCTTCACCAGCGCCGCGGTGGTGATGATCACAGTGCCCAGGATGACCGAGCGGGACAGCGCCAGCTCGAAGCCCGCGAGCATCAGGCCGATCGCCAGCGCCTCGTTGTGCACGCCGCTGACCAGGTGGAACAGCACCAGCGGGTTGGCGGCGCCGAGCCAGAGCGCGGCCACCGGGGGCACCCCGAAGCGGCGGGCCAGGCGGGGCAGCGCCCACACGATCATCGCGATGCCGGCCAGGGCGAGCAGGCGGTGCAGCAGGATGCCGACCATCAGGTGGTCGCCGACCAGGCTGGCGATGCCGCGGCCGATGGCCAGGCCGACCTGCCCGTACGGGGAGGGCGTGTCCCGCCAGATGTTGGGCACGCCCCTGGTCAGCGGGTGGTCCACGCCGAGGGTCTCGGCCGGGCCCTGGGTGTAGGGGTCGAAGCCGCGTGCGGCCATCTCGCCGATGGCCAGGTAGCTGTAGACGTCCCGGCTGAACATCGGCAGCGACAGGCTCAGTGGGACCAGCCACATCATCAGCGTGCGGTCCATCTGCGAGCGGGAGACCAGCCGCGCCCGGCCCGGGCTGGCGAAGCGGCCCAGCCACAGCCAGGACACGATCAGCAGGCCCATGCCGGTGTAGACCGCGGCCATGGACACCGTGCCCACCCGGATGAACAGGTTGAGCACCGGGAAGTCCTGGAACGGGTTGACCACCGGCGCGGCGCCTGCGCCGATCGCCCCCGCGGCCATCAGCAGCGAGCCGAGGGTGCCGAACCGGCGCACCAGGTCCAGCTGCCGTCGTTCGGCCTCGTTCAGCCCGGCCGGACGGCCGTGGCTGGACCGGCCTAGTTCTGCCGGTCGCCCTTCCACCACTGATCCACTGACACCACTGCCCACCTCGCCGGACGCCACGTCCGGAAGGGTAGTGCGTAGGCGTGGGGGGTGAGTCGGGTCACCTCCCGCCACCCCGCCTTTGCCGGTTGCGGGGAAATAAGCAAGACTTGTGTTGTGAAAAACGCCGGGACCCCGCAGCGGTCCGCCCACGAGGCGGAACGTGCTGATGGGCGCACCCGGCAGGCGGTCGCCAAGCAGCTGCTGGAGCAGGGGCCGATGACCGCCATGAGCATCGCCGAGGAGCTCGGCCTCAGCCCGGCCGCGGTGCGCAGGCACCTGGACGCGCTGCTGGCCGACAAGGAAGTGAGCACCAGGGAGGCCTCGCGGCGTCAGCCGAGGGGACGGGGCCGCCCGGCCAAGCTGTTCCTGCTCACTGAGAGTGGCCGCGCGCAGTTCGGGCACGCCTACGACGACCTGGCCGTGGCCGCGCTGCGTTACCTCGCCGAGTTCGGCGGGGAGGACGCGGTACGCGCCTTCGCCGAGCGCCGGATCGCCACCCTGGTGGACCGGCACCGCGAGGTCGTGTTGTCCATTTCCGACCCGGTGCGCAGGGCCGAGGCCCTCGCGCAGGCGCTGAGCAGCGAGGGTTACGCTGCCTCGACGCGCCGCGTCGGCCACGGTGAGCAGCTCTGCCAGCACCACTGCCCGGTCGCGCACGTCGCTGCCGAGTTCCCGCAGCTCTGCGAGGCCGAGACCACGGCGTTCGCCGAGCTGCTCGGATCGCACGTGCAGCGCCTGGCGACCATCGCCAGGGGAGACGCGGTGTGCACCACGCACCTGCCGCTGATCCCCGTGGCGGTTTCCCAGAACGACCCGGTCCCGCCGACGGCGGGCACCACCACCACGCGTCCGGAACCGGCCGAGAAACCGGTGCCGGGCCAGACCGCACGGATCCCGGACGGAGGGGAGCCCGCATGACTGCCGCTGCCGAGCAGCGTCCCACCACGGAGCCCATGACCCAGGAGGAGACGCTCGCCACCCTTGGTCGTTACGAGTACGGCTGGGCCGACTCGGACACGGCCGGCGAGACCGCTCGACGTGGCCTGAGCGAGGAGGTCGTTCGCGACATCTCCGCGCGCAAGGGTGAGCCCGAGTGGATGCTGGAGTCCCGGCTCAAGGGCCTGAAGCTCTTCGAGCGCAAGCCGATGCCGCACTGGGGCGCCGACCTCACCGGGATCAACTTCGACTCGATCAAGTACTTCGTGCGCTCCACGGAGAAGCAGGCCACCAGCTGGGAGGAACTGCCCGAGGAGATCAAGAACACCTACGACCGCCTGGGCATCCCGGAGGCGGAGAAGCAGCGCCTGGTCGCCGGTGTCGCCGCGCAGTACGAGTCCGAGGTCGTCTACCACCAGATCCGCGAGGACCTGGAGGAGCAGGGCGTCATCTTCCAGGACACCGACACCGCGCTCAAGGAGCACCCTGAGCTGTTCCAGGAGTACTACGGCTCGGTGATCCCGCACGGGGACAACAAGTTCTCCGCGCTCAACGGCGCCGTGTGGTCCGGTGGCTCGTTCATCTACGTGCCCAAGGGCGTCAAGGTGGACATCCCGCTGCAGGCCTACTTCCGGATCAACACCGAGAACATGGGCCAGTTCGAGCGGACGCTGATCATCGTCGACGAGGACGCCTACGTCCACTACGTCGAGGGCTGCACCGCCCCGATCTACTCCTCCGACTCGCTGCACTCCGCGGTCGTGGAGATCATCGTGAAGAAGGGCGGCCGCTGCCGCTACACGACGATCCAGAACTGGTCGAACAACGTCTACAACCTGGTCACCAAGCGCGCCAAGGCCGAAGAGGGCGCGACCATGGAGTGGATCGACGGCAACATCGGCTCCAAGGTGACCATGAAGTACCCGGCCGTCATGCTGATGGGCCCGCACGCCAAGGGCGAGGTGCTCTCCATCGCCTTCGCCGGCGAGGGCCAGCACCAGGACGCCGGCGCCAAGATGACCCACCTCGCCCCGCACACCTCCTCGACCATCGTGTCGAAGTCGGTGGCCCGTGGCGGCGGCCGCACCTCCTACCGCGGCCTGGTCAGGGTCAACAAGGGCGCGCACCACTCCGCCTCGACGGTGAAGTGCGACGCGCTGCTGGTCGACCAGATCAGCCGCTCGGACACCTACCCCTACGTCGACGTCCGCGAGGACGACGTGTCCATGGGGCACGAGGCCACGGTGTCCAAGGTCAGCGAGGACCAGCTGTTCTACCTGATGTCCCGCGGCCTGACCGAGGACGAGGCCATGGCGATGGTGGTGCGCGGGTTCGTCGAGCCCATCGCGCGCGAGCTGCCCATGGAGTACGCCCTTGAGCTCAACCGCCTGATCGAGCTGCAGATGGAAGGGGCAGTCGGCTGATGACTGCGATTGTTGAAGGGGTGACGCCGCACTCGCACGGGGCGGGTGCGGTGGTCCCTGACGCCTCCCGCGCGGAGTGGTTCTCCTCGTTCGACGTCAACGCGTTCGAGGTGCCCACCGGCCGTGAGGAGCTGTGGCGGTTCACCCCGCTCAAGCGCCTGCGCAACCTGCACGACGGTTCGGCCCCGGCCAACGGGACCACCACGGTCGAGGTCACCGCCGCGCCCGAGGTGAACGTCGAGACCATCGAGCGCGGGGACACCCGACTCGGCGTGGCCGGCGTGCCCGCCGACCGGGTCGCGGCCCAGGCCTGGTGCTCCTACCCGTCGGCGACCCTGGTGACCTTCCCGAAGGACACCAAGGCCACCACGGCCACCATCGTCACGGTGACCGGCGCGGGTGCGGACAAGACCGCCTACGGGCACATCCAGCTGCGCGCCGAGGCCTTCGCCGAGGGCATCGTGGTGCTGGACTACCGCGGCTCCGGCGTCTACGCGGAGAACGTGGAGATCGTCGTCGGTGACGGCGCCAAGCTGACCGTGGTCTCGGTGCAGGACTGGGCCGACGACGCGGTGCACGTGGCCAGCCACCACGCCAAGCTCGGCCGCGACGCGGTGCTCCGGCACACCGCCGTGACCCTGGGCGGCGACCTGGTCCGGTTGTCCCCGACGGTGACCTACGACGGTCCCGGCGGCGACGCGGAGATGCTCGGCGTCTACTTCGCCGACGCGGGCCAGCACCTGGAGCACCGGCTCTTCGTCGACCACTCGGCCTCGCACTGCCGGTCCAACGTGGTCTACAAGGGCGCGCTGCAGGGCGAGGGCGCGCACACGGTGTGGATCGGCGACGTGCTGATCCGGGCGAGCGCGGAGGCGACCAACACCTACGAGCTCAACCGCAACCTGCTGCTGACCGACGGGGCGCGCGCCGACTCGGTGCCGAACCTGGAGATCGAGACCGGCGAGATCGAGGGCGCGGGCCACGCGTCGGCGACCGGCCGCTTCGACGACGAGCAGCTGTTCTACCTGCAGGCGCGGGGTATCCCGGTCGAGCAGGCGCGACGGCTGGTGGTGCGCGGGTTCTTCAGCGAGATCCTCGCCAAGATCACCGTGCCCGAGGTCCGCGAGCGCCTTGAGGCCGCCATCGAGGCAGAGCTCGAGGCGGTCGGCGCATGACCGAGTTCAGGGTGTGCCCGCTGGCCGAGCTGGCCGAGGGCAAACCGTACGGCACCGAGGTGGACGGCACGCCGGTCGTGCTGGTCCGCCTCGGCGAGCAGGTGCACGCGCTGCACGATGTCTGCTCGCACGCCGAGGTCACCCTGAGCGACGGTGGCGAGGTCAGTGACGGCGCCATCGAGTGCTGGCTGCACGGTGCGGGTTTCGACCTGTGCACCGGCGAGCCGCTGACCCCGCCGGCCAGCGACCCGATCGACGTGTACGCGGTGAGCGTGCGCGAGGGCGAGGTCTACGTGGACCCGGCCACCCCCACGAACCGCTGACTGCTTCCACCAGGAGAAACGAAAGACCATGGCTACTCTGGAGATCAAGGACCTGCACGCAGAGGTCGTCACCAATGAGGGGAACAAGGAGATCCTCAAGGGTGTCAACCTCACGGTGAAGGCCGGCGAGACCCACGCGATCATGGGGCCCAACGGCTCCGGCAAGTCCACCCTGGCCTACGCCATCGCCGGGCACCCCAAGTACGTGATCACCAGCGGCTCGGTGCTGCTCGACGGTGAGGACGTGCTGGAGCTCAGCGTGGACGAGCGCGCCCGCGCCGGCCTGTTCCTCGCCATGCAGTACCCGGTCGAGGTGCCCGGCGTGTCCATGTCCAACTTCCTGCGCACCGCGGCCACCGCGGTCCGTGGCGAGGCCCCCGCGGTCCGCCACTGGGTCAAGGAGGTCAAGGCGGCGATGACCGACCTGGACATCGACCCGACCTTCGCCGAGCGTTCGGTCAACGAGGGCTTCTCCGGCGGTGAGAAGAAGCGCCACGAGATCCTGCAGCTGGCGCTGCTCAAGCCGAAGATCGCGGTGCTGGACGAGACCGACTCCGGCCTGGACGTCGACGCGCTGCGCGTGGTCTCCGAGGGCGTGAACCGGTTCAAGGCCGACGGTGAGGTGGGCGTGCTGCTGATCACCCACTACACCCGGATCCTCAAGCACATCAGCCCCGACTTCGTGCACGTCTTCGCCGGCGGCCGCATCGTCGAGTCCGGCGGCGCGGAGCTGGCCGAGCGCCTGGAGAACGAGGGCTACGTCCGCTACGCGGGCAAGCCGGAGGCCGCTGCCCTCTGAGGGAATTTCCCTTGATCGGCAACGGTTTCCCGTACTGACACCCACCACCACATGCGGACAGCGAAAGGAGGCGGCTCCCTGTGACAGCTGTTGCCGCACCTTTGGACGTCGCCGCCATCCGGGCCGACTTCCCCATCCTGGGCCGGACCGTGCGCGACGGCAAACGGCTGGTCTACCTCGACTCGGGGGCCACCTCCCAACGTCCGCGTCAGGTGCTCGACGCCGAGCGGCGCTTCCTGGAGACCAGCAACGCCGCCGTGCACCGCGGCGCGCACCAGCTGGCTGAGGAGGCCACCGACGCCTATGAGGAGGCGCGGGCCAAGATCGCCGCGTTCATCGGCGCCGGCGTCGAGGAGGTGGTGTTCACCAAGAACGCCACCGAGGGCGTCAACCTGGTGGCCTACGCGATGAGCAACGCGGCCACCTCCGGTTCTGAGGCGGCCAGGTTCATGGTCGGTCCCGGTCACGAGATCCTGGTGACGGAGATGGAACACCACGCGAACCTGGTGCCCTGGCAGGAACTCTGCCGCCGCACCGGCGCGACCCTGCGCTGGTTCGGCGTCACCGCGGACGGCAGGCTCGACCTGTCCGATGTGGACGAACTGATCAATGACAACACCCGGGTGGTGGCCTTCACGCACCAGTCGAACGTGCTGGGCACGGTCAACCCGGTCAGCGCCATCGTGGCCAAGGCACGGGAGGTGGGCGCGTTCACCGTGCTGGACGCCTGCCAGTCGGTGCCGCACGCCCCGGTGGACTTCCAGGCGCTCGGAGTGGATTTCGCGGTCTTCTCCGGGCACAAGATGCTCGGGCCGTCCGGAGTGGGTGTGCTCTACGGACGGCACGAGCTTCTTTCCGCGATGCCCCCGTTCATCACCGGCGGCTCGATGATCGAGCTGGTCAAGATGGAGGGCTCCACCTACGCCCCGCCGCCGCAGCGGTTCGAGGCAGGCGTGCCGATGACCTCGCAGGTGATCGGGCTGGGCGCGGCGGTGGACTACCTCAACGCGGTGGGCATGGACAACGTCGCCGCGCACGAGCACCACCTCACCGAGCTGACGCTGGCCGGGCTCAAGGAGATCCCCGGCGTGCGGATCATCGGGCCGGCGGAGGCGGTGGACCGCGGCGGCGCGGTGTCCTTCGTCATCGACGGGGTGCACGCCCACGACGCCGGCCAGGTGCTGGACAGCCTGGGCGTGGAGGTCAGGGTCGGGCACCACTGCGCGTGGCCGCTGCACCGCGCGCTGGGCGTGGCCGCGACCGTGCGCGCCAGCTTCTACCTGTACAACACGCCGGATGAGGTCCAGGCGCTGCTGGACGGGGTGCGCGAGGCGCAGCGGTTCTTCGGGGTGAGCGCCTGATGCAGCTGCAGCAGATGTACCAGGAGATCATCCTGGACCACTACAAGAACCCGCACCTGCGCGGCCTGCGTGAGCCGTTCCAGGCCGAGGTGCACCACGTGAACCCGACCTGCGGCGACGAGGTCACCCTGCGCGTGCAGCTGGAGGGTCAGGGCCGCGAGGCCAAGATCGTCGACGTCTCCTACGACGCGCAGGGCTGCTCCATCAGCCAGGCCGCCACCTCGGTGCTGACCGATCTGGTGGTGGGCACCACGGTGGAGTCGGCGCTGACCAAGCACGAGGCCTTCCGCGAGCTGATGCAGGGCCGTGGCAAGGTGGAACCGGATGAGGATGTGCTGGAGGATGGCATCGCCTTCGCCGGGGTAGCCAAGTACCCGGCGCGCGTGAAGTGCGCGCTGCTGGGCTGGATGGCATTCAAGGACGCGGTGGCGCAGGTCGTCGGGGAAGGAGCCGGTGCACGATGAGCGCCGAGGAGCAGAAGGTCCAAGAGCAGGAAGTCCAGGAGCAGGACGTGCAGCGGGGGGTGGCCGGGATGCCGGAGCCGCCAGCCGAGCAGAAGGCGGAGCTGCCCCTGATCGCCGACGTCGAGGAGGCCATGCGCGATGTGGTCGACCCCGAGCTGGGCATCAACGTGGTCGACCTGGGCCTGGTCTACGGGATCCACGTGGAAGAGGACAACGTCGCCATCATCGACATGACGCTGACCTCCGCGGCCTGTCCGCTGACCGACGTCATCGAGGACCAGACCCGCGCGGTGCTCACCGGGCCGGGCCTGGTGGACGACGTGCGGATCAACTGGGTGTGGATGCCGCCGTGGGGTCCGGACAAGATCACTGACGACGGTCGCGAGCAGCTGCGCGCACTCGGTTTCACCGTCTGACAATCATTTTTCGCCACCGCCCGGCACGGACTCCCGTGCCGGGCGGTGGCGCGTTTTCTGGAGAGGACAGGGATGACCGGAGTTCTCTGGCGGCGCGTGCTGGGGGTTGTGCTCGCGCCGGTGCTGCTGACCGGGTTGCTGGCGCAGCCGGCGACGGCCGCGGCGGGCATTGTGGGCGACATCGTGCGGGAGCCGGGTGCGTACGAGGCACGGTTCCCGGACCTGCTGAAGCTGCGGGACAACCGGCTGCTGGCGGTGTGGCACCGGGCCACGGCGCACGAGGAGGTGCTGGGCACCATCCGGATGTCGATCGGCACCGCCAACGGCCGGAGCTGGAGCGAGCCCGTCTCCGCGCTGTGGCCAGGCACCCTGGGCACAGTGGACACCCGCGACCCCAAGCTGGCGCTGATGCCGGACGGCCGGGTGATGCTGACCTTCTTCGTGGCGGGCCGCGGCCAGGTCTACTACTCGATGTGGACACCCGGCGAGGCCCACTTCAGCCCCCCGAAGCTGATCGAGGTGCCCGACGTCGAGGTCGGGCTGCTCAGCCACGGCAGCCCGCTCGTGCTGGCCAACCGCGGATCCCAGGTCAACCAGGTGCTGCTGCCGGTCTACACCGTCAGCGAGTCCTCGGCCGGGCACAAGGCCGGCGCGCACTTCATCCGGGCCACCTACCTGCCGGGGGTCAACCCCGCCTTGCAGGTGGCCTCGATGCACCAGATGATCGCCAACGGCAACCCGGCGGGCCGGTGGTACGGCGAGCCGAGCTTCGTGCAGTACGGCGACCAGGTGGTCGCGGTGGTGCGGGCCGAGCAGGCAAGGCCGGGCGTCGAAGCCAGGGACCCCTCCCCGGCGATCGTGGTGCGCTGGAACCCCTACACCGCCACCCCGCAGTACAGCTACCAGAGCTTCAGCGACGTGCTGGCCAGCTCGCACCACCTGCTCAAGACCGCCAGCGGCAAGCTGCTGTTCACCTACGGCGACCGGTCCCGCACCGGGCGGCCCACGGTGGGCATGATGATCAGCAACCCCACCGCGAACTGGACCAAGGGCAAGGTCGTGCCGATCTACAACTCCGGCGTGTACGACCAGGCCAACCCGTCCAGTGTGGAGATCGCCAACGGGACCTTCCTGACGCTGGGCTACAACGCCAAGCCGAAGACCGGCGTCGGCGGGGACCCCACCTACGGCGGCACGCTCTGGGTCGTGGAGAGCCACGCCACCGACTACTAGACCGGGCCGACTACTAGACCGGACCGAAGACCAGGGTGCCGGGGGCGTTCGCGTCGTCCCCGGCCCAGAACTCCAGCCACAGCTCGCTGAACTCGGCGCGGGAGAGGCAGCCGTCGCCGTCGGTGTCCAGGGCGGGGAAGACCGGGCCGGTGTCGGTGGGGCGGCCGTTCCAGGCCTCGATCAGCTGGCGGTACTCATCGGCGGAGATCAGGCCGTCCCGGTTCTCATCCACCGCCTCGAACATGGCCTCCGCGGTCGCGATGACCGCCTCGGGCATGGCGGGCAGCTGGTCGACCACCAGCAGCACCTCTTCCAGGGTGACCTTGTTGTCCCGGTTCTCATCCGAGGCGGCCAGCAGGGTGGACCACCAGCCGAGCATGATCTGCGCCAGGCGCTGGTGGTCGCCGGGGCCGCGCAGCCGGCTCCAGCGGGTGGCCAGGGCCTGGAAGTCGCGCTCCTCCAGGAAACCGTCGCCGTCGGCGTCCATTGCCGCGAAAACGCCGTTGATCTTGCGTCGTTGCAGGTCAGAGGCCATGCGACGACGGTAATGTGAGGACTGGCCGGTCGGGTTAGGCCAGGTGGGTGGTCAGGAAGTCCGTCAGGGCGGTGTTGAACTCGGCCGGGCGTTCCAGGTTGGGCAGGTGGCCCGCGCCCTCGATGACGACCAGGGTGGCGCCGGGGATGCCCTGCTGGATGGTGCGGGCGTCGCGGACCGGGGTGAACTCATCGGCGCTGCCGACCACCACCAGGGCGGGCACGGTGATCGTGGGCAGCAGCGGCCGGTAGTCCGGGCGTTCGGCGCGGCCGCGCAGGGCCGCCGCCGCGCCCTCGGGCGGAGCGGCGCGCATCATGCGCAGCACGTGCGCGGCCACCTCGGGCGGGGCCTGCGGCGCGATCATCTTGGACAGCACCTCCTCGGCGTAGCCGGCCATGCCCTCGCGCAGCAGCCGGTCGGCCTGGGCGTTGCGGCCGGCCTTGCCCTCGGCGGTCTCGGCCTCGGCGAAGGTGTCGGCCAGCAGCAGGGCGCGCACGCGGTGCGGGAACAGCCGGTAGCACTCCAGCACGATCTGCCCGCCCATGGACAGGCCGCCCAGCACGAAGTCCTCGATGCCGAGGCGGTCCATCAGCCCGGCCAGGTCGGCGGCGAAGACGTTCAGGCCGGTGACACCGGGGACCACCGGGCTGGCCCCGTATCCGCGCAGGTCAGGGGTGATCACTCGGTAGCCGAGGGCGGTGAGATGGGTGACCTGTGGCTGCCACATCGAGCGGTCGAAGGGGTGGCCGTGCACCAGCAGGACCGGCTCGCCGGAGCCCTGGTCGTTGAAGCTCAGTTCCATGGGTGGGACGCTAGGCGGAGCACTGAGTCGGTGCAATGAAAACAATGTGCTCGGAGCAATGATGCGGGACTACCGGGTGATCGCGGACCGGATCGCGGCCGACATCGCCAGCGGGCGGCTGAAGCCGGGGGACCGGCTGCCGCCGCAGCGCCAGTTCGCCCGGCGGCGCGGGCTGGCCCCCTCCACCGCGGCCAGGGTGTACGGGGAGCTGGTGCGGCGCGGGCTGGTCACCGGCGAGGTCGGGCGGGGCACCTTCGTGCGCGCGGCCGGGCCGGGGGTGACGCCCGCGCTGGCCGAACCGGCCGCCGCGCCGGTGGACCTGGAGCTGAACTTCCCGGTCCTGCCCGGCCAGCCCGAGCGGCTGGCCGCCGCGCTGGCCGGACTGGCCCGGCCGGAGGCTCTGGCCGGGGCGCTGCGTCCGGTGGGCGTGACCGGCGATCCGGAGCTGCGCGAGGCGGCCGCGGCGGCGCTGAGCCGGGGCGGCTGGACGCCCGATCCCGGGCAGATCCTGTTCCCGGGCAACGGAAGGCAGGGCCTGGCCGCGGCGATCTCCGCGCTGGTGCCCACCGGCGGGCGGCTGGGCGTGGAGGCGCTGACCTACCCGGTGGTCAAGGGCATCGCGGCCCGCCTGGGCATCACCCTGGTGCCGCTGCCGATGGACGAGCACGGCGTGCTGCCCGCCGGACTGACCGAACTCGCCGCGGTCTACCTGCAACCCACCCTGCACAACCCGCTGGGCGTGACCATGTCCGGCCCGCGCCGGGCGGAGGTGGCCGAGGCGTTGCGCCGCAACGACATTCCGCTGATCGAGGACGGCATCTACGGCTTCCTGCGGCCGGAGTCGCCGCCGCTGGCCGCGCTGGTGCCCGAGCGAGCCGTGCTGGTGGACAGCCTGTCCAAGCGGCTGGCCCCCGGGTTGACCCTGGGTTTTGCCGTGGCGCCAACGGGCGTGGCCGACCGGCTGGCCGCGGCGCTGCGGTCCGGGGCCTGGGCCGGTGCCGCCTTCGCCATGGCCGCGGCCCGGCGCTGGCTCGGCGACGGCACGGCCGCGGCCATCGAGGCGGCCAAGCGCGCGGACGCCGCGGACCGGCAACGCCTTGCCGCACAACACCTTTCCGGGTTCGACCTGAGCGTGGACCCGGGCGCCTACCACCTGTGGTGGCGGCTGCCCGCGCCGTGGCGGGCGGAGACCTTCGTCGCGGCCGCGGCCCGCAGGGGCATCGCGGTCACCCCGGCCGCGGCCTTCGCGGTGGTGCCGGGGCACGCGCCGAACGCGGTGCGGCTCGCGCTGTCCGCGCCGCCGCCCGGCGCACTGGCCGCGGCCCTGGATGTGTTGGCCGAACTGGGCCGCGGTGTGCCCGAGGACACCACAGTGGACTGATCAACGGCCGGCTTGGGCCGCGCGCGAACGGAATCCGGACATTAGGGTCGAGGTGTGAACCCGCCGACCGACACCGCTCCCGACACCTCGGCCGCGTTGCCCAGGTGGAGTCTGCTCGTCCCGCCGCTGGCGCTGGTGCTGCTGGTGGTGTCCTGGGGCCGGGACCTCAACCCGGTGCTGCTCATACTCGTCTGCGCCGCCCTCGGCGGGGCGGTGGTGGCCGCGGTGCACCACGCCGAGGTGGTCGCGCACCGGGTCGGCGAGCCC
This sequence comes from Crossiella sp. SN42, assembly GCF_023897065.1. Classification (GTDB taxonomy): domain Bacteria; phylum Actinomycetota; class Actinomycetes; order Mycobacteriales; family Pseudonocardiaceae; genus Crossiella. The sequence continues at coordinate 218,917 of NZ_JAMHIV010000013.1, forward strand.
TTCGGCACGCTGATCCTGGCCATCGCGGTGACCGTGATCGAGGTCGCGCTGATCGTCACCCTGATGTCCTCCGGCGGCCCGGACAGCTCGACCCTGGCCAGGGACACCGTGTTCGCCGCGATCATGATCACCTGCAACGGGATCGTCGGGCTGGCGCTGCTGGCAGGCGCGCTGCGGCACCGGGTGCAGGAGTTCCGCGCGCACGCCTCCGGTGGCGCGCTCGCGGTCACCCTGGCGCTGGTCACGCTGAGCCTGGTGCTGCCTGCCTTCACCACCAGCTCCGCGGGGCCGACCTTCACCGGTCCGCAGCTGGCCTTCGCCGGGGTCGCCTCGCTGACCATGTACGGCGTGTTCGTCTTCGTGCAGACCAAGCGGCACCGCGACTACTTCCTGCCCAAGACCGACAGCACCCCCGACGAGCACGCCCCCGCGCCGAGCGCGCGCACCGCGTGGGTGAGCCTGGGCCTGCTGGCGGTGTGCCTGGTCAGTGTGGTCGGCCTGGCCAAGGCGGTGTCCCCGGCGCTGGAGGCCGCGGTGGACGGCCTCGGCGCGCCGCGCACGGTGGTGGGTCTGCTGATCGCGTTGCTGGTGCTGCTGCCGGAGACGGTGGCCGCGGTCCGCGCCGCGCTGCGTGACCGGCTCCAGGTCAGCCTCAACCTGGCGCTGGGCTCGGCGCTGGCCAGCATCGGCCTGACCATCCCGGCCATCGCGGTGGCCTCGATCTGGCTGACCGGGCCGCTGGTGCTGGGCCTGGGCGCCAAGGAGATGGTGCTGCTCGCGCTCACCGGCGTGGTGGGCACGCTGACCCTGGTCTCCGGCCGGGCCACCGTGCTGCAGGGCGCGGTGCACCTGATGGTGTTCAGCGCCTTCCTGTTCCTGGCGGTCACTCCCTGACCGCGTGCGCGATGCGCACCAGCAAGCGATCGATCTCGCGGCGCCGCCGGGCCGCCCGGCGGCGCAGCTCCTCGCCCGCCGCGGCCTGCCTGCGCTCGATCTCTTCCTCTTGCAGGGTGAGCTCCTCGGCCGGCATCGGCACACCTCCTGGATAAGAATGCCCAAAGCGGGCGATGGCCCCGGCTGGACGCGCGCAGGACCATCGCCCGGTGTCGGTTCGTCAGTGCGCGGGATCAGGCCTTGATCTGCTTGCGGTCGCCCTGCGCGCCGCCGATGGCGATCTTGCGCGGCTTGGCCTGTTCGGCCACCGGGATCCGCAGGGTCAGCACGCCTGCCTCGTAGTCAGCCTTGATCTGCTCGGTGTCCAGGGTGTCGCCGAGGAACAGCTGGCGGGAGAACACGCCCAGCGGCCGCTCCGCGACCTGCATCTCGACGTTGTCGCCAGTGACCACCGGACGGCGCTCGGCCTTGACGGTCAGCACGTTGCGCTCCACGTCCAGCTCGATCGCGTCCGCGGAAACGCCCGGCAGGTCGAAGGACACCACGAACTCATCGCCCACCCGGCAGGCGTCCATCGGCATCGCCGTCGGACGGGACCAGGTTCCGGTCTGGTGGCTGCCGAAGAACTGCTGGGCGAGCCGGTCGAACTCCCGGAACGGGTCAGTGCGCATCAACATCGTTCCACCTCCTGTGATCCCCGTTTGGTGTCAACGCGCACCGTCACTGTAGCGCGTCATCGATGTGATGACAAGTGGCGTGTCATCGGTAAGATGACGTCATGAACGACAACCCGGAGACCGCGCTGGCCGAGATCCGCGAGGTGCTGCTGGCCGCGCGAGCGGGCCAGGCCGAGGTGCCGCGACTGCTCGGCGCGCTCACCGCCCTGCGCGAGCTGCGCGAGGAGCTGAGCGCCTGGGAGCCCGAGCTGATCAACGCCGCCCGCGGGCACGGCGCCAGCTGGGCCGCGCTCGCGCCCGCGCTGGGCGTGGCCAGCAGACAGGCCGCCGAACGCCGCTTCCTCCGGCTGCGCCCCTCGGCCACCGGCGGGCTCACCGCGGAGGGCCGGGTGGACGCCGAACGCGGCAAGCGCGCAGGCGACCGCGCGGTGGCCGCCTGGGCCCGGCGCAACGCCGCGGTGCTGCGCCAGCTGGCCGGGCAGGTCAGCGCGCTGGGCGAGCTGGGCGGGGCCGGGCAGGCCCAGCTGGACCGGGTCGGCCACGCGCTCGGCGAGGACGACACCGCCAAGCTGCTGCCCAGCCTGCTCGAGGCCTACCCGTACCTGACCGGCGGGCACCGGGGGCTGGCTGAGCGGGTGCTGGCCATCTCCGACCACGTGGACCAGGTGCGCCGGGACGCCACCGAGGCCAGGGGGCGCTGACCGCCGCATATACGCTTCGTGGCCGCGTGCCGCCCGTCTCTGTCTGTCATGTCACCCGGAATGCACCAAGATCACCCTGTGGCGTCTTCTCCTGTGTACAGCGCGTTCTGTAAAGGAGATCGTCATGAACAACATTCTCCGGCGTGGCCTCGCCGCAGGGGCCGCGCTCGCCGCCACCGCCGCCGTGGGTCTGCTCGGTGCGGGCGTGGCGCTGGCCAACCCCACCGACCAGCCCTGCCAGGCGGGACAGCTGGACACCACCCTGGTGGCCGGCTCGCCCGGCGCCGGCCAGCGGTACGCCTCGCTGCAGTTCACCGCCAAGCCCGGCAACTCGTGCAAGCTGACCGGCCCGCTGCCGGTGACCCTCAACGGCGCGCCCAGCGTCACCGTGGTCCCGGACGCCGGCGAGGCCACGCCGGTCTACGTCACCTCGGGCAAGCCCGCGCACGTGCTGCTGCACTGGACCGGCATCGGCGCGCCCGAGCAGCAGCAGACCCCGGCCAGCGTCACCGTCGGCTTCCCGGCGCAGCGGCCCGGCTCCACCACGCTGCCCTGGAATCAGGGCCCGGTGGACGCCTTCGCCGAGGCGCACACCCTGCGCGTCGGCCCCGTGCAGGCCGGTCCGGCCGAGAGCTGAGCGGTGCCGCCTGACCGAGACCCTGCCTCGGTCAGGCCGGTCGCGGCGGCGGCCTCCTGGCGGGTGAACCTCGGCGCCGCCCGGAATAGTCAAGATCGGTTCCGGTGTTGCCCCGATGACCGACGCTGTCGAGGTGAAGGGATCAGTGGCATGCCGCTGACCGGCGAGTACGAGCCCAGCCCTACCGAATGGGTGCGCAAGCAGGTCGAGGAGTACGAGAGCTCGGGTGGCACCAAGGGCACCACCATGATGGACCTGCCGGTGATCATCCTGACCACCAAGGGCACCAAGTCCGGCAAGCTCCGCAAGACGCCGCTGATGCGGGTGGAGCACGACGGGGCCTACGCCGCGGTGGCCTCGCTCGGTGGCGCGCCCAAGCACCCGGTCTGGTACTTCAACGTCAAGTCCGAGCCGCTGGTGGAGCTCCAGGACGGTCCGGTGCGCAAGGACTACCTCGCGCGCGAGGTCACCGGCGAGGAGAAGGCGCTGTGGTGGGAGCGCGCGGTGGCCGCCTACCCGCCGTACGCGGAGTACCAGGAGAAGACCGACCGGGAGATCCCGGTGTTCGTGCTGGAACCGGTTCAGGACTGAGTTTACTGGACCAAGCGTTCTGGAATCTGCTACGGTTCTGACCATGGGCAGGACCAAGGAGTTCGACCCGGACGTGGCGCTGCGGGCCGCGATGGAACTGTTCTGGCGGCAGGGCTACGAGGCCACCTCCATGCAGGACCTCGTCGACCACATCGGCGTCAACCGGGCCAGCATCTACGCCACCTTCGGCGGTAAGCACGAGCTGTACCTGCGCGCGCTGGACCGCTACGCCGAGGACACCGACGCGATCATCCTCAGTGGACTGTCCAAGGCCGGTCCGGTGCTGCCCGAGGTGCGCGGCGTGGTGCGGCGCTACGTCCAGGACTCCTTGCAGGACCAGGAAAGACGCGGCTGCCTGGTCACCAACACGGCGGTGGAGCTGCTGCCCGGCGACCCGGCGGCCGGGCGCCGCGTCGAGCTCAGCCTGGACGGCCTGGAGCGGGTGCTCACCGGCGCGCTGATCCGCGCCCAGGACCAGGGCGAGCTGGCCGCGGACCGGGATCCCCGGGCGCTGGCCCGGTTCCTGGTCACCTTCCTGCAGGGCATCAGGGTGATCGCCAAGACACCCGACCCGCGCCGCCTGGCTGACGCCGCCGCGCAGGCCCTCTCCTTGCTCGACTGACCGGCCCCGGTTCGGGCCGGTCTTGCGCTGCCCTTTTATTGGAACGCTCATTCTGAAAAATGGAGACTACTGTGATCGATCAGTTCACCGACACCGCTCTTGCCGCCTCGCTGCCGGGGGAGTTCCGCAGCGAGCACGCCGAGGTCAACGGCACCCGGCTGCATTACGTGCACGGCGGCCAGGGCAGCCCGCTGGTGCTGCTGCCCGGCTGGCCGCAGACCTGGTGGCAGTTCCGCAAGATCATGCCCGCGCTGGCCGAGCGGCACCGGGTGATCGCGGTCGACCTGCGCGGCATGGGCGGCTCGGCCATCGCCGAGGACGGCTACGACAAGAAGACGATGGCCCGCGACATCCACGAGCTGATCCGCCACCTCGGCTTCGAGCGGGCGGCCGTGGCCGGGCACGACATCGGCGCGATGGTCGCGCACAGTCTGGCCGCCAACCACCCGGAGACGGTCAGCCGGATCGCGCTCATCGACGTGCCGCACCCGGACGAGAGCCTCAACGAGATCCCGATGCTGCCCCCGCACCCCGACCGCGTGCACCCGTGGTGGTTCGCCTTCAACCACCTGCACGGCCTGCCCGAACAGCTCCTGCGCGGCCGCTCCCGGCACGTCATTGACTGGCTCTACCAGGCCATGCTGCTGGACCAAGACAAGATCGACGACCACGCCCGCACCGTCTACGCCCGCGCCTACGACCGGCCGGGACGCGTCACGGCGGGCAACGGCTGGTACCAGAGCTGGCGGCAGGACATCGCGGACAACCACGGCTACCCGAAGCTGACCACCCCGGTGCTCGGCATCGGTGGCGCGCAGGGATATCACTACGCCACCGTGCGCGCGCTGCCCGCGCAGGCTGTCGAGTACGAGTTGGTGGAGATCCCGGAGTGCGGGCACTACGTGCCGGAGGAGCAGCCGGAGCGACTGGTGGCTGAACTGCTCCGGTTCTTCGCGGGCCAGTGATCGGCGGCGCGGTCGGGAGGTCCTCCGCCGTGGGGTGATCAGTAGCCTGCGTGGCATGAGTGTCAGCGTTGAGGTGCTGGGCGAGGTCACCGACGAGGTGCGGGAGGCGTTCGACCGCCTGCTGTCGCAGTTGTCCACCTCGGCCGCGCCACTCGACCACGCGGCGCTGGTCCGCCTGGCAACGTGTGAGACCAACACGGTCCTGCTGGCGCGCGGCGGCGGCAGGATCGTGGGCACGCTGACGCTGGTGATGTTCCCGGTGCCCTCCGGCCTGCGGGCGCGCATCGAGGACGTCGTGGTCGACGAGGCCGCGCGCGGCCGGCGGGTCGGCGCGGCGCTGACCGAGGCGGCGCTGCGCATCGCGCGCGAGGCCGGCGCCCGGACCGTGGACCTGACCTCCCGCCCGTCCCGCGGCGCGGCCAACCGGCTGTACGAACGGCTGGGCTTCCAGCCGCGCGAGTCCCGGGTGTACCGGTTCCCGCTCGGCTGAGTCGCGGCTCAGTTCGCCGGGTTGGTGGGCAAGGGGCCGGTGGTAGTCGAACGAAACGAAATGTGTTACGTTTTGTTCGATTGGGAGGTGGTGATGACGGTGACTTCGCAGCAGGAGACCTACCTGCCGCCGGTCGAGGGGCGGGCGCGGGTCGCGGATGTGCGCGACTTCCTGCTGGCGCATGTGACGGTGGAGCGCGAACGGCCGCCGTGCTTCCTCAGTGGCGCCACACCGGGTGACCGGGTCGAGTTGCCCGCTGAGCTCTACCAAGTGCTGCTGAAGGTGGCCGAGGCGTTGCAGAGCGGCCTCGCGGTGTCGGTGAGCCCGGTCTCGACCACGCTCACCACCCAGCAGGCCGCGGAACTGCTCGGGGTGAGCAGGCCGACCGTGATCAGGTTGCTGGACGGCGGTGAGATCCCGTTCGAGCGGGTTGGCAGCCATCGCCGCGTCCTGCTGCGCGACCTGCTGGACTACCGCGAACGCCGTCGGGCCGCCCAGTACGCCGCGCTGGAGGTCACCGCGGTGGATGAGGACGAGGACCTCGAGGCGTCCCTGCTGAGGCTGCGCGCGGCCCGTCGGGAGGTCGGCAGGCGGCGACGCGAGCAACCGTGAACGTCACCGCGGCGGTGCCGACCGGCATCCAGGTGCGGTCGCCGGCGGAGTTCGCCGCGGACGCCGTGGCGCTGCGGCCGGTCGCAGCCGTCACCGCGCTCGGGAAGATCGCCGCCCGGTCCGGGCGAACCGGTCCACGGCGGAGCGTGCCGGAACTCCTGGACCTGCTGGCGGACCGCTACGACATGGTCGCCGTGGCGGACCTGCTTCGTCCGTTCCGCCAGGGCGGGGGCTGAGTCGCGGCTCAGTTCGCCGGGTGCACCTCAAGGCAGTTGTCGCTGCCGAGCACCACCCGGCGGCCGGGGTAGGCGCGGGCGGCGATCTGCACGTCGCGTTCGTCGAAGAGGCCCTGGAAGATCAGCACTCCGTCGTACAGCTCCGCTTTTTCCACGGCGGTCGGCCAGCGGTGCTGGTAGACGTCGACGTCGATGGGCTCCGACGGCGGCGGCAGGTCCGGACCACGATGCATTCACCCAGTATCAACCGTCTGTCCACCCCCTGCCAGAGGGAATGGCGGGCTCCGGCGTCCGGCCAGCCGGGCTGCGCCAGACGGTCGACGGATTGACAGCGGAGTGGCCCAACGGTTTGCATTGTGGTCCGCCGCCATGTTGAGAGCGCTCTCTCGGAGTCTTCGGGAGCGTGCCCTGACCTCAACTGGAGGCTGCATGTCAACGAGGACGAGCCGACGGCTGCGTGCCACCGTCGCGCTGGCCACCCTCCTCGCCGCGGTCGGTGTCTCCGCGCCAGCGGTTCCCGCCACGGCCGGGCCCGCCGCCTGGGCGCAGGTGTGGAGCGATGAGTTCAACGGTCCCAACGGCGGCGGGGTGGACCGGAACAAGTGGAACTTCGACATCGGCAACGCCCAGGCCAACGGCTGGGGCAACAACGAGTTGCAGTACTACACCGACCGGACCTCCAACGCGGCCACCGACGGCGCGGGCAACCTGGTGATCACCGCGCGCCGGGAGACCCACGGCCAGTGCTGGAACGGCAGGGCCTGTGACTACACCTCGGCCCGGCTGCTGACCAAGGGCAAGTTCGAGCGGGCCTACGGGCGGTTCGAGGCCAGGATGAAGCTGCCCTACGGCCAGGGCATCTGGCCCGCGTTCTGGATGCTGGGCAACAACTTCCCCGGCACCCGGTGGCCGGACTGCGGCGAGATCGACATCATGGAGAACATCGGCCGCGAGCCCACCACCGTGCACGGCACCATCCACGGGCCCGGCTACTCCGGCGCCCAGGGCATCGGCGCGAGCAAGGCCTCGCCGGATGGGCGGCCGTACTCGCAGAACTTCCACACCTTCGCCATCGAGTGGTCGCCGACCGACATCAAGTGGTTCGTCGACGGTCAGCTGTTCCAGCGCCGCACCCCCGCGGACCTCGGCGGGCGCCGGTGGGTGTTCGACCACCCGTTCTTCATGATCCTCAACCTCGCGGTGGGCGGGAACTGGCCGGGCAACCCCGACGGCAGCACCGTCTTCCCGCAGCGGCTGACCGTGGACTACGTCCGCGTGTTCGAGTGGCGCTGACCGGCTGATGGCCTGTGCGGTCCTGGCCTGACCGGGGTGGGACCGCACAGGCGGTGTCCGGGGGATAACCTTGCGTCATGAGCGAGGGGTCCTGCTCACCCCGGCGTCGGTGGCGTCCGCCGCGCGATCTCTGGCTGGTGCTGCTGGCCGCCTGCCTGGTCGGCGGGCTGTACCTGCTCCAGCCCGCGCTGCGCGACGTGCCGCCGGAGAACGCGCCGCGACTGGCCAGCGCACAGGTCAACGACTGCGTGGGCACCTCGGACCGGGACTACGACGGCAACGCGCACTCGCACTTCCGGCCGGTGCCCTGCTGGTACCGCTCGGCCCGGTTCCGGGTGACCGGCATCGGCGTGCCCGGCCAGCGCGCGGCGGTCGAGGACTTCTGCCGGAGCTTCCCGGGCTGGGACGCCGGCCGCTGGGTGCCCGCGCCGCGTGA
>NZ_JAMHIV010000014.1 GCF_023897065.1 Crossiella sp. SN42
CTCACGCACGAGGCCCGGCGGACACGCCCTAGACTTGACTCGGACAAGGAGGTGACGCGCGGTGAACACAGGGTCGCCGGACGACCGCCGCTTCGAGGTGTTGCGGGCGATCGTCGCCGACTACGTCAACACCCAGGAGCCGGTCGGGTCCAAGGCGCTGGTCGACCGGCACAACCTCGGGGTGTCCAGCGCGACGGTGCGCAACGACATGGCGGTGCTGGAGGAGGACGGCTACATCACCCAGCCGCACACCAGCGCCGGCCGGGTGCCCACGGACAAGGGCTACCGGGTCTTCGTGGACCGGCTGACCGAGGTCAAGCCGCTGTCCACGGCCGAGCGCAGGGCGATCCAGGCGTTCCTGGACGGGGCGATGGACCTGGACGACGTGCTCCGGCGCAGCGTGCGGTTGCTGGCGCAGCTGACCAGGCAGGTGGCCGTGGTGCAGTACCCGACGCTGACCCGGTCCTCGGTCCGGCACATCGAGGTGGTGCCGATCACGCAGGCCAGGCTGATGCTGGTGACCATCACCGACACCGGCCGGGTCGAGCAGCGCATGGTCGACCTGGGCGATGTGATCAGCACCGAGGACGTGGCCAGGGTGCGCTCCGTGCTCAACTCCACCCTGGTCGGGCGCAGGCTCGCCGATGCCTCCGCGCGGGTGGCCGAGCTGCCGGAGTCGGCGCCGAGCGAGCTGCGCGACATCATGATCCGGGTGTGCACCGCGCTGATCGAGTCGCTGGTGGAGCATCCGGAGGAGCGGCTGCTGCTCGGCGGCACCGCGAACCTGACCCGCAACGTGGCCGACTTCCCCAACTCCCTGCGCAGCGTGCTGGAAGCCTTGGAGGAGCAGGTCGTCGTGCTCAAGCTGCTGCAGGCGGCGCACGACCAGTCGACGATCACGGTGCGGATCGGGGAGGAGAACGAGGCCGAGGAGATGCGCAGCACCTCCGTGGTCTCCATCGGCTACGGCTCCTCCGCGGGCACCGTGCTCGGCGGCATGGGTGTGGTGGGGCCGACAAGAATGGACTACCCGGGAACGATGGCGGCTGTCCGCGCCGTTGCCGCATATGTGGGAGACATCCTGGCCGGCCGCTGAGCGGCGGCTGGCTGAGGGAAGAAGGACTGGGAGACGGTGGCAAGGGACTACTACGGCACTCTCGGCGTGCGTTCGGACGCGTCGCAAGAGGAGATCAAGCGGGCGTACCGCAAGCTCGCCCGCGAGCTGCACCCGGACGTGAACCCGGAGGAGAGTGCCCAGCAGCGTTTCCGTGAGGTGACCGCGGTCTACGAGGTGCTCTCCGACCCGGAGAAGCGCAAGATCGTCGACCTCGGCGGTGACCCGCTCTCGCCCGGTGGCGGCGGGGGTGGCGGACGCGGCGGCATGGGCGACCCGTTCGCCGGGTTCGGCCTCGGCGACATCATGGACGCCTTCTTCGGCGGCGGCCCGGCCAGCCGGGGCCCGCGCAGCCGGACCCAGCCCGGCTCGGACGCGCTGATCCGGCTGGAGGCCACCCTGGAGGAGTGCGCCAGCGGCATCACCCGCGAGCTGACCGTGGACACCGCGATCCTGTGCGACCTGTGCGAGGGCGCCGGTTGCGCCAAGGGCAGCTCGCCGATCCGCTGCGACACCTGTGGCGGGCGCGGCGAGGTGCAGTCCGTGCAGCGCTCCTTCCTCGGCCAGGTGGTCACCGCCCGGCCGTGCCCGGTCTGCCGCGGCTTCGGCGAGGTCATCCCCGACCCCTGCCAGCAGTGCGCGGGCGAGGGCAGGGTGCGCTCGCGGCGCACCATCAACGTCAAGATCCCGCCGGGTGTGGCCGACGGCATGCGGGTCCGGCTGGCCAGCCAGGGCGAGGTCGGCCCCGGCGGCGGACCGGCCGGTGACCTCTACGTCGAGGTCGAGGAGCTGCCGCACGACACCTTCACCCGCGAGGGCACCGAGCTGCACTGCACGATCCGGGTGCCGATGACCGCGGCCGCACTGGGCGCGACCATCCCGATGCAGACCCTGGACGGCGTGGAGGAGCTGCCGCTGGACCCGGGCACCCAGCCGGACACCGAGCTGCTGCTGCCCGGCAAGGGCATGCCCCGGCTGCGCTCCTCCGGCCGGGTGGACGGGCGCGGCGACCTGCACGTGCACGTCGAGGTCGTGGTGCCGACCAAGCTGGACGAGGAACAGACCGCGCTGCTGCGCCAGCTCGCCGAGCTGCGCGGCGAGGAGGCCTCCGAGCTGGCCACCAACGCCAACGGGCGCGGCGGCGGCCTGTTCTCCAGGCTGCGGCACTCCTTCGGCCAGCGTTGATCCACGGCGACGCGGTCTTCCACGTCGACGAGCTCCCTAGCGGGGACTCAGCGCGGCTGGACGGACCGGAGGGCAGACACGCGGCCACGGTGCGCCGGATGCGCGTCGGGGAGCACCTGGTGCTCTCCGACGGCGCCGGCGGCCTGGCCCGGTGCGCGGTGACCGAGGTCGGCAAGGACTTCCTCGGTCTTGAGGTGCTGGCGCGCCGGCTCGAACCCGCGCCCAGCCCCCGGGTCACCCTGGTGCAGGCGCTGGTCAAGGGCGATCGCGGGGAGCTGGCGGTCGAGCTGGCCACCGAGGCCGGGGTGGACGCGGTGCACCCGTGGCGCGCGGCCCGCTGTGTGGCCCGCTGGGAGGACGGACCGCGCGGGGCCAAGGCACTGGCCCGGTGGCGCTCCACGGCCCTCCAGGCGGCCAAACAGGCCCGCCGGGCCTGGGTCCCCGAGGTCGGCGAGCCGCTCGGCACCGGACAGCTCACCCAGCTGGTCAAGGACAGCGCGCGCACGTTGGTGCTGCACGAGGCCGCCGAGGTGGGCTTGGCCGAGGTCGAGCTGCCTGCCGAGGGGGAGCTGCTGATCGTGGTCGGCCCGGAGGGCGGGATCACGGAGAGCGAGATCGCGCGACTCACTGAATCGGGAGCGGTCCCAGTGCGGCTGGGGCACACCGTGCTGCGCGCCTCCACCGCCGCGGCGGTCGCGCTGGGTGCGCTGGGTGTGCTGACCGGTCGCTGGGCAGCTGGTGGCGGCAGTGGCGAAAGTGCTCGTTAGCAACCACTTCCGCGCAGTTCTGCTACCTCGGCCACGGGAAATGGCGACCGGCCCAGCGATCGATCGCCAAACGGCAGCTTTCGCGCGCCGAGCGGCGTGATCCATTCGGTCGAGGTGTAGCGCGAGGGGCCGGAGAGGAGCTACGCTCTGTCGCCGACGGGCAAGAAAGTTCTGGGGCAGCCTTCGTCGGCCCACCTCAGAGCACTTGCCGGAAACTGGCCTCGGGTGACGGGCACCCGAAGGATCGCCGGACACCTCCCCCCTCGGTCCGGCGCGGTGGCGTCGCGAGGGTGTGACCCCCAGGCTCCGTCGCGACGCAACCACCCCCATCACCCACCCTGTGGTAAGTCCGGGGTTGTGGCTTGGCAGGCTCTGTGTCGAGGTTCGTATCCACTCTGCCGGTGGAATCGCGCTGGAGAATTTTTATAACACGCCTGTGCTAGAAAAGTACAGTGCCCAAACTCGTCGACCACGAGGCCCGCCGCCGGGAGCTGGCCCAGGCCGTGTGGCGGGTCGTCCAGCGCGACGGCGTGGAACGCGCCTCGGTGCGCGCGGTGGCCGCGGAGTCCGGCTGGTCGGCAGGCGCGCTGCGGCACTACTTCCCGACCCAGGACGCGCTGCTGCACTTCGCGATGGACCTGGCCGCGGAGAAGTTCACCGAACGGGCCCGCGCCGCCGACGAGCACGGCCGCCTGCCGCAGGACCACTCCGCGCCGTGGCGGGTGCGCAACCTGATGCGCACGCTGCTGCCGCTGGACGCCGACAGCAAGGTCTCCGCCGAGGTCTGGATGGCCTTCGTCAGCCGCGCCAGGGTCGACCCGGTGCTGCGCGCCGCGGGCCGCAAGGGCGATGAGGAGGTCGCCTACTGGCTGCTGGACCGGCTGCGCGAGGCCAGGGCCGAGGGCATCCTGCGGCCGGGCGCCGACCCCGAACGCGAGGCGCTGCGGCTGCTCGCGCTCACCGACGGCCTGGTCCTGCACGGCCTGATCGCCCCGGAGGCGATGTCGCCGGAGCTGATGTCGCAGCTGCTGGACGACCACATCCAGGAGCTGTTCCCGGGCAGCGACCTGAGCACCTGAGCGGCCAAGGGCCTATTGCGGTGGGGTTCGTCAGGGGCTGGCGTTAGCATCAATCCCGACAGAGACCCATCAACGCAAGCACCGCAGAAAGCAGGCCCGAGGCCACGTGGCCGGTACCGCACCTGGTGAAGCGACCCAGCCCGGGTCGAAGATCTCCCTGCCCGACTCCGCAGTCCTGGCGCTGCTCGGCTCCCGCGACGAGAACCTGCGTCTGCTGGAGGAGCTGCTCACCGCCGACGTGCACGTGCGGGGCAACGAACTCACGCTGACCGGCGATCCGGCCGACGTCGCCTTCGCCGGACGCGTCTTCGCCGAGCTCGTCACCCTGGCGGGCAAGGGCCAGCCGGTCGGGCAGGACGCGGTGCGGCGCACGGTGGCCATGCTCGACGCCGGCACCGCCGAGTCCCCCGCCGAGGTGCTCAGCCTCAACATCATCTCCCGGCGCGGGCGGACCATCCGGCCCAAGACGCTGAACCAGAAGCGCTACGTGGACGCCATCGACGCGAACACCGTGGTCTTCGGCATCGGCCCGGCGGGCACCGGCAAGACCTACCTGGCCATGGCCAAGGCCGTGCAGGCGTTGCAGGCCAAGCAGGTCAGCCGGATCATCCTGACCAGGCCGGCGGTCGAGGCGGGGGAGCGGCTGGGCTACCTGCCGGGCACCCTCTACGACAAGATCGACCCGTACCTGCGGCCGCTCTACGACGCGCTGCACGACATGGTCGACCCGGAGTCGATCCCGCGGCTGACCCAGGCCGGCACGATCGAGGTGGCGCCGCTGGCCTACATGCGCGGCCGCACCCTCAACGACGCCTTCATCATCCTGGACGAGGCGCAGAACACCACGCCCGAGCAGATGAAGATGTTCCTCACCCGGCTCGGCTTCGGCTCCAAGATCGTGGTCACCGGCGACATCACCCAGGTCGACCTGCCCGGCGGGCAGCGCAGCGGCCTGAAGGTGGTCCGGGAGATCCTCGACGGTGTGGACGACGTGCACTTCTCGATCCTGACCAGCCAGGACGTGGTCCGGCACCGGCTGGTCGGGGAGATCGTGGACGCCTACGACCGCTGGCAGGTCGTGCAGGACAACGCGGACAACGGCGCCGCGGCGCAGCGTGCCCACACCCGAAAGGCAAGGCGTTGAGCATCGAGATCGCCAACGAGTCCGGGGTCGGGGTCGAGGAGACCTCGATCGTCGACGCGGCGAGGTTCGCGCTGGACCGCATGGGCGTGAGCCCGCTGGCCGAGCTGTCCGTGCTGCTGGTCGAGCTGGACGTGATGTCCGACCTGCACGAGCGGTGGATGGACCTGCCGGGCCCCACCGACGTGATGGCCTTCCCGATGGACGAGCTGGACTCCGCCCGCCGCCCCGACGCGGCCGGGGTCGGTCCCGCGCTGCTCGGCGACATCGTGCTCTGCCCGGCCTTCGCCAAGGACCAGGCGCGCAAGGCGGGGCACAGCCTCACCGACGAGCTGCACCTGCTCACCGTGCACGGCGTGCTGCACCTGCTCGGCTACGACCACGCCGAGCCGGAGGAGGAGCGGGAGATGTTCTCCCTGCAGAACCGCATCCTCGCCGACTTCCGCACCGCGCGGGCGCAGGAGCAGCAGCGCGCCGCCGATGACAAGGTGCTCGGCGCGGTCGGCCTGCACGACGCGGCCACCGAGGCCGGGGCACCGGTGGCAGGGGAACCGGCGACCGGGGCGCCCGCCGCGGAGCCGGAGCGGCGCGCGGACGCCGACCCCGCGGGCTGAGGCGGCGACGGCGATGTCCGACCCCGTGACGCTGGTCGTCATCGCGGTCCTGCTGGTGCTCGCCGCCGGGGTCTTCGGCGCCGCCGACGCGGCGCTGGGCACGGTCTCCAGGGCCAGGGTGGACGCGCTGGTCCGGCAGGGCAGGGCAGGGGCCCGCCAGCTCGCGCTGGTGGTGGCCGACCGGCCCCGGCACATCAACCTGCTGCTGTTGCTGCGACTGGGCTGCGAGCTGGCCGCCACCGTGCTGGTCACCTTCGCCTGCCTGTTCTGGATCGACACCGCCTGGCTGGCCGCGCTGGTGGCCATGCTGAGCATGCTGGTGACCAGCTACGTGCTGGTCGGCGTCGGCCCGCGCACCATCGGCCGCCAGCACCCCTACGGCGTCGGCGTCCTGGTCGCCGGGCCGGTGCGCGCGCTGGTCACCGTGCTCGGGCCGCTGGCCAGGCTGCTGATCCTGATCGGTAACGCGATCACCCCCGGCCGCGGTTTCCGGGAGGGCCCGTTCTCCTCCGAGGTCGAGCTGCGCGAGCTGGTCGACCTGGCCCAGGAACGCGGCGTGGTGGCCGCGGGCGAGCGCGAGATGATCCACTCGGTGTTCGAGCTGCGCGCCACCATCGCCCGCGAGGTCATGGTGCCGCGCACCGAGATCGTCTGGATCGAGCAGGACAAGTCGGTCCGGCAGGCCCTCGCGCTGTGCCTGCGCACCGGGTTCTCCCGCATCCCGGTGATCGGGGAGAGCGTGGACGACGTGGTCGGCGTGGTGAACCTCAAGGACCTGGTGCGCTCCTCGGTGGAGGGCGCGGCCGAGGCCGACCGCACGGTCGGGGTGCGCGAGCTGATGCGCCCGGCCAGCTTCGTGCCCGACTCCAAGCGGCTGGCCGAGCTGCTCAAGGAGATGCAGCTCTCCCGCAACCACCTGGCCATCGCGGTGGACGAGTACGGCGGCACCGCCGGGCTGCTCACCATCGAGGACATCATCGAGGAGATCGTCGGCGAGATCACCGACGAGCACGACGCGGACGAGCGCCCGCCGATCGAGGTGCTCGGCGACGGCACCCCCGCGGTCCGGGTGGTCTCCCGGCTGCCGGTGGAGGACCTTGGCGCCTACTTCGGCGTCGAGCTGGACGACTCCGAGGTGGAGACCGTGGGCGGCCTGCTGGCCCAGCGGCTGGGCCGGGTCCCGCTGCCGGGCGCGGAGGCCGAGATCGAGGGCCTGCGGCTGCGTGCCGAGGGCGGCAAGGACAACCGCGGCCGGATGCGGATCACCACCGTGCTGGTGTCCCCGGTCAGCACACTCACCCCGGCCGCCCCGGCCGAAGCCGACGGAAAGGACTCCCGTGCCTGAGCTCGACCCTGCCGCACTCGACCCGGAAGACAGCAAGCTGGTCGTGCTGGCCCGCGCCTCCCGCGCCCGCACCGGCGCCGCCGAGGGCGCCGCGGTCCGCGACACCGACGGCCGCACCTACGCCGCCACCACGGTCGCCCTGCCCTCGCTGAAGCTGACCGCCCTGCAGGCCGCGGTCGCCGCCGCGGTGTCCAGCGGGGCGGAGGGCCTGGAGGCGGCGGCGGTGGTCACGGCGGCGGCCGAGGCCGACGAGGCGTCCCGGTCCGCCCTGCGCGACCTGGCCCCGAAGGCCCCGCTGCACGTGGCGGGCGCCGACGGCGAGGTGCACACCACGCACTGAGCCGCGGACGACCGCGGCGAGCAGCCCGGCGGCGGGAGCTGAAAAACCCGCTCAGCCGGTGCGGCGGAAGGTGCGCCGGTAGCTGCTGGGCGCGGTGCCGAGCTGGGCCCGCAGGTGGGACCGGAGTGAGGCCGCGGTGCCAAAACCGGCCTGGGCGGCGATCCGGTCCACCGCCAGGTCGGTCTCCTCCAGCAGCCGCCTGGCCAGCTCCACCCGCTGCCGGACCAGCCACTGCCCTGGGCTCAGGCCGGTCTCCTCGCGGAAGCGGCGGGTGAAGGTGCGCACGCTCATCCGCGCCCGCGCGGCCAGCTCGCGCAGGTCCAGCGGGCGTTCCAGGTTGCCCAGCATCCACTCGCGGACCTCGGTGGTGCCCGAGTCCGGCTCCACCGGCAGCGGGCGCTCGATGAACTGGGCCTGCCCGCCGTCCCGCCAGGGCGCGACCACGCAGCGCCGGGCGCTGCGGTTGGCCACCCCGCTGCCGTGGTCCAGGCGCACCACGTGCAGGCACAGGTCAAGGCCCGCGGCCACGCCCGCCGAGGTGAGCAGCTGGCCGTCGTCGACGAAGAGCACCTCCGGCCGCAGGTCCACCTCGGGGAACAGCCGCCGGAACCGCTTGACCCAGCGCCAGTGCGTGGCCGCCGGCCGGCCGTCCAGCAGTCCGGCCGCGGCCAGCGCGAAGGACCCGGTGCAGATGGACAGCACCCGCTTCCCGGCCGCCAGCGCGGCCTGGAACGCCTCGCCGACGCCCGCCGGCAGCACCCCGTCGGTCACGATCGGGCCGTCGTGCACGCCGGTGGCCACCACCGTGTCCGCCCACTCGAAGGCCTCCAGGCCGTGCTCGGGCAGCACCTGGTACCCGGCCGCGGCCCGCACCGGCCCGCCGTGCGGGGTGCACACGCGCACCTGGTAGAGCGGCTCGCCTCGGTCACCGCGGGCGGCGGTGCCGAAGACCTGGGGCGGCACGCCGAGGTCGACCCCGGCGGCGTGGTCGAAGGTCAGCACGGCGACCCGGTGCGGACGGTCCATGGCCCGATCCTTGCACATGTTGGCCTTCGGGCCACTCGTCCGCGGCGGCCCGCGCACCGAGGCTGGCTCGGTGACCCAGACTCAGCTCACCCGTCCCCGCCTGCACCGGGCCTGGGTGGTCGCCGCCGTGGCCTTCGTCGCGCTGGTCGGCGCCGCCGGTTTCCGCGCCACCCCCGGCGTGCTGATCAACCCCCTGCAACAGGAGTTCGGCTGGCCGCTGGGCACCCTCTCGCTGGCCGTCTCGATCAACCTGCTGCTCTTCGGCCTGACCTCCCCGTTCGCCGCGGCCCTGATGGAGCGCTTCGGCGTGCGCAGGGTGGTGGCCTGCGCGCTGGCGCTGGTCGCCGCGGGCAGCGGGCTGACCGTGTTCATGACCGCCTCCTGGCAGCTGGTGCTGCTGTGGGGCGTGCTGGTCGGACTGGGCACCGGGTCGATGGCACTGGCCTTCGTGGCCACCATCACCACCCGCTGGTTCGTCAAGCAGCGCGGCGTCGTCACCGGCGTGCTCACCGCGGGCAGCGCGGCCGGTCAGCTGGTGTTCCTGCCGTTGCAGGCGCTGCTGGTGGAGCAGTACGGCTGGCGCTGGGCCGCGCTGGCGGTCGCCCTGGGCGCGCTCGCGGTGGTGCCGCTGGTGCTGGGGCTGCTGCGGGACCACCCGGCCGAGCTCGGCCTGACCGCCTACGGCGCCACCGGCGCACCCGAGCTGCCGCCAAGGCCGGCCGGCGGCGCGGCCAAGCGCGCCCTGTCCGTGCTGGCCACCGCCGCGCGCACCAAGGCCTTCTGGTTCCTGGCCATCGGCTTCGCGATCTGCGGCATGAGCACCAACGGCCTGGTCGGCACGCACTTCATCCCGGCCGCGCACGACCACGGCATGCCCACCACCACCGCGGCCGGACTGCTCGCCCTGGTCGGCGTCTTCGACATCGCCGGCACCGTGCTCTCCGGCTGGCTGACCGACCGGGTCGACTCCCGGCTGCTGCTCGGCGCCTACTACCTGCTGCGCGGGGTGTCGCTGTTCGTCCTGCCCAGCCTGTTCGACGCCAGCGCCGGGCCCAGCATGCTGGTCTTCATCATCTTCTACGGCCTGGACTGGGTGGCCACCGTGCCGCCCACGGTCGCGCTCTGCCGGGAGCACTTCGGCCAGGACGGACCGGTGGTCTTCGGCTGGGTCTTCGCCGCGCACCAGGTCGGCGCGGCCATCGCGGCCACCGGCGCGGGCCTGCTGCGCGAGCACCTGGGCAACTACACCGCCTCCTGGTACCTGGCCGCCGGACTGTGCATGATCGCGGCGGTGGCGTCCATGATGATCACCACGTTGCGCGCCAAGCGCTCGGTCCCGGCGCCGGTTGCCCCGTAGCGTGAACGCCTGTGCGCCTGACCGTGTGCCGTGACTGCTGCTGCGGGACCACCCGCAAGCACCCCGAGCTCGACCACGACGAGCAGCTGCGCAGGCTGCGCGAGATCGCCGAGGAGCACGGGGCCAGGGTGACCGTCTCGGACTGCCTCGACGTGTGCGCGCAGTCCAACGTGGTCGTGGTGCAGCGACCCGGCGGCGGCAAACCGGTCTGGCTCGGGTTTGTGCTCGGCGAGGCGGTGCTCGGCGACCTGGCCAAGTGGCTGGCCGCCGGCGGGCCGGGCCGGGCGCCGCTGCCGGAGACCCTGGAGCTGCACCGGATCAGCCCGCCGGTCCGGGAGGGCTCCCGGTAGTCCTGCCCTACAACAGGCGGCATGCCGAAACAGCTGCGCGTCGCGCGAGTAGTGATCATCATCCAGGCCGTGCTGAACCTGGCCCTCGGCGGGCTCGCGCTCGTCCTGCTGTCCCAGGAGAGCGAACGCGCGTGGGAAAGGGGGAACCTGGGCGTGCAGGCCCTGCTGCTGGTGGTCTCGCTGCTGGCGATGGTGCTGCTGCTGGTGTGCGTGACGCGGTTCGGCCACCGCGAGCCCTGGGTGCGCTTCACCGCGCTGGGGGTGGAGTGGGTGGTGGTGGCGGGCGCGCTGCTCAACATCGTCGGCGGGCTGATGATGGGCGAGCTGCTGCCGCAGGCGGTGATCCCGTTGGTCTTCGCGGCGCTCGTGCTGCAGGCCCTGCTCAGGCCGGAGTCCAGGGAGTGGTTCACCGGGGAGCTGCGAGAATGGTCGGGTGACCAGCGTCAGTGACACCCACCGCTCCGGCTTCGCCTGCTTCGTCGGCAGGCCGAACGCAGGCAAGTCCACCCTCACCAACGCACTGGTCGGCACCAAGGTCGCCATCACCTCCAGCCGCCCGCAGACCACCCGGCACACCATCCGCGGCGTGGTGCACCGGCCGGACGCGCAGCTGGTCATCGTGGACACCCCCGGCCTGCACCGGCCGCGCACCCTGCTCGGCCAGCGGCTCAACGACCTGGTCCGGGAGACCTGGTCGGAGGTCGACGTGGTCGGCCTGTGCGTGCCTGCCGACCAGCCGGTCGGCCCGGGTGACAAGTTCATCGCGGCCGAGCTGAAGAAGATCTCCAAGAACACCCCGGTGATCGGCGTCATCACCAAGACCGACCTGGTGAGCCAGGAGGTGGTGGCCCAGCAGCTGCTCGCGTTGCAGGAGATCATGGAGTTCACCGACCTGATCCCGGTCTCCGCGGTGGACGGCTTCCAGGTCGAGACGCTGACCCAGCTGCTCGTGGACCGGCTGCCGCGCGGCCCGCAGCTCTACCCCGACGGTGAGCTGACCGACGAGCCGGAGGCCACCCTGGTCGCCGAGCTGATCCGGGAGGCCGCCCTGGAGGGCGTGCGGGACGAGCTGCCGCACTCCATCGCGGTCACCGTGGAGGAGATGGTGCCGCACCCCGGCCGCACCGACATGATCGATGTGCACGCCGTGGTCTACCTGGAGCGGGACAGCCAGAAGGGGATCATGATCGGGCACAAGGGGGCCCGGCTCAAGCAGGTCGGCTCGACCGCGCGCAAGCACATCGAGAGCCTGCTCGGCACCAAGGTCTACCTGGACCTGCACGTCAAGATCGCCAAGGACTGGCAGCGGGACCCCAAGCAGCTGCGCCGCCTCGGGTTCTGAGCCTGTCGTCCCGGCATGGGACGATGACCGGGTGAGTCTCTACCGCGACACCGGCGTGGTGCTGCGGGTGCAGAAGCTGGGCGAGGCGGACCGCATCGTCACGTTGCTGTCCCGGCGGCACGGCAAGGTGCGCGCGGTGGCCAAGGGCGTGCGGCGAATGACCTCCCGCTTCGGCGCCAGGGTGGAGCCGTTCTGCCACGTCGACGTGCAGCTCTACACCGGCCGCACGCTGGATGTGATCACCCAGGTGCAGACCCTGGACGCCTTCGGTGCCGGGATCGTCGGCGACTACCCGCGCTACACCGCCGCCTGCGCGGTGCTGGAGACCGCCGACCGGCTCACCGCCGAGGAGAACGCGCCCGCGCTGCGGCTGTATATGCTGGTCGTGGGCGCCTTGCGGGCCCTGGCTGACAACAGTCGGGAGGCGCCGCTGGTGCTGGACGCCTTCCTGCTCAGGGCCATGGGCTACGCCGGGTGGGCGCCCGCGCTCAGCGAGTGCGCCCGGTGCGGGGAGCCCGGCCCGCACCAGTCCTTCAGCGTGCAGGCCGGTGGCGCGGTCTGCCACCGGTGCCGCCCGCCGGGCTCGACCAAGCCGACCCAGGAGACCCTGGGGCTGCTGGAGGCGCTGCTGCACGGTGACTGGCCGGTCGCCGAGCAGGCCAGCCACTCCGCGCGGCGGGAGGGCAGTGGCCTGGTGGCCGCGCACCTGCAGTGGCATCTGGAGCGCCAGCTGCGTTCGCTACCGTTGGTGGAACGCAAGCGCTCGGCAGTGGTGCCCGAGCCGCAGGCCTAGTTGTTCTCACGATGAGGAGGAAGCCGACGATGCTGCGACGGCGGGGTGGACGCGCTGACAAGAGCGTCCGGCCACCGGATCCGCATCCCTCCGGCGCGCGCCCGCCGGCGATCCCCGCCGACCTGGTGCCCCAGCACATCGCCGTGGTGATGGACGGCAACGGCCGCTGGGCCAAGGAGCGCGGGCTGCCGCGCACCGAGGGGCACAAGCGGGGCGAGGCGGTCGTGGTCGAGGTGGTCAAGGGCGCGATCGAGCTGGGTGTGAAATGGCTCTCGCTGTACACCTTCTCCACCGAGAACTGGAAGCGCACCCCGGATGAGGTGCGGTTCCTGATGGGCTTCAGCCGGGACGTGATCCGGGACCGCACCGACGAGCTGGACGAGCTCGGGGTGAACATCCGCTGGGCGGGCCGCAGGCCGAAGCTGTGGCGCAGCGTGATCAAGGAGCTGGAGGTCGCGCAGGAGCGCACCAAGGACAACTCCGTGATCAACTTGGCCATGTGCCTGAACTACGGCGGCCGCGCCGAGATCGCCGACGCCACCCGCGAGATCGCCCGGCTGGCCGCCGCCGGGAAGATCAACCCGGACAAGGTCGACGAGAAGATGCTCAGCAGGCACATGTACCAGCCGGAGATGCCGGACGTGGACCTGTTCATCCGCCCCAGCGGCGAGATGCGCACCAGCAACTTCCTGCCCTGGCAGTCCGCCTACGCCGAGATGGTGTTCCAGGACATCCTGTGGCCGGACTTCGACCGCACACACCTGTGGCGGGCCTGCGAGGAGTACGCGATGCGTGACCGCCGCTACGGTGGGGCCCTGCCCAACCCGGTGCCGGACAGCCCGGCCGGGATCGTCGGCATCGAGCCCGTGACCGGAGGCACCCGGTGACCGAGGCGCTGACCACCGCGACCCTGCTGACCGCAGCACGGGAAGCGCTGGAGATGTTCCACGACGTGCACGTCGACGACGACGGCGCGCTGACCTTCCGGCACGGCGAGGTGCCGTGCGCGGTGCAGGCCATGCAGCTGTCGGAGGGCCTGACCGTGCTCAGCCTCACCTGCGTGGTCGCCTGGGACCTGCCCGACGACGAGAAGCTGGCCGCCTCGGCCGCCGAACGCGCTGGTCAGGGCCTGTTCGGCACGCTGGGCGTGATCCGCACCGGCACCGGCATGGACGTCACCCTGCGCTACGCCTTCCCGGCCGAGGGCATGGGCGCGGCCCCGCTGAGCACGCTGCTGATGCTGGTGGTCTCCACCGCCTCCCAACTGCGCGCCGAGCTGCTGGAAGCGGCGGGCCAGACCGAGTGACCAGCGGTGTTCCGCGCCCTGCGCGCAGGGCGCGGAACACCGGTCAGCTCAACTCCAGCTCGCCGAACTCGGCGATCCAGCGGTGTGCGCCCGCCGGGCCGTGCGCCTCGCCGGGCCGCCGCACGCCGACCGCCTGCCAGCCCGCCTCGACCGCCGCGTCCAGCTCGGCGGCCACGTCGGAGAGGAACAGCGTCTCCGCCGCGGGCACGCCCAGCGCCGCGCTGATCCGCCGGTAGGACTCCGCCTCGCGCTTGGGGCCGGCGGTGGCCAGGTCGAAGTGGCCGCTGAGGTAGCCGGAGAGGTCGCCGTGGTCGCTGTGGGCGAACCAGTCCCGCTGCGCGGCCACCGACCCGGAGGAGTAGACGTGCAGCCCGATGCCCGCGCCGTGCCAGGCCTTGAGCGCGACCGGCACGTCCGGGTAGACCTGTCCGCGCAGGTCACCGGCCAGGAACCCGCTGTGCCAGATCAGGCCCTGGAGCTGCTTGAGCGGTTTGGCCTTGACGTCGGCGTCGATCCAGCCGACCAGCGTCGCCACCACCCGGCCTTCGTCCGCCCCGGGTTCGCCCAGCTCGGCGCGCACCCCGTCGAGGACCTCGGTCGCCGCCGGGGCGCCCCGGTGCTCGGCCAGCCAGTCCGCCACCCTGGCCCTGGCGTAGGGGAAGAGCTGTTCGTGCACGGCGGCCAGCGGACTCGTGGTGCCCTCGATGTCCAGGACCACCGCCTGCGGCTTGCTCACGCGGGCTCCGCCACCAGCTCGTCCAGCCGCGGGAACTTGGCCGCGATCGGGTCGCCGGTGAAGTCGCCGACCCAGCCGTCCTCCTCCTCGAAGAACCGGATCGCCACGAAGTCCGGGGTCGGGCCCATGTCGAACCAGTGCGTGGTCCCGGCCGGCACCGAGAGCAGGTCGCCGGCCTCGCACACCACCGCGTACACCCGCTGGTTCAGGTGCAGGTAGAAGCAGCCCTGACCGGCGACGAAGAAGCGCACCTCGTTCTCACTGTGCCGGTGCTCGTCCAGGAAGGTGCCGCGGGCCTTGGCCGCGCGCTCGGGGTAGGTCTCGTCCTCGGGGTCGGGGCGCAGCGCGGCCACGTCCACCAGCCGGAACCCGCCCTTGGCCTTGAGGCCGGCCACCTCCTCGGCGTAGGCGGCCAGCACGGCGTCCTGACCGGCCTTGGCGGGCAGCTCCCTGGTCGCCCAGTTCTCGTACTCCACGCCCAGCTCGGCCAGCGTGGCGCGGATCTTCTCGGCGTCCCTGGTGCGCAGCTCGACGGTGGTGGGCTCGTCTTCCGGCATGACCTGCAAGAGCGTCATGAGAACGCACGTCCTTTCAACAGCAGCAGCAACTGGCAGATCGACTCCACGCACTCCATGCGGTTGCGGGCCTGCGCGTAGTCCGCTCCCCAGGTGGTGAGGCCATGATGTTCGATCAGCACCACCGGCGGCGCGTCCGGGTGCTCGATCAGGTAGCGCTCCACCTCGGCGGCGATCCTCGGCACGTCGGCGTGGTTGGGGAACACCGGCACCGTGGTCGCGCTGGGATCGCGCAACCCGAGTCCCTTCAACAGCTCGAAGCCTTGGATGTCCACTGTGGACAGTTGGCTGCGGTGGCCTTCGAGGGTGGCCACCGCGGTGGCGTACGGGGAGTGCGTGTGCACCACGGCCTCGGCCTTGGTGGCCCGGTAGATCGCGGTGTGGATGGTGGTCTCCGCCGAGGGCCTCGGCGCGTCCGGGGAGACCGCGGCCGAGG
Source organism: Crossiella sp. SN42 (assembly GCF_023897065.1). GTDB lineage: Bacteria > Actinomycetota > Actinomycetes > Mycobacteriales > Pseudonocardiaceae > Crossiella. Next base: position 15,507 of record NZ_JAMHIV010000014.1, read on the forward strand.
TGTCCACCGAGACCAGCACGGTGTCGGACTCGGTCAGCGCGCCCTTGTCCCGGCCGCTGGCGGTGATGAGCGCGGTCTCCGGCGAGACCCGCACCGAGATGTTGCCCGCGGTGCCGGGCAGCCAGCCCCGCTGGTACAGCTCCCGGGAGGCCGCGACCAGGGTCGCGCCCGCGCTCACGAGGCCACCTCGGCCAGCGCGATCACCTTGTGCGGGGCCAGCTTCTCCGGATCGGTGCCCTGCTCCACCACCAGCACGCCGAACCCGGCCACCGTGCCGCCGCTGCCCCAGACCAGCTCGGCTGCGTCGCCGAGCCGGTCGCCGAGCACCTCGTCCACCACCAGCACCCTGGTGCCGGGCGCCACCGGGTTGCCCGGCAGCACCAGCGGCACCTCGGCGTGCCTGGCCAGCGCGGCGCCCAGCAGCAGCCCGCCGGAGGCCAGGCCGAGCACCGCGTCGAAGGAACCGCGGAACTCCTCGGCCAGCGCGCCGGCGGCCGCGCCGAACAGGGCGGGGTCGGTGTAGACCCCGGACAGGTCGAGGCCCTCGCCGATGGCTGAGGCCAGCCGCCCGGCCAGCGCCGCGCCGTGGTTGGGCCGCCACACCCGCCGCTCGGTGACCACCGCGCTGACCAGCTCGGCCGGGGTGACGTCGAAGGCCGGGTTGAACACCGCGACCCCGGCCGGGGCCACCGGCGTGCCACCGAAGGCGGTGACCTCCTCGGCGGCCCGCTCCTCGACCACGATCTGCGAGCCGTGCGCCAGCGTCTCGTCCACGGTCGACTCCGGCGCGACCACGATGAACGGGATCCGGTGCCGGGCCGCGGACACCGCCAGCCCGTAGGTGCCGATCTTGTTGGCCACGTCGCCGCGCGCGGTGATCCGGTCCGCGCCCACCAGCACCACGTCCACCTGGCCCAGCGACATGGCCGCGGCGGCGGCCGAGTCGACCAGCAGCCGGTGCGGGATGCCCTGCTCGGCCAGCTCCCACGCGGTCAGCCGGGCGCCCTGCAACAGCGGCCTGGTCTCATCGACCAGCACCTCCTCGACCCGTCCGCGCCCGGCCAGGTCGCTGATCGCGCCCAGCGCGGTGCCCCAGGCCGCGGTGGCCAGCCTGCCGGTGTTGCAGTGCGTGAGCACCCGCAGCGGCCGGTCCGGGGTGAGCGAGAGCACCAGGTCCGCGGCCTGCCGGGCGGCGGTCCGGTTGGTCGCCTCGTCCTCGGCCAGCATGGCCAGCGCCTCGGCCAGCACCGCCTGCTTGCCCTCGGGCAGCCGCTCCAGCGCCCGCCGCACGCCCCAGGCCAGGTTCACCGCGGTCGGCCTGGCCTGCGCCAGCCGCTCCGCGTCGGCCCGGACCACCTCGTGGTCGGTGTGCAGGTGCGCGGACAGCGCCACGCCGAACGCCCCGGCCAGGCCGATCGCGGGCGCTCCGCGCACGGCCAGCGTGGCGATCGCCTCGATCACCTCCTCGACCGTGGCCAGCCGCAACCACCGCAGGTCATGCGGCAGCACCCGCTGGTCGATGGCCACCACCACGCCGTCGTCCCAGCCGAGTGTGTAGGTCATGCGCCACCCCTTCGTCGCCGTGGTCAGGCTCGACCCCCCACGGTATTCACCCGCGCCAGACCCCAGGGAGCCCGTCCCAGCCCCTGGGCCCTGACCGGAGCAGCGGACTAGCCCGATCGGCCCGCTCTCGGGAACCGTTATCGATTCGCCCAGTCGCATGGCAGCATGGCTCCCGTGAGCACCGCTGCGACCGAGACGGCCGAGCCCACCGGGCACAAGCCACGGGGCCGGGGGATCACCTCGCTGGAAGTCCTCTGCGTGGTCCTGCTGCTGGCCATCCTCTTCCAGGGGCAGATCGCCTCCATGCTGACCGACGAGCGGATCCGCACCGCCTCCACGGTGTTCATCTCCGTGTGCATCCAGGCCATGCCGTTCCTGGTGCTCGGCGTGCTGATCAGCGGCGCGATCGCCGCGTTCGTCTCACCGGAGCGGCTGCGCAAGCTGCTGCCCGGCAACCAGGCGGTCGCGGTGCCGGTGGCCGGGCTGGCCGGGCTGGCGCTGCCGGGCTGCGAGTGCAGCGCGGTGCCGGTGTCCGGGCGGCTGATGCAGCAGGGCGTGCGGCCCGCGGTCGCGCTGACCTTCCTGCTGGCCGCGCCCGCGGTGAACCCGATCGTGCTCGGCTCCACCGCGGTCGCCTTCCAGGGCGAGCCGCTGATGGTGGTGGCCCGCTTCGCCGGATCGCTGGCCACCGCGGTGGTGATGGGCTGGCTGTGGGTGCGCTTCGGCAAGACCGAGTGGATCGCCGAGCGCGCGCTGCGCCGCTACGAGCGCCCGGCCGGGGTCTCCCGCTGGGGCGTCTTCGCCGAGACCGCCCGGCACGACCTGGTCGAGGCAGGCGGGTTCCTGGTGATCGGCGGCATCATCGCCGCGGTGCTCAAGGTGACCGCGAGCGACTTCTTCAGCTCGCTGTCCGGCCAGATCGTGCTGGGCGTGCTGGTGATGGCGGTGGCCGCGGTGGTCATGGCGCTGTGCAGCGAGGCCGACGCGCTGGTCGCGGCCAGCATGTCCGCGCTGCCGCTGCTGCCCAGGCTGGTGTTCCTGGTGGTCGGGCCCGCGGTGGACGTCAAGCTGATCGCGCTGCAGGCTGGCACCTTCGGGCGCAAGTTCGTGCTGCGGTTCGCGCCGCTGACCTTCCTGGTGGCGATCCTGTGCGGGGTCGGCGCCTTCCTGCTCGTCTTCGGTGAGGTGCGCTGATGCGACGTGAGACGCAGAACGTCCTGCTGGTGCTGCTCGGCGGCGCGCTGCTCAAGATCGCGCTCAACGGCCAGTACCTGCGCTACGTCAAGCCCTCGTTCCTGCCGTTCCTGATCGCCGCCGCGGTGGTCATGCTCGGCCTGGCCTTCACCGCCATCGCCCAGGACATCATCCGGATGCGGAACAACTCCAAGCCGCTGCCCGCCCCGGTCTGCGCCGAGGCGGCCGCCGCCCAGCCCGGTCACGACCACGACCACGAGCACGAGCACGGCAAGTCCCGCAGCCCCTGGTTCCTGCTGCTGCCGGTGCTGACCATCTTCCTGATCGCCCCGCCCGCGCTGGGCGCGGCCTCGGTGAACCCGAACGACTCCCGGACCATCACCGAACCCAGCAAGCGCAACGGCAGCGCCAACTTCGAGGCCCTGCCCGGCGGCCAGGTGATCCCGATGAAGATGACCGACTTCCTCACCAGGGTGGTCTGGGACGACTCGGGCACGCTCAATGGCCGCGACGTCCGGCTGACCGGCTTCATGTACCGGGACAAGGGCGTGAACTACCTGGTGCGCATGGTGATCGGCTGCTGCGCGGCCGACGCCCAGCCGATGAAGGTCCGGCTGGACGGCCCCCGGGTGCCGGAGCTGAAGGAGATCCCGGCCGACTCCTGGCTGGAGCTGACCGGCCGGGTGCAGCCGGGCACGGCCACCGAGGCCAACGCCTACACCCCGACGTTCGACGTGAGCGAGATCAAGCCGATCCCCGCCCCCGCCGAACAGTACGAATCCTGACCTGAGAGGACCCCTGCATGCGGGTGAACCCGCGCCGCGCGGTGGCGATCGCCGCCGTGCTTACCCTGACCGCCGTGGCCGCCCCCGCCGCCACGGCCACTCCCGCCACGGCCGCCACCGCGCTGCCCGGCGGCGTGCCCGGCGTGACCGTGCCCAGCCTGGACTGGCGGGACTGCGGCACCGGCGACGGCTTCCAGTGCGCCACCGCCCAGGTGCCGCTGGACTACCGCGACCTGGCCAAGGGCACCCTGGCCCTCGCCCTGTCCCGCCGCCCGGCTGGCAAGCCGGACCAGCGGATCGGGTCGCTGCTGGTCAACCCCGGCGGGCCGGGCGGCTCCGGCGTGGGCTTCGCCAGGTCGGTGGTGACCGAGCTGCCCGCCGAGGTGGCCGAGCGCTTCGACGTGGTCGGCTTCGACCCGCGCGGCGTGGGCCAGAGCTCCGCGCTGGCCTGCCTGGACGCCGAGCAGACCCGCGCGGCCTTCGCCGAGATGCCCGCCACCCGCGGTCGCGGCGACTTCGAGCGCGGCCAGCGTTTCGCCGCCGAGTTCAACGCGGGCTGCCAGGCGCGCAGCGGGGCGCTGCTGCCGTACGTGGGCACCGAGTACGTGGCCCGCGACATCGACGTGCTGCGCGCCGCGCTGGGTGACGCCAAGCTCAACTACTACGGCGTCTCCTTCGGCACCTACATCGGCACCGTCTACGCCAACCTGTTCCCGAAGAACTTCCGGGTGCTGGCCCTGGACGGCGGCTACGACCCGGAGGCCTACGCCAACGACCCGTACCGCTACGACCTCGGCCAGTTCCTGGCCACCGAGGCCGCCTTCGAGCGCTTCCTGAGCTGGTGCGCCACCAGCGAGAAGTGCCCCTTCGGCACGGGCAATCCGGGCAAGGCCTTCGACCAGCTGGTCGCCGACCTGGACCGCGAGCCGGTCAAGGACGCCGACGGCAAGGTCATCGCCAACGGCGCCAGCCTGGCCTACCGGATGATCTTCGCGCTCAACGGCGGCCGCCCCAGCTGGCCGGCCCTGGCCGCCCAGCTGACCGAGGCCCAGTCCCGCACTGGCCGCCTGCTCCGCCCGATCAGCACGAACGCCCCGTTCTTCGCCGCCAACACCGCGGTGGAATGCGCCGACCGGGTCTACCCGAAGAGCAAGGTCCAGCTGCGCGCCCGCCTGGCCGTCGCCGCCGCGCTCACCCCGCACCTGGGCCCGGTCGCCGCCTACGGCAGCCCCGGCTACGACCACTCGCACGCCGCCGCCTGTCAGCAGTGGTCAGCCAAGCAGGCCAGCCGCTACGCGGGTCCCTGGTCGGCGAAGGGCTCGGCCCCGATCCTGGTCATCGGCACCACCGGCGACCCGGACACCCCGTACCAGGACTCGGTGGTGCTGGCCAAGACGCTGGACAACGCCCGGCTGCTGACCTTCGTCGGCGAGGGCCACAGCGGCCTGAGCAACAGTGTCTGCGCCCGCCAGGCGACCGCGGACTACCTGGTGGACAAGGAACTCCCGGCCCGCGGCGCCCGCTGCCAGGACGACCCGCCCGCGTAGCTCACGCCGGTTGTGCCGGGGTGCTCGCGCCCCGGCACAACCGAGCCGCTGATTTCTTCTCCGGCCGCGCTGACCCGGTCCGGTCGCGCTGGCCCGGCTGCGCTGGCCCCTGCGCTCCCGCTCAGGCCGCGGTGCAGTCGGCGCAGGTGCCGAAGATCTCCACGGTGTGGCTGACCTCGGAGAACCCGTGCTCAGCCGCCACCCGCTCGGTCCACTTCTCCACATCCGGCCCCTCCACCTCCACGGTGCGGCCGCAACGGCGGCACACCAGGTGGTGATGGTGGTGCTGGGAGCAGCGCCGGTAGATCGCCTCACCGGAGTCGGTGCGCAGCACGTCCAGCTCGCCGACCTCGGCCAGGCTCTGCAGGGTGCGGTAGACCGTGGTCAGCCCGATGCCCTCGCCGCGCCGCCGCAACTCCTCGTGGATCTCCTGGGCGGAGCGGAACTCATCCACCTGGTCCAGCAGCTTCGAGACCGCGGCGCGCTGCTTGGTCGAACGCAGTCCGGGCACCGAGGCCGGTCGTTCGCTCACTGTCACTGGCCCTCCTCCACGTGCGCGACCGCGTCGACCACGATGTGCGACAGGTGCTCGTCCACCAGCCGGTACACGACCTCCCGGCCGTGCCGCTCCCCGCGCACCACGCCGGCCGACTTGAGCACCCGCAGGTGCTGGCTGATCAGCGGCTGGGCCACCCCCAGCGCGTCCACCAGCTCGTGCACACAGCGCTCCGAGGCCCGCAGCTGGAGCACGATGGCGATCCGCACCGGCGCGGCCAGCGCCCGCAGCAGGTCACCGGCCATGGCCAGCACGTCCCCCGAGCGTTGCGGGGCGGGTGGCACCGGCGCACGGTCGGGAGAGTGCACGTGGTCATCGGCCAGCGGCGCGATCTCCCTGTTCACGATGTGCGCTCCTCTCACCACCCGGCGCCGGGGCAGGCAACTGCGTGCCCGTGAACGACCGAGGCTACCCGTCATCCTAGGCAACTCGGTTACCGATCAGTTCGACACACCTCGATGGACCTAACGGAACAGCGAGAAGAGCACACCCACCAGGATGCCCAGCACCACGATCCGCACCACCCGCTCCGGGGCGGACAACCGCGACCAGGTGCTGACCACCATGGCCAGCACGAACAACGCCAGCCCCCCGACCAGCACCGCCCCCACCGACCCACCGACGACGACCCCCGCGGCGAACACGGCCGCCACCACCAGGAACGCCACCACGGGCGGCACCGACTTCAGCGGCCCGTCACCGGGCACCCGGCTCGGCTGAGACCCAGACTCGCGCACCGTCCCTTCCTACACCCAGCCGGGCAGCGCCCGGCGCGCGGCATCTAGGGTCCTCATCCGTGCTGCTCGTCTGCCGGTTCGCCGTGCCCGAGGCCGAGGTCGAGGACTTCCTGGCCAGGGCCAAACACGCCCTGGAACTGCTCACCAAGGGCCCGCACTGCCGCCGCGGCCGCCTGGCCAGGTCCACCGACGAAGCCGACCGCTGGGTCCTGCTGGCCGAGTTCGACTCGGTCCCCGCCTACCGCAAAGCCTTGTCCCCCTTCGAGGTCCGCGAACACGTCATCCCACTGCTGTCCCAGGCCCTCGCGGACGAACCCGCCGCCTACGAGGAGTTGTGGGACGCCACCAACGGCACCGCCAACCGCCACGACAGCCTGGTGGCCAAGGACGCGGGCACGGTCCGCCTCGGCGAAGCAGGCGGCCCGGCCACTCCCCGCCACTAGCGAGCCTGGGGCCGCGCGGCGGTCACGCGCGCGCCCCGTCGGCACCAGCGCTTTCCGGTGGTGCCGACGGGGCGGCCGCGGGGCTGGTTGGGTGGCGAGGCTGGCACAGTCGCGGGGCTGGCCCGGTCGCGGGGCTGGCCCGGTCGCGGGACTGGTCCAGTCGCGGGACTGGTCCAGTCGTGAGGCTGGCCTGGCCGCGCCGCCGCCCGGTCGCGCTGCTGGCCCGGCTTCGAGGCTGGCCTCGTCGCGCTGCTGGGTCAGCTGCGGGGCTGGTTTGGCCGCGGGGCTGGTTTGGCCGCAGGGCTGAACCGGTCGCGAGGCTGGACCAGCCGGGCTGCTGTCAGGCCGCGTGGTCGCAGGTGGCGCAGGTGCAGTCCGCGCAGGTGCAGTTGGCGCACGCGTCCGAACACCCCGCGCAGTCGCAGCGGGCGTGGTTGCAGGTCGCGCAGGAGCAGTCGGCGCACTGGCACAGCGCGCAGGAGTCGGCGCAGTTCGCGCACTCGCACTTGGCGCACTCGTCGTAGTGCACCCCGTCCGCGGTCTGGTGTTCCCGGTGCACGTGCCCGTCGTGCAGGTAGTCCACGTGGTCGCCGTGCACCACCGCGTCGTGCCCGCAGCCGGGGCCGTGGGTGTGGCGGTGCGTTTCGGCCGGACGGTGCTCAATGGTGCTGGTCATGGTCTGCCTCCCACTGGATCGTCGAACCACCGCATACTCATATGCGCACCTGTGCATTGCTCGCCCAATGGTCATCTCTGCCCTGAAAGGGTGAACTTGCTCCTTTCTTCACAAGCCCTTCCTCAGCCCTGAACACCTCTGGCACAGTGCTGACCACACCTCTGATGGGTGATTCTCACGGGGAGAGCCCGCATGCTCGTTCGACCGCCCAGACCAGGGACCCGCCCGGTCGCCCGCCACGCCACGGCCACCGCCGTGCCAGCCACTGCCGCGGCGCTCAGCATCGACCCAGTGCTCAGCTCCGACCCAGCGCGCAGCACCGTCGCCGCGCTCGCCACCGGCCCGCTCGCCATCGCTGTCGCGCGGCCGTTCGCCACTCCGGTCCTCGCCAGAGGCTCCCGCGCCACCGGCGCCCGCGAGGACTGACCCAGACGTGGTCGGGGACGGATCCCGCGCCGGGCTCGTCCCCGACCCACCCCACCGAAGCGCAGGCGGCCACCCCGGCGCCGGCCACGGACACCGAGCCTGCCGACGGGGAGAAGTCGCGGCCTTCCCGCAGGCGACTCGTGATCGGTGCGGTCGTGCTCACGGCAGCCGCCGTGGGCACGACCGTCGCCGCCGGGTGCCGGCGGCTGCCGCGAGAATCGCATCGTGGTGGCCGGACCCGCGTCGCCACTGGCACACCCCGACTGAGCCGGCAGCCACCGGCCGGAAAGCCGAGACGCCATGAGCGTGGACCAATCCGTGACGGCGGTCCTATCCGACCCGCCCGCGGCCCCTGCCTGGCTGGCCGAGCTGGCGCAGCGCGCCGCGCGCTGGTCCGGCCAGCTCGTCGTCGACCCGGCCGCGCGCGAGGCCGTGGCCACCGACTCGGGCAACCTCGACCACCGCCGCCCGGCCGCGGTGTACCGCGCCAACTCCGCCGAGGACGTGGCGGAACTGTTGCGGCACACCGGTCCGCGGAGCATTCCGGTCGCGGTCCGCGGTGCGGGCCACTGCCTGTCCGGGCACACCCTGACCGACGGCGTGGTGCTCACCCTCACCGGCGGCCTCGCCCGGGTCGGCGCGGTCGACGCCGAGGGCCTCATCCAGACCGGCGCCGGGGCCACGCTCGCCGAGCTGGACGCCGCCGCCTTCGCCGCGGACCGCCGCCCGGCCTCGGGCCTGCCCGACTACCACGGGCTGACCGTCGGCGGTGTGCTCGCCGTCGGCGGCATCTCCGCCTGGTGGCGCGAGGGCACCCTGGCCGACCGGGTACGCCGCATCCGGGTGGTCACCGGCCGCGGCGAGATCCTGCTCGCCTCGGCCACCGAGCACCGCGAGCTGTTCGAGGCCGCGCTGGCCGGACTCGGCGCCGTGGGCGTGATCACCGAGGCCTGGATCGAGCTGGCCCCGGCCCAGCCCCGCGTGCAGCTGGACCTGCTGGACTACGCCGACCCCGCGACCGCCTTCGCCGCCATGGACGACCTCATGGACCGCGAGGCCGCCGACGAGGTCTACCTGTGGGTCCAGCGGCCCGGCACCGGCGGCAGGCCGGAGGCGACCTTCCAGGTGCACGCCTACCAGCACACCGACCGCCGCGAGCCGCGGCTGCTGCCGGTCGAACCCGAACCCGAGCACCGCCTGACGCAGCTGGTGACCTATCCCGAACGCAGCCGGATGATCACCGAGATGTTCGACAGCTTCCGCACCTCACTCTCCTGGGACGAGACCACCAAGCTCTGGGACGACGTGCTCCTGCCCGGCCCGCACGCCGAGCACTACCTGACCCGCAGGGTCGCCGCGTTCACCGCGGCCGACTGGGCCACCGACATTCCGCAGTTCGTGCTCGCCTTCCCGCACCGCAGGGCCGCCTTCACCCGGCCCGCGTTCGCCGTGCCGGCCGGGGACAGCGACCGGATCGTGCTGGTCGACACCCTCCGCGACCGGGGCAGGCCCGGCACCGACCCGGCCTGGACCGCCACCGTGCGGGGCAGCAGGCGGGCCGCGCACGAGCAGGCCCGCGCCGACGGGGGAGTGGCCTACCCGATCTGGGGCTGCTGGGACGGGGCCTGGCCGCACCCGGTGCGGCTCGGCGCGCACTGGCGGGAGTTCGCCGAGACGGTCGCCAGGTACAGCCCGCACCTGCACCTCAACCCGGGCACCGGACTGCCCGCGGCGATCCGGGCCGAGCTGGGGCGCTGACCCGGACTTCGCTGTCACGGGCGGACTTCTCGCCCCCGGGGGCACGGCTGAGCGAGGGCGGCGGCGTGCTCTGCCGGCCGGTGAAGGAACGCGGTTGTGGCGGGGGTGGGGGCGGTCGCTACCCTTGCAGCCTCCCGCTGAATGCCTATGACCTGCTCTGGAGTGTCCGTGTCGGCCGATCGGATTGATACCGTCGTCAACCTCTGCAAGCGCCGAGGCTTCGTCTACCCCTGTGGGGAGATCTACGGCGGTACCAGGTCGGCGTGGGACTACGGACCCCTCGGCGTGGAGCTGAAGGACAACATCAAGCGCCAGTGGTGGAAGTTCATGGTGCAGGGCCGCGAGGACGTCGTGGGCCTGGACTCCTCGGTGATCCTGCCCCGTGACGTCTGGAAGGCCTCCGGGCACGTCAACGCCTTCCACGACCCGCTGGTCGAGTGCACCTCCTGCCACAAGCGGTTCCGGGCCGACCAGCTCGCCGAGGAGTACGCCGAGCGCACCGGCAAGCCCACCACCGAGGACGACATCAGCGACGTCCCCTGCCCGAACTGCGGCACCCGCGGCCAGTACACCGAGCCGCGCGAGTTCAACATGATGCTCAAGACCTACCTCGGCCCGGTGGAGTCCGAGGACGGCCTGCACTACCTGCGGCCGGAGACGGCGCAGGGCATCTTCGTCAACTTCCTCAATGTGCAGACCACCTCCCGGCGGAAGCCGCCGTTCGGCATCGGCCAGATCGGCAAGTCCTTCCGCAACGAGATCACGCCCGGCAACTTCATCTTCCGGACGCGTGAGTTCGAGCAGATGGAGATGGAGTTCTTCGTCGAGCCCGGCACCGACGAGGAATGGCACCAGTACTGGATCGACGAGCGCTCCCGCTGGTACACCGAACTGGGCCTGGCCAAGGACAACCTGCGGATCTACGAGCACCCGCAGGAGAAGCTGTCGCACTACTCCAAGCGGACCGTGGACATCGAGTACCGCTTCCAGTTCGCCGGTCAGGAGTGGGGCGAGCTGGAAGGCATCGCCAACCGCACCGACTTCGACCTCAGCACGCACAGCAACCACTCGGGCGTGGACCTGTCCTACTTCGACCAGGCCACCAACTCCCGCTACCGGCCGTTCGTGATCGAGCCTGCCGCCGGTGTCGGCCGCCCGATGATGGCCTTCCTGCTGGAGGCCTACCACGAGGACGAGGCGCCCAACGCCAAGGGCGGCGTGGACAAGCGGGTCGTGCTCAAGCTGGACCGCAGGCTCGCCCCGGTCAAGGCCGCGGTGCTGCCGCTGTCCCGCAACGCCGACCTCTCGCCCAAGGCCCGTGACCTGGCCGCGGCGCTGCGCCGGAACTGGAACATCGACTTCGACGACGCGGGCGCCATCGGCCGCCGCTACCGCCGCCAGGACGAGATCGGCACCCCGTTCTGCGTGACCGTCGACTTCGACACCCTCACCGACCACGCGGTCACCGTGCGGGAACGCGACACCATGAGCCAGGAGCGGATCTCCATCGACCAGATCGAGTCCTACCTGGCCGCGCGGCTCGTGGGCTGCTGACCCCGGCACCGCGAGAGGAACGGCTGAACAACTGGCCGGGGCTGCCTGTGGCGGCCCCGGCTTCGTTGTGGCCGCGGTCACCGCGTTGAGCCGGGAGTATCGGCTGTCCTCCGGGTGGGGGAGCACGGTGCGGAAAGGGGCCTGCCGGGCCGCGGTGGTGGGCTGGTCGCGGGTAGCTGGCTGGGGGCTGGGGACAGGCGTCGCGGGGCGCTGCCTTGGCGCCCAGCTCTTCGCGGTGCGCGGCAGCTCCTCCAGCCGGCGGACGATCGCGGGCAGCGCGGTGAGGTCCCCGGCGAGCAGGTAGCGGTCGAAGGTGTGCGGCACGATCCGGCCGCCGGGCGGACCGGCCACGTGCACCGGCTCGCCGGGCTGGGCCGTGCGGGCCCAGTCCGCGCCGAGGACGCCCTCGTGCAGGGCGATGTCCAGGTCGAGCTCGCCGGTGGCCGGGTCGTAGCGGCGCACGGTGTACTCGCGGGAGGTCGGCGCGGGCCGCGGCCCGCGCAGCATGGTGCGGAGGGGAGATCCGCCGTGCGGGCGGGCCGGATCAGCGCGGTGCGGGCAGGGGCGGGCCAGGCCGAGTTCCGACCGCGTCACCGCGGCGGTGCGGACGTCAGCGTTGATCACGGGCGCCGGGCCGCGGACGGTCGAGTCCATTGTGGACATTGGTATCGGGGGCATGGGCCCGGTTCTCCTTTCGGCGGTTCGGGGTGGCGTTGCGGACTCGCACGGCACGTGCTCAGCTCGCGATCACGTCGGGGCGGGAGGTGAGGCGGGCCAGCGCGTGTGCCGCGCAGAGTTCCTCGGCGACCAGCTCGGGTTCGGCCACCAACCGCTCCACCGGTGTGCGCACCACGTGCACGCCCGCGGCGGTCAACGGGTCCGGGCCTTCCGGGCGTGGGTTGTCCAGCCAGCGCCAGGCCAGCGCCAAGTCATCCCACCAGGCATCGGCCATGCCCAGCAGCTGGCGGCCGTCCAGGGTGATGCGCCGGTGCCAGGTCGGCGGTGGCAGCGCGCCGAGGGCGATCACGCGGCGGGCGCGGGCCTGGCGGATGTCGACCACCTTGACGTCCAGCTTCTCCAGGGCGGCGCGCACCGCGGGCCGGCCGCGCTGCGGTGAGTCGTCCAGCTCGGCCCACAGCTCCGCGGCCGTCACGCCGCCGTGTGCGCAGGCCAGGTTGAGCAGCGTGCCCAGCTCGGTCGGGCACCGGGTCCAGCGAGCGGCGTCCAGGGTGGCCCGTGCCACCGAGGTCACCGGGAAACCCCGGGACACCGTCCACTTCGGCAGCTGCCGAAGCCGTTCCATCCGCAGCGGTTTGGCCGGGCGGGTCCGGTTGGCGTAGGGCACCACCAGGTGGACGGTGCCGTCCAGGCCGGGGATCGGGATGCCGTGCAGCTGCAGCGCGTCGTAGCCGGTGAGCAGCGCGTCCGGCTCGGCATAGCGCAGCGCCGCGCGCAGGAAACCCGCGCGGGTCGGGCGGGTGCCGGTGAGCAGGACGACGCCGGGCAGCGGCTCGCGCCAGGAGTGCACCAGTCTGCCGGGCAGGCCGAGCCGGAACAGCTCGGTGGTCTTGGCCACCTGGTGCGGGAACATCGCGGCCAGTCCGTCCAGGCGGACCGGCACGTGGGTCGCGGTCATGAGGCCAGCGTGGTCCGGCGCCGGGGGCGGGGCCAGCGGCGCCGGAGCGGGCTGTGGACAGGTGCGTGGTTGTGGACAGGTCGCGATCTTGACGGGGTTCTCGGGCAGCGGGGGTGCCGGGGTGTGGTATCAGAGGCGGCGGACGTCCAGGGCGTGTTCCACCGCTTTGCCCTCGTCCTCGCGTTGCACCAGGTAGACCCCGGCGTGCGGCCGTTCCGAGAGCACCTCGACCAGCTCCGTGCCGTGGTAGAGCAGACCCGTGCCGTCGTCGGTGCAGTAGGTGTCCGGGATCAGCCCACTGGCCACCGCGCCCAGCACCGCGGGCCGTCGCGCCGCCTCGGAGTCGAAGTGCACCCCGTTGCCGTAGGGCAGGAAACCCAGCCCGTCGGTGACGATCCGCAGCTCAGGCCCGAAGGAGTCGGTCGGCCCGCCCACGTGCCAGCACAGCGAGCCCGCGCTCACCCCGGTCAGCACCACCCCGCGCCGCCACGCCTCCCGCAGCACTGAGTCCAGCCCGTGCACCCGCCACACCGCCAGCAGGTTCGCCACCGAACCGCCGCCCACCCACACCACGTCACAGGAGAGCACGTAGTCCAGCAGGTCCGCCGTCGGCGGCATCGGGAACAGGTTCAGGTGCACCACCTCGACCCCGGCCAGCTCACCGGCCTCGGCGAAGTTCGCGTTGAAACCCCGCTGGTCGCCAAGCGCGGTGCCGATGTGGCACAGCTTCGGCCGCCGTCCCGACACCCCGGCCAGCTCCACCGCGTGCGTCAGCAGCGGCGCGAACTCGAGATCGGTGCGGTGACCACGGCGCAGACCACCCGAGGTGGCCAGGATCGTCGGTTGTTCGGCAGGCATAGCCCGATCGTGCCATTTTCCGCGCCGGTTAGGGTCCGAACATGAGCGAGCCCCGTTGGCTGTCCGAGGCCGAGCTGCGGACCTGGATCACCTTCGTGGAGGCCACCCACCTGTTGGAGCGCAGGCTGGAACACCAGCTCCAGACCGACGGCGGGCTCTCCCACGCCCAGTACGACGTGCTCACCACCCTCTCCGCCACGCCCGGCCAGCGCATGCGGATGACCGAGCTGGCCGGTCGCACGGTGGTGTCCAAGAGCGGCCTCACCTACCAGGTCAGCCGCCTGGAACGGGCCGGGCTGGTGCGCCGCGAGTCCTGTGCCACCGACGAGCGCGGTGTGGTCGCGGTGCTCACCGAGGCCGGGCAGCGGCTGCTGGACAAGATCGCTCCCGGGCACGTCGACACCGTGCGCGACTACCTCATCGACCTGATGACCGCGGAGGAGCGGGCCGTGCTGGAACGGGTCATGTCCGCGGTGCGCGAACGCGTCCGCCGCGAGGACCACCCCTGACAAATGTCATGGCGGGGCCGTGACGAGCGGCCTGCGTCCCGGCCGCGCGCGGGCGGCACCGTAGGGGCATGCCCACAGCAACCCTGACCGGCGCGGCGCGCGAGATCGTGGCAGGCGCCGCGATCCACCTCCGTGGCCTGCGCAAACACTTCGGGCCGGTGCGCGCCGTGGATAGCGTCGACCTGACCGTGGCCCCCGGCGAGGTGCTCGCCCTGCTCGGCCCCAACGGCGCGGGCAAGTCCACCACCATCGACCTCGTCCTCGGCCTCACCCGCCCCGACGCCGGCGAGGTGCACGTCTTCGGCCACCGCCCCGACGAGGCGGTCCGCAACGGCGTCATCGGCGCCATGCTGCAGGGCGGCGCGCTCATCGACGACGCCACCGTCGGCGAGCTCGTCCGCATGGTCGCCGCCCTGCACCGCAGGCCCCAGGCCGCCGCGGCCGCCCTGGCCAAGGCGGGCGTCGCCGAGCTGGCCAAGCGGCGCTGCAAGAAGCTCTCCGGTGGTCAGCGGCAACGCGTCCGCTTCGCCATCGCCCTGGTCAGCGACCCCGACCTGCTGATCCTGGACGAGCCCACCGCCGCCATGGACGTGGAGACCCGCCGCCACTTCTGGCAGAACATCCGCGAGCTGACCAGCACCGGCAAGACCGTCGTCTTCGCCACCCACTACCTGGAGGAAGCCGAGAGCTACGCCGACCGCGTGGTGCTGATGCGCGCCGGAACGGTCGTCGCGGACGGCACCGTCGCCCAGATCAGGGCCACCGCGGCCGGCCGGACCGTGCGTGCCGTGCTCCCTGGGAGTGCGCACGGCACGCTCGGCGCGCTGCCCGGCGTCACCCACGCCGAGCTGCGCGGCGAGCACGCCACGCTGGCCTCCACCGACTCCGACGCCACCCTGCGGGCCCTGCTCGCCCGCTACCCCGGCGCGCACGACATCGAGATCACCACCGTCGGCCTCGAGGACGCTTTCCTCGCGCTGACCAGCGAGGAGGACAAGTGAACCCGACGTACGTGCTCATCGAGGTCAAGCTGATCGTGCGGCAGTTCGCCTTCCTGTTCTTCACCATCGTGTTGCCCACCGCGATGTTCCTGATCTTCTCCGGCATCTACGGCGGCCCGGCGGCCACCTTCGGCAACGGCACCCCGGTCACCGCGGCCACCATGGTCAGCATGGCCTCCTTCGCGGCCATGTCCGCCGCCCTGGTCACCGGTGGGCGCATCGCGCTGGAACGGCAGATCGCCTGGCACCGGCAGTTGCGGCTGACCCCGCTCTCCGGCAGCGGCTACCTGTTCGCCAAGGGCCTGATCGCGGTGCTGGTCGCGGTGCCCGCGATGCTCGGTGTGCTCGCGGTCGGGTTGCTGGTCAAACAGGTCGACCTCAGCCTGGCGCAGTGGGCGATGCTGATCGGCGGGCTGGTGCTCGGCTCGGTGCCGTTCGCGCTGCTGGGCATGGCCATCGGGCAGCTGGCCAGCGCCGAGTCCGCCCAGGCCGTCACGCCCGCGGTGATGATGGCGCTGGCCATGGCCGGCGGGCTGATGGTGCCGGTGGAGATCATGCCCGCGTGGGTGGGCGACATCGCCAGGGCGCTGCCCAGCTTCTGGTTCCGGGAGAACGGGATCAGGGTGGTCGCGCAGGGCTCGGTCAGTCTGACCTCGATCGCGGTGCTGGGCGGGGTGACGCTGGTGCTGGGGCTGTTCGTGGCCAGGCGGTACCGGCTCAGCGCGGCCCGCTGACCACGCCTACGGTGTGCGCCATGACCACGAACACCACGCCCAGGATGCATTCCTGGGAGCTGTTCGCCGGTTTCTTCCTGCTCTTCCTGATGTTCCCGGTCTACTACCTGTTCGAGGCGGACCGGCCGGTGGCGCTCAAGATCGCCGGACTGGCCGGGATCGGGATCGTCGGCGCCACCTACCTGCTGCTGCCGCCCAAGCTGTTCGAGGCGCCGATGTGGCAGCGGCTGGCGCTCATCCTCGGCCAGGCCGTGCTGATCGTGCTCATCGTGCTGGCCTTCGGGGTGCCGTTCCTGAGCCTGTTCGTCTACGCCGCGGCCAGCGCGGCGATCCTGCTGCCGGTGTGGCTGGCGGTGCTGGTGCCGATCGGTCCCAGCATCGTCTCGGTGCACGCGGTGCTCAACGGCGGGCCGGTCTGGCTGGCCTGGATCATCCTGGCGATGTTGCTGAGCACGTTCAGCGTGCTCGGCCTGGCCGAGCTGATCCGCGGCAACATCAAGCTCTACCGCGAGCAGCAGCAGGCCGCGCTGCTGGCCGTGGCCGAGGAACGCGCCCGGCTGGCCCGCGACCTGCACGACGTGCTCGGGCACAGCCTGACCACCATCACTCTCAAGGCCGGACTGGCCAGGCGGCTGCTGGAAGCCGGGCGGCAGGAGGCGGCGATCACCGAGGTGACCGACGTGGAGGCGCTTTCCCGGGCCGCGCTCACCGATGTCAGGGCCACCGTCTCCGGCTACCGGGAGGCTTCGCTGGTGGCTGAGCTGGCCGGGGCGCGGGTGGCGTTGCAGGCCGCCGGGATCACCGCCGACCTGCCACACGCGGTGGACAACGTGGCGCCCCGGCACCAGCAGGTGCTGGCCTACGTGCTGCGCGAGGGCGTGACCAACGTGCTCCGGCACAGCGGCGCCACCCGCTGCGAGGTGCGTTTCGGGTTGTCCTGGCTGGAGATCCGGGACGACGGCGCGCTGGTGCAGACCGGCAGGCCGGGCACCGGGCTCACCGGCCTGCGGGAACGACTCGCCGCCGTCGGCGGCACCCTGGACGCCGGCCCGCTGCCCGCCGGTGGTTTCCGGCTGCGCGCGGAGATCGAGGAGAACGCATGATCCGGGTCCTGCTCGCCGACGACCAGGCCCTCGTCCGCGGCGCGCTGGCCGCGCTGCTCGGGCTGGAGGCCGACATCCAGGTCGTCGCGCAGGTCGGCTCCGGTGAGGAGGTGCTCGCCGCGGCCACTGAGCACCGGCCCGATGTGGCGTTGCTGGACGTGCAGATGCCCGGCAAGGACGGTCTGACCGCGGCCGCCGAGCTCCGCGCCGCGCTGCCGGAGTGCCGGGTGCTGATCCTGACCACCTTCGGCAGGCCCGGCTACCTGGCCAGGGCGATGAGCGCGGGCGCGGCCGGGTTCGTGGTCAAGGACGCGCCGCCGGAACAGCTCGTCGACGCGGTCCGGCGGGTGCACGCCGGGCTGCGCGTGGTCGACCCTGGCCTGGCCGCGGAGTCCCTGTCCAGCGGGGCGAGTCCGCTGAGCACGCGGGAACGGGAGGTGCTGGCCTGCGCGCGGGACGGCGGCACCGTCTCCGACGTGGCCAAGGCGCTGCACCTGTCCGAGGGCACGGTGCGCAACCACCTGTCCTCGGCGATCGGCAAAACCGGCGCGCGCACCAGGGCCGAAGCCGTGCGCATCGCCGACGACCGCGGTTGGCTTTGACCCGACCGGGTATCCCGCACCCCGCCACACCCCGCGAAATCCACCCGTCGCACAACACGCGCGCGCGGGGAATCCCCCCGATTTCCATTTTACCGGCGGGCACCGACAAAACCGGGAGTCGGTGGCCACCGGAAGCCGATCTTGACTGAGTTCGTGACAGCATTGCGGGCATGACAGGACACGCCCCGACCGGCCGGGGAGCGACGGCACGGCTGTTGCGGCGCGTGCTGGCCGGGATCGTGCTGCTGCCCTTGCTGATCGTCGGCGGCACGGCCTTCCGGGTGTGGCAGGTCGCCCGGCAGGATGACCGGTCCGCCGCGGACATCGCGGTGGTGCTCGGCGCCGCGCAGTACGGCGGGCGGCCCTCCGATGTGCTGGAGGCCAGGCTCGCGCACGCCCAGCAGCTCTACGAGCGGGGTGTGGCCAAGACCGTGGTGACCGTGGGCGGTCGCGGGCTCGGCGACACCTACACCGAGGCCGAGGCCGGGCAGCGCTGGCTGGTCGGGGACGAGACCAAGGCGGGCACGGCGAAGAAGGCCATTCCCAAGGACAAGGTGGTCGCGGTCAAGGAGGGCGCGGACACCTTGGGCAGTCTGCGGGCGGTGGCGCGGGAGGCGGAGAAGCGCGGCTGGCAGAGCGCGGTCATCGTCAGCGATCCGTGGCACTCGTTACGCGCCCGCACCATGGCAGGCGACACCGGGCTCACCGCGTGGGCCTCGCCGACCCGGCGCGGGCCGATCGTGCAGACCAGGGAGACCCAGCTGCGCTACATCCTGCGCGAGACCGCGGGCGTGCTGTTCTACCGGCTCACCCACACCTCCACCAACCTGGTCGACAATGGTCTCGGCTGAACCGCACGGCTACTCCGCGCACGACACCGCGCGGCTGCTGCCCGAACCCGACAAGCACGGCGCGCTCGCCGAAGCCCAGACCGAGGCGCGCACCCCGTTCGCCCGCGACCGGGCCAGGGTGCTGCACTCGGCGGCGCTGCGCCGCCTGGCCGGCAAGACGCAGGTGGTGGGGCCGGGCGAGGGGGATGTGCCGCGGACCCGGCTGACCCACTCGCTGGAGGTGGCCCAGATCGGCCGGGGCATCGGCGGTGAGCTGGGTTGCGATCCGGACGTGGTCGACCTGGCCGGGCTGGCGCACGACATCGGCCACCCGCCGTTCGGGCACAACGGCGAACGCGCGCTCAACGCGCTGGCCGGGCCCTGCGGCGGGTTCGAGGGCAACGCGCAGACCCTGCGCATCCTGACCCGCCTGGAACCCAAGGCGCTCGGCCCGGACGGCCGCCAGTACGGGCTCAACCTGACCAGGGCGGCCCTGGACGCGGCCACCAAGTACCCGTGGCCGCGCCGGGAGGGCACGGTCAAGTTCGGGGTCTACGACGACGACCTGCCCGTCTTCGGCTGGCTCCGGCAGGGCGCGCCGGTGGACGCGCAGTGCCTGGAGGCCCAGGTGATGGACTGGGCCGACGACGTGGCCTACTCGGTGCACGACGTGGAGGACGGGGTGCTCGCCGGGCGGATCTCGCTGCGCGCGCTGGGCAGTCCGGCCGAGCGCCGGGTGATCGCCGCGCTGGCCGCCGCGCACTTCAGCAGTGAGTCCGCGGAGGCGATCGAGGCCGCCGCCGACGGGCTGCTCCGGTTGCCCGCGGTGGCCGCGCTGGCCCAGCACGACTACGACGGCACCCTGGCCGACCAGGTCGCGCTGAAGGCGCTGACCAGCGAGCTCGTCGGCCGGTTCGCCTCCGCCGCGGTCACCGGCACTCGCAAGGCGCACGGGGCCGGTCCGCTGCGCCGCTACGACGCCGACCTGGTGGTGCTGCCGCCGGTGGCCGCGGAGGTGGCCCTGCTCAAGGCGGTCGCGCTGCGGTACGTGATGAGCGACCCGGAGCGGCTGGCCGTGCAGATCCGGCAGCGGGAGGTGATCACCGAGCTCACCGAGGCGCTGTGCCGGCTCGCCCCGGAGGCCCTGGACCCGGCGTTCCGGCCGGCCTGGTCGGCCGCGAAGGACGACGCCGAGCGGCTGCGGGTGGTGATCGACCAGGTCGCGCTGCTGACCGACGCCCAGGCGGTGAGCTGGCACCGGCGGCTGGTCAGCTGAACCGCGCCCACCGAAACGGCGTCAACCAAAGTTGACGATTTCTGGTTTACTCGGAGCCATGGGACTTCGAGAGGTGTTGCGGGTGCTGTTCCGGCCGTTGCGGCGCAAGGTGCCGGCCGGTGGTCCACCGAGGCGACGGGAGGACCCCGGTGGCGCCGGGGTGCGCGAACCCAGGCGGCCGCGCCCGCCCGGTCCGGTCAGCGGCGCCGCCGCGGCCGAGCCACCGGCTCCGGCGCAGCACGTGAAGCTGGCCGATCCACGGCGCTGACCAGCGGTTTGTCACAGTGGGAGCGGGGTGCTCGTCCCTGGGGTGTCCGCGCCACCGACCCAGGGAGGCCGTTGTGCCCCGCATTCCCGCGCTCACCGTTGACAAGGCAAGCTGGCTGGTCCGCCGCATGTACGGCTATGCGAAGAAGCGCTTCGGCGCGGTGCCCGAACCGTTCGCGGTCATGGCCCACCACCGCGGCATCATGATCGCCGCCGCGGTGACCGAGACCGCGGTCGAACGCGCCGCCAAGCACCTGCCGCACAGCCTCACCGACCTGGTCGTCTACCGGGTCGCCACCGAGCTGGGCTGCTCCTGGTGCGTGGACTTCGGCACCATGCTGCAGCGGCACAAGGGCCTGGACATCAAGCGGCTCAAGGAGATCCACGCCTACGCCGACTCACCGCTGTTCACCGAGACCGAAAAACTCGCCTTGGCCTACGCCGACGCGATCACCGCCTCGCCGGTGCGGGTCACCGACGAGCAGGTCGCCCAGCTCCGGGAACGCCTGGGGGACAAGGGACTCGTCGAGCTCACCTACCTGATCACGGTGGAGAACCAGCGGGCCCGGTTCAACGACGCGCTCGGCATCGTCGACCAGGGCTTCACCTCCGGGGAGGCCTGCCGGGTGCCGCTGCCGGTGGCCGAGGCCGACGTCACCAGGCAACGTTCGTGAGCTTGTCCGGGTTCACCACGTCGTAGATCGCCACGATCCGTCCGTCCCGGACCGCCAGCGTCGACACGCGGCGGTCCACCGGACGGTGCCCGTCGCCGCCGTCGGTCTGGGCCAGGAAGCCCAGGTCGCCGTTGACCAGCACCGGGGTGATCCCGGTGCGCAACGCCTCCGGCCCGTACTGCCGCAGCAGGCCGAGGGCGAAGCGGGCCACCTTGTCCGCGCCGACCACCGGCCGCCGCGCGGTGCGCGCCTGGCCGCCGGAGTCGCCGATGACCACCACGTCCGGGTGCAGCACCGCCAGCAGCGCGTTCATGTCCCCGCTGGCCAGCGCCGAGGTGAACCGCTCAAGCACGGCCTTCTGCTCGGCCAGCTCAACCCGCGGCGGGGTGTCGGCCTCGGTGACCGCGCGCCGCGCGCGGGAGGCCAGCTGCCGGGCCGCCGCCGGGGTCACCCCCAGCGCGGTCGCGATCTCCGGGAACGGCACCCCGAACGCGTCGTGCAGCACGAACGCCACCCGCTGCTCGGGGCTCAGCTCGTGCAGCACCACCATGGCCGCCATCCGCACGCCGTCCTCGCGCACCGCGACGTCCAGCGGATCCTCACTCGGCTGGGTGGCCAGCGGGCTCACCACCGGCTCCGGCAGCCAGGAACCGACGTAGCGCTCACGCTGCGCGCTGGCCGCCTTGAGCCGATCGAGGCAGATCCGGCCCACCACCGTGGTCAGCCAGGCCCGCAGGTCACGGATCTCCGCCCGCGCGGCCGCGGTCAGCCCGGCCAGCCGCAGCCAGGCGTCCTGCACCGCGTCCTCGGCGTCGGCCCTGGTCCCGGTGATGCGGTAGGCGACCCCGATGAGGTGCCCCCGGTGCTCGCTGAACACCGTGGCCAGGGTCTCGTCGCTGACGGTCACACGCCCATCCTGGACTACTCCTAGACTTGCCCCTGTGGCAGGACGAATCCGGGACAGCGACATAGCCGAGGTCCGTGATCGGTGCCGGATCGACATCGTGGTCGGCGAGTACGTCAACCTTGGCCGAGCCGGCGGCGGCACGTTGAAGGGGCTGTGTCCCTTCCACGACGAGAAGACCGCGTCGTTCAACGTGCGGCCCAGCAAGGGCACCTTCCACTGCTTCGGCTGCGGCGTCGGCGGCGACGTGATCCAGTTCGTCCAGCAGTACGAGCACATCGGCTTCGTGGAGGCGGTGGAGCGGCTGGCCGACAGCATCGGCTACCGGCTCACCTACACCGGCGGCGGCGCGACCGTGCAGCGCGACCGCGGCACCAAGACCCGGATGCTGGAGGCGCACAAGGCCGCCGCCCAGTTCTACGTCGAGCAGCTGCAGACCCCGGAGGCGGTCAAGGCGCGCGAGTTCCTCACCGAGCGCGGGTTCGACCAGGCCGCCGCGGACCGGTTCGGCTGCGGGTTCGCCCCCGCCGGCTGGGACAAGCTGACCCGCCACCTCATCGGCCGCGGCTTCGAGCTGGACGAGCTGTACAAGTGCGGGCTGGCCAAGGAGGGGCGGCAGGGGCCGATCGACCGGTTCCACCGCAGGCTGCTCTGGCCGCTGAAGGACCTCGGCGGCGAGGTGGTCGGTTTCGGCGCGCGCCGGATCTTCCCGGACGACCCGATCGAGGCCAAGTACGTCAACACCAGCGAGACGCCGATCTTCAAGAAGTCGCACGTGCTCTTCGGCATCGACCTGGCCAAGCGGGAGATCGCCCGCAGGCGCCAGGTGGTCGTGGTGGAGGGCTACACCGACGTGATGGCCATGCACCTGGCCGAGGTGCCCACCGCGGTCGCCTCCTGCGGCACCGCCTTCGGCGCCGACCACATCTCGGTGCTGCGGCGGCTGCTGATGGACGACGACGCCTTCCGCGGCGAGGTCATCTTCACCTTCGACGGCGACGCGGCCGGGCAGAAGGCCGCGCTGAAGGCCTTCGACGACGAGCAGAAGTTCGCCGCCCAGACCTTCATCGCGATCGCCCCCGACGGCATGGACCCCTGCGAGCTCCGCCAGGACAAGGGCGATGTGGCCGTGCGGGACCTGGTGGCCCGGCGGCAGCCGCTGTTCGCCTTCGCCATCCGCACCCTGCTCGCCGAGCACAACCTGGACACCGCCGAGGGCCGGGTCGAGGCGCTGCGCCGCACGGTGCCGCTGGTCGCCCAGATCAAGGAGGAGTCCCTCCGCGACGAGTACGGGCGGCAGCTGGCCGGCTGGGTCGGCTGGGACGACACCCCGGGGGTGCTGCGCCGGATCAGGGAGATCTCCGGCGGCAAGGCCGCCCCGGAGAAGACCCCGCGCCGCCGCCCGGTGGACCCGAACCAGGCCGCGCTGGCGGTGGAGGTGGACGGGCCGAGCAGGCCGTCCCCGCAGGACCCGCAGCTGCGCTCGCAGCGCGAGGTGCTCAAGGCGGCGATCCAGCTGCCCGGCATCGCGGGCCCCGCCTACGACTCGATCTCCGAAGAGGCCTTCACCCACCCCGCCTACCTGGAGCTGCACCGGTCGATCCTGGCCGCCGGCGGCACCTCCTGCGGGCTCTCCGGCGCCTCGTTCGTGGACGCGATCGTGCAGAAGTGCAAGCACTCGGTGGTGCGCTCGCTGGTGACCGAGCTGGCGGTGGAGTCGCTGCGCACCAGGTCGGCCGAGGACCGCTACGTGCTGGGGCTGATCGCCAACATGCAGGCCAACCTGGTGGCCAGGCAGATCGCCGACATCAAGTCCAGGCTGCAACGCATCTCCCCGGTCACCGACGCCGACGAGTACCGCGCGCTCTTCGGCGACCTGGTGGCCATGGAGCAGTACCACAAGGGACTCCGCGAACAGGCGATGGGCGGCGTGTAGATGAGCTGGTGGGGACGCTTCACCGACAAGATCACCGGCGGCGTGCGGCTGCCCGAGGGCCTGGACGTGCCGCTGACCGGTGAGGAGCACGTCCTGGCCTTCGCCGAGCTCACCGGCGGCGGCCACCTGGTCGCGACCTCGCACGCGCTGGTGGTGGCCGAGGAGGACGGGCAGCGCCGGATCCCCTGGCACCTGGTCAGCAAGGCGGTCTGGGGCAACGACGTGCTCACGGTGACCGAGGCGCGCGAACACGACACCGCGGGGGAGGCGGTGCTGCTGACCGACCAGCCGCCGCGCCGCTACCCGCTGGCGCAGGCCCACCGGCTGCCCGACGTGGTGCACGCCAGGGTCACCGGCTCCATCCGCTCCACCCACCGGCACGAGCTGCCCGGCGGCGGGGCGTGGTTCGTGCAGCGCAAGGTGCCCGGCCGCGACGGCGTGGTGCTGCAGGTGCGCGCCGACCCCGGCACCGACGAGGCGGCGGTGACCACGCTGGCCGCGGACGTGGCCCGCAAGATCCGCGAGGCCCAGGCCAACGCCTTCTAGGCCGCGCCTCTTTCGACGGGGTACCGCCCTCACCGCTCGCGCTATACAGTACGTACGTACGGTTTGCTAAGCGAGCTGGAGGTTGCCGCATGTGGGACCCGACCACCTACCTGGCCTTCGCCGGCCACCGCGAACGCCCGTTCTACGACCTGCTCGCCCGCGTCGGCGCCACCGACCCCCGGCACGTGGTCGACCTGGGCTGCGGCCCCGGCACCCTCACCCCGGTGCTGACCAGCCGCTGGCCCGCGGCCAAGATCACCGCGCTGGACTCCTCCGCCGAGATGGTCGAGGCGGCGAGGGTGGCCGGGATCGACGCGGAACTGCGCGACGTGCGCGACTGGCGGCCGGACCGCGACACCGACGTGGTGGTCTGCAACGCCGTGCTGCAGTGGGTCCCTGACCACCTCGACCTGCTGCCCGCCTGGCTGGACCGCCTGCCCAGCGGCGCCTGGTTCGCCTTCCAGGTGCCCGGCAACTTCGGCGAGCCCAGCCACACCATCCCGCGCGGCATCGCCGAAAGCCCGGCCTGGCGGGACACCCTGGCCGGCACGTTCCGCCCGGAGGACGCGGTGCCCCGGCCCGAGGTGTACGCGGGTGTGCTGGCCGCGGCCGGGTTCACCGCGGACGTGTGGGAGACCACCTACCTGCACGAGCTGCGCGGCGCCGACCCGGTGCTGAACTGGATCAGCGGCACCGCCCTCCGCCCGGTCCGCGCGGCCCTGGACGAGTCCGGCTGGCAGCAGTTCACCGCCGAGCTGGCACCGCGGCTGCGCGCCGCCTACCCCGCGCACGGCCAGGACGTCACCTGGTTCCCGATGCGCCGGATCTTCGCCGTGGGTCACAAGAAATGAGCGCGACAGGGCGCCCGGCGAGCCACCTGCCCGCCGGGCACGCCCTGACCGCGGTGCCTAGGCCCTGGTGGTCGAGGTCGGCGCGGTGGACTTGGGCGCCCCGGCGGCCTTGGCGGGCTCGCCAGGCTTGGCCGTGCCGCCACTGGCCCGCTGACGGTCGACCTCAGAGATCAGCTTGTCGCCCTGTCCCGCCTTCGCGGTCCCCTGGTCGTGCCGCCCGGCCTTCTTCTCCGACCACCCCATCTTCTCGTCGATCTTGGCCCGAACGGTCCCCGCAGTACCCTGCACGGCCGGATGCTCCACCATGCGGTGGTACGTCCGGACCAGATCCTCGTACCGCTCCCGTCCCGCGCGAGTACCAAGCACATACCCCACGGCGACCCCGAGCGCGAACCTGATCATGGCTCCTCCTCGTCTTGACCTGCGTGAACACCCGTGGTCACGGAGCGAAGATCCCCAGTGAGGGGGGTGGTGAAAACCGCTCCGCGGAGTGCGCTAAGGTATTACCCGTCAGGCACCGCCGGACACATGCCAGTCCTCCGTAGCTCAACTGGCAGAGCATGCGACTGTTAATCGCAGGGTTGTTGGTTCGAGTCCAACCGGAGGAGCTTCACCCCAGGTCATCGACCTGGGGTTGTTTGCTTTCCAGGGACGATCCCCAGTTAACCCCCAGGTTCGCCGGGGACTAGTTTTCCCACCCCATCGGCTCTGTGGATGCCACGATCGGCGGAGCGCCCAGCGGTTCCAGGACGCCAGCGGCACCGGTCTTGGCCACGCCGCGCCCCAAGTAGCGATCCTGGGTCATGGACACCTTGGCGTGCCCCAGCTGATCAGCAATCTGCCGCGCCGAGATCCCCGCCGCGTCCATCATGGTCGCTACCGTCTTCCGGTACACGTGACTGGTCACCCACGGATACCCGGCGTCGGCGAAGAGCACCCGCAGATCGGCTTGGGTGTTGGACGGGTCACGCAGCCCGCCCAGCGGCGAGGTGAAGACCACGCCCCACTCGTTCGGCATCGCGTGCTCCTTCCGACGCTTGAGGGTCGCCACCATCCACTCCGGCAGCTCCAGCGTCCGGTAGCCGCTTCTGGTCTTGGGCTTCCACTTGATGATCAGCCCCACACCCTTGACCCGGATCACCGTCCCGCGCACTTCAACCGTCCGGGCTTCCAGGTTCAGTGCCTCCCAGGTGATCGCGGACGCCTCCCCGATGCGCAAGCCGGTGGCGAGCATGAGGTCTGTGAAGTCGACAAGGTCCCAGTCCTGTGCCTTCGGATGAGCGTGGATCTTGGCCCGGACGTCCACCGCCTGAACCAGGGTCAGCGCCCGAGGCGGCTCCGTCTCGCTCTCGATCCGGCCGACGTCCCGGACCGGGTTGGCGCTGAGCGCGCCGTGACGCACGGCCAGGCCGAACATTCCACTCAGGACAGTCCGTGTGATCTTTGCGGCCGCACTGCCGTGCTTGTCCTCTACGGCCTGGACCAGCTTGTCCAGGCGAGGAACGCCGCACTCCCTGATCCGCAGTAGCCCCATACCCGGCTTGATGTGGCGCTTGTACCGCGACCGGTACTCATCGAGGGTTCGGGGCGACCGCTTACCCTTCTCCACTGCCCGTTCCATCTCCGCGAGGTACGCCTCGCCGAGTTCGGTCACCAGGCTGTCAGCCGTGATCTCGCCAGCGGCAGTCACTGCGCGCCGGTCACGCAGCGCCGCCTTCAGCTTGATCTCAGCCGCGGTCTTGCTCTCGGCGGTGCGTTCGACATCACGCGTCGCGCCGTCGAAGTCGCGGTAGAGGGTCCGCGCACGGAAGCGACGCGCACCGACCTTGTACACCCTGATCTGGCCGAACGTGCCAGGCTCCAGCGACGGGCGCGCCATTACGCCACCGCCTTAGGCTGGGCGTGGAACCAGGCGCGGACTTCGTCCGGGTCGTACTTCACGTACTTGCCGATACGGCGTCCGGGCGGCCCGTACTTCTTGGTGCGCCACTGGTAGAGGGTATTGACCGGGATGCCCAGGAACTCGGAGAGGTCCTCAACGCTCCACAGCTTGCCCATGGCCCTGCTCCTTCCTGTGCGTCTGGCGGTTGGTCTTGATCCGTTCGGCGATTCCTGCCGCGAGTTCGCGTTCGGCGTCGGTCCGGTGGCCGACCGCGAGGAAGTTCCAGTGATTGACCACGGTCACCTGGTCCTCGGTGACGCCGAGCTGGGTCAGGGCCTCGGTGCGGCGGTAGTGCCGCTGAGTGCCGCGGATCTCCTTGAACGTCGTGGAGTACCGGCGGGACTTGGTGAGGAAGTGGCCGCGGAAGCCGAGCATGTGTGCCCAGCGCCGCAGGTTCAGCCCGTCGTAGACCTGGTGGCCGCCCAGCTCCCAGGCGGTTTCGATCATCCGCCGGTGGTGCGGGGAGATGCCGGTCAGGTTGGCAATGGCCAGTTCGGAGTGGATCTGCCGGTCTACGGTGTCGGTGGCACCGGTGGACTTGGTGGCGTACTTGGCGATGTATCCGGCGAGCCGGGCTTCGCTGATCAGCCCGTCGCCGTCCTCGAAGTCACCGGCCGAGGCCGCCTGGATCGTGCGGGTGTCCAGCTGTGCGCCCCAGACCAGCGGGAGCACCCGCCCGCAGGGACGGCAGGTCTCGACCCGGACCGAGGCCGCCGCCGCGTGGATCGCGGTGGTGAGCAGGTCGGCGCTGGCCCACGCCGGGGCCGGGTCGGTTGGCCCGTTGGGGCCGTCCAGGCGGATGACCGCGTGGAAGTGGACCAGGCCGCGCCGCTGGTACTCGGCGACCTTGGCGTAGGAGAGCCGGGCGTGCTCACCGAAGCGGGAGACCGGGATGCCGGCATTCGTGGCGAGCTTGCGCCGCAACGCGATGGTGAAGCGGTGCCACAGCTTCCCGGCGTGGTTGTTCCACAGCACCGCCGCCTCGTAGTCGTAGGCGGCCGGGTCGACCGCCGTGCCGAGGCGGGGGTCATCGGGGTGGTGGAACCCGCCGCAGGAACAGCGGAGGGTCTTGCCCGAGCGCGCCGGGCGGGCGGTGTGGACCGCGCCGAAGGAGGGGGCGGTCAGGGTCGCGAACACCCGGGGGCGCTCGGTGACCGTGGCCGGGATGTCCTTGCTGGTATCTCCGGTGAGCCCGGCGCGCACCAGGTGGAAGGCGTCGGCGGCGTAGCGGTCCGCGCAGGGCTGGCACAGCGCGGCACGGCGGGTGCCGCAGGGGATGAGGATGTGCCCGGAGCGTTCGGCGAGGGTCGCGCCGGTGGTGTTGTGGGTGACGTTCCAGCGGCCGGAGAGGTGGATCGGGTGGGCACAGCCGCCGGTGGAGATGACCTTGCTGCGCCACTGCTGCCAGTCGGTGGCCCGGACGCGGGCGGTAATGCGTTCGTCAAGGGTTGGTGCCTGGTGCACGGCGGTGCTCCCTAGGACAGGGCAGAGCACGACACCGGCTCTCCCACGAAGGGCACGACAACCGGTGTCGAGCCCTGCGGGACGGATGGATGGATCAGGCTGCGGCCGGATGACCGGCCGGGGTGAGCACGGAGAGGATGCGGGCGGCGTAGTCCTCGGAGACCCGTAGGCCATCCTGGATGTCCTGGGCCGTCAAGGCCCGCCCCGCGGCTTCGGCCTCGGCCTGCTTGGCCGAAAGCGCATCCATCATGTGCTGCGGCAGCCGCAGCGCCGGGACGAGCTGGTCCCGCGCGGCGGGCGGTTGCGTGGTCGTCTCGGCCTCCGGAGCCTGCGATGGGCTGGGAGAGACCAAGGACCGGGCCGTGGCACAGGTCTGCTGGATGACCGGCATGACTTCGGCGACCAGGTAGACCACGGCCGGGATGACGATGTGCAGCACCAACATCCCGTGGTTGACCGTGCCCTTGGCCGGGAACAGCACTGACCACACGTTCATGACCAACGTCGCGGTCAGCAAGAGCCGCTTGAGCCGGGAGACCGCCTTGGCAGCCACCGCGACCCCACGGGCCAGCATCTCGGCCTCCCAGCGCAACAGCGTGATCAGGATGCCCGCGAGGCCGGGTTCGGCCAGCCACGCGCCCCACCACAGCGGGTCTGCCATGGTGAGCGCTCCGGCCAGGAAGTCATGCACCCCAACGGTGGTGAACCCCAGCCCGAGGGTGAGGAAGAACCACATGCAGCGGGTGATGGACACCCGAAGCCGCTCGACCTTGACCGCGTTGAGCAGCGGGTCACTGCTGAGCCCGTGCAGCTGGCGGGACTCGGCCAGCTGGTCTTGCAGCCGCCGGACCCGCCGGGTAATGCCCGAGGGGTCGATTTCGTTGGCAGACAAAGGGATTCACCTCCCGGGCGGTCCGGTGTGGACGGTGCGAGTCAGCATCGGACGGCCTTGGCGACCGCGTAGAGGACGAAGGAGACCAGCAGCCCCATCACCACGGCAGTGGTCGGGCCGAAGGCGAAGTACATCCCCGCGACCGAGGCGATGAGGACCAGCAGGGCCAGGGCCAGCCAGCCCAGAGCGCGCAGGCTCAGCGGCAGCACCAGCAGCGGGCGCATCACGCCACCCCCATCCCGCTCAGGACCGCCGGGGCGGCCGGTGAGGGCGCGGGCGGGTAGTGCACGGCCCGCCGTTCCGGTCCGGTCATCCCGCCGACCACGCCGATGGGCCGGTCACGGGAGGGGGCGCGGCCCTGTTCCCAGGCCAGCTGATCGGCACGGCAGGCCGCCAGCACCGGACAGATCGAGCACAGCTCCTTGGCCCTGCCCATGTGCTGGACCAAGGTGAAGGTCTCCGGATCGGTCCCGCGACAGGCCGCCTGGTCACGCCACTGCGGCGGGCGCCCGCCGGGGAACAGGGCGAGCATGAGGGTCTTGTAGCCGAAGTGGTAGCCGCTGGGCGGGGCGTCGGTGTTCATGCCGCCGCCCCTTCCAGCGCACGGCCGGTGGCGGTGCGAGCTGCGGTGACCACCCTGGCCAGCTCCTCACAGGTGAGGGTGTCGGTAGTCCCGACCGCCAGCCGAAAAGTGCCGGCGACCTCGGCCACGGTGCGGTTGCGCAGCCGACCACCGACCTCGGCCACACCTGCCGTGGTACCGGCCTGGACGGTGATGCCGGAGGAGGTCCGGCCCGAGGCCGACACCGTCAGCTCTCCGGCGATCTGGTGCCCCCAGCTGATGGTGATCCCTTCCAGGTGCAGCGACCACAGCAGCACCGCCTCCAGGCGAGCCGCGGGGGTGCCGGTGGCGAAGGCCAGCGAGGCCGAGCGGGACCGGGTGGACAGGAACAGGTGGGTGGGCCGGGGAAGCCGGTGGGTGCGCAGCAAGGACCGGACTTGCCGTAGCAGCCGGTCCAGGCTGACGTTGGGGCTGGATGTGGTGACAGACATGGGAAACCTCCCAGGAGAAGGGCATGCGGGATGGGGTGGGTGCCTGAGGTGTTACGGGTTCAGGCGCGCGGTGCAGCTGGGGCAGATCGCCGCGCCGTCGGGCAGCGGGTTGCCGCAGTAGGGGCACAGGCCGGTGGAGTTCATGACACCGCCCGCAGTTGGGTGCCCGAGCGGATGAAGTCCACGAGCTCGTCCAGTTCGGCATCGCTGGTGTAGGCGAAGCGGACCCGGATCGGGGTGCGGGTGCGCTCGTGGATGTAGAAGCCGATACCGGCTGTTTCGGGCACGGCCGGGATCTGGTCGGCGATCGCTCCGCGGGCACGAGCGTCCGAGCCCAGCAGCATGTCCGGGTGGGTCGCCGAGGTCACGCGCAGACAGGTCCGGTTGGGGAACAGGTCCCGGATC
Source organism: Crossiella sp. SN42 (assembly GCF_023897065.1). Lineage (GTDB taxonomy): Bacteria > Actinomycetota > Actinomycetes > Mycobacteriales > Pseudonocardiaceae > Crossiella. The sequence goes on from NZ_JAMHIV010000014.1 coordinate 46,229, forward strand.
TCTACGACGTCCTTGGACGGTTCCTGGACGTAGGCGTCCACGGAGTGGTGGGTGGCGCGGCCCATGGAGGTGATCTGCGCCAGGTAGCCGGTGATCTCCCGGGCGCGTGCCGGGTCGTAGGCCATCAGGGTGCCGATCTCATCGACGATGAGGTAGTTGAGCGGGAACTCCTTGGAGATCGGCACCTTGCGCACCTTGGCGCGTTGCATCCGGGCCTGGGTCTTCTTCATGTCCTGGACGAAGGCTTCCAGCAGTTCGGCGCAGTCCTCAGGGTTGTCGGCGTAGCGGCCAGGGCCGACCAGCATGCGCAGCCACGCGAACTCCAGTTGCTTGGGATCGCAGACCCACAGGCGGACCAGGCCGTCCCGGATCATCGGGGCCATGGAGCGCAGCTTCGCTGCGGCGATGCTGTTCTTGCCCGCGCCGGTCGCACCGCCGTTGAGGGAGTGCGTGCCGTCGACCTGCTGGTAGAAGTCCTCCCCGAACTCGTCCTCACCGACATACAGCGCCCGCGGGTCGACCTCGGAGGAGTCCCGGGGCATGTCCGGGGCCGGGATCGGGTAGGTGAAGGGCTCGTTGCGCTGGATGATCAGCGCCAGCAAGCCCGGCTTGACGTGCTCCAGGGCGACCCGCACCACCTTCAGCGACTCGGCCAGATGCTCCAGCTTGGCCGTGAAGTCACTGACGGCCTGGCCCTTGACCAGCCGCACGTAGGCGGTGTCAATGGAGGGGCTGTAGCAGCGCAGGCGTACCACCCGGGGGTAGAGGGTGGCGCCGGTGCGGCGGTGCTCCTTGTACAGCCCGCAGGCGTCCATCAGGTCCCGCCAGCGGCGGCCGACGAACTCACCGAGCCAGCGCCGCCGCCAGGCCCGCAGCACCGGAGCGGCGTAGGCGTCGAAGGAACCGGGGTGCGCCCGGTACCACCCCGCCAGGCCCACGCCCACCGAGGCCGCGGCGATCCCGGTGGGGGTGTAGCCGAAGTGGGCGCAGGAGGCCGCAACCGCACCCGGTGCCGCGAGTGCGCCGGGGTGGCGGGCCAGCCACAGGGCGGCCTTGAACTCCGCGCCGGTGGTGCGTTTGGTCTTGTCGGTCTTGCGGGTCATCCAGATCACCTGACCTTCCGGGCGCGGGAGGCCCCCGCGCAGAGCAGCAGCAGGAAGCCCAGGCCCAGCAGCGGGGCGAGGGTGGGGGCAAGCAGCGATGCGGACAGCACCGCGAACAGCAGCCAGCAACCGGCCGACACGGCCGTCCGCTCACTGAACATGACGAACACCTCTCTGGATGGGGATGGAAAGCGGCCGACCACCACGGAAATTCAGTGATGGTCGGCCGCCGTAGGGGAAAACTGGTTCGCTATCGGGGGAGCTGGTTTCGGGCGTAGGAGGTGGACACCGTCAAGGTGGCCACCGACCGGGCGAACGCGTCGTGAAACTTCTTGAACTGCGCCCGGCGCACCGGAATCCCGGTGATCGCGGTACGGAGCTGTTTCATGGCCTTGTCCACGTTGGCGAGGCGGACGTCAAGCTGATGGGACATCGGCTATACTCTCCAGTCGCGGGAGATCAGTTCGGATTCGTATGTCATGGCGTGTGCCTTCAGTTCCTCCAGTTCCGCGCACGCCTTCTTGTACATGCCCTTCAGTTCATCCGGGGTCGCGTTACGCCATGCGCCCTGCGTTCGGACCCGGGGGCGCATCTTGTCAATCATCTTCTTCAGTTCGATCAGCTGCTCGAACGCGAAATCGAGTGCCTGGACGAACTCGCCGTAGCGCTGTCGGGCGCGAGCGTTGATTGCGGCAACTTGCATTGATGGTCACCATTCCTGGTTGTGGGTTATGCGGGATAGCGGGTGCTGATTGCGGGGTTTCGGCGCAGCGTGGCCTCCCAGCTGGCCAGCCGCCGCCGGGTGGCCGAGGGCACGAGCACGGGCGCGCCCTGGCTGGTGACCGCACCGCAGCTCAGCGGCCGATCGGTGCCGAGGCCGACCAGGCCCCGGGCCAGCAGCTGGGTTACGGTGTCGGCCTCCCACCGGGTGGCGGGCCGGGTGGTGATCTGCCCGACCATGCGGTGAACGCGGCGGTTGCGGCCGACGACGGCGTATCCCCGATCGCTGATCGCGCGTGACAGCACCGCCACCACCGCCCCGAGATCGTTGACCGCGACCCGGGACTCAGGTGCCGATTTCTGTTGCGGGGCAACGGGATTGCCGAACAGATCGACCTCAGTCATGACGCCGCTCGTTCTGCTACCCATTCCCGAAGCTCACCCGGTGACATGGACGCGATCGTGTTGTACTTGGCCAGGTTGTCCTCGAACCGCTTTCTGATGATGGGATCGGAGACATGCGGCCAGTCGTGGGCCAGTATCGACATGCCCGCCGACAGGACGCCGAACGTGTATGCCAGTGCGGTGACGTATCGTTCAGACTCGGATGCGGGCCACGAGATTCCGGTCATGATCGTGCTCCCTTTCTGGGGTGCGGAAACCTAGGCGAACCCCGGTTAGGCATGGGCGCGAAACCGGGGATCACCTACATTTCCGGTGTGCGAATTGCACCGGATTTAGGCATGGCTCGACTCACTATGTAATTCACAAAGAACAGGCAGCCCACGTACTCGGCTTAGAAAGCAGGAATCAGCAGGTGATGTGTGACGGGGGTGGATCAGGCTGCGGTGGGGACCGATTCGGTCCGCACGACCGGCTTGAGGCCATCGGCCTTGAACCACAGGCCCGAGGCAGTGATCACGCCATTCTCGTTGCGCATCTCGTAGGTGTTGACCACCGCGTTGACCAGTTCCACATAGGAGCCTTCCTCGAACCCGGGGCCGGGGTCGCCGGGAAGGTTGACCTTGATCTCTTCGCCCTTGGCGGTGCGGCGGCCCTCGGCCGGGCGCGGCTTGGCGAAGAGAACCACGGTGTACTGCTCGATCCCGGTCCGGCGGTCGACCACGGGGGTCATGACGCCGTTGTCCAGCTCCTTCAGCTTCACGGTGGGGGACTCGGTGATCATCAGGCGGTGACCGCCGAAGTTCACAGGCAGGTCCTGAAGCGCCATGTCGGCTCCTTGGTTTCAGCCCCGCAGGGCAGCGGGTCTATCAGGTAGTCCCACTGTATCTGATAGAGTTGCGACAGTGTCAAGTCCGAACGGGTGACTTTCTGCTATTGCTGCTTTAGCGATAGAGTTTGCGCATGTCGATCGACCGGTCAGACCCCCGGCCTGCCTACCGTCAGGTTGCTGATGATCTGCGCCAGAAGATCACGGCCGGAGTGCTTAAGGCCGGTGATCAGCTTCCGTCGCTGAGTCAGCTCATGACCAAGTACGACATCGCGGTGAACACCGCCCGTCAGGCCCTTGGGGTGCTGACAGAGGAAGGACGGATCGTCGTTCGTCAGGGGCAGGGAGCCTTCGTTCTGGATGGCGCTGCTGACGTTGCCGACGATCCGTCCGGTCCTGAAGTTCTGGAGTTGTTTCGCTCGCTGAAGGTGGCGGTTGAGGACCTCAGTGCGAGGGTCGCCGCCGTCGAGGACCGACTGTCCGACGAGAAGTGAGCTGACGCTCTACCTCGGTCAACCGGCTGTTCAGGTCTGCGAGCTGAGTGGACAGGCCCGCCGCGAGCGAGCGCAGCTCACGCCACTCTGCGGGGGTGAGCACCATCTTGTCCTGCATAACTCTCAGGCTCCCCTCTCGCGGACCACGCGAATCCGGTCGAACTCGGGCGTAGCTGAGGTCTTCATAGGCGGTCCCACAGTGCGGCCCAGGCCCACGCGACCACGATGCCGCCTGCCGCGCCGATGATCACGGCGCAGATGACTTCGAACATTCCGCACCTCCTAGGTGGCTATCGCTGCTCGCGGGTCCACGCCCCGCCGGCCGAGTTCTCGCCTGTTCCGGTGGGCTGGTCTGCCGTCGGCTCGACCGCTTTGGCGGAGGCCGGAGTCAGCTCTTGCTCTGGCCCGGCCACCACATCCCGGAAACGGGCGAGCCCCAGCAACGTCAGGCAGAACAGCACCGGTCCCTCAGTGGTGCCGATCTCGACCATGATGTGCCCGGAATCGGTGTCACCCCAAGCAGATAGCTGTGCGCTCGATGTCAGTCGAACTACGCGGATCGGCTGGACCGGACCAATGCCGAAGTCGCTTCCGGTCACCGCTGGTCACCTCGATCCGAAGCTTCGCGCATTGCGTGCCGCGGTCCAGCCGGAAGAGCACGCTCAGACAGGGAGTCGCAGCGCTCCGCGAACGCCGCTGCTGCAACAGCCAGCTGGCGGGCGAAGTTGGCCGCCAGTTCGAGGCCGTCTGAACGACCAGCGACCTGAATCGCGATGCGGGAGTAGCCGTCATCGGCGACCAGTGACGGATGTCCAGTCGCGTGTTCAACCATGCTGGCCGAAGCGTCCTCCTCCGGTTGCACCAGTACGTAGATCCCCATCCCGTCCTCCTGATCGACAGCGGTCCCACCAACAACCACGGTGACGGCGAAAAGGCGACCAACCAATATCAACTTGCGATGCGGATATTGGTGCCGCCAATACCCGCAGATCAGCCGGTAATGGAGCGGCTACACTAGGTGTGATCAGGCCATACGGGGGAGACATCGGGGGGCCAGGTGAGCACCGTTCGCAAGCGCTGCCGGACCTGTTCCGCTCTGCTTGCGCGAGATCACCGGGGAACGCAGTGCAGTCCGTGTACTTCGGCCACGATCCAGCGTGGCACCGCGCCCACAATGCCCGCCGAGTTCTGGAACCAGCCAGCTATCCAGGACGCGGCCCACGCGCGGCATATTGGTCAACTCATCCACGCGTATCGGCGGGCGCACCAGCCAGTGCTGACCCAGGCGATAGTTGCCGGATGGCTGGGGCTGACTCAGGGACACCTGAGCGTGATCGAGCGCAGTGCCCAGCCGGAGACCGACCTTGAGCGGCTTGAACGATGGTGTGACGCACTGCACATGCCTGCGCGGTTGCGCTGGTTCCGAGGTCCGACGAGTGGCGACGTCGCCGAAGACGCCGTTGATGATCAACAGAAAACTCTTGCGCAGCTTGGACTTACCTATGCCGCCTCTCTGCCTACTACCGTGGACGTGGTAGCCGAGCTAGGGAGGCACGACATGGAGCGAAGGCGTTTTCTCACCAGCGCTGCGTTCGCCGTCGCGGCATCAGTAGCACCTAGCCGTGACTGGCTGCTGGCCACGTTGGACGAGATCGATGCGGCCCGCAGCCGGACCGGTACCGGCACGATCAGCACCGAGCAGGTTGACGCGATCCGCAGGACCTTCGGCGTCTTCCAGGAGCTGGACGTCATGCGTGGCGGGGGCCACGCCCGAGCCCAACTCGCCGCCTACCTGACCGAGCACGTTGTCCCGCTGCTCCGGTCGAACGACCCGGACACCGAGGCCGGACGCGCCCTGTTCGAGGCCGCAGCAGAACAGCTCTACTTGCTGGGCTGGATGGCCTTCGACAACGGCGAACACGCCATCGCACAGCGGTATCTCATCCAGTCGCTTCGACTTGCCCAAGCCGCCAAGAACACAGAGTTGGGCGCCCACGTGCTGGCCGGTCTCTCCGACCAGGCCACACTGACCGGCCATCCAGACCAGGGGGTGCAGCTAGCCCGAGCTGGCCGCGCCGGGTTGCAGAACGGGTACTCGCCAGCCTGCCTTGCCGACCTCTACGCCCTCCAGGCCCGAGCCGAGGCGGCCATGGGTGACGGGAAGTCCGCCGCACTCAACGTGCACCTGTCGGAGAAGGCGTTCGAGAGCATCGACCCGGAGAACGAACCCGAGTGGGCGCGCTTCATCGATGTCGCCTACCTCAACGGCGAGTACGCGCACGCGTTCCGCGACCTCAAGCGACCCAACGAAGCTGCCCAGTTCGCCCGCCTGTCCGTCGCCGAGGCGGAACGGCAGAACCGTGCTCGCCGCGGATCGCTCGCCCAAGCCGCACTTGCCCGTGCCGCTCTGGACGATCACGATCTGACCGCCGCCGCGTCTGCTGGTCTGGCAGCCGCGAAGCTGGCCGCCACGGTGAAGTCATCCCGATCCGTCGAGGCGGTCACCGACCTGCGCGTGCGGATGCGGGACCACAGCGGATCACCATCCGTCCGGGAGTTCCTGGACGTCTCCGGGGCGCTCATGCCAGCGATGAGTTCCCGGGCCTGAACCGGCTGCTGGTCGGTCGCGGTCTTCAGCGGCCGACCAGCTCAAGCCCTTCGTGGTCGACGAAGTCGGCGAAGTCCTTGATGTTCAGCGTCGCCAACGGCACCTCGTAGGCCAGGCAGGCCGCCGCGGTCCAGGTGTCGTTCTGTGGCCGAGGCCGACCGCGCTTCACCGCGGCAGCCGAGATCTCGCCCCACTTCCGCGCGACCAGCGGGGTACCGGGAAGGACCACCATCGGCTTCAGCCAGTGCGCCAGCTGATCACGTCGCCGTGGCCCCCACGACCGCAGCTCGACCCACTTGGTCAGTTCGGCCAAAGTCACGAACGTGATGCACGGCCGGTAGCCAGCAAGCCCCACGGCGGTCGCGGCCGACAGCTCACGCTTGAAGATCAACGATGCGACATCAGTATCGAGAACAACCGCGTCCATGATCAGGCGAGGTTCGCGTTCCGCTCGGCCCGGACCCAGGTCAGGAACTCGGCCAGTTCCGCATCCGTCTCGAAGATGCCCTCACACGCCAGGTCGTCGACGGAACGGATCGGCTGGACGTCCTTCTCCCTGAACAGTGCCTCAAGCAGGGCAGGTCCTTCCAGACCCTCATGCGAGGCGAACTCAGCACTGGCCATCCTCACCACCTCCGTCCTCACCGCTCAGTCTGCCACCAACGGCCTCACCGGACCACGACACGGGTCCTCGGTGCCGTCGCGTTCAGAGTTTCTTTTCTTGTTCAAGGCGGCCCCTGCGGGGCCGCGCGGGGCCGTGCTGTCACACGAGGGCACGGCGGCCGGCACTCCGCGGAGTTGTGCGGAGCGCCCAAGCGGACCTCCGGCCCGCGGGCGCTCCGCCGAGGTAACGGAGTGCAGGCCGCCGCACCCACGGGAACGGCCCCGCACGGCCCCACAGGAACCGCAGAACACGAGATGTCCTCGCCGGACGGGCAGGTCTCCAGGAGGACGGGGAGCCGCCGAAGCCGCGGTGAGGTGGGTGGTCCGGGGTTCGCGTCCTCCCGTCGACCTCCCCGAGGGCAACCACACGCATCAAGGGGGCCGTTCCAGCCTGGCGCCCATCTAATCCGGGGTGCCCCCTTGACCCGCGTGGTTGGGGCGAGCCAGGTCGACGGGAGGACGCGAGCCCCCTTCCTTGGGGGAGGGGAAGAACCCGGTGCCCGAGGGTGGCGAGGGGGTACGAGCGCCGGGTGGCTGGCTGGCAGGGTGGTTGGGGCGCTCGGCTGCCGCGCCCATGGACAACTCTCCGCCTGGGGGCTCCGAGTTGCCCACAGGCTTGCCGACGGGAAGACGGTTCGGCAAGCGAGTGGTTTCGGGGGCCTCGGATACGACCTTCGCTGACCGGAGGGTCGACAGTTCACATCAGGGGCGGCACTCTGGAAACGGATGACACCTGCTCCGCGCGTCGCTAGCCTGGGGTGATGGAGGGGGAAGAAAACTCCGCGCGTACTAGCCCCACCGCGAAGATCGAATCGGTGAGCAACAAGGTCGGTGATGTCGCGGGTGCGGCTGTGCAGGCCGGTGCCGTGCACGGCGACATCCACCTCCACCCATCGCCGCGTCGCATCGTGGACGAGGAACGGCGAGCGAAGACGCGCGAACGCTGGGGGATTGCTGGCGAACTTCTCGTCATCCTCGTATTTGCTGGGCTGTTCATCTCGCTCATGATCATCCCCTGGAAAAGCGTGTTCGGCACCCTCGGCCCACCGGGCGCACCGGGGGTGTCGACGGCCCACGTGGGGGACTGTGCCGCACGCCACCCCTGGTACGAGAACGAATCGCTGACTCTGACTCAGGGGATCCGAGTCCGCGACAGGTTGTTGGTGAAAGTCCCGTGCTGGCACAGGTCTGCGGCCTGGCGGGTCGTCGGAATTGTGCCGGAGCCGCGCGAAGGCAGGGTGCGCCCTGACGGGACCTGGATGACTGACGAGGAGATGAGCGGGAAGTACTGCCGGACCGTCCCCGGTTGGGACGCTGGCATAAAGCTCATCACCTCCGGATCCATCTTCTGCCTGGCCCACACCTGATCTGGTTGGGGCGGCACGAAACCGGCGACATGCGGATGTCGAGCCGGGGCACACGCCCGCGACGTCCTGGCGGTGACCACGGAACAGGCACGGAACAGCGCCCAGCCCGGAACAGCCGCCATGCGCTAACAGTGCAGATCACGGTCATGGTCACCCGAGTGCCGCAGTGCCGCACGATGGCACTTCGGTTGACTAGCCGCTGATGCGATCCCTCGCCTCTTGAATGCATCTAGCTCGTTCCAGCAGTGGCCGTGCCTGGTCAGGCTGGCCGAGGTCTTTGAGCACCACAGCGAGGTTGCTCAGGCTGGTGGCGACGGTTGGATGGTTGGGGCCGTGTGCCGCTTCGCCGATGGCCAGTGCTCGCTCCAGCAACGGCCGTGCCTGGTCAGGCTGGCCGAGGTCTTGCAGCGCCGAGGCGAGGTTGCCCAGGCTGATGGCGACGGTTGGATGGTTGGGGCCGTGTGTCGCCTCGCCGATGGCCAGTGCTCGCTCCAGCAACGGTCGTGCCTGGTCAGGCTGGCCGAGGTCTTTGAGCACCACAGCGAGGTTGCTCAGGCTGATGGCGACGGCTGGATGGTTGGGGCCGTGTGCCGCCTCATCGATGGCCAGTGCTCGCTCCAGCAACGGTCGTGCCTGATCAGGCTGGCCCAGTTCTTTGAGCCCGAAGGCGAGGTTGCCCAGGCGGGTGGCGACGGCTGGATGGTTGGGGCCGTGTGTCGCCTCGCCGATGGCCAGTGCTCGCTCCAGCAACGGTCGTGCCTGGTCAGGCCGGCCCAGGTCTTGCAGCACCACAGCGAGGTTGCTCAGGATGGCGGCGACGGTTGGATGGTTGGGGCCGTGTGCCGCCTCGCCGATGGCCAGTGCTCGCTCCAGCAACGGTCGTGCCTGATCAGGCTGGCCCAGTTCTTTGAGCACCACAGCGAGGTTGCCCAGGCTGATGGCGACGGTTGGATGGTTGGGGCCGTGTGCCGCCTCGCCGATGGCCAGTGCTCGCTCCAGCAACGGCCGTGCCTGATTAGGCAGGCCGGTGGTCTGGAGATAGGTGCCGGTTCGATCGAGAAGCCAGGAGGTGTCCTCCGGGCTGAGATCGTGGATGGTGTCCTGGTGTGCGAGGGCGGCGAGGACGTGGGGTAGGAGCTGTCGCCAACGTGGCCATGCCCTGGGATTGCTGTACACATCGTCCGGCAGGTCGCCACATAGCAGCGTGAACACCGTACTCAAGGGGTGGGTTACGTCCGTCCCCCCGGCGTGAGCTGCCGTGATATGCCGGCGTACTGCGAGTTGGACCAGGCGGTGCACCACAAGGTGGTCGCGGTCTCGTTTGACCAGGGAGTAGTCGACGAGTACGCCGACCACGTGACTGAGCCCTGACTTGTCGGCAATGGTCTGCAAAGGCTCGGGCAGGTGGGCGGCGTTGGAGGTGAACAGATTCATCGGGATGACATCGGGTGCGAGGTAGGCACACAACGCCAGCAACTGTGCCGCTTGCGGATGGTGCTTGTCCAAGTGGTGAAGGCTCAGTGTCCACAGCGTGTTCAGCGACCGGTCCGGCGAACGTCGCTGTCCGTCCTCGCCCTTGTCCGCCAGTCCATCCGGACTGGTCCGCAACAGGCTCAGGTACTCATCAGGCGGCATCCGGGATTGGAGCAAGTACGCCGCGGCCTGCTCCAGTGCCAATGGAAGGTCTCCCAGTAGTTCCGCCAACTCGTCGGCCTGCGCGGTGGACAGCACGGGCGCTCTTTTTGCCAACAACTCGGTCGACTCACGACGGGACAGTGTGTCCAGATCCAGCACGCCCCCGATCGCATCGAATCCGGCACGTCGGGTGGTCACGAGTGTTCGGCCGGTTCCCGAGGGCAGGAACGGGTGCAGGTCGGCCACAGACTCGGCGTTGTCGAACACCACCAGCCACCGCCGCAGACCGTGCAACCGCGACAACACCGCCTGCACCGCCTCGTCGGCATCCGGCGGGATCTCCAACCCCAGTTCCCGCCCCAACCGACGCAGTTGATCCGGGATGAGTGCCGGGTTCTCCGCCGAGATCCACCACACGACGTCGAAGCGCCGGGCGTGGCGGTGACAGAACTCCAACACCAACTGGGTCTTGCCCACCCCGCCCATCCCGCGCACCGCGTGCACCGCCACCCGAGACCGCGCCCGCAACAACCGTCCCAGCTCGGCCAGGTCCCTGTCCCGGCCGGTGAAGTGAGGATTGCGACCCGGCACGTTCCACGCCCGCTTCCGCGCGCTGCCCGCATCACCGGAGGAACGGATCTGCACCGTGAAACCGATCATGAACATCAGTACTGCCACCAGCACCGGCCAGGTCACCCACGGGTTGCCCATCCACGACGGCAGGTGCTCACTGGCTGCGTTGATGGCCAGTCCCGTGACGAACACGAGGACGATTTCGATCACCACGGCCCATGACCGGCTTGAACCCATCCGCACACCACACCTATCGCCAACACGAGGATCAGCAACCGTAGCGGCCAGCACCCCACCAGCCTGCGGCGAACCGCCCGCACACACCTCATCGGCCTAACCCAGCCCGCTGTAACCAGCCGACACGGCACCTCTCCGGATGCCCGTGCCCCGGCCAAGGCCTGGTTGGCCGGGTTGCCAAGCTGTGCTGCGAGTTGCTGCTCCACAGAACAACACCCCGTCACGGAACTCTCGGTGCGTCCTTCTAGCAGTTCAGGCGACTGTCGGCCACGGCGCGCAATGCCGCATGACGGCGCCGCACGTCCGTCAACAAGCAGGTGACTCGACGGCTAGCGTGAACCGTGGCACGCGCGAGGAACCCGAGATTTCAGCAGCTAGCGAGCTAGCTGTACAGCAGCGCTAGCAGCCAGCGGCGACCGTCAGCGACCTTCAAAACCCTGTTGACGTCGTACACGACCCTTCACAACCAATGTGCCGACAGTTCACATCGAGAAGGTCAGACGTACATCGAGGGGCAAGATTATCTCCCCAGATTACCCCCAGGAATCAACGGCAAACGTCCACGGTTGACCATCCATAGTGGACGAAATCGGATGGGCATTCCTGCAAGTCACGACCGGAAACCGCAGAGATCGACAAGTGTTGAACAAGATCCATCCCTTATCGCAGGGTTGTTGGTTCGAGTCCAACCGGAGGAGCTTCACCCCAGGCTGCGGCCTGGGGTTGTTTGCTTTCTGGGGTGAAATCGCCTGGGGTGGGGCTCGTGGCCAGTGCTCCTCGGTACTCCGTCAGTGTCGCCGGCGTCGTGGTTGACGGGGCGGGCCGGGTGTTGGTCATCCGGCGGCGTGACAACGGGCGCTGGGAGCCGCCGGGTGGGGTGCTCGAAGTTGGTGAGACGTTCGAGCAGGGGGTGCGGCGTGAGGTGTGCGAGGAGACCGGGATCGTGGTCCGGGTCGAGAGGCTCACTGGCGTCTACCAGAACGTGGTTCGGGACGTTGTGGCGCTGGTGTTCCGCTGCTCGCCGGAGACCACCGAGCCGGTGCCGACGGAGGAGGCGAGTGAGGTTCGCTGGCTGAGTCTGGAGCAGGTGCGGGAGGTCATGGTTCCCGCGTTCGCGATCCGGGTTGCCGACGCCTTTGGGGAGGGGCCTCGGACTCGGGTTCATGACGGGGTGCGGCTTCTGGGGTAACGCCGCGGCCTGGGCGAAACTCGGGTGACCTTGGGGTGGCTGGCTGCCTAGCTTGGGCGCATGGCGACGCAGGTGGTTGTGCTCAATGGTGGGTCGAGTTCTGGGAAGAGTGGGATCGCGCGGTGTTTGCAGGCCGTGCTGCCGGGGGCGTGGCTGGTGGTGGGGGTGGACACGTTCATCGAGTTGTTGCCCGCCTCGTTGCGGGGGTCCTCGGGCGGGGTTGAGTTCGCGCCGGATGGGACGGTGCTGGTGGGGGCGGCGTTCCGGGAGTTGGAGGCGGCCTGGGCGGCGGGGATCGCGGCCATGGTGCGGGCCGGGGCCCGGGTGATCATCGATGAGGTGCTGCTCGGCGGGGGTGCGGGGCAGCGGCGGTGGGGGGCGGCGCTGGCTGGGCTTGAGGTGTTGTGGGTGGGGGTGCGGTGTCCGGCTGAGGTGGCGGCGGGGCGGGAGCTGGCGCGCGGGGACCGGATCACCGGGATGGCGGCGGGGCAGGCCGAGCTGGTGCACATCGGGATGCGCTACGACGTGGAGGTCAGCACCGTGGGGGTGGAGTCGGTGGAGTGCGCGCGGGTCATCGCGGCTCGGGTGGATGGCTAGGCACATCCCTGCCTCTTCGGGCGGGTCAGGCGGCGGATTCCCTTTCTAGACTGGACATTCCGCCGTTGCTGCCGGGCCGGCGGGGTGGGAGGCCGAGGGGATGCGGCGCGGTGTGGTTCTGGCGACCATCGGGCTGGTGGCCAGTGTGCTGGGGATTCTGGGGTTCTTCGGGGTGCGCAGCTATCAGGACCTCTCGCCTGGGCCGAGCAGCACCCGGCCCACCACGGTCCGGACGAGCGCCGTTGATCCGGACGCGGGGCGGTGGCAGGTGGTTCGGCAGGCCGACGACGCCTGCGCGGTGGCCACCCGGCGCAGCACGGAGCTCAGCGCGCTGACCGGGGCGAAGCGGTTCCTCGCCTGGGCGCGCAAGGTGGCGGAGCTGCGGGCCTTGTTGCTCAAGCAGTGGAGGTCGGTGTCCGCGCGGTCGGCGGCGGTGCCGGAGTCCTTCGTGGCGGAAGTGCACAAGCTGCTCAGGGACGTGGAGATGGCGAACTGGTGGTGGGGAGAGGTCGTCCGGCACTCCGCGACGAATTCCTGGGATCGGGCCAAGACCGCGTTCGTGGAGTATCGGCGGTTTGACGACTCGGCGGTGGACCGGGCCAACAAGCTCGGATTCAGCGTGTGCAACTATCCCTGGCCGCGGCCGATCGGCTGGTGAGCGTTCGCCGCTGAATTTCCTGAAGCAAATGGGCTCCCGGCTGCCCTGGAGTCGGTGGAATGTCAGGGGTGGACGATAGGGTTCAGGTAGTTCGACTGGCACGGAAGATGCAGGTCAGAGCTACTGGAGGTGTGGATGACGGCAGCGGAGGCACTGGTGCCCCAGGTCAAGATCGGGGCGATCATCGACTTCGTGGTCAGTGGTCCGGGTTTGCAGACCAGGACGGTGGAGAACATTCGTCGTATGTATCTCGACGAGGCGGCTCGGCCGTGGTTCTACTACGAGCCGATCGTCAACGGGATAAAGCGCGCACTGGCCGGCGATGAACCGGGGGAAGTGCTGGAATCAGTGGTGAACCGGATTGAGGATCCGGCCAAGCACGCGCATTTTCGGGAACTACAGGGGGGATTTCTGACATGGGTGGCCAAGGCACGACCAGCGGTGGTACCGGTCGGCGGCGCGGTCTGGCGGGGGGCCGACGGCGAGGTTGGGATCAGTCCGCACCTCGGGCTCACGCTCGGGACTGACCCGCGCCCGCACGCGGTGCTGCTCTACCTGAAGAAGCCGGAGCTGACCCAGGCCGCGGCCAACATCCCGCTGTGGATGGTCGAGCGGCAACTGCCCGACATCCTGCCCGGTGGGCGGGCGGCCATCCTGGACGTGCGCCGGGGCAAGCTGTTCCGGTTGCGCGCCAACGCCTCTCCGAAGCGGCTGGACGCCTCGGTGGCCGGGGCGCTGGCCAACTTCAGCACCATCTGGCAGGCCATCGCCTAGCCGCCGCGCGGTGCCGGGGTCCCTCCACCGAGCCCACCCCAGCGGGCTCGGCGGACCCGCCGCACCCCGGGTGCCCGCGGCAAAAGTCGCGTACCCCTACGGATGTTCCCCCGGATTGTCCGGCGACCTCGCGCGCCCGGATGGTGCTGGCAGCGGCCGATTTCCCTGCCGTCCGCCACCACCCCCGCGGGAGGAACACCGTGAACATCACCCGGAGGGCGAGCCTGATCGCCCTGACGGTCACCGCGCTCGCCGTGCCCCTGCTACCCGGCCTCGCGCTGGCGGAGCAGGAGCCCGGCGGGCGTGCCGTGACCCCCACCGACCTCGCCGAGGTCCCGCCCGCCGGTCCCGGCGCGCTGTCCATCGGCGGCCAGCCGGTCTCGGTCAAGGACTTCCCGTTCATGATCGCCGGGCTGCGCGAGGGCGGGCCGCGGCCGCAGGGGCAGAGCTGCACCGGCTCGGTGATCGCCCCGCGCAAGATCCTCTCCGCCGCGCACTGCGCGGACGCCGCCGGGGAGAAGACCTTCCTGTACGGCCTGGACGACCTCAACCAGGGCACCGGTTTCCGCACCAAGGTGCTGGAGTACAAGAAGCACCCCAAGTACGTGAACTTCGACCAGGGCTACGACGTCGCGGTGGTCACCGTCGCCGACGACATCCCGGTGCCCGGCGGCGCCTACGCCAAGGTCGCCACCTCCGCCGACACCGGCCTCAACGCGCCCGGCAAGACCGGCGTCGGCCTCGGCTACGGCAAGAAGGACCACAACGACAACACCCGCAACGTCGAGCTGCACCGCTTCGAGCTGCCCATCGTCGAGGGCAGCAACTGCAACGGGGTGGGCGCCGGGTTCCGCGAGGCCACCATGATCTGCTCCGGCTACCCCGATGGCCGGATCACCATCCTGCAGGGCGACAGCGGCGGCCCGCTGGTCGTCGACGGCAAGGTGGTCGGCGTGGCCTCCTGGAGCCGCAGCGACTTCCGCTGGTACTCCGTCTACGGCCGCCTCAACAACGACATGGGCGACTGGGTGAAGCAGCAGATCGACGGCGGCCAGGAGCCCCCGCCCGGCGACATCAAGCTCGCGCTCGCCCCCGGCAGCGGCAGCGCGCGGCCCGGCGGCTTCCTGCAGACGAGGATCACCGTCACCAGCGGCGGGCAGACCACGCTGACCGCCAGCGGCGCGCCCTCGGGCACCAGCGTGCACTTCTCGCCGGCCACCGTGGCCTCCGGCGGCAGCTCCACCGCCTTCGTCTGGGTCGGCTTCAACACCCCAGCGGGCAACTACCCGATCAAGATCACTGGCACCTCCAACGGCAAGACCGGCAGCGCCGAGTTCGTCCTCACCGTGACCCGGTAGTCGGCGCTGTACCAGGTGGGACGGGGTTCGCGGCCCCGTCCCACCGCTTTTATTCAACGACCGTTGACTTACTCGCCGCCCTCGCGCTACCTTTGCGGCAGTGCATTAGTTGCATGCACGCAAGGGTTTGGAGGATGTCATCAGCGCGACGGATCGGGATCGGCTGGTCGAGGAGCTGACGGTCATCCGGCGGGAGCTGATCGGCGAGATGCTGATCAACCTCAGCCGGAGCACCGGTGGCGCGGATCTGCAGCTGGTGCAGATCGCCACGCTGTTCACCCTGGACCGGGGGACCGAGCCGACCGTGCGCGAGCTGGCCGAGCAGATCGGCCGCTCGGTGTCGGCGACCAGCAGGCTGCTCGACCAGCTCGCCCAGCGCGGGCTGGTGCACCGCCGCGAGGACGAGACCGACCGCCGCGCCAAGCGGGTCGGCCTCACCCCGGCGGGTGCGGCGTTCCTGCTGAACTTCGCCCGCACCAGGGCCGAGGGCCAGCTGAGGCTGATGACCTACCTCTCCGAAACCGAGCAGCGCACCGTCCGCGAGGCGATGACGCTGCTGGCCGACGCGGCGAGGAGGCACGGGGATGCGCACAGGTGAGCCGCTGGTCCTGGACCTGCACGAGGTCCGGGCCGGGGCGGGGGAGCTGGTCGGGGGCAAGGCCGCCAACCTGGGGGAGATGATCGGCGCGGAGCTGCCGGTGCCGGAGGGGTTCGTGCTGACCACGCACGCCTACCGCGCGGTGGCCGACCCGCTGGACCTGACCGGCGCCGCCGAGGACCCGGCGGCCGCGCGGGAGCTGGTCAGAACCGCGCCGGTGCCGGTCGATTTGGTGGAGCTGATCGCCACCGCCTACGGGCGGCTCGGCCTGGACGTGCCGGTCGCGGTGCGTTCCTCGGCCACCGCGGAGGACCTGCCCTTCGCCAGTTTCGCCGGGCAGCAGGACACCTACCTCAACGTGGTCGGCGCCAAGGCGCTGCTGGAGGCGGTCCGCCGCTGCTGGGCCTCGTTGTGGACCGACCGCGCGGTCAGCTACCGGGAGACCAACGGGATCGAGCACGCCACCGTGCGGCTCGCGGTGGTGGTGCAGCGGATGGTGGAGGCCGAGGTCGCCGGGGTGATGTTCACCGCCAACCCGGTCACCGGCCGCCGCGACGAGATGGTGGTGGACGCCAGTCCCGGGCTCGGCGAGGCGGTGGTCTCCGGCTCGGTCAACCCGGACCACTTCGTGCTCGACGGCCACACCGGCGCGGTCAGACAGACCAGGCTGGGCGACAAGCTGGTGGTCATCCGCGCCAAGGCCGGCGGGGGTACCGAGGAGCACACCCGGGGACTGCCCGATGACCAAGCATGCCTGTCCCCGGGACAGCTGCGTGACCTGGTGACCCTGGGACGGCGGGTGCAGCAGCACTACGGCGCGCCGCAGGACACCGAGTGGGCCATCGACGCGCACGGCACGCTCTGGCTCACCCAGGCCAGGCCGATCACCACGCTGTTCCCGTTGCCGCGCACGGACAAGCCGGGGCTGCGGGTGTACTTCAACGGCAGCGTCGCGCAGGGCGTGTACCGGCCGCTCACCCCGGCGGGAGTGGCCGGGCTGCGGCTGGCCACCGGCGGGATCGCGGCCGCCGTCGGCTTCCGCGTGCCGGATCCGAAGGCGGGGCCGCCGCTGCTGGCCGAGTCCGCGGGCCGGCTGTTCTTCGACGTCACCCCGGTGGTGCGCAGCACGGTCGGCCGCAAGATCATGCCCAACGTGCTGGACCTGATGGAGGCCCGCTCCGCGCAGGTGATGCGCGGCCTGTTCGCCGACGAGCGGCTCAGCGTCACCCAGCGTTCGCCGTGGCGGTTCCTGCGGGTGCTGGCCAGGATCGCCCGGCGCACGCACGCGCCGGTCGCCATCCTCGGCGCGCTGCGCGACCCGGCGAAGGCCAGGGACCGGGCGCACCGGACCGCGGCCGAGATCGAGCGCCTGCTCACCGTCTCCGGCAAGCTCACCCACGTCCAGCGGCTGGCCTTCGTCGAGTCGGCCATGCCGGCGGTCACCGCACCCAGGGTGGCCCGGATCATGCCGCTGGTGCCGACCGGGTTCGTGCTCACCGCGCTGGCCGGGAAGCTGCTCGGCAAGGACGGCGAGCAGGACGAGCTGCGGGTGGTGCTGCGCGGCATCCCGCACAACCCCACCACCGAGATGGACCTGGACCTGTGGCGGCTGGCCACGGCCATCCGCGCCGACCCGGTGGCCGTCCGCGAACTGCTGGACACGCCACGGGAGGAGCTGCTGGCCCGTCACCGGGACGGCTCGCTCACCCCGGTCATCCACAGTGGACTGACCGAGTTCCTCGGCCGGTACGGGCACCGCGCGGTCGCCGAGATCGACCTCGGGGTGCCGCGCTGGTCGGAGGACCCGACGCACGTGCTCGGCGTGCTGGCCAACTACCTGCGCGCCGAACACCCCGGGCTGGCCGCGGACGCCCAGTTCGCCCGCTCGGTCGCCGAGGCCGAGGCCAAGCTGGCCGAGCTGGTCGCCAGGGTCGGCAGGCGCAGCCGGATCCGGGGACGGCTGCTGCGGTTCACCCTGGATCGCGTCCGGGGGATCGCCGGGCTGCGCGAGCTGCCCAAGTACCTGCTGGTGCTCACCCTGGCCCGGATGCGCGCGCAGCTGCTGGTGCTGGGCGAGGAGCTGGCCGGCCGGGGGCTGCTGGCCGCCGCCGAGGACGTGTTCTTCCTGGACACCGAGGAGGTCCGGGCCGCGCTGGGCGGGGCTGACCACCGCGAGCTGGTCCGCGAGCGGCGGGCCGGGCACGAGCGCGAGCTGCGGCGCAAGCACCTGCCCAGGGTGCTGCTCTCCGACGGCGCGGAACCCGAGGCCGAGGCGCTGGCCGGCGCCGAACAGGTCGAGGGCGCGCTCACCGGCACCGCGGCCTCGGCCGGGTCGGTCACCGGCATCGCCAGGGTGGTGCTGGACCCGACCGGCGCGCACCTGGAACCCGGCGAGATCCTCATCGCGCCCTCCACCGACCCCGGCTGGACCCCGCTGTTCCTCACCGCGGGCGGCCTGGTGATGGAGATGGGCGGACCCAACTCGCACGGCGCGGTGGTGGCCCGCGAGTACGGCATCCCGGCCGTGGTGGGGGTGTCCGGGGCGACCGCCCGGATCAGCTCCGGCCAGCGGGTCACGGTGAACGGCTCCAGCGGCCAGGTCACCCTCGACGAGATGTGATCTGGACCTCACCGGAGAACCGGCCGGGCGCCCGGGACGAACGACCGGTATGCCCCCAACTGCACGGGTGCGGGAGTGGCCGGTCCGGACTCCCCGCGCACTGGTCGTCCTGTTGCACGGCGGCCGTGAGCACAGCCACGGCCGCCCGCACCGGGGCCGCCTGACCTACCTGCGGATGCTGCCCTTCGCCAAGGAGCTGCACCGCGCGGGCGAGCGGCACGGCCTGCTGGTCTGGCTGCTGCGCTACCGCTTCCGCGGCTGGAACGCCCCCGAGCTGGACGCCGTCGCGGACGCCCGCTGGGCGCTCGCCCAGGCGCGGCAACGGCATCCGGGAGTGCCGGTGGTGCTCGTCGGCCACTCCATGGGCGGCCGGGCCGCGCTGCGGGTGGCCGACGATCCCGCGGTGCGCGGGGTCGCGGCGCTCGCGCCCTGGCTGCCTGCCGGCGAGCCGGTGGCCGACCTGGCCAGCACCTCGGTGCTCATCGCGCACGGGGACCGGGAGCGGTGGACCGATCCGAGGCTGTCCTTCGAGTACGCGGTGCGGGCCAGGGACCGGGCGGAGCGGGTCTGCCGGTTCGACGTGCACGGCGACAACCACGCCATGCTGCGCCGCGCGGCCGAGTGGACGGCGTTGGTGCGCCGGTTCGTCTTCGGCGTCCTGAGGATCGGTCCCTGGGACAGCGAACTGGCCAGGGCGTTCGCCCTGCCTGCGCCGGACGGGCTGCGCGTGCCGCTGGCGGGGGTGCGGGCGTGAGCCGGGCCAGCGTCGCCGTCATCGGCGCGGGGGTGGCCGGGCTGACCGCCGCCTACCTGCTGCAACGCCGCTTCGAGGTCACCCTGTTCGAGAAGGAGGACCGGCTCGGCGGGCACGCGCACACCCACGACCTGCCCACCCCCGACGGCAGGCTGGCCGCGGTGGACAGCGGGTTCATCGTGCACAACGAGCGGACCTATCCGAACCTGCTGCGGCTGTTCCGCGAGCTGGACGTGGCCACCCAGGACTCGGAGATGTCGATGAGCGTCTCCTGCGCGGGCTGCGGCCTGGAGTACGCGGGCGCGCGGCGGCTGCCCGGCCTGTTCGCCCAGCCCGGCAACCTGGGCAACCCGCGCTACCTGCGGATGCTGGCCGAGGTCAAGCGCTTCCACCGGCACGCGCGGCGGCTGCTGGCCGATGAGGACACCTGGGACGTCACCCTGGGCGCGTTCCTGGCCATCGGCGGCTACTCGCGCTACTTCGTCGAGCACTTCATGCTGCCGGTGGTCTCCGCGGTCTGGTCGGCGGGGCCGGAGCTCAGCCGCCAGTACCCGGCCCGCTACCTGTTCGAGTTCCTGCGCAACCACGGCCTGCTCTCCGTCGGCGGCAGCCACCAGTGGCGCACCGTGACCGGCGGCTCCCGGTCCTATGTGGAGCGTGCGGCGAAGAACCTGGCCGCGGTGCGCACCACCACCCCGGTGCGCGCGGTGCACCGCGGCCCGGACGGCGTGCTGGTCCGGGACGCCGACGACGAGCTGTACCCCTTCGACCGGGTGGTGCTGGCCACCCACGCCGACCAGGCGCTGGCCCTGCTGGCCGAGCCGAGCCCGGCCGAGCGGGCGGTGCTGGGCGCGTTCCGCTACTCCCGCAACGAGACCTGGCTGCACACCGACCCCGGCGTGCTGCCGCGTAGCGCCGCGGCCAGGGCGGCCTGGAACCTCCGCAAGCCCTCCTGCGCACCCGGCGGCGGCCCGGTGCTGGTCAGCTACCACATGAACCGGCTGATGCGGCTGGCCGAACCACTGGACTACCTGGTCACCCTCAACGCCGCCGAGGCCGTCCCCGAGCACGCGGTGCTGGCCAAGATGGTCTACGAGCACCCGGTCTACGCGCCGGAGTCCGTTGCGGCGCAACAACGTCTGCCCGAGCTGAACACCGGGGTGAGCGCGTTCGCCGGGGCCTACCACGGCTGGGGCTTCCACGAGGACGGCTGCGCCGCCGGGGTGCGCGCCGCGCTGGCGCTGGGCGTGCGCTGGTGACCGCGCTCTACGACGCCGAGGTGGTGCACGTGCGGCGGGAACGGGTGCACCGGGTGTTGCGGCACAAGGTTTACCTGTGGCTGGTCGACCTGGATCAGCTGCCCCGGCTGCCCTGGTGGCTGCGCCCGTTCGCCCGGTTCGAGGCCCGCGACCACCTGGGCTCGCCGGCGCGGACGATCAGGGCCAATGTGACCGATTTCCTGGCTGGGCGCGGAATAGAGCTGCGCGGCGGCCGGGTTGTCATGATGGCGAACGCACGGCTGCTCGGGCACGTGTTCAACCCGATCAGTGTCTTCTGGTGCCACCGCGAGGACGGTGCACTGGAGTGCGTGCTGGCCGAGGTGCACAACACCTACGGCGAACGACACTGCTACGTGCTGCACCCCGACGAGGACGGACGGGTTCAGGTGGACAAGGACTTCTACGTCTCCCCGTTCCTGCCCGTGGCCGGCCGCTACCAGATGCGGATCAGCCGACCGGGGGAGCGGGTAGCGGTCACGATCACCTTGCGCCAGCAGGGGAAACCCCCGTTCGTGGCAACCTTGCGCGGCCGGCGGCGTCCGGTCACTCCCGGTGTGCTGCTCGGTCTGCTGCTGCGGCGACCACTGCTCACCTATCGAGTGAGCGCGTTGATCCGGTGGCACGGCATAGCGCTGTGGCTGCGCCGGGTACCCGTGGTCCGCCGGCTCGCGCACGTTCCCCAGGAGGGCATCCAGTGACGACACTATCCGCCGGTCCAGACGCGCGAGCCGGGCTTGGCCGCCCGGCGGCGGACCGCTGGCCCGGACTGGCCACGCCGCCGGAGTCCCCGCTGCGCGCGTGGGTGGCCGAACGCCTGTTCCGGCACGCGGTGCGCGAGCTGCCGGTGCGGGTGCTGCTGGCAGGCGGCGAGCGCCTCGGCGCGGGTGGCCCGGCCGCGCCGGTCATGCGCGTGCTGCGGCCGAGGGACTTCTTCCACCGGCTCGGCGCGGACGCCAAGATCGGCTTCGGCGAGTCCTACCTGGCCGGTGACTGGACCGCCTCCGAACTGGCCGACCTGCTCACCCCGTTCGCCGCCCGGATGGCCCGGCTGGTCCCGCGCCCGCTGCAGGTGCTGCGGCGCTGGGTGGACCGCGCCCAGCCCAACGCGGAGAAGAACACCGTGAACGGCGCGCGGAAGAATATTCACCGGCACTACGACCTGTCGAACGAGCTGTTCAGCCTGTTCCTGGACCCCAGCATGACCTACTCCTCGGCCTGGTTCGCCGGCGAGGAGGACCTGGAGCAGGCCCAGCTGCGCAAGATCGACGGCATCCTGGACTACGCCGGGGTCAGGCCGGGCACCCGGCTGCTGGAGATCGGCACCGGCTGGGGCGCGCTGGCCATCCGGGCCGCCCGGCGCGGCGCCCAGGTCACCTCGCTGACCATCTCACCGGAGCAGAAACGGCTGGCCGAGCAGCGCATCGCCGAGGCCGGGCTGAGCGAGCGGATCACCGTGCGGCTGCAGGACTACCGGGAGGCCGAGGGCGGCTACGACGCGGTGGTCAGCGTGGAGATGATCGAGGCGGTCGGCCGGGAGTACTGGCCGGTGTACTTCCGCACGCTGAGCAGGCTGACCCGGCCCGGCGGGCGGGTGGCGATCCAGGCGATCACCATGCCGCACGAGCGGATGCTGGCCACCAGCGACAGCTACACCTGGATCCACAAGTACATCTTCCCCGGCGGCCTGCTCCCGTCCCTGGAGTCCATCGGGCGCAACGTGCGCGAGGACACCGAGCTGACCGGCGCCGGCCGCAGACCGCTGGGCCCGCACTACGCGCGGACCCTGCGGCTGTGGCGGGAACGGTTCCTGGCGAACTGGCCGCGGATCGAGCAGCTCGGCTTCGACCGCACGTTCCGCCGGATGTGGGAGTTCTACCTGGCCTACTCCGAGGCCGGGTTCCGCTCCGGCTACCTCAACGTGTGGCAGATCGCCTTGTCCCGCAAGGGTTAGGACTGGGTGTGCGCGCGGACGGCGGCCAGCGCCTCGTCCGCGTGCACGTTCATCCGCAGCTCGCTCTTGATCACCTTGAGCACCCTGCGGTCGGTGCCGATGACGAAGGTGTGCCGCTTGACCGCGAGCGGGCCGAACCGCCGGGCCACGCCGAACTGCTTGGCCACGGTCCGGTCCACATCGGAGAGCAGCGGGTAGTCGAAGGCGTTGGTCTCGGCGAACTGCCGCTGCTTGTCCACCGGGTCCGCGCTGATCCCGACCCGCTGCGCGCCGACGGCGGCGAACTCCGCGCCCAGATCGCGGAAGTGGCAGCTCTCCGCGGTGCAGCCCGAGGTCATCGCGGCCGGGTAGAAGAACAGCACCACCGGCCCCTCGGCCAGCAGCCCGCTGAGCGTGCGGGGCTTGCCGTCCTGGTCGGGCAGCTCGAAGTCGTCGACGAGGTCTCCGGCGTCCATGGGGTTCCTTCCTCAGACCTTCTTGGGCGGCAACGGGAAGAACCCGCTGGTCCGCCGCACGTAGTCACGGTATCCCGGCCGGGAGTCCAGCAGGTGCCGCTCCAGCAGCGCCTTGCCGGTCCGCTTGGTCAGAACGTAGGTCATCAGCAGCGGGGACAGCACGGTGGCCGCCCCGAGCCAGCTGTGGCAGGCCAGCAGGTACAGCCCCCACCAGACCGCGGCGTCGCCGAAGTAGTTGGGGTGCCTGGTGAACCGCCACAACCCGCGGTCCATGACCCGGCCCTTGTTGGCCGGATCGGCCTTGAACCGGGCCAGCTGCCGGTCGCCAATGGCCTCGAAGCCGAACCCGGCCAGCCAGACCAGCACACCGAGCACGGTCAGCGGCGCCAGCTCGGGCCGGACGTACTGCGCGGCCTGCACCGGCAGCGAGACGAACCACAGCACCGCGCCCTGCGGCAGGTAGACCCGGGTTACCAGGTGCGCCAACGGGTTTCCGGCGGCCCTGGCCATCAGCTCGACGTAACGCTTGTCCTCCGGCTGGCCCAGGTTGCGGCGCAGGATGTGCCAGGCCAGCCGCAGCCCCCACACCACGGTCAGCCCGGTGACCAGCACCCGCTGCCACAGCACGCCGTGCCCGGCCGAGAGCGCGAAGCTCACCAGCGCGACCGCCGCGAACCCCGCGCCCCAGAACGAGTCGATGATGTCGTACCGCCGCCGGGCCACCGAGACACCGAAGGTGATCGACAGCAGGACGACCAGGACGCCAAGGGAGATCAGCAGGTTGAGCGCGAACGGGCTCATCCGGCGATCCCCGCGGCGAGCAGTTGCTCCCGGGTGTCCGGCATGCCGCTGGTCCCGGCCGCGGTGGGCCGGACCGCGAGGATCTGGTCCACGCCCATCCGGTTCTCCGCGAAGGCCAGCGCCCCGCCCGCCAGGTAGAGCCGCCACACCCGAGCCTGCCCGGCACCGACCAGCCGGACGAACTCGTCCCAGCGCCGCTCCAGAGTGTCCGCCCAGGCGAGCACCGAACGCACGTAGTGCTCGCGCAGCGCCTGCACGTCCCGCACCTCAAAACCGGCCTGCGCCAAGGCATCCACCGTCTGCCCGACCGGTCGCATGGTCATGTCCGGCGCCACGTAGCGCTCGATGAAGGCCCCGCCACCGGGCGCCACCGCGCCGCGCGACATCTGCTGCAACAGCAGCCGCCCCTCGGGCCGGGTCATCCGGAACAGCGTCGCGGCGTAGGTGGCGTAGTTGACCGCGCCCACGTGCTCGCCCATCTCGATCGAGGCCACCGCGTCAAAAGGCTCACCGGCCAGCTCCCGGTAGTCCCGCACCCGCACCTCGACCAGCTCACCCAGCCCCCGCTCGACGATCCGCTCCCGCACGAACTCACCCTGCCGCGCCGACAACGTGATCCCCGTGGCCCGGACGCCGTAGTGCTCGGCCGCGAACAGGATCAACGACCCCCACCCGCACCCGACGTCCAACAGCCGCATTCCCGGCCGCAGCCCCAGTTTCCGGCACACCAGGTCGAGCTTGTCCCGCTGCGCGTCGGCATGGGAGTAGGTGGCGGCGTCCGAGGTCCAGTACCCACACGAGTAGGCCAGCCGCGGATCCAGCAACGCCTGGTAGAACTCGTTCCCCAGGTCGTAGTGATGCGCCACCGCCGCCCGGTCCCGGCCCTTGGTGTGCACCCGGCCCCGCAGCCGAGCCTCCTCCGCAGGCGGTTCCGGCCGCCATCCCAGTACGCCCAGCCGGGCTGCTGCCAGCGCCGCCCGGCTCCGTTGCCGCAAACCGATCCGCACCCGCCCGCGCTCCCGCGCCCAGGCCCATGCCCGTCGCAAGCCGTCGTGGAGATCGCCTTCGACGTCGATCTCGCCGGCTACGAACGCCCGCGCGAAGCCCAGCTCCGACGGGTCCCACACCAGCCGCCGCAACCCCATCGGTGACCGCAACACCACTACCGGTCCGTCGGGTGGGCCGGTCTCGCTGCCGTCCCAGGCCCGGATGCGGACGGGCGACTCCGCTCCCAGGACATCCGCCAGCAGGTTGCCCAGGGTTGTTGCCACGTCCGTCATCGCTACCTCCGGTTGGAGTTGAGGGGGACCGGAAGGGGTTCGCGCGGGGCGGGGATTCGGATCGGTGGATGTGGGCTGGATCACTTGCCGGGGGCGGGGTGGGTGTGCGTGGGTTCGCGTCCGGGCGGTCGTGCGGCGTTGGTAGGGTGATCCGCATCCCATCCCGGGTGCGGCGGACGTCGCTGGGGGCAGTAGCTCAGCTGGTCAGAGCAGCAGACTCATAATCTGTCAGGTCGTGGGTTCGAGCCCCACCTGCCCCACAGGTTTGAGCAGCCAAAACTCCGCAAACAAGATCGCATTGGGCGATCTTTGTCCATGTTGCTGTCCACGAACAAGCTCGTACGCTGGGCTTATGCCGACTTCGGAACCCAGCGAGCTACGGCCACGGGGCAACATCCGGGCGCGTGGCAACTCACTCCAGGTCCGCGTGTACTCAGGCGTCGACCCCGTGACGGGCAAGCCCGTCTACGCGACGGAGACGGTCAAGGGGACCGACACGGCGGCGCGCAGGAAGGCAGACAAGGCGCTGACCAAGTTGCTCGCTCAGGTGGAGTCCCAGCGTGCGCCGAGTTCCACCGTGACGTTCGGGTACACGCTCGACGAATGGCTGCCGAAGGCGGACATCGAAGACGACACCCGCGAGATGTACCGGGGTTACATCGAGCGTTCCATTCGGCCGGTTCTGGGTGATGTTCCGGTCAGCAAGCTGAACGCGCGGGCACTCGAATCCCTGTACGCGGAGTTGCGCCGGTGCCGGGTCCGCTGTGACCGGAAGCTGTACATCGAGAAGCACACCAAGGATGGGCCGCACGACTGCAAGGCATCGAAGTGCAAGCCCCATGTCTGCCGACCGCTTGCCAAGTCGAGCGTCCGGCAAATCCACGCGATCATCAGTGGTGCGTTGAACGCGGCCGTTCGGTGGGACTGGATCTCAACCAGTCCGGCGAAGGTGGCGCAGAAACCGAAGCAGCAGCCGCCTCAGCCGCAGCCACCGTCAGTCACGGAGGCCGCGCGTCTGGTCGACGAGGCATTCCGCATGGATGGTGAGGACAACGATGACTGGGGAACGCTCGTCTGGCTCGTAATGACGACCGGTATCCGGCGCGGCGAAGTGTGCGCGCTTCGCTGGTCGCGGATCGACCTGGACGAAGGGATCATCGAGGTCCGCCGGAGCTACTCGCTACGCGCGGGTGTCGGCAAGGAGAAGGACACCAAGACGCACCAGATGCGCCGGATCGCGCTCGACACCGAAACCACGGTGCTGCTCCGCGAGCACAAGGAACGGGCTCGCGCCAAGTTCGCGGTGCTCGGCATCGACTTGACCGACGACATGTACGTGTTCACCGGTATCCGCGACCCCGACCCGTACAAGCCTTACTCCCCGCACGCCGTATCGAGCCGGTACAAGGAAATGGCGAAGCGGCTGAACATCGACACCCACCTGCACTCGCTACGGCACTACTCGGCAACCGAGTTGCTGACCGCCGGTATCGACCTGCGCACTGTCGCCGGACGCCTCGGCCACGGTGGCGGCGGCGCGACCACGCTCAAGGTCTACGCGGCTTGGGTGGCTGCCTCCGATCGCAAGGCGGCCGAGATCCTAGGCTCCCGTATGCCCAAGCGTGCGCCGAAACCTGACACGTCCGTGTGACCCGCCGCGTTCCTCCGTAGGCTGCTCCCGTGACTGAGGAGCGCGGCGCGTGGAAGACCTTCGGTGAGCGGATCATCTATGACAACCGGTGGGTGAAGCTCGGCCTCGTCGACGTCGAGGCACCCAACGGCGAGCGGTGGGACTACCACGTCGTTCACCTAGGCCGGATCGCGATTGCCTTGATCGTCGACGACCAGGACCGGGCGTTGATGTTGTGGCGCTACCGGTTCGCCACCGACCAGTGGGGCTACGAACTGCTCGGTGGGCTCGTCGACGACGGCGAGGAAGCCGCCGTTACGGCAGCCAGGGAGGCGGCCGAGGAGAGCGGCTGGCAGCCCATCGGCGAGCCCGAGCACCTGATCAGCTTCGAGCCGCTGCCGGGGCAGACCACGGCACCCATGGACGTGTACCTGTGGCGCAACGCCGAGTGCATCGGCGAGCCGACCGACACCGAAGAGGCCGGGCGCGTGGAGTGGGTGCCGCTGAGCCGAGTGCGGGAATTGGCTCAGCGTAAGGAACTTCTCGGCTCTGGAACCCTCGTCGCGTTGCTGTACTACCTGACCTCATACGACCCCTCGGAAGCCTCCCGGGAGGACGAGGCGACCGAGTCGCCGTAGTTGCCGGTCGGACTTGATCTGTGAGCCGAGACGTCGCGCCTGCCGGGAGTGGTCGAGCGCGGCGTCACGGTCGCCTACCGCCGCGTAGGCGAAGGCGAGATCGACCAGCATCCCGGTACGGGCGCGGATGAACTCGACGGGCAGACGAGGCAGAGCCTCATGCAGGTGCGTGATGGCGTCCGGCTCGCCGAGACGGGCAAGGGCATGGCCACGCCACCGGTCCAGGTGTGCGCCAGCGAGGAACAGGAACGGCAACGCGGGGTCGACCGGATCGGATGGCAAGAGGGTCCGGGCGGCGTCGAACGCGCGGAGCGCCTCGGCTCGACGACCTGCGGCCGCGAGTCCTTCCCCGTGTGCGGCGGCCAGCCACGCGTTCAGCAGTGGCGGTACCGCGCGACCTGCGAGCGTGCGCGCCTCGGCCAACTGCTCGACGGCACGCCCCGTCTCGCCTAGATCGATCAGAACGAACGCCTGTTCGGCCGTGGCGTGCGCCAACAGTGCGGGGGAGTCGGCTTCCCGCGCGGCGGCTCGCGCGCGCTCGTAGTGGTTCCATGCCTGCCCGACCGCATTGCGGTCGAGCGACTCCCAACCGGCCAATGTGGACGCTTCGGTCAGCACACCGGCCAGAGCCGCGCGAAGTCCCTGAGCGGCCCCGTGCCGCAGTGTGGTCTCAACCTCCTCGATGCTGCTTCGGAGCTGATCAAGCAGCGTGACCCCGCCGAACCGACGATCGCGGTGACGAACGTCATTGACCTGCCGCCGGAACACCTCGACCGTCTCAGCGTCGACCCTCCGAGCCACGATCAGCCGGTTCCGCAACTCCTCGGCCTCGTCGTCGATCAGCTCCGGCGGGAACCCGAGTTCCTCGTTCGTCCGGCCGTAGACGTCGCGGAACAGACGTTGATACGGCTCGCTCACCGCCTCGTGGCCGTTCTCCCAACGGGACAGCTTCGTTTTCAAGCTGGTCGCCGTCATGACGGCCAATCCGAGCGCTGACGCGCGGGAGAGAACCAACTTGATGACCGCTTCGGCGGAGTAGCCAAGTTGGTGCCGAACTGCGCGAAGCCTGGTTGTCACCATCATTCGCCCCGGGTGGGATAACCGGGCTGACCTGGGAAGTTATTCGAGGTTAACGGGTTCCGGGTTAACCGGCGCCAACTGTGGAAACGTGCCGAACTGCCGTTCTCTGTTGGCATGGAAGCAAACAGCGAAGTCCGGATGACCGGCGCGAAATGCCGGACACCACGGGTCGCCCCGCGACTAACCGGGGCGGTCGTCGGCCTCACCCCGGGCGGTCAGGTTCGCGTTGATCTCGTCGAGTCGGTCGACGATCTCGCTGAGCCGATCCTCGATCGCCGACAGGCGGTCCGAGACCTGCTGCTCAGCCGTGGGCGGCAGTTTCCCGCCGTGCAGGACCCGGCTGAGGTGCTGCGGGTCCCACTCCAGGGCTGCGGAGAGCGCTTCGAGCGTTCGGGCGCTCCGCCGACGTTGGACGGTGTTGTACTGCAACTCGCGGATGATCGCCTGCGAAACGTGCGCCCGCTCCGCCACCGCGCGCTGAAGTACCCCGAGCTGCTCAATGCGCTCGTCGATCGCCTTCGCGACCGCCGCCCAGTCCTCCGACACCTATTCCTCCGGGGTCCGCCTTAGCGCCGAGATTAGCCGGACCGCGGTTTCGGCGGGCGCAGTCGAGTGCACGTGCCCGCGAATGGGGCACCCCATGCCTACTCCGGAGCTGAAAGCGGCTCTGTAGAGCTGAAATAGTCTTTCGTGTCGAATTTAAGGAATTCCGCAATGAGTACCGCTATGCCTGCTGCCGGGAAACCGGCCTTCTACACGGTGCGGGAGGCCGCGCGAATCCTGCGCGTCGACCCCGCCACGCTTTACCGGGCGATCCGGGAAGACGCCTTCCCTGCCGTCCGCGTCCGAACCCGCTACGTCGTGCCCGCCGTCGCGCTGGACAAGCTGGTCAACGAGGCCACCGAGTCCGGCGGCTGTGTCGACGTCGCCGGGATGGCCGCCGAACGCCGCACCGCCCGTGAGGTGGCTCGGCTGACCGGGGGTGCGTCGTGGTGAACGAGCACTTCGAGGAGATGGCGGCCGAGTTGGACCGGTACGCCACCGTGCCGGACGACGTGTTGTTGGACGTCGTGACCCGTGATGGAGCCTGCATGTGGCTCTACACCAACGAAAAGGAGCCTGACTGGGCCGGGAACGACCTGACTGACCGGGAGTTGGCCGCGCGGATCTGCGCGGGATGCCCGGTCCGCCGTGAGTGCTTGGAACTGGAGTTGCGGACCGCTGGTCCGGCAACGGCCGGGGTGTGGGGGGCGCTGTCGGATGAGGACCGCCGCGCGCTGCATCCGGTGTGGGCTGCTCGCCGTCGTGACGCTCAGTCCGATGTGGACGGAGGGCGGTCGGCATGACGATCGAGCTGACTCCGACACAGATCCTTATCGGTGTGGGTGTGGTGCTGGTGCTGTTCCTGGTGTGGCGGGCCAGTGCCCGCCGGAGGAGGGCTGCGGCCGACGCTGCTCGGGTGAGTGCTCGGCTGCTGTCGCTGACCGGCCGCGTGCTGGTGCAGGCCGGATTCATCGTCGGGGTGCAGTGGGTGGTGATCACGCAGCAGGTCAGTACGACGTTCCTGTTGGTGGTGCTGAGCGTGCCCGCGTTGTTCGCCGCCCACACCCTGACCAAGGCGCTGACTGTGACCACGGTGGACAGCCCGCGGAACAAGGGTGAGCGGCGATGACCAGCGCCGATGCCCCGGTGCGGGGAAGGGTGGCCGCCTCCGGGTGGCCACCCGCCACCCCTGCGGATCAGCTGTCCCGCGCGGAGCTGCTCGCGCGGGAGGCGGCCGAGGCCGCAGAAGTGCGGGCCTACCAGACCCACCCGGACATGGTGGCTCTGCGGGTGGAACGGGTCCGGGCCGAGGTCGACCGGCTGTGCTGGGCCGGGATCGTGCTCGGGCTGGCCTTCACCATGACCAACGTGCAGCACTTCGCCGCCGGTGGCGCGGCGGCGTGGTCACTGCCCTGGTTGGCGGCGTGGCTGCTGGACCCCACGGTGTCGCTGGTGCTGCTGGCGATCCTGCGCGCGGAGCAGGTGACCGCCCGGTACCGGGTGCCCACGGGGCCGTGGACGCGGCGGGCGAAGTGGTTCACCTTGGCGGCTACCTAGGTGATGAACACCTGGGCCTCCTACGCGGCAGGGTCGCTGTCCGGGGTCGTGCTGCATTCGGTGCCGCCGTTGGTGGTGTTCGTGGCGGCGGAGGCGGTCACCGATCTGCGGGACAAGCTGACCGAGGCCGTGACCGCCGCGTTCACCGAGGCTCGCCGCCGGGGTGCTCCGCCGGAGTCGGTGAACGCCGAACCGGGCGTTCATGAACCCGTGCAAACGGCCCGCCGGGGCAAGCCCGGCAACGGCCGGAAGTCCTTCGCCGAGTACCTCACTGAGGCGCGTGCGGCGTGGACTCCGGCGGTGGTGGTGACTCCCGCGTGGGTCAGGGAGGTCACCAGTTGTTCACGTGGCCTGTCTTCCCGGCTGGCCGCCACACTCGTCGCCGAGGTCGGCGAGCGGCACGCCCCGGTGGATGGGGGAGGTGAGCGGCTGTGAACGGTC
Source organism: Crossiella sp. SN42 (assembly GCF_023897065.1). Taxonomy (GTDB): domain Bacteria; phylum Actinomycetota; class Actinomycetes; order Mycobacteriales; family Pseudonocardiaceae; genus Crossiella. Next base: position 77,064 of record NZ_JAMHIV010000014.1, read on the forward strand.
ACGACGAGGTGCCCGTGAACGGTGCCGTCCCGCAGGCGATGAACGGTTCGGTGGCGGTGCGCGTGGCCGGTCAGGATGTGGCGACGGTCCCGCCGGTGCTCGACGGTGAGTTGGTCGACGAGACGACGGCGGGGCGGGTGCCGTGGCGGCGCCGGTTGGCCATGTGGTGGCGGCAGTCGCCCCGGGTGCCGATGGCGTTCAAGAGCCGCAGCCATGCCAAGCAGGCGGCGAAGGATCTCGCCGTCGCGTTGCTGCGGTCGCCGTTTCGGTGCCTGCGGGCCGTGGCACGGGGGCTCGTGGTGGCGGTGCGGTGGTGGCGCGCGTGGGTGAAGGTCGCGGACTACCGGGAGGCGGCCGAGCAGTCGGAGAAGCTGGCCGACAAGTTCGGCGACATCCGGGCGCTGACGTTGTTCCGGTGGAAGGTCACCGGAGTCGTGACCGGTGTCGTCGCGGCCGTGGTCGCGGTGGTCCACCTGCTCTACGGCAACGATCCGCTGTGGATCGCCGCCGGGGTCGGTTCCGTGGCCGCCGCGATCCTGGGCCGCCGTAAGGATGGCAGTCCTGGGCGCAAGCCGGTGCTGGCCGGTCCGCGCACGCTGACCTGGACGATGGACCCGCAGGTGCTTGTCGACGCCTTCCGGGACGCCAAGCTGATCGGCAAGGACGAGACACTGCGGCTGGTCGAGCGCGCCCGCCGGATCGGGGAGGGCTGGGCCGTCACGGTCGACCTGCCCGCGACCCGCAAGGCCGCCGATGTGGTCAAGAACCGGGAGGCGCTCGCCTCCGCGCTCGCCGTCGATGAGGTGCAACTCAATGTCGAGCGGGTGCGCGGCAACGGCGGCCACGCCGGACGGGTGGCCTTGTGGGTGGCCGACACCGACCCCTACGTCACGCCCCCGGTCCGGACACCGCTGCTGGCGGTGCAGCGCTGGGACGCGTGGCGGCCGGTGCCCTTCGGCCGCGACGCACGCGGGCGGCGGATCGACCTGCCGTTGGTGTGGACCTCGCTGCTGATCGGCGCGATTCCCAGACAAGGCAAGACCATGGCCGCCCGGCTGGCCGCCGCCGGCCTGATTCTGGACCCCTACTGCCGGCTGTACCTGGCCGACTTCAAGGGAGGCAAGGACTGGGAGGCCGCCCGAGCGGTGGCGCACCGGTTCATGGCCGGTGACGAGAGCGCGCACGTCCTGGCCCTCGTCGACTGGCTCGTCGAGCTGGTCGCCGAAGTCCAGGGCCGCTATGCGCGGATGCGGGACCTCGACGACCTGACGTGTCCGGAGTCCAAGGTCACCCCGGATATGTCACGCGACTCCGAGTTGGACATGCCGGTGACCGCGATCGTCATCGACGAGGTTCAGGTACCGCTAGAGGACCGCACACCTGTTGTGGTGCAAGGGAAACGGCTCACCGCGGGCGAGTACATCGGCGAGCTTCTCACCTGGTTGGCGAAGAAGGGACCGGCCGCTGGGATCGTGCTCGTGCTCGCGACTCAGCGGCCGGACAGCAAGACCATCCCGTCCGGTCTGCGTGCGGTGCTCGGCTCCCGGTTCGCCCTGCGGGTCATGGACTGGCGGGACAGCAACATCGTGTTGGGGGAGCAGATGAACACCCGGGGCTATGACAGCAGTCGCCTGCTTCCCTCCCACAAGGGTGTGGGCATCCTGCGCCCGGACGGCGAAACCCACGCCGGGGCCGACGTGCTCGCGCTGACCGTGCGGACGTTCTACATGCCCAACGAGGATTGGAAGGAGATCAACCAGAAGGGCCGCGCCCTGCGGGAGGCCGAGCGGACGCTAACCGGTCACGCGGCCGGACAGGACACCGCCCCAGTGCTCGACCACGCCGCCGTCGCCAAAGCGATTGGCACGGGGACGAGGCAGGCGGCCGAGGCTGCGCCCGTGGTCGAGTTGCCGGAGCCGCTGGCGTCCGTTGTGGACTACCTCGGAGACGATCTCGACGAGGGTGGCCGGGGGTTCGTGCCAACTGCCGAACTGGTCGAGGCACTCGATGTCGACCCGACGATGTTCGGACGGCAGATGGGAGAGCTGAACTGCCGCCCGGACCGCAAGCGGGTGCCAGCCGAGGATGGCACCGTGCGGCAGGTGCGCGGCTACCTCACCGCCGATCTCCGGGCCGCCGTCGACGCCTGCCGGGCGGCCGAGGGTGAAGGGGGGATCGTCGACGCTGACGTGATCGAGGATGAGGACTGACCCGTCACAACCCGCCCTGTGCGCCCGTCACGCCGTCACAACCGGTGTGACGGGCGCACAGGGGTATCGACGTGGGGAAACGCCCGTTGTGACAGCCGTGACGGCTGCTCACTGACCCGTCACCCCGTCACAGACGCCCTCTGACACGGCAACGAGGAAGACATGGGGCGAGCCGTCTCGCGCGGCTACTGGGCGCTCAGCCTGGCGAGCGCGCCACGCACAACTCACAGGGCATGCCTGCCATGCGGGTCAGTAGTTCGGTTTGGTGGCGCGTGATCCGGGTGCCGCAGCAGGCGGTCAGCACGTCGGGCAGGTCACCGTTGGTCGGCAACGGGACGATGTGGCAGGACCGCTGGGACTCGCCGACCACACCGCGCAGGTAGCGCACGATCAGCAGAACCGGGCTCTCACCCACGGAGCCACCCCAGCAAGGCCAGCAAGCCCGGACGGGAGCGGCGAGGGCCGGGGTTGTCCAGATCCATGTCCCGCAGGGTGGCGCGCGCCCACACGTAGGTCTGGCACCGCAAGCAGCGCGTGTGCGGGGGTTCCTCCAACAGCGCGGCCACTACTCGCGCTCCGCACACGGCACGGTAGATCCCTTTCCCGTCCGCGATTCCGGCGGCCATGTCCTCATCGGTCACCGCATGGTCGACGGCTTCGACGCGGCTGGTCACCCAGGTCGTGTACAGCCGATTCTCGGCCGGGTGCGGCTCCACAGTCACGGTCCACCTCCGCTCGTGGGGCCACGGCCGGAGTCTCAGCGGCAACTGTGGGTGGGATGACTCCGGCCGTGGCAGCGCCCGGCGGCGGAAGAGTGATGAACCGCCGGGAGTCTCTGACCAGGGGCGATCGGTCATGAGAGACTGAGATCAGCTTTACGTCAGCTCTCGTCGAAGTACACGACCTGCGCACGACGCGAGCACGACATGTCAGGTCCGGGAGGGACAGACGAGATGACTCAGTGGCGCGGACCGGGGCAGCCGCGAACGGTTCTGGAGCAGCGGATCAGGGAGCGTCGGCAGACGTTCGAGGAGTTCGTTGAGTTCGCCGACGAGTTTGCCCGGGATCAGAAGGAACAAGGCACGCTGAGTGTTCGACACCTGCAACGGCTTGTTGCTGGGCGTCGGCCGGATGGCGGACCTCTTGGGCCGGTCCGTCCGGCGACTGCTCGTCTGCTGGAACGCATCTTCGGAGTCTCGATTGACGAGCTTCTATCGGAACCAACTGACGTTCCCTGCAATGAGGACTCGGCCAGCGAGCTTCGCCAGATGCTTAACGCTGCGCGCCGAGTAGACCCGGTTGCGATTGAGCTTTTCGAGGAACAGCTCAATGCGGTTCGTCGACTTGACCGGCAGTTGGGCGCGATCGTTGCCTATGACGAGGTGAGAGTGAAAGCGCGGCAGGTCGATCGGCTCCGCACGTACAGCACGCTGCCGGGTGTGCGAGCCAAACTGGCCGCCCTGCTCTCCGAACTGCACACTCTGGCAGGCTGGCAAGCGCTGGACACAGGCAGTATCTCGGATTCGTGGCAGCACTACGACAATGCCAAGGCGGCAGCCGCAGAGTCCGACGATGCTTCATTCGTCGTGCACGCAATGGCCGAACAGTCGTTCGTATTGCTGGATATCAACAAGTCAGGGGAAGCTGTCGACCTGATCACGGATGCGCGTGCCCAAGCAAAGCGATCTTCCCCGTCGCTACTTCGCGCCTGGCTCGCGGCTGCGCACGGAGAAGCGTTGGCGGCAAACGGACGGCGGAATGGAAGCCTCCGTGCGTTTGATGAATCAGCGGAACTTCTGGGGGCAGGCTCGGAAGATTCCGGTGGTCCGTACGTCGTGCTGGACGCGGTTCATCTCGCTCGCTGGCGTGGGCACGCACTTGCCCGGTTCGGCGACATGGAGGCAGTGAACGTGCTGTCGAATGCGCTCGACCGACTCGACCCCTCATTCACGCGTGCCGAGACGGCGCTGCGCGTCGACCTGGCAACCGCGTTCGTGAGCCAGGGCGAACCGGAAGCCGCGCGGGCGCACGCGTCTGTGGCGCGGCGGCTCGCTGCCGAGATCGGCTCCGCTCGGCAGGACCGTCGGTTGCGCATGCTCGCCGGGCAGCTTCGGTAGGCTGGTCAATGCGTGTCCACAGTGGACGAACCTGTCCATGAGTCTGTCCATGAACTTCGGCCGGGAGTGCCTCTGACGCCTCGAATCGGCCCTGTCCGGCAGGCAGAATGCCTGGATGCCTGCTCCGTATGAGTGAATTCGGACACTCATAATCTGTCAGGTCGTGGGTTCGAGCCCCACCTGCCCCACAGGTTTGAGCAGGCCAAACTCCGTAACCGTTCGTGAGCGGAAGCGCGTGCTGGGGCAGGATGGCTCACCGTGGACTACGTGCTGATACTGCTCCCTTTCCTGCTGGTGATCGCCGTCCTCGGCCTGAGCGGTTCGTCCAGTGAGGCGCGGGCGCGGAGACTGGAGCGTCGGCTGGTCGATGTCGAGGCGAAGCTGGACGCGCTGCTCGCTCATCACGGGGTGAGCCTGCCGGAGCCGGAGTTCCCGGCGGTGCGGGCGCTGGCGCTCGGCGGGCGGAAGATCGAGGCGATCAAGCGGTACCGGGAGCAGACCGGGGCTGGGTTGAAGGAGGCCAAGGACGCGGTGGAGAGGATGACTGACGTCTGACCGCGAGGTTGACGGTGCCGTCGGGTCAGTGGCGTTGTTCTCAAGCTCGCTGGTCTGTCGCAGCGATTCGTGAGTGCGATTCTCCTGGCCGAGAGGTTGCCGTTTGCTCATCTGGCGTGCCACGCGTGGGAGCGCTTCTGACTGTTCTCTAGAGGAGGTGCGGTCTAGGGAGGCCGAACTTGATCCGACATTTCTCGCAAAGATCATTGCGAACCCGGACTAATTGTGCGAGTTGGTAGATCTCCTGGCCGCACGCGCATCGGGTTGGAGCAGACCGGCCGTGCTGGGCGTTGAAGCAGTCTGTGGTCTGAGGTGGCCTTGCGGTGCGCGGACCAGTTTTCCCAGGTGTGTAGTCGCCGCTGCGGCCGGTGAGGCTGCGATACAGCTCCAGGTTTTCGGGTGAGACGAGGTAGACGTAACCCCGAGTGTCCCGCATCGGCAATATTTGTTCCGCAGGCACCTTCGCGGCCACGTCATCAACGGTCAGGCCAGGTAGCGGGGTCCTCTTTGGATGCCAATTCCCGCAGGGCCGCTTACGGGTGACTGGGCAGTTGCCAAATTCTTGTACGGTGCACTTGACTGCTACGAAGTTTGCCAGGCCTGTGGCTGCTGTCGCGCTCCGACGGGGTGGCAGGCTGGTCCATGGCATTGGGTTGCAGCCAATGGCGGGAACATGGTGAAACCAGGCGGGTGTCGTGTCCGAGTTGAGGAACCAGACAGGCAGCCAGCCGGCTCGATAGGACTTGGTTGTCCGGGACTTCACGAGCTTGACTGAGGCGTAAGAGTGCTGCACCTCGATGCCGGTTCGACGTGGTCCTTCGATGGCTACGTCGAGGATCGTTCCGTTGGTGGTTCTCATCTCTTTGAATGCGCGGTATCCGGCGTCTTCCGCGGCGCGGTGCCAGTAGTCTTTCTGGCGTCGATGCTCATCCGTCTCTAGGGAGATCTCATGTGGCTTGTGTCCACATCCTGAGAAATGTACTGCCCAATACTTGTTGTTCCTGAGTCGGATGTACATCTCTGCGGTCTCGCTAGTGTCTGATGATTGTTGGCAGACAAGTGTCCGCTGGCCTCGGGCTATGCTTCCGTGTAGCGATCTGATGAGGTCGTAATCGCTGCGGCTGAGCTTGGCGAGGTCAAGCATTCGATCTTCCGGGGTGTACCGAACCAAGGTCGACATCTGTCACCTCCCGAAGGTGGCTTCCAGCATACGAGCGGCCACCGACAAGACGCGGTTTCGAGATGCCCAATTGACTGGTCTGCCTGGGGCGGGCGGTCCCGCGATGACTAGGCCAGGTCAGCGACCTGTAGCCGCGGTGCGATGGTGGCGAGGAGTTCGTAGGAGCGGCGGCGGTCTGCGTGGTGGTAGACCGGCGTCGTCACCATGAGTTCCGTGGTGCCGGTGGCGTCGAGGATCTGTTGCAAGCCCTCCGCCACCGTTTCCGGCCCGCCGACCAGGACGCTGCCTGAGTGGGTCGCGATGACGGCTCGGTCTGCCTCTGTGTACGGGTATTCGGCCGCGGTCTCGGGACTCGGTAGCTGGATTCGGGTGCTGTGGTGGCGGCTGAGGACTTTGAGGCGGGTGGGGCCTGCCAGCCATTCGGCGTGGGTGTCGGTTTCTGCGGTGATGACCGAGACGCTGATCAGGGTGGTGGGGGACGGGGTTTGGGGGGTGGGGCGGAAGGTGGTGCGGTAGTGGTGGAGGGCTGCCGTGGCGGTGGTGGGGTTGAGGTGGTGGGCGTAGGCGTAGGGGAGGCCGAGGGTGGCGGCCAGGGCGGCGCTGGTGGTTGAGGAGCCCAGGAGCCAGATGGGTGGGGGGTTGCCGTTTCGGGCGGGGATTGCCTTGGTTTCTGGGTGGTGCAGGTGGTGGTGGAGTTCTTTCAGTTGGGTGTGGAAGGGGGTGGCGGTTCGGGATTCTTCGGGGCGGACGGCTGCTACCGCGGATTTGGGGCCGCCGGGGGCTCGGCCGATGCCCAGGTCGATGCGGTTGGGGTGTAGGGCGGTGAGGGTGGCGAACTGTTCGGCGATCACTGCCGGGGGGTGGTTGGGGAGCAGGACCGCGCCGGAACCCAGGCGGAGGTTGGTGGTGGCGTTGGCCAGGTGGGCGATGAGGACGGCGGGGGCGGAGCTGGCTACGCCGCGCATGCCGTGGTGTTCGGGGACCCAGTAGCGGTGGTAGCCCAGGGTGTCGGTGAGGCGGGCCAAATCCACTGTGTTGAGCAGGGCCTGTCTGGGGGTGGCGCCTTGGACAATGGGGGAAGTGTCCAGAACGGACAGGCGGACTGGGTGCGCGGCCACGGGCGACAGGGTTTCATGGCCGGCCGCATTACGCTGGCGTGGTGCGCACGATTTGTGTGATTACCGCGGTGTACCGGCCTGAGCCCGCGCATCTGCTGGCGGCTTGGGAGTCATTGCGGGAGCAGGAGGTGCCCGCTGGATGGCGGTGGCGGTGGCTGGTTCAGGAGGATGGGCGGAGCGGGGTTGCCGCCGAGCTGTTGCCCGCGGATGAGCGCATTCTTCTTGGGGATGGGCGGCCCGGTGGGGTGGCGATCACGCGGAACCTGGCGTTGGCGCGGGCCGACGGCGAGCTGGTGAAGAACCTGGACCAGGACGATGTGCTGACGCCGGGGGTGCTGGCTCGGGACATCGCGGCGGTGACCGGGCAGGACGGGGTCTGGTGGACTACCTCGCGGGCGCTGGACCTGTTGCCGGACGGGGAGCTGGTGGGGTTTCCCGGGGATCCGGAGCGGGGGCGGCTGGCGCCCGGGGTGGTGCTGGATCACTGGCGGGACAACGGGTTTCGGTTGCCGGTGCATCCGACGACCTTGTGCATCCGGCGCGACCTGGCGGTGCTGCTGGGTGGGTGGATGGCGGTGCCGGGCAGTGACGACACCGGGTTGCTGCTCGCGGCGAGTGTGCTCAGCACCGGGTTCTTCGAGTCCGAGGTGGGGTTGCACTACCGGAAGTGGCCGGGGCAGGGGTCGGCGGCGGGGAGTGCGCACTACGAGGCGGTGGAGTGGGCGGCGCGGATGAAGCTGATGGGGGAGCGGGCGGATGCGTTGCGGGCGTTGGGGTTGCGGCTCTAGCTGATCGCTTTCAGGGCGGTCAGGAGGGCGGCGGTGGACTGCTGCCAGTCCATGGTCGCGGTGGTGGCTAGGCCCGCGGTGGACAGGCGGGTGCGCAGGGGCTCGTCGTCCAGCAGTCGGCGGATGGCGTTGGCCATGGCGGTGGGGTTGCCGACCTCGACGAGCAGGGCGTTCTGGTTGTGGTGGCAGAAGTCCTCTACGCCGCCGTTGCGGGTGCTGACCACGGCCGTGCCGCAGGCCATCGCCTCGGCGGCGGGAAAGCCCCAGCCCTCGGTGGTGGAGCTGCACAGGAAGACCGCGCTGGGGCGGTAGACCTGGGCGGCCAGGTCCTCGCCGGTCAGGCCCTGGGCGTAGTGGATCCAGGGCGGCAGGTCGCGCGGTCGTGGGGCCACGCCGAAGGCTCTGGCGAGCAGGGCCGGGTGGTGGGCGCGGACCTGGTGCAGGGCGGCCAGGGCGGTGCGGGAGTCCTTGGCGGCGCTGTCGCTGAGCAGGAAGGCCACGCCCGCGCGGGGCGCGCCGGTCGGGGGCGGGCGGTAGGTGGTGCGGTCCAGGCCGTTGGGGACCGTGGTGATCTGTCCACTGTGGACGCCCAGGTCGGACAGGACGCGGGTGAGGTGGGTGGAGACGGTGATCTTGGGGAAGGGTAGGCGCAGGGCCTGGTGCACCGGGGCGGGGTCGGGCACGTTCCAGGTTTCGTAGCCCTGGACCAGGTGGACCGGCGAGCCGTGGGCCGGGGTGAGGTACGGGAGCAGGGTGGCGGTCTTCCAGTGGGTGGCCACGACCACGTCGCCGGAGGGCAGGTGTGCGGGGGTCAGGGCGGGCACGATCAGCAGGCGGACCCGGGGATCGACCGGCAGCCAGTCGATCGCGCGGTGCGGGGCGCGGCGGTGGCGGTGGTCGCGGGCGGCCTCGCGGAGGTGGCGGAGTGGGCGGGACCAGCCCTCGCGCCAGCGTTCGTGCACCACCGTGACCTGGCAGCCGAGGGCGGTGAGGCGGTTGGCGTGCTCGTACACCACGCGGAAACCGCCGACCGGCGCCCTGGGGAACACGGGCAGCACGAAGGTGACTCGCAACGCCATGTTCCCCAGTGTGCGCCAGCTGCGTCAGGCCTTCTGCCTGCGGTTGCGCAGCACGATCACGCCCGCGGCCGCGACGGCCAGGCCACCTGCGGCGAGACCGGCCCCGGACAGCCAGTCCAGGCTCTCGCCGACGCCCTGCTGGGCCATCGCGCCGCCGCCGGTGTCCGCCGCGCCCTTGGGCTTGACCTTGACCTGGTCGGCGGGCTTGGTCTCCACCGGCTTGCGCGGGGTGGTGCCGGGGCGGGGCTGGCCGGGCAGCACCTCGAAGGTGCCGGTGACCGTCTTGCCCCCGCAGACGAAGGACAGGGTGTGCTTGCCGGGCTTGGTTCCCGGCTTCACCCGGCCGTCGGAGGCGTGGGTCTTGCCGGGCTCGCCCTTCAGCGGCGGCACGTTCAACACCGAGGAGGTCACCGCCGAACCGGTGTACTTGGGGTCCTGGCAGATGGCCCGCACCACGATGTCCTGGCCCGCGCGGATCGACTTGTCCTGCACCTGGATGGTGTCGACCACCTCGTCCGCGGCGAACGCGGCGGGTGCGGTCAGGAATGCGGTGGCGATGGCGGCGGCGGTGATTCCGGAAAAAGACAGACGAGTACTCACAGCGGTTTCCCCCCTTGAATTACCGAATCCCAGAATTGGGACGGTTTTGGTGGCTCCGTGAAGAAGACGCTTCCTGGGGGAGGTCGGTTGCCAGCAGGTCGCCGAGGTATATCGAGTTGTTATATTCGCAGGTGGTGATGGTGGCTGGTGCGCTGTGAGCGAACCGGGGCGCGTGCGGTGTGTGCGAGGTCTACCGTCGGGGAACAAGTGAAGACGACCAGGGAGGTGGACGTGGGACAGCACAGTGACTTGCGGATGCGCGCGACGGCCGGGCTCAATCTCAGCGATTCGGTGTTCGACCGGTTGCTGAGTGAGCGCATCGTGTTCCTCGGGTCCGAAGTGGACGATGAGAGCGCGAACCGGATCAGCGCGCAGATGCTGCTGCTGGCCGCGGAGGACCCCGAGCGCGACATCGTCTTCTACATCAACTCCCCCGGCGGCTCGGTCAACGCGGGGCTGGCCATCTACGACACCATGCAGCTGGTCGCGCCGGACGTTTCCACCTGGGCGATGGGCATGGCCGCCTCGATGGGCCAGTTCCTGCTGTCCTCCGGCACGCCGGGCAAGCGCTACGTGTTGCCGCACACCAGGGTGCTGATGCACCAGCCGCACGCCGGGCTCTCCGGCACCGCCTCCGACATCGCCATCCGCGCCGAGGAGTTCGGCAAGCTCAAGCAGCTGGTCGCGGAGATCACCGCGGCGCAGACCGGCAAGACGGTGGAGCAGATCACCGAGGACGCCGACCGGGACCGCTGGTTCAACGCCCAGGAGGCGGTGGACTACGGGCTGGCCGACCAGGTGGTGCGCAGGCCGGGCGAGCTCGGCTGAGCCGGGTCAGCGGCCGCGTCCGCCGTGGAAGTGGATGCCGCCCCTGACCTCACCGGCCTGGATGCTGTCCCGCATGGTGCCGTTGACCTGGTTCACCACGCCGCCGCCTGCCGCGGAGAGGGCGGGGCCGCCCGCCGCGGCCGGCGACGGCGCGGGCCCGGCTTCGGCGAAGCTGAGCAGGGTGGCGGCCTCGAAGTGCGGCACCCTGATCCAGGCGGTGCTCGCGGTTTCCTTGTGCTGGAAGGAGATCTGGCCGAAGTCGCGCTGGCGGACCAGTTCGGTGTACGGGCCGCTGAAGACGTCCTGGTAGGCCTTGGCGGAGATGATCAGGCCGGTGCTGAACTCCAGCGGGCTGGCCTCGGCGCAGCGGCTGACCACCTGGCGGAAGACCTTGGCGTCCAGCATGCGCGCGCAGTCGACGTTGGTGCGGTGCAGGCCCTCGTGGCCGGGCAGCGGGCCGACGCCGACCGAGATGCGCAGCCGGACGTCCGGCTTCCGCCAGCGGTTGTGCTCGGCGGCCAGGTCGTCGAGCACCTGGGTGGCGTCGATGATGTCGCCGAGCAGCTCCTCGGGGAAGGCGGCCAGCAGGCCGTCGCCGGTGTGCTGCCAGTCCACCGCGTCGGCCTTCATCACCTGGCGACTGGCCAAGGCGGCGCCGATGAGCTCCTGCGTCTTCTGCGCCGCCACGTCGAGGTGGTAGCCGGGGTTGCTGCCGGAGTCGATCAGGTCGATACCGAGGACCGTCCGGTTCACGGGCAATCGAGGCACGCAGGGCAGTGTGCTGCGCGTCCTGGGCCACGTCTCCCTCGTCCCAGGGAGAAGCGGGTCAGGCCAGCTCGGCCAGGCGGCGCGGGTCGGGCAGCAGGTAGCGCAGGCGGCTGGTGCGCACCAGGCCCTCGGCGCGCAGCCGCTTGAGCGCGGCGTCCACGGTCTTGGCCGAGGCGCCCACGGACTGGGCCAGCTCCTTCTGGCTCATGCCGCGGATGGCCACCCCGTGCTCGGTCTGCTCACCCCGGGCGTCCGCCCAGCTCAGCAGCTGTTTGGCCACCCTGGTCGGCACGTCCTGGAAGGCCACCGACAGACCCCGGTGGTCGGCGTTGCGCAGCCGTCGTTGCAGGGTGGAGTTGACCAGCAGCAGCACGTCCTGGTTGGTGCGCATCAGGCTCAGGAACACCGCCCTGGGCACGTGCACCGCGCGGCCGGCGGTGTGCGCGATGACCGTCGCGCTGCGCGGCACCTCCTCGATCACGCCCAGCTCGCCGATCAGCTCGCCCGGCCCGTAGAAGCCGGCGATCAGCTCGGTGCCGTTGCCGCCGGAGAGCAGCACCTTGACCAGGCCCTGCTCGATGAGCAGCACCTCGTCGCTCTCGGCGCCCTCGGACAGCAGGGTCTGTTGCCGGTGGAAGTCCCTTGGTCTGCCGTGTCGGCGCAGCACTGCGCGGACCGCGTCCTCCCTCGCCATCACCGCATCATCCCCGTCGGGTCAACCTGCCTGGGAGGGGCCGAGCGGGTGAACGCGGGCTGCTCCGGTCACCTGATCGAGCTATGTCCGCGCAGCGCCTGCTCGGTGCTGGCCAGGAACGCCTCCATCGCGGCGGTGACGCCGTCAAGATCACCGGTGGCCAGCAGGTCCAGCAGCAGGCCCCTGGTCACGGCCAGGCCGAGGCGGGCCTGCGCGCGGGCGGCGTCTTCCGGGAAACCGTTGGCGCGCAACCACTCCGTCATCGGCTCGGTCCAGGAGGAGACGATGCCGTCGAGCAGTTCGGTGGTGCCGGGGCGGCCCTGCAGGGCCTGGCCGTACAGCTCGAAGAACAACCGGATCGACGGGGCCAGCGCGGGATCGGTGAGGCGGCGCCAGAACTCGCGGGGCGCGGTGGTCGGGTCCAGCTCGGCGAAGGCGGCGCGCTGGCGGCGCTCGACCTCGCGGACCACCTCCACCAGCAGGCCCTCCTTGGAGCCGAAGTGGTAGATCAGCATCCGGTGGCTGCTGCCCAGCGCGGTGGCCAGCTGCCGCAGGCTCAGCTCGCCGATGCCGTGCTCGCTGACCCAGGCCACCGCCGCGGCCAGCAGTTTCTCCTTCGCCGCCGACACCGGTCATCCCTTCCACCGTGGTGAACCATATGGTACATGTACCGACTGGTACACGAGGGAGGGTCTGACATGGCGGTGCAGCGGGTCGACGTCCGGGTGCGCGCGGCGGCGACGCCGGCCGCGGTCTACGCGCTGGTGCGCAGCGGGTCGAGCTGGCCGGACTGGGCGCCGTTCACCGGCTTCGAGCTGGAGCGCCCCGGCGAGCAGGGCGCGGAGAGCGTGGGCGCGATCCGGGTGTTCCGCCGGGGGAAGAAGATCACCAGGGAGCAGGTGGTGGAGCTGGTGCCCGAGCGCAGGCTCGGCTACACGCTGCTGTCCGGGCTGCCGCTGCTGGACTACCGGGCCAACGTCGACCTCGCGCCCGTCGACGGCGGCACCGAGATCCACTGGCACTCCAGCTTCCGGCCGCGCTTCCCCGGCACCGGCTGGCTGTTCCGCATGGTGCTGCGCGCGTTCATCCTGCGCTGCGCACTGGGCCTGGCCGAGCACGCGGGCCGCCGGTAGTCACTGGGGTTTGCCGCAGTCTTTCCGTGCGGGTTGCCCACCGTGATCGGAAGGTCTGCCTCAGGGTGGTCTCAGCGCCGGGTTCCTAGTGTGGACATCATGTTCGACGGAATCATCAACTGGGTCACCGACCTCATGACCACCCTGGGCGCACCCGGCGCGGGCCTGGCCATCGCGCTGGAGAACCTGTTCCCGCCGCTGCCCAGCGAGGTTTTCCTGCCGCTGGCCGGGTTCACCGCCAGCCGGGGCGGGATGGGCCTGCTCGCCGCGATCATCTGGACCACGGTGGGCTCGGTGGTCGGCGCGCTGGCCCTGTACTACATCGGCGCGCTGCTCGGCCGGGACCGCACCCGCGCGATCGCGGCCAAGCTGCCGCTGGTGAAGGTGGCCGACCTGGACCGCACCGAGGCCTGGTTCGCCAGGCACGGCTACAAGGCGGTGTTCTTCGGCCGGATGATTCCGATCTTCCGCAGCCTGGTCTCGGTGCCGGCGGGCATCGAACGCATGCGGCTGGGGGCGTTCCTGCTGTTCACCGCGCTGGGCAGCCTGATCTGGAACACCGTGTTCGTGCTCGCCGGCTACTACCTCGGCGAGAACTGGACGCTGGTGGAGACCTACGCGGGGGTGCTGTCCAAGGGCGTGCTGGTGGTGGTCGGTGTGGCCGTGCTGGTGTTCGTGGTCTCCCGCCTGCGCCGCAGCAAGCAGCGGGCCTAACTCCCGAGATAGCGCAGGATCGCCAGCACCCGGCGGCTGTACCCGGTGGTGTGCGAGAGGTCGAGTTTGTCGAAGATCGAGTTCACGTGCTTCTCCACCGCGCTCTGCGAGATGTGCAGCGCGGTGGAGATGCTCGCGTTGGTGTGGCCCTGCGCCATGTGCCGCAGGACCTCCCGTTCCCGTTCGGTGAGCCTGGTCAGGGGGTCGGTGTGAGTGGTGCGGGCCAGCAGCTGGCGGACCACCTCGGGGTCGAAGGCGGCCCGGCCGGAACCGACCCGGTCCAGCGCGTCCAGGAACTCGCCGACCTGGGCCACCCGGTCCTTGAGCAGGTAGCCAACCCTGGCGCTGTCCCCGGTGAGCAGCTCGGTGGCGTAGCGCTTCTCCACGTACTGGCTCAGCATCAGCACGCCCACCTCCGGCCAGCGGGACCGGATCTCCAGCGCCGCCTGGAGTCCCTCGGCGGTGTGCGTCGGCGGCATCCGGACGTCGATCACGCACACGTCCGGCTGCTCACGGGCCACCGCGGCCAGCAGGGCGGCGCCGTCGCCGACCGCGGCGAGCACCTGGTGGCCCTCCTCCACGAGCAGGCGCACCAGGCCTTCCCGCAACAGGATCGAGTCGTCGGCGAGGATCAGGCGCATGGCAGGCTGGCTCCGATGAGGGTGCCGCCGCCGAGCGGACTGCGCACCCGGAACTCGCCGTCCATGGCCGCCACCCGCTGGGCGAGGCCGGAGAGCCCGCCGCCGTCCGGATCGGCGCCGCCGACCCCGTCGTCGGCGACCTCCACCAGCAGGGTGCCGGTGGAGGCGAGATGGGTGAGCCGTACGTCGAGCGTGGCGGCGTTGGCGTGTTTGGTGGCGTTGGTGACCGCCTCGCACACGATGAAGTACGCGGCGGCCTCCACCCGCGCGGGCGGGCGCTCCGGCGGGAGCTGGCAGGAAACGGTGGTGCGCAAGGGAGAACCCTCGACCACCCGGGCGATCGCCTCGGGCAGGCCCAGGTTGTCCAGCGCGGTGGGGTAGACCCGCCAGGCGACCTCGCGCAGGTCGTTGAGGATCTCCTGGCACTCCTGATGTGCCTGGGCCAGCAGGGTTTCCGCGCGGGCGGCGTCACCGCCGCGGCGGGCCCGGCCGATCAGCAGGCCGAGCGCGACCAGGCGCTGCTGCACGCCGTCGTGCAGGTCGCGTTCGATCCGGCGGCGCTCGGCGTCCACCGCCTGCACGATCCCGGCGCGGGTCTCGGTCAGGGACTGGATGCGCTGCCGCAGCTCCTCGGGGCTCAGGCCGAGGAACTCGCGGACCAGCCGTCGCTCCACAATGGACAGCGCGTACAACCCTTGCAGGGCGAGGTAGAGCAGCACCAGTCCGGGCAGGCTCAGCGCGAGCAGCGACTCGGTGGTGACCCGACCGGCGGGGTTGCCGGTGAAGATGCTGCCGCCGGTGATCCAGGCGCCCACGCTGGCCACCGCGGTCAGCACGCCGTAGACCAGCAGCAGCAGGATGACCCCCACCGCCAGGCCGACCGGCACCCGGACCAGCAGGTACATCCACGGGCGGCGCTGCCGGTCGTCCTCGACCTCGCCGCCGCCGAAGAACCTGGCCACCCGGCGGCCCTCCAGCCGGGACAGCCTGCGCGCGCCCTTCTCCAGGCGCTCGGCCGACCGCTGCCGGGCGCTGGGCCACAGCAGCAGCGACAGGTGCAGCAGGCCGGCCAGGACCAGGTAGCCGAGCTCGGCCAGGGCGGACAGCGCGCCGAGGGCCAGTCCCGCCCCGATGCGCGCGGCGGCGGTGACGAAGGGCAGCAGACGCACAGCGTGAGGTTAGTGGCCAGGGCCGTTCGGGGGACTGCGGAAAACCACAAGAGTGACCGGCGGCGACCTCTTTGGACGATTGACCAGCTCAGGCGGGCGAACCTAGCGTCGGTGCCGACGGAGTATGGCCGGTCTCACAGCGAGGTGCGACATGTCGGTAGGCGTTGTGGGTCGGCTGGGCGTCATCGGCACGGTGGCGGTCGCCGCGGCCGCGCTGTTCGCCTCCGGGGCGGAGGCCGCGGTCCGCCAGGTGCGGCACTACGTGGCGCTGGGTGACTCGTTCACCTCGGGGCCGCTGATCCCGCTGCCGAGGCTGAACCCGTTGGGCTGCGCGCGGTCCACCGAGAACTACCCGAGCCTGCTGAACCGGCGGATCCGGCCGGGCCGGTTCACCGACATCAGCTGCGGAGCCGCGGACAGCACCCACATGACCGAGCCGCAGTCGGTGCCGCTGGGCCGCAACCCCGCCCAGTTCTCCGCGCTGACCAAGGACACCGACCTGGTCACGGTCAGCATCGGCGGCAACGACTTCAGCGTCTTCGGCGACACCATCAGCACCTGCGCGCGGCTGCGGCCGAGCGATCCGGGCGGCGCGCCCTGCGCGAAGCACTTCGGCGACGAGCTGAGCAAGCGGATCGGCCAGACCGAGGGCCGGGTGCTGACCGTGCTGCGCGGTATCCGGGAGCGCTCGCCCAAGGCCAGGGTGCTGGTGGTCGGCTACCCGAGGATCGCCCCGGCCAGCGGCACCTGCCCCTCGGTGCTGCCCTTCGCCACCGGCGACTACCCGTTCCTGGACAGCGTGGAGCAGCAGCTCAACGCGGCGCTGCGGCGCGCGGCCGGGGCGAACGGGGACACCTTTGTGGACACCTACGCGCCCTCGCTGCACCACGACGCGTGCAAGCCGCGCGGGGTGGCCTGGGTGAACGGGCAGCACATCGACCTGCTGGCCGCGGCGCCGTACCACCCGTTCCGGACCGGCATGGTGGGTGTGGCCGACGCGGTGCAGCGGGCGCTGACCACCGCGAAGGCCCGCAGGGGCTGAGGCGCGCTCAGCCCTTGGCCGCGGCGAAGGCCAGGCCCATCCGCAGGGCCGCGGCCGCCTCCAGCGCGGCGTCCCGGCCGGTGTGGCCGATGCCGAGCACGTTGGCGAAGCCGTGGATCAGGCCGTGGTGGCGGCGCAGGAACACCGGCACGCCGGCCTTGCTCAGCTTGTCCGCGTACTCCTCGCCCTCGTCCCGCAGCGGGTCGAAGCCGGCGGTGGCCAGGTAGGCGGGCGGCAGGCCGGAGAGGTCCTCGGCGAGCAACGGCGAGGCGCGCGGGTCCAGCTGGTCCTCGGCCGAGCGCAGGTACTGGTCCTGGTACCAGTCCATCTTCTCCGAGGTGAGCACAAAACCGGTGCCGAACAGGCGGCGGGACTCCCTGCGCACGGAGAAGTCGACCGCCGGGTAGATCAGCAGCTGGAAGGCGGGCACCGGGTCGCCCGCGGCCTTGGCCTGCTGGGCGGTGACCGCGGCCAGGTTGCCGCCCGCGCTGTCCCCGCCGACCGCGATCTGGTCCGGGTGCAGGCCGAGGCTGTCCGCGTTGGCCACCGCGTACCGGTAGACCGCGAGCGCGTCCTCGGTGGCGGCCGGGAACTTGTGCTCGGGGGCCAGCCGGTAGTCCGCGGAGAGCACCGCCACCCCGGCGTGCACGGCCAGGTAGCGGCACAGGTTGTCGTGGGTCTCCAGGTCGCCGACCACCCAGCCGCCGCCGTGGTAGAAGACCAGCGCGCCGGCCTGGGCGGGCAGCCCGGCAGGCAGGTAGACCCTGGTCCGGATCGGCCCGCCGGGGCCGGGCACGCTCAGCTCGCGCACCTGCGCCACCTCCAGCGCCGTGCCGCCGATCACCGCCGCGGTCCGGCGCAGCCCGCGCCTGGCCTCGATGACCGAACCGGCGCTGAGCGGGTTCTCCTTGGCCAGGTTCATCAGCTTCAGCATGGACTGCACCTCGGGGTGCAGCTGCTGGCCGTCGATCACGGTGGGGCGGCCGCCGATGGCGCGCTGCGCGGGGGCGGGCAGGGCGCCGACCGCGGCGGCCACGCCGCGTTCGACCAGTTCGCGCAGGGCCGGGCGAGGAGAGGTCATGACCCCGATGCTACCCACGAGTAGTGCCCTTGGGCAGACAGGCGAACGGGGCGCGGCCCCCCGGCCCGCGCCCCGCTCAGTCGTGCTCGATCACTCCGCGATGGTCCAGTCGCCGATCCGGGACCAGCTCGACCAGCCGTCGCCGAAGGTGTGCCACACGTGCATGAGCTCACCCTGGGAGCCCCGGCCGAAGACCTCCACGGTCCGGGTGTTCGCCTCGTAGATGGCCACCGGCTTGCCGGTGAACTTCCAGTCCGAGTGCAGCGTCTCCCAGTCCGACCAGCCCGCGCCGTAGCCGTGCCAGACGTGCATCAGCTCGCCCTGGGAACCGCGGGCGAAGACCTCGGTGGTCGTGGTGCTCGGGTCGTAGACCGCGACCGGGTCGCCGGCCAGCTTCCAGCCGCCGCCGATGACCTCCAGGCCGGTCCAGCCCTTGCCCGGCGGGTGCCAGGCGTGCACGAGCTGGTCGGCGGTGTTGCGGGCGAAGACCTCGATGGTCTTGGTGCTGGCCTCGTACACCGGGAACGGGGCGCCGGTGATCGCGCCGCCGCTGATCACCTCGAAGCCGGACCAGCCGGCGCCCGGCGGGTGCCAGGCGTGCATCAGCTCGCCCTGGGCGCCGCGGGCGAAGACCTCGGTGCTGCCGGTGCCCGGGTCGTAGACCGGCGCGGGGTCGCTGGCCAGCCGCCAGTCCGGGTTGATCGGCTCCAGCTTGGACCAGCCCTTGCCCGGCTCGTGCCAGGCGTGCACGAGCTGGTCGGCGGTGTTGCGGGCGAAGACCTCCACGGTCTTGGTGGCCGCGTCGTAGGTGGCGGCCGGCTCGCCCTTGAGCTTGGTGCCGCCGTCGATGACCTCCCAGTTCGCCCAGCCCTGGCCCGGCGGGTGCCAGGTGTGCACGAGCTCGTCGGCGCTGTTGCGGGCGAAGACCTCGGTGGTCTTGGTGCCCGCGTCGTAGATCGACACCGGGTTGCCGTTGAGCCGGTAGTCCGGCTGGTGGGCCTCCCAGGCCGACCACTTGCCGCCGGTGTTCCACACGTGGGCCAGCTCGCCCTTGGCGCCGCGGGCGAAGAACTCGGTGCTGGCCGTGCTGGGCTCGTAGACCGCCCGGTCGGAAGGCACGTTCACCCCGCCGCCCTTCGGGTCGCCGAGGGCGTCCACGATGAGCTGGGCGTCGGCGGCCTCGGGCTGGTAGCGCTCGGGGAAGGCCGAACGCTGCACCCGCTGGCAGACCTTGCCGATCTCCTCCTTGTTCCAGGAGCCCTTGGGGTAGAAGCGTTCCATCGTGTCGAAGAACTTGTAGGCGGAGATCTTCGGGTTGAGCCGCTCCTCGCGCGGCCCCCAGGAGTCCAGCTGCTGGAACAGCCCGACGCTGCTGGCGTGGCCGCCGTCATAGTTGCGCATGGTGGTCTCCACGATGATCGTGGCGACCGCGATGGTGGCGGCCCGGTTGTTCAGGCCCCGGTCGTAGGTGGCCCGCACGACCGCCCTGGCGCAGGACATCTCGTAGGCCTTGAGCGAACCGCGCATCCGGCCGGTGATCCGGGCGTTGAGGTCCCTGGCCATGGCCTCGTCGGTGGCGCTGGGACCGGCGGGGTCACAGGCCACGATCGGCAGGGCCTCGGCGGCCAGGTTTTCGGCGTTGGACTCGGGGGACCGGGTCTCGCCGGGATCGGCGCCGGCGATCGGACTGAGGAACAATCCGCTCGCGGCGGTCAGCGCGACGGTGGAACCCGCCAGCAGCCGGTGTAATTTCCGGGACATCTTCTTGCTCTCCTGTTTTCGCGCAGGGTCGGGCTCGGGAAGAATTCGGGAGTTCAGGTGCGGAATAGCGGGCTGGATTACTCGGAAATCGTCCAGTCGCCGATCTGGTGCCAGTCGGACCAGCCCTTGCCGTGCGGGTGCCAGGTGTGCAGCAGCTCACCCTTGGCGCCGCGGGCGAAGACCTCCACGGTCTGGATGTGCGGCTGGTAGACCGGCACCGGGACGCCGGTGAACTTCCAGTCCGGGTGCAGGACCTCCCACTGCGACCAGCCCTCGCCCCTGGGGTGCCACAGGTGCATCAGGGCGCCGCTGTCACCGCGGGCGAACACCTCGGTGGTCTTCGTGCTCGGGTCGTAGACCGCGGTGGGGTCACTGGCCAGCTTCCAGTCCGGGCGGATGGCCTCGTAGGCGGTCCAGCCCTCACCGGGGGCGTGCCAGGTGTGGATCAGCTCGTTGCCCGCGCCCCTGACGAAGATCTCCACCGTCTTGGTGCTGGCCTCGTACAGCGCGAAGGGCTGGCCGGTGATCTTGACGTCGGCGTTGATGGCCTCCCAGTCCGACCAGCCGCTGCCCAGGTGGTGCCAGGTGTGCATGAGCTCGCCCTGGGCGCCGCGGGCGAAGACCTCGGTGGTCTTGGTGCCGGGCTCGTAGATCGCCACCGGGTCCCCGGTGAGCTGCCAGTTCGGGCCGATGACCTCCCACTGCGCCCAGCCGTTGCCGGGCTCGTGCCAGGTGTGGATCAGCTCGTTGGCGGCGTTGCGGGCGAAGACCTCGCTGGTCTTGCTGTGCACGTTGTAGACGGCCACCGGCTCGCCGACGATCTTCTGGCCGCCGTGGATCGGCTCCCAGTTCGTCCAGCCCTTGCCGTGCTCGTGCCAGGTGTGCACCAGCTCGTTGTTCATGTTCCTGGCGAAGACCTCGGTGGTCTTGGTGTCCTCCTCGTAGAGGGAGACCGGGTTGCTGGCCAGCTTGTAGTCGGGCTGGTGCGCCTCCCACGGCGCCCACTTGCCGCCGGTGTTCCACACGTGGGTCATCTCCTGCCCGCCGCCGCGAGCGAAGACCTCGGTGGTCTTGGTGTTGTTCTGGTAGACCGCGCGGCTGGAGCCGGTGGCCGGGCCGTCGTCCAGCGCGGAGCCGTCACCCGCGCCGGGCGGGGAGACGTAGCCGGAGATCAGCCAGTCGCCGCCGCCGGAGACCGCGGTCCGCGGGTCCAGGGTCCAGGCCACCACCTTGCTGTTGGTGGAACCCGCCTTGCCGAAGTTGCCGTTGACCGTGGTCAGCCGCCCGTCGGCGTGCACCGCGGTGACGATGGCGACATGCCCGCCGGTGGCCCGTCCCGGCGGGCCGAACACCGCGACGTCGCCGGGCTGTGGGTTGCCGCCGTTGGCGGAGCGTGGTTTGAACAGGCCGTGCTGCTGCCCCCATAGACCCACCTCGCGAGCCACGAAGGTGGTGGGCACCGGACTCACGCCCGCCTGTCGCCAGGTCCAAGCGGTGAACATGGCGCACCAGTCCAGCCGCGGGCAGGACGGGCTGTACTTCCCGCACTGGGCCGCGGTGACGCCGATTTCCCCGTTGGCCGCGTCCACGATTCGCTGCCGGATCGGCGAGAGCGCCTGGGTGCTCGCCGAAGCGCTCGTCTCGGCGAAGGCCGTTGTGGCTAATGTGGTGATTCCGCTGCCGGTCAATGCCACCACCGCCGCCAGTGTGGCCAGTAACTTCCTGCTCATTTCGTTTTTGCCCCTAGGTCCTGTGGTTCTCGCTGTTGGGAGAAAGGTAGGAAGGGGTGCTGCAAGAACCCGTGCAGTCCGCTGCAAGGACGCTGTAGAAGAACTTTCAACGCAGGTCACACCATCCGGCCGCTTGATCTCGACCCCTCCGGCGGGTTTGACTGTCTCCCGGTGACGACCTGTCGCTTCTGGGGGGCGTGGGCACTGTCAACCACGGTTTGTCCACGTGGAGGCGACGAGTGCGTTTCGAACTGCTTGGCCCGGTGCGAGTGCTGGACGACGACGGCGACGAGGTGGGTGTCGGCGGTCCCAAGCCCCGGGTGTTGCTGGCGGCGTTGTTGCTGGCCAGGGGCCGGATGGTGCCCGCGGACCGGCTGCTGCGGATCCTGTGGGACGACAACCCGCCGGAGACCGCGGGCGGGGTGCTGCAGTCCTATGTGGCCCGGCTGCGCCGCTCGTTCAAGGACGCCGCGGGTGCGGCGGCCCCGGTGCTGGCCACCCGGCCGCCGGGCTACCTGCTGGAACCGGGCGGGGCCACCCTGGACCTGGCCGAGTTCGAGCGACTGACCGCCCAGGGCAGGCGGGAGATCGCCGACGGCGCGGCCGAGGCCGCGGCGGCGACCCTGGCCGGGGCGCTCGCGCTGTGGCAGGGACCGGCGCTGTCCGGGCTGCCGGGACTGTTCAGCGAGACCGAGGCGGCCCGGCTGGACGACCTGCGCTGGACCGCGGTGGAGGACCGGGCCGAGGCGCTGCTCGCGCTCGGCCGCGGCGCCGAGGTGGCCGGGGAGCTGAGCCCGCTGGTGGCCGATGTGCCGCTGCGCCAGCGCTTACGCGGGCAGCTCATGCTCGCGCTGTTCCGCGCTGGGCGGCAGGACACCGCGCTGGAGGTCTACCAGCAGGGCAGGCGGGCCATGGTGGAGCAGCTGGGCCTGGAACCGGGGCCGGAGCTGCAACGCCTGCAGGAGGCCATCGTCCGCTGCGACGAGAGCCTGCACACCGCACCCGGCGCCGCGCCGGTGGTGGCCACCCCCCGGCCGGCCGCGGACTGGACCACACCCGGTCAGCTGCCGCCGGACATCGCCGACTTCATCGGCCGCGCCGAGCACATCGCCACCCTGCGCGCCGCGCTCACCGCGGCCGGCCGGCGGGCCACGCCGATCTGCCTGATCAGCGGCATGTCCGGGGTCGGCAAGTCCACCCTGGCGGTCCGGGTCGCGCACGAGGTGCGGGCGGAGTTCCCGGACGGGCAGCTCTACGTGGACCTCAACGCGGTCGAGCGCGCGCACCTGCCGGTCACCGAGGTGCTGGCCCGGTTCCTGCGCGCCACCGGGCTGCCCACCGCCGAACTGCCGGAGTCCACCGAGGAACGGCTCAGCCTGTTCCGCACCCGGCTGGCCGCCCGGCGGGTGCTGCTGGTGCTGGACAACGTCACCGACCTGCCGCAGCTCAACCTGCTCACCCCCGGCGCGGCGGGCTGCGGGGTGCTGGTCACCTCCCGGCGGCGGCTGCTCGGCGTGCCCGGCGCGGTCGGCGTGGAACTGGATGCGCTGCGCCCGGCCGAGGCGGTGGAACTGCTCGGCGCGGTCGCGGGTGGGGCCAGGGTGGACGCGGATCTGGAAGCGGCGCAACGGGTCTGCGAGCTCAGTGGCGGGCTGCCGCTGGCCGTGCGCACCGCGGGGGCCAAGCTCGTCTTCCGTCCACAGTGGACACTTCGGCAGCTGGTGGACCGGCTCGACGACGAACGCCGCCGCCTGGACGAGCTGGCCGTCGGCGATCTCAAGGTGCGGCCCAGCATCGGCCTGGCCGTGCGCGGCCTGCCCGCCGACGCCCAGCGCGCCTTCTGGCGGCTGAGCCTGCTGGACCTGCCCACCTTCCCGAGCTGGGTGCTCGGCGCGGCCCTGGACCTGCCGCCCGCCGCGGCCGAGGCGCTGCTGGACGAGCTGCTCGACGGCTACCTGGTCGACTTCGCCGGGGTGGACCGGGCCGGGCAGGCCCGCTACCGCATCCACGACCTGGTGCGGCTGCTCGGCCGCGAACTGGGCGAGAGCGCCGAGACCGAGGACGACCGGCGGGCCCTGCTCACCAGGGTCATCTCCGGCTGGCTGGCCCTGGTGCGCAAGGCATCCACCGAGGTGCCCTCCGGCGCGCTGCCGCTGCTGCCGGTGGTGGAGCTGGACTGGACGCCCCCGGAGGACGCGCTGCGGGCCGCGGCGGGCGCGCCGGGGGAGTGGATCGAGACCGAACAGCTCGGGCTCACCATCAGCATCGAACAGGCCACCGCCGTCGGACTCGGCGTGCCTGCCTGCGCGCTGGCCTCCGCGCTGCTGTCCTTCCTCACCGCTCGGCAGCAGTTCGCCGAGTGGCTGCGCGCCCGCAAGGTCGCCCTGGAGGCGCTGCGCCGGGCCGAGGACCGGCGGGCCGAGGCCGCGCTGCTGGTCGGGCTGGGCCACTTCTGCTACGAGCGGGAGCGGTTCACCGAGGCGGGCGAGCACTTCGAGCAGGCCATCAGCCGCTTCGAGCTGGACGGCCAGCAGCGCGGGGTGGCCATCGCCCGCTCCGGCCTGGCCACCGTGCGCGGCGAGCAGGGCCGTTTCGCCGAGGCGCTGGACCTGCTCGCCCTGGCCCGCCCGGCCCTGGCCGAGGCCGGGGACGCCGAAGGCCTGGCCTACCTGGACAACCGCACCGCGCGGATGCACCTGGAGCTCGGCTCCTTCGAGGCCGCGCTGAGTGTCGGCGAGCGGGTGCTCAGCGCCTACCGGGAACTGGACAACCGGCGCGGGCAGGCCTGGGCGCTGCGCAGCCTCGGCCTGGTGCACCGGGCGATGGGCCAGTGGCGGCGGGCCGCCGAGCTCAGCGGGGAGTCGCTGACCCTCTTCGGCGCCACCGGCGACCGGCTTGGCGCGGCCTACGCCCAGCAGGCCCTGGCCAAGGCGCTGCTGCGACTGGGCGAGACCGAGCGGGCCCGGCCGCTGCTGGACGACGCGCTGGCCACGGTCACCGCGCTGCGCGATGACTTCGGGCAGGCGCTGCTGCTGCGCACCCTGGCCGAGCTGTGCCTGGCCACCGGCGCGCTCTCGGCCGCCGCGGCCTACGTGCAGGAGGCCGAGCTCCGTTGGCGCGGCCTGGACATGGCGCTGTGGCGGGCCCGCACCCTGCTCACCTGGGCCGAGCTGGACCGCCGCCGCGGCTTCGCCGCCGATGCCGAGACCAGGCAGGCCGAGGCGCTGCGGATCTTCGCCGAGCTGGGCAGCCGGGAGGCGGGCGAGCACCGGTCCGTGCCTGCCGCCCGCCGGGAGTCGCCGGAGGAGCGGCCGGGGCCGGTGGCTCAGGGCGCGGCCAGCCCGGCGCGGTAGGCGTAGCGGGTGGCGTCGGCGCGGTTGCGGGCGCCGATCTTGGCGAAGGCGTTGTTGATGTGCGTCTTCACCGTGGCCTCGCTGATGAACAGGGCGCTGGCGATCTGCGGGTTGCTGCGGCCCTGCGCGATCAGCGTGAGCACCTCGGCCTCCCGCGCGGTCAGTCCGTCCGGCGGGCGGTGCGGTTTGGCCGGTTCCTGGCGGGTGAGCGCGGCGACCAGGCGCTGGGAGACCTCGGGCGCGAAGGTGGACTGGCCGGTGGCGGCGGCGCGCAGGGCGGCGGCGATCTCGGCGCGGCCGGCTTCCTTGGTCAGGTAGCCGCGGGCGCCGGCGCGCAGTGCGTCGGCGATGGAGTCGTCGTCGGCGTAGGTGGTCAGCACCAGCACCGCGACCCCCGGGAAGCGCTCGGTGATCAGGCGGGTGGCCTCGATCCCGTCCAGCACCGGCATCCGCAGGTCCATCAGCACGATGTCGGCCCCGCGCTCGGCCAGCAGCGCCAGCGCCTGCTCGCCGTCCCCGGCATCGCCCACCACCTCGATGTCCTCGACCAGCCCGAGCAGGGCGACCAGGCCCTCGCGCATGATCTGCTGGTCGTCGGCCACCAGCACCCTGATGGTCATTCCGGCACCTCCGCCCGCACCAGCCAGCCGTCCCCCGCCGGGCCCGCGGTGAGTGTGCCACCCAGCAGGGCCAGCCGTTCCCGCATCCCGGTCAGCCCGAACCCGCCGCCGGGCAGCTCCGTCCTCGGCGTGCCCGCCGCGTTGCGCACGGACAGCCGGACCGCATCGTCCACATAGGACAAATCGACCTCGACCGGTGCGCCCCCGGCGTGTTTGGCCGCGTTGGTCAGGGCCTCGCGGGCGGTGCGCTGCAAGGAGATCTCCGCGCCGGGGGAGAGCGGCCGGGTGCGCTCGCTGATGGTCAGCCGGACCGGGGTCTGGTGGTCCCGCCGGTGCGCCTCGACCAGCTCGGCCAGCGCCGAGGGCAGCGGGCGGACCTCCTCGCGCAGCGCGGACACCGCGGCCTTGGCCTCGGTCAGCCCCTCCACCGCCAGCCGCCGGGACCGGCGCACCCTGGCCAGCGCCGCCTCCGGGTCGCGGCCGTCGGCCAGCAGCGCCTCGGCCACCTCCAGCTGCACGGCCAGCGCGCCGAGGGAGTGCGCGAGCACGTCGTGCAGCTCGCGGGCGATCCGGGTGCGCTCGGTCTCGGCCAGCAGCCGGGCCGCCTGCGCGGTCTGCTGCCGGTGCTGCCGCTGCACCAGGCCGAGCAGGGTGAGCAGGGCGAAGACCGCCATGCTGCTCAGCACGGCCCCCGTGCCGCGCCCCCACAGCAGCCCGCCGGTGAGCACCAGCACCACGTCCACCGCGGCCAGGGTCAGCCCGGCCGGCACGCTGGCGGCGACGTGCGAGATGAACACCATGGCCGAGACCGCGGACATGGTGGTGGCCGAGGCCTCCGGCACGCCGACCACGCAGGCGCTCAGCAGCGAGCAGGCCGCCAGCGCGGCCAGCGCCCGCCGCGGCGAGCGTTTGGTCAGCGCCAGGAACACCAGCCAGCACAGGAAGGACGGTCCCAGCAGCAGCCAGGCCCACCAGGGCGTCTCCGGCGCGCTGAGCAGCGCGTACACCAGCAGCGCGGTGACCAGTACGTGCATGGCCCTGCGCTCGTGCAGGGTCGGCGGCGCGGTCATGGGGGCAGTCTGCGCGAGCCGGGCGGTCAGCGCCGCACCGGCTGGCCGACCCTGGCGGCCAGCACCAGCGACTGGGTGAGCAGGCTGGCCCCCAGCGTGAGCATGATCGCGCCGCCGCCGCTGGTCAGGGTCGCGCCGAAGCCGTGGCCGAGGAAGCCGAGCAGCACCCGCAGCCCGATGAACCCGGCCCACACGCCGAGCGCCGGGCCGCGCATCCTGGTGAAGATCCGGCCGTCCCGCAGCTGGACCTCGCTGGTCCGGCCCAGCCCGACCCCCGCGCCGAGGGCGAGCAGCAGGCCCAGCACCAGGAAGACCAGGTCGACCGGGGGGATGTGGTAGTCGGGGCCCAGCTTGTTCTTCAGCTGGAGCAGCCCGATGCCGGTGAGGATCGCCGGGCCGATCCACACGTCCTCGCCGTGCTTGGTCAGCTCGTGCCAGTTCATCCGGCGGGCGATCACGAAGGCCACGACGGCGAGGGCCAGGGCCCCGTTGACCAGGGTGCTCAGTGTCATGGCACCAAGCTAGGAAGATCAGGGGGTGGAGTTCGTGGGCTCAGGGGTGGACTCGGGGGTGGAGATCGAGCCGGGCGGCGGCCACTCCTGCTCGGGCACGCCGGGGAACAGCCGCCGCAGGTAGTAGTCGGCGGTGGCCATCGCCTCCGCGGGGGTGCTGTTGTCCAGCAGGATGTCCGAGCCGAGCGAGTCGGCGACGCACCACAGCAGCATCGACTCCTTGTCCGGGTCGATGCCCGGCGCGGTGACCCCCTGCTCCTGGGCCGCGCGGATCATGTCGGCGAAGAAGTTGAACAGCTTCGGCTGGCCCTGCAGGTAGATCCGGCGCAGCGAGGGCTCGTTCAGCGCGCGGATGAAGTAGGCGATGCCGACCAGGCGGCCGGTGCGGGTGTGCTCGTCGATGGGCAGCGTCTCGACGATGCAGGCGCGCAGCACCGCCCACGGCGGCGGGTCGCCTGCCAGTTCGCGGGCCAGCCGGGCGCGCACCCGGTCGCCGGTCTGCACGCTGCTGAACTCCAGCGCGAACTCCAGCATGTGGTCCTTGGTCTTGAAGTAGTGCTGCACCGAGCCCATCGAGACCCCGGCCTCGGCCGCCACGTCCCGCAGGCTCACCGCCTCCATGCCGTGCTTGGCGACGATCCGCCACAGCGCCTCGGCGATGTGCCGCCGACGTTCCTCGTGGTCAACCTGCTTGGGCACCGACAGCCACACTTTCTTAATGCGGACGCATTGCAAAGGCTTCCGCGTCCCGGTTACCATGCACCCGCATTGTAACCGGCCGGGAGCCGGGACATCAGGGGATCAACTGGGGAGTTGTGATGCAAGTCCAGGTCAGCGAGCAACAGAGTCCGGCGCGGAGCTTGCCGCCGTTCGCAGCAGGCCCGGTTGTGACGGTTGCCGGAGTGCTCGGCGTGCTGCTGTTCGTCTTCGCCGAGCGCTACGGCACCTTCGGCGACGAGCTGTACTTCATCGCCGCGGGCCAGCACCTCGACTGGGGCTACGCCGACCAGGGACCGCTGGCGCCGTTGCTGGCGCTGGTCACCGAGTCGCTGTTCCCCGGCTCGCTGACCGCGCTGCGCTTCCCCTCGCTGCTGATGACGATGGCCATCGTGGCGGTGACCGCGCTGATCGCCCGCGAGCTGGGCGGCGCGCGGCGGGCGCAGACGCTGGCCGCGCTGGTCACCGTGGCCTCGCCGTTCACCCTGGGCAACGGGCACCTGCTCACCACCAACACGCCGGACATCCTGATGTGGGCGCTGGCCTGCTGGCTGCTGGTCCGCTGGGTGCGCACCCGGCGGGACGCGGTGCTGCCCTGGCTGGGCGTGGTCACCGCGGTCGCCTTGCAGTCCAAGTTCCTGATGGGCGGGTTCTGGGTGGCGCTCGCGGTGGCGGTGCTGGTGTTCGGCCCGAGGGAGCTGCTGCGGCGGCCGATGTTGTGGCTGGGCGCGGGAATCACCGTGCTGGCCACCCTGCCGAGCCTGCTGTGGCAGGCCGGACACGGCTGGCCGCAGCTGGGCATGACCGGGGTGATCGCGGCCGAGGGCGAGTTCATGCACGGCGGCCTGCTCGGGTTCGTGCCGATGATGCTGATGCTGGTGGGACTGCTCAGCGGGCTGGTGGTGCTGCTGTTCGGGCTGTGGCGGCTGCTCCGCGGGGGTGAGCTGCGGCCGTACGCCTTCCTGGGCTGGACCTTCCTCGGCGTGGTCGCGCTGTTCCTGATCGCGGGCGGCAGGCCGTACTACGTGGCCGGGATGTTCCCGGTGCTGTGGGCGGCCGGCGCGGTGGAGCTGTCCAGGGTGCGGGTGGCCGGGTGGTGGCGCTGGTCGGTGAGCCTGCCGGTGGCGGTGCTCTCCGCGGTGGCCATGTCCTTCTTCGGGCTCCCGCTGGAGCCGGTGCACAGCCGGGCCGGGGCCGGGTCGGTGGACTTCATCAGCACGCACAGCGTGGGCTGGCCCGAACTCACCGACCAGGTGGCCAAGGCCTACCACGCGCTGCCCGCCGAGCAGCGGGCCAGGACCGCGCTGCTGACCAGCTCCTACTGGCAGTCCGGCGCGCTGGACCGGTTCGGCCCGGCACGCGGGTTGCCCAAGGCGCACAGCGGTTCCCGGGGCTACTGGCACTTCGGCGCGCCGCCGGAGACCGCGGACACCGTGCTCTACGTCGGCCGTCCGCTGCCCGCGCTGACCGAGTCCTTCGGCACCGTCACGCAACTGTCCACTTTGGAGACCGAGTTGAAGGCGAACCGGGCGGTGGACGGGATTCCGCTGCTGCTGGCGCAGGGTCGCAAGGGCACCTGGGCCGAGTTGTGGCCCCGTTTCCGGAAGCTGGCCTGAGCCATGACCACACGAGAAGACTTCGCCCGGCTGCCGGTGCTGGCGGTGACCGCGGCCTACGCGGTGGTGCTGCTGGCCTTCAGCGGCCGCTACGACCTCTTCGGCGACGAGCTGTACTTCCTCGCCGCCGGCAAGCACCTCGACTGGGGCTATGCCGACCAGGGTCCGCTGGCGCCGTTGCTGGCGCTGGCCATGGACTCGCTGTTCCCCGGCTCGCTGACCGCGCTGCGACTGCCGGTCGTGCTGCTGACGGTGGCCGGGACCGCGGTGGCCGCGCTGATCGCCCGCGAGCTGGGGGGCGGCGCGCGGGCCCAGGTGGTCACCGCGATCGTCTTCGCCGGGGCGCCGGTGATGATCTCCGGCGGGCACCTGCTCGGCACCGGGGCGGCGGACACGCTGGCCTGGGAGCTGGCGGTGCTGGTGCTGCTGCGCTGGCTGCACACCCGGCGGGACGTGTTGCTGCTGTGGCTGGGGGTGGTCACCGCGTTCGCCTGGCAGGCCAAGTTCCTGATGGTCGGTTTCTGGGCGGTGCTGCTGGTGTGCGCGCTGGTGTTCGGGCCGAGGGAGCTGTTGCGGCGGCCGATGTTGTGGCTGGGCGCGGGAATCGCGGTGCTGGCCACCGTGCCCGCGTTGCTGTGGCAGGCCGGACATGGCTGGCCGCAGCTGGGCATGACCGGGCAGATCGCCGCGGAGGCGGCCACCGGCACCGGTGGGGCGCTCGGCTTCCTGCCGATCATGCTCTTCGGCGCGGGCCTGCTCACCGGCGCGGTGCTGGTGGTCTACGGAACCTGGCGGCTGCTGCGCGGACCGGAATGGCGGCCGTATGCCTTCCTGGGCTGGACCTTCCTCGGCCTGGTGCTGGTGTTCCTGGTGGTCGGCGGCCGCCCGTACTACGTGAACGGGCTGTTCCCGCTGCTGTGGGCGGTGGGCGCGATCGAGGTGGAACGCCGGAGGGCCGCGCGCTGGTGGCGCTGGGCCGCGGCCTGGCCGGTGGCGGTGGCCTCCGCGCTGGCCATGCTGTTCCTGGCGCTGCCGGTGCAGCCGGTGGAGCAGGCCGCCGCGCGCGACTCGGCCGACTTCACCAGCGTCTACAGCACCGGCTGGACCGAGCTGGCCGACCAGGTCGCCGCCGCCTACCACCAGCTGCCGCCGGAACAGCGCGCCCGCACCGCGGTGCTCACGGTGGCCTACTGGCAGGCCAGCGCGCTGGACCGCTACGGCCCGGAACGCGGACTGCCCAGGGCCTACAGCGGTTCCCGCGGCTACTGGTACTTCGGCGCGCCACCGGAGACCGCGGACACCGTGCTCTTCGCCGGACCGGCCGCGCCCTACCTGACCGAGTCCTTCGCGCAGGTCCGACAACTGTCCACTATGGACACTCGACTGAAGTCCAACCTGCTGGTGCAGGACATGCCGTTGCAACTGGCCACGGGGCGCACCGGCTCCTGGGCCGAGCTCTGGCCACGTTTCCAGAAACTGGGGTGACACCATGACCACACCGACCGCCGCCGCGCCCCGGCTCCGGCCGCCGCGCTACCGGGTGGACCCGCGCGCCCGCCGCTGGTGGACCGTGCAGGCGCTGCTCACCGTGTCCGGACCGGCGTTCCTGGTCGCGCTGACCATGACCACGCTGTCCCTGCTGTTCTTCCCCGGCGCGCTGCGCTGGCTCGGGCCGCTGCTGCTCGGCGTGCTGGTGCTGCCCGGCTTGGCCTACCTGCTCATCATGCCGCCGTGGCGGTACCGGGTGCACGCCTGGGAACTGGGCAGCACCGCGGTGTACTCGGCCAGCGGCTGGTTCTGGCAGCGGCGGCGGATCACCCCGCTGACCAAGGTCCAGACCGTGGACACCGTGATCGGCCCGATCCAGCGCGGTTTCGGCCTGGCCACGGTGATCGTGACCACCGCCTCCACCGCGGGCGACGTGCGGATCTCCGGGCTGGGCCTGGACGACGCGACCGAGCTGGCCCGCCGGATCGGCGAGGCCGCCGCGGTGGAGGAGGCGTGATGGACTGGCAGAAGCTGGACCCGCGCATGATCGCGGTGCACACGAGCTGGCTGGCCCCGCCTGCCGCGTCCTTCCTGGCCGCCCTGTGGATCTCCGACGGCCACCTGAACCTGCGCGGCTGGCTCACCCTGGCCGGGATCACGCTGGGCTTCCTGGCCTTCACCGCGGCCGGGATCGCCTCCTGGGCCAAGACCAGGTACCGGCTCACCGCCGACGCGGTGGAGGTGCGCACCGGGATGTTCACCAAGAAGCTGCGCACGGTGCGGCTCAACCGGATCCGCAACGTCGACCTCACCGCCAGCCCGGTGCACCGGCTGTTCGGGGTGACCACGCTGCGCATCGGCACCGCGGGCTCCACCGACCTCGGCAGCGAGGTCAAGCTGGACGCGCTGGCCGCCCCGGTGGCCAGGGCGCTGCGCGCCGAGCTGCTGGCCCGCGCCACGCACACCGCGGCCCAGGACCCGGTGGTCTCCACCATGAGCTGGCGCTGGCTGCGGTACGCGCCGCTGACCTTCTGGATCTTCGGCGGGATGGTGCTGGTGCTCGGGGTCGGGTACCGGGCGCTGGAGGCGATCGGCATCGAGCCCTGGCGGCTGCCCGTGGTGCAGCGGCTGGCGGTGGAGTTCGGCTCCAGCGCGCTGTGGTGGACCATCCCGCTGGCGTTCCTGGCCTCCACCCTGCTGGGCGTGCTCGGTGCGCTGGCGATCTACGTGGAGGGCTGGTGGCGGTACCAGCTGGAATGGGTCAGCGACAGCCTGCTGCGGGTGCGGCGCGGGCTGCTGACCACCCGCTCGGTGTCCATCGAGCGGCGCAGGCTCTTCGGCGCGGTGCTGCGCGAACCGCTGCTGCTGCGCTTCGGCGGCGGCGCCAAGGTCAAGGCGGTGGCCGCCGGGCTGGGCACCGAGCAGCAGGACAGCGAACGCAGCGCCGTGCTGCCGCCCGCGCCCCGCGCCGAGGCGCTGCGGGTGGTCGCCGGGGTGCTGCGGGAACCGGTGTCCCCGCTGGAAGACCTGGCGCTGACCGCGCATCCGAAGGTGGCGCACCGGCGGCGGATCATCCGCGGCCTGCTGCTGGTGACGCTGCCTTTGCTTGTCGTGCAAGGGATTCTGGGCTACCTGCTGACGGACGTGCTGCTGCACCTGGCCTGGAGCACCGCGCTGGCCAGTGTGCCGTTCGTGCTGTGGTTCGCCAGGGACGCCTACCGCAACCTCGGCCACGGCCTGTCCGGCCGCTACCTGGTGGCGCGTTCCGGCACCCTTAGCCGGGACACCGCGGCGCTGCGCCGGGCGGACGTGCTGTCCTGGACCTTCGCCGACACCCCGTTCTCCCGGCGGGCCGGGGTGGTCACGCTCACCGCCGCGGTGGCCACCGTGGTGGGCGGGTACCACGTGCACGACATGGCCGAGGCGGACTCGGCCGGGTTCGCCGAGCGGGCCGTGCCGGGCATCCTCACCGAGTTCCTAGACCGCGACGGCAGCGGGGAACAGCTCCCGGCGGAGCTCGTGCACTGCGGTGCGGGCGGCCCGGTTGGCGCCGATGGTGCTCGCTGAGGGGCCATAACCGACCAGGTGCAGCCTGGGCTCGGCGGCGGGATGCCCACCGGCCATCACGATCCCGCCGCCGGGCTCGCGCAGCTTCAGCGGGGCCAGGTGGTTGAGCGCGGCCCGGAAGCCGGTGGCCCAGATGATCGTGTCTGCCCGCTCGTGCGAGCCGTCGGCCCAGGTGACGCCATCGGGGGTGATCCGCTCGAACAGCGGGCGGCGGCGCAGCACCCCGCGCGCCCGCAGGTCCTTGATCAGCGGGGTGAGGGCGAGGCCGGTGTTCCAGACCACGCTGCGCGGCGGTTTCCCGGCCCGCACCGACTCCTCGACCTTGGCGATGATCGCCCGGCCGCGTTCGGGGGTGAACTCGTCCTCGCTGAACTCCGGTTCCCGCCGGGTCACCCAGATCGTCTCCGCGATCGGGGACAGCTCGTCCAGGAAGCGCAGCGCGGAGGCCCCGCCGCCGACCACCACCACCCGCTGCCCGGCGAACTCCGCCGGTCCGCGGTAGTGCGCGGTGTGCAGCTGGCGGCCGAGGAACTCGCGCGCGCCGGGGTAGTGCGGCCACAGCGGATGGCTCCACGAGCCGGTCGCGTTGATCACGCCGCGGGCCCGCCAGGAGCCTTCCGGGGCCTCGATGCGGAAGTCCGCGCCCTCGTGCCGGACCGAGCGGACCCGCACCGGCCGGATCACCGGCAGGTCGAAGCGCTGCTCGTACTCGGTGAAGTAGGCGGAGAGCACCTCGGCTGCCGGGCGCTCGGGGTCGGGCACGATCAGCGGCAGGTCCTGCAGGGCGTGGAAGCCGTGCACGTCGGCGTAGCGCAGCGAGGGCCAGTAGTGCTGCCAGGCGCCACCGGCGTGCGGGGCCGAGTCCAGCAGCACGTGGTCGATCCCGGCGCGGCGCAGGAAGTACGAGCTGGACAGGCCGGCCTGGCCCGCCCCGATCACCACCACGTCCGTGTCCACGACCACCGGAACGCCGGTGGGCGGGTGGCCCATTCCCCTGCGGAAGGAAGGTCACACCCGCCCACCGGCACGACGACCGCGAGGGTCGGTCGCCGACTGGGACCTACGGGGCGCCGGTGGTCAGCGTGTAGCTGCCCGAGCCGCTGTAGGCGTGCACCCGGTAGCGGTAGTAGCCCGCGGTGCCGGCGTAGCTGACCTTCTCGGTGTTGCCGGGGCTGGCCGACTCGGCCACGTCCGCCCAGGCGCTGCCGTTCCACTTCTGCAGGTACAGGTCGAAGTCGGTGCCTGTGGGACCGCTCAGGCAGCCGGTGTGCGTGCCGGCGGCGGTGGACTGGTAGTAGCTGTTGTTCGGCTGGTACGCGCTGCCGTTGGCGGCCAGCGAACCGGAGTAGGTGCCCTTGCCGCACTCACCGCCGGGCGGCGGGTTGCCACCCTCGGTGAGCAGGGTCAGTCCGTAGGTCTGCAGGATCTCGTTGACCGGCTGGAAGTAGGTGGTGCCACCCGAGCGGCAGTTGCCGGAGCCGCCGGAGGTGACCCCCTGGGCCTGGTTGCCTGCCAGCAGCGAGCCACCGGAGTCACCGGGTTCGGCGCACACGCTGGTCTGGATCAGCCCGGACACCGTGCCCTGCGGGTAGGTCACCGAGGAGTTGCGCGCCTGGATGGTGCCGCAGTGCCAGCCGGTGGTCGACCCGGACCGGCACACCGTGGACCCGACCGGCGCGTCCTGGGACCCGGCCACCGCCACCCGGCCGCCGCTGTAGTTGTTCACCGCGCCGACCGGGGTGTTGCCCGCGGCCACCTGCACCCAGGCGTAGTCGTTGCCGGGGAAGCTGGACCCGCGGAAGGTGCCGCTGGGGTTGCTGGTGGAGGCCCCGGTGTTGCCGCAGTGCCCGGCGGTGACGAACCCGCCGGTGACCGAGAACCCGACCGAGCAGCGTGAGCCGGAGCCGATGTTGTAGGCGTTGCCGCCGACCACGTCGATCAGCGGCCGGGCCTGCTCCAGGCTGGACTCGAACCGGACCGCGCCCGCCTGCGCCCCGCTGGCCAGCACGAACGCCCGCGCCGCGGCCAGCGCCTCCGGCCGGGACCGGACCACCACGCTGTTGCCGGCCACGTCGACGTACCAGCCGTGCACCGTGTCCGGCGCCTTCGCCGCCGCACTGTCCAAAGTGGACTTGACCGCGTCCAGGGCGGGTTCGGCGCGGCTCACCAGCTTCGGGATGCCACCGGCCTGGCGGACCGCCTCGGCGCGGGCCTGGCTGGTGACCCCGGCGACCAGGCGGCCGTCCGGGCCGAGCCAGGAGCCGCCGTCGGCGCTGGCGGCCACCCGCTTGCGCACCGAGCGCGCCAGGTCCTCCACGGCGAGCCGGGCGCGGGCCTGGTCGGCGGAGAGGCCGAGGTCGCGCTGGAGGGCGGCGAACAGGCCGGGGTCGACCTCGGCGGGCGCGCCGGCCGAGGACGGGGCCACGGCGGCGGAGAGCGCCATGGTGGTGAACGCGGCGACCAGCAACGCGGATAGGCGTCGGCTCATGCCGGTGTCTCCTTGGATGGGCAGGGATGCAGGGACCTGCACGTTAGGCCCGGCCCAGCCCGCGGAGGGAGATACCAGTTACCTCATACCGAAGCCGGGATGCCCGGCCAGCCACTCGGTGTAGCGGGGGCTGCGGCTGACCACGTCGGCGTAGGCGGCCAGCGCGTGCCCGGCCATCCGCTCCGCCGCCGCCGTGCTCTGGCCGTCGATGTGCCAGCCGATGAACTGCCGCCAGCGCAACGGGATGCCCGCGATCGGCACCGGGACCACGCCGGTCCACTCGCGGAAGGTCGGCTGGCACAGCGCCACCGCGTCCCCGGAGCGGACCAGGTCGACGCAGCTGACCACGTCCGCCTCGTACAGCTCCCTTGGCGCGAACCCGGCGCGGGCGCAGGCGGCGGCGAAGCAGTCGCCGAAACAGCCGTCGCCCGGGGTGGCCGCCCAGCGCGCCTCGGCCAGGTCGACCAGCTCCAGCTCGTCCTTGTCCGCCAGCGGGTGGTCCTCCGGCAGCAGCACGAACACCGGGTCCACCGCGAGCAGCCGCCACTGCACGCCGGGCGCGTTCGGCGGCAGGGCCTCCCCGCACGCCCCGACCAGTGCGAAGTCCAGGCGACCCGCGGAGAGGAGCTCGGTCAGCTCGTCGCTGGAGTAGGAGGTGTGCGGGGAGATCCGCGCCTGCGGCCGGTCCGCGCCCAGGTGGTGCATGAGCCCGCCCAGCATCGGCCCGTTGGCCGAGCCGATCCGGAAGTGCGTGGCGCCCTCATCGCCCGCGGAGTTGGCCAGCCGCGCGGCCTCCTCGCGCAGCTCGCTGACCGCGGGCAGCAGCAGCCGGGCCCGGGCCAGCACCAGCTCGCCCAGCTGGGTGGGCCGGGAGCCGCGCCGGTCCCGCTCGAACAGGGCGCCGCCCAGCGCGCGTTCGATCCGGTTGAGCTGGGCGGTGAGCGCCGGTTGCGCCAGACCGAGTTTGGCGGCCGCCTTGGTCACGCTGCCGGTGTCCGCGACGGTGCAGATCACCCGCAGATGCCGCAGCTCCAGTTCCATAAGACGACGCTAAATCCCTTGCCGCTCAGGCGGAAGGGTTTGCCTCCAGCGGAGGAAACCGGTGTTCGTTGCGATCGATCTTGGCATGCGCCTCGGCCGGGAGGTCCAGACCACAGACATCGGCGAAACGCACCAGGTAGAGCAGCACGTCGGCCACCTCGTCGGCGACCCGCTCGCGCAGCGCGCCACCGTCGAGCTGCTCGGCGATCTCCTTGTCGCTCAACCACTGCAGCTCGGAGACCAGTTCCCCGACCTCGCCGGAGAGCGCCATGGCGAGGTTGCGCGGGGTGTGGAACGGCTCCCACTCCCGCGCCGCCGCGAACTCCCGCAACCGGGGCACCAGCTCGTCAAATCCACGCATGCCCGAACCCTAGGCCGTATCCAATCGTTGCCTGAGCAGGGTCAGCTCCCGCCGCCGCCGCAGCGCCCTCGTCAAGCCCACGGCCGCGAGCGCCACCAGCGTGCCGCCCAGCGCGAGCGCCACCGGCAGCCCGCCGCGCGAGGCGGTGACCACCGCCAGCCCGGCCGCGGTGACCGAGGCGAACCCCAGCGCCAGCCACCCGGCGACCACGCTGTCCCTGGCCAGCAGCGGCCCGCGCCGGGTCAGCGCCCACACCGCGAAGGCGGCCCAGCTGAGCCCGATCGCGGTCAGCACCCCGAAGGCCAGCCGGGTGACGGCGGGCAGGGCCGGTTCGGTGAGCCACAGCGCGCCGGTCAGCAGCGCCCCGCTCAACCCGGCCAGCCCGACCAGCACGTGCCGCAGCCTGCGCTCGGGCGCCAGCCGGGCCAGCACCTCCGCCGCGGACAACGACGGTTCGTCGAACCGTTCACTCATCGCCGAACCCCTTCTCCAGCAGGCGCTCGCGGAGCAGGCCGCGGGCGCGGGACAACCGGGACTTGACCGTGCCTCGGGCACGCCGAGCACCGCCGCGCAGTCCCGCAGCGACAGGTCGGCCAGGTGGAACAGCGCCAGCACCTCGCGCTCGACCAGTGGCACCTCGGCCAGCCCCGCCCTGATCGCCAGCACGTCCAGCACCACCTCGGCCGAGGGCGACACCGCCTCGGGCAGCACCGGTTCCGGCCGGTAGCGCTCGCGCAGCCGGTCCAGCAGCGTGCGCCGCGCGATGGTGAAGAACCAGGGCGCGAACCGCGCGGGCTCACGCAGCCGGGGCAGCCCCTTGAGCACCGCGAGCCAGGCTTCCTGGGCCAGGTCGTCGGCGGTCTGCGGGGTGCTCATCCGGCGCAGGTAGGTCCACAGCGGTGGGTGCCAGGCCCGCACCAGTTCGGCCAGCGCCGAGGGCTCCCCGAGCTGGCAGCGCACCACCAGCAACGCGGTACTCCGGTCGTCGGTCACACCAGCACAGTCGGCAATTCACCCCGCCAGGTTCACGACCCTGGGTGACGACCTGGTCAGCCCCCGTGACCCGGCTTGCTGTCGATCTACCTAGTCATCCAGACTCGCACACGTGTTCGACCGAACGGTGCAACTCGCTCCCTCCCTCGGCCGGGTCTACGACCGCAGCAGACCGGTCTGGGTGGACCTCAACGAGCTGTACCGGCACGGCTTCCTCGGCGACGCCTCCTCCGCCACCCTGCTCATCCGCCAGCAGGGCCTGGTGGTCAGCGGCCGGGTCCCGGGCACCCTGCACGCCTGGCTGCGCACCGAGGAGGGCTACTGGGCCGGGCTGGTGTCCTTCTGCATCGCGGGCCGGGCGGAGAGCACGGTGCCACCGCTGGCCCTCAAGCACCTGGTGCCGAGAGGGGCGCTGCGGCCGAGGGCGCCGGAGGAACGGGGAGGGGAGCGCCGGTACTAGGCGGCTCCTCGGCCGCTCAGCCCCGGTAGTGCCCCGGCCAGTCCGCGTGCCGGATCCGCCTGATCTC
Source organism: Crossiella sp. SN42 (assembly GCF_023897065.1). Classification (GTDB taxonomy): domain Bacteria; phylum Actinomycetota; class Actinomycetes; order Mycobacteriales; family Pseudonocardiaceae; genus Crossiella. The sequence goes on from NZ_JAMHIV010000014.1 coordinate 115,125, forward strand.
CCGCACTCCGCCCACCGTCCCCCACTCATCCCGCCCCAGCCGCGACAACGGCCGCAGCAGCTCCACGGACGGCAGCCCGTCGCGGACCACCTCCGCCGCCACCGCCGCGTGCACCACCCGCCCGAACACCACCGTGGAGTCGCCCAGCCGCAGCGTGCTGTGCAGCACGCACTCCAGCGCGGCGGGGCTGGTGGCGACCCTGGGCGGCTTGACCTTGAGGCTGGGTTCGCGGGGGATGCCGGCCGCGTCGAACTCGCTGGTGGCCGGGGGGAAGTCGGTGCCGGTGGCGTTGACCTGGGCGAAGTTCGGCTCGGTGGCCAGGTTCACCACGAACTCGCCGGTGGCCTCCACGTTGGTCAGGGTGTCCTTGCGGCCCACCGAGGTGAACTGCACGATCGGCGGGTCGACGCAGGCCACGGTGAAGAACGAGTGCGGGGCGAGGTTGTCCACGCCCTCGGCCGAGACCGTGGACACCCAGGCGATCGGGCGGGGCAGCACCACGGCGGTGAGCAGGCGGTAGAACTGGCCGGAGCCGGTGTCCTCCGGGGCGAAGTCCAGGCGCATAGGCCTGATCCTCGTTCAGCGGTGCCGGCGCAGCAGCTCGGCCTCCCACTGGCCGCGGATCATCTCGGTGAGCGTGGACTGCCGCGGTGACCAGCCAAGACGTTGCCTGATCAGCGAGTTGTCGCCGACCGAGCGCGCGGACTCGCCGGGGTTGGCCGGGCGGTGCGTGACGCGGATCTCCCGGCCGGTCACCTCGCGCACGGCGTCCACGATCTGGGCCACGCTGGCCGGGATGGCGCCCACGTTGTACACGTCGAACCGGCCCGGCGTGGCGTCCTCCAGCGCCGCCACCATGGCCCTGGCCACGTCGTTGACGTGCACGAAGTCCCGGACCGCCGAACCGTCGCCGTTGATCTCCACCGAGGGCAGGTGGCCCGCCGCCACGCCCACCGTCCTGGTGATGATCCGGGTGTCGTCGTAGTCGCCGAGCTCGCCCACCGCGCCGGCGATGTTGAAGATCCGCAGCACCACCGCGCCCAGTCCGCCGGTGGCCACCTGCCAGCGGATGGCCTCCTCGGCGGCGACCTTGGAGGCGGCGTAGGGGTTCTGCGGGGCGACCGGGGTGGTCTCGTCGATGGGCTGGCGTTCCGGGTTGCCGTAGACGCTGGCGGTGGAGGCCATCACCAGCCTCGGCTTCACCCCGGTGACCTCGGCCTGCCTGGCCAGCGCCTCCAGCACGTGCAGGGTGCCGCCCAGGTTGACCCGGTAGTACAGCGTGGGGTGCGCGAAGGCCTCGCGGATCCTGGTCAGCGAGACCAGGTGCACCGCCGCGTGCACCCCGTCCGCGGCCGCGAGCAGGCCCTCGCCGTCCAGCACGTCGCCCCTGCGCAGCTCCACCCCCTCGGGCACGTTCACCACTGAGCGGTGGACCAGCGCCACGACCTCGTGGCCGGTCTGGGAAAGTTGGCGTACGACGGCCTGTCCCACATAGCCGCTCGCGCCGGTGACCAGGACTCGCATAGCACCATCTCACCAGAAGGAAATGGGTGCACCGGCAAGTTTTGTGGCCTTCACACGGAGGTCGGGATTACCTTACTCCGGTAGGGAGAAACGCTGTGACAGGGAGTTGTTCGCATTGGGCCGTTCGGGGCATTATCTGCTGGCTATCGGGTGAGTAGTGGACCTTTCCCCTCCATATTCCCCAGCGCCAACGTCGACCCTTCCTCTATGAGCGTGGAAGGGCTCGGGGCGGCCAGCCGGGTTTTACTGGCCGACGTCGGGCGTCGTCGCAGCGTGCGCCGGGGCACGGTGCTGTTCAGGCAGGACAACGAGTCCGACTCGGTCCTGCTGGTCGAGCACGGCCTGCTGCGCATCTCGGTGGTCAGCCAGGACGGCACCGACAGCGTGCTCGCGCTGCGCGGCAGCGGTGAGCTGGTGGGCGAGTTCGGCGCGATAACCGCACGTCGGCGCTCGGCCACCGTGGTCGCGCTGACCGACTCGACGGTCGTGGTGATCGCCTCGGCCCGGTTCCGCTCGCTGCTGCGCCAGTTCTCCGGCCTCGCCTGTGACGTGCTGTCTTTACTGGTCACCCGAGTGGATGAATCTGACCGGCGACGGCTGGAGGTGGGCACCTGCACGGTGTCCCAGCGGCTGGCCCGCTTCCTCGGCGAGCTGGCCGCCACGCACGGCACCGAACGGGCCGACGGCGGGGTGGAGATCGCCGCGCAGCTGACCCAGGAGGAGCTGGGCAGCGCGATCGGCGCGACCCGCGAGTCGGTGTCCAGGGCGCTGGCCGAGCTGCGCGACGACGGCCTGCTGTCCACCGCGCGGCGGCGGATCACGATTCTGGCCCCCACCCGGCTGGACTCCTACCTTGGGACGTAAGACTGAATCACACCTCGAAAGTGCGTTGGATCACAGATTGACCTGCGGTTTTAGGGTAAACACACGCTGATGCAATACCACCCGGTGCATTTCTCGATCGTGGTCGTGGACATCGCGAAGTTCGGCACCAGAGATGACCGGTTCCAGCTGCTGCTGCGCAGCGGGCTGACGGCTGTCCTCAAGCAGGCCTTCGAGGAGTCCGGCATCGACTGGGACGAGCTCGCGATCGAGGACCGCGGGGACGGCAAGTGCCTGCTCATCCCCGCCTCGGTGTCCAAGGTCCGGCTGCTGGACCCGCTGATCGGCAGGCTTGCCGTCGCGCTGCGCCAGCACAACCAGTTCACCAGCGAGCAGGGCCAGATCCGGCTGCGCATGTCGGTGCACGCCGGTGAGGTGCACCGGGACCGGGACGGCTGGTCCGGCACCGACCTGAACTTCGCCTTCCGGCTGGTCGGCAGCGAGGCGCTCTACGAGGTGCTGGCCGCGGTGCCGGAGGCGGAGCTGGTGGTGATCGTCTCCGAGGCCATCCACAACGCGGTGGTGCGGCACGGCTACGGCGCGGTCGACCCGGCCTCCTTCCACCAGATCGAGGTGCACCGCAAGGAGGTCAGCGCGGAGGCGTGGGTGCACGTGCCCGGCATCCTGGCCCCGCTGGCCCGGCTGGAGCTCGACAGCGGCAGCAGCGGGCCGCCCGCGATCACCGTGCGCGGCAACGTCAACGGTGACGTGGTCGGCAGGGACAAGCACGTCGGCGGGCCATGGTGAGTGCCGACCGCGTCGGAGGACTGGCCGAACCGCTCCCGGATCGGGCACACCACGGGGTCGACCACACCGGCCGGTCAGGCGGCGCCGAGGGCGAGGGCGGCCCGAACCGGGACGCCGCGCGGGCGCTGACCCTCGACAAGATCAAGGAACAGCTGAGCAGCCCGGCCCGGCTGCTGGACTCCGTCTCGCTGGTGGAGGAGATCCACCGCCAGGTCAGCACGCTGCGCCCGGCGGGCGGCGGGCAGGCCGCCGCGCCGATCGTGATCATGGGCGATGTCACCGGCGACGTGGTCGGCCGGGACTCCTTCGTCGGCCGCCGCGGCGGCGGGGTGGACACCGCCGAGCCGGTGGCCAGGCGGGTGGCCGCGCCGGTGCTGGCCGGTTTCCGCGGCGCCTTCGTCGAACCCGGCAGCGCCGCGGCGATCAGGGCCAGGCTGGCCAGGCCGGGGCTGGTGCTGCTGGCCGGGCCGAGGGGCTGGGGCAAGACCGCGCTGGGCATGGTGCTGCTGGACGAGCGCTGCCACGGCGAGGTGTATGAGTTCGAGCCGATCGAGGACCTGCTGCGGCTGCCAACCGGCGCGCTCAAGTCCGGCCGCGGCTACCTGGTCACCGACCTGCCGCCGCACGTGCTGGCCGCCGCCCGCGGCGCGGACCTGCACCGGCTGGACGAGGAGGTCACCGCGCGCGGCGCCCGGCTGGTGCTCACCGTGGCGGGGGCGGGCGTGGCGGAGAAGCCCTGCCAGCTGCCGGTGGCCGACCACCCCGAGCCCAAGGCGCTGGTGCTGGCCCACCTGGGCAGGCTGCTGGCCGCCGACCGGATCGCCGAGCTGACCAGGCAGCGCGCGGTCGCCGAGCTCATCGAGGGCAGTTGTCAGGAGCCGTTCGAGGCGGCCGCGCTGGTCCGGCTGGCCGAGGAGCTGGCCAGGCTGGACCGGCTGGACCGCGGCGCGGAGGCGGCCGAGATCGCCCAGCGGCTGACCGTGCGCTCCAAGGAGGAGCTGCGCGCCTGGCTGGACGAGGTGTCCTCGCCGGACCGGGCGTTCCTGCTGTGCGTGGCCATGTTCGACGGCCTGGCCTACGGCACCGTGGTGGACCTGGCCGAACGGCTGGACCGGCTGACCACCGGCCGGGCCGCGGCCAGGGTGGACGGGCCGCCGCACGGGCGGCAGGCCCGCTGCGAGCGCACCCGCACCGAGATCCTGCGGGCCTGGAGCCACACCCCCTACGGCCGGGTGCCCACCGAGATCGTCCGGCTGCGCCAGCCCGACCACCGGCCGTGGATCGTGGACCAGCTGTGGTGCGCCGGCTACTACGGCCGCCCGGCGCTGCTGCGCTGGCTGCGCGAGCTGGGCACGCACCACGCCCGCCCGGTGCGCGGCGGGGCGGGCGCGGCGGTCGGGTTGCTGATGTCCAGGGAGTTCGAGACCTTCCGCAGGGCCGTGCTGGAGCCGTGGGCCGCCGGGGACGACCCGGCGGGCCGGGAGGCCGCGCTGGTGGCCCTGGGCGTGGCCGCGGGCGACTTCCAGCTGACCGGGGCGGTGGTCCGGCTGGCGCACAGCTGGTCCCGCTCGGGGGAGTGGCAGCTGCGCCGCACCGCGGCCCGCGCCTTCGGCGAGTCCCTGGGCCACCTGGTGCCGGACACCGCGTTCGAGGTGCTCGGCGAGCTGGCCGGGCAGTCCGATCCCGGCGGGGTGTTCGCCATCTCGCAGAGCCTGGTGGAGCTGGCCCGCTCCGCCGACGACGCGCTGCTGGCCACCGTGATCGCCACCGTGGAGAGCTGGGCGACCTCGCACCGGGCGCACCGCAGGCACGTCGGGGTCTACGGGTTCCTCCAGCTCTGCGCCGACCTGTGCCGCCCTGGCGAGAGCAGCGCGCCGCGGCTGTTGCAGTGGGCTGACCAGGGGGCGGAGCCGTCCTCGGCGCTGGCCGGGCTGTGGCGGCGGGCGCTGATCGACCCGCTCGTCAATCGCCCGGCCAGGTGGGTGCTGCGCTGGTGGGCACAGTCCTGCGAAGGTGATACCGCCGCCACCACGGCCCTGGCCAGGCTGGCCCGCTCCATCGCGAGACTGCCGAGGGAGGTTGAGATTCTGCGTCGCGCCGCGCTCACCTGGCCGGACGCCGACCCGCCAGCCACCGCGGCCGCGGCCGCGGTGCTCGACGCGCTGTCGTCACCAGTCCGAGGAGCACGGCCTTGACCGCACCCCATGACGAGCACACGGCGGAACCCCACCTCACCGCCGACCTCCGCAGCCCCATCCGCAGTGAGATCGAGCTACCGGCCCGCAGAATGCTGGCCGGCCGCCCAGCGCCCCGCCCGCACACCACGTTCGTGCTGTCCACGGTGGACGGCAACGTGTACGTGCCGTCCCGGATGCCCAGCGCGCGGGAGTGGCGCTCCGGCGGCGTGCGCTGGCTGTACGAGGTGGACCTGGCCGACCACTGGGCGCTGACCAACGTGCTGCTGCCCTGCCACGGCGACCTGTTCCAGTTCCACACCGAGCTGGAGTTCGGCTGGCGGGTGCACGACCCGGTGCAGGTGGTGCGCAACCGGCTCACCGACGCGGTCGAACTGTGCCGCAGGCACCTGCTGGCCCAGCTGCGCCAGGAGTCCCGCCGGTTCGACCCGGCGGCGACCGCGCTGGCCGAGACCGCGCTCAACCAGCTGCCCGCGATCGCGCCGACCGCGCTGCCGGAGGGTGTCACGCTGTTCCGCTGCCACGTCCGGATCACCCAGGACGAGCGGCTGCGCGAGCACCGGCTGGCCATGCTGGCCGACCAGCAGCAGGGCGAGCTGATCGTGACCAGGGCGCAGCGGCTGCGCAGGCTGGTCGAGGACGGGCACTACGCGGTGCTCGCCCTGCACCTGGCCGAGCACCCCGGCGACACCGCGAAGGTGGTGCAGCTGCTGGCCGAGCAGGAGAAGCTCAGCCTGGACACCAGCCGGGGCATCGTGCAGTCCCTGCTGGACTCCGGTTTCGCCCAGGACGTGGACATCGACCAGCTCGGCGGCGAGGCGCTGCGCCGGGTGCTGGCGCACCTGCAGGCCGGTCCCGGCCGGGCGCTACGCGAGTTCGCGGCCAACCGCACCCAGCTGCCGGAGATGCCGGACTACCCGGCCGCCTCGCGGTTCCCGCCCGACCCGCGCAACGGCCAGCAGTCGCTGTAGACCCGACCGGTGGAGGATTGTCCTGAAGTTGGTCATGTGCGAAAAAGTTTGACATGTTCGCGCGTGTGCTCGGCCGGGCGGCGCTCGCCCTGCTGGTGACGACCCTGGCGCTGGTGAGCACGGCCGCTCCGGCCGCGGCCCTCCCCGGCGCGTTCCTGCCCGCCCTGGGCGCGGGCAACCGGGGCGCCGATGTGCTGGCGCTCCAGCAGCTGCTGCGCCAGCACGGGCAGAGCCCGCCGGCCGACGGGGTGTACGCGGCGAGCACCACCACTGCGGTCCGCGCCTTCCAACAGGCCAAGGGCCTGGCCGTGGACGGCATCGCGGGCCCGGTGACCTGGGGCGCGCTGCTGGTGACCCTGCGCCAGGGCGCGACCGGCCCCGCGGTGTCGGCGTTGCAGGCCCAGCTCAACGCCAAACGCAGGCTGAGCCTGCCGGTCAGCGGCAGCTTCGACGCGGCCACCCGGTCCGCGGTGCTGGCCTTCCAGCAGCACGCCGGCCTCGGCGCGGACGGCGTGGCCGGCCCGGACACCTGGCGAAACCTGTTGTGGCACTACGACTACCCGGACCTGGCCGCCCTGTGTGACCAGGACCCCGACGGCAACGGCACGGCCAACTGGGGCACCGGCGCGACCATCGGCCAGCTGGAGGCGGCGGCGCGGTCCTTCGCCGGCACCGGCCAGGGCAAGGTGCCGCTGGGCGATGTCAGCAAGGAGCACGGCGGCGACATCGCGGGCCACGCCAGCCACGAGGCCGGCATGGACGTCGACCTGTGGCCGATCCGCGCCGACCGCGCCCAGTGCACCGCGGGCCGGATCACCTGGCGGGACCCCGCCTACGACCGCGCCGCCACCAGGACGCTGGTGCGGGCGCTGCGCTCGACCGCGGCCGGCCGGGTGAAACTGATCTTCTTCAACGACCCCGAGCTGATCAGGGAGGGCCTGACCACCCGGTATGACAACCACGACAACCACCTGCACATCCGCTACTGCGCCCCGGTGCACCCCAATCCGCTCTACGCCTGTTGATCTCCGCCGGTCTGTGGTCTGCTTCCCGGGTGAGCGAACAGCTGAGCTGGCTGACCGGCCGGATCATCACCCGGGACATGCCCCGGTACGACGAGGTCTGCACCGGGTGGAACAGCCGGATCCGGCACCGCCCCGAGGTCGTGATCGCCCCGGCTGACGCCGCCGACGTGCAGGCCGCGGTCCGCTTCGCCGCCGAGCTGAGCCTCCCGGTCCGCGTCCAGTCCACCGGCCACGGCGCCCTGGCCCCGGCCGAGGGCGGCCTGCTGATCGACACCAGCGGCCTGACCGGCATCCGCCTGGACCCGGTGGCCCGCACCGCCGAGATCGGCGCGGGCATCCGCTGGCAGGAACTGCTGGAAGCCGCCCACCCCTACGGCCTGGCCGGCCTGTCCGGCTCCTCCGGCAACGTCGGCGTCACCGGCTACGCCCTCACCGGCGGCTCCGGCTGGCTGGCCAGGAAATATGGACTCTGCGCCGAGACCATCCTGGCCGCCGAGATCGTCACCGCCAACGGCCGCCTCCGCTGGGTCGACGCCGACCGCGAACCCGAGCTGTGGCAAGCGGTCCGCGGCGGCGGCCCCAACGTCGGCGTGGTCACCAAGCTCCGCCTGCGCCTGTTCGAGGTCCCCCGCGTCTACGCAGGCGCCACCTACTGGCCGATCGAGTCCGCCCCGGAAATCTTTGCGCTGTACCGGGAATGGGCTGGCGACACCCCGCTGGAACTGACCTCCGCCCTGACCTTCCTCCAGTACCCGGCCAGCCCCGCCCTCCCGGAACCACTGCGGAACCGGACCCTGGTCGCGCTGCGCGCCGCTTACGCCGGAGGCGCTGGCGAGGCCGAGGAGCTGTTGCGCCCCTTGCGATCCCGGCCCGGAGTCGTGCTGGACACGTTCCGGGAGATGCCGTACCGCGAGATCGACACGGTGACGAACGACCCGGTGAAACCCTTGCCGCGCACGGGATATTCGACCGCGGTGACGGAGCTGCCGGAGGCGTTGCTGGAACTCGCCAAGCCGGGGGAGTCGTTCGTGACACTGGAGGCCCGGCACGTCGCGGGCGAGGGGGCTCGGCTGGGGGCGACGGGGGCGGAGTTCCTGGTGTACACGATGGCGGTGACGCCGGATGAGACGAGCGTGGCGGAGGCCGGGGACTTCGGGCGGCGGGTGGAAGCGGCCTGCGCGCCTTGGCGGACCGGGGGGAACCTGTTGAGCTTCTTGCTGGCGCCCGCGGAGGCTGGGGGGTTGGCGGAGCAGGTGGCTGGGGCGTTGCCGGGGGAGTATCGGGGGCGGTTGGCGGAGGTCAAGGCGCATTACGACCCGGCGGGGTTGTTTGGTGGGGATCGGCGGTTGGCGGGGCCGTAGGTGCGGTGAGGCGGTTGGGTTTGGTGGGGCCGGTCGAGGGTTGGCGGGCGCGGCTGGGTTAGCGGGGCCGTAGGTGTGGTGGGGCGGCTGGGGTCTGGTGAGGTGGCTGGGATCCGGTGGGTGGCTGGGGCTTGGCGGGGTGGCTGGGTTGGCGGGGCGGTAGGTGTGGTGGCGGCTGGGTTTGGTGGGGCCGGTCGGGGGTTGGCGGCGGTCGCGGGGTTGGTGGACGGCTGAGCTGGCGGACCGGTCGAGGCTTGGCGCGGTCGACCGGGGGCTTGCTGGGGGCGAGGGTCGGTGGGGCGGCTGAACTTGGTGGGGCGGCTGAGCTCGGCGGGCCTGGCAGGGGCAGTCGTGGGGCTGGTGGCGGACGTGGGCTTGGCGGGCGGACCGTGGGTTGGCGGCGGACGTGGGTCGACCCCAGGGGCGTGGGCGGCTGCGACCGGGTGATCCTTCTCGGCTTCAAGACGACCGGTCATATACGGACCCAGGTGAAGACGACCGGTCATATACAGAGCTGGCTTGAGATGACCGGTCATATTGAAGGACGGGCGGGTTAAGACGACCGGTCACATTGGGAACCCGCTCAATATGACCGGTCGTCTTAAACGGGGCGGTGGCTAGGCCAAGATGACCGGTCATATTGAGGCTCCGACATCTCAAGACGACCGGTCATATTCAACTGGCCAAACCCGTCGCGAGACCCGCGATGACGGGCGGCGGACTTGTCTCGTCAACCCAACCGGAGACGCGTCACCAAGAAGAAGACCACCCGACTCCGCAGGTGGTCATCCCCCAGAAAAGCCCTGATCAGACCGCCTGCTGGCCCTCGGCCGTCTCCGGCTTGCGGTTCATCAGCACCGCGATGGTGATCATTGCGCCAACCGCGGCGACGCCGATGCCGGCCCAGGGCTGGTAGTCCTCGATGAGGCTCATGAAGGTGAACTGGAAACCGATCATGGGCAGGAGGAAGGAACCGACGCCCAGGATGAGAAGCAGGATGCCGAACTGCACGGTGTACTCCTTGAACAGTGGAACGAGCGGTGGACTGTAACCCGTTCGGGGGGCTGCCAGGAGTGGATTTGGCGCAACGGTTATCCGAGTGCGGCCAGGGGGGTGTGGCTCAGGCGCGGGTGGCGTGGGTGGGGCGTTCCCAGCGGCGTTCGCGCAGGGTGGTGTGGTCGGCGATCATGCGGTGGGCCAGGCGGTCGACGGCGGCGGTCAGCTCCGCTTCGCGGGTGGGGTCTTCGGTGGCCAGCAGCTCCGTCAGCCAGTCTCGCCAGACGGCGGTGAGGCGGACGATGGCCTGTTCGCCGTCGGGGGTGAAGCTCAGCCAGTCGCCTTCGCGGGCGAGCAGGCCGCGCTGGACCAGGTCCGTGACCGTGGGTTCCAGGATCCGGGGTGGCAGGTCCAGGGGGTCGGCGATCTCGGTGAGGGTGGTGCGGCCTTCCTGCTTGCTGTTGCGGTAGATCTGCGCCAGCAACCAGGCGTCGGCCTCGTCCATGCAGTCGCGCAGGCGTTCGCGAAGCAGGGGGCGCAGCTCCTTGCGCCGGCGTTGCCAGACGGCGGCGACGGACTTCTCCAGCTCCTGTTCGTTCGTGTGGGACTCGGGCATGCCGAAGCCCTCGCCCAGGTCGCCTGCCTTGTCCCGGACCGAGTCGCGGAGCTGCACGGCGGGGAGCAGCCAGGCGATGGCGAAGGCCAGCAGCGCCACTGGGACGGCCCAGGTGAAGACCGTTTGCAGGCTGTCCTGGTAGGCGGTGGCCAATGGAGTCAGCAGTTCCGGGGGCAGGTGGCGGACCATCTCCGGGTTGGCCGCGGCGCCGGGGTCGAAGCCGGGGGGCAGGTTGGCGCCTGCCAGGTTCGCGGTCAGCTGGGCGGAGAAGATCGCGCCGAAGACCGCGACGCCGAAGGAGCTGCCCAGGGTGCGCAGGAAGGTCACGCCGCTGGTGGCCGCGCCCAGGTCGGCGTAGTCGCAGGTGTTCTGCACCGCGATCACCAGCACCTGCATGCCCAGGCCCAGGCCGGCGCCGAGCACGAACATGTACAGCGAGGCGGTGACGAAGCTGGTCTCGCGGTCCAGGTGGGACATCAGCCACAGACCGACGGCGGTGACGCCGGTGCCGATGATCGGGAAGTGCCGGTAGCGGCCGGTGCGGCCGACCCAGCTGCCGCTGAAGATCGAGGCGGCCATCAGGCCCGCGACCATCGGCAGCATGCGCAGGCCGGACCCGGTGGCCGAGTGGCCCTGCACCACCTGCAGGAAGATCGGCAGGTAGGTGATGCCGCCGAACATGGCGAAGCCGATCACGAAGCTGAGCACGCCGGAGACCGAGAACACCCGCCCGCGGAACAGCCGCATGGGCAGCACCGGTCCGGTGGCGCGCAGCTCCACCAGCACGAACAGCGCCACCGCGACCAGCGAGAGCACGCCGAGCCAGAGGATCTCCGGCGAGTCCCAGGCGTAGGTGGTGCCGCCCCAGCTGGTCAGCAGGGTCAGGCCGCCCGCGCCGAGGGCCAGCAGCAGGATGCCCAGGTAGTCGATCACCGGGCGAGCGCCCTTGGGCACCTTGGGCATCACCGCGCCCGCGACCAGCAGCACCAGCAGGCCCAGCGGCACGTTGACGTAGAACGCCCAGCGCCAGCTGAGCTGGTCCACGAACAGCCCGCCCAGCAGCGGGCCGGCCACCGTGACCACGCCGAACACCGAGCCCATCAGGCCCTGGTACTTGCCGCGCTCGCGCAGCGGGATCAGGTCGGCCACCAGCGCCATCGAGGTGACCATCAGGCCGCCGGCGCCGAAGCCCTGCAACGCCCGCGCCGCGACCAGGCCGAACATGCCGGTGGCCATCCCGCAGAACAGCGAGCCCGCGGTGAACAGCGCCACCGAGACCTGGAAGACGATCTTGCGGCCGAACAGGTCGCCGAACTTGCCGAACAGCGGGGTGGCGATGGTCTCGGCCAGCATGTAGCCGGTGACCACCCAGGACAGGTGGTTCGCCCCGCCCAGCTCGCTGACGATGGTGGGCAGCGCGGTGGCCACGATGGTCTGGTCCAGTGCGGCCAGCAGCAGGCCGAGCACCATCGCGCCGAAGACCACGTTGGTCCGGGAACCGCGCTCCACCTCTGCCGCAGCCGTCATGCTTGGCAAACTAGGGCGGGTTCCCCTGAGTCTGCTGGGCGGCGGTGGTCGCTCGTTTGGCTGAAAGCGGGCCGATGATCCCGTCGGCCACCCGGTCGATGAGCTGCTCGTCCGGCGGCACGCCGCGCACCAGCAGCTGGAACAGGTACAGCGCGCCGATCAGGTCCTGCAGGATCTCCGCGTCCACCTCCGGGGCCAGCTCGCCGCGCTCGGCGGCGCGCTGGACCACCAGCTGGGCCAGGTCGGGGCCGCCCTGCTGCATCCGCTCCAGGTAGAGCCTGGCCAGCTCCTCGTCCCGGCGGCTGCCCTCCAGCAGGCCGATGACCAGGCCGCGGGTGTCGGCGTTGGTCTGGGTGACCGCCCAGCGGCCCAGGAACCGGAAGTCCTCGACCAGCGAGCCGGTGTCCGGGCAGTCCGGGCGGGCCTGGTAGGTGTGGATGGCGTCGATGATCAGCGCGGCCTTGGACGGCCAGCGCTGGTACAGGGTGGCCTTGCTGGCCTGGACGCGGCGGGCCACCAGGTCCATGTTGAACCGCTCGTAGCCGACCTCGGCGAGCACCGCGCGGGCCGCGGTCAGCACCTCCCGGTACCGGTCCGGGTCGCTGAGCGGGACCTTCTTCCGCGAGGCCATCAGTGCGGCCCGCCGGGGAGCCGGTGCTGGTCCAGCTCGTGCGCCTCGGCCAGCTTGGTCAGCAGCTGGTGCAGGCTGTGCCGCTCCTGCTCGGAGAGCGGGGCGGTGATCTCCGCGTCGTGCGTGGCCGCCTCGGCCAGCGCGGTCGCCAGCAGCTCCCGGCCGCGCTCGGTCAGGTGCAGGGCGTAGGCGCGGCGGTCGGCCGGGTTGCGTTTGCGCTGCACCAGGCCGCGCGCCTCCAGGTCGTCGACGAAGGCGACCATCCGGCTGGGCGCGATCCGCATCCGCTCGCCGATGGCCTGCTGGGACTGCCCCTCGGCCGCGGCCACCACGCGCAGCAGGCCGACGTGCCTGGGTTCCAGGTCCAGTGGGGCCAGCCGTTCGGCGAACCGCCTGGCCGCGGTGAACCCGAGCTGCGCCAACAGGAACGCCGAGCTGCCGCCATGGGGATAGCCGCCGTGGTGCATGGGGGCACTCTACTGCCGGGGCAACAATTCCCTGGTTGAACGATTTTCCACTGGACGCGCTCCGTTGTGGGTTGCTCACCGACGGCGACCACACCAGGATCGAGGACGTGGCTGTGACGTGGTCGAGGTGGCGTGAACTTCCCGGTGCCTGGGCGAGCGCGGTCAGCCGTCCCCGCTGGCAGTTGGTGGTGGCCTTCCCGATCTCGGTGTGGGTGCTGGTCTGGGTCGGCGCCCAGTTCAACACCACCGGCGCGGTGTTCACCCCGCTGGACGTGCCGCGCGCGGTGCTGTCGCGTTTCGGCCAGGGCGCGGCGGGCTGGCTGGACGTGGTCGGCGGCTGGCTGCGCGATCCGGCGCACGCCGGGCTGCTCACCGCGACCGCCTGGGCGGCCGGGCTGCTGTGGGCGGCCACCACCGAGCGGACCCTGCTGCCCGCGCTGGCCGGCTGGCTGCTGGTGATGGCCGCGGCCGAGGGACTGGGCTACCAGCCCGCGATCTCCAGGGCGGTGCTGGTGCTGGCCGGTTTCATCGCGCTGCTGGCGCTGTGCGCGCTACCCAACCGCGGCAAGCTGGTCGACCGCAGGGCGCGGCTGCTGCCGGTGGACGTGCTGACCGCTGGGGCGGTCGCGGCTGCCCTTTCGGGCATGGTTCCGCTGCTCGCGCCGGGTTTGGCCGTCACCAGGCTGCTGCGGCCCTACCTGACCAAGCCCGCCCGGCCGGACCCCTCCCGGCCGGTCATCCCGGCGGCGCGCCCGCCAGTCGAGGCGATTACCCCGCCGAAGGTCCCTCATGCGGGTGAAATGAGGTCACCGAGTCGTAACGAGTCGACTGTGGCCGATGTCTCCGAGTGATCGAGATGGGGCTGAACGGTAGCGACCCGGTTAGGCCAGCTGGGTCTAAGTATTACGCCGTTTGGCGTAAAACCTGACTATCGGTCAGTTGCGTCCCCCGTTCGGACGATTTTTGTCTGTTTTTGGCGTCGACTACCTTCCGAACGGCGGGGGAGTTTCACGCAGCGCGGAATCTACGGGGACAGGGGCTTCAGCCTGGGCGCGGCCAGGCGGCTTTCAGTAAGTCACCGACAGGCAGGCGTTGACCGTTACCTGGTCACGGGGGATTAGGTAACACACGTGGCTCTCCCATGCCCAAAAAATGGTGGCGTTACCGCGAGGTGAATAAGTGCGAGCCGCTTTGTGGCAAACGGGAGAGAAAAAGATATCGGCAACCGAGGCCCCCGCGTTACAGGCCCGGAAGGTTTTCGCAGGGTGGGAGCTGCGATACCAGCTGGCGGTCGTGGTGGGAGACCTGCTGGCCATCGTGTGTGCGGTGGTCGCGGTCGGAGTGTTCGTGATCAACGGGGCGCCGGGAACGGGGCGCCTTGAGCTGTTGCTGGGTCTGGTCACCGCGGCTACCGCGGTGCTGGCCCTGCCGTTGAGCCGGGCCTGGGACCCCAGGGTGCTGGGGCAGGGTCCTGAGGAGTTCCGCCGGGTCGGGCGCGCCGCGCTGACCGGCATGGTGGTGCTGGCGCTGGCCGCGCTGGCCATCCAGGCACAGGGGATGCGGGGCTGGGTGTTCGCCGCGCTGCCCGCCTTCGCCGGGATCGCGATCCCGGTCCGCTACCTGCTGCGCCGGGTGCTGCACCGGCGGCGCCGGCAGGGCAGCTGCCTGCTGCCGGTGCTGGCCGCGGGCAGTCCGGAGGCGGTGCGCGACCTGATCGAGCGCACCCGCCGGGACTCGCACCTGGGCTGGCGGGTGGAGGCCGTGTGCACGCCGCACGGCGCGGGCGCCGGTGTCCGGGTGCCGGGTGAGATCGCCGGGGTGCCGGTGGTCGGCGACCTGGACGACCTGGTCGACCGGGTCCGGCTGGGCGGCTACCGGATGGTGGCCGTGGCCGGGTCCACCGACTGGACCCCGCCGCGGTTGCAGCAGCTGGCCTGGCAGCTGGAGGGCAGCACCGCCGAGCTGGTGGTGGCGCCCTCGCTGGTGGAGATCGCCGGGCCGAGGCTGCACGTGGCCCCGGTGTTCGGGCTGACCATGCTCTGGGTCAGCGCGCCCACCTTCAGCGGGGTCGGCTGGCTGGTCAAGGCGGTGGTGGACCGGTTGTCCGCGCTGCTGCTGACCGTGCTGCTCAGCCCGGCGTTCCTGGGCATCGCGCTGGCCATCAAGTGCACCAGCCGCGGCCCGGTGCTCTACCGGCAGTCGCGGGTGGGCCGGGACGGGCGGCGGTTCACCATGCTCAAGTTCCGGTCCATGGTGCCGGACGCGGATCGCCGCAAGGCCGAGTTCGAGTCGGCCAACCAGGCGGCCGGACCGCTGTTCAAGCTGCGCCGCGACCCCAGGGTGACCAAGGTGGGTGCGGTGTTGCGCCGTTACTCGCTGGATGAGCTGCCCCAGCTGTTCAACGTGCTGGCCGGCTCGATGTCCCTGGTCGGTCCGCGTCCGCCGCTGCCGGAGGAGGTCGCCCGCTACGGCCCCGACGCGCGCAGGCGACTGCTGGTCAAACCGGGCCTGACCGGGTTGTGGCAGGTCAGCGGGCGCAGCGACCTGTCATGGGAGGAGTCGGTGCGGCTCGACCTGCGCTATGTGGAGAGTTGGTCGTTGTTCATGGATCTGGTGATCCTGTGGAAGACCGCCTCGGCGGTCGTCGGTGGGCGGGGTGCGTACTGATGACCTGCCGACTGTGCGGCTCCGCCACCCTGCACAGCGTGGTCGACCTGGGCGCGAGCCCGCCGTGCGAGCACTTCCTCACCGCGGCCGAGCTCGACGCGCCGGAGCAGACCTATCCGCTGCACCTGCGGGTGTGCGGGGACTGCCTGCTGGCGCAGCTGCCGCCGCTGATCACGCCGGAGGACACCTTCACCGAGTACGCCTACTTCTCCTCCTTCTCCACCTCCTGGGTGGCGCACGCGGAGAAGTTCGTCACCGAGGCGGCCCAGCGCCTCGGTCTCGGCGGCGACTCCTTCGTGGTGGAGGTGGCCAGCAACGACGGCTACCTGCTGCAACACGTGCTGGCGCGGGGCATCCGCTGCCTCGGCGTCGAGCCCTCGGTGAACGTGGGCGAGGCGGCGCGGGCCAAGGGCGTGCCCACGGTGACCGAGTTCCTCTCCGCGGAGACCGGGGCGAAGGTGCGCGCCGAGCACGGGCCTGCCGACCTGGTGGTGGCCAACAACGTCTACGCGCACATCCCGGACGTGCTCGGCTTCACCCAGGGCCTGCGGGCGCTGGTGGCCGAGGACGGCTGGGTCTCCATCGAGGTCCAGCACCTGCTCACGCTGATCCAGCACACCCAGTACGACACGATCTACCACGAGCACTTCCAGTACTACACCGTCGCCGCGGCCCAGCGCGCGCTGGCCAGCGGCGGCCTGACCCTCCTCGATGTCGAGCTGCTGCCCACCCACGGCGGGTCCATCCGGCTGTGGGCGCGGCCCAGCGAGGTCGCCGGGGAGCCGGAGGCGCGGGTGGCCGCGGTCCTCGCCGAGGAGGCCGCGGCCGGGCTGCACACCGTGGCCGGGTACGCCGAGTTCGGCAGGCAGGTGGCCAAGGTCCGCCGGGACCTGCTGCGCTTCCTCGTCGAGGCGGCCGAGGCGGGCAAGACCGTGGTCGGCTACGGCGCGCCGGGCAAGGGCAACACACTGCTCAACCACTGCGGGATCCGGCCGGACCTGTTGCGCTACACCGTGGACCGCAACCCGTACAAGCACGGGCGGTTCACCCCCGGCACCCGGATCCCGGTGCTGCCGGTGGCGCGGATCGAGCAGGACCGGCCGGACTACGTGCTGGTGCTGCCGTGGAACCTGCGCGCCGAGCTGACCGAGCAACTCCGATATGTGGCCGAATGGGGCGGACGTCTGGTTTTTCCCATTCCCGAGCTCTCGCTAGTCGACCCCGCAGCCGGCACGGCCGACGGGCACAATGAGGTGAACCCATGAAGGTAGTGCTGTTCTGCGGCGGGTACGGGATGCGCATGCGCAACGGCTCGGCCGACGATCTGCCCAAGCCGATGCACCCGGTTGGCCCACGTCCGTTGCTCTGGCACGTGATGCGGTACTACGCGCATTTCGGGCACAAGGACTTCATCCTGTGCCTGGGATACGGCGCGCAGTACATCAAAGATTTCTTCCTGAACTACTCGGAAACCGCGTCAAACGATTTCGTGCTGCGCAACGGCAAGGTCGAGCTGCTCTCCACTGATATCAGCGACTGGACCATCACCTTCGCGCAGACCGGGCAGAACTCGCCGATCGGCGAGCGGCTGCGCCGGGTCCGGCACCTGGTGGCCGGCGAGGAGATGTTCCTGGCCAACTACGCCGACGTGCTCACCGACGCGCCGCTGGATGAGATGGTCCGCCGGTTCGCCACCAGCGGGGCCTCGGCCTCGATGATGGTGGTGCCGCCGCAGTCCTCCTTCCACTGCGTGGACATGGGGGAGAACGGCAAGGTCACCGGGATCATCCCGGTGAGCAGCCTGCCGCTGTGGGAGAACGGCGGTTTCTTCGTGCTCCGCCAGGACGTTTTCGACCACATCCCGGAGAACGGGGACCTGGTCGAGGACGGCTGCGGGGAACTGGCCAAGCAGGGCAAGCTGCTGGCCTATCCCTACCGCGGTTTCTGGCAGCCCGCGGACACGGTGAAGGAACGGGTGGCGCTGGAGCAGGGCTACCAGAACGGCGAACGCCCGTGGATGTTGTGGGAGCACGAGGCCGAGGAATCGGCGCCCGTGGCCAAGGTGCTCCGGCTGAGCGGGGTCTGAGGTGCTCTCGTTGTCCCCGGCCGGGCCCGCGTCGGTGGTGGTGCTCGGCGCGCACTGCGACGACATCGCCATCGGCTGCGGCGGCACGCTGCTGTCGCTGTGCGCGGCCCGGCCGGGGCAACGGGTGAGCGCGCTGGTGCTCACCGGCGCGGGCAGCAAGCGCGAGGACGAGGAGCGGGCCGCGCTGGCCGCCTTCTGCCCCGGCGCCGACCTGGACGTCACCGTGCTCGACCTGCCGGACGGCCGGGTGCCCCAGCACTGGGGCCGGGCCAAGGACGAGCTGGCCGCCTTCCGCGCGCGGGTCGAGGCCGAGGTGGTCTTCGCGCCCGCGCCGCACGACGCGCACCAGGACCACCGCGCCCTGGCCGAGCTGGTCCCGCAGGTGTTCCGGGACCAGCTGCGGCTGGGCTACGAGATCCTCAAGTGGGAGAGCGACCTCGCCCAGCCCACCGTCTTCCAGCCACTCGAACCCGCCGTCGCGCAGGCCAAGGCCACGCTGCTCGACGCGCACTACCCGTCCCAGCGGGACAAGGACTGGTTCGACCGGGAGACCTTCCTCGGCCTCGCCCGGATCCGCGGCGTGCAGACCCGCGCCCGGTACGCGGAGGCCTTCCACACGGACAAGGTCCAGCTCCGGCTGGACGCGGAAGGGTGAGAACGATGCGGGTGCTGCTCACCGGCCACCAGGGTTACCTCGGCAGCGTCATGGCCCCGGCGCTGACCGCGGCCGGGCACCAGGTGCACGGCCTGGACTCCGGCCTGTTCGCCGACTGCGTGCTCGGCCCGGAACCGGCCGACCCGGACGGTTTCGCCGTCGACCTGCGGGACGTCACCGCCGAGCACGTCGCCGGGTTCGACGCGGTGCTCCACCTGGCCGCGCTGTCCAACGACCCGCTCGGGTCGCTGGAGCCCGGCCTGACCTACGACATCAACCACGCCGCCTCGGTGCGGCTGGCCCGGCTGGCCAAGGAGGCCGGGGTGACCCGGTTCCTCTACGCCTCCACCTGTTCGGTCTACGGCGCGGCCGGTGAGGAGCTGGTCGGGGAGAGCGCGCCGCTGCGGCCGGTCACCCCGTACGCGGAGAGCAAGGTCCGGGTGGAGGACGACCTGGTGAACCTGGCCGGGGACGGCTTCAGCCCGGTGTTCCTGCGCAACGCCACCGCCTTCGGCTTCTCCCCGAGGCTGCGCGCGGACATCGTGCTGAACAACCTGGTCGGCCACGCCATCCTGACCGGCCAGGTCCGGGTGCTCTCCGACGGCACCCCGTGGCGGCCGCTGGTGCACGCCGCGGACATCGCCGCGGCCTTCCTGGCCGCGCTGCACGCGCCCGCCGAGGCCGTGCACTGCCAAGCGTTCAACGTGGGCATGGTGGAGAACAACCTGACCGTGGCCCAGATCGCCGAGTCGGTGGTGGCCGCGGTGCCCGGCTCCGAGCTGCTGATCACCGGCGAGGCGGGCAACGACCCGCGTTCCTACCGGGTGGACTTCGCCAAGATCACCGAGGTGCTGCCCGAGTACCGTCCACAGTGGACTGTCCTGGGCGGCGCGGCGGAACTGGCCGACGCCTACCGGAAACATGGACTCACGCTGGAGTCCTTCCAGCGCCGCTTCACCCGCCTGCCGCGCCTGTCCGACCGCAGGGACGCCGGCACCCTGGCCCCTGACCTGCGGCCGGTGTGGGAGCCGGTCTCGTGACCGGCCTAGCCCAGGGCGTCGCGCAAGGCCGCCCAGGCGCCGGCGGCGGCGTCGCGGGGGCTGAGCGTGCGGACCTCCTGGGGCCAGTCGATGGCCAGGTCCGGATCGTCGTAGCGGACCGCGACGTCCTCGGCCGGGTCGTGCGGGCGGTCGATGCGGTAGCAGACGTCGGCGGTCTCGCTGAGCACCAGGAAGCCGTGCAGGAAACCCGGCGGCACGTACAGGTGCGCGAAGGCCTCGTCGTCCAGGCGGAAGGCCTGGTGGCGGCCGAAGGTGGGCGAGGCGGGGCGGGCGTCGACCAGCACGTCGTGCACCGCGCCGTGGGCGCAGCGGACCAGCTTGGCCTCGCCGCGGCCGAGCCGGCCGTGCAGGCCGCGCAGCACGCCCCGGTGCGAGCGGGACTGCGAGTCCTGGCGGAAGGCGCCGGGGTCCAGGCCGTGCGCGGCGGCGATGTCGGCGTCGAAGGTGCGGGTGAACAGGCCGCGGTCGTCCCGGTGCGGGCTGGGCAGGAACAGCAGGACGTCGGCGAGGTCGGTGCGGCGGATCTCCACCCGGGCATCTTGCACGAGCGGACTCGCCATGGGGACTGACCAGACGGGTGGCGCCCGGCACGCCTGCCGGTTCTGCCGAGGCGTCCGCGGGCGGATCGTGCTGGACCTGCACACCCAGCCTGCCTGCGACCACTTCCCGGCCGCCACCGACCCCGGCCCGGACCCGGCCTACCCGTTGCAGCTGTGGCTGTGCGAGGACTGCGGGCTGGCCCAGCTGCTGGACGACCCGACCGTGCCGGAGGAGCCGCTGGCCACCGAACCCGCGGCCCTCGTGCGGCAGGCCGAGGACGCGATCCACCGGGTGGCCGCGGCCGGGCTGCTGCCGGAGGGGGCCACCGTCGCGGAGTACGGCAGCCCGCACGGCGGCTCCTGGCTGCCCAGGCTGGCCGAGCGCGGCCTGCACCCGGTCGCCGGCGGGCAGTCCGCGCAGGTGGTGCTGGACTGCTTCGGGCTCATGCACCACGCCGACCAGGCCGCCGCGGTCAAGGAGCGGGTGGACCGACTGGAGACCGGCGGCGTGCTGCTGGTCCAGTTCCACTCGCTCGCTACGATCGTCCGATGTGGACAGTGGAACGCGTTGCGGCACGGCCACTACGCCTACTACTCGACCCCGGCGCTGGCCAGGATGCTCACCGTGGCCGGGCTGTGCCCGCGCTCGGCCTGGCTGTTCGACCTCTACGGCGGCACCGTGCTGCTGGCCGCGGTCAAGGGGCCGGCCGCGCCCGATCCGGGGCTGTCCGCGCTGCTGATCGGGGAGAGCTCGCTCGGGGTCACCGATCCGGCGGTGCTGGGCGGTTTGCAGCGCCAGGTCACCGCCAGCGCGCAGGCCCTGCGCGGCTACCTGGTCGACGCGCGTGCCGAGGGCAGGCGGGTGCTGGGCTACGGGGCCGCCTCCAGGGCGGTGGCGCTGCTCTGCGCGGCCGGGGTGGACCGGGAGCTGCTGCCCGCGGTGGCGGATGCCTCACCGGGCAAGCACGGACGGCGGATGCCGGGCAGCGGGGTGCCCGTGATCGCGCCGGAACGACTGATCGAGGCCGCGCCCGCGGAGGTGCTGCTCTTCCTGCCCGACCTGCTCGACGAGGTCAGGGCCGCCTATCCGGAGATCACCGGCTGGGTCATCGCCGAACCCGAGCCACGTCCGGCTGAGCCGGTCCGCAGAGAGGAACCCCCGATGAGCGCCCCGACCGACGACCGCCCCCAGCAGGCCCCACGACCCACCCCAGCGCTCATCCGGAAGGCGCCCGCGCCGATCGCGATCGGCTTCCCGGTGCGCAACGGCAAGCCCTACCTGCAGGGCGCGCTGGACTCGCTGCTGGCCCAGCGCGGGGCGGACTTCGAGCTGCACATCGCGGACAACTGCTCCGACGACGGCACCGAGGACATCTGCCGCGAGCTGGCGAGCAAGGACGAGCGGGTGCGCTACCTGCGGCGGGCGGAGAACGTCGGGGTCACCGCCAACCACAACATGCTGGTCCGCGAGGTGCACAGCCCCTACTTCCTGTGGGCGGCCGCCGACGACGCCTCGCACCCGGACCGGTTGCGGCTGCTGCTGGAGGCCCTGGAGGGCGACCCGTTCGCGGTGCTGTCCTTCAGCGCCGCGAGGCAGATCGACCGGGACGGGCAGACCCTGGAGGTCTGGCGCAACCCCTGCCGCACCAACCACCTGGACCCGGTGGTGCGGCTGACCGACCTGATCGGGCTGGAACATGAGAACTACCACTGCTACGGGCTGATGAAGCGGGAGGTGTTGCTGCGTACGCTGTTGTTGCCGCCGGTGAAGAACAACGACCGCATCCTGGTCGCCGAACTGGCGCTGCACGGGCCCTTCGCCGAGGTCGAGCAGGACCTGCTCTTCCACCGGCTGCACGAGCGCAGGCTGACCCAGAGTGTCTCCCAGCGTGACTGGTACCGGCAGCAGCGCACCGACGGCCGCAAGCTGGTCCTGCCCAACGTCGAGGAGGCCGGCTGGTACCTCAAGGCGGTGCGCAACTCACCGCTGCGGGGCGCCGAGTTCGGCCGCGCGCTGTGGGCGTTGCGGCCCTGGTTCAAGGCCAACGCGGTGCCGATGGCGCGCAACGTGGCGCGGGCCGCGGTGGACGGAGCGAGAATGATCACCGGGCCGGGACGCCCGGACGATCGGTGATCGGGAGAGAGCGCGTGGACGCACTGGATGTCTTTCGGGTGCTGCGGCAGCGGTGGAAGCTCACCGCCCTGCTGCTCGCCGGGCTGGTCCTGCTACTCGCGGCGGTCGCCTTCGCGGTGCCGCAGCAGTACCGGGGAACCAGCCTCACCATGGTGCTGCGCCAGTACGGCGGCCAGGACCGCAACCCCTTCGCCGCGGTGGACCGCTCGCAGGGCCAGGCCGCGGTGGTGGTGATCGCGGTGCTCAACTCCCAGCAGACCCGCAGGGAGCTGGCCGCCCAGGGCGGCACCGCGAGCCTGGAGGTCTCCAACGAGGGCGGCGGAGTGTCCACAACGGACAGTCCGTTCATCACCGTGATCGCCACCGGGACCAGCGAGGCCGCGGTGCGCAAGACCGGGCAGCTGGCCATGCAGCGGATCAAGGACGAGCTCAAGCGGCGGCAGGACACCCTGCTGGTGCCGGTGGAACAGCAGCTCACCCTGAACGAGGTGCTCTCGCCCAACGAGATCACCACCACCAGGGCCGCGCAGCTGCGCGCGCTCGGCCTCACCGCCGGTATCGGCCTGATCGCGGTGATCCTCACCGTGGTGCTGGTGGACCGCCGCGGCAACCGGCCCAAGCCGGCCGGGCCGGAGCCCAAACCCTCGCCGCGCAAGCGGTTGCAGGACTCCGACGCCGAGGTCACCGAGCACATCCACCGCGACCAGGTGCCCGACGTGGATCCCCAGGAACGTCAGTGAGCATGCGGGTGGCGGCCCCGGCCGCCCCGGCACGGCGGCTGCCACCGCACCGGGTGCTGGTGGCGGCCGTGCTGCTGTTCGCGCTGCCGCAGAACCTGGTCATCGCCGGGGTCGGCGGCTCGCTCACCCCCGGCCGCCTGCTGGGCGCGCTGTGCCTGCTCTGGTGGCTGGTCGCCCGCTTCGGCGGCGGGCTCGGTCTCAAACCCGCGCCGAACCCGGTGCGGGCCACCCTGTTCGGCGCGCTGCTGGTCTTCGCCGCGGCCAACGTGCTCGCGCTGTTCCTCGGCGTGCCGGATGACCGGCTGGGCGCGGCGGACCGGAACACGCTGCTGTTCGCGGTGTGCACCGGCCTGGCGCTGCTGGCCTGCGACGGCCTGGACCGGCCCGGCATGCTGCGCGCGGTCTTCGGCGCGGTGGTGCTGGGCGCGAGCGCCTCGGCCTTCACCGCGGGCGTGCAGTTCGCCACCAAGATCGACCTGCGCAGCTACCTGAGCTTCCCTGGCCTGAGCGCCCAGGGACTGGGCACGGTGGACCTGGCCCGCGGCGGGCTGGAACGCGCGCTGGGCTTCGCCAACCACCCCATCGAGCTGGCCGCGGTCTGCGCCGCCGCGGTGCCGCTGGCCCTGCACCTGATCCGGCACGGGCGCCACCCGCTGCTGTGGTGGGCCTGCGCGGCGGTGCTCAGCGGCGGCATCGTGGTCAGCATCTCCCGCACCGGCCTGCTCGGCCTGGCGCTGGTCCTGCTGCTCAGCCTGCCCAGGATCGGCGGCCTGCGCTGGGGCACCGGGGTGCTGCTGCTCGGTGTCGCGGTCAGCCTGGCCGCGACCGCGGTGCCCCGGCTGTATGAGGTGCTGGCCAACACGATCCTGGGCGCGCGCACCGACAACAGCCTCACCGGCCGCCTGGACGACTACGGCTATGTGGCGGACAAGCTGGCCGCCGCGCCGTTGAGCGGTCAAGGGTTCGGCACCTACACCGCGCCGCCGCAGCCATACCTGGACAACCAGTACCTGCTGACCGCGGTGGAATCCGGCCTGCCCGGGGTGCTCGCACTCGCCGCCCTCCTGGTTTTGCCAGCCTTTCTGGCCTGGCGGACCTTCCGGCGCCCTGGCAGCATCCCGGCCGAACTGCGCGACGCCGCGTGGGCGGTGGCGACGGGACTCCTGGTGTGCACGGTGTGCTTCGCCACCTTCGACGCGCTGTCCTTCCCCCAGTTCCAGGCGCTGACCTTCCTGATGATCGGGTTGGCAGGCGCGGTCGTGACCCAAGCCGGAGGACAACGTTGAGCCAGCCAATCCCAGGCGTGCTGCTGGCCGTGGTGACCTACAACTCCGCGGCCGATCTGCCCGACTTCCTGGACGCCCTGCCCGCCGCGCTGGCCGGAGTGCCGGAGTGGCGGCTGGTGGTGGCCGACAACGCCTCCAGCGACGGCAGCCCCGAGCTGGTGGCCGAGCTGGCGCCCAAGGCCACCGTGCTGCACACCGGCGGCAACCTCGGCTACGCGGCCGGGATCAACGCCTGCCTGGAGCTGGCCACGCCGGAGGAGGCCGTGCTGGTGCTCAACCCGGACGTGCGGCTGGAGTCCGGCGCGGTGCGCGAGCTGCTGGAGGTCTGCGCCGACCCCGCGGTGGGCATCGCCGCGCCGCTGGTGCGCAGGCCGGACGGCGCGCCGGAGGCGACCCTGCGCCGCCGCCCGACCGCGCGGCGGGTGCTGGCCGAGGCGCTGCTGGGCGCCCGCGCCGGATCCCTCGGCGAGCAGCTGCCGCCCGGACCGGCGCGGGAACGGGTGGACTGGGCCAACGGGGCCGCGCTGATGATCGCGCCAGGGGTGGCGCACCGGGTCGGCCGCTGGCGCGAGGAGCTGTTCCTGTACTCCGAGGAGACCGACTACTGCCGCCGGGTCACCGACGCGGGCTGGCAGGTCCGGCAGGCCCCGCGCGCGCACGCGCTGCACCGGGGCGGGGAGTACGGCGTCTCGCCCGCGCTGTGGGCGCAGCTGGTCACCAACAAGGTCGTGCACCTGGCCACCTGGGAGTCCCGCGCCGCCGCCGCGGCCGGCTGGCTGGCCCTGGTGCTCAGCCAGGCGCTGCGGCTGCCGCTGCGGCGCGGCACGCACCTGCGCGCGCTGCGCGAGCTGCTGCGTGGACGTGCCCGGCTGCTCGCCGGGCTGCCGACCAACCCGGCCGCCACCGCCGAGGTCCGAGCACAACTCGCGGGAAGGTGAGCATGGGCAACCGGGACTACGGGCTACTGCCCGGCGGGGTGAAACAGGCGCTGCGCCGCACCGTCGGCCGCTACGTGGTGGGCGAGGCCTGGTGGCGGGTGAAGTTCGCCGCCGAGCGGGCCGCCGCGCGCCGGGCCGAGGACGCCGAGATCGCCCGCCTGGCAACGCTTTTACCCGCCACGCCGACCGCCCTGTTCACCGTGGCGATCCCGACCTACCAGCGGCCGGAGGCCCTGGCCCGAGCGGTGCGCAGCGCGCTCGCGCAGACCGTCACCGACGTCGCCGTGGTGGTGGTCGACGACGGCGGTGGCGAGCTCGGCGCGCTGCCCGAGGACCCCCGGCTGACCGTGTTGTCCTTGGCGCGCAACCACCACAGCCCCGGACTGGCCCGCAACGCGGCCATCCGGCTGACCCGCTCGCCGTTCGTGGCCTTCCTCGACGACGACAACACCTGGCGCCCGCACCACCTGGCGACCGTGCTGCCCGCGCTGCGCGCCGGGGCCGGGCTGGTCTACACCGCGCTGCACCGGAGCAGGCCGGACGGGTCCACTGTGGACATCCTCGGCCGGGACTTCGACCGGCGCGCGCACGCCGACACCGCGTGGGTGGACGTCAACGCCGTGGCCGTGCGCCGCTTCCCCGGCCTGCGCTTCGACCCGTGGGCCAGACCGAACTGGGTGCATCCCAGGGAGGACTGGGAGTTCGTACACCGGCTCTCCGCCGCGCTGCGGGTGCGGCACCTGCCGGAGGTCACCGTGGACTACGCGGTGCACGCCGGCAGCTACTTCAGCGAGTGGACCACCGAGGCGCTGGGAGCGGGCAAGTGAGCACGGACGGCGCCATCGGGCAGGCCGAACTCGGCGGCCGGTTCCGCAGGGGACTGGGCCTGAGCCTGCTCAACACCCTGCTCTCCCGGATGGGCACCTTCCTGCTCGGCGTGCTGCTGGCCAGGCTGCTCGCACCGGAGGACTTCGGCCTCTACGCCGCCGCGCTGGTGGTGCAGATGCTGCTGCTGACCTTCAACGACCTCGGCGCGGCCGCCTCGGTGGTGCGCCACTCCGGCGACGTGCGGCCGCTGCTGCCCACCGCGTGGACGGTGGCGGTCTGCGGCGGCACCACGGCCTTCGCGCTGTGCCTGGTGGCCGCGCCCGCGCTGGCCACCGGACTGGGCAGCCCGCAGGCCACCGACATCGTGCGGCTGCTGGCCGCCAACGTGTTCCTGGACGGTTTCGCCGCCGTGCCGGGCGCGCTGCTGACCAGGGAGCTGCGCCAGGCCAGCAGGCTGGTGGCCGACCTCTCCGGCGTGGTGGTGAACCTGGCGCTGACCGGGGCGCTCGCGCTCTCCGGCTTCGGCGCCTGGTCGCTGGCCATCGGGCACGTCTCCGGCACCGCGGTGGTCGTGGTGGTGCTGCTGTTCGTCAGCAAGCAGTGGCCGCGGTTCGGCTTCGACCGGGAGCACTTCGGCGAGGTCGGCCGGTACGGGGTCACCGTGGTGGCCTCCGGGATGGTGATCGTGCTGTCCAACGCGGTGCCCCAGGTGGTCACCGGCAGCATCCTCGGCGCCACCGCTCTAGGTTTCTTCTACCTGGCCAACAACGTGGCCAACTGGCCGGTCTCGATCGTCTCCACCACCCTGGAAAGGGTTGCGCTGGCCACCTTTTCCCGCGCCAGGGACCGCGGCGTGGACCTGAACCTGGCCGCCGGCGAGGTGGTCGGGCTGGTCGGGATCGCGGTGCTGCCGGGCGGCCTGGCGCTGGCGATCCTGTCCGGGCCGATCGTCGAGGTGGTCTACGGCTCGGCCTGGGCGCCGGCCGCGCACGTGCTCAGCGCGCTCGCGATCGCCGCGGTGGCAAGGGTTCTCACCGATCTTGCCTTCCACCTGCTGCTGGCCGTGGGCGCCCCGCTGTCCTCCGCGCTGGTGAACGTGTCCTGGCTGGTCGCGCTGGTGCCGGCGACCGTGGTCGCGGCCATGCTGTGGGGACTGGTCGGCATCGGCTGGGCGCAGGCGGCGGTGGCCTTCGTGGTCGCGGTGCCGGTGCACGCCTGGCGGCTGCACCGGGCAGGCATCTCGCTGGCCGCGCTGGCCAAGGGGCTGGCCTACCCGGCGCTGGCCGGGCTGCTCGCGGTCGCCGGACTGCTCGCCATCCGCGCCTTCGCCGACTCGCCGCTGCTGGACGTGGTGCTCGGCGGCGCGCTCACCGCCGCCGTCGTGGGCGTGGGCTGGTACGCCCGGCGGCACCACATCGACCGTGCGCTGAACGGGGCAGCGGCCGATCGACCGGTCGCGACCTTCAGGGAAGGGTCCTAGTCTCACAGGTTCTGGCACCCCCAGCAGGGGAAAACAAACCCACACGGGAGCAAAGCTGATGGGATCGAACACAGCGCGCCGACGGGGGTTGGCGGCGTCCGGGATCGCGGCGCTCTTAGCCGTGGCCGCGTGCGGAACACCGGAGCCCGCGGCCGCCCCCTCCAGCTCGACGGAACCGTCCGTCCTCGCGGAGTCCACCTCCGTGCCCGACGAGTCGACCTCCCCGCCGCCGGCCTCGTCCGAACCGCCCCCCAAACCGTCCACCAGCAAACCGGAGCGCCAGCCCCGCCCGCCAGCCCAGCCACCAGCGCCCAGCCCGCTCAGCGAGACCAGGGGCCTGTTCGTGGACTGGGAGAGCAACGCTGCCCGCTGGGTGCGGGCGAACAAGGGTGACGGCCGGGCGCACCTGATCAACGAACGCATCGCCGCCCAGCCGATGGCCCGCTGGATCGGCGGCGACGGCGACATCCGCGGCTGGCTCGGCGCCTACATCCGCGCCGCGGAGAAGGAGGACCAGCTGCCCGTCGTGGTGCCGTACAACATCCCGCAGCGGGACTGCGGCAACCACTCCGCGGGCGGCGCCGGCTCGGTGGACAACTACCGCAAGTGGGTGGAGATGGTGGCCGACACCATCGGCAAGTCCCCCGCGCTGGTGGTGCTCGAACCGGACGCGTTGATCCACCTGTCCTGCCTGGACCCCACCGGCAAGCAGGAACGGCTGCGCATGCTCTCGGAGGCGGTGGCCACCCTGAGCCAGCGCGCGCCGAACGCCTGGACCTACCTCGACGGCGGCGACGGCCGGTACAACCCGCCCGGCACGCTGGCCCAGCGGCTGATCGACGCCGGGGTGAGCGGGGCGCGCGGGTTCGCGGTCAACGTGTCCAACTTCAACACCACCGCCGAGGCGATCGCCTACGGCCGCCAGGTGCAGGCCGCGGTCTCGGCCCGCGGCGGCGGCAAACCCGGGTTCGTCATCGACGTCAGCCGCAACGGCAACGGCTCCAACGGCGAGTGGTGCAACCCGCCCGGCCGCAAGGTCGGCCAGTCGCCCGCGGTGGACGGGTCCGGCCCGCAGACGCCGGACGCGCTGCTGTGGATCAAGCACCCGGGCGCCTCCGACGGCGACTGCGGCACCGGCAAGGGCACCACTTCCGGGGCCTTCGTGCCGGAACTGGCGATGAACCTGCTCAACGGCCTCTGACCCGGGTCGGCCACCGGGATGGGTCGCGCCATCCCGTCGGCCAGCCCCGGCGTACCAGTTCGGCCAACACCCGGCCTCGGGTTGGCCTCTGCTACTAGCCTGGCAGGCATGAACGACCTCCCCGAGATGCGGGTCAGCGACGCCGAACGCGACCTGATCGCCCAGCGGCTCAACCTCGCTGTGGGCGAGGGGCGACTCACCCTGACCGAGTACAACGAGCGGGTCGGCCAGGCCTACGCCGCGGTGACCAGGGGCGAGCTGGACCGCGTGGTCGCCGACCTGCCGATGACCACCGCGCCCGCGCCGAGCCCGGTGCCGGTGCGGCCCAGCCCGGTGGGGGAGAAGACCAAGTGGGTGGTGTCCTTCATGTCCGGCGCGGTGCGCAAGGGACGCTGGCGGGTCACCCGCAGGACCGCGGCGATCGCGGTCATGGGCGGCACCGAGATCGACCTGCGCCGGGCGGAGTTCAGCGCGCCGGAGATCACCGTGGTCGCGGTGGCCGTGATGGGCGGGGTGGAGATCACCGTGCCGCCGGGGGTGCGGGTGGAGGTCGGCGGGTTCAGCTTCATGGGCGGCAAGGAGGTCAAGGTCGACGACGAGGACCTGCCGCTGAACGCGCCCGTGGTGCACGTCAAGGGCTTCGCCCTGATGGGCGGCATCGACATCCGCACCAAGCCGGTGCGCAAGTCGGTCTCACGCGGGGACGACGACTGAGGTGCCGCTCTCCAGCGAGGTGCGCGACCGCTGCCGCGGCTTCCTGCCCGCGGGCGCCGAGCTGCGCTACCTGTTCCCCGCGCTCAGCCTCAACCCGGGCATGGCGCCGGTGCTGGTCGCGGTCACCAGCCGCACGGTGACCGTGCTGACGTGCAGTTTTCTCCGGCGGAACCGGCCGACCGGGGTGCTGGTGCACTACCCGAGGACCATCCAGCTCGGCCCGGTGGACACCAGGACCACGCCGACCATCGAGTTCGGCAACCTGATGCTGGAGATCGACGACGAGTACATCTCGGTGGTGCGCTGCGCGGACGCCGAGGTGGACCAGGAGTCCTTCCTGCCACCCGATCCGCTGCCGGACCTGTAGCGCGCCGCCAGGAGCGCCGGGCCGCGCCGCCGGTCCTCCTAGAGCGCCGCCAGCAAGGCTCGCGCGGTCTCAGTGCCGTCGTGCGCCGCGGTCCACGCCGCCACGTCCACCTCGACCTCGCCCCGGTGCCAGCGGCGGATGGCCGCCGCGGTCTCCGCCGGGCCGTCGGCGAGCAGCCACGGACCGGCCGGGTCCACCGCCTCGGCCAGCTGCGGCGGCACCACCGAGGGCAGCCCGTACTCGGCCGCCTCCAGCATCTTCACGCTGATCCCGGTGCTGGCCCCGAACCTGGGCACCACGACAAGGCCGACCTGCCGGTAGAACTCGGCCTCACCGGCCACCCGGCCCAGCGCGGTGGTGCGCGGATGTCCTTGGTATACCTCGGTTCCCGACCCGGCCAGCACGAACTTCACGTCCACCGCCAGCCGGGTCAGCTCCTCGTGCACCGGGCCCAGCAGGCTGGCCAGCGCGCGCTCGTTGGGCGGCCAGCTGGCCTTGCCGATGAAGCCGACCGCCTGCGCGGCAACCGGATCCGGCACCGGCCGCACGGTCAGCGGCAGCGGCCGGGCGGGCGCGGCCCAGCGGGTGATGAACTCCGCGTCGGTGCGGGAGAGGGCGAAGACGTTGCGCGGCAAGCGGAGCAGCCTGCGTTCGGCCTTCGGCAGGCGCCAGGTCTCGCCCAGCAGGCGCAGCGCGCGGGGCGAATGCTCCACCGCGATCGTGCTCTCCACGTTGTGCGCGATGTGCGCGGCCACCGGCACCCCGGCCGCCTCGGCCAGCAGCAGGCCCGGCCAGCCGCTGGTGACCACCCGCCGCCCGGCCGCGCGCTCGGCCAGCAGCGCCGCCGCCCGCCGCCAGCCGGGGAAGGCGGTGAACTTGCGGGACAGGTACGGCTGCTCGGTCACCGCCATGCCCAGCGCGACCCGCAGCAGCTTGGCCCGGTCGCCGCGGATCTCCAGCGGCACATCGCCGTCGGCGCGGCAGACCACCTCCTGCTCGGCCCACTGGCCGGGCGGGCCGGTGACGCACACCACCTCGACCGCCACCCCGGCCGCGCGCAGCACCGCGACCAGCCTGCGATCCACCCACCCGCTGCCGCCGAGCTCGGCCCGGCCGAGCGGGTAGGTGGTCACGAAGCACACCCGGGAAGTCGTCACGACCTCGATTTGTACCGCTCCAGCAGCACCCGCGCCAGGAACAGCGGGTTGCCCAGCACGTAGCGGGTGAACAGCCTGCGCGGCTCCAGCGCGAGCCGGTACAGCCACTCGATGCCCGCCTTGCGCATCCAGCCCGGCGCGCGGGAGACCTTGCCGGCGGCGAAGTCCAGGAAGGCCCCGACCGCGACACCCAGCCGCGCGCCGGTGCCGGCCAGATGGCGGTCCAGCCACAGCTCCTGACGCGGATTTCCCATGGCCACCACCAGCATTCGCGCCCCGCTGGCCTTGATCGCGGCGATCACCTCCGGCTCCTCGGCAGAGGTGAAGAAGCCGTGCCGGGTGCCCGCAACCCGCAGTCCGGGGATCCTGGCAGTGAGGTTTCTCGCAGCGGTCTCCGCGATGCCCGGTTCGCCGCCGAGGAAGTACACCGGGGCGTCACGCTCCGCCGCCAGCCGCAGGATCTCCGGCGTCAGATCGGTGCCGTTGAGGTTGTCCGGAAAGCTTTTTCCTTGTAGTTTCGCGGCGATCGCCAGACCGGAGCCGTCGTTGAGCACCAGCGCCGCGTCGTGCAGAACGCGCCGGTAGGCGGCGTGGCGGGCGGCCAGGTTGAGCGAGTGCGCGTTGGCGTAGGCGAGCAGGCCGGGCTCCGGCGAGTCGAGCAGCTCACCGACTACCGAGAGCACCTGTTGCCTGGGCAGGCAAACCACCCGAATGCCGAGCACGGTCACTGTCGGGACGTTCGAGCGCATGTCAGTATCTTGCCGTTGATTCGCTTCGAGGAGTGGGAGTTCATGCGCAGCGGCGTTCTCCTGGCCGCGGTGACCCGGCGGTTGCGGCCACACCACCCGGGCTGGCCCGCGGTGCTCGGCCCGGTCCGCGCGCACGGTCGCGCGATCGCCCTGCGCCCGCCGCGTCCCGGTGACGCCGCGGACTGGTGTGCCGCGGTCCGGCACGACCGGCAGTGGCTGGAACCCTGGTGGCCCACCAGTTCGGCCTCCTGGGACAGCCGCAGCTGCGCGCAGGGCTGGCGGGACCGCTGCGACAACTTCCTGCGCTCGGCCCGGCGCGGCGGCATGATCCCGATGGTGGTGGAGGTCGACGGCCGCTTCGCCGGGGAGATGATGCTGGACCGGATCGACCGGGACCAGGGCCTGGCCGAGCTGGGCGGCTGGGTGTACTCGGAGTTCCACGGCACCGCGGTGGCCGCCACCGCGATGCGCGAGCTGATCCGGCACGGCTTCGGCCCGGTCGGCCTGCGCAGGCTCACCGCGCCGGTCGGGGTGGGCAACCGGGCCGCGGGCATCCTGGTGGCGCGCAACGGTTTCCGCAAGGAAGGCGTGTTGCGCTCGCACATGCACGTCGGCGGCAAGCTGCTCGACCACCAGCTGTGGGGCCTGCTGCCGGAGGACGCCGAATGGCTGCGGGACCCGGCGAATATTGTGGGGTGATGAGCTTCCACCGCTCCGCCGAGCTCCAGGCCAGGCTGCACCAGCTGGTGCCAGGGGGCGCGCACACCTACGCCAGGGGCGCCGACCAGTACCCGGAGTTCATGACCCCGGTGCTGGTCAAGGGCAGCGGGGCCAGGGTCGTCGACGCCGACGGCAACGAGTTCGTCGAGTACGGCATGGGCCTGCGCGCGGTCACCCTCGGCCACGGCTACGCCCCGGTGACCGAGGCGGTGCGCGCGGTGCTGGCCGACGGCCTCAGCTTCACCCGGCCCACCACCCTGGAGCTGGCCGCGGCCGAGGACTTCCTGGCCACCGTGCCCGGCGCGGACATGGTGAAGTTCGCCAAGAACGGCTCCGACGTGACCACCGCCGCGGTCCGGCTGGCCCGCGCCGCCACCGGCCGCGACCTGGTCGCCATCTGCGCCGACCAGCCGTTCTTCTCCACCGACGACTGGTTCATCGGCACCGTGCCGATGTCCGCGGGCATCCCGGAGGCGGTGCGCGCGCTCACCGTGTCCTTCCGCTACAACGACCTGGACTCGCTGCGGTCCATTGTGGACGTCCACAGTGGACAGATCGCCTGCGTGGTGCTGGAGGCGGCCACCGCGCTGGCCGAACCGGAGCCGGGGTTCCTGGCAGGCGTGCGGGAGATCTGCGACCGGCACGGCATCGTGCTCATCTTCGACGAGATGATCACCGGTTTCCGCTGGGCCGCCGGTGGCGCGCAGGCGGTCTACGGGGTGGTGCCGGACCTGTCCTGCTGGGGCAAGGCGATGGGCAACGGCTTCCCGATCGCCGCGCTGGCCGGCAAGCGCGAGCTGATGGAGCTGGGCGGGCTGGCCACCGGCGCGGACCGGGTGTTCCTGCTCTCCACCACGCACGGCCCGGAGTCGGTCTCGCTGGCCGCCTTCCGCGCGGTGGCCAGGGCCTACCGGGAGACCGACCCGGTGGCGCTGATGGAACGCCAGGGCGCGACGCTGGCCACCGCGGTCAACCAGCTGGCCAGGGAGTTCGGCGTGCAGGATGCGGTGGCCGCGGTGGGCCGCCCGTCCTGCCTGGTGTTCACCACCCGCGACGCCGACGGCAACCCGTCCCAGGCCTACCGCACGCTGTTCCTGCAGGAGCTGCTCAGCCGGGGCGTGCTCGGCCAGTCCTTCGTGATCTCCGCCGCGCACACCGACGCCGACCTCGCGCACACCGCCGAGGCGGTCCGGGGCGCGCTGGGCGTGTACCGCAAGGCCCTGGAGGCAGGCACCGTCGAGGGCCTGCTCCAGGGCCGTCCGGTGGCCCCGGCGCTACGCAGCCGCGCCCACCCGCGCCGGCTGGGCTGACCCGCCGACCCGCTCTGCCCGGCGCAGCAGGACCGCTCCCACCCCCAGTGCGAGCACCCCGCGCCACGCCCCCGCCGCGTCCTGCCCGGCCAGGTCCAGGCCGTGGATGAAGATCTCGTGCAGTCCGAAGGCCGCGCCGACCGTGCCCAGCACCACCAGCGGCGCGGACACCGGCCCGCCGCGCCGGGTCTCCCGCTCGCCGGTCTCGAAGTGCCGCAACCACTTCACCAGCGCGAGCAGCACCAGCCCGCAGACCAGCAGCCACATCGGCCGGGAGGACCACCAGGCCGCGCCCGGCGCGGGCAGCAGCAGCTCCGGCGCGAGCAGGCAGGCCCCGGCCACCACCAGCGCCGCCGGGATGTGCCACAGGTACACCGTCATCAGCCCGGAGTTGCCGCGCAGCAACACCTTCCTGGTCCGCGCGCCGTCCAGCCTGCGCTCCAGCCACGGGGTGGCCAGCGCGAGCAGCGCCACCTGCGCGATGCCCAGCAGCACGATCAGCAGCGTGGGCGGGGCCAGGTTGGACACCGGCACGTCCGGCAGCCCGATCGGCGCCGGCGGGTACGGCCCGAACACGATCAGCCCGAGGATCCCGGCCGCCGCGGTCCCCGCGATGCCGAGCAGCCCCCGCCTGCCCAGCCCGGAGAGTCCGCCGCGGGCCAGCACGATGCCCAGCTGGTGCACGGTCAGCCAGACCAGCACCAGGCTCACGTCACCGAGCAGGTTCGCCTGCCCGTGCAGGCCCACGGTGGCGAAGCGGTAGGCGTCCACCCCGGCCACCGCCGCGGTCAGCACCGCGGGCACGGCCAGCCCGAACCGGTCGTGCAGCCGCACCATCAGCGGTGCCAGCGCGACCACCACCAGGTAGACCGCGAGGAACCACAGCGGGTTCGCCGCCTGGTCGCCCACGATGGCGATCGCGGGCATACCGAGCAGCGAACCCGCGGTGGCCAGCGCCGCGCAGATGCCGACCAGTGGCAGGGTCGGCACCACCAGGCGCCGGGCCCGGCGGGCCAGGAACGTCACCGCGGACTGCCCCTTGCGGGCCGTCGCGTCCACCCCCGCGGTGTTGACGAACCCACCCGCGATGAACACCAGCGGCATCACCTGCAGGAACCAGGTCACCACCCAGGTCACCGGGCCGGAGAAGGCGATGCCCGCCTTCACCGCGCCGTTGGTGACGGTGATCACCGGGCTGAGCCAGTGCAGGAAGACGACCATCCCCACCGCGACCAGCCGGACCAGGTCGACCACCGTGTTCCGGTTGCCGGTACTGATCGCCGCCGCGTCGCGGACCCCCATGCTGTTCATGGAAAAGAGCCTCGCGGGCGGGGCCTGCCGGAACCATGGGGTGGACTCCCGAGTCGTCTCAGGGCTGGCTCCCCCGGAGGTAGGGGGGTTGACACCACCTTTGGTCGGTGACCGGCCCGCCGCTACGGTGGCAGGCGATGAGCCAGCCGCAGCCCGAACAGCCGGACCCCGCCGCCCAGCCCGCCCAGCCCGCCGGCGCGCAGCCCGAGAACGCGCAGCCCGCAGGCGCGCAGCCCGCGACTGACCAGCCCGCCAAGCGCCCCGGCTGGCAGCTCGCCCTGCCCGCCGTCGTCGTCGTGGTCGGCGTGCTGCTGGCCTACCTGGCCCTGGGCCGCACCGGCGACACCCCGCCCGCGGACCCGCCTGCCGCGCAGGACACCGCCGCCCAGAACACCACCGCCCAGCGGCCGAGCCAGAGCGAGATCGACGCGGCGGCCAAGGAGCTGGACACCAAGTTCACCCGCCGCCGCGAAGGTGACCCCTACGCCAAGGGCCGGGTGGACGCGCCGGTGGTGCTGGTGGAGTACGCCGACTACCGCTGCCCGTACTGCGCCAAGTTCAGCACCGACACCCGCCCCGAGCTCATCCGCCGCTTCGTGGAGCAGGGCATCCTGCGGATCGAGTGGCGGGACCTGCCGCTGTTCGGCGAGCAGTCCGAGGCCGCCGCGCTGGCCGCCCGCGCCGCGGGCAGGCAGGGCAAGTTCTGGCCGTTCCACGAGCTGGCCTTCGCCGAGGCCCCGCGCTCCGGGCACGGCGAGTTCGGCCCGGACCGGCTGCGTGACCTGGCCCGCCGCTCCGGCGTGGCCGACCTGGCCAAGTTCGAGCGCGACATGACCGATCCCGCGCTGCGCGAGGAGGTCAGGGTCGACGCGGCCGAGGGCCAGGAGATGGGCCTGACCAGCACCCCGGCTTTCCTGATCAACGGCAGGGCCGTGGTCGGCGCGCAGCCGCTGGAGACCTTCACCAAGCTGATCGAGCAGGCCGCCCGCAAGTGAGCGGGCAGCTGGGCTACCTGGGCGCGCTGCTCGGCGGCGCGCTCGCGCTGGCCAGTCCCTGCTCGGCGCTGCTGCTGCCCGCCTTCTTCGCCTACGCCTTCGGCCACCCGGCCCGGCTGCTGGCCCGCACCGGCGTGTTCTACCTCGGCCTGGCCACCACGCTGGTGCCGCTGGGCGCGGCCGCGGCCAGCCTGGGCGGGCTGCTCACCGCGCACCGGCAGACGGTGATCGCGGTGGCCGCGGTGCTGCTGATCGTCTTCGGCACCGCCCAGCTGTTCGGCCGCGGCTTCGGCTCCGGGCTGTCCCAGCGCTTCGCGGCCACCACCCGGATCTCCTCGGCCGTCTCGGTGTACGTGCTGGGCGCCACCTACGGCCTGGCCGGGTTCTGCTCCGGCCCGATCCTCGGCGGCGTGCTCACCGTGGCCGCCGCCGGCGGGGACCCGGGCTACGGCGCGGCCCTGCTCGCGGTCTACGGCCTCGGCA
The DNA here is from genome assembly GCF_023897065.1 of Crossiella sp. SN42. Classification (GTDB taxonomy): domain Bacteria; phylum Actinomycetota; class Actinomycetes; order Mycobacteriales; family Pseudonocardiaceae; genus Crossiella. Next base: position 151,488 of record NZ_JAMHIV010000014.1, read on the forward strand.
TGGTGCTGCCGCTGTTCGTGCTGGCCACGCTGTGGGACCGGCTGAAGCTGGGCGAGCGGAGCTGGCTGCGCGGCCGCGAGGTCAGCCTGGGCCGCCTGCGCCTGCACTCGACGAACCTGGTGGCCGGGCTGCTGTTCATCGGCATCGGCGTGCTGTTCCTGCTCACCGACGGCACCGCGGCACTGCCGGGAATCGTCAGCGTGGACACCGAGTCCGCACTGGCCGAGCGCGCGGGCGAACTCGCCGCGGGCGTGCCGGACCTGCTGGTCCTGCTCCCAGTGCTCGCGGTCGCCACCACGGTGCTGGTCTGGCGGCTGCGCAAGGGATAGGTCGTGTCCGCACAGTCCCGCCCGCGATAGCCGCGCCGGTTCGGCCGCTGGCGGCACGGCCGAAACGCCCGAATACGTCCGGTATGAGGGCGTCCCGGCCGTCCCGCCAGCGGCCGAACCGATCACGACTCTCGCAGACGGGACTGTGCGGACACGACCTAGCCCGGCAGCGGCAGCCGCAGCGCGCGTTCCGCGATGCCTTGCAGCACCACATCGGTCGGCTTGGTCTCCTGACCCACCCACACCGCGCGCACGATCCGCACCCGGGAACCGTCCCGCGAGGTCGAGGACACCGCCTGCGCGAACGAGCTGGGCCCGCCCGGCCAGCTGCGGCCCTCGCGCAGCAGCTCGGTCACCCCGCCGCTCTGCTCGTCGTCGGCCAGCGACTGGAACCGCTCGGCCTGCACCGCGTCGGCGAAGCTGACCACCACCACCGACACCGCGGCCTTGCGCTCCTCGTTGACCTCGAACAGGCTGCGCACCAGCGCGGTGCACGGGTTCTCCCGCAGCCACTGCTGCACCTGGCCGAAGGCCCTGGGCCCGCAGTCGGTCTCCCGCGACGAGCCGCGCGGCACGAAGTCCAGGCCGTCCACAGTGGACTCCGGCGGCTCCGGGCTGTGCAGCGCGGAGACCGCGCCGCTGCCGCCGGACTGGGGGGTCTCGCTGCCGCAGGAGCGGGCCACGGTGCCGATCAGCAGCACCAGGGCCAGCCCGGCCACGGCCAGGCCGCCCAGCGCCAGCCACGGCGGGCGCCTGGACTTGGGCTTCGGCGCGGCCGGGCGCGGGGGAGCGGGGCGGCCGTCGGCGGTGAAGCGGGGGATGAGCATGGTGCTGGCGCTGGCCAGATCCGGACTCACCGAGTCGGCGAAGCCCTCCGCGACCAGCTCGCCGGCGGTCAGCGTGGCGGTCCGCCGGTCCACACTGGACAGCAGCCGCCTGGCCGCCTCCGCGGTGCACGGGCGCTCGTAGGTGGACAGCTCCTTCACCGCGGCCAGCAGCGCGGTCGGCGCCGGGTGCAGCACCCTGATGCCGCGGTGCAGGTCGCCGGTGGGCTGCAACACCTGGGCCACGTACGGGCCGACCGCGACCACGGTGGAGACGGGTAACGGCTCGATCCGCTCCGCCTGCAACCGCTGGGTCAGCGCGGAGGCCGCGGACAGCGCCTCCACCGCCGGGTTGAGCAGTCCGTCGTCCCTGATCAGCGGCCAGCCGTCGACCTTCCACTGGCCCTGCAACGGGGCTTCCAGCTTCATCGCGGGGCCGGGCAGGTCGACCCCGACCACCACGATCACCCCGCGCGGCAGCACGATCACCGCGTCCAGCGGCCGCAGGCTGCCCGGCGGCGTGCAGTCCAGCAGCGCGACCCCGCCGGCCAGGTCGGTGCCCGCGCCCCAGGTCGACAGCGCCGCGCGCAGGTCGGCCTCGACCCCGTCCACCCGGGCTGACGGGTCGTCACCGAGCCGCACCAACCGCACGCTGACCACCTCCGCGCGTGACTCGTCCCAGTCCCGGTTGCTCCGGTCGGCTCAAACCGTAGCGGGAGACCCCCGCTGGGTTACCGGCAACCACCCAAATCGCAGTCTGTTCTTGAACACAATGCGTGAAGGCCCCCGGCCGGGTGACACTGATCGGGGTGTCGGTTGGTTCTTCTGGCGCATTGGAGGTTGTGCAGGGCAGAATGACCGCACGGGTGATCGCCGATCGTTCGACGCACCGTCCGTTGCACAAGACGAGGGCCGCGGGGAAGACGTCCCTCGTCGAGTAGCGGAGGTCAGCAGTGAGCGCACGGGGATGCACCAGTGGCGTTGTCTACGTCCACTCGTCGCCGTCTGCGGTCTGTCCGCACGTCGAGTGGGCGATCTCGGGCACCCTGGGTGGCCGGGCCGATCTGAAGTGGACCGCCCAACCGGCGGCGCCGGGACAGCTGCGCGCCGAGTGCGCCTGGACCGGCGATGCCGGCACCGGGGCGTCGCTGGTGTCCGCGCTGCGGGCCTGGCCGATGCTCCGCTTCGAGGTCACCGAGGAACCCAGTCCAGGCGTGGACGGCGAGCGGTTCTGCCACGTGCCGGGTCTGGGCCTGTGGCGGGCGCGCACCAGCGCCAACGGCGACATCGTGGTCACCGAGGACCAGCTGCGCACGCTGATGGCGGCCAACCGCGCCGCCGAGGCGATGACGCACCGGATCGGCGAGCTGCTCGGCGCGGCGTGGGACGACGCGCTGGAGCCGTTCCGGCGGGCCGGTGACGGGGCGCCGGTGACCTGGCTGCACCGGGTGGGCTGACCAGCGACGTCGGACCGGTGTGGCACCCTGGTGGCGTGAGTGCCTCGGGTGGCTTGCGGCGGTTCTGGCCGCTGTTCCTGGTCGGGTTGGTGCTGCTCGGCGCGGGCGCGGCCGGACTGACCCTGCGCCAGGCCGAGTCGCGGGTCAGCGAGGACCCCCAGGTGCCCGCGGTCATCGACACCACCTCGGCCCGGCCGCGCGCCGAGGAGCCCGGACCGTCCACAGTGGAGTTCACCCCGGACGCCAGCGCGCACCCGGACGCCGCCGCCATCAGGAGCACGCTCACCGGCTACTTCGACGCGATCAACAACCGCGACTTCGACAAGTGGCGCGCGCACGTGACCAGCAAGGTCGCCCTGGAGTACCAGCGCGCGAACTGGCTGGCGGACTACGCCAGCACCAAGGACGGCAGCATCCTGGTCCGCCGAGTGATCAACTCACCCGGCAACACGCTGCGGATCATGCTGACCTTCACCAGCACCCAGGACGAGGCGAAGTCGCCCGCCTCGGCCCGCTCGGACTGCAACCGCTGGCGCTCGACCTACCAGCTGGCCTGGGAGGGACGCCTGCTGCGCATCGACAAGGGCTCCCCGCAGAGCACCGTGGTCACCGTCTGCTGAGGCGGAAACGGACTTGCGCCCCGGTCTGAGGCAGGTGCTGCTCAGACCGAGGCGAAGGCCAATGCCACGTTGTGCCCGCCGAAACCGAACGAGTCGTTCACGGCGGCGTGCAGGTTGACGCGGCGGGGCGCACCCGAGACCACGTCCAGCCCGACCTTGGGGTCGAGGTTCTCCAGGTTCAGCGTCGGCGGGATCAGGCCGTCGCGGACCGCGAGCACGGTGGCGATCGCCTCCACCGCACCGGAGCCACCCAGCAGGTGACCCAGCGCGGACTTCGGCGCGGTGACCACCGCGTGCGTGCCGATGGCGGACCGGATGGCCGCCGCCTCGGCCACGTCGCCGACCGGGGTCGACGTCGCGTGCGCGTTCACGTGTCCCACGTCCGAGGGCTGGAGGCCCCCGGTGCGCAGCGCGGCCGTGATGGCCCGGCTGGCGCCCTTGCCCTCGGGTTCGGGCGCGGTGATGTGGTAGGCGTCGGCAGTGGTGCCGACACCGGCCAGCCTGCCGTACACCTTGGCCTTGCGGGCCGCGGCGTACTCGGCCCGCTCCAGCACCATGATCCCGGCGCCCTCACCCAGCACGAACCCGTCCCGCGCGAGGTCGAACGGGCGGGAGGCCCGTTCGGGTTCGTCGTTGCGCGTGCTCATCGCCCGCATCTGCGAGAACCCGGCCACCGGCAGCGCGCAGATGCTCGCCTCGGCGCCGCCGCAGACCACCACGTCGACCTCCCCGGCCTTGAGCATCCGCCAGGCCCAGGCGATCGCCTCGGCGCCGGAGGCACAGGCCGAGACCGGGGCGTGCACCCCGGCCCTGGAACCCAGCTCAAGCCCGACCACGGCCGCGGGGCCGTTGGGCATGAGCATCGGCACGGTCAGCGGCGAGACCTTCCGCTTCCCGTACTGCTCCAGGATGTCGTCCTGGCCGAGGATGGTCAGTGCGCCACCGATGCCGGTGCCCACCACCACGGCCAGCCGTTCGGGCTCGACCTCGGGGGAACCGGCGTCCGCCCACGCCTGGCGGGCGGCGACCAGCGCGACCTGCTCCGACCGGTCCAGGCGGCGAGCCTCGACCCTGGTCAGCACCTCGGTGGGCTCGACAGCGAGCTGGGCGGCGATCCGCACGTCCAGCTCGAACCTGTCCACCCAGTCGGCCTTCAGCTCGCCGACCCCGCTGCGCCCGGCGAGCATCGCGTCCCAGGTGGACGCGACGTCGCCGCCGAGCGGGGTCGTCGCACCGAGACCGGTGACGACAACGTCAGCAGATGTCATTGGTTCTTCGAGATGTAGGCCACCGCGTCACCGACGGTCTTCAGGTTGACCAGCTCGTCGTCCGGGATCTTCACGCCGAACTTGTCCTCGGCCTGCACCGCGACCTCGACCATGGACAGCGAGTCGATGTCCAGGTCGTCCACGAAGGACTTCTCGGCGGCCACGTCGGCCTGGTCGACACCCGCGACCTCCTCGATGATCTCCGCGAGGCCGTCGAGAATTTCCTTTTCCGAAGCCATGAAGCTGTTCCTCTCTAGTTACCCACCGACCGGGACGGCAACGGCCGTCCCGGAGTCTGTTGTGCGCCCGCCCCCGCGCTCAGGGGCAGATGACCACCTGTCCGGCCGAGACCAGCCCGGCGCCGAAACCGATCAGCAGCAGCACATCGCCACTGGAGATCTCGCCGGCCTCGCGCATGTGGTCCAGCGCGATCGGGATCGAGGCGGAGGAGGTGTTGCCACTGGTGACGATGTCACGGGCGACCACCAGGTCCTCGCGGGCGCCCCGGCCACGCAGCTCCTTGGCGATCGACTCCACGATGCGCAGGTTCGCCTGGTGCGGCACCAGCGCGTCGATGTCGGAGAGCTTGAGCCCGGCCAGCTCCACCGCGCGCTCGGCCACCGGCCAGTTCTCCGTGGTCGCCCAGCGGAAGACCGACTGGCCCTCCTGGTAGAGGTAGCGCTGCGGGGTCACGCCGATCATCTCGGCCAGACCGCCGGCGCTCTCCCAGGCCACCGGCCCGATGGCGGGCTCGTCCGAGGGACCGATCACCGCGGCGCCCGCGCCGTCGGCGAAGATGATGCAGGTCGAGCGGTCGGTCCAGTCCACCCAGTCGGTGAAGCGCTCGGCGCCGATCACCAGCGCGTACCGCGAGGAGCCGCCGCGGACCAGGTCCGAGGCGGTGGCCATGGCGTAGCAGAAGCCCGCGCAGGCCGCGTTCACGTCGAAGGCGCCGGCCCGGCCGACCCCGATCCGCGCGGCGACCTGGGCCGCGGCGTTGGGGATGGTGCTGGGCATGGTGCAGGTGGCGATGATGACCGTGTCGATGTCATCGGGGTTCAGCCCGGAGTTCGCGACGGCCTTCTTGCCGGCCTCGACCGCCATGTCGGTCAGCGACTGGTCCTCGCGGGCGAGCCTGCGGGTCTTGATGCCGACCCGGCTCTGGATCCACTCGTCGGAGGTGTCCACCAGCTTGGCGATGTCGTCGTTGGTCACCACGCGGTCGCCCTGGTGGCTGCCCAGTCCGATGATCCTGGTGCCGACCGGGCCGGGGGCCAGCTGCATCGTTGGTCGCTCCTCGTTGCTCACGCCGCACCACCGGCGAACAGGTCGGCCGCCTTGTCGAGGTCGGCCGGGGACTTCAGGGGGAGCCGCGTCAGGTCGGGAAGCTCCCGCTTGACCAGTCCGCTCAGCGTCCCGGCCGGAGGCAGCTCGACGACCGCGGTGACCCCCTGAGTGCCGAGGGTGGTCATGCAGGCGTCCCAACGCACCGGCGAGGTCACCTGGGTGACCAGCCGGCCAAGCACATCGGCACCGTCGGTGCCCACAGGGAGCACAGCGCCTTCGGCGTTGGACAACAAGGGGCGCGTGACGTTGTTCACCGCCACCGAGGCGGCGCGGGCGCGCAGCGCCTCGGCCGCGGGGGCCATGTAGTGGGTGTGGAAGGCGCCCGCCACCGGCAGCGCCTTGACCCGCGCCCGCTCGGGCGCGTCCGCGAGCAGCTTGTCCAGCCCGGCCAGGCTGCCCGCCGCCACGATCTGCCCGGCGCCGTTGCGGTTGGCGGGAACCAGGCCGAGCTCCTCGATCCGCGCGAGGACCTCGGATTCCACGCCGCCCATCACGGCGACCATGCCGGTCGGTTCGAGCGCGCACGCGGCGGCCATCTCGGCCCCGCGCACCGCGGCCAGCGCGACGGCGTCATCGGCGGTGAGCACGCCACCAACTGCTGCGGCGGCGAGCTCACCGACCGAGTGGCCGGCAACCGGGACGTCGGTGGGCAACTCGACCCGGCGGGCCAACTCTTCGTACGCCAGCAGCGCCAGGGCCACCACCAGTGGCTGGGTCACCGACGTGTCCTTGATCTCTTCGGCGCTCGCCGTGGTGCCGAGGCGGACCAGGTCCAGCCCGGTCAGCTCGGACCAGTGGGACAGCCGCTCGGCAGTGCCGGGCAGTTCCAGCCAGGGGCCGAACATGCCGGGGGACTGCGAGCCCTGTCCGGGAGCGAGGAGCGCGATCACGTCGGTAACTGAACACGCTCCGGGGGGTCCGCTGGCATGCCGCCGGGAACTAACTTCGGGGGCTCTGTTTGTGGAGTGTCTACAAGCGGTGAGCAAAAACCGCCCCGCATATGTCTGTTTCATTGTGGTCAGCGCTAGAAACTCCGCCCGCTGGCTAGACCGAACGGGTGAGTGGTGAGACCGGGATCACCAGAGCCCGCGAGCCCTGGCCAGCCGCCCGACCGCCAGGGCCACCCGCAGCACCAGCGCGTCCCTCGGGTCGGTGGCGTTGTGCCCGGTGATCTCGGCCACCCGGCGCAGCCGGTACCGCACCGTGTTGGAGTGCACGAACAAGGTCCGCGCGCAGCTCTCCAGCACGCCACCGGCCTCCAGGTAGGCCTCCACCGTCTCCAGCAGTGAGCCGCCGGCCTCCACCAGCGGCCGCACCACCCGCTCCACCAGCTGCCGCTCCGCCTCCGGGTCCCCGGCCAGCGCGCGCTCGGGCAGCAGCTCGCCGGAGCGCACCGGCCGCGGCGCGGCGGGCCAGCCGACCACCGCGCGCAGCCCGGAGATGGCGTCGGCCGCGCTGTGGTGCGCCTCGGCCAGGCTGGGCACGGTCGGCCCGGCCACCACCGGCCCGTCGCCGAAGGCCTCGGCCATCTTGGCCAGCACGTCGTGCCCGGTGGACCCGGCCACCGGCCCGCCGAGCACCACCACCAGCCGGGAGCCCTGCACGCCGAGCAGCACCGCGCGCCCGGTGCGGGCGGCCCGGCTGCGCACGTCGAAGACCACCGCGGGCGGGTCGTCGCTGGCCGGGTTGCCGACCAGCACGGTGGCCTCGGCGGCCAGGTCCCAGCCGAGCGCGGCGGCCCGGGAGAGCAGCGACTCCTCGGCGTCGCCACGCACGATGCCGTCCACCATCAGCGCTTCCAGCCGGGCGTCCCAGGCGCCCCTGGCCTCGGCCGCGGCGGCGTAGGAGGTGGCCGCGGCGAAGGCGATCTCCCGGCCGTAGCGCAGCACCGCCTCGGTCAGCCAGCTCCGCTCCGCGGTGTCCCTGCCCAGTATCGGCAGCTGCTGCTCCAGTTGGTCGATGGCGATCCGGACCAGCTCCACGGTCTGCCGCAGGCTGACCCAGCGGGAGATGTCGCGCGGCGCGGCGCGGAAGGCCTCCGCGGTCAGCCGGATGGCCTGCCGGGGATCGCGCAGCCACTCCACGAAGTTGGCCGCGCCGGTCTGGATCACCAGCAGCACGCTGGCCCGCTGGTCGGCGGGCATCCGGCGGAACCAGGGCAGCTGGGAGTCCATCGCGGCGATGCTGGCCGCGGCCAGGTCACCGGAGGCGCGCTCCAGTCCGCGCAGGGTGGCCGGCGACAGCTCCGGCGGATGCGTGCCCGGCCCGGCCTCGGTGCTCATGCCGCCCAGAATCCCACGTCGGGCCGGTACTCAGGCGCACGCTGAGCGTTACTACAGTCGGGGGACCTTCTATACGGGGAAAATCCCAGATTAATGTGCGGCCAGTTCGCCCTGTTTTCCCTGCTCACCCGTCGGTAGGAACGAGCTGCTCGCCCGAAAGGGGCACAGGCGATGCAGGAGGTTCCACTGTGCGTAGCACAACCGCCATCCGCGGCAGGTGGTCGCGAGCGGCCGCGCTGACGCTGGCGCTGCTCGGGCTGCTCGGCACCCAGGTCGTGACCGCGACCTCGGCGGCCGACGCGGCCGAGACGGCCAACCCGGCCGCGCTCAAGGAGTTCTACGGCCAGGTCCCGAACTGGCAGCCGTGCAAGTTCAACACCGGGCTGGACTGCGCCACCCTGGTGGTGCCGCTGGACTACCGCAAGCCCAAGCAGGAGAAGATCTCGCTGTCGGTGAGCAGACTCAAGGCCGGCGACCCGGCCAAGCGGCGCGGCATCCTGCTGACCAACCCCGGTGGTCCCGGCGGCAGCGGCCTGGCCATGCCGACCTACTTCTACGGCACCCCGCTGACCGAGGTCTACGACCTGATCGGCTTCGACCCGCGCGGGGTCAACGAGTCCACCCTGCTCAGCTGCGAGGTCACCACCGACCTGCACAAGCTGAACTCCCGCCCGGAGGACAAGGACTTCCCGGCCTGGGCGGCCAGCGCCCGGCAGAGCGAGGAAGCCTGCCGCAAGGCCGGTGGCGCGCTGCGCAAGCACGTCAACACGCCCAACACCGCCCGCGACATGGACGTCATCCGCGGCGTGCTGGGGGAGAAGAAGCTCAACTACGTCGGCTACTCCTACGGCACCTACCTCGGCGCGGTCTACGGCAGCCTGTTCCCCAAGCAGCTGGACCGCAGCGTGCTGGACTCCGCGGTGCACCCGGAGTGGATCTGGCGGGAGCAGTTCAAGCGCCAGTCGGTGGCCTTCCGGGAGAACGTGGACCTGTGGGCCGAGTGGGCCGGGCAGCGCAACAACCGCTTCGGCATCGGCAAGACCAAGGCCGAGGTGCTGGCCACGGTCGAGCAGGTGGCGGCCAAGCTGCACGCCAAGCCGGTGGACGGCTTCGACCGCACCCAGTTCGACGCGGGCATGGGCGGCGGCGCGCGGTACCGGTTCAACTGGGAGTTCCTGGCCGAGGACGTGAAGTACTTCCGGGACTTCCAGCCGGGTTCCGCCGAGTTCGCCGAGGCGGTCAAGGCGGGCAAGGAACTGGCCGCGCTCGGCCTGGCGCAGCTGCGGGCCGGCGTGTTCGACACGGTGACCTGCGAGGCGGACTGGCCGGCCGACCTCAACACCTACTACCAGGACATGCGCGAGTTCCGGGACCGCTACCCCTACGGCCTCGGCGTCGGCCGCGCCGCGCCGCGCACCTGCACCTTCCGCTCCTTCACCCCGCCGGAGCAGCCGGTCAAGCTCAAGCGCAAGGGCTACCAGACCGGTCTGGTGATCCAGGCCGACGGCGACACCCAGACCCACTACGACGGCGGCCCGGCCATGGCCGAGCGGCTGGAGAACCACCTGATCTCGGTGGCCGACGAGGGCCGCCACGGCCTGTACGCCCTCGGCGGCAACACCTGCGTGGACGAGCACGTGAACCGGTACCTGGTCGACGGCGTGCTGCCGCCGAGCCGGGTGATCTGCGCGGGCACCCCGCGTCCGGACGTGCCGGCCGACACCGAGTCCGCGCGGTCCCGCCGGTCCGCGCCCACCCCGCCGTCCGCGCTGGCGGAGAAGGTGCGCGCGGCCGCGGTGGCCAACAAGGTGACCAACCTGCCGTTCTGATTCATCGCTGAGACAACAAAAAAAGGAGAAGGCCCGGCGCTCGCGCCGGGCCTTCTCATCCCTCCGGTCCCCACCGGTAGTTCTACTGTGGACGGTCAGGGCCGTTCGGGCCAGTCCATTACTCCTATCGGGTCTGTGTGGTGCCTTGCTGGTTTAGCCCAACCAGCCCACGATCAACTCCGGTAGCGACAAGCCGTCGCGGACAGAGGAGGAAGTCGTGGGTGGCGAACTACGCCGGGGACTCGCGGACGCGTGGTCCATGGTGGCGACATTTGTGCCGAAGCTCTTCGGCTTCTTGCTGATCCTGTTGGTCGGCTGGCTGATCGCCAAGGCGCTGGCCAAGGTGGTCTCGTTGCTGCTGCGCAAGACCGGCTTCAACCGGCTGGCCGACAAGGCGGGCGTGGGCTCGCTGCTGGCCAGCCAGCGGGTGGACGCCGCCGAGATCATCGTCAAGCTCGTCTACTACTTCGTCCTGCTGATCGCACTGCAACTGGCCTTCAGCGCCTTCGGCACCGGCAACGCGGTGAGCCAGCTGCTCACCGACATCGTCAGCTACCTGCCGCGGATCGTCGTGGCGATCGTGCTGCTGCTGGTGGCCGCGGCCATCGCCAGGGTGGTGCGGGACATGGTCAGCGCCGCGCTCGGCGCCCGCCCGTTCACCCCGCTGCTGCGCGGCATCACCTACGTCTTCATCCTGGCGCTGGGTGTGATCGCCGCGCTGAACCAGCTCGGCATCGCCACCGCGGTCACCCTGCCGGTGCTGATCACGGTGCTGGCCACGGTCGGCGGCATCCTGGTGGTCGGCGTCGGCGGCGGCCTGATCCGGCCGATGCAGGACCGCTGGGGCCGCTGGCTGAGCCGGATCGAGAGCGAGGCCGCGGCTGGCCGCAACCCCGCTCCCGCGCCGGGCACCTCAACGCCGCCGGGGCCGCCGCCGAACAACGACCCGACCCCGCCGGCCGGCACGCCGATCCCGCCGATGCCGCCCGCGCAGTAGCTCAGCGCGCCAGCGACGCCAGCACGTCTTTCCAGCTCAGGTAAGCGAAACCGGTGGTCTCCAGTTCCTCGCCAGAGGGATCGGTGGCCACCGGTTTCCGCTCTCCGTCGTGCACCACGAGCAGCCCGGCCGGGTATCCGGGCAGCGGCGTGGTCACCACGGCCGCCCCGTCGGAGTGCTCCACCGAGTCCCGCCCGTGCCCCTCGCGCACCCGGAAAGTGCCGAGCACCTTGCCCGGCTTGACCCGGTCGTAGACCACGAACCGCGAGTCACCCTGGCTGGAGGCGACCAGCTGTCCCTCGCCCTCGCCCTCGCCCTCGCCGGCGTCGGCGATGGTCAGCCCCTCGGCGTCCGCGGTCAGCCACTTGCCGCCGAAGCCGGGGTCCGGGCCGTCCGGCACGCACTCCTCGGTCTGCTCGTCGTACTTGGCCGGCACCCCGAACTCGCGCACCCGGTCGATCAGCTCCGGCTGGCCGAAGCCCTTGGCGGACAACGGGATCCGCCAGATGCCGACATCCTCCTGGGCGGCGTAGAGCACCCGGTGCCGGGAGTCGATCACCATGCCCTCCAGCTGCGGCCGCTCACCCGGCTCGGCGCACGGAGTCCAGGTCTTGCCGTCCGGCAGCCGGAAGCTGGCCGGGATGTCCACAGTGGACAATTGGCGCACGCTGACGCCGGCGCCGGTGCGCACCGGGGTGAGCAGGGCCAGCCGGGTCTCGTGGCGGCGGCTGGCCACCACCAGCGGGACGCCCCGGTCGGTGCCGGCGGCCAGGCCGTAGGCGGTGCGCTGCTCGTCCACCTCGGCCTCGGTCGCGCTGAACACCCTGGGCGTCTCCGCCGCGGTCACGTCGGTGAGCACCTGTTTCCCGGCCGCCGCGCCGCGCGGGTCGACCCGGTACACCCGCACCCGGTCCCGGCCGCGGTCGCTGACGAAGGCCAGGTCGCCCAGCAGGTCCACGTTGTTGAACCGGCCGGGCGCGGCCCCGGCCCGCGGCGGCGGTGGCGCGGCCACCAGCTGCAACTGCTTGCCCGCGAGGTCGAAGGCGGCCAGGCCGCCCTCCTTGAGCGTGCCGAGCACCACGCTGTGCTCCCGCCGGGACGGGTGCGTCCAGATCGCCGGGTCGTCGGCGTTGGAGTTGGGCGGGACGCCGCTGGGATCGTCGACGAACGGCGGGGTCTGGGCGACGGGGACGACGGTGCCGGGCCCGGCGTTCGCGAGGCCGGGCAAGCCGAGCACGAGCAGGGCGACAACTGGGGGGACCAGCAGGTTGCGCATGGCTCAACCCTGGCGGTCGCAGATGAACGCGAACAGTCTTTCAGGTCACTATCCCCTGGGCGGAATAGCGACGGGGGAGGACAGTGTTGGCCAGAGCAGAAGTGTCGTGCGCTCCGGGGTCGGTGAAAATCCGAGCCGGCGGTGAAAGCCCGCGACCCGCCGGCAGCCAGCCGGCGGTTGACACGGTGAAATTCCGTGGCCGACGGTGACAGTCCGGATGGGAGGCAGCGCACGCGCGCCCGCGTGCGCTGACGTCTGAGTCCGCACGCCGGTGTCGCGTCGCCGTTCCCAGAAGCAGGCCCGGGGGCCTGGACTGTGGGGAGAGGCAGATGCGGTTCCTGATGGACCACGGGTTCGAGTTCTTCGGCCAACGGGTCGCCTACGCCGAGCTGATCGGCCAACTGGGCGCGCTGGCCGTGGTCTTCCTGGCCCAGCGCCGCACCCTGTGGACCTGGCCGGTGCAGATCGTCACCGCGGTGCTGCTGTTCAGCGTCTACCTCTCCGCCCAGCTCGGCGGCCTGGCCACCCGGCAGGTCGCGGTGCTGGCCATCGCGCTCTACGGCTGGTGGGCCTGGACCCGCCGCCGCGACCCGGTCTTCGGCGTCGCGGTGCGCGCGGCCACCACCACCGAACGCCTGGTGATGGTCGGCCTGATGCTGGTCGGCACCACCGGTTTCGCGCTGCTGCTGGACGCGCTGGACGCCTCCTGGGCGCCGTGGCCGGACGCGTGGATCTTCATCGGCACCCTGGTCGCCTACGGCGCGCAGGCCTACGGGCTGGTCGAGTTCTGGCTGGTGTGGCTGGCCGTGGACGCGGTCGGCGTGCCCTTGCAGCTGATGTCCGGGCTGTGGTTCTCCGCGCTGGTCTACCTCGTGTTCGCGGTGCTGGTGATCCGCGGCTGGCGGGACTGGAACCGCACCGCGGCCGCCGCCCGGCAACGAATGACGGTTGACACGATCGGGTGACGGTGATGGGTTCGGGCCGGGGCTCACTGGGGGCCTCACCCGAACCCACCGAGGAGTCACGTGCGTCGACTCATCGCCCTGGCCGCGCTGACCACAGCCGCCCTTGGCCTCGTCACACCCGCCGCGACCGCGGCGCCCGCCCCGCCGCGCACCGGCTTCGAGCAGACCAACGGCGCCAGCTGGACCGGCCTGGACGAGGAGCAGGCCTTCCTCGCCGCCGTGGACAGGGCGAGCCGCCACACCACCGTCTCCCGCATCGGCGAGAGCGTGCAGGGCCGCCCGATCAACCTGGTCCGGGTCGGCCCCGCGCACGCCATCAGCACCGTGCTGTTCATCTGCTCCCAGCACGGCGACGAGCCCTCCGGCCGCGAGGGCTGCCTGAGCAAGCTGCGCGACCTGGCCTTCCAGCGCGCGGACCCCAAGGTGCGGTACCTGTTCGTGCCCACCGCCAACCCGGACGGGCGGGCCGCGGACACCCGCACCAACGCCAAGGGCGTGGACATCAACCGCGACCACCTGCTGCTGGTCTCCCCGGAGGCGAAGGCACTGGCCAAGGTGATCAAGGACTACCGGCCGGAGGTCATCCACGACCTGCACGAGTACGGCGCCACGCCCAAGGTCTACGACAAGGACGTGCTGTACCTGTGGTCCCGCAACCTCAACGTGGACGGCCACCTGCACGAGGAGTCCGTCGCGCTGTCCCAGGACTACGCCAAGCCACACGTGGAGCGCGCGGGGCAGACCACCGGCGAGTACGGCATCTGGACCGACCCGGTGACCGGCAAGCCGATCCGCCAGGTCGCCGGTGACGGCCAGGAGCGCATCCTGCGCAACACCGCGGGCCTCAAGCACGCGGTCGGCATGCTGCTGGAGACCAAGGTGGACGCCAAGGACGCGGCCGAGGCCGCCGATCCCGCGCTCAACCAGCGCCGCCGGGTGCAGGGCCAGCTGGCCGCGGTCGCGGGCACGGTCAAGCTGGTCGCCGACCGCTGGGCGCCGATCCAGCTGGCGGTGGCCAAGAGCAGGCTGGCCGCGGTGCTCGGCCAGGGCCCGGTCTACTTCGGCGGCGCGGACAACGAGCCGGCCAAGCCCGAGGACGTGGAAAAGAACCCGGCCTGCGGGTACCGGCTGACCGCCGAGCAGTTCGCCGCGCACCGCGAGGTGCTGGGCCTGCACGGCATCTTCTCGGTGCCGGTGCCCGGCGGCCGGATCGTGCCGCGCCACCAGGAAGCCGGGAAGCTGGTCCCGCTGCTGCTGGACCCGCGCGCGGACTACGGCCTGGTGAAGGCCACCCCCGCGCCGCACTGCGTCTGAGCCGCGCCAAGCGACAAAAAAAGGGGCTCCCCACCATCGGGAGCCCCTTTTTTCGCGTTCGCTCAGGCGGAACCGGGGTCCGAGGTCTGCGGACCGGCGGCCTGCACGTCGTCGATGCGGTACTTGCGCGCCGCCTCGGCGACCGTCGACCGCTCCACCTCACCGCGCTTGGCCAGCGCGGCCAGCGTGGCCACCGTGATCGACTCGGCGTCGACCAGGAAGTGGCGGCGGGCGGCCGGGCGGGTGTCGGAGAAACCGAACCCGTCGGTGCCCAGGGTCAGCATGTCGGTGGGCACCCACGGCCGGATCAGGTCCGGCACCGCGCGCATCCAGTCCGACACCGCGACCACGGGGCCCTCACCCTCGGCCAGCGCCTGGGTGATGTACGGCACCCGGGGAGCCTGGTCGGGGTGCAGCAGGTTCTCCCGCTCGATCGCCACCGCCTCGCGGCGCAGCTCCGACCACGAGGTGGCCGACCACACATCGGCGTGCACGCCCCAGTCCTGGGCCAGCAGCTCCTGCGCGCGCATCGCCCACGGCAGCGCCACCCCGGAGGCCAGCACCTGGGCCCGCAGCCCGCCCTGGCCCTCGGCCCGCTTAAAGCGGTACAGGCCGCGGAGCAGGCCGTCCACGTCCAGGTCCGCCGGCTGCGCGGGCTGGACGTACGGGTCGTTGTAGACGGTGAGGTAGTAGAAGATGTCCTCGGAGTTCTCGCCGTACATCCGGCGCAGACCGTCCTTGACGATGTGCGCCACCTCGTACCCGTAGGCCGGGTCGTAGGCCACCACCGCGGGGTTGGTGTAGGCCAGCAGCTGCGAGTGCCCGTCGTTGTGCTGCAGGCCCTCGCCGGTCAGCGTGGTGCGACCGGCGGTGGCGCCGAGCACGAAGCCGCGGGCCATCTGGTCCGCCGCCGCCCACAGGCCGTCGCCGGTGCGCTGGAACCCGAACATCGAGTAGAAGATGTAGATCGGGATCATCGGCTCGCCGTGCGTGGCGTAGGAGGTGCCCGCCGCGGTGAACGACGCCGTCGACCCGGCCTCGTTGATCCCCTCGTGCAGGATCTGACCCTTCTCGCTCTCCTTGTAGGCGAGCATCAGCTTGGCGTCCACCGAGGTGTACAGCTGACCGTGCGGGTTGTAGATCTTCTGCGTCGGGAACATGGAGTCCATGCCGAAGGTCCGCGCCTCGTCCGGGATGATCGGGACGAGCCGGGGGCCGATCTCCGGGTCCTTCGCCAGGTCCTTGACCAGCCGGACGAAGGCCATGGTGGTGGCCACCTCCTGCTTGCCGGACCCGCGCTGGATGACCTCGTAGACCTTGTCGCCCGGCAGCACCAGCGGCTTGTCCTTGACCCGGCGAGCGGGCGCCGAACCACCCAGCTGACGACGGCGGTCCAGCAGGTACTGGATCTCCGCGGAGTCCTTGCCGGGGTGGTAGTACGGCGGCAGGTACGGGTCGCGGTCGAGCTCGGCGTCGGTGATCGGGATCCGCTGGGTGTCGCGGAAGCGCTTCAGGTCGTCGAGGGTGAGCTTCTTCATCTGGTGCGTGGCGTTGCGCGCCTCGAACTGCGGGCCAAGGCCGTAGCCCTTGATGGTCTTGGCCAGGATGACCGTGGGCTGGCCGTGGTGCTCAGTGGCCGCCTTGTAGGCCGCGTACACCTTGCGGTAGTCGTGCCCGCCGCGCTTGAGGTTCCAGATGTCCTGGTCGCTGTAGGGGGTGACCAGCTCCTTGGTCCGCGGGTCGCGGCCGAAGAAGTGCTCACGCACGTAGGCGCCGTCGTTGGCCTTGTAGGTCTGGAAGTCGCCGTCCGGCGTGGTGTTCATCAGGTTGACCAGGGCGCCGTCGCGGTCGGCGTGCAGCAGCGCGTCCCACTCCCGGCCCCAGACGACCTTGATCACGTTCCAGCCCGCGCCGCGGAAGAACGACTCCAGCTCCTGGATGATCTTGCCGTTGCCGCGCACCGGCCCGTCCAGGCGCTGCAGGTTGCAGTTGATCACGAAGGTCAGGTTGTCCAGGCCCTCGGAGGCCGCGACGTGGATCAGGCCACGCGACTCCGGCTCGTCCATCTCGCCGTCGCCGAGGAAGGCCCACACCCGCTGCTGCGAGGTGTCGGCCAGCCCGCGGTCGTGCATGTAGCGGTTGAACCGGGCCTGGTAGATGGCGTTCATCGGGCCGAGGCCCATGGACACCGTCGGGAACTCCCAGAAGTTCGGCATCAGCCGCGGGTGCGGGTAGGACGGCAGGCCGCCACCCGGCCCGGCGTGCGACAACTCCTGGCGGAAGCCGTCGAGCTGCTCGGCGGAGAGCCTGCCTTCCAGGAAGGCGCGGGCGTAGATGCCGGGGGAGGCGTGGCCCTGGATGAAGAGCTGGTCGCCGCCGCCGGGGTGGTCCTTGCCACGGAAGAACCAGTTGAAGCCGACCTCGTAGAGCGCGGCGGAGGAGGCGTAGGTGGAGATGTGACCACCGACACCGACGCCGGGCCGCTGGGCGCGGTGCACCATCACCGCGGCGTTCCAGCGGATGAACGCCCGGTAGCGGCGCTCGGTCTCCTCATCGCCGGGGAACCAGGGCTCCCGCTCGGTGGGGATGGTGTTCACGTAGTCGGTGCTGGTCAGCGAGGGTACGCCGACGTGGCTCTCACGAGCACGTTCCAGCAGCCGGAGCATCAGGTACCGGGCGCGCTGCTGACCGGCCCCGGCGAGGACGGCGTCGAAGGACTCCAGCCACTCGGCGGTCTCCTCCGGATCGATGTCCGGCAGGTGGGCGGCCAGCCCGTCGCGGATGACGCGCACCCGCTCAGGGGTGCCGGCGCCGGTGTTCTGCGGGGCCAAGGGTTCTCCTCGCCATGCTTCGTCGTCAGTTTCGGGGCAGCCTTTCTCGGCCACGCGGTGTCAGTTGAGCATCCCACGCGTTGGCGCTGCCGTGTCATCGTCCCCCATCCTTACGCGTGCGCGCACGCGCGTCACCGCTACCGGCCGGTAACTGTCAATAGTCCGATCGAGGGCAGCCGGATGCCGCCAGTTGGGAAGCCATTCCGGCGTGTCCCGCCTCGTGCAGTTGCGCAGGTGGCCACTCGCAGTGTTCGCTAGCCGGGATCGGTTGGACACACCAGTGCGGCGGCCGTTGGGCTTGCCGCACTCGCGTAGTTGGAGGAGTGACACTCGTGGTCGCCGCGGAAGGCGCTGAAAAGGTCGGCGTCGCCGAGAGGCTCGGTATTGAGCCGGACATGGTGGTCCAGGAACTCGGCTGGGACGAGGATGTCGATGACGACATCCGCGCCGCCGTGGAGGAGCGCTGTGGAGGCGAACTCCTCGACGAGGACGCGCAGGAAGTCATCGACGTGGTGCTGTACTGGTGGCGAGAGGGTGACGGTGATCTCACCGACGACCTCGTCGACGCCATCACACCACTCGCCGACGAGGGCGTGATCTGGCTGCTGACACCCAAGACCGGAAAGCCGGGCTACGTGGAGCCGAGTGACGTCGGCGACGCGTCCAGCACGGCGGGACTGTCCGTCACCTCGACACTGTCGGTGTCGGAGGGCTGGACGGCCACCCGGCTGGTCGGCGCTCGGGCCGGGAAGCCCAAGCGCTGAGACCAAGTCTGTGAGTTCTCCCTGAGGGTCTAGGCTGGCTCGCGAAGCCAGCCAGACTCCCAGGAGAGTGCTCGATGACGATCGAGGTCGGTACGCAGGCCCCGGACTTCACGCTGCCGGACAGCAACAAGGAGAAGGTCACCCTCTCCTCGTTCCGTGGCGAGAAGAACGTCCTGCTCGTGTTCTACCCCTTCGCGTTCAGCGGCATCTGCACCGGTGAGCTGTGCCAGGTCCGGGACGAGATCGGCGACTACCAGAACGACGCCGTGCAGGTGATCGGTGTGTCCGTGGACACCCCGTTCAGCCTCAAGGCGTGGGCGGCGCAGGAGGGCTACACCTTCCCGCTGCTGTCCGACTTCTGGCCGCACGGCGAGGTCGCCAAGTCCTACGGCGTCTTCAACGACACCGCCGGTTTCGCCGTCCGCGGCACCTTCCTGATCGACAAGGACGGCATCGTCCGCTTCGCCGAGGTCAACGGCCCCGGCGAAGCCCGTGACCAGTCCGCGTGGAAGAAGGCGCTGACCGAGCTGGCCAGCTGAACCACAAGATCGCGCAGCGCCCCGGGCGGTACGCTCGGGGCCGCTGCGGGGGCGCATAGCTCAGTGGGAGAGCACTCGCCTTACAAGCGAGGGGTCGTTGGTTCGAACCCAACTGTGCCCACCCAGTACCGCTTATTCGAACCGCGACCCTTGGGGTCGGGTTTGAGCAGGTCAGCAAGGTTGATAGCAGCGGCGGCACCACCTGTGAGGGTGGTGCCGTTTTTGCTGTGTGCTGAGCCGTCCCAGGGCACGAACTGGGAGGCGCTGAGGTTGCCTGTGTCGCCCTGTGCGGGGCGAGGGGCGGGGATAGCTTCGGTGAGCCGGTAGCGCTCTGGTGCGGCGGTGCTGAGCACATCGAAGGGTTGGTTCAGCCTGTGGCTGGTGACGGTGATGGCGCGTTCGGTGTCGGTGTTGATGTCTATCCGGTTGATCACTGATTTGAGGAAGGCGGCGCGGGCGGTGTCGTCTCCGTAGAGGTAGACGGGGCCTGGTTGGGCCAAGATGGTGGCGGCGGCGTTGAGGTAGTCGCGTCCGGTGTGCAGGACGGTGTCGATGTCGGCTAGCTGTTGGGTCACATTGGCGATATCAGCCCGAATGTCGCGCATCTCATCGTCCAGGGCGTCCTCGGGCCAGCGGGGGTCGCCGAGTTTGCGGATGCAGCCGCGTACCGCGTCGTTGAGCAGTTTGAGTTGGCGGTTCAGGGTTTTGCGGGTGGCGGCGGAGTCGGTGCGTTCATCCCGGACGATGGTATCGAGTTGGCGGGCGAGGGCGTGCCGTACCGGTTCGGGCAGGGTGATGGTGTCCAGGTGTGCGGCTACGGCGTGCTCCAGCTCGGCCACGGGCAGGTACGGCAGTGTGCAGCGTTTGTCTTTGATACCAATACAATAATAGTATTCATAGATGCCGCCGTTGCCCTTGGCGGGTGTGTAGATCAGCCGCTCGTTGCCGCAGCGCCCGCACCACAGATAGCCCTTGAGGTCGTGGTGGTGTTTACGGTCGCGGGTACCGGCTCCGCCGTTGCGGTCCACGGTCAACACTTCTTGCACCCGGTTGAACAGGTCTTCTGTGACAAGGGGTTCGTGCAAACCGGGGTACCATTGGCCGTCTTGTTCAACATAGCCGCAGTAGTAGCGATTTTGAAGCAGGTAACCGAGTTGGGTCAGGGAAAGCGGGCGTTCGGGGAGGTCTTTCCACGGGGGCATGAGTAGCCCGGCGGCGGTGATCATCTCTAAGACTTGGGCTTGGCTGTATTTTCCGGTGGCGTACAGCTCGAAGGCGCGTCGGATGTGGCGGGCGCATTCCGGGTTGATCATGATGGTGGGAACGCTGCGTTTTTCCTTGCCGATGGTGATGGTTTCGCGGGTGTTGAGGTAGCCGATGGGGGCGCGGCGTACGGTGTGGCCGCGTTTGGCTTTTTCGGCCATCTTGTAGCGGACGTCTTCGCTGAGTTTGGCCGAGTAGTACTCATCTAGATCGTGTTTGAGGTTTTCCAGCAGTTGGGTATCGGGGTTGTCTTCAAAGCGGCTTTCGGGGGTGATCAGTCGTACGCCGAGCTTGTGTAGTTCGAGTTTGACCAGTCGGGCTTCTAGGGCGTTGCGGAAGATCCGCGAGAACTGGTACATGATGACCAGGTCAACATCTTTGATTGTGGTGATGCGCCGGATCATGTCCTGGTAATCCTTGCGCTTCACGATAGATGTGGCGGTGCCTTTGTCGAGGTACTCATCGACAATATCGGCGTCCCAATCTGCAGCGGTGTCATCGGTGGCGGTGCGTTGGGTTGCGATGGAGTCGCCGTCACGGGTGCGGCCGGTTTGGGCTTGTTTGAGTGTGGACACTCGCAGGTAGCGCACTGCACGTTTACGCCGTGGTCCGGCAACAGTGTCGCGTGGGACGGTGGTTCGTTTCATCTCATCCCCCATTGAGGAGTTCGGCGAGCCGTTGATACGGCGGCAGCAGTTCGAAAGCGGTTCGAACGTCTACCGCAAGAACCTCAATGAGTCCAATCAAGACCTCCGGGGTTGGTGTGGGGGTGGTGCCGTTTTCGATCCGGGCCACTGTCGTATGGCTGATATCGAGTTGGTCAGCAAGTGCGCGTTGACTGATTTTTTTGGTGGTGCGTGCTGCGGTGATCAGTTCACCGAAGCTGTTCGGGGCGGGGGTTGCGGGCGGTGGTGTCACGGTGTCCAGATTGGCAGCTGGTGCACGGTTGCACCACCGCCGAACCGGTCGCGCTGAGCCGGTTCAGCTGCGGTGCCTCTAGCAGCCGGGCCTGCTAGCTCTAGCAGTCCCTCTAGCGCCTGGCGGGTGTGCTGACCTGGGGTTGTGTCTCTAGCGGGTGAGGCCGGCGAGGGCCTCGGTTTGGGCCTGGGTGGGGGGGGGGGGGGTGACAGCGAGCAGCTGCTAGCGCTAGAACGGGTCGGGGCAGGCCACAGTGATCCCTAGGTCAGCGAGTTTCTGATGGACGAGCAAGTCGCCGATAAGGCCACGGGGCATGAAGTCCAGTCGTGAGCGGGCGAGGTGCATGTGCGCCCAGACGAAGGCGTGCGTCACGGATTCGTTGGCGGCTAGGTAGTCGAACATCTCTTCAAGGATGGGTGTCCCGTCATCAAGATCGGCGGGCCGGGCGAACTCGCGAACGATAGGAATACCAAGATTTTGGGCTAGTTCTTGGCAGAAAACTCGTTCAGGGTTAACGGTTCCTGGTTGGTCGAAGGCGATGTACAGCACTCCGACGGGGTTGGTTGGGTTACGTCGAGCCATGGCGCTGTCTCCTTATCGGGTGGGTCAGGTGATCCAGGTGATGCCCATGGCGGCGAGTTGTTCAGCGAGGAGTTCGATACGTGCCTGTGCGGCGGGGTCGGTGATGGTGTCGGCGAAAAACACCACGGCGGTGGTGTGGGTGGTGACGTAGGTCAGGAGTTCGTCGATGTCGTGGCGAATGGTCTCGCTCACCCGGTAGCCCTTGGCTTTAGCGGTGTGCCCGGCGGTGTCGGCGTAGGTGGGGTTGGTGTCCACTGTGAACACCACCGCGGTTTTACCTTTCCTGGTCATGACATAGTGCCTTTCGTGGTGGTGGGTGGCGAGGGGTACTGGTCCTCGGGAATGGGCTCGGTGTGCAGGATTAGAGCGTTGCCGTCTAGGCGCATGTGATCGGAGACGTCGACCCACTCCACTCCGAGGGCGGTGAACTGGTGACGCAGTCGGTTGATTCGGTGTTGGGTGTTGGGGTCATGCACAGGGTCGGCCGTATAGACCGCGTCGATGAGTTTTTCTGAGAGCAGGTTGCGCGGGATGGTGGCGATGAAGGTGTCAGTGACGGTGTAGCCGTGCCATCGTGCAATGCGGCAGGCGGCAATCTGGTAGGCGGGGAAGTCGTAGGCGGTGAACACGATCGCGGTGTTCTGGTGTGTGGCCACGGTTTTTACCTTTCGTTCGGTGTGCGGGGGTGCGGAATCTTGGCGGCGGCAAGGGCTGTGTGGAGATCGGCGCGGGTGATGGCGCGGCGGTTGGCCTTCACGCCGGTGTCCGGGTCGGTGTCCCAGTGCTGAACCGGCCGGATGCCATAGGGGCGTAGGGCGGTGGTGAGCTGGGTGGCTTTCGCCCCGCGCTCCAACTTCGCCCAGGCCCCATAGATGTCGGGTCGGAGTTGGGCGAGGCGGTCCACAATGGACTCGTTCCACATCACCGTGGCATCAACGGGAAAAACGGCGTTGATGTCGGCCAGCAACGAATCGGTGCGCGTGGTGTCCTGGGTGGTGGTTCCGGCGGTTGTGTCGAGTGCGTAGCCGGTCAGCCGGTCCTGGGCTTGGCGGAGTTGGCGGGCGCGTTCGGCGATGGCGGTGGCGCTGGGGGCGTCGGTGTAGACGCCGCGCACAATCACCGGCTCATCGGTAGCGCCCAACAGGTATCCGATTCCCTTGTCCCGCAAGGAGAAAATCGAAGGGCGGATACCGTTACGCCATGCCGAGGTGCCTAGGATCATGTCGGTTTCGGTCTGTCCCATGACTTTCAGGCACAACCTGACGGCGGCGTTCGCCCGGATTCCTGGCGGTAGGCTTTTTTCATCGGGTCGTTGGGTGGCCAGGATGGTGATGATTCCGACCGCTGGACCCCGGCGCACTAGATCGTCAACCAGGGCCGTGATGTCCTGGCCATGCTCGGGATGGGTAAACCAGTTCTGGCATTCATCAACACCCAGAACGATGGGATGCAGGCCAAGGTCACGCTGACCGGCTAGATGGGGGGTGATCTTGGATTCTGGGCACAGGTCGCGGGGAAGCTCACGCAGCACCGTCGCGCGGCGGCGTAGCTCGTCACGCAGTTCCCGGAGATCGGTGAGGGCATAGGCGATGTCGTCGTGGTCGTCACCGGCCCGGTACCGGTGGGCGATGGCGGCCAGGGCGGCGTGGTCCCCGGTGCCTTTGAGGTCATAGACGTGCAACTGGGCGCGCACATCCAAGGAGGCGGCTAGGAGCAGCAGGCGCAGCCACACGGTTTTACCCATGCGCGGCAAGGCACCGATGACGATGGAGGTGAACATCAACACGGCGGTGACCCAGCGCCCGCGCGGATCGGTCCCGACCGGCACACCGTCGAACAGGTCGACGGTGCCCTTGGATGCGAGGGGCCAGCGGGGTTGCTTGGTGGTGGCCATGTCGGTGTGGGCGACCCACAGCAGCAGCCGACCGGGGTGCACCTCGGGCATGGTTTCGGGCCACACGCAGCCCAACGGCCGGGACAGCGCCGAAGCCAACTTCGGGCGGCGTTCGATCACCTCCGCCGCGACCACACCCGGCGGCAGATCGACCACGGCGCGCCAGCCGGGGCCGTCCTGGGTGATCGGGGCCGGGAAGTGCGCGGCTTTGGCGTTGCGGATGCCGATGGCCTCCAACGCGCCCAGCACGTCGTTGCTGTGCAACGGTCGGGCTGTGGGGACCACGACGGCGCGGGTGACGATCGGCTTATCTGCTGGGGTGCCAACCCTGGCCAAGATCACCGCGAGGCCGGCGACCAGGACGGCGATCATCCACACGGGAGCGAACACCCACAGCGCCACACAGGCCAGGGCTGTCACCGCTGCTCCCATCAACACCATGCGGATGCGCTTGCTGATGCGTCGATTCCTCAGTTGGGTGAAGAAAAAATAGGTTTCACCGCGTGGCGGTGTGGCCGCTGCTGGCAGGCCGGGACCTGGCTTGCTGGCCGCTGATGCGGCGGCACTAGGTGGGGCAGCGGCGGGCTTGGTGGGGCGGGTCTCGGCATCGATCATCCACCGCCACAACGCCGTGAGGATGATCCACGCCCCTGCCGGGGCGCGCCACAACAGCGCCACAGCAACGTACTTCGGCAGGCGCACCAGATGAAACCCGGCCGCATACGCCCCATGCCGGGCTAGGAACACCAGCGCGGCTCGCAGGGCAGTCCAGGAGCGCAGCCAGGCCGGGATGATGGGCCGCCGCTCTTCTCGTTGCGGCACAACAGAATCCGGGTTAGTGGTGTGGGGTTGATCAACCATCACCAGCTCGACCTGGTCCCGGTCGATGTCGTCGGTGTGGTGGGGGTCGCCGGTGGCGTTCATGGCACTCCTGTAGTCGGCGGGGGGATGCTGCAGAAGGGAAAGGAAAGCCAGGCACCGCACCAACAGTGGTGGGGACGGTGGCCGCGGTGCCTGACTGATCCGGGCACATCCCTTGTGGCGCAACGCCTTGGAGGGGGTTAGTCCTCGCGTTCGCCATCGCGGTGCTTCGGCTCGTCCGACTGCGATCGGGCTGCTTCGCTGTCCTGCTCCTGTTGCCGTTGCAGGTGCCGGGCGTAGGCAATCACCGCGTGTGCCAACAGGATCACGTCGATCTTGCGGCGCAGGTGCACATGCGCCCGGATGCGGTGCCGTTGATGCTTGGCCATGTGCCTGCCCCCTAGAGCCAGCGGCGGGTATGCGCCGCCCGTGCCCGCATGCGTGCGGTGTATGCCACAACGCGGGCGGTGTGCGTAGAGATGGGGTCCACTGTGGCCAGAAGCTCATACATTTCGGCTTTGTGGAGCCAAAACCGCACCCAAGCCCGCGCTGGTGCGTCGTAGGCCGGGATGGATGCTAGGTGTGCGCGGATCGCGGCACAGACTTCGGCGCGGATCGTTGATGCCATAGGGAAATTGCCTCCGCTAACGGTGAGTGGCGGCCATTGTGGACGCACAAATCTCACCGTACGGCGATCCACCGCAAAGTCTAGAAACCGTTGGCATGAAACAAAAAGCATGTACACCGCATGCACTGCATATGCCATAGTATGGAGTTATGCGGTACAGACGGCGTAGTCCCCTTGTTGCGTATCAACGGATCGCCGATGAGCTACGTGCCAAGATCATCGCGGGCACGATCGCCGTGGGTAAGCAGCTCCCCGCGTTTTCGTTGCTGGCTAAGCGATACGGCGTCTCGGTCGGCACGATCCAAACCGCGATCGGTGTGCTGGTGGAGGAGGGCTATGTGGTCTCTGAGCCCGGACGCGGCACCTGGGTGGTCACGTCCGGGCATCAGAGCGCTAGTGAGGGTTCGCAGATGGCTCTAGCGGAAGCTCATGCCTTCGTTGTCGAGCTTCGCGCTGGGGTTAACCGGCTTCGGGACGCTCTGCGGCTTCGGCCTCGGCGGCGCGGGCTTCGTCGAGAAGATCGTCCGCCTCATACAGAAGATCGTCCAGATCGTCGCGAAACCCCCTGAGTTCCTCGGCGAGCTGCTCCACCTGCTCGCGTGTCTCTCGCTGAGCCAGTGTCAGGTAACGAATTTTGGCCAGGATGCGGTTAAGCCGGTCCATCTAAATCCTTTGGTCGGCGCGTACGCGGCCAGACCCCCGAAGCGCCCCCATGAACGACAATGGGTAGCGCGGCTACGTGTGGTGTCTGTCCTGTGTGTACGCAGAAACCATGAGCCCCGTGGGCCTTTGGCGATATGCCACTGAAACGGAGCAACGAACAAAGACGCCCCGGTGGGCGCAAGTCATGGCCCCATCGGGGCCGTGGGCGCTTGGGTCAGCGACTGAACCGGGTCAGCAGGCGGGAGGGGGCAGGGGGGTGGTGTTGGTGGCCGTCATGGTCGATCAACTCCCAAACTGTTGTGCTGCAACGCAACACCAACGCTAAGCCGGTGATCCTGTAGCGCGCAGCACCCAAGACGGTATGACCTGCTCAGAGCGGCCAAACCGGGTCAGGGTCGCTCGTTAGAGACCTTCGGCGCACCCCAGGGCTAGCGGAAACCTTCACGGTGTGCCCGGCACCGGTTACAGTAGGCCGTTTTGCCCCCGGCCCGCGCCCATGGGGCGCTAACGTAGCGTCGCGCCATCACCCGATCGGGGACCAGTAGTGGGCGGTCAACCCTCACCACGGGTGGTGATCGCGGTCCACATCAGACACTCAGCGCGGGCAGGTAGGGCGCTCACAACTCCTG
Organism: Crossiella sp. SN42; assembly: GCF_023897065.1. Classification (GTDB taxonomy): domain Bacteria; phylum Actinomycetota; class Actinomycetes; order Mycobacteriales; family Pseudonocardiaceae; genus Crossiella. The sequence goes on from NZ_JAMHIV010000014.1 coordinate 177,568, forward strand.
GGTGACGTTCTTGGCGGTGTGCAGGGGCTTACCGCTGTGGCCGGTGGCCGGGTCCACTCCGAGCCAGGTGCTGACCTGGGTCATGGTGACCGGTGGGTCATCGGGGCCAGCGGTGGCGGCCAGGATTTGCCACCACACCACCGGAAGCGGGGAGAGCAGGTAGGCAGCGAGCACGGGCACCAGGGCGCAGGGGCCGGGCAGGCCCAGCCGGGTGCGGCAGGCTGGGCACCGGCCCCGGTGGTTGAGCTGGTGTGGACCCAGCACCGCCCACAGCGCGCCGTGGGTCCGGACCAAGCCTCGGCGCAGGCCAGCAGGCGCGGGGCTGTTGGTGGTCTCAGCGTTCTGCAGGGCTTGGGTGATCGTGCTCAGGTAGGCGGTCACGGCCCGGTACTGGCCCACCGCAGACGGCCCGGTCACCGCTGTCCATCCGGGTCGCTGCCGCCGCTGGCGCTGGTGCCGTTGGTGGTGGCGCGCTCGCGTAGCTCGGTGATGCTGGGTCCGCCCACGGTCAGCACCTGCGCCACCGCGGCCAGCAGGCTGTAGGCGCGGGCGGCGGCGTGGGGGTCGCGGGAGAGGTGCCACAAGGTTGGCATGACGACGACGTCCACAGCGAGCAGGGCAGCGATGTCCAGGCAGGCGGTCAGGCCGGGCCGGTGTAGTCCGGCGCGTGGGTTCCGGCCGGTGTCGATCGGCACGGCTAGGACCTCGTATCCGGCTTTGGTGCACCACGCGGTCAGCCGGGCGCGTACCCGTGCAGCGTCGTCGGGGTGGGCCACCCGGCCATAACCCACGGCCACCACACCGGTGCCAGAGGGGAGGCGGGTGAGGCGTTCGCGGCACATGATCAGATCACCGCCAACCACGCCGAGGCACTGCACGCCACCGGACACGGCCACACCTGTGCACAGTGGACACAGCGGCCGGTTCCGGCGGGGGCGTGGGCGAACAGCTTCGCGGCGGTCACCACACGCAGCCGCTGCACCCAGCCGGACACCGTCACCAGCTGGATGTCCGCCGGGCCGGTGGGCACCTCGGCGGAGGTCACTGCCGAAGCGGGTGCAGAGGGTGCGGGAGTGCGCGGGCTGTGGGTGGTGGCCATGATCCGGTTCGCCTCCAGTGTCCTCAATGGACAACAGGTCAGGGGCAACCGGAGCCGGGCCGGGAGGGGGGAGCGGGCCGCTGGTCAGCGTCGGGGGCTACTCACCAGCGGCACCCGGCCCCGGTTGCCGCTGGGCACATTGCCCGGATTAATCCAGTGTGGGCGATAGGTGCCCACCTGTTCCCACCTTCACCCACCACCCCCCGCTCAGTCGGTGCGGCAGCTGGCGCACCGTGGCTAGGCTGGCGGTGTCCCTACCCGGCACCCCAGCGCCACAGGCGGCACCCATGGCACACCAGCACCAAACCCGTGCGGCACAAGGCAAACTCGGGGCGTTGCTTGGCCGTATGGCCAAGCAAGCGGGGGTGACGCATCAGCAGTTGGCTACCGCCACCGGCTATAGCCGCTCCTACATTTCCCACATCATTGCCGGGGATGATGTTCCCGCGCGCCGGGATTTTTGGGCTATCGCAGACGAGATTGTTCATGCCCAGGGTGCGTTGCTGGCCGAATTCGAGCACCACCAAGCACAACGTGATAGCCCGGCTGCTGGTGCGCTGGTGTCCCCAGCGGGAGTATGCGCAGATGATGAGCTGCACGCGCTAGAGCTGGTGCGCCGGGTGCATGCCTCGGATGTGGGCCAGGAAACCCTTGCCGCACTGGAAGAACACGCCGATGCCCTAGCCGTGGCCTATGCCAGCAGTCACCCGGAACAGTTGTTGCCGTTCCTGCGCCGCTATCTGTCCTACACCCAAAAACTTATGGATGCCCGTGCCACCGTGAGCGATAAGCGGCGGCTGGCCGTGGTGACCGGCTGGCTATCGTTGCTGGCGGCCACAGTCCATATTGATTTGCACAACATCAGCACCGCGGGCACCTATCTCCAGGCAGCGGAAAGCATCGGCAAAGACGTCGGCCATCACGAGATTCGGGCGTGGGCCTATGAAACGCGGGCGTGGCAGGTGTTGACCGCAGGCGAGTATGCCAAGGCTCTGACCCTTGCACAGGTGGCGCAAGATATCGCCCCACCGGGCAGTTCAGTCGAAGTACAAGCCGCTGCCCAAGCCGGGCGCGCCCTAGCGCGTTTGGGTGAGCGGGCCGCCACCGCTACGACCATTCACCGGGTGCAGCAGCTTGCTGAGGCTCTACCAGTGGTCAAACCGATGCAGCACCACTATCAATACGACGCCACCAAATCCCTGGCCTACACCGCCACCACACTAGCCTGGGCCGGTGACCCGGCAGCGGAATCCTATGCCCGCCAACTCATCACCAACCTCACCCCCGCTGTGGGCGATACCGGAATCTGGCCGCGCCGGGTTATCGCCGCGCATTTGGATTTGGCCCGTACCTTGGTGGTGACCGACCAGTTGGATGAAGCCGTAGCCCACACCCATACAGCCATAGCGTCCGGCATCGTGCCCTCGAATCGGTGGCGCGCCCTAGAAATCGTTACAGCGACTGAACGACGCGGGCTAGCCGCCGCTGTCGAGCTACGCGAAGCATTCACCGAACTCGAACGCGGCAACTAGGAAATGGGGCGGATCCGGCCGGCGACCACACCATCCACAAAGGACCGCCACGCCAGCGGGCTAAACGACAACACCGGGCCACTACGGTGTTTCGAGTCGCGGACGTCGGTACTGATACCGTGCAGCATCCTGCATTCGACACAAGCGGGTCCGTCGTCGCTGTAACTGCTTACCAGCCAAGGAGATTGTCTCTTAGGCACCATTGAGAGCCTCTAACTTGCGCCGTATGTACTTGGCGCTGTCTTCTGGGCTTAGCGCTAACTCTCGGACGGCATTAAACGCGGATGTCAATCCCGCCGTTTCCATGTCGCTATCGAGGTAGACGGCTGGGCCGTAAATGACATGAGCAAAAGCTATGCGTAACTCGATCGATTCAAAGTCGAGCACGGTGAGGCCACCACTTGATATCGGGTTATCCAGTCCGCCCATGGGATGGACCAGCTGAATCGTTAGGTTGGGATGGGAGTCAAGCAGTCCTAGAAGATGCTTGAGTTGCTCGCGAAGCACCGACACATAGAGGGCGCTGGCCTCTAAAGTGTCCGAAGTAAAGACAAACTGCAACTGCTTACACTCATCAGCTAATACGGCGCGTTGTCGATCTCGCCTGAACTTGACCCGATGTTCTACTTCGGCGTCGGACTTTTCCCAAAAGACGCCATCGCCCGCTTTGATTACTGCGTGTACATAGGTGGGAGACTGCAATAGTCCGGGTATCACTCCGGGTGAGTATGTGCATATTGTGTCCGCCCCTACTTCCAGATTGGCCCGTCGCAGAAAGTCGTTTGATAGCGCACCCTCGTAGCTTTTATATTCCGATGGTTTGCGCCTCAGTTTGCGTGCCGCCTGGGCACCTAAGATGAGAATGCTCGCGCTGGTCTTCTCGGAAACTTGGAGGAATCTTAGGAGGTCGGACAGCTCTGAAGCGTTAAGCTTTGCGATACCTTCTTCAATTTTGCTTACTTTAGATTCGGCGCAATCAAGCAGTCGGGCAACCTCTAGTTGAGTGCGGTTGCTTCTGAGCCTATGTTGCCTTAATGCGGCACCAAGTTTGATGCGCTCCTCAGTGCGCAGTGTTGACATTCTGTAACGTCCCCATTTCTGGTATTACCTTCTGTTACTAAAAGTCGCCCGGCGCGCTTTTGATTATTTACCCAAATGGGGGAATGACACAAACGGCGTTATTGCTTTAATTTCAGCTTTGTTAAGTGGTATCCATACCACTTAATGAATGCTCTTAAGCCATGGCGAACTCGCGCCTGGGTTTTGCATTCGACTATCCAACTAGAGGCGGGGGCATGGCTGCGTGGATAAAAAGAAGGCAGAGCTTCATTTTACGGGACCGCAAGAAACTATTGCCGCAGCCATCCCGTTTGAGGGCGGTCGAGTCCTAGGAGTAATCGAGTTTCACAACGGATTTGTGCTCCGATGTGAGGATATCGAGGCTGCACACGGTCTTTTTGAAGGGAGTCAAGATCTTTATCTGATCATGAAGCAAGCCTTGGATGATATCGAAAGAACCGGTTTCCCAAATCCGGCGAATTACTACATCAAGAAAAGCAAATCGCAACCGCCTGCTAAAAGCTAGGGGGCGGCAAGGATGACGGTTATATCAATTAAGCCTGGCGGTTCGCTCATCACTGTTTCTGGCTCGATCGAATTCCGTGCGATTCTTACGCTTGACGACAATCTTGAAGGGTCTGCGCGCATCCACCCTAAAGATGGCGGGCCTGTTATCGAGTTTTTCGATAGCAACAGCGCTATCACCTTTGCTGATGCGTGCCTAGCGGCTGCCCACATGCTCATAGCGGCAGAAATGGAACGCGCAGATCCTCAACGGCAACGGATCCTGGCCGGTACTACCTGGGAGTTATCCAATGGCTGGGCTGAGATGACCCATCGATGCCGCGAGCCCTTGCATTGGGGGGAAACCGAGTAAGGGCTCTGCATAGGGCGGCGTGGCTCTGCCCCGAGCGCTGTTGGCCTATCTGAGACAGGTCCGCAGTGGGAGCCACAACCGTCAGGGGCCGGGTAGTCCCGACTACCCGGCCCCCTTCTATTGTCTTATGCCGCTTTCGGTGTCCGACGTACACCGTGCTTGCGCAGTAGGCGCTTGATCGCTTCAACGCTGACGCCGTAGGCGTTGGCAACTGCTTGGGCTGACTCGCCCGCCTTAAACCTGTTGATCATGGTCTGCTGTTCGGCCCGGCTGAACCTGTCGCAGAGCTTCCGAGACGGTGACCGCTCGGTGTGAGCGGAGGCCCGGCAGTGCATGCGCTCGTCTGTGCGACCTACCCGCGCCAGGTTTGCCGCCGTGGCTTGCAGGTGTTTCACCTGGTCCGGGCGGTTCGAACAACCCGCTACTAGGGCCACCAGGTCAGAGGCCCGGGGACCAGTGAGAACCGGCTCGTGTGACATGACTTGTGACATGAACCGGCCTGCTCTGGCTCCGTGGCCCCTGCGGAAGTCGCGCGTAGACGGCGTACGCCGGGCAGCAGCGCGAACCGCGGACGAACGCCACCGCTCGGGCTAGCCCGCGATCGCCTTGACCAGTTCGGGGCGCCCGTCGGCCCCGGTCTTGCGGCACAACGCTTTCACGTGGTCGTACACCGTGTGCACGGACAGCCCGCGCCACCGGGCGATGTGCTTGGGCGTGGCCCCGTCGTAGAGGTCGGCCAGCACCTCGCGTTCCCTGGCCGTGATCCCGTACCAGTCGCAGAACACCGGTAGCAGCTGGGTGCCCGACGCGGCCCGCACCGTCACCGCCACCTCACCAGGCCCCAGCCGCTGCCCCTCGAACACCACCCACCGCCCGTGGCTGGCCGAGGGCGCGTGGGCCACCACCGTCGACGCGCTGCGGCGTGCCAGGCGGGACATGTCCGCGAGGAAGGACTCCGCGATTGGTGAGGTGGTCGGCCAGCCGGCGCGCAGCTGTTCCCGCCAGAGCAGCGCCTGCCCGGTCGCCGCGCGCACCCGGTGGTCCTCGCCCAGCACCAGCACGCCCGCCGCGGGCGCGGGCGCCTCTGTCATCAGGGGGCCCGCCCGCACGTAGGCGCGCAGCACCTCCGGCAGCTCCTCGCCCAGACCGGCCAGCCACCGCAGCTCCGCCGTCGTGAACGGCCAGCCGCGCAACAACCCCAGCACACCCCACACCCCGCGGGCGTCCCGCAGCCGTACCCGCGCCTCGGCCATGCCGTGGCGGGCCAGCAACTTCTCGTCCGCGTGGTGCCACAGCGCCTGCGTCCACAGCGCCTGCATGAACGACGGCGGATAGCCGTGCCAGAAGGCGAACGAGCCCAGCATCGGCTCGCCCACCGGAGCCGCGGCGACCAGCCGCACCCCGTGGTGTGGCAACCAGGGCGCGAGGGCGGCCGAGACGAGCGCGCCCAGCTCTCCCATGTCCAGGCGTTGCCCGGCCACAGCCACAAGTTCCGCCCGCAGCCGCTCCCCCCACGGTGTCATGACCTCGAGTGTTGCCGACTTCGGCCGCCGTGGCACCGGGCTGCCCGTTCGTCCGCCCTCGAGTCCCGGCGTTACGCACCCAAGTTCCGGGATACCGGCCTCACCGGCGGCAGGACACCGTGGATCCGGGTCAGCCGGACCCGAATGAAAGGGGATTCCCGTGAGCATCTCGAAACGAGCCGTCACCGCGTTGCTGGTGGTCGGCCTCGGCAGCGCGGCCCTGACGGCGGTGGCCACCGCCGGGCCGCAGCAGGAGCGGTTCACCCGGACCATCTGCTATCCGGCGGCGAAAGGCGTGAACCCCGTCGCCTGGCACGGCGCACCGGTCTCGGCCAGTCAGCCGGTCGCGGTGTCCATCAGTGAGGGCGTCCTCAACGCCGAAGGGCTCGGCGACGCCCGGATGATGGTCGAGAACGTCACCGTCGTCAACAACGCGGTCCTCACCCGGATCAACATCATGTGGGGGGAGAAGCTGCCGTACTGCCTGCACTACGTGGGCTAGTGCCCTGAGCCGTTCGAATCCCACAGGCCCGGGTCTCGTGACGTCGGTCGTCACGAGACCCGGGCCTGTTCTTGTCTGCCGGTCCGAGTCCGGAACCCCGGTGGATTCATCCGCCAGTTCTCGTTGACCCATTGGCAATGCTTGTCCAATCATCAACGTCGCTGCACGTTCGTCTTTGTTCATTTTGCTGGCGGGCCGTTTGACCTGCGTAAACACCCGATCTGGTGATGCTTGCGAGTGCTTGCGCGGCTACCGTGTTTGGTATCCGGCATTCGGGTGGTCCTCTCTTGCCTGAGTGGCAAGAAATGCCCGGTATTGGATGGCGGAACGCCGGAATTTGGCCATGATGACGACAACTGCGAGACCCCGAGGGTAGCGGTTCCTAAGATCACGCATAGCTGTCCGCAATGCGTACAGCGCATGTTGCATGCGCTGGAAAGGGGTAATTCGATCATGATCGCACCGCTGCCGGTCCAGTAGCCCGCCCCGACGCCGCCGCTGGGCCTGCTGGCCTGGCTGATCGCCCTGGCCGGCACCTCGGTGCTGTCGGCACCTCGGCGCCACGCCGGTCACCGCGGCGACCATCGTGATCGCGCTCGGCGGGCTGTGCGCCGAGCTGGCCCAGCGGTTCGGACCAGACCCGGCCACGGTTTCCCCCCGGCGCTGACCAGGACAGAAAGATCCGTACCCGAGATGACGAACAACGCCACCCCGAATGGCGGGCAGGCGCAACCCATCGGCTCCCGTGAGCTGGGGTTGCTGCTTCAACGAGTGCGCAGCCGGGCCCAGGTCGACACCGGCGTGGTCGCCGACTTCGCCGACACCTCGGTCCAGATCATTGACGACATCGAGTTCGGCGTGGCCGCGCCGACCTGGCGAGTGCTGGAGGCCTACTTCGACCTGGTGCCGGACGAGGACGCGCTCCGCGGGCAGGTCGGCGAGCTGTTCCGCGGCAGCGCGGAACCGGCGGGCGCATCCGATCAGGCCGGGACCGGACTGGCGAAGGTCGAGGCCGAGTTCGAGGCCCTGTACCTGCGCAACTACCGGAAGGACATCGAGCACCCGGACAACTTCAGCGCGCCGGCCCCTCGCCTGGACGCCGAGACCGAGCAGGCCGAGGCGATCCGGTCCAGGGTCGCCGAGGCGCGCAGGCTCAGTGGCCGGATCGCCCCGCCGATGGAGCCCAGGACCAACGTCGCCACCTGGCCGCGGCCGGAGTCCGTGCGCAGCGTCGAGCAGTTCCGCGCGGCCATGATGGCGATCAAGAAGGCGGTCGGGGTGAGCTTCCGGGACCTGGAGCTGCGCGCCACGGCCGCCGGCTACCCGGTGGCCTTCACCACCATCCGCAGCCACTGCGTCCCGGCCAAGTCCCCCAAGGACCTGAGGCTGCCCAAGGATCAGCACCTGATGGGCATGCTGACCGCCTTCGGCGCCCCGCCACCGCTGATCGACGACTGGATCACGGTCCGGCAGACTCTGGCCCAGCTGCCCGCAGGCGAGATCGTGGCCGCGGACCCGGCGGAGCCCGGCCAGCACCCGCCGGGCCTGCCACCGGCGCCCCGGCACCCGGCGATGCTCGAACGCGGCGGCGGGCCGTGCACGCCGATGGCGCAGGCCGCCACCGCACCACCGGCCGCCGGTCTGCCCGCGCGACTGCCCGTGACGAGCCCGGCGCGCTCCCGGTCCACCCGCGCCAACGTGCTCTGGGGCCTGGGCGGTCTGCTCGCCGTGCTGGTGCTCTCGATGAGGTGGTGATCCGCTGGGACCGGCTCCCGGCGGGCCGGTCCCAGCACCTGCCCCGGCGGGAAGGAAACGGAGATTTTCGCTGGCCAGAGGCCCTATTGTGAGTTCGGTCCGTACTGTCTCCGGAACTGATAGCCGCCATTCGGGTGATGTGATCGCGAATACGTGTGGATCAGTGGTGAAGCGGTCGTGACGTCGCTGTGATCGCGTTACTGTCCCTTGGGGAGATTTGCCAGGGGACGGGGGGTTTTGCCATGGGGCCTCGCGATGCGAAGGCGACGATCGACTTCGGCGGGGGCGCGAAGTTCACGGTCGATGTAGCGCAGCTGGACAACCTGATCAAGGGGCTGACGGAGGCCAGGGACAAGGTCGACGCCATCGACCTGATGGCGCGGGAGACCAACCGGATGGCGAACGCGCCCAGCGAAGAGCAGTACAGCCAGAACGCGATCAAACAGATCATCGAGCGCACCATCTCCGACCGGGATGGCACGCACACTAAAGCCAACCGGGCGTATCACGCCGCCCTGGATACGATGATCCAGAAGCTGAAGGCGGCCCGTGACCAGTATGCCGGGACCGAAGGCGTCAACCAGAACAAGCTGAAGCCAGGGGGCTGATTGTGACCGGTCAGGGAACTCGTGCGCTGGTTGTGCTCGGCGCGGTAGCCGGGGTGTTGCTCGCCGGCTGTGACGGCCCGCCTGCCCCGAGCACCACGCTTCCGGCGACGAGCGGCGGCGGCCCCCCGGCGAGTTCCGCGCCGAGTGACGCGCCCACGGTGCCGTCCCCGGACCTGGACACCAATCGGTTCGCCGCCAACCCGTGCGGCATGCTCACCACCGAGCAGGCCAAGCAGGTCGCCGGGGGCTTGCCCGGTGAAGTGCGGGAGAGCGCGCTCGGTCCGTCCTGCAACTGGAAGGCCGCGGACACCGCGGCGAAGAACAACCTCGCGATCACGGTGAACAACCAGATCGGCGGCATCGCGCAGTTCTACGCGCGCAAGTCGACCTTCAAGGTGTGGGAGCCGGTGCAGGTGGGCGGCTACCCGGCGGTGATCGCACTTGACTCGGACGCCCGGAACATGGGGTTGTGCGCACTGGAGATCGGCACGGCGCAGAAGACGATGGTTTCCGTTGACACCCGGCTGTCGGTGTCGGCGGCGGACTACGCCAATCCGTGCCAGCGAACACTGGCGATCGGCGAGATGGTGGTCGCCACGTTGAAGGGGGGAAACTGATGCCAATTCCATTGCTGGTCATCGGGGTTGGGGCTTTGATCGGTGCCGGGGGCGCGGCCGGGGCCAGTATGTGGTCCATTGACACGCCGCGGCCGGAAGGTATTCGCGGGGATCAGATCTACAAGTGGTTCCAGGAAGGCAAGGGGCCTGGGCCGGGGATCTCGCCCATTCAGCAGACCTGGGACAAGGTCGGCAAGCAGTACGACGAGGTTCGGGGGCTGGTGGAGAAGGTCATCCGGGACTCGCACGGGGTGTGGGAGGGCAAGGCGGCGGATGCGGCGCGGCAGCAGTTCAGTCCGCTGGCCGCGTTCGCCGATCACGCCAAGGCGATGGCCGGGGCGACGTCCAAGGCCGTTGGTCAGCAGGGCACTGACTGGTTCGGGTGCAAGAACCAGTTGAAACCGGTGCCGACGGATCCGCCGCAGAACAACCTGGCGAACAAGCTGAACCCGTTCTCCACCAACCTCGACGCGGAGATCGAGAAGTTCAAGGCCGCGACCGGGGACAATCAGCGGGTTTATGCCGGGTATGGCGTGCGCACGGACGGCAACGTGCAGTCGTTGCCGACCTGGATGACGCCGCCGGAGGTCAGCGGTGATGTCTCCGTGGTCAAGCCGGGCGGTCCCGGCGGCCCGGGTGGACCCGGTGGCCCTGGCGGGCCCGGTGGTCCCGGTGGCGGAGGCGGTGGCTTCCAGGGCGGGCAGGGCGGCGGTTTTGGGCAGTTCGGCGGCGGTGGCGGCGGGGGTGGCTTCGGCGGCGGGACTGGCGGCGGCGCCGGTGGCGGTGCTGGTGGCGGTGGCGGCGGTGCCGGTGGTGGCGGGACCGGTCAGGTGCCGATCGGTGTGGTGCCGGGGCCGATCGAGCCGCCTCGGGATCAGACCGGGACCGCTGGGTACGCGTCCAATGACGTTCCGGTGCTGCCAGGGGGTGGCAACACCGGCGGCGGGACTGGCGGCGGTGGCGGTGGCTTCGGGGGCGGTGCCGGTGGTGGGTTTGCCGGGGGTGCCTTCGGTGGCGGGTTCGGTGGTGGCGGGGCTGCTGGCGGGCCTGGGGCCGGGGGGAGCGCCGGGGTCGGCCGGGCTGGTGGCGGGTTCGGGCCCGCTGGGGCCGGTGGCGCCGGGCGGCCTGGGGCGCCGGGGATGGGCGGGATGCCCATGGGCGGTGCCGGGGCCGGGCGCAAGGAGGAGGACGAGGAGCACGAGCGGGCCTCCTTCCTGATGGAGACCGAGGACATCTTCGGGGACAACCGGTCCGTGGCTCCGCCGGTGATCGGCGAGTAGTGATGCTGCGTTCCGCTGTCACGTTGTCCGCGCTCGCCTACGACCTGGTCTGGGAAGCAGAGGAGATCGGGGACAAACACAACGCGCTGCTCACGCCCTCACCAGGGGCGACCATGGCCGAGCGGCTGGAGCTGGGGCGGCCCGCGATCGAGGAGCTGATGCGGGCCGGGCTGTTCGACGGGCGGCAGGTGCACCCGGACCTGAAGGCGGCCATGCACCTCATCGTGCGGGCGCACCGGGAGCTCTACGGCTGGTTCACGCCGGAGCCGGACGCGCCGACCCAGTCCGTGCTGGCGGTGGCCAGCGGCCGGGACGCGCTGCTGGCGGTGCTCACCGGGGAACAGCTGCACTTGCAGCCGATCGACGCCAGGGAGCTGCCTTCGGCGGTGGCCGGGGTGCTGCCGGAGGCCCAGCCGCTGCGGATACCGACCTACTCGGTGCCGCTGGAGGACCTCAACGGCGGTGGCCGCGGCCAGTCCGGCGAGGGCTACCTGGAGACCGCGGGGTCCGCCGCCGGGCGGAGCGCGGAGCTGGCCAGGGTGCGGCGGCTGTTCGCCGAGCCCCGGCTGGGCGCCGGGCAGTTCCGCGCCGCCGGGCGGGACCGGCACGGGCGGCGGCAGGTCACGCCCTCGCCGGTGGACTACTACGACGTGGCGGGCGGGCGGTACGTCACCTACCTGCCCAGTCGCGGTGACGGGGTCGGCTGGGGCGTGGTCGCGCCCGGTGGGCGAGCGCAGCTGGTGGAGCGGTTCACCGAGCTGGTGGCCAGCACGCCGAACTGAGCGGTGGGATGTTTCCCAGGTCACATCCGTTGAGGCGTCATGAGCCTCCGGTCCGTATGTCCCACTGGCGCCGCGGGGCACACGGACCAACTGGCGAAACCCTGCACGCGGCCCGGACGGGCGTCCCCTCACCCGTCCGGGCCGCGGCAGGTCTTTTGGGCAGCAGCATGGCTACCCCCTGGTAACTCCCGTTCGAATTGGGCATGCTGCTGGGCATGACGTGGATGGTGTACGGGGCCAACGGCTACACCGGGCAGCTGATCGCCGAGCTGGCGGTGCGCCGCGGCGAGACGCCGGTGCTGGCTGGCCGGGCCGCCGAGAAGGTGGTCCCGCTGGCCGAGCGGCTGGGGCTGCCGTACCGGGTGTTCGGGCTGGACGAGCGGCTGGCCGGGCACCTGGACGGGGTGGACACCGTGGCGCACTGCGCGGGACCGTTCTCGGCCACCGCCGCGCCGATGGTGCGGGCCTGTCTGGACGCCAAGGTCAACTACCTGGACATCACCGGCGAGATCGCGGTGTTCGAGCAGATCGCGCAGCGCTCCGCCGAGGCCGAGCGGGCCGGGGTGGTGCTGTTGCCGGGGGCCGGGTTCGACGTGGTGCCCACCGACTGCCTGGCCGCCATGCTGGCCGCGGACCTGCCCGGCGCCACCCACCTGGAGCTCGCCTTCGCCGGGATGGCCAGCGCCAGCGCCGGCACGCTGCGCACCACGGTGGAGTCACTCGGCCTTGGCGGCCGGGCCCGGATCAACGGGCAGATCCGGCCGGTGCCGCCGGGGTGGCGGGTGCGCTCGGTGGACTTCCCGAGCAAGCGCCGCGAGGTCATCTCCATCCCGTGGGGCGATGTGAGCACCGCCTACCGCTCCACCGGCATCCCCAACATCGTGGTCTACGCCGCGCTCGGCGTGCCAGCCCCGCTGTTCAAGGCGCAGCGGTACGTGCTGCCGGTGTTCCGCAACTCGTTGGTGCGCAAGGGACTGACCGCACTGGCCAACCGGGTCGCCGGGCCGACCGAGGCGGAGCGGGCCGTGTCCAGCTCCGAGGTGTGGGGCCAGGTGCGGGACGCGCAGGGGCGCACGGTGAGCCGGACCCTGACCGCGCCGGAGGGCTACGAGCTGACCGCGGACGCGGTGGTGCGCGCGGTGCAGCGGATCCGCACCGGCGAGGTGGCCAGCGGGGCGCACACGCCGTCCTCGGCCTTCGGCGCCAGCTTCGTGCGCTCGCTGACCGGCGTGCAGGTGCACGAGGTCCAGGTGGGCTGACCGGCTCCGGACACGGGCCGGGGCGCCCCGCGCAGAGATGCGGGGCGCCCCGGTTTCCCGTGGAGCGGGTCAGCTGGCGTACGGCGCCGCGGCCTGCTTGGCGGCGTACATCAGGGCCGGCTTGATCTTCGGCCAGAAGGTGCTGGTCTGGCAGGAGTACGGCGGCAGGAAGCCACCGCAGGTGCCGCTGGCCGGGCCGATCTCGAAGGTGAAACCGGGCACGCCGAGCTTGTCGTAGAGCCAGTCCTCGGTGCCACCGGAGGCGGCGTAGCCGACGACCTGCGGCGCGGTGCCGTAGGTGTAGCCGGTGATGCCCGCCATGTCCTTGGCCATCCGGCGCAGGCTGGCGTCGTTGCCGGTGTAGGTGTTGGCCCGGTGCGCCCAGGGGAAGATGATCCCGTTGGTGTAGCTGTGGAAGGTGATCATCAGGCCCTTGGTGTCCTTGGCCGCCGGGGTGGTGTCACCGTCGCCGCGCTTGTCCGGGTAGAGCTTGGTGAACAGCGACTGCAGCGAGTTCAGCTCGGTCTCGGAGTCCGCGCGCGGGCCGCGGTAGGTCTCGGCACACGGGTTGGTCGAGGTGCCGGACTGGCCGTAGTGGGAGTTGGCGTTGCGGTTGAGGTCGACGCCGATCTGGCCGCCGGTGCCGCAGGAGCCGTTGGTGTTGTTGGCGTTCTTGCGCTGCAGGCGCGGCGAGCTGCCGCCCTGCTGGACGATGTCCACGCCGTCCGGGTTGGTGATCGGGACGACCCACATCTCGGTGGTGTCCATCAGCTTGGTGACCTCGGCGTCCTTGCCGTAGCCCTGGGTCAGGTGATCGATCCACCGCCAGGCCATGTCACCGGTGGTGATCTCGCGGGCGTGGATCTGGGCCATCAGGAAGAAGCGCGGCTTCGGCGCGCTGGTGTTCAGCGCGCAGTCCCCGGCCTGCTTCTTGGTCAGGCAGATGGCGCGCAGGTCGTAGCCGTTGGGCTTGCCGGTGCTCTTGCGCCAGGACTGCCCGTAGGTCACGCCGGTGGACAGCGCGGGGTAGTCGGCGAGCACCTTGTCCAGGTGCGAGTGGTGCGCCCGGACGGTGCGGTAGCCGCCGTAGTAGGTCTCGTTGATGTCGTTGACGCCCAGCGGCTCGCTGTTGTTGTGCGGCTTGGGCGCGGTCCACGGCGCGGGCGCCATGACCGACTCGACCTTGGTGCTGAACCCGGCCTTGGCCAGGCGGCTCGCCTCCTCGGCGTTGCCCAGCACGAACAGGTCATCGCCGTCGCGCTGCTCCAGCACGTCCGAGCCGACCTGGATGAGGCGTTCGGAGTCCTTGACCGCGTCCACGACGCGGTAGACGAACATCGCCTGCTTCTGCTCGGCCTGGGCGCTGTCGGCCTTGGCGGCTGGTTCGGGCGCAGGGGCCCCGGTCTGCTGGAACAACAACAGGGCGCTGGTCGCCAGCGCGGCCACCACGCCCGCGATGGGGATCCGCCGTGATACGGACATGTCCGTCCTCTCGCATTTTCGCCGAGATGCACTGCGCGCAGCAGGGTGGATGCGGCAGTTGGGTCTGGACGCTAGGACGCGCGCACTTATCGCCATAACCCTACGAATGGACGACGAGATTCAGTTTTAAGAGGTACCCGCCCGGGAACGGGGACCCCATGACCACGGCACTGCTGTCCCGCCACGCGGAAGCGCTGGACCTCTTCGGCGGGCTGGTGCACGCGGTCCGCGGTTCGGCCTGGGACGCCCCGACCCCGTGCGCGGAGTGGTCGGTGCGCGACCTGGTCGGTCATCTCACCGGCGAGCAGCTGTGGGTGCCCGCGCTGGTCTCGCAGCGGCGGAGCCCGGCGGAGGTGGGCGCGGAGTTCGACGGCGACGTGCTCGGCGACGACCCGGCCGGGGTGTGGGCCAAGGCGGCCGAGCAGGCCAGGGCGGCGTTCAACCAGCCGGGCGCGCTGGAGGGCACGGTCGCGCTGTCCTACGGGCCGAGCCCGGTGGCCGACTACTGCGCGGAGATGACCCTGGACGCGGTGGTGCACAGCTGGGACCTGGCCAAGGCGATCGGCTCCGATGACCGGCTGCCGGCGCAGCTGGTGGAGTTCGCGCTGGCCAGGGTGCTGCCGAAGGCGGATGAGTTCGCCGACGGGCAGTACTTCGGCGAGCCGGTGGAGGTGCAGGCAGACGCCGACGACCAGACCCGGCTGCTGGCGATCCTGGGCCGCCGCCGGGACTGGGACAGCTAGACGGTGAGCTGCGCAGGGTCCAGGCGCACCGGGACCGGCGCTGCGGTGATCGTGGCCCAGGAACCCGGCTTGACCTGCGACTCTTCCACGTACTTGCCCTTGTCGAGCCGATAGGCGGTGACCGTCATCGCGCCCAGCTTGTCCTGCTCCAAGGTCCAGACGAAGGGGACCCCGGCACCGGCGTAAGCGGAGAGCTTGGTCTCCCGCTCCGCGCGATCGTTGCCCGGCGACCAGATTTCCACCGCCAGTTGGAGGTTGTCCGGAGCGAAGCTCACGCCACGCGGTTTGACATCGAGCACGACCACATCGGGGATCAGCGCGGTCCGCCACGGGGTGCTGATCCGAACGTTCACAGCGGGCACCACATACAGGTCAGTCCGGTCAGCCGAAACCAGCGTCTCGCGTAGCAGCTGAACGAGGATGGAGGCGGCCCACTGGTGTTCGCCGGTCGGAGCTGGAGTCACGTGCAGGTATCCCAAGATCAGTTCGAGGCGGGACCCGTCCACCGAAGGGTCCAACGCCAGCCAGTCCTCAACCGTGTAGGGGCCGATGGGGTGCTCGATGGCAGCTGACATTGCCTCCACCTCCAACACTCGACTCACCTGCATTATCGCACTCTAGTCGTGATCAGACGTCCTCCCGGTCCAGCCCCGCGCCGTCCCAGGTGGTGTGCGTGCAGGCGACGCCGCCCCCGTTCTTCGGCCGGAGCACGTCGTAGATGTGCATGCGCGGGATCTTGCCGGAGACGCCCCAGCCGCTGGGCCAGGTGATGATCCAGTCCATGTCCAGGTCGACCAGCAGGCCCAGCATGCGGGCGATGGTGGGGTCGTCGAGGCGTTCGAAGGCCTCGTCCAGCAGGACCAGGCGGAGTGGGTGCCAGCCTTCCTCGTTGGCGCTGACCGCGTCGTAGAAGCTGGCCGCGGCGGCGAAGAGGGTCACGTAGGAGACCAGGCGGGTCTCGCCGGAGGAGAGCTGGCGGAGGCGGCGGACCCTGGGCTTGCTGTCCGGGCCGGTGTCGCGGACCCGGACGGTGAAGGAGTACCAGGAGCGGTAGTCCAGGGCGCGGCCCAGGATCTCGGCGTAGCCGGCGGAGTGGGCGTCGCGTTCGGCCTCGATGCGTTCGGTGAAGGCGCGGCGCAGGGTGGCGTCCTGGTCCTGGCTGCGCTGGGCGAAGGGGGTGCGGACCAGCTCCAGGGCGTCCCTGGTGGCCTCGTCCAGGGCGGCCGAGGGGCGCCATTCCAGCTGGACGTGCACGCCCTGGCTGGAGCGGGCCCGGTCGAGCACCTCGTTCATCCGGCGGCACAGGTCCTCGGCCACCGCGATCTGGCTGCGCAGGCGTTCGGCCAGGTCGCGCATCAGATAATCCGAGAAGATCTCCTGGTAGCGCTCGCCGAGGTAGCCGCGCTGGTCGGCGAGGCGGGTGGCGACCAGGGCGGCCGCGTCGGCGACGGGGCGCGGGCCGTCCTCGGAGGTGACCGTGACGGTGAGGATGCCCGCGGTGGTCTCGGCGGTGATGTTGTGCGAGCCCGCCAGTGCCGACTGGAGTGCCTGGAGGCGGCCGATCACGGTGCCCTCGCTGGCCGGGCGGCGGTCCTCGGCCGCGCCGAGGCGGTCGGCGGTGGCCAGCAGGTTGTCGGTGTCCGGCGGTTCGGCATCGGGCAGGGCGGCGCTCCACACGCCGGGGGCGGCCAGGGTGTCCCGGAAGGCCGCCTCGGCGGTGCTGACCTCCTGCTGGCGGCCGGTGCGCTGCTGCTGCTTGGTCTCCAGCAGGGTGGCGATCTTGGTGGCCTCCTCGCGGACCTCGGCCACCCGCTCACGCGCGCCGGGCAGGTCGGCCTTGGCCCGCTTGTGCTCGGCCTCCAGCGCGGCCAGCGACTCGGCGACCTGCTTGGCCTCGCCGCCGATGGCCGAGGTCAGCTCGGCCAGCGCGGCCGCCTGCTCGGCGTACTCGGCGCAGCGGGACTCCGCCTGCGCCTCGGCCTGCTCCCGGTCGCCCAGGGCGACCCGGTGGTTGTGCAGGGCGTCGGCCAGCTGGCGGATCGAGCCGGCGCAGCGTTCGGTGAGGGCCTCCTTGAGGCTGTCCACGGTGCCGCGGACCTGCTCGGCGGCCCGGTGCGCCTGTTCCAGCGCGGCGGTGTCGGCGGAGAGCCCGGCCTCAGTGGCGGCGTGGGTCAGCTCGGACTGCACGGCCCGCCAGTGGTCCTCGGCGTGCGAGTGCTCCTCGCGCAGGGTCAGCGCGCGGTGCTCGGCCTCCTCGGCGCTTTCCTTGGCCCCGGCCAGCCGGGCGTGCGCGGCGATCAGCTCGTCGTCGTGCGGGAAGGCGGCCAGGTGCTTCTCCCAGCCGGTGGCCTGCCTGCGCAGGGCCTCCAGGCGCTGCTGGGCGGTGGCCAGCTCGCCGCGCCGCTGCTCCAGCTCGTCCTCCAGGCCGAGGATGCGCCGCTGCCGGGCGGCCTCGCGGGCGCCGGCGCCGATGTGCTCGGCGGCCTCCTTGACCGAGGAGCCGGAGAGCACGCCGGCGCGCCAGCGGCCGTCGGTGGACAGGGCCAGCGCGGTGTCCGGCAGGTCCTCGCCGGGACCGGCCAGGGCGACCGCGGACAGCAGTGAGCCGACCAGGTCGGCCGGGACGGGGCTGTCGGGTTCGGCGGCGGTGGTCAGCGCCTCGGCCAGGGTGCGGCCGGGGACGGGCGCGGCGGCGCCGGCGACCACCTCGGCGGAGCCGGCCCGGGCCAGGGTGCCGTCGGCGCGGACCCAGGCGGTGAGCAGGCCGCTGGCCTGCATCGCGGCTTCCAGGCCCGCGCGTTCGGCCTCGGGCAGGCTCTCGGCGAAGTCGACCAGGCGGTAGAAGGACTCGCCCAGGTCAGCGGGCCGGTCACCGGCGGGCAGCGCCGGGGCGCGTTCCTGGCCGCGGCGCAGGGCGGCGAGCTCGGTCTCGCGTTCGCGGATGGCCTCGCGGACGGTGGCGCAGGCCTGGTCGGCGGCGACCACCCGCTGGGTGGCGGACTGCAGGTGCGGGGTGCCCCACTGGCGGAACTCCTCGCGCACCGCGCGCGCCCCGGCCCGGTCGATGACCAGGCTCTCCGGCTGCGGCGGCGCGGGCCGGTCCACCTCGGCGCCGCCCTCGGGCGCGGCCTCGGCCCACTCGCGGACCTGGTTGGCCCAGTGCTCGGCGTGTTCGCGCAGCTCCTGCGCGGTCTGGTTGCGACGGCCCGCGGCGTCGGTGGCGCCGATCTGGGCTTCCTTGGCGTTGCGCTGGAGCTCCTCGACCTTGCGCAGCGCCCGGTCGGACTCCACCGCCCGCTGGTGCAGCATCAGGGTGAGCGCGCCGCGCTGGCGCACCTCGGTGGCGGCCTCGGCGGCCTGGTTCGCGGCGGTGGCCAGCGCTTCCAGCAGCTCGTCGGGGTCCAGGTCGGGCACGGCGCGGCGGGTGACCGACAGCGGCGCGGCCTCGGCTTCGGGCTTGGCCCTGACCGGCTCGGTGGTCTCGGTGACCTCGGCGGGCGGCACGGTCGGCACCACCGGGCACAGGCCGCGGTCCAGGCCCGCGGTGTGCAGCAGCTGACCGGCCCGGTCGGCCAGGTCCTGCGCGGCGGCGGTGTCCCGGCCGAGGCGGTCCAGCACGGAGAGCACCGAGTCGACGCCGCGGTCCTCCTGGGCGCGTTGCCTGCTGGCCACCTCCAGCGCGGTCTCGGCGGCCTTGCGGGTGTTGGCGACCAGCTTCTCCCGGTCGGCCAGGTCGCGCATGCCCTGGTAGGCGGGCAGCGCCTTGAGCGCCTCGATCCGCATGGCCAGTTCGCTCTCGGCTTCTTCGAGCGCGGCGACCTGGGCGTCGGCGGCGGTGCGCTCCTCCTGCGCGGTGGCCTTGCGGCGTTCCAGCCTGCTCAGCTCGGCGAGCAGGCGCTGGAGGGTGTCGTGCGCGGCTTTGACGCCTTCGGCGGCGGTGCGCAGCGCGGCCAGGGCGTAGCCGGAGTAGGCGGTGAGGAAGGTGCGCAGCGCGCCGTCGGCGGTGGTCAGCCGGACGATGTTCTCCCTGATCGACTCCAGGTCGTCGAAGGAGGTGGCCAGCCGTTCGATCAGCCCGGCTTCCAGCGGCGGCAGCGCGTCGCTGAGGATCTGCTCCAGCTGGCCCTCTAGGACCTTGAGGCCGACGTCGGGGTTGCGCAGGGTGCGCTGGAGGTGCAGCAGGTCGCCGTAGCGGTCGGCGGGCACGCCGTAGACGCTTTCCGCGATCCGGGCCCGGAAGCCCGCTTCCTCCAGCACCGCGTCCGCGCCGAGCAGCTCGCGCAGCTGGCCGGGGCCGACCGGCACCCGGTCCGCGCCGACCAGCAGGACGTCCTTGCCCACCCGGCACGGGGTGATGAACCGCCAGGAGTCGCTGACCTGCTGCGAGGTCTTGGACGCCTTCACGCCGATGCCGCAGGTCAGGTACTCGTCCTGGCCGGCGTCGTCGGTGCGCACCAGCTCGATCCAGGCGTAGCCGATCCGGTTCGGCCCGCCCTGGTAGTCATCGAGCATCAGCCGCCGGATGCTGACCGTGTCGAAGCCCTTGGACCCCATCTGCCGCAGCTCGCCGTCCAGGCACAGCGGCAGCAGCAGCTCCAGGGTGCGGGACTTGCCGGAGCCGTTGGTGCCCTGGAAGATCACCCGGCCGCCGGAGAAGTCGAACTCCTGCTCGGCGTACTGCCAGATGTTGACGATGCCGCCCCGGTTGAGCCGCCAGCGGTTCACGCGGGTCCCTCCTCATCAAAAAGCGACCAGCTCGCCGGTGGCGGCGGCGCTTCTTCCTTTTCCTGGGCAGTGTTGCTGCCAGGGGTGTCATCGGGTTCGGGCACCCAGCGGTGCGCGACCGGGGAGAGCAGCCAGTCCGGCTCCTCCCAGCGCGCCAGGCCGGTGTTGACCAGCAGTTCGAGCACCTCGTCGACCAGTCCGTCGATGTCCTCGGTGGCCTGCTTGGACCAGGCGGCGGGGTAGGACTCGACCAGCTCGGCGCAGATCTGCTGCAACCGCTGCCGGGACACCGGGTGCCTGCCGTCGGCGCGCGCCTCGTGCTCGGCCAGCAGCTCCGGCAGGGCCAGCAGCGCGACCCGGGCGACCGTGCCGGTGGAGGGGAAGGCCAGGTCGGTGAGGTACTCCTCGGGGTCGGTGACCGCGATCCCCTCCAGCCGCGCCTCGGTGACCAGCCCGAAGCAGCGGTCCAGCAGCAGCGACTCGCGGCGCTGGTTCTTCTTCAGCCAGGAGGCCTGCTCCGGCGGCAGGTCGGCGTGCAGCACCACCGGGTTCTCCACCAGCCTGCGGCGCACCGCGTGCTCGGTGGTCTGCTCCATCCCGGCCGGTCCGGCCTCGGCGGCCTTGGCCACCAGCTCCTCCGGGGTGTCCACGTCGCCGACCGGCCCGGCCAGCAGGTGGCCGAGCACGTCGGTGTCCACGGTGATCAGCGCTTCGGAGATGGCGTCGCCGGACCAGGTGGACACCGAGCCCTCGGTCTCGGTGATCACGCCGAGGCCGAGCAGGTGGCGCAGCGCGGCGGTCAGCGCGCGCCGGTCGCCGAGGTCGTCGACCACCTCGATGCCCGCTTCCACCGCGGCCGCGCGCACCTCGGTGACCAGCCGGGACAGCAGCACCTGGCGGCCGACGCCGGTGAGCGCGGCCATGGTCAGCGCGACGTAGGCGTAGCCGCGCGGGGACAGGCCGGGCTCGCCCCTGGTGGGGTCGGCGCCGGGGCCCGCCTTGTACAGCCGGGCGTAGCGGCGCTGCACCACCAGGCGGTAGCCCAGCAGCGAGGCGAACAGGTCGTGCAAAGCGTTGCGGTGCCGGAACACCAGTGGCAGCAGGTCGCCGTCCGGGCCGTCGGCGCGCAGCAGCGGGCGGCGCAGCAGGGTGCGGGCGCAGCGGGTGACGTTGGCCGCGTCGATGTCGGAGAGCTCGTCCAGGATGCCGATCCCGCTCGGCCTGCGGCTCACTGCTGGGCTCCCAGCGAGACGGCCGCGTGGTGCAGGGTCAGCACCCCACCCGAGGTGGCGATCTGGGTCACCTGATCGGGAACGTGGTCAATGGTCAGTCGCAGCCCGTGCACCGGGTCGGCCGCCGAGCCGGTGTCGGTGTCCCGCTCGCGCTGCGCCATGGCCATGGTCAGCAGCTCGCAGAGCACCTCGAGGGCCGCGGGGGAGAGGTTGCTGGTGGCCAGCGCGGGCGCGGCGGCGGAGAGCTCGGCCACCGCGGCGGCCCGCTGCCGGTCGGCCTCCCTGGCCTGGGCGAGCAGGGTCTCCTGGAGCATCGGGTCGTCCTGGATGCGCGAGGCGCGGCCGCGCGCGCCGCGGTCGCCCCGGCTGCGCACGCTGACCGTCACCTCCACCACCGGGCCGTCCCGCCACGGCGTGTGCTCGTCGTCGCCGTCGTGCTCGGGCGCGGGCAGCAGGTGCCGGGCGGAGTAGAGGCCGAAGGCGGCGGCGTAGAGCTCGTGCGAGCGGTGCGGACCGGCCGCGTCCAGCCAGCCGGCCAGCTGCAGCAGCTCGGCCCGGCGGCTGGGCAGCAGCCCGCCGCCCGCGGTGGCGCGCTTGACGCTGGCCAGCAGCGAGCCGATGGCGCGGGCGGTGGCCTCGCGCAGCGCGGTGACCTGGCTCGGGCGGCCGGGCCGGTCGGCGAACCAGTCGGTCAGCTCCCGCCAGTCGGTCTCCGAGCGGCCGCGCCCGCGTTCGACCGCGATGCCCAGGCGTTCGGTGGGGCCGAGGATGCGCAGCAGCTCGCCGCGGGCGTTGGCCAGCCCGGCCAGCGACTCGGCGATGGCCGGGGTGTGCCGCAGCACGTCCTCCACGACCATCTGGATGTACTCGACCAGCAGGTTGCGGAAGCCGGAGATCTCCTCCGGGTCGAGGTGGAACCGGGTGACCACCTGGCCCAGGTAGGCGTAGAAGTCACGCACGGTGACCGCGAGCTCGGCGTGCTGCAGGAACAGCGTGGTGACCTGCTCGGCCAGCTCCTCCTTGGCCCGCTTCGCGCTGGCCGAGCCCGGTGCCTGCCGCTCGGCGACCATGGCCTGGGACAACGTGCCGCCCAGCTTGGCCAGGCCGCGCTCGATCGCGGGCAGCAGCTCGCGGGAGACCTCGCGCGCGCCCTCGGGCACCCTGAGCAGCTCGTCCACGTCCCGCTGCACCCGCACCGCGAGCTTGTTGATCTGGTACCGGAACGCGCCGCGGACGAACTCGGCGATGCTGGCCGCGATGGTCTCCCGCCGCCCCTGCACCAGGTTTCCCCAGTCCTTGAGCCGTTTCAGCCGGTCGGCCACGGTGTCGGGGTCGGACTCGCCGATGTCCAGGCGGCCCTCGCGCTCCAGCGGCTTCAACGCGGCGGCGACCTCGTTCGGGGACAGGTCGGGCAGCAGCGTCGCGGTGAACAGCCGCATGATCGCCACGTAGGTCCTGGTGTGCTCAGCGTTGAGGTAGGAGTAGAGCCGGAGCCGGCCCTCACCGCCCGCTGGGTCGCTTTGAGTCACGGACGGCCACATTAGAGGCTGGGGGCTGGCCGGGCAGAATCCTGGGTCGCCGGGGGCGCTAACGTCACCCGTCAGACTTCACGTGAGGCAAGGGGGGCAGGGGATGAGTGGCGCGGCTCGGGCGATCGGTCTGCTACTTGGCGCGGCCGCCGACGTGGTGGTCGGGGACCCGCGGCGCGGGCATCCGGTGGCCGCTTTCGGCTCGGTGGCCGCAGGTCTGGAGAAGCTGCTCTACCGGGACCACCGGGCGCCGGGGGTGGCGCACGTGCTGGTGCTGACCGGGGGCGCGGTGCTGCTCGGGGCGGCCGCGGAGAAGCTGGGCAGGCGGTCCCCGGTGACCCAGGCGGCGACCACCGCGGTGGCCACCTGGGCGGTGCTGGGCGGCTGTTCGCTGGCCAACGAGGGCACGCTGATGGGCCGCGCGCTGGACGGCGGGCACCTGGCGGAGGCCAGGGAGCGGCTGCCGAACCTGTGCGGCCGCGACCCGGAGGCGCTGGACGCGCTGGGCCTGGCCAGGGCCACCGTGGAGTCGGTCGCGGAGAACACCTCGGACGCGCAGGTCGCCCCGCTGTTCTGGGGCGCGGTGGCCGGGGTGCCCGGCCTGCTGGCCTACCGGGCGATCAACACCCTGGACGCGATGGTCGGGCACCGCTCGCCGCGCTACCGCAACTTCGGCTGGGCCGCGGCCCGGCTGGACGATGTGGTCAACCTGGTCCCGTCCCGGCTGGCCGCGATGCTGACCGCGGCCGGCGCGCCGGTGGTCGGCGGTTCGGCCAAGCACGCCTGGCGGACCTGGCGACTGGACGCCTCGGCGCATCCGAGCCCGAACGCCGGTCAGGTGGAGGCGGCCTTCGCCGGCGCGCTGGAGATCCGGCTGGGCGGGCGCACGGTGTACAAGCACGGCGCGGAGGAGCGGCCGGTGCTCGGCGACGGGCGCAACCCGGACGCCGGGCACGTCACCAGGGCGGTGGAGCTGTCCAGGGTGGTCGGCGGGCTGTCCGCGGTGGCCTCAGCGGCGGCCGCCGTAGCGATCGGCGGTCTGCGCCGCGGGCGTCGGCGCCGGGGTTGACGGGTCGTCCCCGTCCTCGTCTTCTTCGTCCTCGTCCGCTTCGGGGTGTGCCTCGCGCCAGAGCAGGAAGATCAGCCCGACCGGGGCCATGATGCCGAAGGCGATCCACTGCAGGGCGTAGGAGAAGTACGGCCCGGACACCAGCTCCGGCAGCGGCAGCAGCCCGAGCACGCCGGGCTGGTCCGCGTTGAGCTGCACGTAGCCCGGCCGCAGGTCCAGGCCGGTGGCCTTGCCCAGCACGGTGGGGTCGATGGTGTAGATCTGCCGCTTGCCGTCCTGGTCCAGCACCTCCTGCCGGCTGGAGTCGATCTCGCTGGCCCGCACCCGGCCGACCACGGTGACCTCGCCGCCCGGCGCGGGGTCGTAGGCCACCGGCTTGGTGCCCTGCTCGACCTTGATGTAGCCGCGGTTGACCACCACGGTCTGCCCCGAGTTCAGGCGCAGCGGGGTGAGCACCTCGAAGGCGGCCTTGCCCTCGGCCTTGCGCAGCCGGACCAGCGTCTCGGCCTCCGGCAGGTACCGCCCGGTCAGCTTGACCTGCTGCCACTGCTTGTCCGCCGGGTTGGTGCCGGGGGGCAGCGCGGTCTCGTAGTCAGCGGCCTGGGAGTCCAGCGAGCCGGTGATCGCGCTGTTCTGCGCCTCCCTGCGCTGGTCCTGCCGGAACTGCCAGGGCGCCAGGATCCACAGGCAGGCCGCGGAGAACAGCAGCACGAACCCGATCAGGGCCAGCCAGCCCGGTCGCAGCACGAACTTCCAACGCACCCCACCACGGTAGGCGGCGCGGTCACCCGGTCGGTGGCCGCCCCCTGCCGGTCAGCGCGGCCCTGGCCGCCTCGACCGCGCGGGCCGGGTAGTCGCCGCCGAAGAGCACCACGTGCACCAGCAGCGGGAACAGCTGGTGCAGCGGCACCCGCGCCCGCCAGCCCTCGGCCAGCGGCGCGACCTCCTGGTAGGCGCCCAGGATCCGGTCCAGCTGCGGGCAGCCGAACAACCGGAGCATGGCCAGGTCGCTCTCCCGGTGCCCGCCGTGCGCGGCCGGGTCGATCAGGTGCACGCCGTCGGAGCCCCAGAGCACGTTGCCGGACCACAGGTCGCCGTGCAGCCGGGCCGGTGGCTCCGGCGGTCCAGCGAGCTCGGCGATCCGCTCGCAGACCTCGCGCACCGGCCGGGGGTCGGGCAGGTCGGCGGCGCGCAGGTAGGGCTCGATGCGGTGGCTGACGAAGAACTCCGGCCAGTCCGGCCCGGGCTCGTTGCGCATCGGCGCCGCCCCGATCCAGGCGTCGGCCGGGCCACCCGGCGGCGGGCAGCCGAACGCGCTCGCGCCGCTGGCGTGCAGCGCGGCCAGCTGCCGCCCGAACCGCTCGGCCGCCTCGGGCGTGGGCTCGCCGGGCGGCACCCAGTCCAGCACCAGCCAGCGCTCGTCGTGGCCGTGCACCACCGGGACCGGCACCGCGTTCGCGGCCGCCAGCCAGCTCAGCCCGGCCGCCTCGGCCACGCTGCTGCCCTCGGCCGCGGACTTGGCCACCACCTCCCGGCCGTCGGCCAGGGTGGCCCGGAACACCTCGGCCGCGCTGCCACCCGCCGGGCGCACGTGCACGACTTCGCTGCCGGTGAGCCTGCCGATCGGCGCGGTCACAGCTTCTGCCGCACCCAGTCCAGCAGGCCCGGCGTGGCCGCCTCCACCATCGCCAGCACCTCCTCGAAGTCCGCGTCCTCGCCGTAGTACGGATCGGGCACGTCCAGGTCGCCGTCGGCGGCCGGGTCGAAGGAGCGCAGCAGCCGGACCTCGCCGGTGACCAGGCGGCGCAGCTCGCGCAGGTGCCCGGAGTCCAGCGCCAGGAACAGGTCCGCCTCCGAGTGCGCGGGGCCGACCTGCGCGGCGGTGTGCTCGGTCGGGTAGCCGTGCCGGGCCAGCACCGCGCGTGCCCGGTGGTCGGCCTGCTCACCGACGTGCCAGGACCCGGTGCCCGCGCTGGTCACGGTCACCCGCCCGTCGAGTCCGGCGCGGCGCAGGTGCTCGCGGACGACGATGGCGGCGATGGGGGACCGGCAGATGTTGCCGGTGCAGACGAAGCTGAGGTGCACCAGGCCAGTCTGCGCTACTTCGGCACGTCGATGTACTCGTTGGGGTCGGCCGCGGCGGGATCGATCATCAGCCGCACGCTGTGGTAGCCCAGCGCGTACCGGCCGCGAGACGGGTCCCAGCGCGGCGGGTCTCGAAGTCCAGGATCGTCCCGCGGACGTAGTCGACGGAGGCCGGGTAGTCGGTCCACGCGCCGTCCGGCTGCCGCATGTTGATCACCTTGTCCACGCCGGGCCGCCGGGCGGCCGCGGTGAACTCGGCGGTGCGCGCGGCCACCACGTCGTCCGGGCTGAGCTGGATCCGGTGGCCGGGATAGCCTGCGGGACAGGCGGAACTCAGGTCGCAGCCGCCGTTGACGACGTCGATCAGCCCGCCGTTCTCGCCCCTGGTGAGCAGCACCAGGTACACCGGCCGCGGTGCCCGCCCCGACCGCCAGTCCACCGAGGGTCGCCGCGGAGACGCCGAGCAGGCGGCGGCGGGAGAGTCCGTCGAGGTCGGTCATGGAGTCACGCTATAGATCCGATGACTTAGCCTGCCACTGTGACTAGCCACAGCGCCGAGCGTGCCCTCCTCCGCCACCACGGCGATGTCGAGGCCGCGCCCGGCCTGGCCGACTTCGCGGTCAACGTGCGCCTGCCCAGCCCGCCGGCCTGGCTGCGCGACCGGCTGGCGGCTGCGCTGGACGGCCTCGGCCGCTACCCGGGGGCCGAGGAGGACCTGGCCGCGCGGGTCGCCGCTGCCCAGCGGCACGGCCGTTCGCCCGAGGAGGTGCTGGTCCTCAACGGGGCGGCCGAGGGGTTCGCGCTGCTGCCCAGGCTGGCTCCGCGGCTGGCCGCGGTGGTGCACCCGTCCTTCACCGAGCCGGACGTGGCGCTGCTGGACGCCGGGGTGCCGCTGACCAGGGTGCAGCTGCGCGCCGAGGACGGCTACGCGCTGCGGCCCGAGCTGGTGCCGGCGGAGGCCGACCTGGTGGTGGTGGGTAACCCGACCAACCCCACCTCGGTGCTGCACCCGGCCGAGACACTGCGTGCCCTGGCCCGGCCGGGGCGGGTGCTGGTGGTGGACGAGGCCTTCGCGGACGCGGTGCCCGGCGAACCGGAGTCGGTGGCGGGGGAAGACATCCGAGGTCTGCTCGTGCTGCGTAGCCTGACCAAGACCTGGGGACTGGCCGGGTTGCGCGCCGGGTACGCCCTCGGCGCGCCGGAGCTGCTCGGGCGGCTGGCCGCGCTTCGTCCACAGTGGCCGGTGAGTAGCCTGGTGCTGACCGCGGTGGCGGCCTGCTGCGCCCCGGAAGCCGTGCGGGAGGCGGAGATCGCCGCGCACGAGGGGGTCGAGCACCGGGTGGCGCTGGCGGCGGCGCTGGCCGAGCTGCCCGGCATCGAGGTGTGCGGGCCTGCGGCGGGGCCGTTCCTGCTGCTGCGGGTGCGGGACGGGGAACGGGTGCGGATCCGGTTGCGGGAGCGGGGCGTCGCGGTGCGGCGGGCCGACACCTTCCCCGGCCTGGACGCCGACCACCTGCGGGTCGCGGTACGGCCGCCGGAGCAGGCGGCCGTGCTGCTCAAGGCACTGGAGGAAGAAGTGGTGTGCGGATGAGCCCGACCCTGGCCGAGGTGGTCGCGGCGATCGAGGCGGCCTACCCGCCCCGGCTGGCCGAGTCCTGGGACGCGGTCGGCCTGGTGTGCGGCGACCCGGCCGAACCGGTGCGCAAGGTGCTGGTCTGCGTCGACCCCGTTGAGTCCACTGTGGACGAAGCCATCGAGATCGGCGCGCAGCTGGTGCTCGCGCACCACCCGCTGCTGCTGCGCGGGGTGCACGGGGTCCCGGCCGACGACGCCAAGGGTCGCCTGGTGCACAAGCTGATCCGCAACGGCGCGGGGCTGCTCTGCGCGCACACCAACGCCGACTCCGCCGACCCCGGGGTCTCCGACGCGCTGGCCGAGGCGCTCGGCCTGCGGGTCACCGGACCGCTGGACGCCAAGCCCGCCGACCCGGTGGACGCGCTGAGCGTGGTCGTCCCGGCCGGGCACACCGAGGCGCTGCTGGCCGCGCTGTTCGCCGCGGGCGCGGCCCAGCTCGGCGACGGCTACCGCGAGGCCGCGTTCCTGTCCGAGGGCACCGCCCAGTTCCGCCCGCTGGCCACCGCGGATCCCGCGGCCGGCGCTCGCGGCGAGCTGCACCGCGGCCCGGAGACCAAGATCGAGACCGTGCTGCCCCGGCGGCGGCGCGCGGCCGTGCTGGCCGCCCTGCGCGCCGCGCACCCGTACGAGAGCCCCGCCTACGACTTGCACGAGCTGGCCGAGGAGCCCTCCGGTCTCGGCATCGGCCGGATCGGCGAGCTGGCCGAGCCCGAGCCCTTCGGCGCGTTCGTGCAGCGGGTGGCGGTGGCCCTGCCGGAGACCGCCTGGGGCGTGCGCGCCGCGGGCGAGCCGGAACGCCTGGTGCGCACGGTCGCGGTCTGCGGCGGCGCGGGCGACTCGCTGCTGGGCGCCGCGACCAGGGCGGGGGTCGACGCCTACGTCACCGCCGACCTGCGCCACCACCCCGCCGGGGAGCACCTGGCCCAGTCCGGCACCCCCATGCTCGTCGATGTCGCGCACTGGGCCAGCGAGTGGCCGTGGTGCGCACAGGCGGCCGACGTCATCCGCCGGGCGTTCCCCGGTACCGTCGAGGCCCACGTCTCCACACGACGCACCGATCCGTGGACGCTTGCCGCGTCCGCGACAGGGAGGACCACCGCGTGAAAGCCGATCCCGCCGTGCAGAAGCGGCTGCTCGACCTCGCCGAGGTCGACGCCGAGCTGAACCGTGCCACCCACCGGCGGCGCACCCTGCCGGAGCTGGCCGAGATCACGACGGCCGAACAGGAGCTGCGCACCCGCAAGGACGCGGTGGTGGCGGTGGAGACCACGCTGGCCGACCTGGACCGGGACGCCAAGCGGCTGGACACCGAGATCGACCAGGTCCGCGCCCGCGAGGCCCGGGACCGCACGCTGCTGAACTCCGCCGACGCCAAGCGCTCGGTCGACCTCCAGCACGAGCTGGAGACCCTGGCCCGCCGCAGGGGCATCCTGGAGGACGAGTCGCTGGAGCTGATGGAGCGCCGGGAGGCGGTCGAGATGGACGTCCAGCACGCCCGCGCCCAGGAGGGCCTGGCCCAGGAGAAGCTGGCCGACGCCCAGCGCCGCCGGGACGAGGCCTTCGCCGACCTGGAGACCATCGAGGCCCGCTCCGGCGACCGCCGCAAGACCGTGCTGGCCGGCCTGCCCAGCGACCTGGTCACCCTCTACGAGCGGATCCGGGCCAAGGGCGGCACCGGCGCCGCGCTGCTCAAGGCCCGCCGCTGCGGCGCCTGCCGGCTGGAGCTGGACCGGATCGCGATGAGCAAGCTGAAGGAGGCGGCCCCGGACGAGGTCGCCCGCTGCGAGGAGTGCGGCGCGATCCTGGTGCGCACCGCGGAGTCCGGCCTGTGAGAGTGGTGGTCGAGGCCGACGGCGGGTCCAGGGGCAACCCCGGCCCCGCCGGCTACGGCGCGGTGGTCAAGGACGCCGCCACCGGGGCGGTGCTGGCCGAACGCGCGCAGGGCATCGGCACGGCCACCAACAACGTGGCCGAGTACCAGGGCCTGCTCGCCGGGCTGCGCGCCGCGGCCGAGTTGGGCGCCACCGAGGTGGAGTGCCGGCTGGACTCCAAGCTGGTGGTGGAGCAGCTGGCCGGGCGCTGGAAGATCAAGCACCCGGCCTTGCAACCGCTGGCCGCCCAGGCCCGCGAGCTGGCCGCCGGGTTCGACCGGGTCGGCTACACCTGGATCCCGCGCGAGCGCAACACCGAGGCCGACCGCCTGGCCAACCAGGCCATGGACGCCCAGGCCGACGGCGCCCAGCTCACCATCCCCGCGCGCTCCGAGGCTCAGCCCGCTGCTCCGGCCCGCTCGGACACCCAGGCCGCGCCCACCTCCTGGACCGGGGCCAAGGGCACCCCCACCCGCCTGATCCTGCTCCGGCACGGCCAGACCGAGATGTCCGCCCAGCGCCGCTACTCCGGCCACGGCGACCCCGCGCTGACCGACCTCGGCCGCCGCCAGGCCACCGCCGCTGCCAAGCGGCTCAGCGCGTTCACCGAGGTCAGCGCGGTGATCGCGTCCCCGCTGACCCGGACAAGGCAGACCGCGGAGGCCGTCGGCGAGGCGCTGGGCATCGCGCCGGAGACCAGCCAGGGCCTGGTGGAGACGAACTTCGGCGCCTGGGAGGGCCTGACCTTCGCCGAGGCCGCCGAGCGCGACCCGGAGCTGCACTCCCGCTGGCTGGCCGATCCGAGCGTGCCCGCGCCGGGCGGGGAGAGCTTCGACCAGGTGCACCGCAGGGTGGCCGGGGTCAGGGACGAGCTGCTGGCCGGCCGGGCCGGGCAGACCGTGGTGCTGGTCAGCCACGTCACGCCGATCAAGTCACTGCTCCGGCTGGCCCTGGACGTCGGCCCGCAGCTGCTCTTCCGGCTGCACCTGGACCTGGCCTCGATCTCGATCGCCGAGTTCTACCCGGACGGCAACGCCTCGGTGCGCCTGGTGAACGACACCGCGCATCTGGACTAGTCTCGAGACACCGGCGTCTGAAACCGGACAGAAGTTCCCAAAACGAACCGGGCTCGTAAAACAACCGCACCGGGCGGGAGCAGGCAACGGCGCGGAACACCTGCTCCCACCCGGACAACCGGCGGCCTACGGCGTTTCCCGTTCACCGTGCACTGGGGGGCAGCTCACAACGAAGGACGGGAGGGCGGCCTTTGCATCGCCGGGGTTATTTTCTGCGGCCGTGGCAATGACGGTAATGAGCCGGGCAGGCAGCCGCAAGCACGAAAAATCAGGATGACATTCATTCACTCGTTCGGCTGCACCGAATGAATTCCCGGGCTGCGCTAAGTGGTCCAACCAATCTGGGCTGACCTGCGCAAACTTCGCATCCGCCGCGCGTCGTCACGCGACACGCTCAACCTATCGCGCTCGGTGACTTAACGCCCTTGGTCCGTTCCGCGTAATGGGTTGGTCGCCAATTGTGACCAGTCTTCACGTTGATTGCGCATCCGTGTTTCACCCGCCCCAGGCGTGAGCCCGTTCACCAGGGGTCGTACACTGCGGCAAGCGGATGAGTCGGCCGGGCGGCCGCGTCGGGGGCGAGATCCCCCGCCGAGGAAAGTCCGGACTCCGCAGGGCAGGGTGGTTGTTAACGGCAACCCGGGGCGACCCGCGGGACAGTGCCACAGAGAGCAGACCGCCCGGATCGTGCGAACGAGCCGGGTAAGGGTGAAAGGGTGGTGTAAGAGACCACCAGCATCCCGGGTGACCGGGATGGCTAGGTAAACCCCACCCGGAGCAAGGCCAAGAGGGCGCCGCGAGGCGTCTGCGCAGGCGTTCGAGGGCGGCCCGCCCGAGCCTGCGGGTAGGCCGCTGGAGCCTGCCGGCGACGGCAGGCCGAGATGGATGGCCGCCACCCGCCGACCGCGAGGTCCGGCGGGGACAGGATCCGGCTTACAGGCCGGCTCATCCGCCCGGTCCGCACCGGGCGTCAGCCGCTCGCCCGGACGGGTTCCTCCGTTCGGGCGGACCGGCGTGGCGTAGGCCACCCCGGGCTCGGTCGCACCGTGCTCGCCCGGTAACATCGTGGTCACCGGGAGGGGTCATCGCACCCACCCGGACTGCCTCAGATCAACGGCACTCGTGCCGACGAACCGGCGAGGACTGGCTTGCGGGTACAGGTTCGACCATGTCGACAATCCCCTGATGTGGCCCGCGTTAGCCCGAAGATGTGCATCGGCAACCGATTGTTCGGTTGCCTCGAACACAATCTGTGACGGCTCTCTGGGCAAGTGGGTGAACTCTGCTTGCTGGTGCAAGAAGACCGCGTCGTGTGCTTACCGCTGAGTGGCGCACAGCCATCATGGAGTGGTCAGTTCGGAGGTAGCGCCGGTTCCGGGAGAGCAACTCACGGGTCCACTCACGGGACCTCGTCCACTACACCTTGTCAGCCACTCATGCTCTACTCGTAACGTCCACCGCCGTCCGCTGGGCAAGCCAGGCGTCTGCGTCCGGATGCCCTGAGCACGCCCCAGCACACTGGAGTCCCACGATGACGACCATGACCCTCCTGGATACGTTGGCCCAGGGCAACCAACTGCAAACCGGGGGTATCACCCGCTGGATCCTGGAGAACATCGTCCCCCTGCTGCTCCTGCTGGTGGCGCTGCTCCTGCTCTGGCTCGGCGGCAGCAAGGGTGACAACGCGGGTGTGATGCGCCGGGTCGGCGGTGTCATCGTCGCGCTCGCCATCATCGGTCTCGCGGTCAGCGGCGCCGGTGTGAACATCGGCAAGTGGATCGCCAGTCTGTTCACCGGGTGATCGAGCTTGCGGATTCGTACTGACGACGAGGTGTACCGGGTCGACGCCGTGTGGCTCGGCCCGCCCAAGGCCACTTTCCCCTGGCGGGCACGCTACGTGGCCTGGGGAGTCGGTCTCGTCGTGTTCCTGCTGGTCCTCGCGGTCGAACGCCGGATGGGCTTCGGCTTCAGCTTCTTCTCCACCGCGTGGGCGATCATCATCACGGTGGTGATCACCCGCGTCATCTGCTCCCGGATCAACCAGGAGCGGCCGCTGGGCGCGGTCAGCGTGATGTGGCTGCGTGAGCTCACCGCGCCCCGCCAGACCACCTCGGGCAACGGCGGGGCCGCCACCGCGGCCAGGATCCGGGTCAGCGCCGCCCGGCCCCGGCCCAAGCCCAAGAAGACCGAGCAGAAGAAGCAACGGGGGAAGAGCCAGTCCGGCTCTGTGATCTCCGATGGCTCTGTGATCTCTGATACAGCGGCGAGGGCCGCTGGTTCAGCAGCCTCAATGCCATCTGGTCACGGCACGGACGCGCCGTCACCCTCTTCCCCGTCACGGCGTGGACGTTCGCGCCGTGCTCGCACCAAGGAGGTTCGCGGTGTTTCGTCGCCGTCGAAACCGTGACCGTGACCGTCGCGCCGCCGAGCAGAACGGCCGCCACGCGCGGCAGCTGCCGCCGGGGCAGGTGAACGACCAGCGGGTGTACAGCAAGCGGGGCAGGCGCCTACCCGGCGAGTCGGCCATCCCCACCTACACCCCGTCGATCTCCGCGCGCAGCATCGACGGCCACCTGGTGCGCACCGGTCAGGACGTCTACGCCTGGTACCGGCTGGCCCCGCAGCGCTGGTCCTTCCGCTCGGACTCCCAGCGCCAGGACCTCATCCACGCCATCGCCGGCCAGTACGCCGAGCTGCAGGGCCGCTGGCTGCACCTGCGGGTGACCACCCGCCCCTATCCGATCCGGATGTGGGCCGAGGCGCACGTGCACAACGCGGTCGGCCGCCTGCCCGACACCCCCGGCACGCTCTCCTTCGACGACTACATGGTCGGCGAGCAGCAGCAGCTGATGGGGCGCTCGATGGCCGAGAAGGAGGTCTACCTCGGCGTCCAGGTGCAGACCCGCAACGTGATGGACCGCGCGGTGGAACGGGCCGCGCCGGTGCTGCGCAAGATCTTCCCGGAGGCGGTGGACGCCGAGCTGGTCGCGCTGGACAGCGAGGTGGAGCACCTGGACCAGATCCTCGGCTCCTCCGGCCTGGACGGCAGGCCGGTCACCGCCGAGGAGATGTCCTGGCTGATGCACCGCTCCTGCTCACTCGGCCTGCCCGCGCCGCGCAACCTGCCCGCGGTGCCCGGCGCGGCCTGGGAGCCGGAGGACCTGGCCTCCTTCACCGACGCCGCGGACTTCCACCAGGAGCCGTACTCGCCCAGTGTCACCGTGCGCGGCCGCACCGGCTCCAACGCCGGGGTGAAGCGGCACGTCGTGGTGCTCACCGTGGGCCTGATGCACGGCCTGCAGATCCCGGAGATCGACGACCCGTGGTTGCAGCGCTCGGACCGGCTGCCCGCGCCGGTGGAGTGGTCTGCCCGCATCTACGTGCGCAAACCCGAGGACGTCACCGGTGAGCTGCAGCGGCAGATGAACAAGGTGCGCTCCCAGGTCCGGCACTACACCGACGAGCACGACCTGGAACCGCCGCAGTCGCTGGCCCGCCAGGCCGCGCGGGTGCTGGAGATCGACGACGAGATGACCACCGGGTTCACCTCGCTGGCCACCAGGGTCCGCTCCTGGTGGCGGCTGTCGGTCTCCGGCGCCACCGAGCGCGAGGCGCTGCGGCTGGCCCAGCAGCTGGTGGACCTGTACAAGCCGAAGATCGCCATCGAGCACCCGGAAGCCCAGTTCGCGATGGCCAGGGAGTTCATCCCCGGCGAGCCGCTGGCCTCGGCCGCCTACCTGCGCCGCGGCTCGGTGTCCTGGGCCGCCTCCGCGGTGCCCACCGCCACCGCCGAGGTCGGTGACCGGCGCGGCATCCTGCTCGGCGAGACCTGCACCGCGACCCGGCGCCCGGTGGCCTGGGACCCGTGGATGGCGCAGGAGGTCCGCGAGTCCTCCGGCCTGACCGCGATGGTGGCCGGGCTGGGTGGCGGCAAGTCCTTCCTCGGCGGCGGCGTGGTCTACAAGACCCTGCGCGCCGGGGCCTACTGGACCATCCTGGACCCCTCCGGTCCGCTGGCGAAGCTGTGCGACCTGCCGGAGCTGCGGCCCTACGCGCGGCCGATCAACCTGCTCAACGCCCAGCCCGGCATCCTCAACCCGTACCGGGTGGTCGCCGAGCCGATGCTGGAGCACTTCACCGACGAGGACGACCCGGAACGCGCCTGGCGGCGGGAGCGGGCGCTGGCCGCCGCGACCCGGCGGCGGCTGGTGCTGGACGTGCTCAACGGCCTGCTGCCCTACGAGGTGGCCCGGATGCCGCAGACCAGGATCGTGCTGCTGCGCGCGGTCCGCGCGGTCGGCGGCCGGGCCACCGCGCACCCCGGCCTGGTCTTCGACGCGCTGCGCCGGGACGCGGGCGAGCACCACGAGCACGCGGTGGTGGTGGCCGACTTCCTGGACGAGATGCGCGAGCGGATGTCGCTGCTCATCCCGGAGCGGGACGCCGACCCGTACGCCGAGACCCGCGACGACCGGCTCACCGTGCTCACCATGGCCGGGCTGACCCTGCCCAAGGACGGGGTCGGCCGCGAGCACTGGACCGACGCGGAGGCCCTCGGCGTCGAGATGCTCAACCTGGCCGCCTGGCTCACCCAGCGCTCGATCTACGAGCGGCCCAAGGACATGCGCAAGGGCGTCTGGATCGACGAGGCGTTCTTCCTCTCCGAGGTGCCCACCGGCCGGGTGCTGATGAACCGCTTCGCCCGTGACTCCCGCAAGTGGAACGTCCGGGTACTGCTCTCCAGCCAGATCCCGGCCGACTTCCTCAAGATCCAGGGCTTCGTCTCGCTGCTCGACTCGGTCTTCGTCGGCCGCCTCGACGACGAGCACGCCCAGGCCGACGCGCTGCGCCTGCTCAAGGTCCCGGTCGGCGCGGGCTACGAGCAGGTCGTGGCCAGCCTC
The DNA here is from genome assembly GCF_023897065.1 of Crossiella sp. SN42. GTDB lineage: Bacteria > Actinomycetota > Actinomycetes > Mycobacteriales > Pseudonocardiaceae > Crossiella. The sequence continues at coordinate 212,809 of NZ_JAMHIV010000014.1, forward strand.
GGCCGCCGCCCCGGCGGGGTGCGCACCTCCAACACCGAACGCGACCGCTCGCCGCGTCAGTTCATCTTCGGCGACGGCGCCGGCGGCGTGGAGCGCATCCGGATCGACTTCGGCGGCCCGCACCTGAACCACCTGCGCGGCGTCATGGACACCACCCCCGATGCCATGCGGCACAACCCCACCGGCGCGCCCGCCCTGACCGCGGGCCGGGTCGACGGCGTGCTGCCCGACCTGCCCCCCGAGGAGGAGCTGGAGGCGGAGTTCGCCGCCGAGCTCGGCCTGGCGGAGGACGACCTAGAGGACCCGTACACCCCTTCGACCGCACCGGACAACGAAGGGCACGGGGACAGGCACCACGTCGGCCGGGGCAGCGCACGATGATCATGTTGCTGGCGGTGGTCGCCGCCGTGCTGCTGATCGCGGCGCGGCGGCGGGCTAAACGCAACCCCCGACCGCTCCCGGCCCCCGGCCGGGGCAGGCGCCGCCTGGCCCTGACCGCGGTCATCGGCCTGCTCGGTCTGCAGATCATGCTGGGCGGCACCGCCCACGCGCAGAGCATCTGCAAGGAGGCGCCGAACCCGGACCGCCCCGGCTCGGGCATGGTGGGCGCCTTCGACGCGGCGCCGCTGGGCACCGGTGTGCCGGGCAGCGCCTACGACGAGGTCGGCTACGCGGGCCTGGTCTGGCACACCTACGACCTGGGCTGTGGTCCGGAGGGCCTGCGCAACCCGAACGCGGTGATCGACACCTGGGCGGGCAACCAGACCTTCAACATGGCCAAGGTCATCGTCGGCGCCACCAACGGCCTGCACTACGCGCTGCTCGGCGGCGAGCTGATGAAGCCGTTGGACGACCTGGTCTCCACCGGCACCATCGCGCTGTACGACACGGTCTACGCGCCCTGGTTCGGGCTGGCCGCGCTGATCCTGGCGATCTTCCTGTTCCGCCACATCTGGCAGGGCGACCTGGCCAGCATCGGCAAGCGCTCGATGTGGGCGCTGGCCGCGATCTGGCTGGCCGCGGCCACCTACCTGACCCCGCTGCTCTACACCCGCCTGCTGGACGACGTGCTGATCAAGGGCACCTCGCAGATCCAGGCCGGGTTCCTGCGCGAGGTCGGGGTGGACGAGCGGAACTCGCTGCCCACCGTGCTGCACGACCAGGTGATCTACCGCAACTGGCTGCGCGGGGAGTTCGGCTCCCCGGACAGCACCCCGGCCAAGGACCTCGGCCGGGACCTGCTGCGCGCCCAGGCCTTCAGCAAGCAGGAGGTGGCCGAGGGCAAGGACCAGGGCAAGGAGCCGATCACCGCGAAGAAGGCCGCGTTCGATGGCGTGGTCGCCCGCGCCGACGAGGTCGGGGCCAAGGGGCACATCCAGGGCATCGACGGCAGCCGGATGGGCGCGGGCGCGCTCGGGCTGTTCCAGTCGATCGTCTACTCGCTGTTCCAGTTGCTGGCCAAGGCCGCCATCCTGCTCGCCCAGGTGCTGCTGCGGGTGGTCATCCTGGCCGGGCCGATCATCGGCCTGATCGCGATGCTCTACCACGCGATCCTGCGCGGTGTCGGCCGCGCGATCGGCGCGGCCCTGCTCAACGTGGTGGTCATCGCCGCGCTGGCCGGGCTGCACACCCTCCTGCTGACCTGGATCTTCGCCCCGACCAGGGGACTGGGACTGCTCGCCCAGATGGCTCTGGCCGGACTGGTCACCTTGGTGTTCTTCTTGGTGGGCAAGCCGGTGCGGCGGATCTGGCAGATGGTGGAGCTCTCCGTCGGCGCGGTCGGCAACGCGATGCCCGCGCCGCGCACCGGCCTGTGGTCGCGGCTGCGTGGCCGCGGCGGGCAGGAGCGGACGCCGCAGGACGAGTTCTGGGAGCAGGTGCGGGACGTGGATCCGGACGGGGTCACCGAGCCGAGGCGGGCCCGGCGGCGGGACCGGCCAGAGGCCTCCTACGAGGCGGCCGGGCCCGGCGGGTTCCGGGGCGATGCCTCCGGCGGCGCGCTGCCCACGGCTGGCGCGCTCACCGGGACGGTCAGCGACCGGCTGCACGAGTCCGGTGGCGGCGCGCTGGGCGCGAACCGGGCCACGGCGGCGCTGCCGTCGGGCCGGGGCAGCCGGACGGTGGACACCGCCTCGGTGTTCGACCGCAGCTGGGACCGCAACGACGAGGACGCCGTGGTGGTGCCCTCCCGCCTGGACGGCAACGCGAACAACCTGCCAGGCCCCCGGCGGGCGGACATGGAGGTCGTCGCCGGACGGCCGGTGTGGGCGGTGTACCGGCCGTCGCGCGGGGTGGAGCTCCGTGACGGCGACGCGGTGCGCGGGTAGCGAGAGGGGGAGACATGCCGATTCGGACCAACCGCGGCCGGGCCGCGGTCTACCGCAGGCTGTGGGGCTGGCCGCTGCGCTCGCCCCGGCACTTCGTGACCACGCTGGTCCTGCTCGCGGTGGTGATCATCGGGGTGGGCATCCTGCTGCCGGAGACCGAACCGCGCCCTGACCCGCTGCCGCAGACCGGCGGCATCAGCCAGCAGACCAGCGGCGCGCCCACCAGCGGCACCAGGGCCTTCGCCGCGCCGAGCACCAGCACGCACGCGCCGGTGACCTCCTACCCGCAGGCCGCCCCGCCGCCTGCCGCGCCCGCGCCGGAAGCGCTGGCGGTGGCCGAGTCCTGGGGCAAGGCCTGGGTGGACCACCCGGAGGGGATCACCAGCGAGCAGTGGCTGGCGAAGCTGAAGCCGTTCACCACCGACGAGTACCTGGGGCAGCTGGCCTCGGTGGACCCGAGGATGGTGCCGGCGGGCAAGGTCACCGGGAAGCCGTCCTCGATCAGCGCCACGGCCAGTTCGGTGGAGGTGAAGCTGCCCACGGACGCGCTCGTGCTGCGGCTCACCGTGATCTCCACCGGGGCCGGGTGGCGGGTCGCGTCGTACACCAAGGCGGACTGACATGAAGCTCGCCCTCGCCGGTGTCGCCCTGGCGGCCACCGTGGTGGTCGCGGTCACCACCACCGGGGTGATCCGCACGGTGGTCGGCGGCACCGAGACCTACCAGCCCAAGGCCGTGGCCAACAGCCTGTGCACCCCGGACATGGACTGGGGGATCGGCGGCGCGCACCTGGGCGCGCAGGACGCGGCCAAGCTGGCCGAGGAGTCCAGGATGATCGTCGCGATGATCATCACCATCGGCCGGGAGCGGAAGCTGCCGCCGAGGGCCTGGCAGGTGGCCATCCAGGCCGGGCGCACCGAGTCCGGGCTGCGCAACCTCAGCTACGGCGACCGCGACTCGGTCGGCATCTTCCAGATGCGCACCTCCATGGGCTGGGGCACGCCGCAGCAGCTGCAGGACATCCCGTACCAGATCCACAAGTTCTACGACGTGCTGCTGAAGGTGCCGAACTGGGAGAGCAGGCGTCCCGGCGACGCGGCCCAGGCGGTGGAGCGCTCGGCCTTCCCCGACCGGTACCACCGGTGGGAGTCGATGGCGGTCCACCTGATCAACCAGATCACCGACGAGACCTCCTTCGTCAGCTGCAAGCAGCTCCCGCAGCCGAGCGAGGTCGCGGCCACCGCGATCCAGTTCGCGATGAAGGAGCTGGGCAAGCCGTACGTGTGGGGCGCGGAGGGCCCGGACACCTACGACTGCTCGGGGCTGATGCAGTGGTCCTATCGGCTGGCCGGGCTGAACCTGCCACGCACCTCCCGCGAGCAGTGGTTCGCCGGCGCCTACGTCCCGCTGCGCGAGGCCCAGCCCGGTGACATGATCTTCTGGGCGAACAACCCCGCCGATCCGAAGACCATCCACCACGTCGCGATGTACCTGGGCGACAACAAGATCCTCGAGGCGCAGCAGAGCGGGGTGCCGGTGCACATCCGCAACCTGAAGTGGACCGAGGGCGAGCTGATGTCCATGGCGGTCCGCCCGAAGTCGAACAAGTCGGCCTGAGGCGACCCCAAGGGAGGCAGCGCATGTTCAGCAACGACCCGATCCCGCGCCCTGGACGGCCCCCGGCCTCCAGCAGCCCGCTGGCGGACTACCTCAGCGGCGCCCGGCACGGCGTGGACGGCGGGTACGCGGTGCTGCCCCGGTCACTGGCCGAGTCCATGCCGCTGCCCTGGCAGCAGCAGATGGTGCACCTGCTCGCGGAGTTCCACCAGGCCTACGGCCACCTGCCGTGGCCGGTGTACCGGGTGGTGCCGTCCCGGTATGAGTTCCTGGTCGACCTGGACGAGGACCAGCTGGCCGAGGTCGGCTGCATCGTGGAGATCGACGGCGACGGCGAGCTGGTCTACCGGGAACGCAACGGCGCCCGCATCCCCAACCCGGAGGACAAGCGGGTCCTGGTCTCCTGCTTGGACCCGATCCCGAACCAGCAGTCGGGTTTTGTGCAGCCCGCGGTCGCCCCCCGCCCGGTGCCGCCCCTGCCCGCCAACGAACCCGCGGTCCCCCCGACGCCCCCACCCGCCCCGCCACCGACCCCGCCCCGCGGCGAGCCGCCGATCTTCGAGTTCCCGCCGCCACCCACGCCCTCGCCGTTCGCGGCCGGCGCCGGCGTCCCGGCCGGTCCGCAGCAGACTCCGCCGGCGGGTACGCCGGTGCCGGGGTTTGGCGCGCCACCGCCCGGCTATGCCAGTGGGCCGGGGCTGGGCACGCCGCCCGTGCCGCCGGCCAACGTGCCTGGTCAGCGGACCTTCGGACCGCCGCCGGAGGAGCCGGAGGACACCGGTTACGACCAGCCGTTCGGACCGACCGGCAGCGGAAACCGGCCCAACCCGTCCTGGTGACCCCTGTCCTTTCCAAAAGCGCTACACTTTTGGAAAGTAGCCCAGGTGAGGGAGGTGGGTCATGGGGAACGCCGTCGAGCGTGAGTGCCAGGAGACGAGCGAGCAGTTCGGCCTCATCGGAGAGCTGGAGGGCATCGCCGAGGACGCTGACCCGCAGACCGCCGACCGACTGCGCGCGCTGGTGCGCAAGCAGGTCGCCTGCCTGGCCCCGGTGCGGGTCTCGGTCACGGCGAAGCTGCTCGACGTGACCACGCCAACGGTCCGCGCCTGGCTGGACCGGGGTGTGCTGGCCGAGGCCGAGGGTGACGCGAGCACTCGGCGAGTTGACCCACGCAGTCTGCACGCGGTCATGGGGCTGGTGCGGGAGCTCAGGGCGGCCGGGGCGAAACCGGGCAACCTGCTGGACCAGCTGTGGGACCGGCTGGCCGACCAGGCACTGCTGGACCGGAGCGACCTGCGCGAGTCGCTGGCCCGCGTGCGGCGTGGAGACCTCGTCGAGCTGTGACCGATTGTCGCTTTGGGTGATCATTGTGGCACTCTGCGTGCATGAGTGTCCGGGTCACCGCGGACCGGCTGGCGGTCGAGCACAGCAAGGGCCTGAAGGGCAGGCAGCGCAAGAGCTATGACCGCTGGCTGGCCGATCTCAAGCTGCGCGGCTGCGCCGCCATGCAGTACCGCCTGCACGGCGAGGTCGTCGAGCACCTGTGCGTCAGCCACCTCTACGAGGCGCTGCGGGTCGTGGTGGCCTTCGAGAGTCCCAGGTCAGCCGTCATCGTGCTGCTCGGGCCGCACGATGACACCGATCCCGGACTGGACGTCTACACCAGGCTGTACGCGCTGGCCGGCATCCCGGTGCCGACCGGCAAGCGGACCAAGCCGCCCTGCTGCGCCGCTGACGGCAAGCCGCCCGCGCTGGGCGAGGAGCTGGGCGGCTTGGTGGATCGGATGCGGGAGCAGGCCAGGGCGTTGACCGGCAGGCTGCGTTGATCCGGACGGGCGGCGATCGCACTGCCACCGTGGCGTCGGAGTGACATGCGCTGCCTCGCATGAAAGGGTCAGTGTGTGGTGGATCTCAACGGTTGGTACTTCTGCCTGCGGCACCATGAGGTCGAGCACGGACTCGGGTGCAAGGCCGCGGAGCGCATGGGGCCCTATCCGGACCAGGCCACGGCCGAGCGCGCGCTGGAGATCTCGAAGGAACGCAACGAGGCCGCGGACGCGCAGCGGCGTAAGTGGGACGACGACGATGACTGACGGCGCATAGGCTGGCCGGCGTGGGTCGAACGCCGGAGGGCGGGACCAGGGCCGCGGCGGACTTCGCCGCGATCCGGGTGGAGTTCGGCCTGCCGGGGGAGTTCCCGACCGCGGCGCTGGCCGAGGCGGAGCAGACCTCCAGTGAGACCGTGCACCGGCTGGCCAGGCGGGATGCCACCGACCTGCCGCTGGTGACCATCGACCCGCCTGGCGCCAAGGACCTGGACCAGGCCGTGTTCGTGCAGCGGCTGCCCGCCGGGTTCCGGGTGCACTACGCGATCGCGGACCTGGGCGCGGTGGTGCCGCCGGGTGGCGCGCTGGACGCCGAGGTGCGCAGGCGCGGGCAGACGCTCTACCTGCCGGACGGCAGTGTGCCGCTGCACCCGCCGGTGCTTTCCGAGGACGCGGCCAGCTTGCTGCCGGAGCAGTCTCGCAACGCGGTGCTGTGGACCATCGACCTGGACGACGACGGCGAGCCCGCCGGGGTGCACGTGGAGCGGGCGGTGGTCCGCTCGACCGCGCAGTTCGACTACGCCACCGTGCAGGCCGCCATCGCCGACGGCACCGTGCACCCCTCGGTGGCCGCGCTGCCCGAGCTGGGCAGGCTGCGGCGGGGACTGGCCGTGCGGCGCGGTGCGATCGAGCTGGCGTTGCCGGAACAGGAGATCCAGCCCGCGGGTGAGGGTGGCTGGCGGCTGGTGGTGCGGCCGCGGACCGAGGTCGACGGCTGGAACGCGGAGATCTCGCTGCTCACCGGGATGTGCGCGGCCCGGATCATGCTCGACGCCGGGATCGGCATCCTGCGCACGCTGCCCGATGCCAACGAGGGCGCGGTGCACGAACTGCGCCGCACCGCGGCCGCGCTCGGCCTGGACTGGCCGGAGCGGATGGGCGCGGCGGAGCTGCTGGCCAGCCTGGACCCGGCCGAGCCGACCTCGCTGGCGCTGTCCGCGGATGCCACCCGGCTGCTGCGCGGCGCGGGCTACACCGCCTTCGACGGCGCGCCTCCCGAGGTGGTCACGCACGCCGGGATCGGCGCGCCCTACGCGCATGTCACCGCGCCGCTGCGGCGGCTGGTGGACCGGTTCGCCACCGAGGTCTGCCTGGCCGTGGTGGCGGGCGATCCGGTGCCGGCCTGGCTGCGCGCGGCCCTGCCCGAGCTGCCCCCGCTGATGGAGGCCTCCGACCGGCTGGCCGCGCAGGTCGACCGGGCCTGCATCGACCAGGTGGAGTCCTGGCTGCTGGCCGAGGCGGTGGGGCAGAGCTTCGACGCGGTGGTGCTGCGCACGAACAGCGAGGGCGGCGAGATCTTCGTCACCGAGCCGCCGGTGCTGGCCAAGTGCCGGGGTGCGGGCCTGGTGGAGGCCGAGCGGGTGCGGGTGCGGCTGGTGGAGGCGGATCCGGTGCGGCGCAAGGTGTCCTTCGAGACGGAATGACCCTCCACACCAGACGGTTGCGTAGGGTGCGGGTAGTTCCACCACAGTCGTTGGAGGCGAAGTGAGCGAGCAGGACGTGCGCGGGTTGACGGTCGGGGTGCTCGGCGGCACCGGTCCGCAGGGCAAGGGCCTGGCCTACCGCTGGGCGAAGGCCGGGCTGAAGGTCGTCCTCGGCTCCCGTGACGCCGCCCGCGCCGAGTCCGCCGCCGCCGAGCTGGCCGAGCTGAGCGGGGGCGCGGTCTCCGGCGCGGACAACGCCGCCTGCGCCACCGCCGCGGACCTGGTGCTGGTCGCGGTGCCGTGGGAGGCGCACGAGCCGACGCTGACCGCGCTGCGCGAGCAGCTCGCCGGGAAGATCGTCATCGACTGCGTGAACCCGCTCGGCTTCGACAAGCAGGGCCCGTTCGCGCTGCCGGTGGCCGAGGGCAGCGCGGCCCAGCAGGCGGCGGGGCTGCTGCCGGACTCCAGGGTCACCGCCGCCTTCCACCACGTCTCCGCGGTGCTGCTGGCCGACCCCGAGGTGTCCACTGTGGACATCGACGTGCTGGTGCTCGGCGATGACCGCGAGGCCACCGACACCGTGCGCGCGCTGGCCGACACCGTGCCCGGCATGCGCGGGGTCTTCGGCGGCAGGCTGCGCAACGCGCACCAGGTGGAGGCGCTGACCGCCAACCTGATCGCGGTCAACCGCCGGTACAAGACGCACGCGGGCATCCGGGTCACCGGCGTCTGAGTGCGCGACGACCTCGGCGCGACGGTCCGCCTCGGCCCGGTGACATCTTCTGGGCCGGGGCGGGTCGTCTCGCTGGTGCCCTCGCTCACCGAGGCGGTCGCGGAGACCGTGCCGGGCGTGCTCGCCGGGATCACCGACTACTGCACCCACCCGGTGCTGGAGCTGCCCAGGATCGGCGGCTCCAAGTACCCCAGGGTGACCGATGTCCTTGCCGTGCGGCCGGATCTGGTGCTGGCCAACGCCGAGGAGAACCGGCCGGAGGACGTGGCCCAGCTGCGCGCCGCGGGCGTCCCGGTGTGGGTGACCGCCGCCCCGGCCACGGTGCCCGAGGCGCTGGACTCCCTGGCGCGGCTCTTCCGCGAGGTCTGGGCCGCCGAACCGGGCTGGCTGGCCGAGGCCCGCGAGCTCTGGCAGGAGGTGCCCGAGCCCGCGGCCACCGTGCTGGTGCCGGTGTGGCGGCGGCCGTGGGTGGTGCTCGGGCGGCACACCTTCGCCGGGGATGTGTTGCGCCGCTTGGGTTTCACCAACGTCTACGCCGGTCACCCGGAGCGCTACCCGCGCCCGCCGCTGGCCGAGCTCCAGGGTTGTGGCGCGGAGCTGGTGGTGCTGCCGGACGAGCCGTACGAGTTCACCGCCACCGACGGCCCGGACGCGTTCCCGGGCCGCCGGTGCGTGCTGCTGTCAGGCCGGTTGCTCACCTGGCACGGACCCTCGCTGGTGCGGGCCAGGACCGAGCTGGCGGCGGCCTTCAGCTCCTGAACCGGTCGGTGGCCTCGATCAGGTGGTGCAGGATGCCGGGCTCGTTGAACGCGTGTCCCGCGTCCGGCACGATGATCAGCTCCGAGCCGGGCAGCGCGCGGTGCAGCTCCCACGCGGTCAGCGCCGGGGTCACCACGTCGTAGCGGCCCTGCACCAGCACGGTCGGGATGCCGGCCAGCTTGCCCGCGTCCCTGATCAGCTGGCCTTCCTCGTAGAAACCGCCGTTGACGAAGTAGTGCGTCTCGATCCGGGCGAAGGCCGCGGCGAAGGAAGGGTCGGCGTAGTGCGCGATGTGCTCGGCGTCCGGGTACAGCCGGGTGGTCGAGCCCTCCCAGACGCTCCAGGCGATCGCGGCGGGCTGCCACACCGCGGGGTCGGGGTCGGCCAGCCGCCGGTGGTAGGAGCGCAGCACATCGGCCCGCTCCGGCTCGGTCAGCACGTCCAGCACGGCCTGCCACTCCTCGGGGAAGAGGAACCCGGCGCCGCCCTGGTAGAAGAAGTCCAGCTCGGTGCGGCGCAGGGTGAAGATGCCGCGCAGCACCAGTTCGGTGACCCGGTCCGGGTGCGTCTGCGCGTAGGCCAGCGACAGCGTGCTGCCCCAGGACCCGCCGAAGACCTGCCACCGGTCGATGCCCAGGTGCTCGCGCAGCCGCTCCAGGTCGGCCACCAGGTGCCAGGTGGTGTTCACCGACAGGTCGGTGGCCGGATCGCTGGCGTGCGGGGTGCTGCGGCCGCAGCCGCGCTGGTCGAAGAGCACGATCCGGTACGCCGCCGGGTCGAACAGCCTGCGGTGCGCGGGCGAGGTGCCGCCGCCGGGACCACCGTGCAGGAACACCACCGGCTTGCCCCCGGGGTTGCCGCTGGTCTCCCAGTAGACCCGCTGGCCGTCGCCGACCTCCAGCCAGCCGTGCTCGTAGGGCTCGATCTCCGGGTACAACGTGCGCACGCGTCTCTCCTCGCCTGAAGGTCTGCCAGCCCGTAGATTCAAGCGTATGGCTGCTGCCCAGTTCGGCAAGGAGACCTCCGCCCGCGGCGAGTGGGTACGCCAGGGCAACCGGTTCACCCGCCGCATCACCGCTGACGGCTCCTCCGGCTTCCCGGCCGAACGGGACCGCTACCGCCTGGTCGTCTCACTGGCCTGCCCGTGGGCGCACCGCGCGCTGATCGTGCGGCGGCTGCTCGGCCTGGAGGAGGCGCTCTCCCTCGGCGTGGTCGACCCGATCCGGGACGAGCGCGGCTGGCGCTTCACCCTCGACCCCGGCGGTCGCGATCCGGTGCTGGGCATCGAGTTCCTCGCGCAGGCCTACCACCGCACCGATCCGGAGTACGACGGCCGGGTCACGGTTCCGTCCATTGTGGACATCCGGACCGGCGAGGTGGTCACCAACGACTACCCGCGGATCACCCTGGACCTGAACACCGAGTGGCACGCGCTGCACCGCCCGGGCGCGCCGGACCTGTACCCCGAGGCGCTGCGCGCGGAGATCGACGAGGTCAGCGAGGGCATCTTCACCGACGTCAACAACGGCGTCTACCGCTGCGGCTTCGCCACCACCCAGGAGGCCTACGAGGAGGCGTTCACCGCGCTGTTCGCCCGCCTGGACGAACTCACCGACCGCCTGGCCACCCGCCGCTACCTGGTCGGCGACACCATCACCGAGGCCGACATCCGGCTGTTCACCACGCTGGTCCGCTTCGACGCGGTCTACCACGGCCACTTCAAGGCCAACCGGCACAAGCTCGCCGAGCTGCCGGTGCTGTGGGCCTACGCCCGAGACCTGTACACCACACCGGGTTTCGGCGACACGGTCGACTGGGACCACATCAAGCGGCACTACTACGTCACGCACGACAACATCAACCCGACCCGGATCGTGCCACTGGGCCCCGACCTGACCCACTGGTACGAGCCACACGGCCGGGAAGCCTTGGGCGGCAGGCCTTTCGGCAACGGCACCGCACCCGCCACACACGCCTGACAACCATCAGGAGCAACGGCACGCACACCGAACGGCACGCGAAACCCCACAGGCGGCAACGTCCCGCGAAAGAGGCGTGGCGCGCCAGCGACACGCCGGGCTCTGAACCCAGCGGTGGGTTTGATTTTT
>NZ_JAMHIV010000015.1 GCF_023897065.1 Crossiella sp. SN42
GTCCGGGCCCCGCCCCCGGCCTCACGCCCACCACCCCGACCACCACGCCCGGCCCCGCCGACCCATCCCCGGGCGGCCCTGCTCCCGTCGCCCCCACCCCCGAAGCCTCCCTCGAACCCGGTGGCGGAGCCTGCGCCGGAGCCCCCGAGGCCACCACCACAGCCGCCGCCCCCGAATCCGCTCCCACCGGCGGGGGCGGCGGCCCGGCACCAGCCCCAGCCGAACCGGAACCCGCCGCCCCCGACGTCTCCGCCCAGCCCCCGGAAGCCGCGCTCGCCTCGGTCGGCGCCCTGCCGATCGACCGGATGCGACCCGCACTGTCCCAAGTGGACTCCTCGGTCACTCGCAGCGTTGGCGAGCAGCAGTCCGCGCTCCAGGCCGCGCCGCCCAGCATGGAGCGGCCGGCAGGGGCGCCGCGGACGCTCAGCGGGCCACCGCAGGTCGCGCCGCCCGCGGAGGCGGAGCGGGCGGAGCTGGAGCGGGTGCGGGCGGCGGAGGCGGATCGGCAGCAGCAGGCCAGGGCGGAGCAGGTGCGCAGCGAGCAGCAGCCGGTGCCGCGGCCGCACCTGGCCGGGGACACTCAGGGCAAGGTGACGCCGGGGGACGTGCAGAACGTGCAGCAGGCGGTGCGCAACGTGCCGACCACCGATCCGGCGATGAACACCACGGTCGCGCCGCCGCCGAAGGTCGAGCTGACCGGGCAGGCCGATCCGGCGCGCACCGACCAGCAGAAGGCCCAGCTGGCCGAGCAGTCCCAGCAGCTGCACAGCACCGGGCGCGCGGAGTCGGCCAAACCCCTTGGCGAGGACCAGGTCTTCCCGGACGTGCCCGGCGAGACGCTGGCCGCCGAGGTGCCCGGACCTTCGGGCGGCCCGGCTCCCGGTCCCGGCGGGGCTCCGGTGGACAAGGGCGTCGCCGTGGTGGCGCAACAGGAACGCGGGCCGCAGGTGCAGGCCGCGGTGTCGCAGGGACAGGGTCAGCTGGGCGCCGAGCGGCAGAACCACGAGCAGTCGGCGGCGCGGGAGAACGCCAGGCACGAGTCCGAGGTGACCCGCACGGTCGCGGAGAACTCCGAGGCGCAGGCCGCCGAGCGCGGCAAGGTCGCCACCGACGCCGCGGCCAAACGACAGGAGTGGCGGGCCGAGCAGGACCAGAAGATCGAGGAGAACAACGAGCAGGCGAGCAAGGAGCACACCAAGGCCAACGGCGAGGTGGTCAAGAAGAAGACCGAGACTGACGAGGCCAACGCGCGCAAGGAAACCGAGGAGAACCAGCGGATCCAGCGCGAGCGGCAGGAGGCCGAGCGCAAGGCCGAGGAGGAGAAGCGGCGCAAGGAGAAGGAGGCCGAGGGCGGCGGTTTCTTCAGCTGGCTCGCCTCGAAGGTCACCTCCTTCTTCAACGACCTGCTCGACGCGGTCACCGGCTTCTTCAACGCCGCGATCCAGGCGATCAACGGCATCGTGCGCACCTTCACCGACCTGGTGATGAAGGCGATCGACGTCGTCAGGGACGTGATCGTCAGCGTGATCAACGTGCTGGCCGACGTGCTGATCGCGCTGTGCGACGCGCTCGCGGTGTTCTTCCCCGAGCTGGCCGCGCGCATCCGCAAGGGCATCGAGGACCTCCGCGACGCCGCCATCGCCGCCGTCAACGCCCTCGCCGAAACCCTGAAAGCAGGCGTCAAAGCCCTGCTGGACCTGCTCGCCAAGGCCCTGACCGGCCTGCTCCGCCTGCTGGAAGCCGGACTGAAGGCCGCGGTCGAGGCGGTCCGCAGCGCGGTCAACGCCGCCATCGAGTTCGCCAAGGCCGCCATCCAAATGCTCGGCGAGTTCGCCGCGATCATCGCCGACATCGCCGCCGATGGCGTCGGCACCTGGCTCGGCAAACTCGGCGGCAGCGCCAAGGACGGCGTGCAGAACCACCTGTGGGGCGCGATCCAGACCGGCGTCAGGGAATGGTTCAACGGCAAGGTCGAAGAAGTCCTCGGCCTGGGCAAAGCCGTCATGGACATCCTCATCCGCGGCTGCCTGTCCATGGGCAAGATCGCCAAAATGGCCTGGGACGGCATCATCGCCGCCCTGCCCGTGATCATCATCCAGGTCGTCGTCGAACGCCTGGTCTCCCTGATCATCCCCGCCGCCGGCGCGGTGCTCGCCGTCGTCCAGGGCTTGATGGCCGCCTGGGGCACCATCAGCAAGATCCTGGCCGCCATCGGCGCCTTTGTCGCCTTCCTCAAGGCGGTCCGCGCGGGCCCGGCCGCCGCGCTGTTCGCCAAGGCGGTGGCCGCCGGCGTGGTCGCGCTGCTGGAGTTCATCACCAACTTCCTGATGACCAAGCTCAAGGGCGCGGCGCAGGGGGTCGGCAACACGCTCAAGGGGATCGCGGCCCGGATCGGCAAGGGGCTGGGGCGCGCGGCCCGCGGCACTCGCCGGGCCGCGGGCAACGCGGTGAACTCGGCCCGGCGCGGCCTCCGGTCCGCGAGCCAGGCGCTGCGGCCACCTCGACGGCCAGCGGCTCCGGTCCGGCGGCGGCCTGGGGCGGTGGCTGGTACCAGGGGCCGGCCTGGTGCGGAGCGGCGTCCTGCGGCCCGGCGGCCAGCCGCGCCCACCCGGCGACCGTCCATGATGGACAGAGCGAAGGGGGCGGTCCGCACCGGACTGACCCGGGTGCGCAACGCGGCCAAGGCGCTGGGCACGCGACTGCGCAACAGCAAGCTCGGCAAGGCGCTGGCCAACAGCGCCCGCCGGATCCGTGACCGCTTCAACCGGCTGCGGAACCGGTGGCGGGAACGGCAGCGCCTGCGGCAGGAGCGGCGCCGGCAGCGCGAGGAACAGCGGAACTCGCCCCAGTCGAAGCAGCGCAGGCTGGCGCAGATCATCGCCCGCATCCGGCCCCGCATCCACCGGCTGCTGGTCAAGGGCGTGCCACGGCGAGTGCTGCTGCCGGTCCTGGCCGGGATGCGCCTGTGGTACCGGCTGCGGAAGCTGACCCTCGGCCAAGGGAAACGGGCGCAGATCTCCGCGGGGCTGAGCCCGGAGCAACCGGTCGACATCGGCCTGCTACACGAGAAGACGGAGCTGTACCAGAAGATCGTTGAAGCGGCGCGGAAGAACCAGAAGAACGCCGAGCAGGCCGCGGGCGGGCCAGCCGACCCCAAGGCGACGGAACAGGCGATAGCCGAGCGCGACCTGAAACTGAAGGAAGCGCCGCTGGTGGCGCAGTCTGGTCAGTACGGTCAGCTGGTCAAGGGCCTGCAGAAGCAGGACGAGGGGATCGCGAAGAGCGATCGGCGACCTGCTCAGGTGCGGTTCGGCGACTCGGGTCTCAGCGCGGGCATCGGCTCGGGGTCCGACCCCGGCGGCGAGGTGCACCACCCAGAAGGGCCAGGCAAGGGGCGCTATCTGGACGAGGCCTTCCGCCTCGCGGAGGACGACAACGTCCGCGACGTCTTCCAGCACGCGGACCGGTTCGCTTCCGGGGCTTTCGATGCCGCGGCCAAGGGCGACCCGGTCATGAAGCGCGCGATGTTCATGGCGATGCTGCGCGACATGGTGGAGGCCCAGCGGGAAGAGGCCATGCACCTGTTCGGTCCGCTGGAGCGCAAGCACATCCTCGCCGCGCCTACCAAGAGCAAGGCCAAGGACCGAGCCGTGGAAGTCGTGACGAAGGGGCTCATGGTTCCGCCGCAAACAAAGGACGCCAGGGCAGCCATGCTGGAACTGGTGAACAGCGGTCGCCTCCGAAACATGCGGCAGACCGGAAGCGGCCTCTACGTCCCCGCGGGCGACGAGGACTACGCGTTGACGGAGCCGCGCAAGGAAACGAAGCGGCAAGGCAAGAAGACCACCGTCGAGACCTGGGTGCCACCACGGTTCAACCAGCAGGCCAGGATCGGGTTGCAGAAGGAGAAGGGCTCCGCCAAGGCGCGCGGTCTGCCGGTTCCGGAGCGGGACAAGTTCTATGAGACGGTCGAGTTCCCCCGCAGATATCTCGACCGGGTGGTCTATTGGGCGCACACCTTCCAGAACCTCTGGGGCGATGTGCTCACCACCCCTGAGGGAGGCCAGGAGTACGTGGACGAGTTGGTGCGCAGAGCGCAGGCGATCGTCGCGGCCGACCCGGAACTCAGGAACAGAGTCAAGGGGATCTGGATGCCATGACGGACACGACGACGGGACAGGCGCTGGTGAACGTGCGGGAAAGCACTCGGATGATCCTCCCGGACACGGTGCGGGAGGACGCGGTGGCCTCCTTTGCCGAATCCACCGGATTCACCAAGGTGCGTGACACCCCGGCAGGAGAAGGTCCTGGGGCCATGCGGGAAATCGTCTGGGAGATCTCGCCGGAGCTGTACTTCTGCTACGGCCTCGACGAAGACACCCGGACCGCCTTCCTCATGACCAGAGGGGTGTCCGCCGACGCCGTCACCGAGATGGCCGAGCTGGTCGGTCAGTACTTCGACGCGCTCAGCTGCCAAGACCTGCTGGACGAGCTCGACCGGGCGCGGGAGAGCGCGGATCGCGCCAGAGCCCTTGAACGACTCGGGCTGGGCGCGTCGCTGGAATACCGGGAACAGGTGGTTCGCGCGATTTCCGCCACGCTGACCGCCGAACCGGAGATTCAGCGCGCCGCCATCCGGGGTGCGCTGCTGGCGTTGTGGCGCGATTTCCTTCCGCCTCTGGACCGCGTCAGCCAGCAGGCCGACGCCGAGGACGTGCGACAGCGTGCCCAGTGGGTCGCCGGATACATCAGGGAGAACTCGGTGGAGTCATGACCCGGTATCTCGACATCCCCAAACCCATCCGCTCCGGCATCGTCATCGTCGACTCGGAACGCGGCACCCCGCAACGCGTCATCGTCCTGCAGTTCAACCCCGACACCCTCGAACGCACCCTCGCCCCCCAAGCCTTCGGCGCCGAACAAGGCGACCGCACCGAGGCCCTGCGCCTCAAAGGACCCGCGATCGAGACCTGGAAGTTCACCGCGGAGATCGACGCCACCGACCAGCTCGACGTGCCCGCGCCATTTGGCATCCACCCGCAGCTGGCGGTGCTGGAAATGCTCGTGCACCCCACCAGCGCCCAGCTCCGCGCCAACCAGCGACTGGCGGCCGCGGGCACGTTGGAGATCACGCCCATGGAAACCCCGCTGACGTTGTTCGTGTGGGGCACAAAGCGGGTGATGCCGGTGCGGATCACCGAGCTCGCGGTCACCGAGGAGGCCTTTGACCCTGAGCTGAACCCGATCAGGGCGGCGGTGAGCCTGGGGTTGCGGGTGTTGTCGGTCAACGATCTGCCCGCGGGGCATCGGGGGGCGGAGCTTTACCTGGCGCACCTGGCGCAGAAGGAGCGGTTGGTGGCCGGCAGTGGGGTTGGGCGGTTGGCGCAGCTGGGGTTACCCAGCATCTAGGGAGGGGACGAGGATGGCTGATCCGCTGGAGTTTCTGCCTGATCCGACGGCTTATCCGCGGACCAGTCGGTACCACGGGATCCCGGCCGCGGAGCTGGTGACCGGGGATGGGCGGCGGGTTCCTTTCCTGACCCGGCGGTTGTTGCCGGATCCAGCCACGTTCGCCGATCTCGGTGAGCACGTGGTGCGGGAGGGGGAGCGGGTGGACCTGATCGCGGACCGGCAGTTCGGGGACGCCGGGCAGTGGTGGCGGATCGCCGATGCCAACCCGGTGCTGGACCCCCGGGAGCTGGACGTGCCGGGGCGGCGGTTGCGGATCACCTTGCCCGCCGGGGTTCCCGGGCCGGTGCTGGACTAGCCATGGCCGCTGACCGCACGCCGATCCACCTGACCCTGTTGCTGGGCAGGCGGATTCCGGTGCCCGCGCCACGCGAGGTGACCGAGGCCCTGTTGTCCGCGCAGGTCACCGTGACCGCGGGGCAGCGCAGCGGGTTCCAGCTCTCCTTCGACCTGTCCAAGAAGGGGCTCATCCACAACGAGCTGCTGCCTGCCGGGTTCTTCGACCCGCAGGTGCGGGTGGTGCTGATGGCCACCGTGCGCGGCACGCCCTCGGTGCTGATGGACGGGGTGTGCATCCGGCAGGAGGTCGGCATCAGCAACCAGCCGGGGCAGTCCACGCTGACCGTCACCGGTGAGGACCTGACCGTGCTGATGGACCTGGAGGAACGCGCGGGCGTGCCGTTCCCGGCGATGCCGCCAGCAGCCAGGGTCGCGGCGATCATCGCGCAGTACGCCGGTTACGGCATCGTGCCGGTGGTCATCCCCGAGCTGTTCCCGCAGGCCGCGATGCCCACCCAGCGGATCGACTTCCAGAAGGGCACCGACCTCGGCTACCTCAACGAGCTGGCCAAGGCCAACGGGTACGTCTTCTACCTCGACCCCGGACCGGCGCCGGGGGTCAGCAAGGGCTACTGGGGGCCGGAGGTGCGGCTCGGGGTGCCGCAGCACGCGCTCACCGTCAACTCCGACGGATCGTCCACAGTGGACCAGCTCACGTTCAGCTTCGACGGGTCGGCGCGGGAACAGCCCGTCGCCATGGTGCAGATCCCGTTCACCAGGGTGTCCGCGCCGGTGCCGGTGCCCGAGGTCAGCGTGCTGCGCCCGCCGCTGGCGCTGCGGCCCGCGCCCGCGCTGAAGAAGAAGGTCATCGCCGACACCGCCAAGAAGGACACCCCGATGGCGCTGGCCGAGACCCTGGCCAAGGCGGCCGAGTCCGCGGACGCGGTCACCGGCTCCGGGCAGCTGGACGTGGTGCGCTACGGCCATGTGCTGCGGCCGCGCGAGCTGGTCGGCGTGCGCGGCGCCGGTATCACCTACGACGGCCTCTACTACGTCAAGAGCGTCACGCACAACCTCCAGCGCGGCAGCTACACCCAGAACTTCACCCTCGCCCGCGAAGGCCTGATCGCCCTGCAGCCCAGGGTGATCCCGTGAACCCGCCAGGAGAGCGCCGATGAGTCCTGAGCCGAACCGGTACCTCGGCAAGTTCCGGGGCACGGTGGTGGTCAACGTGGATCCGCTGCGCCAGGGCCGGATCCAGGTCCAGGTGCCGGACGTGCTCGGCAGCGTCCCGTCCTCGTGGGCGATGCCCTGCCTGCCGGTGGCCGGGCCGCAGATGGGGCAGTACGTGGTGCCGCCGGTCGGCGCGGGCGTGTGGGTGGAGTTCGAGCAGGGCGATCCGAGCTTCCCGATCTGGACCGGCTGCTGGTACGGCTCCCAGGCCGAGGTGCCCGCGGTGGCGCTGCTCGGGCCGCCGGTCGCGCCCAACATGGTGCTGCAAACCGTTGCCGGGCACCACATCCTGCTCTCCGACCAGCCCGGCAACGCGGGCATCACCCTGCGCACTGCCACCGGCGCCACCCTGTCGGTCACCGACCGGGGAATCGTGCTCGACAACGGGCAGGGCGCGGTCATCTCGATGGTCGGCGCGACCGTCACCGTCAACCGGGGAGCGCTCACCGTCAGCACCTGAATGGGGGCAAGGCATGTCGATGAACCTGTTGCACGTCAACGCGACCGTCACCTGTCCGCACGGCGGCCAGGCCACCGTGCGCCCGGGGCAGAGCCGGGTGGCGGTGAGCAGCCAGCCGGTCGCGGTGCAGACCGACGTCTACACGATCGCGGGCTGCGGCTTCACCGTCAGCGGGTCCCCGCACCCGTGCGTGACCATCCGCTGGACCCAGCCCTCGACCGCGATCCGGGTCAACGGGGTGCCCGCGCTGCTGGAGAACTCGGTCGGCCTCTGCCTGGCCGCGGACCAGGCGCCGCAGGGACCGCCGAGGGTGGTCACCGTGCAGCGCCGGGCAGGGGGACGCTGACATGGGCGCCAGAGCCGAGAAGCGAGTGGTGGAGCTGCCCGCGGCACGCACCCGGCCGGGCAGGCTGGACTGGGCGTTCCCGTTCCGGATCGACAGCCGCGGCCGCACCGCCGACCGCGGCTACGACGAGCACGTGCGGGACATGATCGAGGAGCTGCTGTTCACCAGCCCAGGGGAACGGGTGATGCGCCCGGACTTCGGCTGCGGCCTGCTGGACCTGGTGTTCGCGCCGAACAGCCCCGAGTTCGCCTCCGCGCTCCAGCTCTCCGTGCAGGCCGGGTTGCAACGCTGGCTCGGCGACGTGATCGACATCTACTCGCTGGAGGTCATCAGCGAGGAGAACCTGCTGCGCGTGCACCTGGTCTACCTGGTCCGGCCGACCGGAACCCAGCGCACCGACGTGTTCGAGCGGAGGGGGACGGCGTGACGGCACAACAGGACTGCCGCACCGACGGCAGACGCCGCAAGCTCCGCGCCGCGCGGTGGAACGGGATCGACGGCGTGGAGGTGGCCGAGGACGGCCGCACGCTTACCGTCACCTTCCTCGGCAAAGCGCCGAAAGACCTGGCCCGCAACAACTTCCGCGTTGACGGTGGCCGCCGGGTAACCGGGCTTCGGGTGGTCGAAGTCCACCTGGAGACCCAGCCGGACCCCGAGCTGGACGACCGGGTGCGCCTCACCTTGGACCGCGCCGGCGACTCCTCCAGCTACACCCTGCACCTGGTCCGCCCCAACGCCTACGGCCGCCCCGGCACCGAGCCGCTGCCCGGCTTCGACCCGCGCTACTCCAGCGCCACCTTCGACTTCCGCCGCGACTGTCAGTCCGATGTGGACTGTCTAGCGGCCCCCTGCCCGCCGGGTGACGACGGCCCGGCACCGGAGATCAACTACCTGGCCAGGGACTACGACACCCTGCGCCGCCTGCTGCTGGACCGGATGACCCTCACCGTCCCGGCCTGGCTGGAACGGCACGTGCCCGACCTCGGCGTCACCCTGGTCGAACTGCTCGCGCACGCCGGCGACCAGCTCAGCTACCGCCAGGATGCGGTAGCCACCGAGGCCTACCTGGACACCGCCCGCCGCCGCACCTCCGTCCGCCGGCACGCCCGGCTGGTCGACTACGCCATGCACGACGGCTGCAACGCCCGCGCCTGGGTGGCCCTGGAGACCGCGCACCCGCACACCATGGACGCCGGGGACTACCGGTTCGTCAGCGTCGACCTCAGCCACCTGCCGCCCGGCGAACGGCCAGAGCTGGGCACCGTGCTCTCCGACGAGCAGCTGGAAACCCTGCCGCCCGGCGCGGTGGTCGAGGTCTTCGAGCCGGTGCGGGACTGCCCGCTCACCGTCCGCCCCGAGCACAACGCGATCCGCTTCTGGACCTGGGGCGATGAGGAATGCTGCCTGCCCAAGGGCGCCACCGCGGCCACCCTGCGCGATGACAAAGACCGGCCGCTGTGCCTCAAACCGGGCGATGTGGTGATCATCGAGGAGGTCCGCGGCCCGGTCACCGGCGCGCCGGCCGACGCCGATCCCGCGCACCGCCAGGCGGTCCGGCTCACCTCGGTCACTCGCG
Source organism: Crossiella sp. SN42 (assembly GCF_023897065.1). GTDB lineage: Bacteria > Actinomycetota > Actinomycetes > Mycobacteriales > Pseudonocardiaceae > Crossiella. The sequence continues at coordinate 9,364 of NZ_JAMHIV010000015.1, forward strand.
GCTGCGACGACCTCTACGACCAGCCGGTGCTGGAGGTCACCTGGTCAGCCGAGGACGCGCTCACCTTCAGCGTGTGCCTGTCCGCGGTCGGCGGCCCGGACTGCTGCCTGCTCACCGACCTGAGCGTGCTGCGCGGCAACGTGGTCCTGGTCGACCACGGCCGCTCGCTCACCTTCTGCGGCGCGGGACCGGAGGAGGTCCTGGTGCCGCCGGGACCGGTGGCCCCGCCCAGCTGCGCGCCGCCGGAGTTCGGCTGCCCGGACCGCGCCGCCGCCGATCCCGCCGTCGGTCAGCTCCAGTCGCTGATCAGCCAGACCGGCGCGCACCAGCCCCTGGAACCCGGCGACGTCCGCGGCCTCACCGAGGTCTTCGGCGCGGCCGCGGTCGCCCGTGCCGGGCTCGGCATCTCGCTGTCCAGGGACAGCACCGAGCACGAGGTGGTGCGGCCGGAGGTCATCGCCGACCAGCACACCGCGCTGCGCACCCTGCTCGCCCAGGTCAGCTACCCGCCGCTGCCGCGCCCGTTCCGGCCGGTGCTGCGCAACGCCCCGGTCACCCAGCGAGTCGCGTTCCCGTTGCCGCGCACCGTGGCCGCGAGCCAGGCCGAGCTGCTGCGGGCCATTCCCGGCCGGGTGCACGCCTGGCTCACCGACCGGTGGCGGGCGGCCCGCGACGGCACCCCGCCCGGACGCCGCGAGCTGGCCGCGCTGGCCGTGCTGTTCACCGAGGAACTGCTCACCCGGCTGCGGATCACCGAACGCCCCGAGCCCGCGCTGCGCGAACTCCTGGCCCGCCAGCAGGAACTGCTCAAACCCAAGCTCGACCGGCTGCACGTGCTCGCCGGACGGGCCGCCGCCGGGGTGGTGCTCGGCGAGGGGATCGCCTGGGAGATCAGGCAGAGCTGGGGCCGCGAGCACGCCGAGGGCCTGCACCCCGGCTCACCAGCACTTGCCGGATCCGCCCGCTCCGCGCTGCGCACCGACCCCAGGGCCGCGCTGCCCGCGGTGCTGGTCACCGAGCAGTCCGAGGACAGTCCACAGTGGACACCTCGGCGGGACCTGCTGGCCAGCGGAGCCCGCGACCGGCACTTCGTCGGCGAGCTGACCGAGGAGAACCCGGCCCGGATGCAGCTCCGCTTCGGCGACGGGAAACGCGGTCTCGCGCCCGGGCCGGGCAGCACCATCGAGATCGCCTACCGGGTCGGCACCGGTGTTGCGGGCAACGTCGGCGCGGAGGCGATCACCCACCTCGCGCTGTGCTGCGGGGCGATGCACGACGGCGTCACCCGGGTGCGCAACCCGCTCGCCGCGGTCGGCGGCGTGGAACCCGAACCGATCGAGCAGGTTCGCCAGCTAGCCCCGCTCGCGCCCCGGCGCGGCCTGGTGCGCGCGGTCACCGCCGCCGACTACGCCCGCCTGGCCGGTGAAGTCCCTGGCGTGCAACGGGCCGCCGCCCAACTGCGCTGGAACGGCAGCGGCCGCGAGGCCCACGTGGCCATCGACCCGCTCGGCGAAGCCAGTCCAAGCTCAGCACTGCTGGCCGCCGTCTACGCAGCCCTGGAACCCGCGCGCCGCATCGGACACCGGCTCTTCGTCGGCCCGGCGGCCCTGGTGCCACTGGACATCGAGCTGTTCGTCTGCGTCGACCACGGCTACCAGCGCGGGCACGTGCTGGCCGCGTTGCGCGCGGTGTTCGGCACCCGGCGGCTGCCCGGCGGCGCGCTCGGCTTCTTCCACCCCGACGCGCTCAGCTTCGGCGAGCCGGTCCGGGTCTCCCGGCTGATCGCCCGCGCCGCCGCCGTTCCCGGCGTGGTCACCGCCCAGGTCCGCCGCCTGCGCCGCCGCTTCGGCCAGGACAACGGCGAGCTCGCCGCCGGTCTGCTGGCACTGGGACCGCTGGAGATCGCCCAGCTCGACAACGACCCCGACCGGCCGGAGAACGGCCGCCTGAGCTTCGTGCTCGGAGGTGCCCGATGACCGAATGTGACTGCTGCGCCGGGATAGCGGTCGTGACTCCCGTCGAGGTGACCAATCCGCCGTCCCGCACCGAGATCACGCACCGGGCCGGCACGCACGCCGAGTTCCTGGCCACCATGCGCGCCAGGCTGTCCAGCCCCGCCTACCCGGCGCTGGCCGCGCTCACCGTGCGCGGCACCGAGGACCCGGCGATCGGCCTGCTGGACGCGGGCGCGGTGCTCGGCGACCTGCTCACCTTCTACACCGAGCGGATCGCCAACGAGGGCTACCTGCGCACCGCCACCGAGGAACGCTCCCTCACCCTGCTCGGCCGCCTGGTCGGGCACACCCCTCGCCCGGGAGTGGCCGCCGGCGCGTTCCTGGCCTACACCCTGGACGCCGATCCCAGGCAGGGCAGGGACTTCCAGGTGCGCATCCCGCGCGGCGCGCGCACCCAGAGCGTGCCAGGGCCGGGCGAGGAGCCGCAGTCCTTCGAGACCGTGGAGGACCTGCTCGCCCGCTGGTCCTGGAACGACCTCAAGGTCCGGCAGACCCGGCCCTACCAGTTCGGCATGGCGGACCTGGCCAAACGCACCGCGGTGCACGTGGCCGGGGTGGCCGCCAACCTCAAGCCCGGCGACCAGCTGCTGTTCGTCTTCGGCGCGGAACCCGGCCGCCAGCAGCTCACCGTGGTGCCGGGGATCACCCTGGACCGCGAGCGCGATGTCACCACCATCGGCCTGCCCCAGCCCGCGCTGCCCACCCTGACCGAGCTGAACACCAGGCTCAGGAAACTGCTCAAACCCCTGGCCAACCCGGAGACCGGCGACCCGGACCCGACGCCGGAAGTCGTGCAGCGCAGCGCGATCCTGCGCCGGTTCGTCGAAGGCCCGGTGACCGAGCTGTGGAAAGACCTGGCCAAGCTGACCACGCCCACCCGGTTCGCCGACGCGGTGGCCGGGCTGCGCGGGCACACCGCGGAGACCATCGCGCTGGCCGAGCACTACCGGCACATCGCGGGCTGGCTGGAAACCTTCGACGGCCGGCTCCGCGAACTTGAGGAGACCGCCCGCAAACTGGAACCCGCCCAGGAATGGGAGCCCGACACCGAACGCCTCTACCACGCGCTCGCATTGGACGCAGAGGTCCCGGGCCGCAGCGAAGCGGTGCTCGGCCTGGGCGCCCTGCTCGGCGCGCTGCGCACCAGCACCGTCCGCCCACCGGCCGGATCGCGTTACCTGGCCCGGGAGCTCAGCCGGATCTACGCGCCCGGCTCCGACCTCGGCGCGCAGTTGCTGTCCACAGTGGACGAGCGTCTGCGGGACACCCTCTACCCGGCCTGGCGGCAGGCCGACCTGAGCGACCCGCAGGCGTTGCAGGAACTGCACGCGATGCGCGTGGTGGCCACGCCCTTCGGCGCCACCGCGCCGGCCGAGGACTCGCTGCGCACGCTGCAAACCCTGCGGGTGCAGGTCGACTACGACGAGCAGGTCACACCCGGCCGGACCCTGCTCAGCTTCGCCTCGGCCAAGGACACCTGGGAGCACAACCTCACCGACCTCACCGGGGAGGTCACCATCGACCTCGGCCCCGGCCGGTTCACCTTCAACCCCAGCGGCACCCGGCTGTCCTTCACCTTCACCAGGCAGCTGCCCGAGCGGAAGCTGGAGGTGCACCAGGAGAACGCGGAGAAGAAGATCAAGGTCCGGCTGGAGGGCCTGACCGGCTCCGGCCTGGACCCGGTCGAGCACAGCCTGGCCGTGGGCGACGCGCCACCGGGACAGGTGCACGGCAAGGGTTTTGTGGCCTGGTTCCGGCGCACCGCGGCCGATGAGAAGGACCCGCAGCGGGTCGTGTTCACCATCCAGACCTACGCGCTCAACCCGCCCACCATCCTCGCGCTGGACGGCGTGTACGAGGGGATCGGGCCGGGCAGCTGGGTGGTGGTCACCAGGCCGCGCAAGGGCCAGGAGATCGGCGGCGACGAGAAGCTGTCCACCGTCACGGCCAGGGTCACCACCGCGCGCACCGTGGCCAAGCAGGCCTTCGGCATCAGTGGCAAGGTCACCGAGCTGACCCTGGACCGGCCCTGGCTGGACGAGTACGACACGCTGCTCTCCCACCTGCGCGACGCCACCGTCTACGCCAGGGGGGACCGGCTGGAGCTGGCCGAGGAGCCGGTGCCGGAACCGGTGGCGGGCAACGTGATCGAGCTGGCCGAGCTCTACGACGGCCTCACCCCCGGCCGCTGGGTGATCGTCACCGGCGAGCGCGCCGACCTGCCGGGCGGCACCACCGGGGTGCGCGGCACCGAGCTGGCCATGATCGCCGGCGTGACCCAGACGGTCCAGCCGAAGCGGCCGGGGGAGAAGGTGCACACCACGATCACCCTGGCCGCGGCGCTCGCCTACCGCTATGTGCGCAGCACCGTGCGCGTGCACGGCAACGTGGTCCGCGCCACCCACGGAGCCAGCCGGAACGAGCCGATCGGCAGCGGTGACGCGAGCAAACCGAACCAGTCCTTCCTGCTCCGCCAGGGGCCGCTGACCTGGCTGGCCGCGGACAACCCGCTCGGCGCGGAGAGCACCCTGGAGATCAGGGTGGACGGGGTGCGCTGGCGGGAGGTGGACAGCCTGGCCGGGCACGGACCCACCGACCGGGTCTACGTGACCTCGTTGGCGGACAACGGATTCCTCAAGATCGCCTTTGGCGACGGCAGGCAGGGGGCGCGACTGCCCACCGGTGTGGAGAACGTGCGCGCCAGCTACCGGGTCGGCCTCGGCAAGGCGGGCAACCTCACCGCGGGCCAGCTCACCCAGCTCACCACCCGACCGCTGGGCGTCTCCGCGGTCACCAACCCGCTGCCCGCCGACGGTGGCGCCAACCGGGACGACGCCGGACAGCTGCGCCGCAACATCCCGTTGCGGGTCACCGCCTTCGACCGGCTGGTCTCGGTGCCCGACTACGCCGACTTCGCCCGCGCCCGCGCCGGGATCGGCCGGGCCGAGGCGCGCCGGCTGTACAACGGCACCCGGCAGGTCGTGCACGTCACGGTCGCGGGCGTGGACGACATCCCGCTGCACCCGGACTCCGACCTCGTGACCACGCTGCGGGCCGCCTTCGCCGCGCACGGCGACGCCGGGCTGCCCGCCGAGGTCGCGGTCCGGGAACCGGTGCTGCTGGTGATCGCGGCCAACATCCGGGTGCACCCCGAGCACAGCTGGGACCTGGTCGAACCCGCCGTGCGGGCCGCGCTGCTGGCCCGCCTCGGTTTCGCCGGCCGCGAGCTCGGCCAGCCCGCCTACCTCTCCGAGGTGCTGGCCACCGCGCAGGCCGTGCCCGGCGTGGACCACGTGGACGTGGACTCCTTCGCCGGGGTGCCCGGCAGCATCACACCCGTTGGCCTGCAACAGCTGGCCACCGACCTGGCCCGCGCCAACGCCTCGGTGCCCGCCCGGCTTGCCCAGTACACAGTGGACAGATACCGGGTCGAACCCGCCTCAGGCGAGACCGAGACCCTCACCGCGGTCTGCGCCAAGCACGGCATCTCACTGGCCGAGCTGCTGCGGCTCAACCCCGACCTCACCGACGCCTCGCCACTCAAGCGCGGCCGGGTGGTCGTGGTCTTCCGCGGTGTGCGACCGGCCCAGCTGGTGCTGCTGTCGCCGACCCTGCCGGACACGCTGATCCTGAAGGAGGTGCGGTGATGACCGCGCCCGGACCCGACCGCCTGTTCGACCGGCTGCCGCAGTTCCACCGGCTGCGCGACGCCGAGACCGGCGGCCAGCTGCGCGCGCTGCTGGCCGTGCTGGCCGAACAGGTCGAGCTGGTCGACGCCGATGTGCAGGCCCTGTACGAGGACTGGTTCATCGAGACCTGCGCCGACTGGGCGGTGCCCTACCTCGGCGACCTGGTCGGCTACCGCATGCTCCGCGGCTACGAGGAAGCGGTCAGTCGCGGCGACCAAGCGGCCCAACGACTCGCCGCCCGTCTGGCCCCACGCGCCGACGTCGCCGACACGGTGGCCAACCGGCGTCGCAAAGGAACCTTGCCGCTACTGGAAGAACTCGCCCGCACGGTCGCCGACTGGCCGGCCCGCGCGGTGGAGGTGCTGCCACTGCTCGCCTCTCACCAGCCGATCCGGCTCTACCCCAACCGCCCTGCCGCCGCCGACGCCCGCGCGGCCTTCGGCGGCGGCTACCTCGACCTCCGCCGCGGCGCCGACCTGGACCTGCTCGGCTCGCCCTTCGACACCAGCGCGCGCGGCCCGTCCGGGAACCAGGGACCGCCCGAGGTCAGCGTGTTCCTGTGGCGGCTCAAGGCCTACTCGGTCACCCGCGCCCCCGCCTACTGCATCGACCGCGCCCGCAACCTGTTCACCTTCTCCATCCTCGGCAACAACCTGCCCCTGGTGGCCAACCCCGAACCGGAACCCGGACCCGCGCACCTGGCCGGCGCGGCGAACGTGCCCGGGTTCATCCGCCGCCGCGCCCTGGCCGACGCCCTGCCCGACTACTACGGACCGGGCAAGAGCTTCCAGCTCTGGCGCGACCGCGAGGACGAGCCGGTGCCCCTGCCGGACCTGGTGGTGGCCGACCTGACCGGCTGGGCCTACCGCCCGCGCGGCAGGCAGGTCGCGGTGGACCCGGTGCTCGGCCGGATCGCGTTCAGCCCGCGCACCGCGCCCCGCACCGGCGTCTGGGTCACCTACCACCACGCCTTCAGCGACGACCTCGGCGGCGGCGAGTACCCGCGCCCAGCCCAACATCCGTCCACAGTGGACAAATATCTGGTCGGGCCTGGCGAGCACGGCGGGATCATGGCCGCCTTCCAGCAGTGGCGCGCCGACCAGCAGAGCGGCCAGGCCGGTCCCGAGGCGGTCATCGAGATCACGCACAGCGGCGCCTACCAGGAACAGATCGAGCTCGCCCTGACCCACGGCGAACGCCTGGAGGTCCGCGCCGCCGAGGGCGCCCGCCCGGTGATCCGGCTGCTCGACTGGTACAGCAACCGCCCGGACGCGCTGCTGGTCCGTGCTCCCGGCGCGGACGCCGAGGAGAGCTGCTGCCCGGACAAACCCCGGCTGGTGCTTGACGGCCTGATCGTGGCCGGGCGCGGCGTGCACGTGACCGGACCGCTCGGCGCGGTGGTGCTGCGGCACTGCACCCTGGTGCCCGGCTGGTCGCTGGAACCGGAGTGCCGCCCCTCACACCCGGAGGAACCCAGCCTGGTGCTGGAGGACACCACCGCCTGCGTGCAGATCGAGCGCAGCATCCTGGGCACCATCCTGGTCATCGCCAACGAGGTGGACACCGACCCACTGCCGATCTACCTCACCGACAGCATCCTGGACGCCACCGCGCCCGACCGCGAGGCGCTCTCCGCGCCGGACTGCCGCCACGCGCACGCGATCTTGGCCGTGCGGCGCAGCACCATCATCGGCGAGGTGCACACCCACGCCATCCGGCTCGGCGAGAACAGCATCTTCCACGGCCGCGCGCACGTGGCCAGACGGGGCATCGGCTGCCTGCGGTTCTGTTACAGCACACCGGGTTCGCGCACCCCGCGCCGCTACCGCTGCCAGCCCGACGGCGTGCACGGCGAGATCGAGCAGCTGCGCGTGCGGCCCCGGTTCACCAGCACCCGGTACGGCACACCGGGTTACGCCCAGCTCGCCGCCGACTGCGCCCCGGAGATCAGCCGCGGCGCCGAGGACGGCAGCGAGCTGGGCGCCTTCCACGACCTGTTCCAGCCGCAGCGCCTGGACAACCTGCGCGCCCGGCTCACCGAGTTCCTGCCGGCCGGTATGACCGCCGCGACCGTCTTCGTCTCGTAAAGGGGGACAACGAACATGCACGGCGACTTCTCCCGGCTGACCTTCCGGCCGGACAAGCGGTTCTCCGCGGTGCTCGCCCAGCAGGGCCGGGTGCAGCTCGACGCCGAGGCCAACGAGCAGGTGCTGATCAGCCAGCACCGGCACCGCACCGCGATCAGCGACCTCATCGGGCGTCGCGGCGGTCCACGGGACGCCAACGGCTTCCGGATCGCGTTTGTGCCCAAGGGCAAGGAACCCGCGGACCTGAAGATCCACGGCGGCCGCTACTACGTGGACGGCATCCTGGTCGAGGCCACCCGCCCACCCCGCGGCGTGCCGGTCCCCGACGAACCGGAAACCGATCCCGCGCCCCCACCGGCCGCCGAGTGGACCTACTGGGACCAGCCGGACGCCCACCGCGACCGGGAACGGCAGGACGAGGCGCACCACCTGCCGGACCTGCCGTTCCTGGCCTACCTGCTGGTCACCGAGCACCTGGTGACCGCGATCCAGGACCCGGAGATCAGGGAGACCGCGCTCGGCCCGGCCCTGCCGGACACCACCGCGCGCACCAAGGTCAGCTGGCAGGTGCTGCCGCTGACCGCCAAGGACGGCCTCCAGATCCCGGACCGCCCCACCCCGGAGAGCCTGACCGCCGCCTTCGACAGCTGGGTCGACCGCGGCCGCGCCACCGCCCGCCTGGCCGCCCGCGCCGAACGCCCGGCCCGCACCGAGGACGACCCCTGCCTGTCCGCCCCCGACGCCCGCTTCCGCGGCCTGGAGAACCAGCTGTACCGGGTCGAGATCCACCTCGGCGGCAAGCAGCCCACCTTCAAGTGGTCGCGGGAGAACGGCTCGGTCACCCTCCCAGTGTCCACAGTGGACAAAACCTGGGTGACCCTGGCCGAGGGCGCGCGGGACCGGAAGCTGGGCCTGTCCATCGGCGACTGGGTCGAGCTCGCCGACGACGCCTCGGTGGCCCGCGGCGAGGCCGGCCCGCTGGCCCAGGTCCGCGACCTCGACACCGAGGCGCTGCGGGTCGAGCTGTCCAGGGAGCCCGGCACCGGCGTGGGCCGACCGGGCAGGCACGCCTTCCTGCGCCGCTGGGACCAGCGCGGCGACGCGATCCGGATCGAGGAGGGCAGGTGGCTGGACCTGGAGGACGGCGTCCAGGTGTGGTTCGCCACGGGCGGGAGGTACCGCGGCGGCGACTACTGGCTGATCCCGGCCCGCACCCTCAGCGGCGAGGTCGAGTGGCCGCGCGACGAGCGCGGTGCGCCGCTGCTCCAGGACCCGCACGGCATCCGGCGCCACTACGCCCCGCTGGCCTGGATCCCGGCCGGGAACCAGCTCACCGACCTGCGCCTGACCTTCCCACCGCTGGCCCAACACGCGTCCTAGTCTCGGTGGCATGACCGCCGAGCTGACCGTGCCCGAAGCGATCGCGCTGCTCCAGCAGCACGGCCGCACCGACTACAGCGTCTGGTCCGACCGCAACGGCCTGCCGCTGCGCCGGATCGACACCGGCTGGCAGGTCACCGACACCGGCCACGACTGGCTCATCTACCGCACCGAAGGGGGCGAACGGGTCACCCCGTACCGCTGCTACACCAGCGAGTCGCAGGTGTGCGCCGAACTGCTGGCCGGCGTGCTCGGCGCACCCCCGCCACCCCCGCGCCCCGGCGCCGAGGCCGCCTTCGACACCCTGCTGACCCGCTGGCGGCACACCCCGTGGCGGCTGTGCCCGGCCACCCGCGCCCAGCTCAGGGACGCGCTGGCCCGGCTCGGCGTGCCCGGCAGCGCGTACTCGCTGCACGGCGGCGCCTTCGAGGGCAGGCTGTGCCTGGAGGAGCGAACCGAGGGCTGGCGCGTGCACCGCGTCCGCTCCGGCAGGACCGAACCCCTCACCCCCTGGACCACCGAGCCCGCGGCCTGCGCCGAGTTCTGGCGCCGCCTGGTCGAGGAGGACCTGCCCACCCTGCTCGGCGCGGACCCCGCCGCACCGCCCGCCCGCCCCGAACCCGTGGCCGCCCCCGACGACCTGACCATCCCCGAGGCCCTGGCCATCGCCCAGCGCGCCGGGTGGCGCCAACCTCTCGGCCTGCTCGCCCCCAGCCACGGCATCGACGATCCGCTGCCGGGCGACGACGTGGCCAACCTGCACGAGCTGCCCGACGGCCACTGGGAGCTCCGCTACACCGAACGCGGCCACGCCCGCGTCCAGGCCAGCTACGTGCGGGAAGGCGACGCCGCCGCCGACCTGGTCGCACCGCGCTTCACGGTCCCCGGCATCGCCTCCCCCGACCGCCACGCCGACCGCTTCGCCCCCACCCGCTACGAACAACTCCTGCACCACTGGCGCCAACACCCCTGGCGCGCCACTCCGTCCTCGATCCACGACCTGGCCATCGCCTTGCGCGACTTCGGCTTCCCGTACGACAGCTACCGGCTCGCGGGCGGCCGGGCCGGCGACGGGCTGCGGCTGGCGGAGCGGCTGGACTCGTGGCGGGTGTACCGGGTGCGCGACGGCGAGGTGCTGGGGGAGACCCGGCACGCCACGGTGGGACAGGCCTGCGCGGAGTTCTGGCGCCGCGCGGTCGACGAGCTGCTCCCGGAGTTGTTCACCCGGTAGTGCTACGCCACGGCGTGGTGTGCCCGCGTGGCAAGCACTACGAATGTAGGTATGGAGCACATCCCCGACCAGGGTGAGGCCGTCCAGGTCTCGCCGTTCGCGAGGCTGGCGGCCGAAGGGAAGATCGTCCCAGCGGCCAGGGCCGGTCCGATTCCCATGCCGACGATCCCGGGCGGCGACTGTTCCGCCTCCGATGCGCTGATCGCCATGCGTGAGGAGGAACGCTGGTGACCGCACCCATCTCCGGCTAGTCCCGCTTCGCCAGCTCCGCGCGCACGCAGTCCGGGATCCGCCCGGTGTGGTCGATCGGCGTCCACCCCTCCGACCGGATCCACTGCGACCCGCACCCCCGGCAGGCCAGCACCGGCAACCCGTCCAGCTCCGCCCTGGTCTCCGCCCACGCGCACAGTGAGCGGCACGGGTGGATGGCCAGCCCGCTCAACTGCCGGTGGGTGGCCGGGAGGCGCTGGTGGTGGTCGAGGTGGTGCTCGGCACCGTCGACTGGCTGGTGGTCGTGGAGGTCGTGGTGGTGGTCGTCGTGGTCGTGGTGGTGCGCGACGGCTGCTCGATCTGCTTGCTGGTGGTCGGCTGACCGGGGTCGGAGCTGCCGGTGGTGGTGCTGGTGGAGCTGCTGCCCGAGGTGCCCGTGCTGCCGGCCTTCGAGCTGCTGGTGGTGCCGGAGGACGGGGTGGTGGACACCGTCTCGGTGACGGTCACGGTGGTGCCGTTGGAGACCGTCGTGCGCAGCACCACGTTGTCCAGGCGACCGTTGTTCGTGGTCACCGGCGCGGGCTTGCCGGTGGAGCTGAGCGCCGCGATCCCGGCGAAGGCGGTGGCGGTGGCCAGCGCGACCGCGGCCAGCGCGGCGCCGCGCGGCACGTCGGAGCGGCGCGGGCCGGGCTCGGCAGGAGGGGTGTCCATGCTCATCGGCCGAACACCTGCACCCAGTGCGGCCCTCTGGCCTCATGGCCGACGCCGATCGCGACGAACGAACAGTTCAGGATGTTCGCCCGGTGACCTGATGAACCCATCCACGACTCCATGACCTTCTCGGCGGTGCGTTGCCCCTTCGCGATGTTCTCACCGCCTGGCGCTGGGTAACCAGCCGATCGCGCACGGTCAACGAAGGACGTGCCCTCCGGTGCGGTGTGCGAGAAGTAGCCGCGGTTGGCCATATCGGTGGCATGCCGCTGAGCGGCCGTAACCAACCGCTCGTCCACTCGGAGGCTACGGCAGCCCGCCTTGGCCCGCTCCTGGTTCACCAGCTGCACCACCCGCATCGCCGGCGAGGCCGCCGGGTTCTCCGCGGGCGGCGGGGTGGTCGGCGGCGGCTTGGCCACCGTGGTGGTGGGCGCTGGCGGCGGGCTGCTCGGCCCGATGGTCGGCGGCGGCTGCTCGGTGCTGCTCGACGAGGGCGGCGCCTCGGAGCTGCTGACCGGCTGCTCGCTGCTGGTGATGGAGGTGGGCGCGGTGCTGCTGGCCGAGGTGGTGGTCGCGCTGGTGGGGGCGGCCAGCTCACCGTTGCCGTTCCACTGCGGGAGCGCGCCATCGCGGGTCTGGCCGGTCACCTGCTCGCGGGCGGCCTCGGCACTGGCGATGAGGTCCATCCCGGTCAGCGCCTGGAAGGCGGTGGGCGCCAGCAGGGTCAGGCCGCAGGCGCCACCGGCGCCGACCATCATCGCGACGAGACCGAGCACCCCAGGGTTGCGTTCCTTGCGCCGGGTGGTCACGGCCAGGAAACGTACCACTATCGAGTTAACCCGGTTGGTCCTGCGTAGCCGATTTGTCTTGTCCGGCAGGATGAAGCGGTGTCGAACGAGGCAGAAGTGGTGCGTCTCACCGCCTGGGTGCACGGCCGGGTGCAGGGGGTCGGTTTCCGCTGGTCTACCAGGGCAAAAGCGTTGGAGCTCGGGCTGGTTGGCTGGGCCCGCAACGCCAGGGACGGCCGGGTGGAAGTGGTCGCGGAAGGAACCCGCCAGCTCTGCGGAGAACTACTGCGCTACCTCCAGTCAGGTGATACCCCAGGTCAAGTGACCACCGTGGTGGAGCAATGGGCAGGCGCTAAGGGTGGTCTGACCGGCTTTGCCGAGCGTTGAGCGAATCCCTCTCGCACGAAAGATCAAGTAAGGTCAAGCCCATGGCGGGTAGGCCCAGCTTCACCGGTGTCGCAGGTTCAGTCGCGCGCGCAGTCGACGAGATCGGCGACCTCCAAGTCCTGCTCCTCCTGGAACAACTCTTCGCGGGCACCAGCGACCAGGTCGAACTGCGCCGTGGCCTGGGCATGAAGGCAGAGGACTTCGACCCGCTGCTGGCCTACACCGTCGAGCACGGCTTCGTCCGCCGCCGCCCCCGCCCGGAAAGCGGCGCCATCGTCTGGGAGTACGTCGCCACCGAGAAGGCCGAACCCCTCCGCGAGGTCCTCTCCGCCCTGGACCGCTGCGGCCTGGCCTGGCCCGCCCTCGGCGACGTCCGGCTGCCCCGGGCCGCCCGCCGCGGCGGGGCACGGGCCAAGCCGGACGGGCCGGAGGACGAGGTCAGCCGGGTCGTGCCGTTCCCCCGACCGATTCGATAGACCCCGGCACACCAGCCCGGCTCCGACGCTCGAACGGCTGACGTGGGTACCCTTCCCCGGATACCCCCACCGGTGAGCGCGGGAAGGAGCGGGCGCACGTGCACCTCAAGAGCCTGACGCTGAAGGGCTTCAAGTCCTTCGCCTCGGCCACCACGCTGCGCTTCGAGCCGGGCATCACCTGCGTCGTCGGCCCGAACGGCTCCGGCAAGTCCAACGTGCTGGACGCGCTGGCCTGGGTGATGGGCGAGCAGGGGGCGAAAGCCCTGCGGGGCGGCAAGATGGAGGACGTCATCTTCGCCGGGACCTCCGGGCGGCCGCCGCTCGGGCGGGCCGAGGTGACCCTGACCATCGACAACTCCGACGGCGCGCTGCCCATCGAGTACACCGAGGTCAGCATCACCCGCCGGATGTTCCGCGAGGGTTCCAGCGAGTACGAGATCAACGGCAGCCAGTGCCGCCTGCTGGACATCCAGGAACTGCTCTCCGACTCCGGTATCGGGCGGGAGATGCACGTCATCGTCGGGCAGGGCATGCTCGGCCAGATCCTGCAGTCGCGGCCCGAGGAGCGCAGGGCGTTCATCGAGGAAGCCGCGGGTGTGCTCAAGCACCGCAAGCGCAAAGAGAAGGCCATTCGCAAGCTGGACGCGATGCAGGCCAACCTCACCCGGCTCACCGACCTCACCGCCGAGCTGCGCCGCCAGCTCAAGCCGCTGGGCAAGCAGGCCGAGATCGCGCGCAAGGCACAGACCGTGCAGGCCGACCTGCGGGACGCGCGGCTACGACTGCTCGCCGACGAGCTGGTCACCCAGCGCACCGACCTCGCCAGGGAAGAGGCCGACGAGGCCACCGCGCGGCGCAGGCGGGCCGAGGTCGAGCAGATGTTGCAGCTCGCCCAGTCCGAGCAGAGCGAGCTGGAGGAGCGCCTCGCGATCGAGGCGCCGATGCTGGCCAACGCGCAGGAGACCTGGTACCGGCTCTCCGCGCTGGAAGAACGGCTGCGCGGCACGGTCCGGCTGGCCGCCGAACGCGCCCGGCACCTGTCCGCGCCGGTGGAGGCCAGCCGCGGCGGCCGCGACCCCGACGACCTGGAACGCGAGGCCGAGGAGGTCGCGCTCCAGGAGGCCGAGCTCCAGGAAGCGGCCGAGATGGCCGCCGAGGCGCTGACCGTCGCGCAGGCCACCCGCGCGGAGTTCGAGCAGGCGCTGAAGAACGCCGAGCGCGCGCACCTGGCCGCGATCCGGGCCATCGCCGACCGGCGGGAGGGCCTGGCCAGGCTGGCCGGGCAGGTCGAGGCGCTGCGCAGCAAGACCGGCGCCACCGCCGAGGAGATCGAGCGGCTCTCCGTCGCGCTGGCCGAGTCGCGGGAACGCGCCGAGCTGGCCCAGGTCGAGCTGGAGGAGGCCAAGGCCGCCAGCGGGATCGAGGAGGACGACGACACCGGTATCGGCGAGCGCCAGCAGGCCACCCAGGCCGCGCACAAGCAGGCCCGCGCCAGGGTCGAGGAACTGGTCGCCGCCGAGCGCAAGGCCGAACGCGAGATCGCCTCCTGGAAAGCCAGGGTCGACGCGCTTTCCCTTGGCCTGACCCGCAAGGACGGCGCGGGCGCGCTGCTGGCCGCCGGGTCCCGGCTGCCGGGGCTGCTCGGCTCGGTGGCCGCGCTGATGACCGTGGAACCCGGCGCCGAGGTGGCCATGGCCGCCGCGCTCGGCCCGGTCGCCGACGCGGTCGCGCTCGCCGGCACCAGCGACGCCCTCGCCGCGCTGGAGCTGCTCAAGACCTCCGACTCCGGCCGGGCCGGACTGCTGGTCGGCGCCAACCAGGTGATGCCGGACCGGGCGGGCTGGCCGCAGCTGCCGCCCGGCGCGCGCTGGGCGGTCGACCTGGTGCACGTGCCGCAGCAGCTGCGTCCCGCGCTGTTCCGGGCGCTGGACCGGATGGCCGTGGTGGACGACCTGCCCGCGGCCGGCGCGCTGGTCAGGGCGCATCCCGAGGTCCGCGCGGTGACCACCGAGGGCGATGTGCTCGGCGCGGACTGGGCGGTCGGCGGCTCCGGCCGCAGCCAGAGCGTGATCGAGGTGCAGGCCGCGGTGGACGAGGCCCGCGAGCAGCTCGCCGAGGCCGAACGCAGGCTGGAGGCCACCGGGGCCGCGCTGGAAGGTGCCCGCGCCGAGGAGAAGGCCCGCCGCGAGGAGGTCAGCCTCGCCCAGGAGGCGGTCAACGACGCCCGCGTGCAGCGCGCCCGCAGCTCCGAGCGGCTGGCCAGGCTCGGCCAGGCGGCCCGCTCCGCGCTCGCCGAGGCCGAGCGGCTGGAAGGCCAGCGGGCCAAGGTCGAGCACTCCCGCGAGGAGAACCTGACCCGGCTCACCGAGCTGGAAGAACGGCTGCTGGAGGTCGAGGGCGAGCAGGAGACCGACGACGAGCCGGACACCAGCGCCCGCGACGAGATCGCGTCCAACCTGGCTGCCGCGCGGCAGGAGGAGATGGAGGCGCGGCTGGTCCAGCGCACCACCGAGGAACGCGCCCGCGCGCTGCTCGGCCGGGCCGACTCGCTGCGCCGCGCCGCCCGCGCCGAACGTGAGGCCAGGGAACGCGCCGAACGGGCCCGCGCCGCCCGCGGCCGGGGCGCCACCGTGGCCAACGCGGTGGTCTCGGCAGGCGAGACCGCGCTGGCCCGGATCGCGCACTCGCTGGCCCGCGCCGCCGCCGAACGCGACGCCGCGCAGGTGCGCAAGGCCGAGCACGAGGGCCTGCTGGGCAAGGTGCGCAACCGGGTGCGCGAGCTGGGCACCGAGCTGGAGAAGCTGACCGACGCGGTGCACCGGGACGAGGTGCTGCGCGCCGAGCAGCGGCTGCGCATCGAGCAGCTGGAAACCAAGATCGCCGACGACTTCGGCATCGGCCTGGACGACCTGGTCACCGAGTACGGCCCGATGGCCTTCATCCCGCCCAGCGCGCTGGAGGTCGCCGAGTACGAGGCGGCCAAGGAGCGCGGCGAGGAGGTCACCGCGCCGCAGCCGATGCCGTATGACCGGCCGACCCAGGAGCGCAGGGCCAAGCGGGCCGAACGCGACCTCGCCCTGCTCGGCAAGGTCAACCCCCTCGCGCTGGAGGAGTTCGCCGCGCTGGAGGAGCGCTACAAGTTCCTCTCCACCCAGCTGGAAGACCTCAAGGCCGCCCGCCGCGACCTGTTCAACACGATCAAAGAGGTCGACGAGCGGATCCTGGCCCTCTTCGCCGACGCCTACGAGGACGTGGCGCGGGAGTTCGTGCAGGTCTTCCAGACGCTGTTCCCCGGCGGCGAGGGCAGGCTGCTGCTCACCGACCCGGAGGACCTGCTCACCACCGGCGTCGAGGTCGAGGCCCGCCCGCCCGGCAAGAAGGTCAAGCGGCTGTCCCTGCTCTCCGGCGGGGAGAAGTCGCTGACCGCGGTGGCCATGCTGGTCGCGATCTTCCGCGCCCGGCCCTCGCCGTTCTACATCATGGACGAGGTCGAGGCCGCGCTGGACGACACCAACCTGCGCAGGCTGATCACGCTGTTCAGTCAGCTGCGGGAGAAGTCCCAGCTGATCGTGATCACCCACCAGAAGCCGACCATGGAGATCGCGGACGCGCTCTACGGGGTCAGCATGCGCGGCGACGGCATCAGCCAGGTGATCTCGCAGCGGATGCGCGGGGTGGACACCGCCGCGCCCGCCGCCGAGCAGCCCCCGGCGAAAATCACTCCGGAAAACGAAGCCACGGCGGAACCGGCGCCCGCTCCCTGACCCTCTAAGGTCACGCGCATCAGGAACCGCACCCACTCGGGGGAGAGCACTCTCGTGAACCAGCCCTACGGCCAGCAGCCCTACCAGCAGGGGCAACAGCCCTTCCCCGGCCAGCAGCAGCCCTTCCCCGGGCAACAGCCGTTCCCGGGCCAGCCGACCGGGCCGCAGCCCATGCCCGGCCAGCCGTTCCCCGGTCAGGCCCCCGGCCAGCCGTACCAGGGACCGCAGAGCGGCGGTTTCCCGGCGCAGCAGCCCCCGCCCGGCGCCTACCCCGGTGGACCCGGCGGCCCTGGCGGCTACCCCGGTGGTCCCGGTGGCTACCCGGGTGGTCCGGGCGCGCCCGGCATGCAGCCGCAGTTGCCGCCGCCCCCGCCCGGTCAGGGCCGCCTGCTGCTGGACACCTCGTTCTTCCCGCTGGCGTTCATCCTCAACTGGTTCAAGCCCACGCTGATCATCAACGGCAGGCCGGGCCCGATCGAGTGGGGCCAGACCCCGATCGACCTGCCGCCCGGCCAGTACCACGTGAAGGTGTTCTTCCGTTACATCTTCATGGACGCCGGACCGGCCGAGGCGATGATCCCGATCGGCGAGGGCCAGACCGTGCCGGTGTTCTACAAGGCCCCGGCGATCATGTTCGTGGACGGCGCGATCGGCCCGGTGCCGCAGCCCATCCGCGGCATCGGCGCGATGATCGGGATCATGGCCGCCATCTTCCTGCTGGCCTTCCTGATGCCGCTGCTGATCCTGCTCTGATCCATCGCCGCTACCGCGGAGCCCGCCCGCTCGGCCACGATCGCTGTCATGAACGGACACAGCGATGTGATCGTGGTCGGCGGCGGGCACAACGGACTCATCGCGGCCGTGCTGCTGGCCAGGACCGGCCGGTCGGTGCGGCTGCTGGAACGGGCCGGGCACCTCGGCGGCGCGTCCGTCGGCAACCGGGTCTTCGCCGGTCAGCCCGCCCGGTTGTCCCAGTACTCCTACCTGGTCAGCCTGCTGCCGGACGCCCTGGCCGCGGAGCTGCGGCTGCCGCTGGAACTGCGGTCCCGCGCGGTGTCCTCCTACACCCCGGTGCGCCGCGGCGGCCGGGACCTGGGCCTGCTGGTCGAACGCGCGCCCGGCCCGGCCACCGAGGCCTCCTTCGCCGAGGTCACCGGCTCCGCCGCGGCCTGGACGGCCTGGCAGCGCTTCTACCGCCGGGTGGACGCCTTCGCCGCCGCGGTCGGCCCCGCCTTGGACGGCCCGCTGCGCAGGCGGCGCGAGGTGCGGGACCGGGTGACCGCGCTGGCCGGCGCGCGGACCTGGGACGACCTGGTGGAACGGCCGCTGTCGGAGGTGCTGGCGCGGGAGTTCGACGACGACCTGGTGCGCGGGGTGGTCGCCACCGACGGCCTGATCGGCATCGACACCTCGCTGCGCGACCCCGGCCTGGCGCAGAACCGCTGCTTCCTCTACCACGTGGCGGGCAACGGTTCGGGGGAGTGGCGGGTGCCGGTCGGCGGCATGGGCGCGCTGGCCGACGCGCTCACCCTGGCGGCGCGACAGGCCGGGGTGGAGATCCACCTGGGCAGCGTGGCGGAGTCGGTGCGGGAGCACGAGGACCGGGTCGAGGTGTCCACTGTGGACGGCGCGACCTACACCGCCGGGCACGTGCTGGCCGCGGTCGCGCCCTCGGTGCTGGAGCGGCTGCTCGGCCGTCCCGCGACCGATCCCGAGGGCAGCCAGCTCAAGGTGAACCTGTTGCTGCGCAGGCTGCCCCGGCTGCGCAGCGGCGCCGACCCGCGCCAGGCCTTCGCCGGCACGCTGCACCTGGGCGAGTCCTACACCGAACTGGAGGCCGCGCACGCCCTTGTCGCGCAAGGGAAACTGCCCGACCCGCTGCCCTGCGAGGTCTACTGCCACTCGTTGACCGACCCGTCCATCCTGGGTCCGCTGGCCGCCGAGGGCTACCACACGCTGACCCTGTTCGGCCTGCACGCGCCGGCCCGCCTCTTCCGCGCGGGCGCCACCCGCGAGCAGGCCACCGCCGCCGCGCTGGCCGCCCTGCAAGCCTGCCTGGCCGAACCCCTGGCCGACGTGCTCGCCCTGGACGCCGAGGGCAGGCCCTGCGTGCAGGCATCCACCCCGCTGGACCTGGAGGCCGACCTGGGCATGCCCGGCGGGCACATCTTCCACGGCGACCTGAGCTGGCCCTGGCTGGAGGACGACGAACCGGCCGACACGCCTGCGCAGCGTTGGGGGGTGGCGGTGCCGGGACAGCGCCGGGTGCTGCTGGCCGGAGCGGGCAGCCGCCGCGGCGGCGGGGTCAGCGGGCTCGGTGGTCAGGCCGCCGCGCGTGCGGTTGCCGAGAGCGGCTGAGTTCCGCGTCTGCGGCACTAAGCCGGACGGCCCTTTTTCCTGGTGGCGGACATCACCGATCTCAAGGCGATAACGCATTGGCCTGCGATTTGTGCCTTAGGTGACAACATGTCACCATTGCGCGTCGCCCATCTGGGCGAACCTCAACAAGGAGACACTGGGGATGACTAACCCACAGCCCGACGCGCCTCAGGGCCAGCCCGTTCCGCCTGCCGCCGAGCAGGCGCCGGCGCCGAAGAAGAAGAGCGTTCTGCCCAAGGTGCTCGGCATCGTGCTGGTGGTCCTGGTCGCGGGTGGTTTCGCGATCTACCGCTACATGAACTCCGCCAGCAGCGCCCAGGTCGGCGACTGCCTTTCCGGCCAGCTCACCTCGCAGGAGAGCAACAAGCAGCTGAACAAGGTCGACTGCGGCTCCGCCGAGGCGACCCTGAAGGTGCTCGGCCGCGTGCCCGACGTCAAGGACCCCGACGTCAAGGAAGAGCTCTGCGCCCCGTGGCCGGACTTCGAGGGCTACTACTGGGAGGGCAAGCGCGGCGGCAGCGGCGCGGTCCTCTGCGTGCAGCAGATCAAGAAGTAACGGCTTCAGCCAAGCGAATGGCGCCGGCCTCGGAATGAGGCCGGCGCCATTCGTCGTTCTGCCGGACTAAGCCGCCTTCGCCGCGTCGGCGGGTTCCTCGTCCACCGGCGCGGGTGTGCGCGGATGCCGCAGCGACAACAGCCCGCCCACGATCAACGTGATCGCCACGCCCATCGGCGGATACCACGGGTACGCCAGCCCCTTGGTCCCGCTGAGCACCGGCGGCAGGATGATCGCCACCATGGTCAGCACGGTCACCAGGAACGCGATGATCGCGTCCGCCTGCCGGGCCCGTTTCACGATCAGCCCCAGCAGGAACGCGCCGAGCAGCGCGCCGTAGGTGTAGCCGGTGATGGACAGGCCCTGTTCGACGATCGGGTCGCCGCGCTTGGTGAACTGCGCGAACAGCCCGGCGAAGACGATCAGCAGCCCGGCCCAGACCACCGTCCACAGCTTGCCCTGGCGGAGCAGGTCGGCGTCGGAGAGCTTGCGCTTGACCACCCGCGCGTAGATGTCGGTCACCGTGGAGGAGGCCAGCGCGCCGAGTGAGGAGCTGAGCGCGGCGGCCAGGATGCCCGCGATGACGAACCCGGAAAGGCCGCTGGGCAGCTCGGTGACGATGAAGGTGGCGAACAGCTCGTCGTTGTTGTTCAGCCCCAGGTCCTGCACCGGCTTGGCCGCGTTGTAGAAGGCCCACAGCATCACGCCGATGAACAGGAACAGGGCGAACTGGACGAACACCACCACGCCGCTGGCGATCAGCGCCTTCTGGCTGGCCCGCACATCGCGGGTGGCCATCAGCCGCTGCACGATCAGCTGGTCGGCGCCGTGCGAGGCCATGGACAGCACCGCGCCGCCGATCACCGCGGTGATCAGCGCGTACGGGCTGTACAGCGGGTCGGAGGCGAGGTCGAAGACCTGGAACTTGTTGGCGTCAAAGGCTTTCCCGAGCCAGTCGCCGGGCAGCCGGTCGGCCAGCGCCCAGATCACCACGGCCGCGCCCAGCAGGTACCAGAGCATCTGGATCGCATCGACCCAGACCACCGCGCGCACCCCGCCGAAGAAGCTGTACACCACCATCGCGATGCCCAGCACGAACACGATGGTCCAGTAGCTGGCCTGCACGCCGTAGGCGCCGAGCACCACCTTCACCGGGATCGCGGTGGCGAACAGCCGCAGCCCGTCGGCCAGCAGCCTGGTGAACAGGAAGGTCACCGAGGCGGTGGTGCGCAGCCCGTCGCCGAACCGCTTGCCCAGGAAGGCGTAGGCGGTGACCAGGTCACCGGCCACGTACTTGGGCAGCAGCACGAAGGAGACCACGATCCGGCCCAGCAGGTACCCGATGGCCAGCGACAGGAAGGTCATCCCGCCCGCGCCGGGAGTGGCCAGGTAGGCCACCGTCGGCACGCTGAGCACGGTCAGCGTCGAGGTCTCCGCGGAGACCACGGACAGGCAGACCACCCACCACGAGATCTTGCCCTCGCCCACGAAGTAGTCGTTGGCCGACTTCTGCCTGCCGCCGATCCAGATGCCCAGCAGCGGCATGCCCACCAGGAACACCGCGATGATGGCCAGGTCGAGACTGCGCACGTCCCACCTCCTGCTCTAACCGCCGGTTCGCACCGGCTCCCCAGTGATGTGCCCCCCGTCGGCCCCCGTGTTGTTCCCCTGGACGCAGCGCAGCGCGACCGGTTGCCGCGGCCACGGCTCCGGCAGGCGCAGCGCGGTGCGCCCCGGGGTGATGCTGCCCAGCGGGCGCGGGCCAACCGCTCCTGTGGTGGCCGGCAGGTTGCCGGGCTGACCGCAGAAGGTGAGCAGGCCGAGCAGCGCCGCAAGGTAGCCCTCCTTGCCGTCGGCAGGCAGTCCCTCGGCCGCGCTGGTGACCAGCTCGGCCGGGGCGAGATGCCTGCTCAGAGCGGCCATCAGCGTGGCGTTGTGCACCCCGCCTCCGGAAGCCACCACCCGGGTGGCCTCTTGCCGTTCACACTCCCGGGCGACGGTGCGGGCGGTCAGCTCGACCAGGGTGGCGAGCAGGTCCGGTCCCTCGGGCGGCTCGGCCACCCGGTCCAGGGCCGCGCGCAGGTAGTCGGCGGTGTAGTGCTCCTTGCCGGTGGACTTCGGCGGCGCCAGCTCGTAGTAGGGATCGGCCAGCAGGATCGACAACAGGCCCGGGTGAGGGGAGCCGATGGCGGCGAGCCGGCCCCCCTCGTCGCGCTCGCGACGCTCCGGTAGCAGCCGGGTGGCCGCGTCAAGCAGCGCGTTCCCCGGACCTGTGTCGTAGGCCAGCGGCGGCACAGCGCCACCGACCACGCTGATGTTGGCGATGCCACCGAGGTTGAGCGCGGCCGTCCGCCTCGCCCGGTGGCCCAGCCAGAGCTGGTCGAACAACCCGACCAGGGGCGCGCCGTGCCCGCCCGCGGCCACGTCCCGGGCCCGCAGGTCGGCCACCACCGGCAGTCCGGTGGCCTCGGCGATCCAGGCGGGCTGGCCCAGCTGCAGGGTGCCCTCGCAGCGGCCGTCCTCCACCCAGTGGTAGATCGTCTGCCCGAGCGAGCCGACCAGGTCGGCCCGCCCGTCGCACAGTTCGGTCAGCCCGCGCAGCGCGGCCACCCCGAAGGCCCGGCCGACCATGGTGTCCAGCCGGCACAGCTGCCGGGCCGAACACTCCGCGGGCGGCAGCGCGGCCAGCAGCTCGGCGCGCAGCTCGCCGGGATAGGCCAGCTCGAGGCAGCCCAGCGGGCGCAGCTCCAGCCAGCCGTCCTCACCCATGCGGAACTCGGCCGCGGCCACGTCGATGCCGTCCATCGACGTGCCGGACAGCAGCCCGAGCACCCGCCAAGATTTCACAAGATGTGGTCTATTGCATGGCGGAAGTTTACGCAAGAGTGCGTCAAAGCCGCTGACGCAGTTGATAGCGAGTCGAGATCAGCCGGTCAGCGCGGCCACCAGCTCCTTGCCCTTGGGCAGCATGTCGTCCCGGCACCGGTCGATCTCCGGGCCGTGCGTGGCGCCGCCGGGGATGCCCGCGCCCTCCTGGTGCAGGGTCACCAGCACGTTGCCGTCGGCGAAGCGCCCGTAGCAGCCGTTGCCGCCGGTGGACTTGGGGAAGAGCACGTTCTCCCCCTCCACCCGGTCCGCGGCGGACTTGTCGATGGTCAGCCAGTACTGCGCGCCGTCCTTGGTGCCGTTGTGCTGGGGCTGGCTGTCGCTGCGGAACAGGGTGATCTCGGCCCGCAGGTTCACCTCCGGCTGCCGGGATCCCCAGTAGCAGCGGACCTCCACCGTCTGCAGGTCGCCCTGGCCCCTGGCGGCCTGGGTGTCGGTGGTCTTCTTCGAGTTCGCCGGTTCCAGGGCCGGGAACAGGGTGAGCTTGGCGTGCAGCGCGGCGCAGTCGGGCAGGTCGTTGTGCTTGTCAGCGGGACCGGCCTCCGCCGCGGCGGTGTCCTCAGGGGTGTCGGCAGAGCCGCCGGAGGTGAGCGCGATGACCACGCCGATCCCGGCGACCAGCAGCACGGCCAGGCCGACCGCGAGCGCGATCATCGGCCCGTTGGACTTCTTCGGCGGCTGTGGGTAGCCGTAGGGCGGTGGGTACTGCGGCTGCTGCTGGTACGGACCCGGTTGCATGGTCATCATCCTGGCCCAGGCACCACTCCGGCGAGGGCCGAACCGCCCATGATGCGAGGATGGGTCCGTGTCTGCCGAAGTCATGATCTGGATCGCCGTCGCCGTCGCCGCGGTGCTGCTCGTCGCGCTCGTCACCGGGGTCGTGCTGGCCCGCCGCCGCCGGGTCAGCCTCGCCGAGCAGGACAAGCCCGTGGTCGAGGGCCGTCCGGGCTACCAGGCGGACCGCAAGATCAGTTTCGCGCCCGGCGGGGAGACCGCGACGGTCACCGAGCCGAAGCCCGAACCGCCGGTGACCCAGCCGCCGATGACCGAGCACCCGGTGACCGAGCGCACCGAGGTCGACGGCCAGCCCGGCGTCGGCGACGACGCCGCGGTGCCCAGGGACACCCCGCGCCGGGACATCGTGGACGTGCCGCTGCCGCCCGCCGCCCAGGCCCCGGCCCCGATCGAGCCGATCGTGGTGGCCCAGACGCACCCGGTGCCCGAGGACATCGCGCCCACCGCCGGTCGCCTGGAGCGGCTGCGCGGCAGGCTGGCCAAGTCCCGCTCCGCCTTCGGTCAGGGCCTGCTCGGCCTGCTCGGCGCGGGCGACCTGGACGAGGACTCCTGGACCGAGGTCGAGGACACCCTGCTGCTGGCCGACCTGGGCGCGGCCACCACCGCGGAGATCATCGAGCGGCTGCGCGCGGAGATCGTCACCCGCGGGGTGCGCACCCCGGAGGCGGCCCGCGCGGTGCTGCGCGAGGTGCTGGTGGACGCGCTCAAGCCGGAGATGGACCGCTCGGTGCGCGCCCTGCCGCACGACGGCCGCCCGGCGGTGCTGCTGGTCACCGGCGTCAACGGCACCGGCAAGACCACCACCACCGGCAAGCTGGCCAGGGTGCTGGTCGGCGACGGCCGCACCGTGATCCTGGGCGCGGCGGACACCTTCCGCGCCGCCGCCGCCGAGCAGCTGGCCACCTGGGCCGAGCGCGCGGGCGCGGAGATCGTGCGCGGCAAGGAGGGCGCGGACCCGGCCAGCGTGGCCTTCGACGCGGTCAAGCGCGGGATCGAGGCGGGCGTGGACGCCGTGCTGGTGGACACCGCCGGCCGCCTGCACACCAAGACCGGCCTGATGGACGAGCTGGGCAAGGTCAAGCGGGTGGTGGAGAAGCAGGCCAAGGTGGACGAGGTGCTGCTCGTGCTGGACGCCACCACCGGCCAGAACGGCCTCACCCAGGCCAGGGTGTTCTCCGACGTGGTCGAGGTGACCGGCATCGTGCTGACCAAGCTGGACGGCACCGCCAAGGGCGGCATCGTCTTCCAGGTGCAGCGCGAGCTGGGCGTCCCGGTCAAGCTGGTCGGCCTGGGCGAGGGCCCGGACGACCTGGCCCCGTTCACCCCCGGCGCGTTCGTGGACGCTCTGCTCAGCTGAGCGTGTGCGCTCCGCGCAACGCAGCCGTAACACCGGCCTCGGCACAGTTCACTTCGGTGAAACCTCCGGCGTAACCGGACGAAACACCGCCTCTCGATCCTTCACCGCAACGTGGCAGGCACGGGAGGACTACGAGAATGAACCAAGGCGACACCGCCTGGGTGCTGATCAGCGCCGCTCTGGTGCTGCTCATGACGCCGGGGCTTGCGTTCTTCTACGGCGGCATGGTGCGCGCGAAGAGTGTGCTCAACATGCTGATGATGAGCGTCGGCAGCATGGCCGTGGTCGGCGTGCTGTGGATCCTGTACGGCTACTCCTTCAGCTTCGGCAAGGATGTGGCGGGTGGCTGGCTGGCCGACCCGGCCGAGTTCTTCGGCCTCGATGGGCTGATGAGCCCGGAGGCGGTCTCGGGCACCATCCCGACGCTGGCCTTCGTCGCCTTCCAGGCCATGTTCGCGATCATCACCGTCGCGCTGATCTCGGGCGCGATCGCCGATCGCACCCGGTTCGTGCCGTGGCTGGTCTTCGCCGCGGTCTGGGTCACCGTCGTCTACTTCCCGGTCGCGCACTGGGTCTTCGACTTCGACGGCAAGGACGCTGACGGCAACGTCACCGACCCCGGTGGCTGGATCGCCAACCAGCTGGGCGCGATCGACTTCGCCGGTGGCACCGCGGTGCACATCAACGCGGGTGCGGCCGCACTGGCCCTGGTGCTGGTGCTCGGCAAGCGGCGCGGCTGGCCCAAGGAGCCGATGAAGCCGCACAACCTGCCGTTCGTGGTGCTCGGCGCCGGTCTGCTGTGGTTCGGCTGGTTCGGCTTCAACGCCGGTTCCGCGCTGGCCGCCAACACCACCGCCGCGGTCACCTTCGTCAACACCATCGGCGCCACCGCGGCGGCCACCGTCGGCTGGCTGGTGGTGGAGCGCTTCCGCGACGGCAAGCCCACCACCCTGGGCGCGGCCTCGGGCATCGTGGCCGGCCTGGTCGCCATCACCCCGGCCTGTTCCGCGGTCAGCCCGATCGGCGCGCTGGCCATCGGCGTCATCGCCGGTGTGGTCTGCGCCCTCGCGGTGGGCCTGAAGTACAAGCTGGGCTACGACGACTCGCTCGACGTGGTCGGCGTGCACCTGGTCGGCGGCCTGGCCGGCACCCTGCTGATCGGCCTGTTCGCCACCGACGCGGCCCCGGCCGCGGCCAAGGGCCTGTTCTACGGTGGCGGTTTCGAGCTGCTGGGCAAGCAGGCGGTCGGCGCGTTCGCGGTGCTCGTCTACTCCTTCGTGCTCTCCTTGCTCATCGGGTACCTGATCAAGGTCACCATCGGCTTCCGGGTCGAGGCGGAGGCCGAGGTCGAGGGCATCGACGACGCCGAGCACGCGGAGAGCGCCTACGACTTCGCCACCTTCGGCGGTCGGGGCGGCGCGTTCAAGCCCGCGGGCTCCGCATCCACCTCGTCCCTTGAGGAGAGCAAGGCATGAAGCTGGTAACCGCGATCGTCAAGCCGTTCACCATCGACGACGTGAAGGCCGCGCTGGAGCAGCTGGGCGTGCTCGGCATGACCGTCAGCGAGGTCCAGGGCTACGGCAGGCAGAAGGGGCACACCGAGGTCTACCGCGGCGCGGAGTACGCCGTGGACTTCGTGCCCAAGATCCGCATCGAGGTGCTGATCGACGACACCGGGGTGGACAAGGTGGTCGACGCGATCGTCGAGTCCGCGCGCACCGGCAAGATCGGCGACGGCAAGGTGTGGGTGACCTCGGTGGACACCGTGGTGCGGGTGCGCACCGGGGAACGCGGCACTGACGCGATCTGAGGCGGAGCGTCGCATGAGCGCAGGGATCAGCGAGTCGGTCGGTCCCACCGCGGGCGACCTGGTGCGGGCGCGGCAGCTGCTGCTGGCGCCCGCACCGGGCCACCGCAAACTGGCCGCCGAGCCACTACGGGCGGCCCTGGTGGACCTGCACGACTTCTGGCTGGCCGCGCACGCCGGGCTGGCCGGGATCGGCGGGGCGGGCAGCGGCACCGCGCTGGTCGCGGTGGGCGCGCTGGGCCGCCGCGAGCTGGCCCCGTACTCCGACCTCGACCTGGTTCTTGTCCACAATGGACGGACCGAGGTGGGCGCGCTGGCCGACCGGCTGTGGTACCCGCTGTGGAACTCCGGCATCGGCCTCGACCACTCGGTGCGCACCACCGCCGAGGCGGAGAAGGTGGCCGCCGCCGACCTGCGCGCCGCGCTCGGCCTGCTGGAGGTGCGGCACCTGGTCGGCGACCAGTCGCTGTCCGACCGGCTGGCCGCCGGGGCCAGGCAGTCCTGGCGGGCCGGCATCCGGAACCGGTTCGAGGAGCTGGTCGAGGCGGTCGAGACGCGCTGGCAGCGCTCCGGCGAGGTCGCGCACCGGGTCGAGCCGGACCTCAAGAACGGCAAGGGCGGCCTGCGCGACCTGAACCTGCTGGACGCGCTGGCCGCCACCCAGCTGGTGGACCGGCCGGGCCGGGAGGTGCGCGAGGCCCGCACCCTGCTGCTGGACGTGCGCACCGAGCTGCACCGGGCCTGCGGCAAGGCCCGCGACATCATCCGGGCCGAGGACGGCGACGAGATCGCCCTCGCCCTCGGCCTGCCGGACCGCTTCGAGCTGGCCCGGCTGCTCTCCGCCACCGGCCGCACCGTGGCCTACGCGGTGGACGTGGCCCTGCGCACCGCGCGCAACGCCTTGCCGCGCAAGGGTTTCGCCGCACTCAGCAGCCGCGCCCCGTGGAACCGCGGACCGGCGCGGCGACCACTGGACGACGGGGTCGTGCTGCACGGCGGCGAGGTCGCGCTGGCCCGCGACGCGGTGCCGGCCCGCGATCCCGGCCTGCTGCTGCGGGTGGCCGCCTCGGCCGCGCGCACCGGCAGCCCGATCGCCGCGGGCACCCTGGCCCGCCTGGCCGACTCCGCGCCCGAGCTGCGCCGCCCGTGGCCCAGCGAGGCCAGGCAGGAGCTGCTCGCCCTGCTCGGCTCCGGCCGCGGCCTGATCGGCGTGGTCGAGGCGCTGGACCGCACCGGCCTGTGGGGACGGCTGTTCCCGGAGTGGGGCGCGGTCCGCGACCTGCCGCCGCGCGATGCCGCGCACACCTGGACGGTGGACCGGCACCTGGTGCACGCGGTGGCCAACGCGGCCCGGCTGGCCACCACCGTCTCCCGCCCCGACCTGCTGCTGCTGGCCACCCTGCTGCACGACATCGGCAAGGGCCGCGAAGGCGACCACTCCGAGGTCGGCGCGGCACTGGCCACCCAGGTCTGCGAACGCCTCGGCCTGTGGCCCTCCGACGTCGTGATCGTCGCCTCGGTCGTCCGCCACCACCTGCTGCTGCCGCACACCGCCACCCGCCGCGACGTGGAGGACCCGGCCACCGTGCACCGCGTGGTGGACACCCTCGGCGGCGACCCGGTGGTGCTGGAGCTGCTGCACGCCCTCGCCGAGGCCGACTCGCTGGCCACCGGCCCCGGCGTGTGGACGGAGTGGAAGGCCGCGCTGATCGCCGACCTGGCCCGCCGCTGCCGCGCCGCGATGGCGGGGGAGCAACTGGAGGGACCGGGCCCGCTGCCCGCCGAACAGGCCGAGCTGGCCGAGTCCGCGGTGGCCACCGGCAAACCGCACGTGGTGATCACCCCGTCCGGCCACACCGCCACGGTCACCGTGCTGGCCCCCGACCGGATCGGCCTGCTGTCCCTGGCCAGCGGCGTGCTCGCGCTGAACTCGCTGGAGGTGCACGCGGCCGAGGTCAGCGCGCACGCCGGCGCGGGCGTGGAGACCTTCACCGTGTCCCCGCGCTTCGGCACCCTGCCCGATGCCGCGCTGCTGCGGGAGCAGCTGGTCAAGGTGCTCGACGGCACGCTGTCCCTGGCCGACCGCCTGGCCGCCAAGGAACGCGACTACGGCGGGCCGCCGGAGGAGATCGCCCCGCCCAGGGTGCTGTGGTTCGACGACGAGGCCAGCGGCGCGGTGGTGATGGAGCTGCGCGCCACGGACCGGATCGGCCTGCTGCACCGCATCGCCGCGGCCCTGGAGTCCTGCAAGGTCGACGTCCGCTGGGCCAGGGTGGCCACCCTGGGCGGCACGGTCGTGGACTCCTTCAGCATCACCACCAGCGACAACGGCCTGGCCGAGCCGGGCAGCCCAGCCCGCCGCAAGATCGAGAAGGCGGTGCTGGCCGCCGCGCGTTAACCGCGCACCGCGCGCGAGACCAGCCCCGCCACGGCGTCGGCGTAGTCCCGGTCCAGCGGTCCGTGCCCGGTGAGCAGCCGGTAGTGCAGCGGCCCGAACAGCAGGTCCAGCACCGCCTCGGCGTCCAGCCGCGCGTCCAGGCCGCTGAAGGCCAGCGCCAGCCGGACCGGCTCGCGCCGCGGCCGGAACCAGCGCTCCCGCACGGCCCCGGCGAGCTCGGGGTCGTGCTGCGCCGCGCCGAGCAGCTCACGGAGCCGGTCCCCGAGCAAGGTCCCGGCGTAGAGCCGCACGAACCGCCGCGCCAGCTCGCGCAACACGAGTTCGAGCTCGCCGGTGAGCGGCTCCCCGGTCTCCCGCGGCGACCGCGCCAGGAACGCCTCCAGCACCACCTCCCCCTTCCCCCGCCACCACCGGTACACCGTCTGCTTCCCCACCCCCGCCCGCACCGCGATCCGGTCCACCGAGATCCCGCCCCACCCGTCCGCGGCCAGCAACTCCCAGGCCGCGTCCAGCACCGCCTGCCGCGCCCGCTGATCCCGCCGCAGCGGATCAGGACCTGGCATCGTCTTCCCCCTGCTCAATGGCATGCCGCGAGACGAATCGTCTCGCGCCACGGGTCAAGCTACCCCTCCGTACCGGGCGTGCCGCTGCCTAGCGGGACGTAGGTGGTTCTACCCAGGCCGGATCACGGCCCATCACGCTGCGCTGACCTGCGCGAATCGGTCAGGCTGAGCACCGTGACGCGGTTCGGGGACCACGGTGGGGAGCCGTGGCAGGAGGCCACAGCGTCACCAGCGGAGAGCCGGTGGCGGCCCGGCAGAGGGGTCCAGGCCGCCACCGGTGCTCTCCAGGCAGAACCTGTTGACTGGCTGTCGATGGGCTGTGGGCGGAACGCCCGGGTTGCCCCCGTACGTTCTTCAGTTGTGGACAGCACCGGCGTGACCTCCAGCCGCCCAGGCATCGGACCACTCGTGGTCCGCGCAGGCCCCCGCGACCTGATGCTGCTGGCCGGCCTACCCGGCGCGGGCAAGTCCTCGCTGCTCCGCAAGCTGCGCGCCAGCGGCCCGTACACCGTGCTCGACTCCGACCAGGTCCGCGACCCGCTGGCGGCCCGGCTGCCGGACCTGCCCTACCGCTGCTACCGCCCGCTGGTGCACCTGCTGCACCACCTGCGCATCATCTGGGCCGCGCTCACCACCAGGGGGCCGGTGCTCGTGCACGAGCCCGCCACCAGGGTCATCACCCGCAGCTGGCTGTCCGTGCTGGCCCGGCTCACCGGCCGCACGCCGCGGATGCTGTGGCTGGAGGTCACCCCCGAACAGGCGCGCGCCGGACAGCGCGAGCGCGGCCGGGTCATCCCCGCGCACTCCTTCGCCAAGCACGTGCGCCGCGCGCTGCGGATCAGCGCCCGGCTCACCGCCGGACGCCCGCTGCGGGGCTGGCCGAAGGCCACCGTGATCTACCGCAGTGACGTCGCCAACGGGCTGAAACTGGAGTTGGTGGGTTCGCGGTCGAGCTGACGGCTAGCCTTAGGGGCAGGAACTCTGTTGCCGTCCTGACCCCGCTGGAGCCCGTGACCCGTGTTCGACAACCTCTCCGACCGCCTCACATCGGTCCTGAAGAACCTGCGCGGCAAGGGCAAGCTGTCCGACGCCGACATCGACGCGACCTGTCGCGAGATCAGGATCGCACTGCTCGAGGCCGACGTGGCGCTGCCCGTCGTGCGCACCTTCATCGCGCAGATCAAGGAGCGGGCCAAGGGCGCCGAGGTCTCCCAGGCGCTGAACCCGGCCCAGCAGGTCGTCAAGATCGTCAACGAGGAACTGGTCGCCATCCTCGGCGGCGAGACCCGGCGGCTGAACCTGGCCAAGACCCCGCCTACGGTGATCATGCTCGCCGGTCTGCAGGGCGCTGGTAAGACCACCCTGGCCGGCAAGCTGGCCAAGCACCTGGCCGGGCAGAACCACACCCCGCTGCTGGTCGCCTGCGACCTCCAGCGGCCCAACGCGGTCAACCAGCTCCAGGTGGTCGGCCAGCGCGCGGGCGTGCCGGTGTTCGCGCCGGAGCCCGGCAACGGTGTCGGCGACCCGGTCGCGGTGGCCAGGCAGGCCATCGAGGAAGCCCGCAAGTCCCAGCACGACCTGGTCATCGTCGACACCGCGGGCCGCCTCGGCGTCGACGAGGAGCTGATGAAGCAGGCCGCCGACATCCGCGACGCGGTGCAGCCCGACGAGGTGCTGTTCGTGGTCGACGCGATGATCGGCCAGGACGCGGTCAGCACCGCGACCGCCTTCCAGGAGGGCGTCGGCTTCACCGGCGTCGTGCTGACCAAGCTCGACGGCGACGCCCGCGGTGGCGCCGCGCTCAGCGTCCGCGAGGTCACCGGCCAGCCGATCATGTACGCCTCCAACGGGGAGAAGCTGGAGGACTTCGACGTCTTCCACCCCGACCGGATGGCCAGCCGCATCCTCGGCATGGGCGACGTGCTCACCCTGATCGAGCAGGCCGAGCAGGTCTTCGACGCGCGTGAGGCGGAGAAGCAGGCGCAGAAGCTCGGCGCGGGCGAGCTGACCCTGGAGGACTTCCTCCAGCAGATGATGGCCGTGCGCAAGATGGGCCCGCTGTCCAACATCCTCGGCATGCTTCCCGGCGCCGGCCAGATGAAGGACGCCATCGCCCAGGTCGACGAGAAGCACCTGGACCGCGTGCAGGCGATCATCCGCGGCATGACCCCGGCCGAGCGGTCCGACCCGAAGATCATCAACGCCTCGCGTCGGCAGCGCATCGCCAAGGGCTCCGGCGTGCCGGTCAGCGAGATCAACAACCTGGTCAACCGCTTCTTCGACGCGAAGAAGATGATGCAGCAGATGGCAGGCCGCTTCGGCATCGGCGGCGGCAGCGCCACCAGGGGCGGCGGCAAGGGCCGCAAGGGCAAGAAGGGGAAGAAGGGCAAGGGCCCGACCCCGCCCAAGATCCGCGGCGGCTTCCCCGGCATGGGCGGCATGCCCGGCTTCCCCGGCGGCATGCCCGACCTCTCCGGCATGCCCAAGGGCCTCAACGAGCTGCCCCCGGCGCTGTCCAACATGGACCAGCTGCCGCCCGGTTTCGACCCCTCGAAGCTGAAGTTCGACAAGTGACGCAGGCTCGACCCCCGTTCCACCTGCGCGGCGTCCTCCTGCCGGAGGGCGAGCACCGGGACCTGTGGATCGCGGACGGGCTCGTCTCGCACGAGCCCGTCCGCGACGCGGTGACCCTGGCCGAGGGCGGCTACCTGCTGCCCGGCCTGGTCGACGCGCACTGCCACGTGGGCCTGGGTCCCAGCGGTGCGGTCGAGCTGCCCGAGGCGGCCGAGCAGGCCGAGACCGACCGGGACGCGGGCACCCTGCTGATCCGCGACTGCGGCTCCCCGCTGGACACCCGTCCGCTGCAGGAGCGCGCAGACCTGCCCCGGATCATCCGCGCCGGCAAGCACATCGCCCGCCCCAAGCGCTACCTCCCCTACGTCAGCGCCGACCTGGAGCACGAGGAGCTGCTGCCGGCCACCGTGGCCGAGCAGGCGGCCTACGGCGACGGCTGGGTCAAGCTGGTCGGCGACTGGATCGACCGGAGCACCGGCGACCTCGCCCCGCTCTGGTCGGACCAGATCCTCACCGAGGCCATCGCCGTCGCGCACGCCGCGGGCGCTCGCGTCACCGCCCACGTGTTCTCAGAGGACGCGGTCCCCGGCCTGGTCAACGCGGGCATCGACTGCATCGAGCACGGCACCGGCCTCACCGGGGACACCATCGCCGAGATGGCCAGGCGCGGCACCGCCCTGGTGCCCACCCTGATCAACATCGAGACCTTCCCGGGCATCGCCGCCAAGGCGGGCAAGTACCCCCGCTACGCCGAGCACATGCGCGCCCTGCACGCCCGCAACGACGCCACCGTGGCCGCCGCGATCGAGGCGGGCGTCCCGGTCTACGCGGGCACCGACGCGGGCGGCGGCATCAAGCACGGCCGCATCGCCGACGAGATCACCGCCCTGCACCGCGTCGGCATGACCACCGAAGACGCCATCGGCGCCGCCTCCTGGTCCGCCCGCGCCTGGCTGGGCAGGCCAGCGCTGGCCCACGGCGCCCCCGCGGACCTGGTCGTCTACGCCGAAGACCCCCGAGCCGACCTGCGGGTGCTGCGCGCCCCGGAGCTGGTCGTGCTGGGCGGCCACCCGTACACCTGACCCGGGGGAGGACCAGATGACAGGGGCGCCACACCAGGACGACGAGGCCACACCACCCACCGGCTTCGCCCGTCCCGCCGCCCAACCCGCGCCCGCCGGCCAGCCCCCGGCCGCCGGCGAGCAGCCACCGGCCCCGCCCGCCGCGCAGTCCCCGCCCGCCGCTCAGCCCGCATCCGCCGAGCCTCCAGCCGCCCAGCTCGCGCCCGCGGCCACCAGCTCGCCCCCGGCCGCACCCACCTCAGCCGCGCCCGCCGCACCCCTGGCCGCGCAGGCCCCGCCCACGGCCACCAGTCCGCCCCCTGCCCCGCCCGTGCCCAGCAGCCCGTCCCTGGCCCCGCCCGCGCCCGTGGCACCCCCCGTCGCGCAGCTCCCACCCGGCCTCGGCGACCCACCGGCCACCTTCCCGGCCCTCACCCACTCCCCGGCATCCCCAGCCACCCCACCCGGCCTCGACCAGCTCCCGGCCACCGCACCCCCACCCCCGGCCCCCTCGCCGGCCTTCACCCCGATCCAGGCCACCGCACCCCCGTCCTGGTCCGCCTACTCCGCCCCCATGCGCGGCGTCGACCAGAACCAGAACCCCTACCTGCACCCCCGCTTCTACGAGGCCCAGCAGGTCGCCGCCACCCGCACCAGCGTGCACTGGGGCATCCTGGTCTTCGTCCTCGGCTACGGCGCCTTCCACCTGGTCGGACTGGTCATCAGCTCGGTGATGGCGGGCCAGGTCAGCGGCTTCGACCCGGCCGAGCCCCCGGTGCTCGGCCCGCTGCTGCTGCTCTCCTTCGTGCCCAACCTGTTCCTCGGCCTGGTCCCGGCCGTCGCCAGCTGGTGGAAGGGCAGCGGCCTGCGCCGCGACTTCGGCATCGTGCCCACCCTGCGCGACGTCAAGGTCGGCCTGGTCTGCGGAGTGATCTCCATCGGCGCCGCCTTCCTGATCAACCTGATCGTGTTCGGCCTGCGCGGCGAGCCCTCCGGCCCGTCGGGTGGCCTGGTCGCCACCAACGAGGGACGCACGATCTGGCTGGCCCTGTTCGCGCTGTTCCTGTTCATCGGCGCCCCGCTCACCGAGGAGCTGCTGACCAGGGGCGCGCTCTGGGGCGCGCTGGAGCAGTACCGGGTGCCCAGGTTCGCGATCCTGGTGCTCACCGCGCTGGTCTTCTCGCTCATGCACCAGGAGCCCGAGCGCACCCTCGGCCTGTTCGCCCAGGGCATCGCGATGGGCTGGGCCAGGATGCTCACCGGACGGATCGGCGCCAGCATCGTGGCGCACGCGGTGAACAACCTGCTGCCGGCCGCGTTGATCTTCTTCGCGGCGGACCTCGCACAGGCCGGCTGAACCGGGTAGTCCTACTGGCTAAGGTGGGACAGTTCTTCCCGATCGCAACCCCCAGCTGCTCGGAGGCGCCCGTGACCGCATCGCAGACGCCGGGGCCGTTGGGCGAACCCCCGGCCGGACTCCGGTGGTGGACGACGCTGCGCTCCCTCGGCGAGCGTCCTGCCGATGCGCTCTTCGACACCCCCGCCAAGCCGCACAAGTGGGGCTTCGGCGCCTTCCTGATCTCCTTCGGCGCGTTCCTGCTGGTCTCGGTCACGCTCAGCGCCCTGTTCCGGCCCGCCCCCGGCGCCCGGATCGGCCCCTTGGAGCTGGTCGCGGTGCTGTCCCTGCCCACCCTGACCGGCGCGCTGGTCGCGGTGCTGATCACCGTGGTGCGCGGCAACGGCCCGCTGGCCGACCTGCGGCTGCGCTGGAACTGGCGGCACGCCAGCATCGGCCTGGCCATCGGCGCGATCGCCCTGGTGCCCACCCTCTACGCCACCCGGCTCTGGGCGGCCTGGGTGGGCAACGACCAGGCCACCTCCGCGGTCGGCAAGGTGCTCGACGGGGTGTCCATGTCCCCGGTGCTGGCCGGGATCGTGTTCCTGCACCTGTGGCTGGTCGGCCCGCTGTGCGAGGAGATCGTCTACCGCGGCCTGCTCTGGGGCGCGGTGGAACGGCTGGGCTGGGGCCGCTGGGCCGCGTTCGTGCTCAGCACCATGGTCTTCGCGGTCGCCCACTTCGAGCCCGAGCGCACCCCGCTGCTGCTGTTCATCGCCATCCCGATGGGCCTGGCCAGGATGTACACCGGCGGCCTGCTGGCCAGCATCGTGGTGCACCAGGTCAACAACCTGCTGCCCGCGCTGGGCATGCTGCTGATCATGACAGGGGTGATCCCGGCGTGAGGCTGGACCTCAACAGCGACCTCGGCGAGGGCTTCGGCATCTGGCGGCTCGGCGACGACGAGGCGCTGCTGGCGGTGGTCACCTCGGCGAACGTGGCCTGCGGCTTCCACGCCGGCGACCCGGCCACCATGCGCAGGGTCTGCCAGGCCGCAGCCAGCGCCGGGGTCGCGGTCGGCGCCCAGGTCTCCTACCGCGACCTCGCCGGGTTCGGCCGCCGCTTCATCGACGCCGACCCGGCCGAGCTGGCCGACGAGGTGCTCTACCAGATCGGCGCGCTGTCCGCCTGCGCCCGCGCGGCCGGGACCGAGGTCCGCTACGTCAAACCGCACGGCGCGCTCTACAACGCCGTGGTGCACCACGAGGCCCAGGCCGCCGCGGTGGTCGCCGGGGTGCGTGCCTTCGGCGAGCTGCCCGTGCTCGGCCTGCCCGGCTCCCGGCTGCTCGCCGCCGCCGAGGCGGCCGGGCTGCCCGTGGTGCAGGAGGCCTTCGCCGACCGCGGCTACACCCCGGAGGGCACCCTGGTGCCGCGTGGTCAGCCCGGCGCGCTGCTGACCAGCACCGAGGACGTGGTCGAGCGCGCGGTGCGGCTGGCCGAGCGCGGCGAGATCCTCGCGGTGGACGGGTCCGTGCTGGCCAGCGGCGCGCGCTCGCTCTGCCTGCACGGGGACACCCCCGGCGCGGTCGAGCACGCGGTCGCGGTCCGGGCCGCGCTGACCGAGGCCGGCGTCACCCTCACCGCCTTCGCCTGACCCCGAATTCGTCCCCCGGCCACCCCATCTGGCACAATGGCTGGCTGTCCGCCATGGTCGGTCCCTCTCACCGTGCCACGGCTCCGACAACCGAGCGCACCGCTCCCGCAACCCCACGCGGGCAGGCAGGCGCTCACCCGTGAGCAGCACAGAATTTCGAGGAGCACCGCTACCCGTGGCCGTCAAGATCAAGCTCATGCGCCTTGGCAAGATCCGCCAGCCGTACTACCGCATCGTGGTCGCCGACGCGCGCACCCGCCGCAACGGCAAGGCGATCGAGACGATCGGCAAGTACCACCCCAAGGACGAGCCGAGCTTCATCGAGGTCAACGCCGAGCGTGCGGCGTACTGGCTGGGTGTCGGCGCGCAGCCGACCGAGCCCGTGCAGCGCCTGCTCGAGCTGACCGGTGACTGGCAGAAGTTCAAGGGCCTGCCGGCCCCCGCCGAGGGCACCCTGAAGGTCAAGGAGCCCAAGGCCGACAAGAAGGCGCTGTTCGAGGCCGCGCTCGCCGCCGCTGGCGACGAGCCGTCGACCGACGCCACCACCCCGAAGCAGAAGAAGGCCCCGAAGAAGGCCGAGAAGGCCGCCGACGAGGCCCCCGCGTCCGCCGAGGGCGCCGAGAAGGCTGAGGACGCCGGCGCATGACGGTACTCGCGGACGCTCTCGAGCACCTGGTCCGCGGCATCGTCGACCACCCGGACGACGTGCGCGTCCAGCTGATCACGACCCGCCGCGGGCGAACCCTTGAGGTGCACGTGCACCCCGAGGACCTCGGCAAGGTGATCGGCAGGGGCGGTCGCACGGCGACCGCGCTGCGCACCGTCATGTCCGGCATCGGCGGCCGGGGCCTCCGGGTCGACGTCGTCGACACCGACCGCTGAGCACCGCGGACGTCATCTCCGTGAGCACCGAAGTGGTCGTCGGGCGCATCGCCCGGTCGCACGGCATCCGCGGCGAGCTCGTCGTGGACGTGCACACCGACGAGCCGGACGACCGGTTCGCCATCGGCACGGTCCTGACCGGCAAGCCCCGTCAGGGCGCGTCCCGGAGTCTCACCATCACAGCCGCCCGGCCACACGCCGGGCGGCTGCTGGTGACCTTCGAGGGCGTGGCCGACCGTTCCGCCGCGGACGCCCTCCGCGGGGTCCTGCTCACCGTCCCGGTCAGCGAGCTGCCCGAGATCACCGAGCCGGACGCCTTCTACGACCACCAGCTGGAGGGCCTGGCCGCGGTGGACACCACCGGAGCCGCCATCGGCGTGGTCCGCGAGGTCCTGCACGGCCCGGCAGGCGAGCTGCTCGTGCTCGACGCCAACGGCGCCGAACTGCTCGTGCCGTTTGTCAGGGCCATCGTGCCGGAGGTCGACCTCCAAGGCCGCAGGGTTGTCATCGACCCACCCGAAGGCCTCTTCGACTAGGTCGTGTCCGGTGGATACCGGCCGCGATCGCCGGGCTCAGATCGTCCCTGGCCGCACCGCCGCGGTGGCCACGTACAACACCGGTACGAGGCCACCACGGCGGCACGACCAGGAACAATCTGAACTCCGACGCTCATCGACCGGTATCCACCGGACACGACCTAGAAACGAACGCGCGTGCGCCTGGACGTCATCACCATCTTCCCCGAGTACGTCGCCCCGCTGCGCGAGGCGCTGCTCGGCAAGGCCCTCGACCGCGGCCTCATCCAGCTCGGCGTGCACGACCTGCGGAACTACGCGCACGACGTGCACCGCTCGGTCGACGACAGCCCCTACGGCGGCGGTCCGGGCATGGTGATGAAGCCGCAGGTCTGGGGCGAGGCCCTGGACGACATCTGCCCGGCCGAGCCCGCGCCCCGGCTGATCGTGCCCACGCCGGCCGGCCGCCCGTTCACCCAGGCCATGGCCCAGGCCTACGCCAGGGAAGAGCACCTGGTCTTCGCCTGCGGCCGTTACGAGGGCATCGACCAGCGCGTGGTCGACGCCGCCTCGGCGCGGATGCCGGTGGACGAGGTCTCCATCGGCGACTACGTGCTCATCGGCGGCGAGGCCGCGGTGCTGGTCATGGTCGAGGCCGTGGTCCGGCTGCTGCCCGGGGTGCTGGGCAACCAGGCCTCGCACGAGCAGGACTCCTTCTCCGACGGCCTCCTCGAAGGCCCCAGCTACACCAGGCCCGAGGTCTGGCGGGGCCTGCCGGTGCCGGAGGTGCTCCGCTCCGGCAACCACGCCGCGATCAACCGCTGGCGCCGCGACCGCGCGCTGGAGCGCACCTACCACCGCCGCCCCGACCTGCTGGCCGCGCTGACCGAGGACGCCCTGGACAAGCACGACCGCAAGCTGCTCGACCAGCTGCGCGCCGAGGACCACCAGTCCTGACCAGGTCGATTTCGTGCCCGACTACCCCGTCTGGCACACTGGACAGGTTGCTGCTGCCGGTCGCTGATCGGCGCGCACACCGGAAGCTCACCCCTGACGGGCCCTCTCGCGGACACGGCGACGGACCTAGGGCGTAAGTGAGAACTCTGAGAATGACGAGGACGGAACACCCATGAACACCCTGGACGCTCTGGACGCCCAGTCGCTGCGTTCTGACATCCCGGACTTCCGACCGGGCGACACGCTGAAGGTGCACGTTCGCGTCATCGAGGGTTCTCGTGAGCGCGTCCAGGTGTTCCAGGGCGTGGTCATCCGCCGCCAGAACGGTGGCATCCGCGAGACCTTCACCGTCCGCAAGGTCTCCTTCGGTGTCGGCGTCGAGCGCACCTTCCCGGTGCACTCCCCGAACCTGGCCAAGATCGAGCTGGTGACCCGCGGCGACGTGCGCCGGGCCAAGCTCTACTACCTGCGCGAGCTGCGCGGCAAGGCCGCGAAGATCAAGGAGAAGCGGGACACGGTCCCCGCCAAGTGATCGGGGCGAACTCCCGTCACGTAGCCTGACTTGGTGGCCGACATCGTGGCTTCCCAGCCTCAGCACAACGATCCGGATGACTCCACCCCCGCCCACGGCACCCCGCGTGCCGGGGCCGGGGCAACGGAGGAGAAGCCCTTCCATACGAAGAAGCCCAAGAAAAAGGGCTCCTTCTGGAAGGAGCTGCCGATCCTGATCGTGGTCGCGCTGCTGCTCACCTTCCTGATCCAGGAGTTCCTGGCCCGGGTGTACGTGATCCCGTCGCAGTCGATGGAGCAGACCCTCCACGGCTGCGCCGGGTGCACGAACGACCGGGTGCTGGTCGACAAGGTGACCTACCGCTTCAGCAACCCCGAGCCGGGTGACGTCGTGGTCTTCCGCGGCCCCGACTCGTGGAGCCCGGAGATCGTGGGGTCCCGCTCGTCGAACTCCTTCGTCCGCTGGCTGCAGGGCCTCGGCTCGTTCATCGGCCTCGCGCCGCCGGACGAGCGGGACTTCGTCAAGCGGGTGATCGCGGTCGGCGGGCAGACGGTGCAGTGCTGTGACGACCAGAACCGGCTGCTGGTCGACGGCAAGCCGCTGACCGAGCCGTACCTGTACTGGGAGGCCGACCGCGGCGGTCCCGAGGACCAGACCCGGTTCGGCCCGATCACGGTGCCGCAGGGCCATCTCTGGATGATGGGCGACAACCGGAACAACTCCTCGGACTCCCGTGCCGAGGGCCACGGTCCGGTGCCGGTGGACAACGTGATCGGCAAGGCGCAGGTCATCGTGCTGCCGCCGAGCCGCTGGCAGGGCATCGACGACCCGAACCCGCAGGCCGTCGCCCTTGGCGCCGCGCCGTGGCAGGCCGGCATCCCCGCCGGGGTCGGCCTCGCGGGCGCGGTGCCCACGCTCTGGCTGATCCGCCGGGGGCTACGGCCGCTGCGTTCGCGGCAGAAGCGGGAACGCGACTGACCATGGCAGGGGCGAGGACGCGTCCGGCCGGTCGCGCCCATGATCGCCGCGCCGCGCCACCCGCCGAGCTGCCCTGCCCACCGCGCGCGGTGGTCCGTGGCAGCTCGGGCAACTGGGCCTTGCAGGCCGCGCTGGACCGGCGCGGCCTTGGCCCGGTGGCCGGGGTGGACGAGGCGGGCCGGGGCGCCTGTGCCGGACCGCTGGTGGTGGCGGCCTGCGTGCTGCGGCCGGGTGACATCCGCCGGTTCGAGGGCCTGACCGACTCCAAGCTGCTCACTCCGGCCGCCCGCGACCGGATGTACGACCTGGTGCTGGACCGGGCGCTGGCGCACTCCGTGGTGGTGATCGACCCGGCCGAGGTCGACGCACTGGGCATCCACGTGGTGAACCTGGAGGGCATGCGCCGGGCGGTGGCGCGACTGGCCACCCACCCCGGTTACGTGCTCACCGACGGCTTCCGGGTGCCCGGCCTGACCGCGCCGAACATGCCGGTGGTCAAGGGCGACCAGGCGGTGGCCTGCGTGGCCGCGGCCAGCGTGCTGGCCAAGGTCACCAGGGACCGCATCATGACCGAGCTGCACCAGAAGTGGCCGCGGTACGGCTTCGAGGTGCACAAGGGCTACTGCACCGCGGAGCACAGCGCGGCACTGCGGGCGCACGGCCCGATCGACGAACACCGGTGGAGCTACGCGAACGTCATCGCGGCCGCCGCCGAACACGGCATGACCCCGCCCCGGCGGGTGAAAACCGGACTGCTCGCGACCGCCCGAAACGGCGTAGCCCCAGTAGTCCAGAATGTGTTGGTTCCACCAGGACGCCTCGCTGAGGGGGCGGCAGTGTCACGACGAGGGGTCGAAGGCGGATGAGCGCGGAGGATCTCGAGAAGTACGAGACCGAGATGGAGCTTCAGCTCTACAAGGAGTACCGCGACATAGTCGGTCAGTTCGCCTACGTCGTGGAGACCGAGCGGCGGTTCTACCTGGCCAACGCGGTGGACGTGCAGGTGCGCAACGCCGACGGCGAGGTCTACTTCGAGGTGCGCATGTCGGACGCGTGGGTGTGGGACATGTACCGCCCCGCGCGGTTCGTGAAGAACGTCCGGGTGATCACCTTCAAGGACGTCAACGTCGAGGAGCTGGACAAGCCAGACCTCCGCCTCCCCGAATCCGGCCCCTTCGGCCAATAGCACACCCCCCGCCCCACCCGCTCCAAGATCGCGACCTATCCACACCCCCCGGGTCCCCACCCCACCACCAACCCACTTATCCACACCCCGCCCCACCCCACCTGGCATTCCCCACCCGCTCCCACCAGGGTCGAAGAAGACACCCCGTCCTCCGACCCAGGAGCCCCCATGCCCCCCACGGCCACCCTCACCGCAACCCTGGAATCCCGCGCCACCGCCCACAACAAGACCCTGGGCCGCCGCGGCGAGGCCCTGGCCGCGCAATACCTGGAGTCCCAGGGCCTGACCATCCTGGACACCAACTACACCTGCCGCCACGGCGAGCTGGACCTCATCGCCACCGACGGCAAAACCCTCATCGTCTGCGAGGTCAAAACCCGCAGCGACCCGGCCTTCGAGCCCCCCGCCGCCGCCCTGACCCCCCGTCAGGCCCGCCGCATCCGCGACACCACAGAATCCTGGCTAGCCCTGCACCACGTCCCCTGGGTCCCCATCCGCTGCGACCTCATCGCCATCCAATGGCCCCCAGGCGACCCCCCAATCCTCGACCACCGCCGCGCCATCCTCTAGCGCGCCCCGCTCGAGCCCCGGCCCCGCAGGCCCGGCCCCCCGCCGGCCCGAGCCCCCGCAGGCCTGAGCCTCGCCTGCCCCTGCCCCTGCCCCTGCCCCGGCCCCTGCCCCTGCGCTGGCCTCGCGCCTCCCAGCGCCCGGCCGCCCACCCCACCCGCAGGCACCCCGCCCGGGACATCCACCCGCGGTATTCGCCCTCCCTCCCCTCCGCACGCCTCAACCCCAGCCGAGCCCGAAGGCCCCTCGGCTACCCCCGCACGCCCACCCGCGCCCCCAGCCCCTCCGCCCAAGCCGCTCAACACCTCCTCATCCGCCCCAACAGCCCCAACGCCCTCCCGTCTTCTCTGCCACCCCAAGGTCTCTCACCACCCTCGATCTCCTCCTTCCCTCTTCCTTGTCGCACCGACACCTCTCACGGCCTTCCACCTCCTCCATCCCCTCCTCATTTGCCGCACAGCCCTTCCTCCCTGCCTTTCTCCCACCGCTCCTGTTCCCCTTTCCGCCCCTCCCTCTCCCTTCCGCCCTCCCTCCGGCTTTCCCACTGCTCCCGCTCTCCCGCCGCCCCTCCCGCCCCTCCCGCCCTTCTCGTCCTCCCTTCCTCCTTCCTTCTCTCTCCTCCCTTCCCCTTCGCACTGCCTGGAGTTGTCCTCATGCCCCCGGCCCGAGCTTGGTCCGTAGCCCTCTTCGGCGTGGACGGCCTCCTCGTCGAGATCGAGGCCGACCTCGGCGGCGGCCGCCCCGGCGTACAGATCGTCGGCCTCCCCGACACCGCGCTCCAGCAGTCAAAGGAGCGGGTCAGGGCCGCC
This sequence comes from Crossiella sp. SN42, assembly GCF_023897065.1. Classification (GTDB taxonomy): domain Bacteria; phylum Actinomycetota; class Actinomycetes; order Mycobacteriales; family Pseudonocardiaceae; genus Crossiella. The sequence goes on from NZ_JAMHIV010000015.1 coordinate 51,873, forward strand.
GTCTGCAACAGCGAAGAACCCTGGCCCGAGCGGAAGATCACCTTCGCCCTGTCACCCGCCGCCCTGCCCAAGACCGGTGCGGGCTACGACCTCGCCCTGGCCTGCGTGGCACTCGCCGCCGCGGCCGCCATCCCCCAGGAGGCGCTCGACTCCACCGCCCTGCTCGGCGAACTGGCCCTGGACGGCAGGCTCCGACCCATCCGCGGCGTCCTCCCGTCCCTGCTCGCCGCCCGGCGCGCGGGCATCCGCCGAGCCGTGGTGCCCACGCCCACCCTCCCCGAGGCGGGTCTGGTGTCCGACCTGGACGTCTACGGCGCCAACACCCTCGCCGAAGTCCTCCGCTGGCTCCGCGGTCAAGCCGACCTCCCCACCCCGTCACCCACCACCGGCGCGCCCACGACCCCCTGCCCCGACCTGGCCGACGTCCTCGGCCAACCCGAGGCCCGCTGGGCCCTGGAGGTCGCCGCCGCCGGTGGCCACCACCTCCTGCTCGTCGGCCCACCAGGCACCGGCAAGACCATGCTCGCCGAACGCCTCGTCGGCCTGGTGCCTCCCCTGACCAGCGAACAGTCCCTCGAGGTCACCGCCATCCACTCCCTGGCAGGCACCCTGTCCCCGGAGTCCCCGCTGGTCACCAGCCCGCCGTTCGTCGCCCCGCACCACTCGGTCTCGGTCGCCGGACTGATCGGCGGCGGCTCCGGCCTGGCCAAACCCGGCGCGATCAGCACCGCCCACCACGGAGTCCTGTTCATCGACGAGGCAGGCGAGCTCGGCCCGCAACGCCTGGAGTCCATGCGCACCGCGCTGGAACAGGGCGAGGTCCGCCTGGCCCGCCGCGACGGCCTGGTCCGCTACCCGGCCCGCTTCCAACTGGTCCTGGCCACCAACCCCTGTCCCTGCGCCCCACCCCGCGACAGCGAATGCGTCTGCCTGCCCCCAGCCCGCCGCCGGTACGCCGCCCGCCTGTCCGGCCCGCTGCTGGACCGGGTCGACCTCCAGGTCCGCATGCGCCCGCTCACCCACATGCACGTCGACCCCGACAACCCACCCGAGAACACCACCACCGTCCGCGAACGAGTCCTGGCCGCCCGCGAGCGCGCCCAGCACCGCTGGGCCAAACAAGGCTGGCTCAACAACGCCTCCGTCCCCGGCCAAGCCCTGCACCGCGAGTTCGCCCTGCCCAAATCGGCCACCACCCTGCTCGACCGATCCCTAGCCCACGGCCTCCTCTCCGGCCGAGGAGCCGACCGCTGCCTCCGAGTCGCCTGGACCCTGTGCGACCTCGACGAAGCCACCCGCCCCACCAGCGACCACGTAGCCGCCGCCCTGGAATTCCGAGACCGAGCCGCCCGCCCCTGAACACCAACCCACCTGCTGCCACCTACCCTCGGCCGCCCGACCCCACAACACCCGAGTTCGCCGCCAACCGTCTGAAAGCCCGCCAACCCTCCGAAGTCCCACCGCCCCGCGAAGCCCCACTGCCCCCCCGAAGCCCCGCCAACCGCCTGAACCTCGGCCAACCGCCCGCAGTCCCCGCCAACCGTCCGAAGTTCCCACCGACTGCCCGCAGTCCCCGCCAACCGTCCGAAGTTCCCACCGACTGCCCGCAGTCCCCGCCAACCGTCCGAAGCTCCACCGACCGCCCGACGCCCCGCCCACCGCCCGACGCCCGACGCCCAGGTGCTGGCCACCGCACTGGCCCGGCTGGTCGCTGGCACCTTGGACGAGCCGAGCCACGAGCGCGCCAAGCTAATCCGGTCGCTGACCGCCCTGCAGCGGTGCGTGCCCACTGACTTCCCGCGTCCGGGTCCGGGTGGTCCTGGCGATGTAGGCGATGCCGTCGAAGTCAGTGTCAAGACAGACCACGGCGCTCTCCTTCTTCAGCAGCGGCCAGAATCCGATGATGGACCCATAGGCGCGCATGCGGTTCTTTCCGGCCAGCCACTGCCGCATCCCGGGATCCGCCAGCGCAGTGCGCAGGTCGAGCACGCAGTCGCCGCCAGCCTGGGCCAGATGCCACTCCACCGTGCCTGGTTCGGCAGGGTCGAGCACGAACTCGGCCAGCTTGCTCGTTTTCAGTTCCACCGCCTGGAAGCTGCCCTCATTGGTGAGCAGGCACAGCGCGTAGTACGCATCCCCCAGCGCGACGCGCAGCTCAGCGCCCAGCGAGACTTCCTTGCGAGTGCGGGTGGCGGCAGCCAGGTGGCCGTTGTGTGCCCACAGCATCACTCGGGCATCTGGTTGTTCGGCCAGGATCCGCTGCACCGCCTCGCCCATGAAGCGGTCGCGCAGGTGACCGCCCTTCTGGCCCAGCAACGGAAGGGTGCGCACCTCCGCTGCGCGTTCCACGGCCCACATGTGCCACAGCGCGTCGCGCCACTGGTCGCTGTCAACCGGGTTGTCGGCCAGCCAACCGGCGATCTCCCGAACCGTGTTCCAGGCGGCGCGCGCCCGGACGCGGTCCGGGTCCTCGGGCACCCAGGGCATTCGGCGCCACACGGGCCGGAGCAACTCCACGATCACGCGGCGGGAGTCGACGGTGCGGAACTCCGGGCGCAGGTCCTTCGCTGCCGCGAGGAAGGCTTGGGCGCGTTCGCCGTCGACCATGGCCAGGAAGTCCGCCACGGCTTCCCTTCCCACCCGTTCCAGCAGCGGGTCGACGCCGCGAAAGCGCACCCGTTTTTCCAACGGCTGGGCCGCGTTGTGCTCCCGCAGCCACTCGACGAGGGCAAGTACCTCCTCGGTGTCCCAGGTCCAGAACCCGAGTCTGTTCAACGCCTGCGACGCCGAGCCGATGCCGTGCACCACGTAGTCGTCCACGGCGCGGCAGTTCGACCAGCCAGCCTCGATGGCGAACACCGTGAACCCCAACTTGGTCACCATGAACTCGACCAGCCGGTGTTTGAGGGTGAAGAACTCCCTGGTGCCGTGTGTCGCCTCACCGAGCCCGACCACCCGGATCCCCTCCAGCGCGGTGGCGAGTGGAGCCAGGTCCTCGACCCCGTTCCCAGGCTCGACCGAGCCCAGCGGAATCGTGTGCTCGGCCAACCAAGAGATGACCTCGGCGTTTTTCGATGTTTGTGACATTCAGTGACCTCCCCAGGGCAGAGAGTACCGAATCCTCGGCAGTTGATCGTCGACTGGGCGGAGAGGAGGTACCGGGGCTGTTGTCAGTGGTGCCTGGCTGCCACTGGACCGTGCTGGGGCGGCGACCGGTTCGGGTGTACTCGGCCGCTACCGCGGCACCCGCCTGGGCCAGGAACTGGCCTGGGCGGAGGCTGCGGGAACGCGGCATCGACCTGTCTGCCTCCCAGGTCCACCAACTGGTCGATACGTTGTTCAGCACTGATGAGGTTTGTGGCGTGGCCGTTCTGCGTGAGCTCCAGGTGCTCGTGCTGGTGTTGTCGTCTTCGATCCCCGCCTTGGTCTCGCCGCTGCTGGCCTGCTTCATCTCCTGGTCGCATGCGCGGAGCTCGGTGTCGCGGGTCGTCAGGTAGCGGGCGCGCATGTCGAGGTCTCCGACATGCTCGACGGCGGCGATCGCGGCGTCCAGCACACCGTCCATCCACAACCGGGTGACGTGCCGACACCCGCGGCTTCCGGCCAAGCTCACCGCCCCGGGTTTGGCCCGGTTGACTTCCCGGCTACAGGCTTTGACTGCGGCAGTGTGCACCAGCGTCCCCTCACCTGCGGGCAGGGTCAGCCTCTTCGCATCGCGCAGATGCAGTTCGTGGTCAAAGGAAGGGGTCGTTTGGCGGCGAAGCCACTCTCGCAGGGCGGAAACCAGCACATCGTGACGCAGACCCCGTCCCTGTCGCCACCAGTGCCTCGGTATGTGCAGGGCCAACCGATAGTGGTCCGTGGCCCAGCGAACCCACCGGTGGGCATCCGGAGGAAGTCCGGTGAGGCCGCAGTAGATCAGGACGGACGCAACGATCAGTGTGGCCACCACGATGGCCCACGTTGGCACTAGCGAACCGAAGACCATCACCAGCACGATCCAGGCAGGCGGCACGAGGGCCAGCGCCCTTACCTTGTACCGCTCGGACCGGGTCGGGCTCCATTCCTGGGGAAACGGCTCTGGCTGTAACCCACGGTGGAGTCGCACGGCATGGTGCCGCTCGGCCACCGGCTCGTAGGCATGCTCAAGAGCAGCTGCGGTCAGGGGATCGGCCAGCAGCTTCTGCAGGACATGTGCCGGTCGCAGCGACAGGTGCCTGATCTCGGCGGCGAACTCCGAGTCACGCACCAGGCGCCAGAGGAGTCCTGTCACCAGCAGGGTCCACCATCGCGGAGCGGTCTCGTCGTCGACCCGCATCGCTTCTGGTCCTCCCCCACGATTGTTCACCGCGGGCCATCCTTGTCTACGGTGAGTGACCTTTCGAGGCTGGTGGTGATGGTCCACCCGACTGGAGCACTAAGCGGTGATGGTTCGGCGGCTCATCGCGGCTGGGAAGCGGCACAGCCGTCACCGCCCGCTTGCCGCCCTCGATCCGACGCCGCACCGCAGGAGACGCCAGCTCGGGCGATACACCCGCCTCGGTCGAGCCGAGCTGATGACGCGGACGGTGACGTCACCGCAGATACGGGTCTGTGTAGGGAGAACTGGCGAGCGCCGCGTCGCGGCTGTGAAGCAATCCAGTCGATCGGGTGCCTCGACAGCGGCGACGGTGTCGCGGGCACCAACTACGCTGGGTCGTGTGGGCCTGCCTCTCCCCCCTTGGCGGGTCCACCCGAAGGGCGCTGGTGTGTCCACCCCCCTGGCCACCAGCGCCCCCCTCGAGGCCAACCAGCCCGCAGCCCGCCGATCAGGCGGTCTCCTCGTGGGCAGTATCGTGGCTGTGAAGCCGATCAAGGCCAGGGGGATACACACGATGCAGACTGACATTTCCCGGCTCATCGCAGCCGCGGGAGGCTACTCCGACGATCTCGCCGCTGTGATCGCTGAGCTGGGCGTGGCCCGCTGTGCCGAGATCGTGGTCGACGAGATCGCCTACCGCCTGGACCCGCCGCGTCTGGATGCCGACGCGAAGATCGAAATCCAGCTGGTCCTCACTCACAGCGGTGCAGCGGCCGAGCATGTGGTGACCGTGGCCGGCTCCGGCGCGACCCACACCGCCGGCCGGTCGGGGAACCCGCATGCCACCGTCGGCCAGGACCTGGGCGAGGTCATCCGTCAGCTGCTCGGCCCCCGCGGCGCCGCCACTGCCTCGACCCGGCGGGTGGAGCTGCGCGAGGTCGGTGACATCGCTTCCTTCCGGCGCCCGCCGGTCTGGTTCGCCGCCACGCAACGTGTGCTGGCCGCGCTGGATCACCGCGACGAGGTCACGCTGACCGAGCTGGCCAGCCGGTACGAGTCGGACAAGTGGGGCATCCACCACTACACCCCGCACTACCCGCGCTACTTCGAACCGCTGCGCGACCGGCCGCTGACCATCCTGGAGATCGGGATCGGCGGCTTCGACAACCCGGCCGCGGGCGGGGCCTCGCTGCGCATGTGGAAGCACTACTTCCCGCGCGCCACCGTCTACGGCGTGGACCTGCACGACAAGACTCCGCACGACCAGCAACGCATCCACACCCTGCGCGCCGATCAGGCCGATCCGCGGGCGCTGCTGGAGGTAGTGGCCGCAACCGGTCCGTTGGACATCATCATCGATGACGGCAGCCACCAGAACGCCCACGTGCTGACCACCTTCGCCACCTTGTTCCCGCATCTGCGGGAGGGCGGCTACTACGCCGTGGAGGACCTGCAGACCTCCTACTGGCCGCGGTTCGGCGGCACCAGCGAGGAACTCGACTCACCGCGCACCAGCGTCGGGTTCCTGAAGTCGCTGGTCGATGGGCTCAATTACGAGGAGATCCTGCCCGGCACGCGGGAGTCCGCGCCGACCGACGGGCTGATCAGGAGCGTGCACTTCCACCACAACCTCGCGGTGATCGAGAAGGGTGTGAACCTGGAGGGCGGCGGTCCGGAGTGGGTGCGCTTCGGCCCGAAGTGACCCTGCTTGTCAGGGGCGGCAGGGGTCCTGGAACGGTAGTTCCGGGGCGTGCAGGCGCCATTGGGGCTCGCTCAGGGTTCCTTGGGTGTTGGCGCAGATCCGCCGGATGACCTGGGCCTCGTCGAGGTTCCACAGCCGGGTGGTCTTGTCGTTGCCGCCGCTGGCCACGTAGCGGCCGTCGGTGGCAAAAGCCACCGACCAGACCGTGTCGTGGTGCCCGGCCAACTCCTGTCCGATCGCGCTGGGGTGGGCTGGATCTCGCACATCCCACAGGCGGATCATGCGGTCGTAGCCGCCGGAGACCAGACGCTGGCCGACGCTGTCAAAGGCCACCGACCACACGGTGTCGCTGTGACCGGTCAACGGTGGCCCGAGCCGGCTGGGACGGCTCGGGTCGCTGATGTCCCACAGGCGGATGGTGCGGTCGCTGCTGGCCGAGGCCAGAATCCGACCACCGGGGTGCAGGGCCAGTGACCACACCGCGCCGGTGTGCTCGGCCAGCGGTGTCCCGATTGGTGCGGGTTTTTGCCGGTCGGTGACTGTCCACAGGCGCACCGTTTTGTCCCCGGCCGAGGCCAGGGTCGTCCCGTCGGCGGTGAAGGCCAGCGACCAGACGATGTCGGTGTGTCCGGTCAAGGGTTCGCCGAGTGGCCGGGGCCGGGTTGGGTCGCTGATGTCCCACAGGCGGATGGTCTTGTCGGTGCTGCCGGTGGCCAGCATGGTGCCGTCGGGGCTGAAGGCCACCGAGCGCACCGCGCCGGTGTGCCCGAGGATCGGTGGTCCCAGCGGCACGGGGCGGGCGGGGTCGCGCACATCCCAGAGGCGGGCGCTGCGGTCATCGCTGCCGGTGGCCATGACGTGACCGTTGGGGCTGAAGCGGACCATCCACACGGTTTCGGTGTGTGCGGTCAACGGTGGCCCGAGGGGTTGTGCGGCCTCGGGATCCTGAAGGTCCCAGAGCCGGACGGTTTTGTCCTCGCTGGAGGTGGCCAGGACACCGCCGTGGGGGCGAAAAGAGGTGGAGAGCACGCTGGCGGTGTGGCCGGGGAGCAGTCCCGGGGATTTTCGCCAGAGGCGCCCGAGGCCGTCTTCGCTGCCGGCGGCGATGGTGTAGCCGGTGGTGCTGAAGGCCACGGAGTAGATCACGCTGGTGTGCCCGGTCAGCGGTGGTCCCATGGAGAAGGCTCGAGCCGGGTCGCGGACGTCCCAGAGCTGGATGGTCTTGTCGTAGCCGCCGGTGGCCAGCACTCGTCCGTCGAAGCTGAAGGCCAGGGTGCCGACGGCGCCGGTGTGCCCGGTCAACGGTGCTCCCACCGGCGCGGGGTTGCCGGGGTCGGTGACCCGCCACAGCCGGATGGTCTTGTCGTAGCTTCCGGTAGCCAGGGTCGCGCCGTCGGGGCTGAAGCGGACCGACCACACCGCGCCGGTGTGGCCGGCCAGTGCCGCTCCACTCCGTGTCGGGCGGGCGGGTTCGGTGAGGTCGTGGAGATGCACGGTCTTGTCATCGCTCGCGGTGGCCAGCAGCTTTCCGTTGGGACTGAAGGCGATCGAGCGCACGATGCCGGTGTGGGTGACCAGTGGCGGGCCGAGTGGTCTGGGGTGGTCGGGGTTGGTGATGTCCCATAGCCGGGTCGTCTTGTCATCCCCCGCGGTGGCCACCAGAGCTGTGTGGGGGCTGAAGGCGAGGGAGCGGATGATGCCGGTGTGCGCGGCGGGCACCTGGCCCCGTGGCTGTGGCCGCGTGGGGTCGGTGACGTCGTGGAGGTGCAGGGCGAGGTCGTCGCCGGCGGTGGCCAGCAGAGTGCCGTCGGCGCTGAAGGCGAGCGAGCGCACGGCAGCAGTGTGGGTGAGCAGCGGTGGGCCCAGCGGTGCCGGGTGGGCCCGGTCCCTGATGTCCCACAGGCGTACCGAGCGGTCGTATCCGGCGGTGGCCAGGGCGTGCCCCTGGGGGTGCAGTGCCACGGCGTAGACCGCGCCAGTGTGCCCGGTCAGCGCGGTGGCCAGTGGGGAGTGCTGGGTGGAGAGCAGTCGGGTGTAGACGGTGGCGTCGTCGGGACGCAGGTGCCGGGAGCGCACGGTGAGCAACGCCGACAGCGACGGGTCGGTCTGTTGAAGCCGGTCGGCTTCGGCGAGGAGTTGCCGGGAGCGGGCGTCGTCGCGCTGGTCGATGACGACCGCGGCGATGGTCGAGGCGATGAAGGCGCACACGACCGCGACGGCCACCGTGGCGCGCCGGGTGACGGTGCTGCGGCGGTGGTGTCGCTGTGAGGCGGCCAGGAACTGCCGTGCCGGTTCGCTCAGGGTGCCGGGACCGCTCTGGGTTGCCCACTGCTGTGCGCCCTCCAGCCGGGCGCCGCGGTAGAGAGCCGAGGTGTCGCGCCCGTCGTCGCGCCACAGCCGTGCGTCTTCTTCTAGCCGTTGACGGATGAGGTTGTCCGCGCGATCCTCCTCGATCCAGGATCGCAACCGTGGCCAGGCGTGCAAGAGCGCTTCGTGGGTGATCTCCACGGTCTGGGCGTGGGTGGTCACCAGCCGGGCGTGGACCAGGGTTTCCAGCACCGCGGCGGTGACGGCCGGGTCGCCGGTCTGGTCGAGGAGTTCCTCGCGGGTGACCCGGCGCCGGGTGTCCTGGCTGTCCTCGCCCAAGCGCACCAGCCGCAGCAGCAGCACCCGTGTCGCCGCGCGGCCGGCGGCGTCCAGGTCAGCCCAGACACGTTCGGCGGAGGCCGCTACGGAGCCGTGGATGCCGCCGGCGGCGTGGTAGCCGGTGAGCGTGAGCCGTCCGTTCTGGCGCCGCTGCCAGCTGGCGCGCAGGGCGTGGGAGAGCAAGGGCAGTGCCCCGGCGTCGTAGGGGCCTTGCTCGGGGGTGCGTGCTCGCCGCGGCCGCACGCCCAGATCGAGCAGGAGCCGGTCGATGAGCCCCGGTTCCAGCTGTAGTCCCACGGCTTTGGCCGGTGCGGTGATCGCGGAGTCCAGCTCTTTGACGTTCATGGGCCCGAGCACCATCTGCTGATGCTGCAGCCCCTCGAGGAGTTCGGGGTAGTCCAGGCAGGCGCTGTAGAAGTCCGCGCGCAGCCCGCACACCACCACCGCCGGCGCCACTTCTCCGTCGGCGGCGGTGCAGGCGCTGGCCAGTGCCCGGATGAACTGATGGCGTTGCCGCGGCTGAGTGCAGAGGGTGAAGGTCTCCTCGAACTGATCGATCACGATCACGGCTCTGGCACCGAGTCCCCCGGCGCGGTGGGCTTGCGCGGTCACCGCGCGGCGGACCTGGTCTGCGATCTCCCGGTCGTCTCCGGTGTCGGCATCGGCAGGGCAATCGGCGTCCCCGGTGGTGTCGGGGAGGACGGTCAGGCCGGGGATCAGGCGGCGAAGTTCCGCCATCGGATCCGGCCCTGGGGCCATGACCCAGATCGGTGGCCGGGCTGACAGTTCGGTGGCGAGTGCGCCGCGGCGGATCGCGGGAATGAGCCCGGCCTTGAGCATCGAGGACTTCCCGGCGCCGGAGGCACCGACCAGCATGACCATTCCGCCGGAGCACGCGGCGGCGGCGACCTGGTTGAGCAGTGCGGCGGTGCTACGTTCCCGCCCGAAAAACCAGGCGGCGGTCTGCTCGTCGAATTCCGCCAATCCCGGATAGGGACAGATGTTCGCCTCGGTGGATGCCACGCTCGGAGCGGATTCCGGGGCGGCAGCGGAAGCCGGTGCCGCGATGGCATCTTGCCACCATTTCAGCCACTGAGTTCGATCGTAGAGACCGGTGATCTGGGGTGTGGGGCGGCGTTTGCGTGCTTCTCCGATCAGCACATCCAGTACTGCGGATAGGGCTGTCCAGGATGCGGGCACATTGCGTCCGCGGCGCCAGTCGCTGATGCGCTGGCCGCTGACTCGCACCGGCCGGGCTCGATCGTCGCTGAGCTGCGCCCGCGTGATGGAGTCGGTGACGCGTTTGAGTGGTGGATCACCCGCTTCGGCGTAGAGCAGCGTGAAGCGCTCAGCGAATTCCGTACGCGGCCCCCCGGTCTCTCCCCTGTCCACTCAGCGACCCTACCGCCGGTGGCCTGGCGGGGCCGGACTCCCGGACCGGGAACCGTACTTTGGGGTCTGAGCAGGCGTGATCTCGTTCCGTTCCGGCTGGAGGTAGCCAGGGGTGAGGGTGGCGGCAATGCTGATGTTGAGCGGGGTGCTCGCCGGGGAGGGAGAGCGCCCGTTCAGTCAGGCCGTCATGGCCGGTGCCGGGATGAGCGGCGTCTGGGGCCCGGTAGGGGGGAACCCGTAGTCGCCGCGCGGGGTGCGAACGTCGATTCGATTGTCGACGTGTTCGTTCCACCCCCAGGGGACGAACATCCTCCTCCGTCATCGGTTGTGACGGCCCACCACAGGAAGAGATGAGGGACCTCGGGTGCAGGGTCGGCAGAAAGTTTGGAACAGCGCGCTGACTCCCCTGTTCTGGACAGCACGGCGATCCCCGGTCTGCGCCGACTGCACTGCTGGCCCGCACCCGCGGTTCTGTTCACAGTGGGACCGAGCGGCTTTTCTGGCCGACTCGTCATTTTGAGTTCGCTGGCGGCTTCTGAGTAGCGGCCGTATTCTGGCCATCCGATGCAGGTTGTTGCGACCATAAGTAGACCGTACGCGGGTCTTCTTGCTGCCGGTGCCGGTGTTGTTCTCCTCCGACCTCACGTTCTCGCCTCTGCTGGCGGCGCAGTGTGACGCGGGTGGACGAAACACGGATCAGCTGACTGTCTGTTGTCGCTCTGGCCCCTTGCGCGTGTCCGCTCGCATGGCGGTCATCACCGTCCTCTGCTGCGGGTCCCACCACAGTGGCCCCAGGGTGGGCGGTGCCGCGAGTACGCTTGCTCGAACGCCTCGATGATGGCGCCACGAATCCGCTCTCCGGCCGGCTAACCGGTGGCCCTGTCGTGCGCACCAGCGGTGCTTACCCATCTACTGCCAGAATGGTCAGAAGGTTGGCAGCGGAGCATCCGGTGAGCAGAGAGACGAGCCGCGTGGCATGGACGACCTGATGGTGTGCTCAGCAAGCCTTCCCCCGCTGCCGAGGGCCGAGTGGTGATGACGATCTCCGACGGGCGCTCGGTGTTGATTGACCCCGGCCTGCCCCACGATGTGATCGCCCTCCTGCACGGCGTGGCCCGAGTGGTCGTCATGCCCAAGATCGACGTCTGCTCAGCGGTGTACTTGGACGGTCCGCTCGCTGGACAGTCGTCTACATATGCGGTCAACGAACTGGGACACCGCATCACCGTCGCGTTGCAGCCGCGTCCCTGCCAGCCGACCGGTGTCTACAAGTTGACCAGGCTGGCCGGTAACGACCACCCAGCAGAGCTCCGCTTCATCGGCTGCACCACCTGACACCGAGCAATCCCGAGAGCCGTCGCCCCAACTAAGCAACCCGCGAGGACAGCCTTGAGGGGTGGGATCACCGATCCACCCACTCTCCGATGGCCTGGATGTAGTTCGACGTCAACGGGCATCTGTGCCTGAGTGCGGCTTGCCCGGCTGTAAGTGCCCGAGCCGCGCTGGACCGGTCGGGATGGCGGTGCATGTCCGCTGTCAGACCAGCAGCAGGTTGTGCGAAAGTGGACGACCACTGTGGCCTCCAGTGAGCAGTCGGCGCTGGTGCCTGGCCAGGTGTACTGCTGGGTCGCCGAGGCTACCTGCAGCGGTTGCCCGAGATGGTCGTACCCCGGTCTTGATGACGTCGCGCACGGGTGGGACCTGAGCCAGGGCGGAGGGCAGATGGTTGGCGTCCTGTCCAGAGATTGACCGCTCTCGGGCGAGCCGTTCCAGCCCTTCACCTTGGTCACGGCGGCTGAGCAGCTGTTCCAGGCGCGCAGACATTGCCTCGCCAGTCCCCGTGGCCTCCGGTGCTGGTGCAACGAGGTCAATGAAGTCCACGAGGTCAATGCCCTCAGCAGCGTCGGTGAGGCTGTCGCCCTCGTCCTCGTCGATCTGGGCTGCAGAAGACCAGGGGAACTCGCCGAGATAGGGCGAGTACGGCTCTCGCGGGTTGGGCATCCATCACGGAATCAGACTGCAAGTACTCAAGAAATCTAGTGTCGCCGCTGTGTGATCACCGCGCACGAGCCAGCTCTACACCAAGTGTCGGTCCCGTCGGTGCTCGAGCGCCAACACGCTCGGGTGTCCGATTCGTCATCACAGTACGGGTGAAGTCGAACACAAGGTGTTCACGAAAACAGCCTGGTGCCGATGTACTGCCGTAGGCCGGACACGTGATAGTGCCGTCAGGGTGGGATCAAGTGCGGCACGGTCTCCGGGTTCCGGCCCTGTGCAAGCAGTGTTGTCTTTCCGCATCAAAGGGGGAATCGTGCGACAAGCACGAGTTTTCGCGCGTGTGTCGGCTGGTCTGGCCGCCACGGCGCTCACCGTCGGGCTGGCCGCGCCCGCGCACGCCATCGCCAACGGCACCGGTGTGCCCAACGGGGCCTACACCTTTACCGCCCAGGTCGACAGTGACTTCGGTCGCTGCACCGGCGCGCTCGTCGATCCACAGTGGATTGTCACCGCGGCAAGCTGTTTCGCTGAGCCTGGCAGCAAACCCGCTGCCGGGAAGCCGGCCAAACCGGCCAAGGCGACCATTGGCCGGACGTTGCTGTCGCAGAGCAACGGCCATGTCATCGAGATCGCCGAGCTGGCTCCGCGCGCTGATCGGGATGTGGTGCTGGCCAAGCTGGCCGATCCGGTCACCGACATCGCCCCGATCCGCATCAGCACCACCGCGCCGAACAAGGGCGAGGTGGTGCGGGCCAACGGGTTCGGCCGCACCGCCACCGTCTGGGCGCCCGACCAGTTGCAGAGCGCCGACTTCACCGTCGAGACGATCACCTCACAGACCGTCGACATCCTAGGCAGCAACCCCAAGGAGGCCAGCCTCTGCCAAGGAGACGCGGGCGGTCCGGTCTTCCGCGACCGCACCGGTGTTCCCGAGCTGATCGCGATCAACAGCACCTCCTGGCAGCGCGGTTGCCTGGAGGAGAGCGAGACCCGCAACGGCGCCACCAACGTGCGGTTGGACGGCCTCAGCGACTGGATCAACACCCAGATCGTCAACGGCCGACGGGTGCCTGGCGTGGCCGTGGACAACATCGTCGAGTTGCGTGGCGTGCAGGCCGGTCGGTGTCTGGAGATCGGTGGCAGGGAGAAGGGCAATGACGCCCAGGCGATCCAGTGGGAGTGCAACGCCGGGGCGACCCAGCGCTGGGAGCTGATCGACCAGGGCATTAACACCTACCTGCTGAGGAACAACAACTCCAAGAAGTGCCTGGAGCCCCTCGGCGGCAACACCGCCAACGGGACCACCCTGGTGCAGCATGACTGCATGGGCAACCGGCTGCAGCAGCGTTGGCAGGTGGTTCCTTCCCGTGGCGGAGCGGTGGTGTTGCGCAACGAGGCCAGCGGGCGGGCCGCGGCGGTGGAGAACTCCGCCACCCACGACGGTGCCCGGCTGGTGCAGTACACCGTCGAGCACGCCCCGGGGCAGCAGTGGAAGGTCCAGGTCGTCACCGCGGCCAAGCATGACCTGGTGACCCCGCAGACTCAGATCCGTTCGCTGCGCACGGCCACACCGGGCTTGTTCGCCTCCGCCCGGCACGCCAACGGCCTTGGCCGCATCGAACGCATCGACGCCAACAGCCCGGAGCTGGACAAGCGGGATGCCACCTGGAAGATCGTGCCCGGCCTGGCCGATCCCTCTTGCTACTCCTTCGAGTCCTTCAACATCCCTGGCGCGTTCCTGCGCCATGCCAACTACCAGGTCCGGCTGGACGACAACACCAACACCGACGCCTTCAAGGGTGATGCGACCTGGTGTGCCCGCAGCGGGCTGGCCGGTGACGGGGTGAGCTTCGAGTCCTTCAACTTCCCGGAACGGCGGCTGCGCCACTACATGGGCGAGTTGTGGCTGGCCGATGCCTCCGGATCCCGGCCGTCGGATGCCGCGCACTCCTACAACGAGGACGCCACCTGGCTCATCGGCGAACCGTGGGTTGCCCGCTGAGCAACGCCGGACAGTCATGACACCAGGCGATGGCCGGGAATCATCGATTCCCGGCCATCGCTTCTGTGGTCTGCGGGTTCAATCCCGATGAGGATATCCAGCGCACTGTCCTCATCAAAGGCCAGGAAGTCACCGAACGGCCGGGAGCTGGCCTGGGACAGGTACAGCTCTGGATGATGCTCGGCCACGTCCGAGCGAAGCACCATCAGCTCGGGCAGTATCGTGACCAGCGTCGAACCGCCGGTCACAAGATCGTCCCTGTTTATCTCCAGAGATTCACCGCGGCGGTCAGCGACCAGATCGGCTACAGACTTGCCGATCCGGCCCGAAATTCCGCCACAGCACACTGATCACGTGATGCCGCCCGACTGGACACCAACGTCGTCCGGGCGCCGCACGAGGGGCGTCGTGGTCTGTCGTAGTGATCAGACCTGCGACATCCGCACCGGGCGTTCATCGCTTCAGAAGTGCTTGCTGCGGCTAGCGCAGAGCTTCCTCGACAGCGCTGCTCAGCTTCGCCTGCTGATCCTCGGGGCACACGAGAACGAAGTTAAAGGGAACCTCGCCGCCTCCCCGCTCCTCTCCGAGTGCGAACGAGTTCGCCCACCGTTTTCCTGTGTCGTGAGCGTTTCTGATGAAGGCGGGCCGATCGAGGGGAGCATCCAGGAGAAGGCGGTCCGCATTGTCGATGATCACCAGGTACGCGTGGGCCGGAAGCCACTCAAGATCGTTGATGCACTCCGCGAAGGCAGACCAGTTTCGTCCAAAATAGGTGGGGAAGCGGAAGCCGTCAGCGAACTGATCGAACAGTTCATCGACATCGGTCATCTTCTTCGCATCGAGTTGGACCACCAGGCCTGAATCAGGCAGGTGGACTGTACGCGGGCCGCCCGCTTCCGACCTGGTCAGCACATGCACCCAAGGGCGGCCCGGGCTCAGGACGGCCTCGCACCGGTTCACCGCAGCTCCTTGACGCAGTACTCACACTGGGTCGGCGCATGCCGATGGGCTGTGTTGATCCCTGTCTCGATCTGCGGAACAGGGCATTGGCGCCGCACGGCCTGGAAGCCGTGCGGCGCCGACTGCATCCGCGATGTCACCGGTCGGCCCCGACCATGGATGCGACCGGAGATCTCACTATTCGACGCTCAGCAGGGTCCTGAGGTATGGCGGCAGTTCGGCCAGTGCCTCGGCGCGGCTGCGGTCACTGTCGCTGAGCGC
Source organism: Crossiella sp. SN42 (assembly GCF_023897065.1). Taxonomy (GTDB): domain Bacteria; phylum Actinomycetota; class Actinomycetes; order Mycobacteriales; family Pseudonocardiaceae; genus Crossiella. The sequence goes on from NZ_JAMHIV010000015.1 coordinate 67,134, forward strand.
CGGCTGTCGGAGCAGTTCGTCGCGGTAGTTCACCGCTGAGTCGATGACGGCCTGAGCCAGGCGACCGCGACGCTCCAGCGCCACCAACTCGAAGTCAAGGCAGTTCATCGCCGCGGCCTGCTCGAGCAGGAAGCGGTCCTCAGGATCGGCGAGTTGCTTACCGGCTCGTTCACTCAGCTGACGGAGCGTTTCGTTGCGAACGCTGCGCGACTCGTGGCCGGGGATAACAATGATTGCCATATCAAAACCCGATTCGGATGATCTTTTTGATTTCTTCCGGATTGAGGCCACGCAGGTAGCGGTCAACCGCAGATCGCTGAGGCCCCGTGAAGTCGGTCAGGTCAATGATGGTGTAGTCGATTGACTTGTTGAGGTGGTGCCTGATCGAATTCAAGAAGCTTCCTTCGTTCCAATACTGGGAGGCCCGGGGGTCTCCCATCTGATCATAGGTACGTCCTGCCTTGTCGATGTACTCGCCATCCTGCTCTCTCGCAGCCGGCCGCAGCTCCCGATCAGCAAGCCGGGGATCGCTTCTCGCCCGATCCAGGGTGGTCTGTTCCGACGGTCGGAGCGATCGTGCGGGCCCCTTGTTCTCAGCGATTCGTTTGATGTCCTCAGCAGCGTTGCTGAAGCCCTCGATGGCCATGTAGAGGCCGCCGAGGGCCGCTCCGGCACCAACGACGATCTGCGGGCCACCGGTGAGCACGCAGGCGATGATGCCCACCACCGCACCTACCGCGGCACCAGTAGCCGTGCCACCTCCCGGTAGGACAACGGTGCCTCCTGCAGCACCTGTAGCGGTGGAAGCACTGATTTCGGCCCAACACGTGGCGGCACCGGTGCCCATCATGGACAGTCCGCCGAGCATGCTGCCAATGCCCGCGCCGGCCTGGATGAGGTGGCCGAACAAGGCCAGGAGCTCCCCGGCATGCTCCTGCACGAACTGCAGGGTGGCCCCGCCCATCTGGTCGATCATCGTCAGCAGTCGATCGACCACCTGCAGGTAGTCCTGCATCTTCTGCCGGAGTTCCTCTGGCAGACCGCTCTGTTGCAGAGCTTTGGCAAGCTCGTCGCGGAGCTTACTGATCGAACCCCGCGTGGCGGTGACGCCTTGGCGAGCCTCATCCAGCGCCACCTTGGACTGGGCCGCATTGCGTGCCTCCAACCCGATCTGGAGGGCTTCCGCGGCGGACTTGTTGGCAGCGGCGGCCTCGGCGCGGGCCCGCGCAGCAGCGGCGCGGGCATCGGCGGCGGCTGCTGCGGCTCGCGAGGCGGAGTAGCTGGCCTGGGCTGCAGATCGTTGCGCGGCCTGAGCGCTGGCCCAGGCGGTGGCTGCCGCCTTGCGTCCCTCCTCTGCGGACCTGGCTGCCGCACTCGCTGACAGGCCGGCCCGGTCGGCATGTTCCTGGGCTTGCTTGGCGTACTCCTGGGCGCGGTTGGCGGAGTCTCGGGCCTGTTCGGCCCACTGCCTGCCTTCCTCAGCCGCGCCGCGCGCTGTGGCGGCCACTTCGGCGGCCAACGCGGCGTTTTCCCGGGCCTTGGCGGCGGCGTGTGCGGTGTTGGACAGGTAGCCGTTGATTGTTGTCTCGTGCAGTGCGGTTTCGGCATCCCGGTGCTCGGCCTTGTAGCGACCGATCAGGAGGAACTGCTTCACCAGCGACCGGGGACCTGACAGCGCGGCATTGCCCGCGGCCTTGACCTCCGGGCCGCCGTCGGTGACAGCGCGCTGGACGGCGACCCGGTCATCGGTCTCTGCGGCCTGGTATTGGCCCGCGGCCAAGAACGTCCGGACGTCGTCGATGGTGCCCGAGAGTGCCTTGTCCGCAGCCTGCTTCGTGGCCGGTCCGCCGTTGTTGCGGATGCGCTGGACTTCGATCCGGTCGTCGTCGTCCTTGCCCGGGTAGGCACGAGTGCGTAGGAACTCCTTGACCTGGTCCTGGCTGCCAGCCATCGCGGTCTGAGCCGCTTGGCGCTGAGCCGGGACCATGGCCCCGCCGCCGATGATGCGGACCCCGTCACGCTCGTCCTTGGCTGCGGCGTGGTCGAGGTCCTGACGAACGAATGCCTGTGCCGCCGTGTCGTCGCCGGAGAGAGCAGCGGCGGCGGCGGTGATCACATGGGGACCACCGGTGCGCCAGAGCCTGGCTGCGACTTTGCGGCTGTTGGACACGACAGTCGCGGTCGGCGTTCTGGGATCACGGGCCTCGGCCAGCAGCCGTTGAGCCGAGGCGTCGAGCACGGCGGCCCGGCCAGCTTCCCAGCGCTGTTCGGCCTTGCGCTCGTTCTCCGCTGCGGTGGCTTCCTCGGCCTCGCGCATGCCCTCGCTCTGCCGCAGCTTCAACCGCTCGGCATCGGTCTTGCGCGCGATGTCGGCGATGCGCTGGGCTCGCTCATACGCGCCATCAGCAGCGTCAGCGGCGATCTTGGCCTCGTTGGCAGCCTCCTGAGATCGTTGCGCGGCATGCTCGGCTTCCCCGGCGTGCTCGGCAGCCTGTTCTGCCGCCACCGCGGCATTGTTGGCGTGGGTAGCCGCCGCGGCGGCGGCACGTCGGGCCTCCTCCGCCTGGCCGGCGGCCTCGGTGGCCAGCACTTGGGCGGCACCGGCGGCACGGGACGCCTCCGCGGCGTTGCGGCGTGCCCTGGCCGCGGCGTTGTTCGCCCGTGCCGCACTGGCACCGGCCTTTCCTGCCCAGTAGCCAGCCTGATCAGCAGAGGCACCGGCCGCCTGGGCATCCTTCGACGCAGCGACAGCGGCCTGCGCGGCGTTGACAACCTGCTGCACTGCTTCCATGGCCTTGGCGACCGCGGTCGCGGCATCCTGCGCGCCCACCGCCGCATCCTTGGCGACGCGGGCGGCATCCCGTGCCGCGTCTGCTTTGCCTCTGTCCCTGGCCGCGGCGGCGGCGGCATTGCGGGCCTGGGCCGCGGCCGCGCTGGCCTTGGATGCCGCCCACGCGGCGTGGTTGGCCGCGCTGGCCGCCTGCCTGGCGGCCGCGATGGCAGCCGCCGCGGCGTTGATCGCCGTCTGTGCAGCGGCAGCGGCCCGATTGGCCGCATCCGCTGATCGGTTTGCCGCGGCTGCGGCACGGGCGGTGGAGTCCTGCGCCAACTGCGTCTCGGCGGCAGCACGCTGCGCTGCCTCCTTGGCCGCAGCCGCTGCGGCCACAGCTTGTGCGGAGGCTTCCTTGGCCGCCTCGGTCCGCTCGGCCGAGCGTGCTTGCGCCTCCTGGGCCAACTGGGCCAGCTGGGAGACCGCGCTGGTTTCCTGATCGCGCTGCATGGCCACGGCGTAGCCGGTGCGCAGGAACTCGCGGACGTCCTCGATCGAACCGGACAGTGCCCAGTTCGCCGCTCGTTTCACCGCCGGTCCACCGGAGTTGAGCAGCCTTTGGACGGTGATCCGGTCGTCATTGTCCTGTGCCCGCTGCCACCCGGTACCCAGGAAGGTGAGCTGGTCCTCGGTGCTGCCGTTGAGTGCGGTGTTGGCTTCGGTGCGCACCACCGGCCCTGTGGCACTGGACAACAGCCGGGTCACGCGGATGCGCGCATCGTCCTGCCAGGGCTTTCTCCATCCTGTGGCCAGGAATGTCCGCACGTCCTCAACGGATCCGCTCACCGCGCGTTGAGCTGCCTCCCGCGTTGCCGGGCCGCCGCTACCGAGCATCTCGTGCACGGTGGCGCGGTCGTCGGTCTCCTCGGCCGCGGCTAGCCCAGTGGCGAGGAAGGCCCGGATGTCCTCTTCGGACCCCAGCAGCGCGGCCTCGGCGCTGCCGGAGACGGCGGCGCCACCGACACGCATCAGTCCGAAAATTTTCGCCCGGTCCGAGGGTGGTGGCCCCCCAGGTGCTGGATCGGCTGCCGCCTGTCCACCGGTGGTGGCGATCAACGCCACTACCGTCATCACGGTCACGGTGGCACGCCTGCCGGCCGCCCCCCGTCTCAGCATTGTCACAACGAACTCCATCGGTTCCGCGAGACCCGCGCGACGCGTCGGCGAGGTAGCGGACAGGCGCGAACCGGCCTGCGCAACGGCATCATCGTCCACTCTGGACACCGGCGATCACGGACTCGGTGACGCCAGCAGTTAACTGTGCGTTCGCAGGCCAGCCTTCAGCGCCGTTCGATTCCCCCTGTCAACGCGTCGCCCCCCGGTCTCGACGCACGGTTTCCAGCAGAGAACTATCAGCAAATCCGCAGTGGCACAACATTTTGCACGATCGGCCTAGCCTGTATGCGGCGTACGTCGCTTTCGGGGGACGAGGTCTAGCGAGGTGGGTCACAGATGTTTGGTGGGCGGCCGCATTGCTCTTAGGATCGCTGCGCCGGTGGCTTCGTGTGTGGTCCTTGGGGAAGGGCTTGGCTCCGGAACACGTTGGGGGGAAGTCTCCTTGGCGTGGGTGTTTTCACTCATCCGAACAGGAGTTGCGACACGTCATGCGTGTGACTGCCAGGACAATCATGATCACCGCTGGTGTCGCGGTGCTGGCCTCGGGCGTCGGCTTGGTTGCCGCGTCCGCTCAACAGGGTGATCAGCCGGACAAGCAGCCGTCGTCGGTGGAGTCTTTCGGTTACCCCGGGGCGGCCAAGGTGCTGGCCCAGCGCGGGATCAAGCTACTCAAGGGCGATGGGCACATCATGCTGGCCGCATGTGGCGCGCCTGGCTTGATCGAGGTGCGCAGCACCAGCGTTCCCGGGGACAAGGACCCCGATCCGGGGCACTTCTGTTTCACGGTCACCGGTGCCACGGGCTGGCTCACCCTGAACATTCCCAATGCCTATCAAATCAAGGGCAATGATCACTCGGTGACCGCGACTGTGACGGTCAAGGACAAGACCAGCACCGTGCCGGTGGAACGCAATGGGTGGACTGGGATCGGCCTGGGATCGGGCCCGGATCCGGCGACGCTGCTGGAGCTGCGCGCCGCCAGCTGAACTGACCGTATCGGCGCTTCCTGCAAGGCTGGACGACACTGCGGGTCGGCATGCCACCATCGCTGTTGCGTGGCACCGGGGAGGGTTCGCAGCTGCACGCTCCAGGCGGGTCCAGCAGGCTGCGCACGACGCCGCAGCACCAGCGGCGAAGACCGACGTGAGATCGGGCCATGAGGTCGCCTGCTAGCCGGGTATTCCGCACATAGGGGTTGATCAACTCTGGGTGATCGTCGGATGGGTGCTATTTGATCATCTCGGTCTGGTTGGGTCGACATCGAGCAGGGCCAGCAGCGTGGCTTGTAGTGGTGGCGGTTGAGGTATGCCGGGTGGCTGGCCGTTGATCGCGGGGATCAGGCGGAGTCGAGCCAGGCTTCGAAGATGAGCCGTCCGGTGGGTTTGGCGGGTCGTCCTACGTAGAGCCCATCAAGAGTGGTTTGTGGGGCGATCGCCAGCCGAACTTGGCGTTCGATCAGGCAGAAGATCAGTAGTGCCAGGCAGATCACGGTGATGAGGGCGGCGATGCGCCGGTTGCTCTTCAGAAACATCGGCGCCACCGCCAAGGGGCCTTTGACGGTGCCGTAGCGGCGTTCCACGACTTCCTGGCCCTTGTAGCGGATCAGCACCTCGGCCGGGTCGAGGTCGGCGGGCAGGTTGGTCAGCAGCGCGTACCAGCCGTCGGTGGCCGTCTCGGCATCCAGCGCGGCTTGGTCGAACCACCAGTGCAGGGTGGGTTTGCCGGTGGCGGGATCGGTACCGGTCTCGGTGCGGAGGTAGGCGGTGACCCGGCGGGCGGAGGCGATCGCGGTGATCCGGGCGGTCACCGCTTGGCGGTCGGGGTAGTGCCGGGATCCCAGACCGCGTTGCAGGCGTTGAAGGTCGTCGGTGGCGCGGTCGAGTTTCTTGGCCCGCGCGGTGGCTGCGGCGTGTGCCCGGGCGGTGGAGTGCACGAACACCCGCCGCAGCGTGCGCACCGGGTCCTGCTTGCGTTTGCCCGCCAGGGTCATCGTGTCCTGGCTGACACGCCACCGGCCGCGTTCGGCGGCCGATTTGGCCGCGTCGCGTTGCGCGGCGTAGTTGACCTCGGTGGCGGAGTCGAGGTCCAGCGCGGCCAGTGTCACGGCCGGCGCGTAGGCCTTCGCGGCAGGGGCGATGAAGGTGACACCGGCATCGGTCATGGCCGAGACGTTGTTGTAGGACACCAGTTTGGAGTCCCCGATCAGCAGGAACTCCCGTGGCCTGGCCATCTTCTGCAGTTCGGTCATGGCACCCACCACCTGGGCCACTTCCCCGGCGCCACCGTCGTAGGCGCGGTGGAAGACCGGTACACCGCCATCGCCGGTGACCGCCAGCCCGGCCTGGATCTGTTTCAGGTCCAGGCGGCGGTCCTTGGGATGCCCGAACATCGAGATCGCTTGTGCACCAACGGATCCGACGATGTGATCGAGTTCGGGGGCGATCGCGTCCAGTGCCCGCCCAATCCGGTCATCGTTGAGCAGAGCCGGGTTGATGCCGAAGACTTCCTCGACCGCAAGTTCGCGTGCCCAGTCGGTCATCCGGACCAGCGGCGCTGGTGAGGTCAACCGGTTCGCGACCAATGTTTCGATCACTTGTCCGTGGCTGAGATCGGCGAGATCGCGTATTGGGCAGGCCCGGTCGATGATCCCGGCGAGGTCCAGACGGCGAGCGTAGTCGGCTATCACAGGCAACGCACCCAGCTGTTTCTCGATGCTCGCTGCGACATACCGGGCCTGCCGCCGTCCACGTTTCTCCACGACTGAACACCCTGGCAGAGCCCTTGATCGGGCAGGTCGAGGGCCTGCCCGATCAATTCAACCGCCCTCATGTGCGGAAGACGGGGCTAGCGGACGTCATCTCCCGCGATTGCCTTTGCCGTGGTGAAGGCCTCATCAGCGATCGGTTCCATATAGCCGCACCAAAGGCATGACCACTGGGCTGTCCGGGCGTTGACATCCAATCACCGGGGCATGGCGGAACTGGTCCCGCGCCATCCACACCTTTCCAGGCCCTGCTAGGTGCAAGGCCGCGGCGGCTGCTCTGCTACCCAGGCACGAAGGAGTGCTGTCATCGGGCACTGAGGTCAGGTTCTGGGTGTTTCCGCCAGACGAGAACACGATTGTCACTGTTGGGAGCCGGACACTTCGTGGCTCCTACTCCGCCACCTGCGTGACGCCCTCCGTGCGCCTGGACCGTGCGAATCGGTCATCGACTACCAGTTGCAAGCTCGGGGATGCGTACGTTGGCTGCGTCGGCGGCGACACTGCGTAGCCACAATGTTTCCGTCGTGCAGCTCACGGAGATATTCGAATCCAGTCCTGATGCCCGCCTGTGGCCGCTGTGACCTTCTACTCCGGCCACGTTCTACGCCCTCTGACGCTGTCGGCGCGTTCCTCCGATCAGAACGTTTCGGCGCTGCCCAGATGGGCGCCGTTTAGGATGACAGGTGACCGCAACTCGGGACGATTTGCGGTCACGAATACGGCCGAACGCGCCCAGGGCGCTTTCATCGGTATCGACGAGGGTGTGGACGTAGCGTTCTGTCGATCGGAGGCTACTGTGTCCCAAGCGTTCTCGCACTTGCTGCAGTGTCGCACCTCCAGCAAGCATCCAACTGCCATGTGCGTGGCGCAATCCATGGAATCCGATGGGCCGTTCAACACCGCTCCTCTTCAACGCCGGCTTCCACACTGTACGCTGGAACCATTGCCGCGGGATGTGTCCATCAGTATCAATTGGCCGCCCCACAGGAGGCCTGTCCTTGCCTGCGTAGCGCCTCATGGCCCTGTAGTGGGCGTAGGCCGCGCGACATTGTGAACATCGGCAACGTCCCATCGAGTACCCAGTCAAGGTTCCATGCTGATAGCAACGGCCCGCCGAGTTGGGTTTGGTCACGCCGCTGCCGACAGCGGCACGCGGCTGTGGCGGCAGAGCCTTCTGTTGAGGCATCTGAAAGATGAGTCCATTGCTCTCCAGTCCGAGCTTCCTGACATGGTTGGTTAGCCTTGCGGAAACCCGATGACGTAGCTTCAGGATGCGAAACTTGGCGTTCTTCGTGTAGTTCTTGACGAGGAAACGGCCATGCGTTGGATGAAATCTGGGTGATACTTCCACGCATGATCGTGAAACCGTCAGGCAGCGACTGTATGTTTCGAAGTCTCCTGCGCGAAGTTCTGTCAATTCGCCCCATCTGAGCCCGGTCTCGATCTCAAGCTCGACCAGGAGCGACCATTGCTCACCCTCAACCGAGTCCAGTAAGCGACTGAATTCTATAGGCAAGATCACCCTGAGGGGAAGTACAGGTACAACAGGTATGCGCACTCCGGTACAGGGATGCAGGGTAATCAGCCGATCCGAGAGGGCGGTAGTGAAAATCCCTCCAAGTATAGTCCTACACTTCTGTATTGTCTGAGGCGTTGCACCTAATCGACGTTGACTCGCGATGAAGAATCGAACATCTGACGGAATGATCGAGTCGATCGCCATGTCGCCAAAGTATGGAACGAGGCGCTTTCTGATGACTCCATCGTATACTTCTCTGGTGTTTGCGCCAATCTGATGGTTAGGGAGCCACGTTTCGGTCACATATCGCGAGAAACTCCACCATGACTGTGGAACTGTTCTCCACTCGGTGACTAGCCCGCGCTTTGGCCTCTTGACCCCTGCTTCGGAGTAGCCCTTATGCTTCTTTGATTCCGAGATCCGCGCGGCGCGACATCGGGATACCTTGTTGACGCCTGCTTCTTTTGCGGAAGTAAAACTGGTGAATTCCATGTCGACCACCTCCGGTGATCAACCGTGTGCTGAGAGCGTGAAGCAACGGTCCGTCGTGGCGCGCCGCTTATCTAGAGATTGCCACGTGGTATCGATTCAGCGTCGCCTGAACGGATGACGGATTGTGCTCGCAGATGATCGGCCGGGGTGGTTGACGGTCGCCCTAACGGTAGGGCGTCTTGGTTCAATCCAGACGAGGGCGGGGTCGGCCGACGCAGTTGGTCACTGGCTCTTGCACGGCAAGAGGCGGGGTTCGGCGAGGTCGGCGACTCGGGACGCAAGTGCCAGCGCCCGTGATCTGCATCATGCGTGCGTCGGCCGTGAGGTCGATCGCCTCGCAAGCAGTCTGGAAAACAAGGGGTCGGCAACGTGCGTGAACGGGTGGGAACGAGCGAGAAGGCGCCAGAACGAAGGACTAGCTACCTGCTTGAACAGCGTTTTCGCAGGTCAGCGTAGGTATGACCGCTACCTTGACACGGTAGGGGTCACTGGTTCAATCCCAGTATCGTCCACCAGAAACACGCAGGTCAGAGACTCGCCGACATCGCGTCGGCGGGTCTTTCCTTCTTTCTGACCCTCAGCATGCCCGAGAGCGCCCCTGCCGATATGAGCTATCAGCACCTTCTCCGGGTAGGTCAAATCGTGACGCTGGCCAGGCCTCCGGAAGAGCCGGGGCGGGGGAGGGTTCCTCCCCCGCAGAGCACGGCGATCGGATGCGCGCAGCAAGATCTTCGTCAGTCCCGTGCTGACCGACAGGCGGGAGAAGTGGCGATCTGCTTACCGCAGTCAAGCTCAACACGACTGCGCTGTAGTCGACTACGGGCTCAGTCGGAGGGAATACTAGTTGAGCGTCGCCTGTAGGCGGCTGCTGGCGGCGGTGCTGTGGTCATCGCCGGCTCGAGGCCACCCTTGCTGGTGGCTGGCCCCGACGAGCGGCCCCTAATGGTTCAGACCGTGGCCACCGTTCGGGTTCAACTCACGTGGTTCCGGGCCGTTCCGGCGGGTGATCGCAAGGACTGCGACGTGCTTCCACCCACTCGCAGAGGTTGTGGTCCTACGGCACGGCAACGAGGTGGTTCACGCCGACTACGGGGGTGGTCCAGTCCTGAAACGTAGGGACACCTCGCTGGGTAGTGGCTTCTGGTGGGGTGTGGCCTGGGAAAGTCTTCTCTCGCACTGGATCACGTGCATTCCAGGGCCATGTCGTCGAGCCTGATGAACTGCTCGGCCCCGGTGTTGTTCTCCCACACCTCATCGCCTCGGGAGCACCCTCACGGGCCCATTGACGCGCGAAGGCGGCGGATCGTCCGCAGCACCTCCTCGCGGTGCTTCGCCGACTTCATCCACCTCGGCAGACGCGCCAGCATGCTCATACTGCCGGGATACGCGCGCCGCTCACGTAGCCGCGCCACTACGTAACCCTCCAACAGATCCAGATGGGCCTCGTTGAAGGCCCACAGCGTATGACCGCCGCAGCACTCGGCCTGCAACCACAACGGCACACGGAAAAAGGGATCTACCGGCCCACCTCACACCGAGCAACCAGGCGCCCACGCCGCCAAGTAAGAACAGCTCGTGCACACCAGACGGCGCGGCCACGACGTGACATACCGAGAGCCTGCGGACCACGGCGCGTCCACGGCAGGAGCGTCACACCGCGGACACACCACATGAATGTCCTCGGCCGCCAACATATACAGCCGGATCAACGGGTCCTCGCAACGCCCGTGATCAGCCTTCCACCGCGAGCCCACCGCGCCATCCTCCCAGCACAGGACAACGCAGTCACCCAGATTTCATTGCAGCTCATCACCGTGGACATGGCTGATTTCACCAGCGACGATGGCCCTACCTGCACCAGTCGAGGCTGCCCCCACCACGAATGAGCAAGACCTCCTGCGCTGCAACGGGTTCACCCGCTTCCAGCGGGGCCGGTACAGCGGGCGGGCTGCCTGCGGCCTGGCATCAGCCAGGCCGCCTGATCGCTCACCTGCTCGGAGGAGCTGAAGGGAAGGCGGAGGCAGTAGCTCGCGGTGGTGCCGTCGGCTGCGGTGCGGTTGGCCGGTCAGCACTAATTTCGTGGTGCCCTTCCCCTTCACGGTTGATGTGGCGCCGCTGATGGTCTGGCCGACGCGGTGAACAGCATGTTGGCTCGGTGGGACCGATCTGATGCTGGGTGGCCAGTCGTCGAGCTAAGCGAGTCGAGACCGGTTGTGGCGCCCGCGAAACGGAAACAAGGGCGGTCCTGGCAGCGAGTCCGGCCACTGGGTCAGCGTCAGCTGCCCTGGTCTCAACCGTGGCGCGGAAACGGTGCATGTGCGCTGAAGCCGAAGGCGTGAGGTCAGCGCGGCGGCGGGCAGGTTCGCTGGTAGGGCGTGTCCGGTAGGTGCTGTCGCCACTGATGCTCATCGAGTGGGTCAAGGGTGCTGCAGAGACGGGTGACTGCCCGCTCGAGGTTGAGATCCACGATGCGCACGGTGTTGGTGCCGTCACCGACAAGAAGTCGGTCTCCAGGAAGCAATGCAAGAACCGCCTCAGGCTTAGGCCCGATCAGCAGCTCACCGCCGGTCCACGCGTAATGATTCCGCTCCCCAGCTCTCCACCTCCGCACGGTCTGGTCCGCGCTGGCCGTGATGACGGTATGGCCGTCCGGTGCCCACTCCACCGCGGTGATGTCCTTGGTGTGCCCGGTCAACGGCTCCGGCAACAACACGGGAAGATTGGTCTCCCGCACGTTCCAGAGCCGCGCCACCGGTTCCGCGCTGCTTTCGGCGAGAGTGCTGCCATCGGGGCTGAAGGCCAACAATCCACCGGTTCCGGCCCCTACCGCGGACCCACGCTGCTGTGGGTGGTCGGGATCGCTGACCTGCCAGAGGGTGATGCGCCGGCCGGCGCTCACGGTGGCGACTACTTGCCCGTCGGGGCGAAAGGCCATCGAGCGGATTTTGCTGCCGTGGCGAAGTGTGCCCAGTGGCCGGGGATGGGCAGGATTGCTGATGTCCCACAGTCGTGCGGTGTGGTCGTCGTCGTTGACCATGAGCAGGCGCCCATCCGGGCTCAGCGCGAGCGCGGTGGTGGATGTACTGCCGAGCCGGATCTCTGCGCGCTGCACCGGCCGGCTCGGGTCGGAGACATCCAGCAGCCGGACCAGAGAGGTGTTGGTCAGAGCCACCAGCAGTGTGCCGTCAGGGCTGAATCGGACCTGTGTCCGGCACTGCTCACAGTGCCCGCGCACGGCTGGCGGCTCGATACGCGCCATCTCCCTTGGCCGGTGACCGGTCTCGGTGGACCAGAGGTGGATCACGTCGCGGGCGTCGCCGAATGCGATCAGGTCACCGCGCGGCCGTGTGGCGACCGCGTCGATACGGGTGTGGTGCTCGGGTAGAAGGTCGGGAGGCACGTTCCACAGCCGGATCCGTCCGTCGCTGGTCGCGGTGACCAGTGTCGCGCCGTCCGCGCTGAAGGAGACGGTCCGCATGCTGTGGCCCTCTACAGACAGCGAATGGCCGAGCTTGCTGACCCGGTTGAGGTCTGCGACGTTCCACAGCAGAACCGCGTCATTTCCGGCCGTAGCGAGCACAGTGCCCTGGTTGTTGAACTGCACACGCCACACCGGGCCGTCCTCCACCGGCAGTGGCGCGCCAAGTGGGGTGCCATCGGAGACCCGCCACAGTTGGGCGCCGCCCTGCGTGCCTCCGGTGGCGAGCACGGTTCCATCCGGGCTGAAGGCGATGCTCATCAGTCTGCTCGCTGTCGTGCTGTGCAGCACCGCAGTGCCCCGGCCCTGCCCTCGGCTCGCGTCCCCAAATCTCCAGGTCTGCGTTTCCGTTCCTTCGCCACTGGCTACACCGCGCAAGACCCGAGGCGCTCGGCCGGGACGATCGACTTGCCAGAGCTGGGTCAGCCCATCCTCACCTGCCGTGGCAAGAGTGCCCCCATCGGGGCTGAAGGCGACCGTGTGCAACGCTGCGGCGCCACTGGGCCACTCCGCGGTGAGCTTGGCGTGACCAGGGTCGCTCATCTCCCACAGACGTACAGTTCCGTCGATGTGCACTGTGGCCAGTATGCGCTCTGCGGGGTGGAAGGCGAGATCAGCGACGGGGGCACGCGCTGCGGGAAGCAGTTCGGGCAATCGCACCGGATGCGCCGGGTCGGTGATCCGCCACAGCAGGGTCCGCCCGCGCTGCCCCGCCGCCAACACACCACCGTCTGGGCTGATCTCCGGGGACGAGAGCTCGCCACCGGGGTCGGCGACGGGCTTGCCAATCGGACTGAGCCGCTGGTGCTCACGCGCGTCCCACAGCCGGACCACGCCGTCGTCACCGGCACTGACCACCAGCTTGCCATCCCTGCTGTAGTCAGCCTCAGTACTGCCGCCATGATGAGCGTGGACGCCGGTAGCCGACGGCCGGGGTCGACTGCCCAGCAACCGGGCCTGCACGGCCGCATCCTGGGGTCGTAGGCGGTGGGCGGCCAGCAGGAGCTTCGCCGACAGCGTCGAGTCTGTGTGGGCGAGCCGGTCGGCCTCGGCAACAAGCTTTTGGTAGGTGGCATCATCGCGCTGTTGCGCCGCGATCCCCCATTGCACGCTGGCGACCACCGCGGTCAGACAGGCGACCAAGGCGAAGACGACCACCGCGACGACCAGCTGCCGCTGTCTGCGGGTACGCCGTCGCCCGTGCGCGACCTCGGTGTCCCTCTCATGTCGGGAAGCGGCGAGGAACTCGCTTTCCCGCGCCGTCATGGACGACTCTGGTGTCTGTACCCAGTCCAGTGCCTGGTCCAGGCGGGTACCGCGGTAAAGACCGGCCGGGTCGCGGTCCAGGGATTCCCAGGTGGCGGCGGCCTCGGTGAGCTGGCGGTGCACGCGCAGGCCCTCGCGGTTGGTGGTGAGCCAGTCGTGCAGGCGGGGCCAGCTGCGCAACAGCACCTCGTGGCTGATCTCCAGGGTGCCGGCATCGGCGGTGATCAGGCGTGCGGCGGTGAGCGCGGTGATGACGTGCGCGGCCTGCGAGGAGTCATCGAGTTCAGCGCGGCTGACTCTGCGGCGGGTGTCCTCGGTGCCCTCACCGAAGGCGGTCAGCCGCAGGAAGAGGTCCTTGGCGAAGTCCTGACCCGCCGGGTCGAGAGCGGCGTACACGGTTTCGGCCGTGCGCGCGATGGCGTGCGCGATGCCGCCGGCCTCGTGATAGCCGCGCAGCGTGAGGGTGTTGCCGCGGCGGCGCCGCCAGGTTTCCAACAGGGCGTGAGAAAGCAGCGGCAGCGCGCCTGGCCGGCCCGCGGCCTCGGTCATCACCACCGCCAGCAGTGCGCTTTCCACCCGCTGGCCAGTTTCCAGGGCCGGGCGGGTGACGGCCTCGCGGAGCTCGTCGGTGGTCATCGCCCCGAGGAGCACTTGGGCGTCCTGCAGGGCCTTGGCCAGCTCCGGGTGTGCGGCACAGTGGGTGAGGAAGTCGGTGCGCACACCGAGCACTACGCGCACACGGCTGGTCTCAGCCCGCACCGCGGACAGGAGCAGGCCGAGGAAGGCCTCCCGTTCCCTCTGATCGGAGCAGAGGGTGAAGACCTCCTCGAACTGGTCGATGACCACGAACAAATCTTCGTCGACCTCGGCCAGCAGTTGCCGGGCCACCAGGTGCAGTCCGTCAGTCCCGGCCAGAAGATCATCGCGCAGGGCAATGGCTGAACGATGGGTGAGCACGGCCAGTCTCACCGCGCATTCCTCTACCGGCCGTTGACCAGGGGTCATCAGCAGCACCGGCCCGCGCTGGCTCAACCGGGGGAGCACCCCGGCTCGCAGCACCGAGGACTTCCCTGCTCCTGATGCCCCGAACAAAGCGAGGAACCGCTGCTCAGCGCACCGGTGCACTAGTGTGCGCACGATGTCGTCCCGGCCGAAGAATCGCGCGGAGTCCTCGATTTGGAATGCGCCCAGCCCGACGTATGGGGCGTCGCCGAAGTCGGCGTGAAGATCGGGACTTGATTCAGATCGGGGCGCGAGTTCCGCTGAAGTCGAGCGCCATCGCTGTTCCCATTCGGTCTCATCACCTCCGCACGCGCGCACGAACGCCAGCGTCGCGGCCAGGCTAGGCAGTCGCTTGCCTCCAGCGGCGTCGACGAGGGTGGTCGGCGAGTAGTGACTGCGCCTGGCCAGCTCCCGGTAGGTCGGGTTCCCCGCCGCGGCGCGGAGTTTCCGCAGTTCACGAGCGAAACAGGTGAGCGGCCCGGTGTCGGGCGGCAGCGGTTGTTCAGCGCGCGGCATGGCGTCCCCAGGTGGCCCTCTCGGTGATCGGATCCTGTTGCACGGCTCCTGCTGCCGTGACACCGATCAACTCTGCGTCCATTAGACATCACCACGTCGCACCGCCGAAGCGGTTCGGCCTCAGCAAATCTCGATCATCATGCTCATCAACAGCAAGGTCGCGGTTGATGCGACGCTCACAGCGCGCCGCTGCGTCCAGAAAGGACCGTTCATGAGGTTCAATCGTAAAATTCTTTCGGTTGTCGCGACAGCGGCAGCAGCCGTGCTCATGTCGATGGCTTCGGCCGCACCATCGTCCGCCGCACCGACATCTCCCGCACCGGCGTCCGCCACACCGGCTGCCTTGGCACACTGCCCCAACGGCGTCATGGAGGCGCGATACGACGCGAACGTCTACAGCGGCTGGAATAGCTTTCGGGTCATCGGCCACGTCAAAAGGGGCGATCGGGTCGCCTGCAACACGGGTTACGACCTCGGTCGCCGGTACACCGCATGCGGCGTGACCAAAGGCAACGGTTGGGTCCGGCTGGTTCGCAGTGACGGCGTCTTGGGCTGGTCGCCACAGGGGTGCTTCGCCGACCTGTGACCCACTGAACGACGAGGCGTTCGGGGAGTTGAATCGTCTCATCAACAGACAATCCTGAAGTATTTAAAGACAGAGTTTCAAGGAATGGAACGTGGTTCATTTCAGCAACCGCAGCATTAGTAGCTGTCACTACTACCATGCTCGGGCTAGTCCTGACACAACGCCTCCACTGCAGCTGCGGGTGTCATTTAATCGCTTGTCTGACCCGAGTCCATTGAGGTTGCCCGTCGCGCTCCTGCGGGGTTCTCATCGCGTGACACTGCACTCTGCCACCTCAATGTGAAAGTCATCGGTTTCCTGTTTTAATGTCAGACGTCGAATCATCGACCCTGACAACTCTGTCGCAGTACACCGCAATTTCCCGATTCTCTATCAGGAGGGATGCAATAGATGCGCCGCTCGCGAATAGCGGCAGCCGGTGGCGGAATTTTTATCAGCCTGGCCTCGATCGCCACTTCAACCTCCGGAGCACCTGCGCCAGCGCCAATCGCGAAATCAGCCGTCATGATCGGCTTCACGTGTTCGACCGGCCAAGTGCGGGTCGACAGAGTGCCCGTGAACTTTCGCACCGAACCTCGGGGGGATGCTCCAGTGATCGGTCGTCCTCCTCTCGGTTCGGTCTGGGTGTGCGATTGGTTTGCTGTTGGTGGCCGCGACACCTGCGACGGGGTGAATGGCAACAGCTGGCTCCGCATTTGGATCGGCGATCGATGGGGATACGCGGTGGCACATTGCTTCCGCGACATCTGACCAATCCCTAGGACTAACCCAGAGGCGGGACACGGGCCGCGCGGCAGGCGCCAGCCCGGCCAGCTGCGCTCTTCCCTCGAAGAACACGCAACTGGCCGGGCCTGGGGCAGCTCGACACGGCAACGGCAGCACGAGGTCATCCCCGCGGGGCCCTGCCATCACCGGCGAGCATCACCGGTAGGGAGGTCGATTCAACCGCGTATCTGGACGACGGTCTTCGGGTTCACCTGCACCGCTTCGCAGTCCTCCTAGACCACCCATGGATTCGGCCGAGTACTGGAAGCAGGGACGCAACCTCAGCCCAGTTGGGTCGAGCGGTGTGAGGAAATGTTGTGCCACAACGCCTGACCGGAGCCGGGACCGGTGATCGGGTCGAAGTGCCACTGGCGCAGGTCGTTCAGGATGACCCCGCGGTGGACTCCTCGGCGTGCGCCGGAGTAGTTGGTACCCCAGTGCACCCAGACGTCGTCCAGAGCTCCGGCATGGCCGTCGTTGTGCAAGGACTCCATCCGGTTCCGGCAAGCGCCCAAGTTCGAGACGTTGCCGAGATAACCACCGCAGAAGTTCGTCCGGTTAAGGCCGTTGCAGTACCTCATCTGCCCGCTGGCCTGCACTCCCGTCGGAGCGGGCTCGGCTGCGGCCTGTGCCTGGGCTGGCACGACCGCCAGGGCCGCCAGCGCCGTGGCGGCGCCGGCCAGCGCGGTTCGGATCTTGTTCACGATCTCTCCCCTGTCTCTATTCCCCATCACGCGCCCGCGATGAGGGCACGGGCTTGTGGCAGCGCGGCCGCACGCATCCGGTGATAGGCATCGACCTGCTGCTGGTGCTCGCGCTTGAGCGCGGCGGAGTGCTCGGCGGCGAGGGCCGCGGAGCACTCGCTGAGCTTGAAGCTGAGGGCGCAACTCGCCTCGGTGGTGGCCAAGACGCGTTCGGCCTCAAGTACCCTTGGGCAAGCTCGCGCGCAGTGCCTCTGGGCTGTCGAACGGGTGCCCCGCGGCTCGCATGCACTCAGCCCACGATGGCAGCGCCTCGGCGAACCGCGGATCGGCCAGTACCCGGCCGATGGTCATCGACTCCAAGGCCTCGATCGTCGATTGCGCCTGGAACCAGGCCCCGGCCTCGCCGTAGAGAACGCGGTAGGCCTCGGCCTGGCATCCCTGGTCGCTGCGGGCGAGCACGAGCCCGTCGGGGTGCGCGCCGTCAGGCCCTCTGGCCGTTCACCGTCGAGGACGACGGGCAACCGCGCGCGGCGGTGCTCCGGGAGCGAGTCGGCGTAACGGCGGTTGGGGTCGTTCTGTCGTACCGCGGCTACCTCATCGTCCAGGTCCCGGCCATAGCCGTATTGCCTGGCCCAGTCGGGGCCGTCCACGACGTAGGGGAACTCTCGCATCGCCGGCACCGGACGGGCCGGAGTGGGCCAGTACTCAAGCCCCGCGGCCCGCAAACACCGGCGCAGCAACACCTGCTCCGCGGTGTGCAAAATTTCCCGCTCGTCCACCGGCGTGGGTGTCTGCGGTGCTGGCGGGGCGCATCCCGCCAGCAGCCCCAGCCCCAGCACAACCCCAACCACCGTGCCGCTGTCATCCCCACGCCCCCTGCTCCTGTCCTCGCACCCCCACTGTGCCGGCCGCACCGAGCTGGCCGAACTGTTGTAGGAAGCCATGGTCACCGTCGGCGCGATGAGTACCGAGGAGACCCGCCAATCAATCCTCGGACCCGCCCGCGTAGTCGAAACGCCCTGCTGACCCGCCTCGCGCGCCGGATACCGCTGGAGAACTCGCTCGCCTCCGGACAGGGAAACAGCGCCTTCAGTCCGGACGGCACCCTCATCGCCTCAGCCGGCGACCAAGGTCGGGTGGAGATCCACCACTGGCAAGAGGACTCGCCTGTCCACGGACTGCAAACCAATGCCGGTGTCGCACCGCCGCTGCGGTTCAGTCCCGACGGCCGGTTCCTCGCTGCCGGAGCAGCGGGCAACACGGTCACCGTGTGGGAGACCGCGACCTTTCAGCGATGGGCGTCGCCTCGCGGCCACACCGAACGAGTGCTCGATCTGGACTGGGCGCCGGACAGCCGATCCCTGGCCAGCGCCAGCCAGGATCGCACCATCGTGCTGTGGCAGCTGGATGCTGAGGAGGTCACGGAGGATTTGTCCACCTGGCTCTGAAATTCGGTCTACGACAACAACCTGGACCAGGTACGGCACTGCCCAAGCCGATGAAATCGACCCGGACTTCGACGGGTGGTCAACCAGAAAACCTGACTACAAGCCGGTTCTTCAATGCGCTTCGGGGGTCTGCACCGACTAGGCGGTCCGGCTGGTCAGCCGCGGGGCGATTTCACCGGACAGGGACAGAGGATCTGGTGCGTTTTCTCGCCCTGCCCGGATGCTTCGACCGCTCGTCCGATGCTGGCCTCGTCCTACGCTTGTGCCGTCTTCGCAGCGCAAGTAGGCACGGGAGAGTCCGGGACCAACGTCGCCGGCGCGGCGGTGTTCTACAGCGCTGTGTGCGGCTTCGTGTCCTCTACTTGGCTGAGGAACGCACCGGCCGGTGGTGGTGAGCTCACCTCATCACCACCGGCCAACAGCTGTCGGTCCCGCTCGACTCACTTGCCCCAGGTGTCGTGCTGGACGGGTTTGCCGTTTTCCCACCACCAGTGCCCGAGTTCTCCGTCAGGGCTCATGGTGAAGGCGAACACCCGCTGTTCGTCGAACCACACGTGCGCGGTCGGGTCTCCGGTGATCGGCGTGCCCGGCCAGGTTTCGCGGTCGATGACATCGGGGCGTCGCGTGTCCCACACCCAGTGCCGCAGTTCTCCACCGGGACCGCGGCCGAAGACGTGCTGCTGCTCGCCGTAGGGGAATCCGGCGGGCTTGCCCTCGATCTGGCCGCCCCAGTTGTCCTGCTTGAACGCATCCGCCCACAGCCAGTGCTCCAGGGTGCCGTTGAGCCCGCGGGCGAAGACGTGCTGCTGTCCCTGCCACAGGTAACCGGTGGGATCGCTGCTGATCTTCGGGCCCTGCCACACCTCAGAAGTCAGGCGTTCGGCACGGGCGTCCCACACCCAGTGCACCAGCTGGGAGTCCTTGTCCCTGGCGAAGACGTGCTGTTGCTCGCCGTCGGCGAACCCGGCCGGGTTGCCGACCAGCTGCCCGCCCCAGCTGTCGTGCCGGAGCGACCCGGCCCAGATCCAGTGCGCCAGCGAGCCGTCCTCGGCGCGGGCGAAGACGTGCTGTTCGCCCTTCCAGGTATAGGCCACCGGGTCGCTGGTGATTTTCGGGCCGTTCCAGGTCTCGTGCCCGACTACCTCGGGGTTGGCGGCGTTCCAGTTCCAGTGGCGCAGGCTGCCGTCGGGGCCGCGGCCGAAGACGTGCTGCTGGTCGCCGTCAGCGAAGGCGGCGGGGTTGCCGAGGAGCTGATGGCCCCAGGAGTTGCGTTCGACCCGGCCGTCGCGGGTCAGCCACCAGTGGGCGAGTTCGCCGTTTTGGGCGCGGGAGAAGACGTGCAGCTGGTTCTGCCAGGCGAACCCGACCGGGCTCGGGCGGTCGACGGTGGTGGTGCGCACCCAGTCGGCGATGCTGTCCACCCGCGCCAGCGTGCCGGTGCGCCGGGTCTCGGTCTCTTCCAGGCAGCCGCCTTGCCAGGCGGCGCTGACCAGTCCGAGCAGTTCCACCGCCTGGCCGCGCTGACGCAGCGCCGGCCCGCCGGCATCGCCCTTGCAGATACTGGCCGCGCTGGTGGTGGGTGAGACTGCGACGGAGGAAGCGCTCACGGAGGTCACGCCGTAGGTTCCGCTGTGCGGAGCACCCGGCACCCATTCGATGGCCGTACGCCCGTATCCGGCCACCCGCAACACGTCACCGTCGGTGGGCGCCGTGCTGGTCACCGGCACCGGGGCGATGTCGGTGACCGGGAAGGCCAGCTTGACCAGGGCGACGTCCCGATCGTCCCTGGGCACGACCTCGAGCACCGGTGCTCGGTGCCCGGTCTTGCTTGAGAGAGGGTTGCGGCCCACGGTGACGGTGGTGAGCAGCTCCGGCGGGCCCGGCCGGACCTGCGTCCCTTTGCCGTCCTCGGCGAAGCAACTGCGGGCGGTGAGCACCCACTGCGGGGCCACCAGGGCACCGGAGCAGCTCCGTGTCTGTTCGCCGACCTCCACCTTCGCCAAGAACGGATAGGCACCTGCCGCCACCGGCTCCCCTACGGCAGCGTGTGCGGTGGTCACAGTGCCGGCGCCGATGACGCCGGCGCTGAGCACGGTCACCGCGGTGATGGCGGCGCCGAGGGCACGCCTTGTTCGCTGTTTGTTCTGCACTGCTGTCACATCCACCACTTCACCTGCGGTCCAGTGAACATTTGCGACCATTTCTCGGTTTCTGAGGCACATGCCTCTTGTCAGCTGGAATCCCTGGTCCTAAAAGGAGACCCGGGTACCTACTCAGACCGTGTCACTGGTCCGGATTTCATCCAGGGGGCGAGCAACTCATCGAAGCCTTCGTCAGAGAGGGCCAGCGGGTGGGGTGCCCGCCCTTGCCAGTTCTGTGCGCGAGTCATGGTGGCGATCGGGATGTCAAAGGCGCGTCTGAACGCGGCGATGAACACAATCGCTGAGACCGCGCTGCACTCGCTGAGCAGAGCCTGGGCGAGATCGACCGCGCGGATGCCCGGCGTCCACCGCTGACGAAGCACGCTCTCCGCGGTCTCCACGGATACAAATTCCGGCGTACCCATACCAGTTCACCCTTCTAACGAAGGCCGGCCCGTCGGTGTGGCGGACCGGCCTTCGGTCATCATGCCGGATTCACTCAGGTGAAGCGGAGGTGAACCTCTTCGTAGTTGCCGTGCTCACCCTTTCGACCGAGGATCTCTACCTTCTTGAAACCGAGTCGTCCGGCCATGATTCCAGTGAAGGTTCCTCGCGCAGCGTCCGTGATGTTCTTTCCTTCGCGGAGCAGCCGGTTGAAAGTGTTGATGTTGTCGCCCATGTCCTTGCCCGCGATCCACACGCCGTCGATACCCTTGAGCCGCGGGCCGAAGTGCTCTGCGGCCGCGGTGAGCATTTTCCCGCCGACTCCGGCGATGCCCGTCTTGTTCATGATGGCCATCGTCATGTATCCGCCATTGTCCAGACTCGCGGTGATGCCGGTCTGGCCGTCTTTCAGGAACATCGAGAACTCATCGGCGCTACGGCTAGTCCGGCCGGCTGTGGCCAGCAGTTCTCCGAGTCGGAGAAACTTGGGGTGTGGCATCAACGCGAGCGCGGTCCAGCCGCAGGCTTGAGCCTGCGCGCCGCCCTTTTCCGTGGCGCACTTCCGGAAGTCCTCGATGGTCGCCTTGGCGATCTGCGCCAAGAACTCGGCGGTCATCTCGGCGGTGCTGAAGTGTCCGACGGTGGTGTAGGTGAAGTCGATCGGACTGGTCCCGATTTCGACCCGCTGGCACTGCTCCTTGGCTGTGGCTCCCGCAGGGCAGTTGTAGGTGAACAGCCTGAGGGTCCCGGTGATGTGGTGGTTGACCTTGAAGGTGCAGGTGACGAATCCCTCCGCGCGACCGCCCCAGCAGTCGGCAGAGGACTTGTCCACCGTGACGTTGTCTTTGAGGTTCTCAGGGGCCTTCTCGACACCGAAGGGACTGATGGTCTTCTCGTCGGGAACCTCGCCGGCGTTCTCCCGGGTCTCCTGCAGCAGCGCGAGTTCCGCTGCGGCGTGGCGGGCCTCGCTGGCCGCCCGTTCGGCTGCTTCGGCGTCCTTGCCCGCTTGAATGGCATCAGCGCGGGCTCGCTGGGCATCGGCCTGGGCGGCCGCGGCCGCGGCGCGAGCCCGGGTGGCTGAGGCGGAGGCGCGTGCTGCGGCTGCACTGGCTTCGCGCGCGCTGCCCTCAGCGGCCTTGGCCGCCTCCCTGGCTCGCCTGGCCGACTCAGCGGCCTGGTCGGCAGAGCGTTGGGCGGCGGCGGCGGACTGCTGGGCTGCACGCGCGGCCGCCGCGGCCTGCGCGGCCGATTCCTCGGCTTTGCGGCTCCACTCCTGAGCCTCATCAGCCGCCTGCCGCGCCAGCGCGGCCTGGCTGGCGGCCTGGTTGGCGTTTTCCCGAGCCAGCGCCGCGGACTGGTCAGCCTTGGCCAGATAGCCCGCGATCTGGGCGACGTGTGTAGCGGTGTCGGCATCGCGCAACTGCGCCTTGGGCAGCCCCACCTTGAGGAAGCGCTTGAGGTGGGAGTGCGGACCGGTCAGCGCGGCTTGAGCGGCTGCCTGGACCTCGGGGCCGCCGGTGGCGATGGCGCGGTTGGCTGCCTTGCGGTCGTCATTGACCGCTGCGGTGTGCTGACCTTGTTCAAGAAAACGGCGAAGGGCTTGGGCATCGCCGCGAGAATCCGCGGTCAGCGCCTCGTTACCGGCGGCGTAGACGGCGGAGTCCGCTCCAGCGGCCGCCATGATCTGGTTGACCAGTTTGCGGTCGTCGTTGGTCTTGCCCTCATAGGACCGGGTCCGGAGAAATTCCCTAACCTGCTCCAGACCGGCCCGCAGCGCGGTGACCGCGGCCTCGCGCTCGGCCTGCTTGTCGGTGGTCAGGGCGATGATGTTCGCGCTGGCCCGATCATCGAGCTCCACTGCGCGGGCTACTCCGGTGCGCAGGAAGTCCAGCACGCCGGCGTCGGTACCACCCAACGTCTCCTCGGCCGCACCGCGAACCCAGGGGCCGGCCCGGCTGTAGAGACGCAGTGCCGCCCTGCGAGTGGCGCTCAGCGCGAGCGGAGCCGCAGTGTCCGGATGGGCCGCCTCGGTGAGCAGACGCTGGGTTTCCTCATCCAGCACCGTGGCCTGGCCTGCCTGCCACACCGGCTCGGTGCGCACCCGGCTTGCCTCGTCCTCGACAGCCTCTTGCGCTTCCCGGAGGGCTTGGGACTGCTGCTGGGCCAAGCGTTCGGCGTCAGCGGCTCGCGCGGTGTCCGCGACCTGGTGGGCCTTGTCGGCCGCGGACTTGGCGGCCACCGCTGCCTTGTCGGCCTCGGCCGCCGCAGTGGCGGCACGCTGTGCGGCGTGTTCGGCTTCCCCGGCGTGTGCGGCGGCCTCGTCGGCGGCATCGGCGGCCCGGTTGGCATGCTCGGCGGCAGAGTTGGCCGCATCCCGTGCCTCGAAAGCAGCCTGGGCCGCCTGCTGGGCCAGGGACTGGGTCTTCGCGGAAGCGCGCTGCGCCTCGGCTGCGGCTTGCCGCGCGCGCCGGGCGGCGCGTTCGGCCTCAGCGGCGCTGGCTCCGGCTCGTTTCGCCGAGGCCGCGGCATCCTCAGCGGCCTTGGCCGCATCGTCGGCGAACTTGCCCGCACCCCGCGCGGCGTCCCCTGCCTTGCCTGCTTCGCCGGTGGCCCGGCCGGCCGCGTCGGCGGCCTTGGCGGCCTCGGTGGCGCTCTTGGCCACGTCCCTGGCCTGCTCCGCGGCGACCCGGGCGTCGTGTGCCTTGCCCTTCTCCCGGGCCGCGCCTGCTGCCGCGTCGTGGGCACGAGCGGCGGCGCGTTCGGTCAGCGAGGCGGCAATCGCGGCCTGTCCCGCGGCGTTGGAGGCGACCCGGGCCGCATCGCTGGCCCGGCCCGCGGCGTTGATCGCGGTCTGCGCGGCCGCCGCGGCTCCCTGTGCCGCGTCCGCGGCCCGGGAGGCAGCTTGAGCGGCGCGGCGCGCATCACCCTGGGCCGCAGCGGTTTCCGCCGCAGCCCGCTCGGCCGCTTCCTTGGCTTTCTGCGCCGCGGCGATGGACTGGTTCGCCGCTTCGGTGGCAGCTTCGGTCTGTTCGGCCGCCTTGGCCTGACTAGCCGCGGCGAGCTCAGCCAGTCCCTTGACGGTCAAGGACTCCTCGTCGCGCTGCACAGCGACCTGCCAACCGCTGCGCAGGAACTCCTCGATGTCCTCCACGGTGCCATCCAGCGCACGCTGGCAGGCCACGTAGACCGCGGATCCTTCCCGCGCCGCGGCAAGGATCTTCGTGACCCGGACCCGGTCATCTTGAGCCGCGGCCGCGGTCCACCCGGTGGCGAGGAAAGTCCGGACATCCTCCGCGGTGCCCTTGAGCGCGGCATCGCCCGCGCGGACCACCTGCGGTCCGCCGCGTGCCATGAGCTGGTTGACGCGCCTGCGCTGGTCGTTCTCCCAGGGCTGGCGCCAGCCGGTGTCGAGGAAGGCGCGGACCTCGGAGACGGAACCGCTGAGGGCGGTGTTGGCCGCGTCGCGAACCGCCGGGCCGGCGTCGGCGAGCATGCGCACGAGCCGGATCCGGTCGTCGTGCTCAGCCGCGGTCGGTTGTTCCTCGGTGAGGAACCGGCGTACGTCAGCATCCGTGCCGACCAGTGCGGCTTCAGCCGCACGACCCACCACGGGCCCTGCGGAGGAGTACAGCGCCAGAACGCGGGCACGCTCGGACGGCGCCGGTGCGTTCTGTGTGGCCGCGGGCGAAGGTGCTGCGACCGCACCCGAGGACAGCTCGGGGACCATGCTTGGCCCGAGAGTCAGGCCGAAGACTGTTGTCAGGACGGTGGCGGCGCGCGCCCACCCGGCATCGCGCATAGTTGTGCGCATGCTTATTGAGTCCCCCCTTTTGGACTACAACGAGATCTGCCGATCGAGATCACACTAGCGCCACAGCGGTCGGCATGCCTAGTATCAATCCACCGGATAGGGGGGTGGCCGTGCGGCCTGTTTCGCGATGGACTTTTGTTGGTGTTGCAACCTGCTTGGGGCTGATTAGCGGTGTTGTTGCTGTCTATGCCGCACAGCCGACGCGAGGGGTTGCCGACGAGCAGCCATCGGCGGTGGAACGTTACCTCTACCCTGGCTCTGATCGGATCTTCGCTGAACGCGGAATCCGCCTGATCAGCGGTGATGGCCATATCGTGCTGACCACCTGCGTACCAGGCGGTGCCGGCCAGGTGGTGGTCAACAGCACCAAGTTCGCCGATCCGGTCTGCTTCCAGGTCACCGGCGCGACCGGGTCGCTGACCATGTCGATCCCCGAGGTGTACTCGATCAAGGGAGACGGGCATTTCGGCAAGGCGACGGTGACCACGGGCAGCGCTCAGACCACGACTGAGATCAAGAAGAACAGCTGGACGCCTATCAACGGCGGCGACGGAGCGACACTGCTGAAGATCGAAACGTGGAGCTGACTCTCGTCACCACTGTCGAGCAGGCATCAGTAGCCACTCGAGGCAACATCATTCGCATTTCAGTGAACTAAATCACACGCGCGTAACGCTGGCTGTTTGTTCTGCGATGGAGTGCGCGACTGAATTGAGGCCAGGTCTTATCTTCGGGTCCGTCTGAATTGTGCCAGGTTCACGCTGCGGAATTCGGTGTCGTTTTCCACAGCGTTGAGAACTGTGCTGCACGGGCGGAGTTTCGCAAGTTCGCCAACTGGCATTGCCGGAACCGTGCTCCGGGTGCCGGGGGTGGACGGCCGGCAGCGAACCGGAGGCCGCGGCAGAGGAGACGCGGCGGCTTACCGTCGGCGCAGGGCTGCTTGACGGTGGGCTTCGCAGATGGTGGTCTCCTCCAGGCCGAAGGCTTGTGCCAGGACGAGGCCGTCGATGGTGGCCATGGCCTCGATCGCCCCGGTTTCCAGCTGCCGTAGCGCTCGCGGGTCATGACTTCCCCAACGGATACTCCGAAGCGCGGTTGAGGATGTCCTCGACAGTGAGCCCGGCCGTGATCCGCAGCGCCTGCAGTCCGGACTGGAGGGCACTGTCGTTGAGCAGGGCGGTCGGCGTGACTCCGAGGGCGCGTGCCAGGGCGATGAGGGTGTCGGCATCCAGTCGACCTGACCGGCTTCGCAGCGGGCGAGGAAGCAGGCTGAGGTTTGCGCGAGACGGGCCAGGCGTTCGAGGGTGAGAACGCGCTGCCTGCGCAGCAGGCTTAGCTGGCCGCCGGAGAACGCGGAAACGGGACGGTGCCGCCAGTCCTGGCCACGGCGCTCTGTCGTGGTGGTGTCGCGGGCGACTGGTTCGTCCAGCCCCAGCAGCTTGAGCACGGGGGCGACGGGCACGACGTAGCGGCGGCCGTACAGCCGGGGGCCCGAGCGCCGCTGTCGGCGCTTGTGCCCTCGGGGGAAAGTGTTCAGGGCGCGGGGAAGAAGGTGTTGATCTCGGTCAGGACGCGGTCGGGTGCTTCGCGGACGAGGAAGTGTCCGGCGCCGGGGACGTCGGCGGCGGTGGCGGCGGGGCGGCGTCCTGGAAGGGCGGCACCATCGGCAGCGCCCTCTGGCTGCTCGCCACCCACCCGGAGGCCTGGCAGGCGCTGCGCGCCGACCCCACGCTCGCCCGCCCCGTGGTGGAGGAGATGCTCCGGCTGGAGACACCGCCCAGGTTCATGGCCCGCGCCGCCACCCGCGACGTCGACTTCCACGGAGTGCCACTCGCCCAAGGCGACCGGGTGCTGGCCATGATGGCCTCCGCCAACCGCGACGAGCACCACTACGCCGCCGCGGACACCTTCGACATACACCGCAACCCCACCGACCACCTGGCCTTCGGCTACGGCATCCACGGCTGCGGCGGACAAGGCTTGGCCCGCATGGAGGTGACCGCCAGCCTCACCGCCCTCGCCGAACAGGTCGAACGCATCGAGCTCTCCGGCGAACCGGCCCGCCTGCTCAACAACACGATGCACGGCTTCGAGCACCTGCCGGTGACCTTCGTGCCCGCGGCATAGCCGCACAGCGGGCACGTGGCCGCGCACCTGGGGCACCGGGGCCATGACCGCCCGCTGTGCTGGGTTGGCGTCAAGCCGTCGCCACCGCGGCGATTCCGGCCAGCACCAGGGCCGCGCCGATGAGTCTGCGCACCGGGTTCGCCTCGCCGAACCAGCGCCAGGCCAATAACGCACCGAGCACAATGGACAGTTCCCGCATCGGCGCGACCACACTGAGCGGGGCCAGTCGCATCGCGTACAGCACCAGCACGTAGGCCAGCGGGGAGAGCACCGCGATCACCAGGACCTCGGTGCGGTGCGCCCGCCACACCGCGCGGGTCCGTTCGGGCTGGCGCAGCGCCACCGGGGCCAGGAATAGGCTCTGGGCAAGGGAACCGAGGCAGAAGTAGACCAGCGGCGGGACCGCGAGGGTGGTCACCGAGTAGGCGTCCCACAGGGTGTACCCGGCGATCGCGACGCCGGTCAGTCCACCGTAGACCAGGCTGGTGTTCAGCGCGCCGCGCCGGCCGGTGGGACCGAGGCCGATCACGAACACCCCGGCCACGATCGCGCCGGCGCCGAGCAGTCCGGTCCAGCCGGGGCGTTCGCCGAGCACCAGCACCGCGGCCAGCACGGTCAGCAGCGGGCCGCTGCCGCGCGCCACCGGGTAGACCACCGACATGTCGCCGACGGCGTAGCCGTGCTGGAGCACCAGCGCGTAGGCGGCGTGCAGCACGGCGCTGACCGCGACCGCGAGCAGCCAGGTCCACTGGGCCGGGGTGTCGCCGAAGAGGAAGGCGAGCACCGCGGCCGGTCCGCAGATCACCACCGAGGCGACCTGGTAGAGCCACACGAACGGCGCTCCACCCGCCCCGGCGCGCTTGGCGGCGAAGTTCCACAGCGCGTGCATCACCGCGGCCAGCAGTACCAGGACGATCGCGGTCACCAGCCCATCCTGTGCCCGCGGGCCAGGCCAGTCGAGTGATTTGTGTGTGCGGTCATGCTGATCGATTGACAGCGGCGATCTTCAGGCGCGACAGTTCAGGCAGAGCGAACGCCTTGTGGCCCAAGGGAGTTCGGCATGACGATGCGCAGAGTCGGCAGAGTTCCGGCGATACTGGTCGCGCTGAGCGCGGTGGTCGCCATGGCCTGGGTGGTGCCGCCGCCACAGCTCCGCATCCTGCCCCTGGGCGACTCGATCACCGGCGCGCCCGGCTGCTGGCGCGCCGAGCTCTGGCACCGGTTGCGAGAACGCGGGCACACCGCCATCGACTTCGTCGGCACCAGGACCGGCGGCGCCTGCGGCCCGACCTACGACCGGGACCACGCCGGCTACAGCGGCTTCCAGGCCACCGTGATCGCCAGGCGGAACCTGCTGCCGTCCTGGCTGGCCACCGCCCGGCCCGATGTCGTGCTGATTCATTTAGGTACCAACGACCTGTGGCACGGGGTCGGCACCGAGGCGGTGCTGGCCGCCTACGGGAAGCTGGTCGAGCAGATCCGCGCGCACAACCCGGCCACCCGGATCCTGCTCGCGCAGATCATCCCGATGGCGCCGCGCGGCTGCGCCTCCTGCGGGCAGCGGGTGGTGGCGCTGAACCGGGCAATCCCCTGCTGGGCGGCGGCGCGGTCCACGGCGCGCTCGCCGATCGTGGTGGTGGACCAGTGGACCGGGTTCGACCCGGCCAGCGACACCAACGATGGCGTGCATCCGGTCGACTCCGGATTCCGCAAGATGGCCGCCCGCTGGCTTCCCGCGGTGGCCGCGGCCCTCGCGACGCCCGTCACGTCACCCCGGTGACAGGGCAGCGCGGACCGCACCACTCTTAGCCGAAAAATATGCCCAGCTATCTTGGTCACGGCCTCTTGTGGTCAGCGGCAGAACCGAAGGCCGGTAACGGAATGGCCAAGATTGCCGGAAACTCCGGCGCGTTCTTCAGGTCATTGACGCTGAGAATGGCCCTCCCTAAGCTGCCGACCACGCTGGATTCGATCTGGCGTCTCCGGGAGAGGCAGACTCAGCGCGACGCGGGGCGAAAGCGGTGCGATTCACCGCGTGCTGTTCCCGGGTTGGCACCGATCATGGGGGCTTCATGTGGAGTGGGCGGATTCGCGCTGCCGAGGCGACGTTCGATGACGGGCCGGAGAGCGCTCGTCAGCGGCGGTAACAGCGGTATCGGGCTGGCGACCGCGCGGACGCTGTCCGATGCGGGCGACCGGCTGACCAGCCGACTGAGCCAGGGAGCCGCCCGATGACCGCGATGCAGGTCAAACCGGACGAGCTGGCCGACCTGGCCGGGACCAGCCTCGGCTACAGCGGCTGGCGGCAGATCACCCAGGACCGGATCACCCAGTTCGCCGAGGCCACCGACGACCACCAGTGGATCCACCTGGATGCCGAGCAGTGCGCGCAGGGGCCCTACGGCAGGCCGATCGCGCACGGCTTCCTGATCCTGTCCCTGCTGCCCGCCTTCATCGGCGAGGTGTTCGAGGTCGCGGGCGTCGCGCTGAGCCTGAACTACCGGGTGGACAAGGTGCGCTTCCGCAAGCCGGTCGCGGCCGGGGAGTGGATCAGGGCGAAGGTCGGCATCGGCGCGGTCCGGCAGCGCCCGCACGGCTACCTGGAGGTCACCGCCACGGTGTCGGTGGAGCTGGACGACGGCTCGGTGGCCTGCACGGCGGAGCAGACCAGCCTCTACCCGGGCACGGGGTAGGCGGGCACAGTGGTCGACCTGGTCAGCGGCCCGCTGGTGCAGCAGTTGTCAGCCACTGCCTGACAACGCTTCTCCCCACGAAACACACAAACACACAACTGAGTGTCCCGGTGGAGGATGTCCGGCCGGAGAAGTCCTTCGGCGATGAACTGGACCGGTCCGCATTTCGGACGATGACGCGCTTGGTCTCAAGATCGTCGAGGACACGGTGGCGACAGCCTCGCCCACGGCTGACCGCCCGCCGGTGGGCGGAATCCGAAAGGAAAATCCGGAGAAATCCTCAAGAGTTTGCTGTGCGCCGATTCGGTGCGGAGTTCCGAGGAACTACGGGACCGGGTGGTCCGGACAGCCCAGGTGCTCACCGAGTCCCGCGGGGTCACCCCGGGACCCGCAGGAGCCGCTGACCGCCGAGGGCGGCCGGGGCCGGCACGCGTGGGCACGTGCCGGTTCCGGCGAAGGGCTTGACCCTGACGGTGCGTCAACGTTGGAGGCTGGTCCCATGCCGAACCCGACGACGCACACTGACGCCACCCCGCGCAGCCTGCCGACCGACCGCGACGCCGGTCCCTTCGTGCCGCCCAGCCACCTCACCCGGATGCGCGAGGCCCGCCCGGTCAGCCCGCTGGTCTTCCCCGACGGGCACGAGGGCTGGATCGTCACCGGCTACGACGAGGTCCGCCAGGTCATGGCCGACACCCGGTTCAGCTCCCGGCAGGACCTCGGCGTCGTGCACGAGCCGTACGTGGTCCCCGGCATGCCCGTGGTCACCGAGCCCTCGCCGCAGGTGCCGGGCCTGTTCATCGCCATGGATCCGCCGGACCACACCCGCCTGCGGCGCAAGCTCACCGGCGCCTTCACCGTCAAACGCATGCGGCAGCTGGAAGAGCACATCAACGAGATCGTCGAACGGCAGCTGGACGAGCTGGCCCGGCTGACCCCGCCGGTCGACCTGGTCAAGGAGTTCGCGCTGCCGGTGCCCTCGCTGGTGATCTGCGAACTGCTCGGCGTCCCCTACGCCGACCGCGCCGACTTCCAGGCCAACTCCACCAGGTTCCTGGACATGACCCTGACCATCGAGGAGAAGATGGCCGCCTACGGCGCCCTGGCCGGCTACCTCGCCGCCCTGGTCACCGGCAAACGCGCCGAGCCGGGCGAGGACATCCTCTCCGACCTGGCCGGCCAGGAGGACCTGAGCATCGAGGAGCTGACCGGCATCGGCTTCCTGCTGCTGCTCGCCGGTCACGAGACCACCGCGAACATGTTGGCACTGGGCACTTTCGCGCTCGTGGAACACCCCGACCAGCTGGCCGAGCTGCGCGCGAACCCGGACCTGCTGCCCGGCGCGGTCGAGGAGCTGCTGCGCTACCTGTCCATCGGCGACATCTTCTACCGCTACGCCACCGAGGACCTCGAGCTCGGCGGCGAGACCATCCCCCAGGGCGCCACCGTCGTGGTCTCCCTGCTCACCGCCAACCACGACCCCCACCGCTTCGACAATCCCGCCGCCCTGGACATCCACCGCAACGCCCGCGGCCACCTGTCCTTCGGCCACGGCATCCACCAGTGCCTCGGCCAGCAACTGGCCCGCATCGAGATGCGCGCCGGTTTCGCGGGCCTGCTGCGCCGCTTCCCGACCCTCCAGCTGGCCATCCCGGCGGCCGAGGTGAAGCTGCGCACCAACATGCGGATCTACGGCGTGCACGAGCTTCCGGTCACCTGGACGGAAACAGCCTGAACCGGTTGGCGGGCCACTAGCGATGGTGGTCACCGCCGCGCACCGAGTGCATCAGCGCGGCATACCCGTCCTCCAGCGTCGGCTCCTCCACCGGCGCTCGTCCACCACCAGCAAGCGGGGCTCGCCGAGCAGCGCCTGCGCGATGCCCAGCCTGCGTTTGGCGCCGGTGGAGTACCGGCCGACGCGCTGGTCGGCGATCCCGGTCAGCGCGGACTGGGCCAGCAGGCGCTCGATCTGGTCCGCACGGACTCGACCCGGTCGGCATCCGGGACAGGCACGGCCTGATCCGCGCCATGGCCGAGCGGGGACAGGCGGTGCTGGTGTCCAGTCACCACTTGCCCGAGGTGGCGCTCACCTGCGACCCGGTGGCGGTGCTGGTCTCCGGCAGGATCCGTTATCAGGGCTGGCCGGGACGGGACTGCGCAACCAGGACATGCTGGGCTGCGCGTTGCTGTTCGACGGATACGCCCGCAGCACGGCCCTGCTCGCCCGCAACCTCGCCGGCAACGCCGCGCCCGTGCAGTCGCTGTCCGGCTTCCTGCAGCCACGCCTGCGCGACTTCCCCAGGGTCGCCTCGATCATGGCCAGCGGCGAGTACCGGGACGAGGAGGACGCCGCGCCCGACCTCAAGGAGGACGTCGAGTTCGGGCTCGGCCGCATCCTGGACGGCATCGAGATCCTCATCGCGAACCGGACGGGCCGGCCACCGGGATCCGGCGCGGTGTCAGGCTGAGCGCTCGCCGTTCGCGGTGAGCCGCGCCGGGATGGTCAGCTCGGCCAGGCGGCGGTAGGAGTCGAGCATGTCGGCGCGGTCGTAGGTGCTCATGGTCACCAGGATCTCGTCCGCGCCGGTGCGTTCGAGGAGCTCGCCCAGGTTCGTGGCCACCTCGCCGGGGGTGCCATGCAGCTGGCCGCGCAGCGCCTCCGCCAGCAGCGTTCGTTCCCGCTCGGTCAGCTCCATCGCCAGCACGTCCTCGGGGGAACGCAGCGGCGGGAACTCACCGCGGGTGCGGGAGTGCGCGGTGGACCACGCCTCCGGCAGCAGCAGCCGCCGGGCCTGCTCGGTGGTCTCGGCCACCGCGACCGTCGCGGCGACCACCACATACGGCTCCCGCGCCCACTCCGAGGGCCGGAAAGCGTTGCGGTACCGGGCAATCGCCTCGGTCGAGCGCGGTCCGCCGACCACCAGCGGCAGCCCGAACGCGGCCGCGATCTCCGCCCCCGCCCCGGTCGCCAGCAGGAACGGCGAGACCGTCATCCCCTCCCCCGGCCGGGCGTGCACCCCGGGATGCGCCGACTGCTCCCCGGTGAAGTACCCGAGCAGCTCACCCAGCTGGTCGGCGAAGGCGTCCACGGCCTCCTTGTCCTGCCCCAGGGCCCGCCGCACCCGTTGGTGAACCCGACCGAACGCCCCAGCCCCATGTCGATCCGCCCCGGGTACAACGCCTCCAGCACGCCGAACTGCTCGGCCACCACCAACGGCCGGTGGTTGGGCAGCATCACCCCACCGGTGCCCACCCGGATCCGCTCGGTCGCCGCCGCCACCGCCGCGGCCAGCACCGTCGGCGCCGACCCGGCCAGCCCCGGCACACTGTGGTGCTCGGACACCCAGAACCGGTGATACCCCAGCTCCTCGGCCTGCCGCGCGAACCGCACGGTGTCCCGCAACGCCCGCGCGTCATCCTGGCCCTGCCTGGTGCTCGACCGGTCAAGCACGGAAAGTCGTACCGTCACACCAGGGACAACGCGGGCGGCGGGCGGAGATTCCCGTGGGTGGTCAAGGCCACCGCGGATGCGCTCACTTCGGCCCGAAGCGCACCCAGTCCGGTCCCCCGCCCTCCACGTTCACGCCCTTCTCGATCACCGCCAGGTTGTGGTGGAAGTGCAGGCTCCTGATCTGCTGGTCCGTCGGCGCGGGCCGTCGGCTGCCCGCCAGGATCTCCTCGTGGTTGAGGCCGTCGACCAGCGACTTCAGGAAGCCGAGGCTGGTGTGCGGCGCGTCGAGCTCCGCGCTGGTGCCGCCGAAACGGGGCCAGTACGAGGTTTGCAGGTCCTCGATGGCGTAGTAGCCGCCTTCGCGGAGGTGCGGGAACAGCGTGTGGAAGGTGGTCAGCACATGGTCGACGCGGTGGCTGCCGTCGTCGATCACGATGTCCGGCGGGCCGGTCCTGGCCACCACCGCCAGCAGCGCCTCGGGGTCGGACTGGTCGGCGCGCAGGGTGTGGATGCGTTGGCACGCATGGGGAGTCTTGTCGTGCACGTCGACGCCGTAGACGGTGGCGCGCGGGAAGTAGTGCTTCCACATGCGCAGCGAACAACCGCCGGCGGCGGGGTCGGCGAAGCCGCCGATGCCGATCTCCAGGACGGTCAGGGGGCGGTCGCGCAGCGGCTCGAAGTAGCGCGGGTAGTGCTGGGTGTAGCGGTGGATGCCCCACTTGTCCGACTCGTGGCGGCTGGCCAGCTCAGTCAGGGTCACCTCATCGCGATGGTCCATTGTGGACAGAAGGCGCTGGGCGGCGGCGAACCAGACCGGCGGGCGGCGGAAGGAGGCGATGTCGCCGGAGTCGCGCAGTTCCACCTGGCGGGTGGCCGGACCTGCCGCGCCACGGGGGCCGAGGAGCTGGCGGATCGCTTCCCCGAGCTGCTGGCGGATGGTGGCGTGCGGGGTCGCGGACCGGCCGGCGGCGTGGATGGCGCTGGAGCCGGTGACCGTGACCAGGCAGGCGGTGGTGGTGTCGCGGTGGCCGAACAGGAGCTGGATCTCGATCTCCGTGCCGGGGTCCAGGCGTGGTGGGTCGAGGCGGAAGGCGATCTCGTCGGTGGCGATCTCGGCGCAGCGGCCGGGGCCCAGGTCGTCGATGAGTGCGGCGAGGTCGTCGGGATGGCCGCCCGAGGCGGCGGCGAGTCGCATGACGTCGGTGCGCATCTGTGTCCCCCCTGGATCACGTCGTGTGCCGCCCAGTTCTAGCAGGTTCGTTTCCCGGTGACCGCACGGCGACTGGCCAAGCGATATCCGGGCGGGCAGAGCGCCGTCGTCGATCTCGACCTGCGGGTGCGCCGCGCATGCTGATGGGACTTATCCGGCCCACCGCCGGGCACGCGTCCGTGCTCGGTGAAGCGCCGGGGAATCCGCGCGGACTGGCCGGGATCGGCGCGCTGATCGAGTATCCGGCCTTCTACCCGCACCTGTCCGGCCGGGACAACCTGCGCGTGCTGGCCCGGTCCTGCGGCATGCCCGACTCCCGGGTGGAGCGGGCGCTCGCCCAAGTGGAGCTGGCGGAGCGGGGCGGTGACCGGTTCCGCGCCTACTCGCAGGGCATGAAGCAGCGGCTGGGCACCGCGGCGGCGCTGCTGAAGGACTGCGAGCTGCTGATCCTGGACGAGCCGACCAACGGCATGGACCCGTCGGGCATGGCCGCCATGCGGGAGCTGATCCGCTCGCTCGGCTCGGCCGGGCGCACGGTGCTGCTGTCCAGTCATCTGCTCGGCGAGGTGGAGCAGGTGTGCGACCGGGTGGGCGTGATCCAGCAGGGGCGGCTGATCGCCGAGGGCAGTGTCGCCGAGCTGACCTCCTCGCTGGACGCGGGGCGGCTGATGATCACCGCGAGTCCCCGGCAGCGCGCGGCCGAGGTGCTGCGGCGGCATCCCTCGGTCCGCGCTGTCCGGCAGGAGGGGGAGGATCTGCTGGTCAGCGCGCCGGTGGAGCTCATCGGCGCGCTGAACCGGGAGCTGGTGCTGGCGGAGGTGACGGTGACCCACCTGCGTGCGGTGCGCCATTCGCTGGAAGAGGTCTTCCTGGAGCTCACCGTGGACCAGGAGCCTGCGGCGGTGCCGTCATGACCGCCGCGCTGCGCTCGGAGCTGCTCGCCATCCGCAAGCGCCCGGCCGCCTGGCTGCTCGGCGCCTGCTGGCTGGCGCAGACCTTGCTGTTCACCTTCACCGTGCCCTACCTCGTCTACCGCGCCCAGTCCGGCAGCGCGGCGGCGAACCCGGAGCAGATCGGCGCGATGCTGGGCAACCTGCTGCCGGAAAGCCTGGTGGCCAACACGCTCATGTCCTTCCCGATGTTCGGCGGCGCGATCATGGTGATCCTGGGCGCGGTGCTGATGGGCGGGGAGTACCGGTGGCACACCTGGGGACCGCTGTTCACCCAGGGGCCCGGCCGGATGGCGGTGCTGCTGGCGAAGTTCCTGACCATGGCGCTAGCAGTGCTAGGGATCGTGCTGGCCACCTTCGCGTTCAGCTCGGTGCTGCGCCTGGTCGTGGCCGGCCTGGAGAACGGGCCGGTGGTCTTCCCCGACCCGCTCACCGTGCTGGCCGGGATCGGCGCCTGCTGGCTGCTCGGCCTGGCCTGCGCGACGCTCGGCTTCTTCCTCGCCTCGGCCTTCCGCAGCACCGGCACCGGCCTGGCCGTCGGGCTGGTGTGGTTGCTGGCGCTGGAGAACGCGGTCAACGGGCTGACCTTCGCGCTGCCCGCGGTCAAGGCGGTGCAGACCCTGCTGATCGGGCCGAGCGGCGGCGCGATCGCGGCGGAGCTGGGCGCGCGGCCACAGGGTTCGAGCGGCGGCGTGGCGATGCTGGTGGTCGACGTGACCAGCGCGCCGGTCGCGGTGCTGGTGCTTCTCGGCTACGTGCTGGTCTTCCTCGGGCTCAGCCTGCGCCTGGCCCGCGGCCGGGACATCCAGGGAGCCGGTTAGTCAGGCCACAGCCACGATCGTGGTTGAACCGGCCTGGGGTGGGCACCCTGCTGCTCGTACAGCCGCTGTCTAGCAGGGGAGCTGACATATGAGTACCGGAGACAAGATCGACGCCAAGGCCGACCAGGTCAAGGGCAAGATCAAGGAAGCGACCGGCCGCGCCACCGATGACGAGGGCATGGAGGCCGAGGGCCGTGGCGACCAGGCCAAGGGCGACCTGAAGCAGGGTGTGGAGAAGGCGAAGGACGCGGTCAAGAACATCGTCAAGGACTGACCCGTCCGGCTCGGCGGCGGGTGAGGCCCTCATCACCCGCCGCGCCGGGTCAGATCATCCCGGCGCGCATCGCGTAGGCCACCGCGTGCGGCCGGTTCTTCAGCTTCAGCCGCTGGGTGACACCGGAGATCACGTTCTTCACGGTCCGCTCGGAGTAGCAGAGCCGGGTGGCGATCTCCGCGGTGTCCCAGCCGTCGGCCATCAACCGCAGCACGTCGACCTCGCGCGGACTCAGCCCCGCGGCGTTCATGCCCTTGGGCGCCAACAGTTCCCGTTGCAGCCGCTCCACGTGCTTGAGCAGCTCGCCGAGCATCGCCGGCGGCAGCACCCCGCCGCCCGCCGCGGCCGCCCGGACCCCGTGCACCAGCCGGTCGCCGGTGGTCGCCGCCCTGGGCAGCACCGCGACCACCCGGCACTCCACCGCCGCGAGCAGTTCGGACTCCTCTAACTGGTTGACCACCAGTACAACCGGTACGCCACCGTTGTTGGCCGCCCGGCGCAGCAGCGAGAGCAGCTCGGGGGTGAGCGCGTCGGCGGCGACCACCCGGACGTCGGCGCGTGGCGACTGCAGGCCTTCCTCGACCACCATCTCGGCGCAGGCGCGCAGCGTGCCGGAGAGGCCGGCGGCGGTCAGTGGATCTGGTGCGTAGACCGCGACGCGGATTGCTTCCACTGCGTTCTCCCCGTACGTGGTGGGCCAACGCCGTCAATCCTCACCCTGAGTGACGCCGAAGACATCGGTCACCTGACGGTGTCCCCGCGGCAGTGGGTTGACCTGCGCTGATCGTGGTCCGCAGGGGCAACTGCGCTGGTGCGCGAGGGCAACCTGCGGATACCTGCGGTGGCCACCTGTGGACGACGTGCCTCGTCATCCGCCCCGGGTCAGCCGGCGCGGCGGCGGAAGACCTCTCTGGCGATCTCCACCCGGCCGCGCATGCCGAGCTTGCCGAGGATGTGCGAGATGTGGGTCTGCACGGTCCGCGGGGAGAGGAAGAGCCCGGCGGCGATGCCGGGGGTGGACTGACCGTCGGCGACGAGCTCGGCGATGCGCAGTTCGGTGGGGGTCAGCGCGTCCCAGCCGGTCAGCTCGCGGGCGGCGCGGCGGCCGCGCACACCCCGGCGGACCCCGTGTTCGCGGAGCCTGCCCTCGGCGCGGCGGATGTCCCACTCGGCGCCGAACTCGCCGTAGCGGGTGACCGCCTCGTGCAGCGCCTCCCTGGCCTCGGCGTGCGCACCGGTGGCGGCGAGCACGGTGGCCAGGTCCTCCAGGGTCGCGGCCAGCTCGACCGCGGGACCGGTGGCGCGGTAGTGCTCGACGGCGGCGCGCAGCGGCTCGGGGTCGCCGTCGAGAAGTCCTTGGCAGCGCAGCAAAGCCGCGGCGGCCCGGCCGGGCGCGGACTCGGCGTCGGCCTCGGCGCGGCAGGCGGCCAGCGCGGCGCGGGCGGTGTCCGGGTCCTCGTTGGCCAGGGCGAGGCGGAGCAGGTCGGGCAGCCACTGGTGGATCAGCGACATCTCGCCCGGCCGCCGGTCCAGCAGCGTGCCGGCCAGGGTGGTCATGGCCGCGCGCGGGTCGCCGTCCTGTTCCAGCACCACGCTGCGCGCGGCGATGAGGAAGTCCTGGTTCTCCCGGTCGCCGATGGTGCTGACCGGCAGGGCGGCGCCGTCGCGCAGGTGCGCGCGGGCGGCGTCGCGCTGGTCCTGGCGGGCAGCGATCAGCGCGGCCACCCCGTGCCACAGCAGCGACGGCCCGGGCTCCCGCAACCCTGAGTAGGTGAAACCAACCTCGGTCAGGTGCTCCGGGTCGAGCTCGGCGCGAGCGTCCGCCCACTCGCCGAGCCAGTACCGCAGCACCGCCGTGGTCACCCCCGGCCTGACCGCGGCCGGACCCCGCACGCCGCTGTCGCGTTCCTGGCGCAGCGCGGCCGCGGCCTCCGGCCAGCGGGCCAGGTTCTGCAGGGTGAAGATCCGCGCGTCCTGGGCGAAGGCCAGCAGGTCGGTGTGGTCCGGTCCGGCGCGCAACACCTCCAGCGCGCGGTCGAGACTGGCCAGCGCGGCGAGGTGGTCGCGCCGGATGGACTGGTTGACCCACAGCACGGTCAGCGCGTAGGCGGTGCCGAAGGAGTCGCCGACGCTCTCGGCCATGTGCAGCGCCTGCCGCGCGGTCCGCTCGGCCGCTTCGACATCGCCCTCCCCCGCCCGCTGATACATGGCCAGCGACCCGAGCAGCCGGGCCCGCCAGGCCACCGGCAGGTCGGTGCGGGCGAGCGCGCGCCGCACCGCCTCCACCGCCTCGCTGTTGCGGCCCAGGCTGAACAACGCCCGCACCAGCACGAAGTACATCTCGGCCCGGTGCCCGCTCCGGCTCGCCGCGGCCAGGGCCTGCCGCGCCCGCACCACCGCCTCGTCGTGGCGGGCGACGCCGAGCAACACCCAGGCGAGCACCACCAGCAGGACCTCGCCGTGCTCGTCCTCGACCACGGCCTGGTCCACATCGCGGCAGAGCAGCTCGATGGCGATCTCCGGCGCGTGCGCCGCCAGCGCGGTCGCCGTGCCCGCCAGCCACTCCCGCGCCCAGGCGTCCCCCGGCTGCCCGGAGGCGAGCAGCTGCTCGGCCACCCGCAACGCCCCGCCACCGGAGTCGGCCAGCGTCTGCGCCGCCTCCCGGTGCAGGGCGGCCCGCAGCGCGGCGGGCATGCCGTCGTAGAGCGCCTGCCGGATCAGCGGATGCCGGAACGCCATGTGACTGCCCGCGTCCACCACGATCCCCGCGGCCAGCGCGTCCTGCAGCCCCAGCACCAGCTCCGCGGCCGGCCGCCGCATCAGCACCGCGACCTCGGTGACCGCGAACCGCCCACCCAGCAACGCCGCCATCCGCAGGATCTCCGCCGACCCCTCCGGCACCACCCGCAACCGCCCGGTCAACGCCTCCGCGAACGAGCTCGGCAACCGCGCCCCCCGCCCCGAGGCGCCACTGCGCCGTGCCGCGTCGGCCAGCTCCCGCAGGTAGAGCGGATTGCCCAACGCGAGCTCCCGCAACCGATCCCGCACCGACGCCGGCAACTCCCCCAGCCCAGGCAACCCCGCCAGCAACGCCGCGGCCTGCCCGTCCGCGAGCGGCTCCAGCACCAGCAACGGATGCCCCCGCCGCGCCAGGGCGGCACGCAGGTCCTGCACCTCGCGGCGGCGCGGCACCGGCCGGCAGGTGGTGACGAGCAGTAGCGGGAGCTGGTCGACCGCGGTCACCAGCCGATGCCACATCAGGAAGGAGACCTCGTCGAGGTACTGGAGGTCGTCCACCACGAGCACGGTCGGCCCCGCGGTGCACAACTCGTCCACCAGCCCGGCCAACAACTCGATCTCCACCCACCCGACGTCCGCCGCCTCCAGCAACCCCAGCCGCCGCTCCCGCAACGCCGCCGCGATCCGCGCCCGCCGCGGATCAGCCGACCGCGGCCCGACCTGCAACAGATCCAGCATCACCCGCAACGGCGACCGCTGCGACATCGGATCGGCCACCCCGGCCAGCACCCCATACCCGGCCTCCCGCGCCGCCTCCAGCCCCCGCGCCACCAACGCCGACTTCCCAATCCCCGGCTCCCCCTCAACCCACACGGCCGCGCCGGTACCGCGACCAAGGTTCTCCACGGCGGACCGGAGCACGGCGAGTTCCGCCTCACGACCGATCCACACGTCGGACGGGGACTCGGGCTGCATGCGCAGTAACTTACGACCCGGTCGGATCCGGTCGCCACAAGCCCGCGGGCGGGTTGCGGCGGGGCGCGCAGGTCACGCGGGGCGCGGGGCGGGTGATCGGGATCGTTGTGGCGGAGTGGCGTCGGCTGTCTGCCGCCGACTCCGGCGCGGGCGGGACCGGTGCTGTCGAGGGGACAACCCGGGCTGCCCGCGACGGCGAGCGAACGCGTGACGGCAAGGCGACAAGGCGCGGCGCGATGGCGAACAGGTCGCGAGCGGGCGCGAACGGCGGCGGGTGGCAGCGGGTGACAGCGGCGGGCGGCAGCGGGCAGCCGCGGTGGCGAACAGCGAAGCGGCAGCTAGCGAGGGCCGTGGCGGCAAACGGCGGCGTGACTGGTGGACAGCGACGGGCGGTGCCGTGGCGGCTACCGGCGGGACCCGGAGCGGTTGGTCAGTCCGCGAAGCTGCCGGACAGGTTGGCGGTGTTCTTGGTGCCGGGCGAGCCGCCGCCACCGGTGCGCGTCACGAGCTTTCCGTTGACCGTGGCGGTCGCGGACATGGTTCCGCCGGTGTGCTGCATGGTCAGCTTCCACTCGTGGCGTCCGGTTCCGACCGGGACCGTGACGGTTTTACGCCACGGCAGTTTCACCGACTCCTCCTCGCTGACCTTCCCGTCGAGCGTGAAGGTGACGGTGGAGAGAGTGGCCGAGCCGGTCACCTCGATCTCCAGCTGGTGTTGTGCCGCCGCGGAGCTGTCGGAGGTCGCGGCACCACTCGCCGAGGACGCGGGGGCCTGGGGCGGCGTGGGCGAGGCTGGGGGTGCCGGGTTCCCGCACGCGGTGAGCAGGGCCGCGGACAGGAGTGCGACGACGACGGTTCGGGTCATGGCTGCCAGTAGATCCGCGGCCGCGGGAACGGGCAACGCGGCGGGCCGGTTCCTGCCATGCTCCCCGCGGCTGCGGACTCGCGCCACGCTCGGGCTCGCCCGTGCGTCTGCCTCGCTCCATGCTTCTGCGGCATCGGCGTGCGACCCGGCGGTTCGCTGCCGGGTGGCCCGGCGGTTCGCTGCTGCGCGGCCCAACGTTCCGCTGGCGTACGGCCTGGTGCTCCGCCGCTGCCGTCGACCGGGGCTTCCCCGCTGCAGTCGACCGGCGCTCCGCCGCTGCCGTCGAGCCGCCTCCGCTCTGGTCGGGTGGGCTGCCTCCTTTGTGGTCGGCTGGATCGCTTCCACTTCCGCCTCGGTTGGGGTGCTGGGCTTCCGCCTCGGTTGAACTGCTGGGTCGTGGCGGGGGGCTTGAGGGCGTCGCGGGGGTGGGTGCCGCGCGGGGGCGCCGCTCTTCTTTCGCGCAACGCGGGAAACAGTGATTCGGTTCCTTTCTGTCTTGATCTTGGCGGCGAAATGGGGGCGGAATCTTGCGGAGCGCGTGCTCCGGTTGAGACTTAGCATAGCTGAGCTGGGGGTTTGAGGGAGGCCCGAGCCCAGGCGCGAATGGGGGTTCACTCGAAAGCGTGGCGGGCGTGGCGGGCGGGGAGGGTGCGTGCGGGCAAGGTCGACTGGGGGTGGGGGCAGATTTGGCAGTGGGGACTGTCGGGCGGGGCGGCGGAGGTAGTGGACTCCCGGGTGGCGTGATCGGCGGGAGGCGGCGGATGGCTGGCAGCGACACCGGATACGGCGGGCTGGCCGGCGATCTGTTCCTGCGGCTGGCGGCCGATGGGCGGCTCGCGCTTGATCCGGCGCAGGCGGCGGTGATCGTGGATGAGCTGGTGCGGACGCTGGACTCGGTGTGCCTGTTGTTGCGCTGTGCCGACGCCGAACCACGGGAGTCGGCCGCGGACTGGTTGATCCCCGGCGGACGGAGGCCCGCGCTGGACATCGACCAGCCGAGGCTGGAGGCGGCCCGGAGGGAGCTGCCGAAGTACATCGAGGCGTTCCGGCTGGTGCGGGACCGGGCGTCCTAGACCGGGTTCCGATGTCACGCGGGCGGCGTTCGGCGCGCGGGCTAGTCGAGTTCCGGGCCGGACCAGGCGGCCAGGTCACGGCGGCCGGTGATGCCGAGTTTGCGGTAGACGCTGGAGAGGTGGAACTCGACGGTGCGGCGGGCCAGGGTCAGCTCGTCGGCGATCTGGGCGTTGGTGTGGCCGCGGGCGACCCGGCGGGCGATGCGTCGTTCCTGCGGGGTGAGGACGGGGCGGTCGGCCGGGGCGGGGGCGCCCAGGATGGCGCCGCAGTGGGCGGCTAGTTCGCGGGCGCGGGCCAGGTGGGGTTCCGCTTCCGCTGGGGAGCCTGCTTGGCGGAGGGTTTGGGCCAGGTCGTGGCGGGCGCGGGCCTCGGCCAGGGCGGCGCCCGCGGTGGCGAGCAGGCTGGCGGCCTCGGTGAGCAACGCGATCCGTTGGGGGCCGTTGCTGGTCAGCGCGCGGGCGTAGGTGGCGAAGCCGAGGGCGCGCGGGGTGCCCCAGGCCTCGGCGGCGGTCTGGTCGGCCTCGGCCAAGGCCTGGGCCTCGTCGTGGCGGTCGGCGCGGAGCAGGGTACGCACCGCCTCGAAGCGCCAGGGCAGGAACTCGGCGTTGAGCTCGGCCCAGCCGGTGACGTGCCTGCCGCAGTCCAGTTGCGCCGTCAGCGCCGCGTCCAGGTCGCCGTTGGCGGCGGCGACCGCGCCCCGGCCGCGCAGCACGCACATCGAGGCGGCGGTGTCGCGGAGCTCGCCGTCGAGGCGGTACTCGGCGAGCACCTGTTCGGCCCGGCGCAGCGCCCCGGTGTGCACCAGGGCCTCCGCGAGGTTGGCCGCGGCGGTGGCCACGATCGGATGGTCGCGGGCCAGGCCGTACGCCGCGCACCCGGCCAGCAGTGAGTCCAATGTGGACATTGTCCCGCGCAGGTTTCCCTGACGCCGCAAGGAGTACGCCCGGGCCAGCTCGCAGCCGAAGCGCTGGGTCTCGGCGCCCTCGACCGGCAGGGCGGCCTCCAGCTCGCGGCTGGCGCGTTCGGTGGCCGCGTCGTCCCCGGCGAGCAGCAGCGCGGAGAGCGCGAGCCAGCAGGCGTCCCACTCGTGCCGCGGGTCGGCCTCGGCCAGCACCGCGGTGGCCAGCTCGACCGCGTCGCCCGCGCGCGGTTCGCGCAGCGCCGCCAGGCAGGCCCGCACCGCGGCCAGGCCCCGGCGCGCCGGCGGATCGGCCAGGTCGGCCTCGGCCAGCCAGTCCGCCAGCCTGCTCAGCCGGGTGGTCCCGCCCGGCCGGAACAGCGCGAACCCGGCCCTGGTGAGCTGCAACCGGATCGCGGCAGGCGGATCGTGCAGGTGCAGCCGGTCGGCGGCCTCGTCGAAGAGGCGCAGCGCGTCCTGGGTGCCCGGCAGCCTGGTCGCCAGCCGCCGCAGCAACCCGGTGGTGGCGGTGACCTCGACGACGGTGTCCTCCCGCCGCAGCTCCCGCAGCAGGCAGGTGAGGGCGGCCAGCGGGTCGGTGTCGGTGAGCATCGCGGCCAGCTGCTGGGTGTGCGCGACCCGCTCGGCCACCGGCATCGGTTCGGCCAGCGCGTGCCGCAGGTACTCCGCCGCCGCTCGCCAGTCACCCCGGTCCAGCGCCTGCGCGGAGGCGGCGCACAGCGCGTCCGCCGCCCAGTCCAGGCCGACCGAGCCGATCCGCACCAGCTGGTCGGCGGTGCGTTCGGCCGCGCCGGGCAGCGCCCGCAGCAGCTCCGCCGCGCGCAGC
Organism: Crossiella sp. SN42; assembly: GCF_023897065.1. Taxonomy (GTDB): domain Bacteria; phylum Actinomycetota; class Actinomycetes; order Mycobacteriales; family Pseudonocardiaceae; genus Crossiella. The sequence goes on from NZ_JAMHIV010000015.1 coordinate 110,940, forward strand.
CGCACGGTGATCCGCGCGCCCACCGGGAGCCCGCCCAGGACGGTCTCGGCGGTGTCCGGCTCGCGGAAGGACAGCGGCACCCGGTTGACCAGCACGCCGGCCGCGGTGAGCACGTCCACCGCGGCCAGGGTGGCGGGCAGGCTCAGCTGGGCCAGCGCGGCGGTGTCGCCCAGTGGCGCCTCCGGGCCGAGCACGGCCACCGCCACCGCGACCGCGTCCGCGTGCGGGCCGAGTCCCTCGAACACCGGCGGCAGCGGCGCGGCGCTGCTCTCCGGCCGTGGCGCGGGGGCGTCCGGCACCCCCTCGACGGCGCGCAGCGCGTCGACGTTCAGTCCCAGTCGTCCCGCCCAGGGCGATCCTGCCAACGTCCCTCTCCCACCCCTAGACCCGGTTCCGACCGTAGTCCTCCTCCCCCGCGCGGGTGGCGCCTCAGCATCCCCGCAGTGAAACGCGCAGGCCGCGGAGCTCGTAGGCGGCGATCTCCGGCCGGTAGGCCACCGTCGGGCCGCTTTCCAGGGTGATCCCGGGCTGGTTGAGCAGGGCGTGCAGGAACAGGTCGCTCTCCAGCATCGCGATGTGCGCGCCGGGGCAGCGGTGCGGGCCGTCACCGAAGGCCAGCGCGACCGGCGAGGCCCCGTCGGCAAGCCCGCGACCTGGGCGGATGTCGGCCGGGTGGTCGCCGACCGCGGCCGGGTCCACGTTGGTGGCGCTGACCTCGATGTCCACCAGGTCCCCGGCCGGGATGGTGACCCCGGTCAGCTCGATCGGGGCGGTGGTGCGGCGGCTGAGCCTGCTGACCACCGGTTCCAGCCGGAGCAGCTCGTGCAGCAGCGCCAGCCGCTCCGGCTCCGCGGCGGTGCGGTAGCGCTGTCCCAGGTCGGCGTCGGCGAGCAGGTGCCAGCCGGCCAGGTTGATGAACTCCCTGGTGGTGACCATGCCCGCGGCGGCGAAGGTCAGGCATTCGCCGAGGATCTCGCTGTCCCGGCAGCCCTCGTCGATCAGGTGCGAGATCAGGTCGTCGCGGCGTTCCCGGCGGCGGGCGCGCACGGCGGGGCGGACGTCGCCGAAGTGGAACCGCAGCCAGGCCAGGTTGAGCCGCAGGAACCCGGGCGGGGCGGCCGGGAAGAACGCCTCCAGCCGCCGGTCGATGCCGGGCCTGCTGTCGGTGAGGCCGACGACCTCGGCGACCACCTGGAGCGCGAGCTGGAAGCTGAGCCTGCTCAGGTCGGCGCTGCCCGCCCCGCGCAGTACGGCGAGCTGCTCCTCGACCACCCGGCGCATCAGCGGCCGGTAGTGCTGCTCGACCCGGCGCGGGGTGAAGAACCGGGCGGTCTGGCGGCGGTGCTCGCGGTGCTCGGGACCGTCGCGGTACAGCACGGGGCGGCGCAGGCCGCTGGGCAGCTTGTCCATCCGCTCCACGGCGAGCCCGGCCTGGCGGGTGTCGGTGCTGCGCAGCACGGTGCGGCCCTCGGCCAGGCCACGGACGGACCAGTGCCCGGCCGCCACCTGGGTGATGGGGCAGCCTGCCTCGCCGTCCCGGACCCGCCGCCGGTCCCGGCCGGTGCTCGCCTCGCTGACCATGTCGCACTCCGGCTTCTCGATCTCCGCGGGCAACGTTACGCGGTGGCCCAGTCGTGACCGCCGCTTCCCTGGTTCGTTGTCCCAGCTCACCCGTAGTGGTGAACGAAGGGGCTGGGGGCTAACGACTTTCCGTCACCGCGCGAGGTCCGGGCATAACTTCGCACGCAGGGAGCGACCATGACCTACCAGCTGCCCGTCATGCCCGAGGCGCCGCCACCGCCGCCGCGGCCCAGGTTCAGCGGGCTCGCGCTGACCGCGCTGATCCTCGGCCTGGTGGGCCTGTTCGGCTCGCCGATCATCATCCTCAACAACGTCACCGCGATCGCCGCCGGGGTCGGCGTGGTGCTCGGGGTGATCGCGCTGTTCGGCGCCCGCAAGGTGATGGCCGCCATCGGCGTGGGCCTGTGCGTGCTGGGCATCGTGATCACCGTGGTGGTGCAGGCGGCCGCGGTGAAAGCCCTGGACGAGGCGTTGCGGGGCACCACGAACCAGGGCCAGGTCAGCGAAGGCGAACCGGCCCAGGCGAAACCCGCCGACAACCCGCCACCCGCGGAGACGCCGACCTGGGGCAAACGCTACACCTGGCCGGACGGGCTGGCCGTCGAGGTGGCCAAGCCCGTCGCGTGCAAGCCGGGCAAGTACGCCTCACCGTCCACAGTGGAGCGTGCGGTGAAGGTCAGCGTCACCGTGGTCAACGGCACCAGGGAGCCGGTGCAGACCGGCCTGCTGCTGGGGCTGACCGACGCCCAGTTCGACGGCCGCGAGGCGAGGTCGGTCACCGACTTCAACGGTCCCTGCGGCACCGGCCTGGACAGCGGCACCGTGCTGCCCGGCAAGAGCTTCACCTATGAGGTCGCCTACGCGGTCGGGGCGAAGCCGGGTGAGCTGCAGCTGGCGTTCCAGCCCGGTTTTGGCAAGGACAAGGCCGTCTTCGTCGGGCAGGCCTGACCCGCGGCCGACACCGACGGGGACACCCGTGCAGTGGCTTTTCCAGCGCCGGATCTCCTGCCTGCACCAGGTCAACCGGGGTGGCCGAACGGAATCTCACGGTCGGTCACCGCCCTGGTGCACCCGTTCGGAACGCGGTGCGGCACGGCCTGTCGGCGGGGATCGGTAACCTCGGCCCCGTGACTTCGACGGAGACCGGATCGGACGTGGGAGACGCGACGCAGGTGCTGCGGCGGGTCTTCGGTTACGACTCCTTCCGCGGTGAGCAGCAGGCGATCATCGAGCACGTGGTGGCGGGCGGGGACGCGCTCGTGCTCATGCCCACCGGTGGCGGGAAGTCGTTGTGCTACCAGATTCCCGCGCTGGTGCGGCCGGGGGTCGGGGTGGTGGTCTCGCCGCTGATCGCGTTGATGCAGGACCAGGTGGACGCGCTGACCGCGGCCGGGGTGCGGGCCGGGTTCCTCAACTCCACGCAGCTGCCGGATGAGCGCCAGCTGGTGGAGTCGCTGTTCCTGGCCGGGGAGCTGGACCTGCTGTACCTGGCGCCGGAACGGCTGCGGCTGGAGTCGACCATGCGGTTGCTCGACCGCGGCCGGGTGTCGCTGTTCGCCATCGACGAGGCGCACTGCGTGTCCCAGTGGGGGCACGACTTCCGGCCGGACTACCTGGGCCTGTCCGAGCTGCACGAGCGGTGGCCGGACGTGCCGAGGATCGCGCTGACCGCCACCGCGACCAAGGCCACCCACGGCGAGATCGCCACCCGGTTGAACCTGACCGAGGCCCGGCACTTCGTGGCCAGCTTCGACCGGCCCAACATCCAGTACCGGATCGTGGCCAAGAACGACCCGAAGCGGCAGCTGCTGGAGCTGCTGGCCAACGAGCACAAGGGCGACGCGGGCATCGTGTACTGCCTGTCCCGGGCCTCGGTGGACAAGACCGCGGAGTTCCTCTCCGCCAACGGTTTCGAGGCGGTGCCCTATCACGCGGGGCTGGACTCGGCGACCAGGGCGCGCAACCAGGCCCGGTTCCTGCGCGAGGACGGGCTGATCGTGGTGGCCACCATCGCCTTCGGCATGGGCATCGACAAGCCCGACGTCCGCTTCGTCGCGCACCTGGACCTGCCCAAGTCGGTGGAGGGCTACTACCAGGAGACCGGCCGGGCCGGGCGCGACGGGCTGCCGTCCACGGCCTGGCTGGCCTACGGGCTGCAGGACGTGGTGCAGCAGCGGAAGATGATCGACACCTCCGAGGGCGACGAGGCGCACCGCCGCAAGCTGGCCCAGCACCTCAACGCGATGCTCGCGCTGTGCGAGACGGTGGAGTGCCGCCGGGTGCAGCTGCTCAACTACTTCGGCCAGCAGGGCCAGCCCTGCGGCAACTGCGACACCTGCCTGAACCCGGCGGAGTCCTGGGACGGCACGGTCGCGGCGCAGAAGCTGCTCTCCACGGTGTACCGGCTCAAACGGGAGCGGAACCAGAAGTTCGGCGCCGGTCAGGTGGTGGACATCCTGCTCGGCAAGAAGACCGCGAAGGTCATCGAGCACGACCACGACTCGCTGACCGTCTTCGGCATCGGCGCCGACCTGCACGAGCAGGAGTGGCGGGCGGTGGTGCGGCAGCTGCTGGCGCAGGGGTTGCTGGCGGTGGAGGGCGACTACGGCACGCTGGTGCTCACCGAGGCCAGCGGGCAGGTGCTGAGCAAACAGCGCGAGGTGATGCTGCGCCGGGAGCCGGAGCGCCCGGCGAGCAAGTCCAGCCAGGCCAAGGCGAAGAAGGCCGCGGCCGTGGTCGACCTGCCTGCGGAGGCGGCGCCGCTGTTCGAGCGGCTGCGGGCCTGGCGTGGCGCGCTGGCCAAGGAACTGGGCAAACCGGCGTATGTGATCTTCCACGACGCCACGCTGCGCACCGTGGCCGTCGAGCGCCCGGCGACCCTGGAGGCGCTCGGCGGCATCAGCGGTGTCGGCGAGGCGAAGCTGGAGAACTACGGGCAGCAGATCCTGGACGTGCTGCACGGAGGTGGCGAGTGAGGTTCAGGACAGGGTCAGGGCGTACAGCTCGACCCTCGGATCGTTGGGGAGGCTGATCGAACGGAGAGACTTGGCCGGGTTGAGCGGCACGGTCTGGCCGAACAGGCGGACCGGTGGGCCGTCGATCCCGGTGCCCGCCTTGATGCGGTGGGGCATCTCCAGCAGCACCACGGTGCCCGCTGGGGTGGAGCCCGCCCAGTCGCCGACGGAGAGGGCGACGTCCTCGGTGGTGCCGTCGGCGTAGCGCAGGGTCACCGGTGCGGTGACCGGGCCGTTGTGGCTGGCGGAGACCACTTTCAGGCTGCTGCGCCTGCCTTCGGGGAGCAGCAGGGCCTGGCCGCGGGCCTCGACGAAGTTGGGTTCGGCGCCGGCCGCGTTCGGGGCGGTGTAGGTGGTGCCGGCCCAGGTGACCGTGCCCGCCGGTGGCAGCAGGGCGGCGTCGTAGCTCCAGCCGCTGCCGTCGAAGTTGCCTTCGGTGGAGGCGGTCACGGTGGCGGTGCCGTCGTGGTCGGCGAAGGTCTTCAGCTCCACCGCGCACTGGGTTCCGCTGGTGCTCGCGCAGGTCGCGGCTGCGCGCAGCTCCACGGTCAGCTCGCGGACGACCTTGTTGCCGCCGAGGGCTTCCACGCGCACCACCACCGGGTACTTGCCGACCGGGGCGGCCGCGGGGACGGTGAGCGTCAGCGGCACGGTCTCCTGGGTGGGCAGGCGGTGGGAGCGCAGGAAGATGGGCGCGGCCGGGGCGTCGATCCGCCAGCCTGCCGGTGCGGTGGCGCGGACCTGGGCGGCGATGACGCCTGGGGACTGGCCGAGCACGTCCAGCGGCAGGCTCGTCTGCTGGCTGCCGGTGGAGGTGGGCAGCACCGCGGTGGGCTGGCGCAGCGAGGCGTCCACGTGGTGCCGGAGATCGCCCGCGGCGCGGTTGATCGAGGGCGGCTCGTCCTGGCGGCCGGTGCCCCAGTCCGACGGGGTGCTGCCCAGGGTGTGCGCCAGGTTGCCGCCGCGGGCGAGGTCGGCCCAGGACAGCCAGGTCTTGCCGACCGGGCGGTCGTTCAGCGCCACCCGCTGCACGTAGCGGTTGGTGTCGCTGGCGCCGGGCGCGGTGACGGTGAGCGTGCCGCCCTGGCGGCCGCCCCAGTCGCCGATGCGCACGGTGGCGGTGGGGAACTGCGGGCTGGACAGCGCCAGGAAGTTGGCGCCGCTCATCGTCGGGTAGAGGCCGAGGCTGGAGAAGACGTACCAGGCGGACATGGTGCCCAGGTCGTCGTTGCCGGTCATGCCGTCCGGGCCGGTGGTGAACAGGGTCATCGCGGCGCGGACCACGGTCGCGGTCTTGGCCGGGGCGCCTGCCCACAGGTACATGTACGGCGCGTGCAGGTCGGGCTCGTTGTTCGGGTTGTAGGTGGGTTTGCCGTAGTAGTCGTAGGGATCGGTGATCCAGTCCTTGCGGGCGGTGCCCGCCGGGTCGCGCAACAGCTTGTCGTAGGCGAAGAAGCGGTCCAGGCGCTGCTCGGTGGCCTTGCGGCCGCCCATCAGCTCGACCAGTCCGGCCGGGTCCTGCGGGACCAGCCACTGGTACTGGTGCGCGCCGCCCTCGTGGAACTGGTGTGCGGCGCCGACCGGGTCGTAGGGGGTGAGCCAGGTGCCGTCCTTGGTGCGCGGGCGGAACTGGCTGATGTTCTTGTCCCACAGGTTGCGGTACCACTGGCCGCGGTCGGCGAACATGCGCGCGTCGGCGCGTTCGCCGAGGGCCTCGGCGAGCAGGGCGAGCGCGGCGTCCGCGGCGGCGTACTCCATGGTCGCCGAGGCGGGGTGCGCGCAGTCGTTGTCGCCGCCCTTGTGCGCGCAGTCCACGCCGAGCTTGAGGCCGGAGGGGATGTAGCCGCGGGTGTTGTAGTAGTCCGCGCCGGACCGTCCATTGTAGACGGAGTTGGCGGGCGGGGTGGCGGTGGCGTTCTTGCGCAGCAAGGCATACGCCTCGCGTTCGTGCCCGGCGAGCAGGCCCTTGGACCAGGCCTCGACCAGGAACGGGGTGACCGGGTCGCCAGTCATGATGTTGGTCTCGCTGTTGGCCAATGCCCAGCGCGGCAGCCAGCCGCCGTCGCGGCCCGCGGCCAGCACGGACAGCGCGACATCGCGGGCCACCTGGGGTTCCAGCATCTCCAGCAGCTGGTTCTGCGGGCGGTAGGTGTCCCACAGCGACAGGTTCTGGTACGGGGTGAAGTCGGTGGCGGTGCGCACCTTGTCGTCGAAGCCGAGGTACTTGCCGTCGACGTCGCCTGCCAGGTTGGGGTGCAGCAGTGAGTGGTAGAGCGCGGTGTAGAACGCGGTCTGCCGTTCGGTGCTGCCGCCGCCGACGCTGACCGAGCGCAGTCGCTGGACCCAGGACTGGTGCAGCTTGGCGCGGACGGCGTCGAAGTCGTGCGCGTCGGCGGTCTCCGCGGTCAGGTTGCGGCGGGCGCCGTCCACGCCGGTGTAGGACAGGCCGACCTTGACCACCACGTCCCGGTCGGCGGTGGCGTCGAAGGTGACCCAGGCGCCATTGCCGCCCGCACCGGCGGCGTCCCTGGTGCCGGGGCGTTTGGTGGTGCCGCGCCAGGTGCCGAAGTCGGTGAACGGGCGGTCGAAGCTGGCGGTGAAGTAGACGGTGTGGTCGTCCTTGCCCGCGCAGAACCCGCCTGCGCGGACCCGGCCCTCCAGGGTGCGGTCGCCGACGACGTGGATCTCCGAGTCGTGCACGCCCTGGTTGGCCTTGCCGGTGTTGAACAGCACGTTGGCCGCGGCGGTGGCCGGGAAGGTGTAGCGCTGCCAGCCGGTGCGCTCGGTGGCGGTCAGTTCGGCGTTGACGCCGTAGCGGGAGAGCCCGACCCGGTAGTAGCCGGGCTTGGCCTCCTCGTCGGCGTGGGAGTACTTCGAGCGGTAGCCGGTGTGCTCGACCGAGTCGACCGGCCCGGTGGTGGGCATGATCGGCAGCTCGCCGGCCACTCCGCAGCCGACGCCGGAGAGGTGGGTCTGGCTGAACCCGTGGATCTGGTCCTGCTTGTAGTCGTAGCCGCCCTGGCCGCCGGTGTCCGGGCTGACCTGGACCATGCCGAAGGGCGCGCTGGCGCCGGGGAAGGTGTTGCCGAAGTTCTGGGTGCCGACGAACGGGTTGACCAGCGTGGTCGGGTCGGCCACCGGCTGGGCGGCCGCGGTGGCCGGGGCGAGCAGCCCACCGGCGAGCAGCGCGACGGCCAGTGCTCGCGCGACGGTTCTGCCGGGCGCGACGGTTCTGCCGGGAGATGGTGACACGGTTCCGCCCCCTCGCTGACAACGTTGTCGGAGTCAGAGCGACCATGCCATGTCCCGCCGGGCCGGGAAAAGGGTCTGTCCGGGGAACTGTCCGAATTTGGTCCGGAACCGGGGCGCGTCGGGAATGGGACGAGGGCGCGGGGGGGGTGGGGCGCGCGGTGCGAGGCGGGGCCGCGGGTGCAGGTGCGGGCGGGCGGCGGGATGGCTGGCCCGGGTGCTCGGGCAGACTTTCGGTATGACCGTTGTTGATGTTCGGCCGCGGCGGCGGGTGGTCGCGTGGCTGGGGTGGGCGGCGCTGGCTCCGGTGGCGGGGCTGGTGCTGGTGCGGGTGGCTGGGCTGGACGACGGGAATGTGCTCGCGCTGCCGATGGCCGGTTTTCCGCTGGTGGCGGCGGGGACCGTGTTGCTGGCGGTGGTGTTCGGGGTGTTGCGGATGAAGGCCGCCTGGCTGGCCGCGGGGCTGGCGGTGGTGCAGCTGGCGGTGCTGGTGCCGCGGTTCGTGCCGGATGGCGGCGAGGTGGGGGCGGTGCGGCTGCGGGTGGGCACGATCAACGCCCTCGTGGGGCGGGTGGACGCGGCGGCGCTGGTGGAGCTGGCGCGCGCGGAGCGGCTGGATGTGCTTGCGGTGCAGGAACTTCCGGGGGCCGGGGTGCGGTCGCTGGCCGCGGCCGGGATCGACGAGGTGTTGCCGTACCAGGAGTTGCACCCGGAGGAGGACACCTCGATCTACTCGCGGTTGCCGTTGCACGGGGGTGGGTTGCTGGCCGCGCCGACGACCTGGGGGCAGACCGTGGCCAAGGTGGAGATCGGCGGGCGGGTGGTCCGGCTGGTGGGGGTGCACACGCTGTATCCGTTGGGCGACGCGGCGAAGTGGGGCCGGGACCTGGCCGCGTTGCGGGTGGCGGCGGGGCCGGATGTGGTGATGCTGGGCGACTTCAACGCGACGCTGGACCACGCCTCGCTGCGCGGGCTGCTGGACGCGGGGCTGGTGGACACGCACGCGGAGCTGGGTCGTGGGTGGGCGCCGACCTGGCCCTCGGGGTGGTGGGTGCCGCCGGTGACGCAGCTGGACCACGTGCTGCACGGGGCCGGGTTGCGCGGGGTGTCGGTGGGCGAGCACACGTTGGGTGGCTCGGATCACCGGATGGTGGTTGCCGAGCTGGCCCTCGCCTGACCTGCGCCTAGTACAGTATCGGCTGGTACTGAAGGAGGCGGTGATGGCGATCGGGCGGCCCCGGGAGTTCGACCTCGACCAGGCGCTGGACCGGGCGCTGGAGGTCTTCTGGCGGCACGGCTACGAGGGCGCGGCGATGTCCGACCTGACCGCGGCCATGGGCATCAACCGGCCCAGCCTGTACGCGGCCTACGGCAACAAGGAGTCGCTGTTCCGCAAGGCGCTGGAGCGCTACACCGAGGGCCCGGCGCGGCATGTCAACGAGGCCTTGGAACAGCCGACGGCGCGGGCCACGGCCGAGCGGCTGCTCTACGGCACGGTGGACACGGTGACCGCGGCCGGCCGTCCACGCGGGTGCCTGGTGGTGCAGGGCGCGCTGGTCACCGGCAGCGCGTCGGACGGGGTGCGGGCGGCGGTGTCGGCGGAGCGGATGGCGACCGAGGTGCGGTTGCGGGAGCGGTTCGCGCGGGCCCAGGAGGAGGGCGACCTGCCGGAGTCGGTGGACGCGGCGGCGCTGGCGCGGCTGGTGATGGTGGTCAGCCAGGGGATGGCGGTGCACGCGGCCGACGGGGTGGAACCGGCGGACCTGCGCCGGGTGGTGGAGATGACGATGGCGAACTTCCCAGGGAAGTAGGGCCGCTGGCCGCCGCGACCCTCACACCAGGCCCCGGCGCACCGCCCACACGATGACCTGGATGGAGCTGGAGAAGCCGAGCTGGTTGCACATGGCGCGGGTGCGCCTGCGCACGGTGCGCTCGGAGAGCTCGAGCCTGCGCGCGACCGCGTCGATCGGCAGTCCGGTGGAGAGCAGGCGGAGCAGGGTGACCTCTTCCTCGCTGAGCACGGCGTGGTCACGGATGTTGTCGGCTACCACCATCGTGGTCCCTCCTGGGGGGTGCGTTGACCAGTTGGAAGCTCATCTCAGGAACGCCCGGGTTGCCGTTGTCCTGGATGTGGTGTTCCCCCAGTGCCGCCACGAGCGGGGAGCGTCGATGCGCGGGCGGATCGTGTTGTCCCGCAAGGTGTTCTCGCTCATTCTCGACTCCCCCTCTCAGCGGTCGAACCCTCGACGGTGTCCTTGACCAAGGCCGTCGGTGGCCTTGACACGATCTCACCCGATTGGCCGATCGCGGTACTCGCCGAGGCTGCCCGCGCCGAACTTCTGCCCTTGCGAACCAGTCACCCTGCCCGAAGCGAGCGCCGCGACATCTAGCCTTGGCTGATGAGTGAGCGGTCAATCATGGCCTTGGCGGATCTGGCCACACCGATGGCGATCCGGGTGGCGGCGACACTGGGGCTGGTCGAACGGGCTGGGGCCGCGGGGGCTTCCGTGGAGCGGCTCGCAGCGGAGACCGGGACCTCCGCGCCGGCGTTGCGCCGGTTGCTCGACCACCTGGTCGCGGTGGGGGTTTTCGCGGTGGAGTCCGGGTGTTACCGGCCGACGGAGCTGGGCGCGCAGATGGAGCCTGGGCGGTTCAAGACGCTGCTGGACATCAACTGCGCCGGGGGCCGGGCGGAGCTGGCGTTCGTGGAGCTGCTGGAGACCGTGCGGGATGGGACTCCCGCTTATGAGAAGCGGTACGGGCGGGGGTTCTGGGCGGACCTGGACGCGCACCCGGAGTTGCGGACGTCCTTTGACGCGCAGATGAACTGGCGGTTCCGGGTGCAGGTGGGGCAGATCGCGGAACGGTTCGACTGGGGGCGGTTCGGGGAGATCGTGGATGTGGGCGGGGGTAACGGGTACGTGCTGGCGGAGATCCTGCGGGCGCATCCCGGGGTTCGGGGGCGGCTGGTGGACCTGGCGCCGACGGCCGCGGCCGCGGCGGAGCGGTTTGTGGCCGCGGGACTGGAGGATCGGGCTTCGGCGGTGGCGGGCAGCTTCTTCGATCCATTGCCGACGGGGGCGGATGCCTATGTGCTGTCCGACATTCTGCATGACTGGGACGACGAGCGGGCCAGGCGGATTCTGCGGCGGTGCCGGGAGGCCGCTGGGGATGACGGGACCGTGGTGGTGATCGAGCCCGTCTGGTCGGACGGGACCGGGACGAGGATGAGCCTGTTCATGCTGATGTGTTTCGGCGGCAAGGAGCGGACAGTCGTGGAGCTGGTGGAGCTGGCGGCGGGCTGCGGGCTTGAGCTGCGGCAGTCGGGGCCGATCGCGGATGGGCGGATGGTGCTGGAGTTCGGGGCGGTGGGTTAGCGGGGTGCGAAGTCGCGGACGGTGAGTGCCGCGGCCAGGATCCGCGCGCCCGCTGGGTCGGCTGGGCTGTGGCCGGTGAGGGTGGCGATCCGGCGCAGGCGGTGGTTCAGGGTGTTGCGGTGGATGTGCAGCTCGGCGGCGGCCTGGTGCCGGTTGTGGCCGCTGGCCAGGAACACGCGCAGGGTCCAGAGCAGGTCCTGGTGCTGGGTGAGCTCGTCCAGGATGCGGTGCAGGCGTTCCCGGCCGGGGCCTGGGCGGCAGAGCTGGTACTCCAGCAGGACGTCGTCGAGCTGGTAGGCCCCGGGTGGGCGGCCGAGGCGGGTGGCCAGGTCGGCGATGTCGGTGGCCTGGTGCACGGCGGCGGGGATGGCCGCGCGGGTGGCGGCGGTGGCGATGCCGGTGAGCAGGGTGGTGCCCGCGGCCAGGTGCAGGCGTTCGGACAGGGCCAGGGCGGTGGCCAGGCCGTCCACGGGGGCCTCGCCGGGGTCGTCGGCCGGTAGGAGCAGGGTGCCGCCGGTGTGGTTGACCGCGGCCAGGGTGTGCGGGGGCAGCTCGGCGTGCAGGCGGCGGACCAGGGTTCTGGCGGCCAGCTGAGGGTCGGCGCCGTCGGACTGCGGGGGCGGGCCGAGGCGGAGGTGCAGCACGGTGTGCGCCTCGGCCAGCGGGATGCCGAGGCGTTCGGCCAGGGGTTCGGCGGGGGCGCCGGTGAGCAGGGCGGTGACCAGGGCGCGGCGGGCCTCGCGGTGTTCGGCGTCCAGGGTCTGCTGCTCGTGCAGGTAGGAGGCGGCCACGGCGGGCACGGCGACGCTGAGGTAGCCGAGCAGGCCGGGCACGCTGGAGAGCAGCTCGGGCAGCTCGTCCGGCTCGGCCAGGGCGGCCATCGCCTCCCAGCCGACCTGGGCGGCGATGTGGTAGGTGCCCAGCACCACCTCCAGCGGCACGCCCTGCTGGGCGCGGCGGATGGCGGCGCCGATCTGCTCGGTCAGCTCCTCGGGGCGCGGCGGGCGGCGCTCGCGCAGGCAGTGCAGGTACAGGCGCAGGTTGAGCGCGATCGCGGCACTGATCTCCCTGCTCACCAACTGCGGCGGCAGCTGCTGGTAGCCGGCGGCCCTGGCGAAGAAGGCGGCCAGCACGTCCTCGGCGATCCGCGGGATCGCGGCCTCGGCTCGCTGGTACAACTTGGCCAGCGGATCGGGTTCGGGGATGTCCACCACCGCCTGAGCCTGCTCGACCGGCGTGGCAAGCGCAATCCACCCCCGCCCTGCTACCCAGGTAGGCAGCTGCACAACGGTGGCCGGGCGGGTTGTGCAGCTGACCAGCGGTCCTCCCCTGATCGAGCGATGACCGCCGTCAGTGCCTTGGCACCCGGGCAGAATCGTGTGCTCCACGGCGGCGGGAGGACCATGGGACAGGACGACGGAGCCGGGCCGATATCGGTCTCGGAATGCATGAAAATGCTGCGGCGCAAGGGCTTCCGGCAGAGCGTGATCCGGGACGAGGTGGCCAGCACGGACGCGGTGATGTTCAACCGGGTCTGGCGGGGGGTGCGGGAGACGGTGCTGGCGTACTCGGAGTCCGAGGCGCTGGCCTACCGGGTGCGGGCGGAGGACGTGGACGCGGCGGATCCGTTCACGGTGGACCCGGACCGGCGGATGTGGCACCGGGGCGGGGAGTTCCTGGAGGTGGCGCGGCAGCTGCTCGCGTTGCCCCCGCCGCCGGGGCACAGCGCGTTCCCGGCGGCCGGGCTGGCTTAGCCGGTGGTGAACGTCCAGGTGCCGGAGCCGACGCGGTAGGGGGCGTGGCCGGGGATGGGGGGCAGGGTGACCGCACCGGGCGGGGCGGTCACCTGGTGGGCGGGGGCGGCGGGCACGTGGATCTCCGCGGTCGCGCCGACCGGGACGGTGGCGGTGAGGGTGAGGCCGGTCTGGGTGGTCTCCCAGCTGACCGCGGCGCGGCCGCGGACGGTGTCGATGCTGGTGCGGGCCCAGGCCACGCCGGCCCTGGCGTCCGGGCGGATGAGGATGCGTTCGTAGCCGTTGGCCAGTGGGCGCAGGCCCGCCACGTTCTCGTACAGCCACTGGGTGACGGTGCCCTGGAAGTAGTGGTTGCGGGAGCGGGAGTCCTGGTGCCACATCTCCCACATGGTGTCCGCGCCCTGCTCGATCCAGTAGCCCCAGCTGGGTTCGGTGCGCTGCACGGCGATCGCGTGCGCCAGGTCGGCGTGGCCGTGCGCGGTGAGCACCGGCAGCAGCACGCTGGTGCCCAGGCAGCCGGTGTTGAGGTGGTTGCCGCGCTTGCGGATGTCCGCGGCGAGACTGTCCACAACGGACTGGACTGACGCCGCTGGCACCAGGCCGAAGGCCAGCGGGATGGCGTTGCTGGTCTGGCGGTAGCCCTGGTCGCGGTCGCTGCGGTAGTGGCCGCCGCGCAGGAAGGTGCGGTTGAGGGTGTCCTTGGCCTGCGCGGCGACCGCGCGGTAGCGGGCGGCGGTGGCCTGGTGGCCGAGCAGCTCCCCCATTTCCGCCACCCCGGTCAGCGCGCGGTGCAGGTAGGCGGTGGCGGTGAGCCGGTTGTCCTCGGGGGCCACGCCCCAGGGCGCGTCCGGGGACAGGAAGTCGCCGAGGGCGGTCAGCGCCAGGCCGCCGCTCATCCGGTTGATCTCCCAGTCCAGGTAGCGGGTGAGCGCGGGCCAGTGTTCGGCGGCCACCCGGTCGTCGCCGTACCAGCGGTGCATTTCCCTGGCCAGGAACGGGAAGACGGTGGTCCACTCCGGGGTGGGGGCGAGCTGGCGGTAGCCCCAGCGGCCGCCGTTGGGCACGATCACCGGGACCTGGCCCGCGCTGTCCTGGGCGTCGGCCAGGTCGCCCGCCCACTTGGCGAACAGGCGCTGCATGCCGAAGGCGTAGGCCATGCTGGGCGCGCCGACCTGGGCGTCGCCGGTCCAGCCGTTCTTCTCGTACGTGGGGGTGTCGGTGGGCAGGGCGTGCAGGTTGTTCACGATGGTGCGGCGCATCATCCGGTCCAGCTGCTCGAACATCGGCTCGGCGCAGCGGAACTCGCTGACCTCGGGCACATCGCTGTGCACCAGCCGCCCCAGCACCTCCGCCGGCCGCGGCCCGGTGATCTGCACGTAGCGGAAACCCTTGTAGGAGAACCGGGGTTCCCAGGTCTCCGCGCCGGTGCCCGCGGCTATGTACTCGTCGCGCTGCTGGCGGGTGTCCTTGACGTGCTCGTTGACCGACTGCACGCTGCCGTCCGGGTTGAGCTTCTCCCCGTGCAGCAAGGAGATCCGGGTGCCTGCCGGGGCGCGGACGGTGATCTTGGTCCAGCCGGCCATGGTGCGACCCATGTCCGCCACGTGCACGCCGGGCCGCAGCTCGGTGATGCTCGCCGGGCGGATGGTCCCGGTGACCCGGATGGGTTCGTTGGGCTGGGCGCGCAGGACCCCGGCAGGGGCGGGGACCAGCTGGGCGTCGGTCCAGTGCTGGGGAACGTGCCGGGCGTCGTAGGTTTCGCCGGAGTACTGGGAGTTCGCGCGGGTGGGGCTGTCGGTGAGCCGCCAGCTGCCGTCGGTGCCGATGGTGGTGCGCCCGCCGTCGGGGTGGTCGATCTCCAGCTGGGCCAGCAGTCTGGGCTCGCCGTGCCACTTGGCCAGGTGCCAGTCCCAGACGTTGATCGTGGTCATGCCGTAGAAACCGCGGCCCAGTGTGACGTCGAGCCGGTTGTCGCCTTGCTGGAGCTGGCCGGTGATGTCGTGCACGGCGTAGAGCACGGTCTTGTCGTAGCCGGTGAAACCCGGGTCCAGGACCTGGTCGCCGACGCGGTGGCCGTTGAGCTGGGCGTCGTAGTAGGCCAGGCCGCTGAGGTAGAGGCGGGCCCGGGTGACCGGGCGGTCGAGGTGGAAGTCCTTGCGCAGCAACGGGGCCGGTCGCGGCGGGGCGGGCACGGTGACGTCGCGGGACCAGGGGCCTTCGCCGTAGCGGGCCAGGACGGCCGCAGCGGGCCAGCCGGAGTCGTCGAAGCCGGGACTGGTCCAGTGGGGGTGCGCGCTGTCGGTGGCGCGCCAGCCCGGGCCGGTGGCCAGTTCGCGGGTGCTGCCGTCGGTGTGCTCGACGAGCAGGCGCAGCAACAGCCCGGCCGGGCCGCCGCGGTTGGCGGCCTCGACCGCGACGGTGAGCCGGGGGCCGACGGCGCGCACCTCCTCGGTGACGTCGAGCAGGTGCGCGGCGGTCCAGGCGTTGCCGGAAGTGTTGGCGGACAACACTTCCCGGCCGTGCAGGTGCACGTTCAGCGCGTCGTCGGCGGTGGCGACCAGGGTGGCGGCGCGGACCTCGGCCGGGAGGTCCAGGGTGGCGCGGAACCAGCGAGAGCCGGTCGGTGCCCCGGTCAGCGTCCAGCCGGGGCCGCCGATCCAGGACGCCTGGTCCAGGGCCGGTGGCGGCGGCGGTGCGGCGGGGCCGATCCAGCTGGCGGACCAGGGCTGGCCCAGGTGGCCGGTCTCCCACCAGGCCGGGGCGCTCCAGGGGCTGGGCCGGTTCTCGCCGTCCCAGACCCGGACCCGCCAGTGGTAGCGGGTGCGGGGACGCAGCGGCGGGCCGTCGTAGCGGATGCCCAGGGTGCGGTTTGAGTCGACCCGGCCGGTGTCCCAGCGGGGGCGACCCTCGGCGAGGCGTTGCGGGTCGGGGTCGGCCTGG
Organism: Crossiella sp. SN42; assembly: GCF_023897065.1. Classification (GTDB taxonomy): domain Bacteria; phylum Actinomycetota; class Actinomycetes; order Mycobacteriales; family Pseudonocardiaceae; genus Crossiella. The sequence continues at coordinate 126,855 of NZ_JAMHIV010000015.1, forward strand.
ACCTGGTAGGCGGATTGGGTCGCGCCGTTGACATCAGCTTGCAGCACCCAGGCCAGCCGGGGGTGCGGGACGTCGGTGCCGAGCGGGTTGTCCGCGTACTCGGTGGTGAGCCGGGTGATCGACACAGCGCACACGGGTTGGTCCTCCCCAGCCTCGGCGGTCCCGCCACCCGACAGTGCCACCGCCGCCGCGCCCGCGCCAGCGCCGCGGCAGAAGTCCCGCCTTCGGCGGTCAGCGGCGAACGGGTGAGCTTCGCTGGCACACTGGGCTGATGCCGTATCCCGGGGCCGAACGCACCGCCGCCCGCTACCTGGCCGTGGCCGACCGGCTGCTGCCGGGCCGGATCACCGGCTGCTACCTGGTCGGCTCGGCCGCGCTGGGCGCCTGGCGGGCCGGGCGCAGCGACATCGACTTCATCGCGGTGGTGGACGGCGGTTTCGGCGAGCGGGAGCTGCGCCGCCTGCGGGTGCTGCACCTCGCGGGCAACCTGCCCGCCGCCGGACGCGCGCTGCTCAGGGCGGACCCGACCATCCCCGGCACGATGAACGGCGCGTTCGTGCCCGCGGCGGAGCTCGCCAAGCCGGTGACCCAGATTCGGCCGCTGGCCTCGCACAGCGGCCGTTCGTTCAAGCGCGGCCGCGGGTTCGACGTGAACCCGGTGATGTGGAAGGTGTTGCGGGAACAGGGAATCACGGTGCGCGGCCCGGCCCCGGATCAACTAGGGCTCGACCCGGAACCGGACCGGCTGCGGGAGTGGAACCTGGGCCAGCTGCGCTGCCACTACCGGGACTGGGCCCAGCAGTGCGTCACCGGCCGGGCATCGGGCAAACCGCTGGTGCCCGCGCACCGGGCGGCGCTGGCCAGGGTGCTCGGCCCGCCGCGCCTGCACCACACCATCGCCACCGGCGCGGTGATCTCGAAAGAAGCGGCGGCCGAATACGCCCTCGATGCCTTCGACACCCGCTGGCATTCATTGCTGCGCGCCGCCTTGGCCCAGCGCACCGGCGGGCCGGGCCCGGAAATCCCGGAACCCGGCCTGCTGCGGCGACTGGCCGGTGAGTTCACCCTGGAACTGATCAGCGATGCCGAACGGTTGGCGCGCTGATCAGAAAGTGACGTCGATGCACTGGTAGAACGCGTTTCCGGTGTCCGCGATGTCCCAGACCGCCAGGATCAGGTGCCTGCCGGTCTTGCCCGCCGGCACCGTGCCGGTGTGCGAGACCGCGTTCGGCGGCCGCGCGCCACCGTTGCTGACACTGATGAACGGGGCGGGATCCAGCGCGGCGCGGGTCAGTTTCGCGTTGGCGTCCCAGCCGTTCTTGGTGATGAAGTACTTGAACGAGGTGGTCGCGTGCGGCGCGGTCAGGTGCCAGCTGAACGTGCGGCTCGCGCCGCTGGTCAGCTGGGTGGACGGCCAGCTCCCGCCGCGCGGGTCGTCCAGCTGCGCGAACTGGCGGAGCCCGCCGGCACAGATGCTGCCGTCAGCGGGTCCGCGGGCCGGGAATCCCTTGGGGCCCTCCACACTTTGTGGTTCCCACTGGATCGGCCCGCAGTTCTTGGCGGTGCCGAGTTTGCAGAAGTAGGCCCGGCTGTTCGGGCCGTTGGTGTAACCGTGCGCGCTGGCCGTGGCCGGTACCAGGACGGAAAGCGCCATCAGCGCCAGGCTCATCAGGCCGACGAGAATCGAGCGCGTGATCGGAGTGGTGTGCAAGGCAACCTCCGCGGTGTTTCCGGCGGCGGGGGTTGCACCTCATGATGACAGCGCGCGGAGAATTCCCGGCAGCGACTAACGTCGGATTACCGGTTCTCCGGCGAACGCCAGGGCCGGGTGTCGCCGGAATCGCGGCGGCACCCGGCCCGGCGTGGCTTCACCCGGCCTGTTCGGTCTTCTCCGGCGTGGCCCACAGGGTGTGGAAGGAGCCCTCGGCGTCCACCCTGCGGTAGGTGTGCGCGCCGAAGTTGTCCCGCAGGCCCTGGATCAGCGCGGCCGGCAGGCGGTCGCGGCGCAGGCCGTCGTAGTAGGCCAGCGAGGAGGAGAACGCCGGGGTCGGCACGCCTTCGCGGACCGCGTCCACGACCACCCGCCGCCAGCTGTCCACCCCACTGGAGACGGCCTCGGCGAAGTACGGGGCGACCAGCAGGCTGGGCAGGTCGGGGTTGGCGTCGTAGGACTCGCGGATGCGGTCCAGGAACCGGGCCCTGATGATGCAGCCGCCGCGCCAGATGGTGGCGGTGGCGCCCAGGTCGATGTCCCAGCCGTACTCCTGGCTGCCCGCGCGGATGTGGTCGAAGCCCTGGGCGTAGGCGACCACCTTGGAGGCGTAGAGCGCCTTGCGCACGTCCTCGATGAAGGCGTCGCGGTCGCTGTCCTTCACCCAGCCCGCGCCCGCCTCGCTGCCGAAGGCCTCGGCCGCGGCGGCGCGCTGGCCGGCGTGCCCGGACAGGGACCTGGCGAAGGTGGCCTCGGCGATCCCGGTGATCGGCACGCCCAGGTCCAGCGCGCTCTGCACGGTCCAGCGGCCGGTGCCCTTCTGCTCGGCCTGGTCCTGCACCACGTCGACGAACGGCTTGCCGGTGCGGGCGTCGGTGTGCGCGAGCACGTCCGCGGTGATCTCGATGAGGAAGGACTCCAGGTCGCCCTCGTTCCAGCCGCGGAAGATCTCCGCGATCTCCGCGGGGGTGGCGCCGAGTCCGGCGCGGAGCAGGTCGTAGGCCTCCGCGATGAGCTGCATGTCGGCGTACTCGATGCCGTTGTGCACCATCTTCACGAAGTGGCCAGCCCCGTCCGGGCCGACGTGCACGCAGCAGGCCTGCCCGTCCACGGTGGCCGCGATCGACTCGAACACCGGCCCGAGCCGCTCGTAGGACTCCTTGGAGCCGCCCGGCATGATGCTGGGCCCGAGCAGCGCGCCCTCCTCGCCGCCGGAGACGCCGGCGCCGACGAAGTGCAGGCCCTTCTCCTTGAGCGCGGCCTCGCGGCGGCGGGTGTCGGCGAAGTGCGCGTTGCCGCAGTCCACCACGATGTCGCCGGGTTCGAGCAGCTCGGCCAGCTCGTCGATGACCGCGTCGGTCGGGCCGCCGGCCTTGACCATGACGATCGCCACCCGCGGGCGCTCCAGCGCGTCCACGAAGTCGGCGAGGGTCTCCGCCGGGACGAAGGCGCCCTCGTCGCCGTGCTCGGCGACCAGGCTCTTCATCCGCTCCACCGACCGGTTGTGCACGGCGACCGGGTAGCCGTTGCGGGCGAGGTTGCGGGCCAGGTTGCGGCCCATCACCGCCAACCCGGTCACCCCGATGCGTGCCGTCGCGGTCCTGGAGGTCTCGCTGCTCATCCTGCCCACCGTTCCGTGTCTGTGGCTGGTGCTACCTAGCGCAACACCAACCCTGCCACTCCTACTCCCTGTTCAACGTGCGGGACCAAGGATCGTTCACCCGCGGCCACCCCGCAGCGCACGGCGGAGCGCGTCGGTGAGGTCCCGGCCCATGCGGAGGGTGACCGCGGCCCCGGCGACGAACGAGGAGCCGTGGAAAGTTCCCGGGTACAGGTGCAGTTCGGTGGACACTCCGGCCTGGACCAGTCGCTGCGCGTAGTCGAGTCCCTCGTCCCGGAGCGGGTCGAACTCGCACACCGCGACGAAGGCCGGGGGCAGCCCGGACAGGTCGGTGGCGCGGGCCGGGGCGGCGTACGGGGAGACCTCCGCGGTGCCGCGCTTGCCGTCGCCGAGGTAGAAGTCCCAGCTCAGGATGGCGTTGGGCCGGTGCCACATCGGGGTGTCGGTGAAGGCGGTCATGGACGGGGTGCTCAGCCGGTCGTCCAGCTCGGGGATGTTGAGCACCTGGTAGGCCAGCGCGGGGCCGCCGCGGTCGCGGGCCAGCAGCGCGACCGCCGCGGTCAGGCCGCCGCCCGCGCTGTCCCCGCCGACCGCGATCCGGTCCGGGTCCACGCCCAGCTCGGCGGCGTGCTTGACGGTCCACTCCAGGGTGGCGTAGCAGTCCTCCAGCCCGGCCGGGAACGGGTGCTCCGGGGCCAGCCGGTAGTCCATGGCGACCACGACCACGCCGACCTCGTCGGCCACCCGCAGCGCGGTCCGCTCGGCCATGTCCAGGTCGCCGATGACGAACCCGCCGCCGTGGATGTGCACCAGCGCGCCCAGCGGACCGGGCTCGGCGGTGGGGGTGTAGACCCGGATGTCCACCTCGGGCGCGCCCGCCGGGCCGGGGATGCTCAGCGCACGCACCTCGACCGGGTTCACCGGCTGGTAGGCGGGGATCACGTCGGCCATCTCCCGCATCCGGGCGCGGATGGCCGCCGGGTCGGCGAAGTCCACCTCGGGGACCATGGGGATCCAGGTGGCCAGTTCGGGGTCGATCGGGTAGCTCATGATCGAAGTCTGCGCCGCCCGCGGGGGCCGCGCCCACCGCCAACCGCCGGTGGTCACCGGGCCTGGACCCGCCAGCTGGCTACGCTGACGGCATGGAGGGCCTGCTGCTGCGCCTGTCCGCGTTGGACGCCGACGCGGCCGGTGAGGTGCGCGTGATCGCCTTCTTCGACTCGCTGATCGCCCGCCGGGCCGGTGTGGACACCCTGCTGGCCACCACGGCCCAGCTGGCCGAGTGCCCGGTCGGCCTGGACGCCGCCGAGCGGGGACTCGCGCTGGCCGCCGATCCGTCCGGCGAGGTGCGGGCCGGGGCGTCAACGCCGAAGGGCGCGCGGGCGCGGGAGCTGCCGGACGGGTCGCGGGTGTGGCTCGCGCGGCCGGGGGCTGGGCTGCCGATGGATGAGATGGTCCTAGAACGGTTCGCGATCGCCGCGGAGCTGGTGCTGGCCAGGGGCGCCTTGCCGGAGCTGGGCGATCCGGCGCTGGTGGAGCTGGTGCTGGCGGAGCGGGCCGGGGAGGCGGAGCGGTCGCGGGCGCTGCACCTGCTCGGGCTCACGCCGGGCACGCGGGTGCGGGTGCTCGCGGTGGCGGGGGACTCGGCCGGGCTGGGCGGGTGGTCGGCGGAGCTGGGGCAGCTGCGGGCGGTGCTGCTGGCCGGACCGCCGGAGCTGGACCAGGTGCGGCCGCCCGCGCGGGTCGGGGTCGGCGGCGAGGTGGCCGCGATCGAGGCGCGCCGTTCCTGGCGGCAGGCCCGGCTCGCGGTGCGGCTGGCCGGATCGCTGCCCTGGGACCCGCCGGTGTGCTGGTGGGAGCGGCTGGGCGCGCTGGCCACGGTGGCCGAGGGCTTGCGCGGCAACGACATCGGCCAGATCGAGGACGTGCGCGCGCTGGACCGGCTGGCCGAGGGCCCGCTCGGCGCGGACCTGCTGCTGATCCTGTCCGCGGTGTGCGCGCACGACTCGGTGCGCAAGGCCGCGGCCGAGGTGCACCGGCACCACAGCTCGGTCGCCGCGCGCCTGGCGCACGCCGAAAGCGAGCTGGGGTTCCCGGTGACCACGGCCGCGGGCCGCTTCCGGCTGCACCTGGCGATGGTGCTGCGCCGGTTGCGGGACAACGCTTAGGCCTCGCCCTCCAGGTCGCCCTCGGTGGCCAGGTAGGCCTCCCGGAGAGCGTCCAAAGTGGACTGTTCGGGGCTTTCCCAGAGCTTGCGCTCCGCGGCTTCGAGGAGCCGTTCGGCGATGCCGTGCAGGGCCCACGGGTTGGCCTCGGTGAGGAACTTGTGGTTCTCCTCGTCCAGCACGTAGCTCTCGGCCAGCTTCTCGTACATCCAGTCCGCGACAACGCCGGTGGTGGCGTCGTAGCCGAACAGGTAGTCCACGGTGGCGGCCATCTCGAAGGCGCCCTTGTAGCCGTGGCGGCGCATCGCGGACAGCCAGCGCGGGTTGACCACCCGCGCCCGGAACACCCGGGAGACCTCCTCGTTGAGGGTCCTGGTGCGCACCGCGTCCGGCCGGGTGCTGTCGCCGATGTAGGCGGCGGGGGCCTTGCCGGTGAGCGCGCGGACGGTGGCCACCATGCCGCCGTGGTACTGGAAGTAGTCGTCGGAGTCGGCGATGTCGTGCTCGCGGGTGTCCACGTTCTTGGCGGCCACCGCGATCCGCTTGTACGCCGACTCCATGTCCCCGCGCGCGGGCAGGCCGTCGAGCTCGCGGCCGTAGGCGTAGCCGCCCCAGACCGCGTACACCTCGGCCAGGTCGGCGTCGTCGCGCCAGTTCCGGCTGTCGATCAGCGGCAGCAGGCCCGCGCCGTACGCGCCGGGCTTGGAGCCGAAGATGCGCATGGTGGCGCGGCGTTCGTCGCCGTGCTCGGCCCGGTCGGCCTCGGCGTGTGCGCGGACGAAGTTCTGCTCGGCGGGTTCGTCGAGGGCGGCGACCAGCCGGACCGCGTCGTCCAGCAGCGCGACCACGTGCGGGAAGGCGTCCCGGAAGAACCCGGAGATCCGCACGGTGACGTCGATGCGCGGGCGGCCCAGCTCGGCCAGGTCGATGACCTCAAGGCCGTTGACCCGGCGGGACTGGTCGTCCCACACCGGGCGGACGCCAAGCAGGGCAAGGACTTCGGCGATGTCGTCGCCGGCGGTGCGCATCGCGCTGGTGCCCCACACGGACAACCCGACCGAGGGCGGCCATTCGCCGGTGTCCTTGCGGTAGCGGTCCAGCAGGGAGTCCGCCATCGCCTGCCCGGTCTCCCAGGCCAGCCTGCTGGGCACCGCCTTGGGGTCGACGGAGTAGAAGTTGCGGCCGGTGGGCAGCACGTTGACCAGGCCGCGCAACGGTGATCCGCTCGGCCCGGCCGGGACGTAGCCGCCGTCCAGGGCGTGCAGCAGGTTGCCGAGCTCGTCGGTGGTGCGGGAGAGCCGGGGCACCACCTCGGCGGCGGCGAACTCCAGCACGCGGGCGACGTCCTCGTTGTCCTTGTCCAGCACCGAGCGCACCACCTCGGTGGCGCTGCCCTGGGTCCAGCCACCGGCCTCCATGGCCACGACCAGCTCACGGGCCTGGGCCTCGATCGCGTCGGTCTCGGTGCGCGAGGCGCTGCCGTCCTCAACCAGGCCAAGGGCTTCCCGGATGCCGGGCAGCGCGGCGACCTGTCCGGCCCACATCTGCCGGGCCTGGATCATGGCCAGCACCAGGTTGATCCGCGCCTCACCTTCGGGCGCGGCGCCGAGGATGTGCAGGCCGTCGCGGATCTGCACGTCCTTGACCTCGCACAGCCAGCCGTCGACGTGCAGCAGGAAGTCGTCGAACTCGGCGTCGTGCGGCCGGTCGGTCAGGCCCAGGTCGTGGTCGAGCTTGGCGGCCTGGATCAGGGTCCAGATCTGCGCGCGGATCGCGGGCAGCTTGGCCGGGTCCATCGCGGCGATGTTGGAGTGCTCGTCCAGGAGCTGTTCCAGGCGGGCGATGTCGCCGTAGCTGTCCGCGCGGCTCATCGGCGGCACCAGGTGGTCGACCAGGGTGGCGTGCGCGCGCCGCTTGGCCTGGGTGCCCTCGCCGGGGTCGTTGACCAGGAACGGGTAGATCAGCGGGATGTCGCCCAGTGCCGCGTCGGTGCCGCAGCCAGCGGACATGCCGACGGTCTTGCCGGGCAGCCATTCCAGGTTGCCGTGCTTGCCCACGTGCACCATGGCGTGCGCGCCGAACTCCTGCGCCAGCCAGCGGTAGGCGGCCAGGTAGTGGTGGCTGGGCGGCAGGTCGGGGTCGTGGTAGATGGCGATCGGGTTCTCCCCGAAGCCGCGCGGCGGCTGCACCATCACCACCACGTTGCCGGCGGTCAGCGCTGCTAGGACGATCTCGCCGTCGGGGTCCTGGGAGCGGTCCACGAACAGCTCGCCGGGCGCGGGACCCCAGTGGTTCTCCAGCTCCGCGCGGAAGTCCGCGGGCAGGGTGTCGTAGTACTCGCGGTACTTGGCCGCGCTGATCCGCACCGGGTTGCCGGTGAGCTGGGCTTCGGTGAGCCAGTTCTCGTCCTGGCCGCCGGCGGCGATCAGCGCGTGGATCAGCTTGTCGCCGTCCTGCCCGGCCACCCCGGGCAGCGCGCCCTCACCGTCGGCGGGTCCGATGTCGTACCCGTTGTCCCGCAGGGCCGCGAGCAGCTTGACCACGCTGGCCGGGGTGTCCAGGCCGACCGCGTTGCCGATCCGGGAGTGCTTGGTCGGGTAGGCCGAGAGCATCAGCGCGATCCGCCGTTCGGCGGGCGGGATGTGCCGCAGCTGGGCGTGTTTCACCGCGATCCCGGCCACCCGGGCGGCCCGTTCGGCGTCGGCCACGTACACGGTGAGGCCGTCCGGGTCGATCTCCTTGAAGGAGAACGGCACCGTGATGATCCGGCCGTCGAACTCCGGGATGGCCACCTGGGTCGCGGTGTCCAAAGGGGACAGTCCGTCGTCGTTGGACGCCCAGCTCTCCCGGCTGGAGGTCAGGCAGAGTCCTTGCAGGATGGGCACATCGAGCGCGGCCAGCGCGCCGACGTCCCAGGCGTCCTCCTCGCCACCGGCGGAGGCCGCGGCCGGTTTGGTGCCTCCGGCGGCGAGCACGGTGACCACCAGCGCGTCGGCCTTGCCCAGCTCGGCCAGCAGCTCGGGCTCGGCGGTGCGCAGCGAGGAGCAGAACACCGGCAGCGCCTGGCCGCCCGCGTCCTCGATGGCGGTGCACAGCGCCTCGACGAAGGCGGTGTTCCCGGCCACGTGGTGCGCCCGGTAGTAGAGCACCGCGACGACCGGGCCTTCGGTGGCGCGGGCGTCGCGTTCGAGCACGCCCCAGGTCGGGGTGGGCTGCGGCGGGGCGAAGCCGAGGCCGGTGAGCAGCACGGTGTCGGAGAGGAAGTTGTGCAGCTCGGCCAGGTTGCCCGCGCCGCCGTGCGCCAGGTAGGCGTGCGCCTCGGCGCAGACCCCGCCGGGCACCGTGGACAGCTCCATCAGCTGGGCGTCCGGGGCCTGTTCGCCACCGAGCACCACCACCGGGCGCGGCCCGGCGAGCAGCCAGTCCAGGCCCTCTTCCCACATCCGGCGGCCGCCGAGGATGCGCACCACGACCAGGTCCACGCCCTCGACCAGGGCGGGCAGGTCGTCCACGAGCAGCCGCGCCGGGTTGCCCAGCCGGTAGTCGGCGTCGCTCGCGCGCGCCGAGAGCAGGTCGGTGTCAGAGGTCGACAGCAGCAGGATCACGCCGGTCTCCACATCCCTCGGGGTCCGCGCCCCACATCGGTCGGGACGGTGACGGAGTGTCTGGCTCCCAGGCGGGCCTGGTGACAGTGGCGGGACCGCGCCGGACTCGCACCGGCTTCCTCCGTGGTTCACCGTTCGGAGAGGACCCTACCCGCCGCGTAGCATCCGGCGCGTGCCCTCTTCACCACATCGCTCGCGCCCGGACGCCTGTCCCGGCGCCATCGAGGTGCACCCGGCCGCGGACGGCGGCCTGGCCAGGGTGCGGATCCCCGGCGGCACGCTGACCGCCGACCGGCTCGCGGTGCTGCGCAAGGCCGCGATCGAGCTGGGCGACGGCTCCCTTGAGCTGACCTCGCGGGCGAACGTGCAGATCAGGGGCCTGACACCGGGTTCGGAGCCGGAGCTGGGCAAGCGGCTGGCCCAGGCCGGTCTGCTGCCCTCGCTGACCCACGAGCGGATGCGGAACATCATCGCCTCGCCACTGGCCGGCACCCAGGACCTGGTCGACGCGATCGACGCGGCGCTGTGCGCGCGACCGGAGTTGGCCGAGCTGCCGGGCCGGTTCCTGGTCACGGTGGACGAGGGCGGCGACGTGAGCGGGCTGGGCGCGGACGTCGGGCTGCACCGGGCAGGCGCGGCGTGGGTGTTGCTGCTGGCCGGGACCGATTCAGGGCTGCGGCCGGGCGATCCGGTGGCGGCGGTGACCAGGGCCGCGGCGGAGTTCCTGGCGCTGCGGGCCGAGCGCGGCGGGGTGGCCTGGCGGCTGGCGGAGATCGAGGACGGTGTCGCGGAGATCACGCGCCGGCTCGCGGCGGGCGGCGACGCCGTTTCCGCCGATCGCGTCCAGCCCGCGCGCTCCCAGCCACTCCCGCCTGGCCCGCTGCCCGATGGCCGGCTCCTGGTCGGCGTGCCCCTCGGCCGCCTGGACCCGGCCCAGTCCGAGGCCCTGCTCGCCGCCGAGCACCTCCGCCTCACCCCCTGGCGCAGCGTGCTGCTCCCGCACCCGATCACCCTGGGGCACGGCCTGATCACCGACCCGCACTCGCCCTGGCACGCGGTCACCGCCTGCACCGGCCGCCCCGGCTGTGCCAAGGCCCTGGCCGACGTGCGCGCCGACGCGCCCCGGCTGCTCGGCGGCGCGGGCCGGTCGGTGCACTTCTCCGGCTGCGAACGCCGCTGCGGCCGCCCGCGCGGCGCGATCGACGTGCTGGCCACGGCGGAGGGCTACCTGGTCGACGGACAACGGCACGAGGACACGGCCGCGGCGATCGACGCGGCCCGGAGGAAGCAGTAGTGACCGACTACATCAAGGACGGCGCGGAGATCTACCGCCGGTCCTTCGCCACCATCCGCGCCGAGGCCGGCCTGACCGGTCTGCCCCCGGACGTGGCGCGGGTGGCCGTGCGGATGATCCACGCCTGCGGGATGGTCGACCTGGTCGAGGACCTCGGCTACTCCCCCGGCGTGGTCGCCTCGGCACGGGCCGCGCTCGATGCCGGTGCGCCGATCCTGTGTGATGCCAACATGGTCGCGGCCGGGGTGACCCGGCGACGGCTGCCCGCGGACAACGAGGTGGTGTGCCTGCTCGGCGATCCACGGGTGCCGGGGCTGGCCAAGGACATGGGCAACACGCGCAGTGTGGCGGCGCTGGAGTTGTTGCGGGACAAGCTCGGCGGGGCGGTGGTGGCCATCGGCAACGCGCCGACCGCGCTGTTCCACCTGCTGGAGATGATCGCCGGTGGCGCGCCCAAACCCGCGGCGGTGCTGGGGATTCCGGTGGGGTTCATCGGCGCGGCGGAGTCGAAGGAGGCCCTGGCCGCCAACGCGCTGGGGCTGGAGTACCTGGTGGTGCGGGGCAGGCGGGGCGGCAGCGCGATGACCGCCGCCGCGATCAACGCGATTGCGAGTGACGAAGAGTGAGTGAGCTGGGACGGCTGTACGGCGTCGGGCTGGGCCCTGGCGACCCGGAGCTGGTGACGGTCAAGGCGGCACGGCTGATCGGCGCGGCGGACGTGGTGGTGTTCCACAGCGCGCGGCACGGCCGCAGCATCGCCCGCTCGATCGCCGAGCCCTACCTGCGCCCCGGTCAGATCGAGGAGCAGCTGGTCTACCCGGTGACCACCGAGGACACCGAGGACTACCAGGGCGAGATCGACGCCTTCTACGAGCAGAGCGCGCAACGCCTTGCCGCGCACCTGTCCGAGGGCCGGACCGTGGTGGTGCTCGCGGCCGGGGACCCGTTCTTCTACGGCTCCTACATGCACATGCACAAGCGGCTGGCGCACCGGTTCCCGACCGAGGTGGTGCCGGGGGTGACCTCGGTGAGCGGGGCCGCCGCGGTGCTCGGGCGGCCGCTGGTGGAGCGGGACGAGGTGCTCACCGTGCTGCCCGGCACGCTGCCGCAGGAGGAGCTGGCCGAGTGGCTGGCCACCACCGACTCGGCCGCGATCATGAAGCTGGGCCGAACTTTCGGCGTGGTGCGCGAGGCGCTGCACGCGGCCGGACGGCTGGAGGACGCCTGGTACGTGGAGCGGGCGACCACCGGGCGGCAGCGGGTGGCCCCACTGTCCGAAGTGGACCCCGAAGGCGTGCCGTACTTCTCGCTGGCGCTGCTGCCCAGCCAGGCGCACCAGACCATCGAGGCCGCCCCGGACACGGCGACCGGCGGTCCGGGCGAGGTGGTCGTGGTCGGCCTCGGTCCCGCCGGACGCGAGTGGCTCACCCCGCAGGCGCAGGACGCGCTGGCCACCGCCGACGAGCTGATCGGCTACGGCCCCTACCTGGACCGGGTCCCGCCCAACCCGCGCCAGCGGCGGCACCCCTCGGACAACCGGGTGGAGGCCGAGCGGGCCGCGTTCGCGCTGGACCTGGCCAAGAACGGCGCCCGGGTCGCGGTGGTCTCCTCCGGTGACCCCGGCGTGTTCGCGATGGCCAGCGCGGTGCTGGAGGTGGCCGGTGAGGAGCAGTTCACCGGGGTGCCGGTGCGGGTGCTGCCGGGGCTGACCGCGGCGCACGCGGTGGCCAGCCGGGTGGGCGCGCCGCTGGGCCACGACTACTGCGTGCTCTCGCTGTCGGACCGGCTCAAGCCGTGGGAGGTCATCGAACGGCGGCTGGCCGCGGCGGCCGCGGCCGACCTGGTGATCGCGATCTACAACCCGGCCTCGCGCAGCCGCACCTGGCAGGTCGAGTCGGCCAGGGAAACCCTGCTGGCGCACCGGTCCCCGGATACGCCGGTGGTCATCGGCCGGGACGTCGGCGGCCCGGAGGAGTCGGTGCGGGTGGTCCGCCTCGCCGACCTCGATCCGTCCACTGTGGACATGCGCTGCCTGCTGCTGGTCGGCTCCTCCACCACCCGGTTCCGCACCGGCCCCGACGGCGAGCCGGTGGTGTTCACCCCGCGCCGCTACCCCGCCTGACCCACTCGACGGCCGCGGCCACGGTGCCTGCCGTGGTCGCGGCCGGCAGCGGCGGACGGCGGACCAGGACCACCGGCAGGCCGAGCCTGCGGGCCGCGGTGAGCTTGGCCGCGGTCTGCTCGCCGCCGCTGTCCTTGCTGACCACCACGTCGATCCGGTTGGCGCGCAACAGCTCCAGCTCACCGTCCACTGTGTACGGTCCCCGGTCCAGCAGGACGGTCACGTTTGGCGGGGGCCGCTCCGGCGGGTCGACCGAGCGGCTGAGGATCCACAGGTCCGGGTTGGCGAAGGCGGGCAGGTCGCGGCGGCCGGTGGTGAGCAGCACCCGGCGGCCCAGCGCGGGCAGCGCCTCGGCGGCCTCGGCGATCGAGGACACCCAGTGCCAGCGGTCCCCCGGCTGCTCGGCCCAGCCCGGCCTGCGCAGCACCAGCAGCGGCAGCCCGAGCTCGGCGGTCGCGGCGGCGGCGTTGCCGGTCATGGTCGCGGCGAACGGGTGCGTGGCATCGACCACCAGGTCGGCCCCGTTGTCCCGCAACCACTCCCGCAGCCCGGCCACCCCGCCGAACCCGCCGATCCGCACCTCGCCGACCGGCAGCACCGGTTCCCGCACCCGCCCGGCCAGCGAGGACACCACCCGCAGCCCAGGGATCCCGGCCAGGGCCGCGGCCAGCTTCCGGGCCTCGCCGGTGCCACCCAGCACCAGCACCGTCGTCGTCACGACTGGCATCCTGCCACCCGAGGGCCAGGGTCAGTTCGGCCGGATCGTGACGGACTCGCCGGGCCGCACGCTGATCACCCGCTTCCAGGAGCCCGCGCGCACCTCGGTGCTGGTGCCGCCGACACTGCGCAGCACCGCGGTGGTGACCTTGCCGTCCCGCCAGCGCAGGTCGACCTCGAACCCGCCCTTGACGCCGACACCGGTGACCCGGCCCCGTTTCGCCCACGCGCCGGGCAGCGCGGGCAGCAGTTCGACCACGCCCGGCCGGGAGTACAGGATCATCTCCAGCATCGCGGCCGGCGCGCCGAAGTTGGCGTCGATCTGGAAGATGGCCCGGTCGTTGTTGCGGTACATGTCGAAGAAGTTGGCCGAGGTGCCGTTCTCGTTGGCGATGGACGGGCGCAGCACGGTGAGCAGCAGCTGGTAGGCGCGGTCGGCGTCGCGGAGCCTGGCCCAGCAGGCGGACCGCCAGGCGCAGGCCCAGCCGAAGCTCTCCATGCCGCGCACCTCCAGCAGCTTGCGGATGCCCTCGATGGTGGCCTGGGGCGTGTCGTCGTGGTTCATGTGATCGCCGGGGAAGAACCCGATCAGCGGCGAGAGGTGCCGGTGGGTGCGCTCGCCGATGTCATCCGGGTGCATCCACTCCTGCAGCATGCCGGTCTTCGGACTGACCTCCGGCAGGTACAGCCGCGACTGGAGGCCCTTGACCCGCGCCGCGAACTCCTTGTCCCGCCCCAGTCTCGCCGCCGCGAGCTGGAGTTCGCGGAACAGCTCCCAGACGATCTCCTGGGCGTAGCTGATGCCCAGCGCGTCCTGCGGCCCGTGCTCCGGCGACCAGTCCTTGTCGTCGACCAGCACCTCCCGGGTGCTGCCGTCGGGGTAGGTGTGCGTGATGGTGACCAGCCGCGCGGCCCAGAACTCGGCCGCGCCCTTGAGCAGCGGGTAGATCCGTTCCAGGTGCTGGGCGTCCAGGGTGAACTCGTAGTGCTCCCACAGCGACTGGCACAGCCAGGCGTTGCCTGCGGGGTGCCACCACCAGCCGAGACCGCCGTGGGTGTTGGCGGAGAAGGCCACCGTCCACCCGGCGACCTTGCCGGAGGAGTTGCGGAACCGGTTGCGCGGATCGTTGAACAGGCGCTGGGTCTGCCGCGACCACTCGGGCAGCTGGGCCAGGCAGTAGTCGGCGAGAGCGGTGAAGCAGCGGCCGAGACCGGCGCGGTCGGTCAGCCAGTAGTTCATCTGGAGGTTGATGTCGGTGTGGTAGTCGGCGTACCAGTCCGGCGAGTTGTTGTGCAGCCACAAACCTTGGAGGTTGATCGGCAGACTGTCCCGGGACCCGGTGATCATCAGGTACCGCCCGAACTGGAGGTAGCTGGCCTCCAGCTCCGGGTCTGGCTGCCCGGGATTGGTGTGCCGCACCGCGAGCCGGGACCAGGAGTCCAGGTTCCGCTGAGCGCGGCTGGACTCACCGAGGTCCACGGTCATCCGCCGGTACAGCGACTGGTAGTCGGCCACGTGCGTGTTCAGCAACGCGCCCCCGGCCACCTTCGCCTTGGCCAGCGCCCGCTCCCGCGCCACCACCAGCGGGTCGATGGCGGTGTTCCGGAACCCCCTGGCCGCGTCCGCGAGGTAGTCGGTGCCACCGGAGACGATGACCAGCACCTCCCGGCAGTCCCGGAAAACCAGCTCGTTGCCGGTCACCGTGATCGTCCCGGTCTCGCTGAACGCGGTGACCACCGCGGCATAGCGCAACCCGTTGCCGAACCGCGAGCTCAACGAGATCGTGCGGCTGGCGGGCTCGCCCACCACCGTCTCGGTGCGGGTGGCCTCCAGCCGGATCCGTCCACTGTGGACACCGCCGCCGCGCTGGGTCAGCCGCACCACCACCACGTCGTCCGGGCGACTGGAGTAGGTCTCCCGCCGGTACTGCGCGCCCCGGTAGCGGTAGGAACTGGTGACCAGCCCGTTGCTCAGGTCCAGCCGCCGCCGGTAGCCGGTCACCGCGGCCTTGGTGTGCCCGGTGGCCTCCACCCGCACCTTGGCCAGCAACCCGAAGGACCCGAAATCGTTGGGCCCGTATGGGAACTGCCCGTCGTCCTGGAGGACGTCGTTGCGGTGCCCGGTCCACAGCGTGGCATCGGTCAGGTAAAGCACGTCATCGGCCGGATCGGAGCCGACCAACGCCCCCAGCCGCCCGTTCCCGATCGGCAGACCCTGCTGGATGATCCGGCTCTCCTCAGCAGGCGCCGGGTACCAGAGACTGGTCGCCTCACCCTCCGGCACCAGACTGACGTTCTCCGGCCGAGCCACCTCCTCGGCCTGGGCGATGAACGGCCGGACCCCGCTCAACATCATCCCGGCGCCCACGGCGCCCGTGATGCGCAGGAAGTCCCGGCGCGACGGCGAGTCGGACATGGTCGAGTCCCTTCGACGGCTGTGGCGGAAGGTCCACTCGAGGCTCGATGTGGTGCGGCGCAGGAAAGATACGATCTCTGGCCAGGTGCGTCAACGGTCCGTGGTCGTCGACTGAGCAGAGCAGCCTTCAGAAAATGCTGGTAGCAACCAAATCAGCGGAACTTCGCCGTCCGAAACTTACCCTTGATAGATCATCCAGATACTCAACACATCGGATGACTACTCGCCGTTATCCCTCAACTACGCCCTGTTGCTGGAGCGTTTTCGACTACATATAGCATCGATGGTATGAACTGGGGTACGGTTGAACTGGAGCCGGAGGTTCGGGACTGGTTGGCGGGTCTGCCGACAGCTCACTTCGCCACGGCGGCGTTCTACATCGATCTGGTCGCCGACCAGGGACCGCTGCTGGGTGAGCCGTACAGCCGCCAGCTGGACAGGAAGCTGCGGGAACTACGGTTCCACCTGGATGGCGAGGCGATGCGGGTGACCTACTGGATCGCCCCGGGACGCCGGGTCGTGCTGCTGACGGTCTTCCGCAAGACTCGGATGCGCGAGGTCCGCGAGGTCGCTCGCGCGCAGCGGGCCCTGCGGCGATGCGTTGCCGAGGAACACAGTGTGGACGGGGAGTGAGCGCGATGGTTGACGGCAACGACTGGGCGGAGCTGCGCGAGCGCAGGCTCGCCGAGCCGGGCGCGGCCGAGGCGTACGACGCGGCGCGGCTGGCCTACGAGCTCGGCAAGGCCGTGCGGGAGATGCGGGAGCAGCGCGACTGGACCCAGTCCCGGCTGGCCGAGGTCGCGGGTATGACCCAACCGGCGATCGCGCGGTTCGAGGCCGGCGGCACGGTGCCGACCATCCCGGTCCTGGAACGACTGGCCCACGCGCTGGACGCCGAGCTCGTGGTCCGGCTGACCCCGCACCTCCGCCCGGTGACGGCGTAGGCCCAACGGCCGCCGCCATAACCAAGCGTTATGACGACGGCCGTGCGGGTGGTGCGGTCGACTCAGCGGGCCAGACGGCAGGCGTCCGGACCCTGCCAATTCGCCGCACCCGACTCCGCCAGTGAGGATGCGGTCCGTGCCCCATCGTCTCCCACTGGCCCCGCTGCTGGCGCTGGTCGTCGCCGTGCTCGCGGTGTCCACCTCCGGCCCGCTGATCGCCTTCGCCGCCGCGCCCGCGCTGGCCATCGCGTTCTGGCGCAACACGATCGCGGTCGGCCTGCTCACCCCGTTCGCCGCGCTCCGCCGTGGACCCGAGTTGCGCGCGGCGGTCAGCGGTGACAAACGCGGCCAGGGTGGGTACAGCATGCTGGCCGGGGCGATGCTGGCGCTGCACTTCGGCACCTGGATGTCCAGCGCGCAGCTGACCACGGTGGCCACCTCGATCGCGCTGGGCTGCACCCAGCCGGTGTGGGCCGGGCTGATCGCGGTGGGGCAGGGCAAACGGCTGCCGCTGACCACCTGGCTGGGCATCGGGCTCGCGGTGGCCGGGGCGGCCTGGACCACCGGCGCGGACTTCCAGGTCTCCGGCGCCGCGCTGTGGGGCGATGTGCTCGCGGTGCTCGGCGGGATGGCCGCGGCCGGGTACGTGGCCCTCGGCGAGCACGCGCGGGCCAGCCTGAGCACCACGACCTACACCACGATCTGCTACGCCACCTGCGCGCTGGTGCTGCTGGTGGTGTGCCTGGGCGCGGGCATCCCGCTGGCCGGTTTCCCGGACTCCACCTGGCTGGCCATCCTGGCCATCGCGCTGGGCGCCCAGCTGCTCGGGCACTCGATGTTCAACTACGCGCTGCACGCGGTCTCGGCCACCACGATCAGCCTGGTCACCCTGCTGGAGGTGCCGGGCGCGGCGCTGCTGGCCTGGCTGTGGCTCGGGCAGGTGCCCAGGGCGGCCGCCCTGCCGGGGATGGCGTTGCTGCTGGCCGGAGTCGCGGTGGTGGTGCTGGCCGGGACCCGGCGACCCGCGGCGGCGCGGGTCGCCGGGTAGCGGCGGTCAGGGCTTGAGCGGCGGCGCGACCACCCAGCTGCTGTCCGGCTCGAAGAAGGCCGGGTTCTCATACCACTGGGCGCCGCCCTTGTAGGCGCTCCACACCTCGCCGCGGATGTGCCGCAGGTAGTTGTCCGGGAAGTTCAGCGCGGCGAAGGACACCCCGGTGCCGCTGAGGCCGTCCCTGGCGCACCAGGTGGCGTCGGCGTCGAACGGGCCGCCACCGACCCTGTCGTCCAGCCGGATCCGGCCGTACTGGTGGCGCAGGTACGCGCCGGGAATGTTGGATGCCTCGAAGGAGTAGCAGTCGGCGTTGGCCAGGCCGGGCACCAGGCGGAAGGTGGCGTCGGCCTTGTCCAGGTCCGGGTTGCTCGCGGTGATCAGGTTCAGCCAGCCCTCGCCGCGGCCGTGCCGCAGGTAGTGGTCGGGCAGGCCCTCGTTGGTGGCCTTGAGCGAACCGCGCTGCGGCAGGTCGTGCCGGGCCTTGCCCTTGGCGGTCAGCCGCCACAGCTGGTAGGCGTAGGGCTGGTTGGCGCGCAGCACCGGCTTGGTCTGCTCGACCAGCTCGGGCACGGTCAGCGGCTTGTTGTGCTGCTGGTTGACCAGCTGCACGGTGCCGCCCTTGCCGGGCAGCAGGGCCCAGCCCTGGGCCGGGTTGTTCGCGTCGCAGGCCTGCGAGGCCAGCGAGTTGCCGTCGATGCCCAGGCACTGGCGGCTGTGCAGGTTGCGCAGCCGCTTGTGCTCGCCGGCGCCGAGCAGCTCGAACTCCTGGGCGGAGCGGCCGGAGCCGCAGGTGGCGGTGGTGTCGCCGTTGAGGCAGCCGCCGGTGATGTTGTTGGCCAGCTCGACGATCCCGCTGTCTGCCACGGCCGGGTTGGCCCGGCTCGCCGCGACGCTCTCCTTGATCCAGGAGACCAGGTCGTCCACCCGTTCGGCGGCGGAGCTCGCGGCCTGCTCGGTCTCGCCGAGGCAGTTGCGCTGCTTGGCCGAGGTGACGATGCCGCCCAGCTCCAGCGCTCCGTCGCGCTGGCGCAGCACCGGGCCGCCCAGGTCGCCGGAGCACAGGTCCGCGCCTACCGGGGTGGCCGCGCCGAAGGTGAGCTGGGTGCCGGTCACCGCGCCGAGGGCGAAGGCCGCGGTGTGCAGGCGGTCCTCGTCCTCGCTGGCCGTGGCGAGCGCGCCGTAGCCGGTGATGGTGAGCTGCTCGCCGGTGGTGAAGCCGGCCGCAGCGGGCAGCGGGACCGGTGCGACGTCGGCGACGGGATCGGCGAGCTTGGCCAGGACCACGTCCCGGCCGGTCTGGGTGGCGATGCTCTGCACCTCCACCACCTCGCCGGAGCCGTGCGCGAGCTTGGTGCGGCCGACCGTGACCACGGTGCGCTCGGCCGGCGTGCCGGGCCTGACCTGGCCGGGTTCGCCGAAGCAGCGGGCGGCGGTGAGCACCCACTGCTGATCGACCAGCACCCCGGAACAGCTCTTGGTGCCCACCCGGACGTAGGCGGTGTAGCCGTGCGCGCCATCGGTTGCGGCGGTGCCGCCGCTGATCGCGTGTGCGGGCAGTGCGGTCAGCACTCCGGTGATCACCGACGCGGCCAGTACCCCAGCCAGCGCTTTGCTCAACTCAGGACGCGCCACAGCGCAGTTCCCCCTCATGACGAAGTCATTGCATGCCAAGGGGATGCGCTCCCCCAGCTGGCGAGCGTAGGCAGGCCGCCGGGGGCCGTCAATCCGCTGTTTGCCGTCCGGTCGCGCCGACCGGGGGCGCGCCGGCGTCGGGGGCCAGCGGCACGAACCCGCCGGTCTCCGGGTCCACAATGGACAGTTGAGCTCGGCCGATGTCGAAGAACAGCCCGATGACCTGCAACCGGCCCTCGGCGATCGCGGTCCGCACCATGGGCAGCCGGGCCAGCGCCTCGGCCTGCACCGCGACGTTGACCCTGGCCAGCCGGTCCACCTCCGCGCCGTCGCCCTGGCCAGCCGGGTGCCCGGCGCGGAAGGCGTGCAGGCTGGGCAGTCCGGCGCGCAGCCAGCGGCCGAGCGAGTCGTCCTGCTCGGCGCGGCCGGAGAGCAGGCTGGTCATGCCGGCGCAGGCGGAGTGGCCGCAGACCATCAGCGTGGGCACCCGCAGCACCTCTACCGCGACGTGCACCGAGGCCTCGATGCCGTCGTCCCCGGCGGGCACCAGGTTGCCCACGTTGCGCACGGTGAACAGGTCGCCGGGCCCGCTTGAGGTGATCATGTTGGGCACGATCCGGGAGTCCGCGCAGGTCAGGAACAGCCCGTGCGGGCGCTGCAACAGGGCGAGCTGCTCGAACACCGGGCGCAGCAGCGGGGCGGAGTACCGATGGTACTCGGCCACGCCGGTGACCAGCGGGGAGGACGCGCGCTGGCTGGGCACCTCGGCCTGCCAGTCCGACCAGGGCGCGAACCAGCGCGGCAGCACCGGTTTCCGGCCGCCGCCGACCTCCTCCACGGTGACCGTGCCGCCGCGGTCCTCGTGCTGGCGCTGCCAGGAGGACAGGTGCTCGTAGGCGGCGTGGTCCAGGTAGTCCGCACGCAGTTCTATGTCCACAGTGGACTCATCGGGCACCTGGGCGAGCACCCGGGCCAACCGGGGCAGGGACAGGAAGCTCAGCGTCCCGGCCACCGTCACCCGCCAGTGCCCCGGCGCGGTCTCGGTGGCCCGCACCTTGGCCCAGACCACCCGGCGCAGCACCAGCACCACCGAGATGGCCAGCCCGATCAGCACGCCCCGCAACAGGTCCAGGAACACCACGCCGACCACGGTGGCCAGGTAGGCGGCGGCCTCCCCGTGCCGCCAGGCCGCGCGCACGTCCCGCAACCGCACCAGTTGCAGCCCGATGAAGACCAGCAGCCCGGCCAGCGCGGCCATCGGGATCCGCTCGATCGTCCCGGCCAGCACCAGCGTGAACAGCAGCACCCAGAGGCTGTGCAGGATGGCCGAGGCCCTGGTGCGGGCCCCGGCGGCGACGTTGGTGGAGGCGCGCACGATCACTCCGGTGACCGGCAGCCCGCCGAGCAGGCCGGAGGCGGTGTTGGCCACGCCCTGGCCGACCAGCTCGCGGTCCAGGTTGCTGCGGGTGCCGCCGAGCTTGTCCACCGCCACCGCGGAGAGCAGGCTTTCCACGCTGGCGATGACCGCCAGGGTGAACACGGCGAGCGCCACCGCGCCCCACTCCCCGCCGGGCAGTTTGGGCAGGTGCAGCGAGGCCAGCACGGAGTCCGGCAGGTCCACCCGGACCAGCTGTAACCCGGCGGTCTCGGCCAGCACGGTCGCGCCGACCACCGCGACCAGCGGCCCCGGCACCTTGCGCACCGCCGCGGGCAGGAACCCCCACAGCAGCAGCACACCCAGCACCAGCAGGCCGATCAGCGCGGCCGGTCCGTGGATGTCGATCAGCTGGCCGGGCAGTTCGAGCAGGTTGGTCAGCGCGCTGGTGCCCGGCTGCCCGCCGAGCAGCACGTGCAGCTGGCCGAGCACGATGACCACGCCGATCCCGGCCAGCATCCCGTGCACCACCGCGGGCGAGATGGCCAGCGCCGCCCTGGCCACCCGGCACAGCCCGAGCACCAGCTGCACCAGCCCGGCCGCCACGGTGATCGCGCAGGTGACCGCCCAGCCGAACTGGTCGACGAACCCGGCCACCACCACGGTCAGCCCGGCGGCGGGTCCGCTGACCAGCAGCGGCGAGCCGCCGAAGGCCGCGGCCAGGATGCCGCCCACCACCGCGGCGACCAGTCCGGCCACGATCGGCGCGCCGGAGGCCACCGCGATGCCCAGCGACAACGGCACCGCGACCAGGAAGACCACCAGCGAGGCGGCCAGGTCGTGCCGCAGGTCCTGTCGCAACCAGCGCATGTGGTTCCCCCTTTCCTACCAACACTATGGACCAATTGTCCGATTAGTCGGAACAGGGCGCGATGGCACCACTACGCAGGGCAAGGGCGGGCGGCCCAGCTTCACTCGATCGACAAGTGGCAGGCGGGAACTCTGGCCGGGTTGGCCGGTTCGTGCGCGTGCGTGGCCCGGCGGCGCGGGCGGGCGGGGGTGGCGGCGGGCGCAGGAGTTCACCCGCATCGGTGACCCCGGGCGGGGGTGGCGGCCGTGGATAGCTGGGCGGCTGACGGCAGCCGGGGTGGCCGGGCGGGGGTGGCGGCCGGAATGGCCGGGCGGCTGACGGCGGCCGAAATGGCCGGGCGGGAGCGGCGGCCGGTCAGTCCGTGCTGCGGCAGCGGTCCGCGGAGTACAGGTGGCTGTCCGGGAAGGAGGACGCGGTCAGCACCTCGCCGACCACGATCACCGCGGTCCGCTTGACCCCGGCCGCGTGCACCGCCCCGGCGATGTCCCGCAGCGTGCCGCGCAGCACCAGCTCATCGGCCCTGCTGGCCCGCGCCACCACCGCGACCGGGCAGTCCGGCCCGTAGTTCGGCAGCAGCTCGGCCACCACCTCGTCGATCCGCTGCACGGCCAGGTGCAGCACCATCGTCGCCCGGCTCCGGCCCAGCGTGGCCAGGTCCTCCCCCGGCGGCATCGGGGTGGCGCGCGCGGAGGTGCGGGTGAGCACCACGGTCTGGCCGACGCCCGGCACGGTCAGCTCCCGGCCCAGCGCGGCGGCGGCCGCGGCGAAGGCGGGCACGCCGGGGACCACGTCGTAGGGCACCCCGGCGGCGTCCAGGCGGCGCATCTGCTCGGCCATCGCGCTGTACACCGAGGGATCGCCGGAGTGCAGCCGGGCCACGTCGAAACCGTTGGCGTGCGCGGAGACCAGCTCCTCGGTGATCTGGTCCAGGTCCAGGTTCGCGGTGTCCACCAGCCGCGCGCCGGGCGGGCAGGAGGCCAGGAGCTCTTGCGGCACAAGGGATCCGGCGTACAGGCAGACCGGCGAGGCGGCGATCACCCGCTGGCCGCGCACGGTGATCAGGTCGGCCGCGCCCGGCCCGGCCCCGATGAAGTGAACCGTCACCGTTCCTCCTTCGTCGCCACCCAGGTGGTCACCGGCAGCATCGGTCGCATCGCGGTGAACCCGCCGACCGGCGCGGCCCGGCTGATCGCCACCCGCAGCAGGTCCCCGCCAAGTCGGGCATGCCATTGCGCCACCAGGGACTCCGACTCCACGGTCACCGCGTTGACCACCAGCCGTCCGCCGGGCAACAGGCTCTGCCAGCACTTCTCGATCACGCCGGGCCCGGTCGCGCCACCGCCGACGAACACCGCCGACGGCGCTTCCAGACCGTCCAAAGCGGACGGTGCCTCGCCTAAGACAACCTCGATCCCCGGCACGCCAAGGGCATAGGCGTTGCGGGTGATCCGCTCCGCGCGCTCCGGCTCGCGTTCCACCGCGACCGCCCGGCAGCTGGGATGGGTGCGCGACCACTCGATGGCCACGCTGCCCGCCCCGGCGCCGACGTCCCAGAGCAGCTGGCCGGGCACCGGGGCCAGCCGGGACAGGGTGAGCGCGCGCACCTCGCGTTTGGTCAGCTGGCCGTCGTGGTCGAAGGCGGAGTCGGGCAGGCCGGGCACGGTGGGCAGCAGCGGGGTGCCGGGATCGGCCACGCAGTCCACCGCGATCACGTTCAGCGCGGCGGTGCGCGGCAGCGACCACTCGCCCGCGGTGCCGCTGACCAGTCGTTCGTCCTTGCCGCCCAGGCGTTCCAGCACGGTCAGCCTGCTCGGGCCGTAGCCGCGCACGGTGAGCAGCGCGGCCACCTCGGCCGGGGTGCCGCCGCCCGCGCTGAGCACCAGCACCCGCCGTCCCGGCTGCACGAACGGGTGCAGCAGCTCCACCGGCCGCCCGACCGCGCTGACCACGTCCACCGCCTCCATCGGCCAGCCCAGCCGGGCGCAGGCCAGCGAGATCGAGGAGGCGTGCGGCAGCACCCGCAGCCGCTGTGGGCCGAGCAACCTGGCCAGGGTGGAGCCGACGCCGAAGAACATCGGGTCGCCGCTGGCCAGCACGCAGATCCGCCGGCCGCGGTGGCGTTCCAGCAGGCCGGGCAGGGCGGGCAGCATGGGCGAGGGCCAGGCCACGCGTTCGGCGGTGACCTTGTCGGGCACCAGGTCGAGCTGGCGGGAGCTGCCCAGCAGCACCTGCGCGGCGCGCACTTCCAGCTGGGCGGGCTGGGCGAGGCCGGGCCAGCCGTCCGCGCCGATGCCCACCACGGTGACGGGCTCGGTCATCAGCGCAGTCCGGCCTCGGTCAGGATCTGCTTGCGCTGCTTGGCAGGCAGCCGGTCCACGTAGAGCAGGCCGTCGAGGTGGTCCACCTCGTGCTGGAGGCAGCGGGCGGCGATCCCGTTGGTGCGCACGGTGACCGGGTTGCCCTCGGCGTCGAAGCCGCTGACCTCGGCGTGCTCGGACCGGGCCAGCTCGGCGTGCTGGCCGGGCACGGACAGGCAGCCCTCGTCGAACAGGGTCAGCTCGCGCGGGGCGGGCGGCAGCGTGAGCACCGGGTTGACCAGGGTCGCGACCACCGGGTTGCCGTCGGCGTCGGGGCAGTCCATGACGAAGACGCGGGCGTCCACGCCGATCTGGTTGGCGGCCAGGCCGACCCCCTCGGCGGCGTACATGGCGGCGAACATGTCCGCGACCAGGGCGCGCAGATCGTCATCGAAGCTGGTCACCGGGGCGCAGGACCGGTGCAGCACCGGGTCTCCGTAGTACACGATCGGCCGCGCGGTTCCGGTGGAGCTCATGGTCAGCATCGTAAGGTGGTCGCTTCGCCGGGTTTTCTCCGGCCCGGGGCCGGGCTAGTGTCCTGAGCTGGCCGTTCGGTGGCGGTATCGGCGGTCCAGCTTTCCGCTGGGCGTGCCGAGGGGAAGCCCTCGTACCGGGTTGTACGTGGGCTTTCCCGCGGTGCGGTCAGCGGGAAGCTGGGCCGTCGAGACCGCTGGCGAACGGCCAGCTCAGGACACTAGGTTGACCGCTATGAGAAAACGCTGGTCAGTTGGTGTTGTGGTGGCCGCGATGCTGGCCGCGCTGCCGGTCGGCGCGGCTCAGGCGGCGCCGGAGCCCGTCTCCGGGGGCTCGGTTCGCTGCACCTTCACCCCCACCCCGGAGGACCCGGCGGCCAAGCCGGTCCGCCCGCCCCGGTCGAAGGCGAAGGCCAGGGGCACGGTCACGGTGACCATCTCCACCAACCACGGCAAGATCGTGATGGAGCTGGACCGGGCGAACGCGCCCTGCGCGGTGCACAACTTCCTCTCCCTCACCCGGCAGCGGTTTTATCACAAGACCCAGTGCTGGCGGCTGACCAACTCCACCCGCCTCGGTGTGCTGCAGTGCGGCGACATCTGGGCGGCGGAGAAGGGCGGTCCCGGCTACAAGTTCGACGACGAGGTCACCGGCAAGGAGACCTATCCGCGCGGCACGGTGGCGATGGGCAACTTCGGGCCGAACACCAACGGCAGCCAGTTCTTCATCGTGCACAGCTTCGCCAACATCAAGCCCGCCTACACCGTGCTTGGCAAGGTGACCAGGGGCATGGCGGTGCTGGACAAGATCGTGGCCGGCGGCATCATCCCCGGTCCGAGCAACCCGTTGGACGGCCTGCCCAAGCTCCCGGTGCACATCCAGCGCGTGCGCTACGGGCACTGAGCACCGGCCGCGGAACCCGTTGCCCCACACCGGGTTCCGCGGCCATCCCGGTGGTCAGTCCACCTGGCGGATGCTGCCGCCGTCGATCCGGAACTCCGCGCCGACCACCCACTCGGCCTGGTCGGAGGCCAGGTAGGCGACCGCGTTGGCGATGTCCTCCGGGGTGCCGACCCGGCCCGCCGGGATACCGCCGACCAGCTCGACGATCTGCGCCTTGCCGTCCACGCCCTGGGTGTCCTGGATGTGCTGGGCGAAGGTCTGCACCGCCTCGGTCCAGATCATGCCGGGAGCGATCCGGTTGACCCGCACCCCGCGCG
Organism: Crossiella sp. SN42; assembly: GCF_023897065.1. GTDB lineage: Bacteria > Actinomycetota > Actinomycetes > Mycobacteriales > Pseudonocardiaceae > Crossiella. The sequence goes on from NZ_JAMHIV010000015.1 coordinate 152,430, forward strand.
GCGCGACCTCGGTGGCCAGCGCCTTGCTGTAGGCGTTGAGGGCGGCCTTGGCCGCGCCGTAGTGCGTCAGCGGGGGCTGGACCAGCTGCGCGGCGATCGAGCTGATGTGGATGATCGAGCCGCTGCCACGCTCCAGCATGCCGGGCAGCAGCGCCCGGTCCAGCCGCACCGCGGACATCAGGTTGAGCTGGTAGGCGTCCTCCCAGAGCTGGTCGGACAGCTCGGGGATGGTGCCGGTGCCAAGTTCGGCCCCGCCGGCGTTGTCCACGACCACGTCCACCCCGCCGAGGTGGGCCAGCGCGGCCTCGGCCAGCGCGGTCACGCCGGACTCGGTGGCCAGGTCGGCCTTGACGAAGTGCACGTTCGCCGGCAGCGACTCGGGCGCGGAGCGCGCCGCCACCACCACCGAGGCGCCTGCCCCGGCCAGTCGCGCGGTGATCGCCGCGCCGATTCCCTTGGTGCCACCGGTGACGACGACCCGCTTGCCCGCCAGGCCGTCCGAGCTCGCAACGTTATTGACCATACGGTCCACAATGCCCATTCTGGACCGCCTAGTCAAATACAACTTCTTGACCGCCCGCGGCGCACAATGGGCCGATGCGCGAACTGATCGCCCCACTGCTCGCCTGGTACCGCGAGGGACAGCCGTTCGCGCTGGCGACGGTGGTGCGGACCTGGCACTCGGCGCCGCGGCAGCCCGGCGCGGCGATGGCGGTGTCCGCGGCGGGTGAGGCGCTGGGCAGCGTGTCCGGCGGCTGCGTGGAGGGCGCGGTGTACGAGCTGGCCCAGCAGGTGCTGCGGACCGGCGTGCCGGAGCTGGCCACCTACGGGGTCAGCGATGACGACGCGTTCGCGGTCGGCCTGACCTGCGGCGGCACCCTCCAGGTCTTCGTGCAGCCGGTAACGCCCGAGCACTTCCCGGAGTTCCCGGCCATCGGCGAGTCCATCCGGTCGAGCGAACCGGTCGCGGTGGCCACGTTGCTCGACGGCGCGGCCAACCCGGGCGCGCACCTGCGGGTGACCCCGGCGGAGACTGTCGGCGCGCTGGGTTCGGCCCGGCTGAACGAGGCGGTCCGGGACCACGCCCTGGGCATGCTCGCCTTGGGCAGCACCGGTTTCCTGCACATCGGCGCGGACGGCGAGCAGCGCGGCGACGAGCTGTCGATCTTCGTGGAGTCCTTCGCGCCGCCGCCCCGGATGCTGGTCTTCGGCGCCATCGACTTCGCCGGCGCGGTGGCCCGCATCGGCAAGTTCCTCGGCTACCACGTGACCGTCTGCGACGCCCGCCCGGTCTTCGCCACCAAGCGGCGCTTTCCGGAGGCCGACGAGCTGGTGGTGATGTGGCCGCACCAGTACCTGGCCCGGACCGAGGTGGACGAGCGCACGGTGATCTGCGTGCTCACCCACGACCCCAAGTTCGACGTGCCGCTGCTGGAGCTGGCGCTGCGCACCAAGGCCGCCTACATCGGCGCGATGGGCAGCCGCCGCACCCACCAAGATCGGCTGAACCGGTTGCGGGAGCTGGGTTTGACCGAACCGGAGCTGGCCAGGCTGTCCTCCCCGATCGGGCTGGACCTGGGCGCGCGCACGCCGGAGGAGACGGCGGTGTCCATCGCGGCCGAGATCGTGTCGCTGAACTGGGGCGGATCGGGCCGCCGCCTGGCCGAGACGGACAACCCGATCCACCACCCGCGCGGCTGAGCGCTCAGTCCCGGATCGCGTCCAGCGCCGCGAACTGCTTGTCGCTGAGCTCGACCGTGGCCGCGCCCAGGTTGTCCTCCAGGTGCGAGACCGTCTTCGTGCCGGGGATCGGCAGCATCACCGGCGACCGCTTGAGCAGCCAGGCCAGCGCCACCTGCGCCGGGGTCGCGCCGAGCTCCGCGGCCACCGCGGCGACCGGGCTGTCCGGTTTGGTCAGGTCGCCGGTGGCGATCGGGAACCACGGGATGAAGGCGATGTTCTCCTTCTCCGCGTGGTCGAGCAGCTCCTCGCTGCCCCGGTCGATGAGGTTGTACCGGTTCTGCACGCTGACGATCGGCGTGATCTGCCGCGCCTGCTCCAACTCGGCCACGCTCACCTCGGACAGCCCGATGTGCTTGACCTTGCCCGCCTCCCGCAGCTCCACGAACGCGCCCAGCTGGTCGGCCAGCGGCACGGCCGGGTCGATGCGGTGCAGCTGGATCAGGTCGATGTGGTCCAGGCGCAGGTGCCGCAGGCTCAGCTCGACCTGCTGGGTCAGGTACTCGGGACGGCCGCACACGGTCCACTGACCAGGCCCCTGCCGGGTGAATCCGGCCTTCGTGGCGATGATCAAATCTTCCCGGTACGGGTGCAGGGCCTCGGCGATCAGCAGCTCGCTGACCAGCGGCCCGTAGGAGTCGGCGGTGTCGATGAAGGTGACGCCCAGTTCGACCGCCCGGCGCAGCACGGCCAGCGCACCAGCCCGGTCCGTCGGCCAGTCCCACACGCCGGGGCCGGTGATCTGCATGGCGCCGTAGCCGAGCCTGCCGATCGGCAGGTCGCCGCCCAGGTCGAACCGGCCGCCGAGGAAGTTCTCTGTCACTGCTGCGATCTCCCGCTGTTGGTTGGACTCGTATCCGGTGGTCACCGCCAACCAACGTCGACGAGCGGGTGTCTGTTCCACCTCCGCCGGTTTTTCCGCTATCCGGGCACCATCGTCCGCCGCACGTGCAGGCTCCTGGGCAGTCCGCTGATCTTCCAGTCCCGGTGCGCGCGACCGTCCACGCTCACCGCCGAGGTGTACGGCCCCGCGCCGCTGGTGTCGATCAAGCTCGGCGTCCGCCCATCGGGTGAGATGAGCGCGCGCGGGAACAACGGGGTGGCCAGCAGGAGTTCCGCGCTGCCCGGGGTGCGCGGGAACAGGCCGAGCGCGCCGAAGACGTACCAGGCGGACATGGTGCCGAGGTCATCGTTGCCGGGCAGCCCGGCCGGGCCGGTGCGGTAGACGGTGTCCATCAGCCGCCGCACCGTCTCCTGGGTCTGCCACGGCTGACCGAGCTCGTTGTACAGCCAGGGCGCGTGGATGCCGGGTTCGTTGGCGGGGTCGTAGCGCAGCGGCCCGCCGCCGCCGAGGAAGAACTCGTCCAGCCGCCGGACCGCGTTCTCCTTGCCGCCCATGGCTTCGGCCAGCCCACTGACGTCCTGCGGCACCATCCACACATAGGTCGCGGCACTGCCCTGCGCGAACCCCTGCTGACTGGCTGGGTCGAACGGCACGAGCCAGGAACCATCCAGCTTGCGCGCCTGGACGTACCCGGTGGCGGGGTTGAACACGTTGCGCCAGTACGTCCCCCGCTGCCGCAGCTCAGCGGATTCCTTGTCGCGCCCCAGTTCCTTGGCCCACCGGCCCAGCGCGTCATCGGCGACCGAGGCCTCCAGGGTCTCCGCCGCGCCGCCCCAGCAGTGGCAGACGTCGTGCGCGCTGTACCGGGACTGGAGGTACTGACCCAGGTTCGGCCGCTGCCCGACACACTGCCCGGGACAGCCCGCGTCCAGCAGCCCTTCCGGCCGGGGCACGGTGGCCTGCCGGTACAGCGAGTCGAACGCGCCCGCGACGTCGAAGTTCCGCACTCCCATGGCGTGGAAGGTGGCCAGGGTGGCCGCGGACGGGTCGCCGGTCATCACGTGGGTGGCGCCGTTGACGTGCACCCACCGGTCCCAGACCCCGTCGTTCTGCCGCGCGTAGTTGAGCAGCGACTGCGCGAAGTCCCCGGCCAGCCCCGGTTTCAGCAACGCCAGCAGCTGGATCTGCGCCCGGTACTGGTCCCACCCGGAAAAGTTCCCGTACTGCGCGCCCTGCCCCGCCCCGACCCGGTGCACCCGCCGGTCCATGCCGGGATAACGACCGTCCACATCAGACACCAGGTTGGGCTGCTGCAAGGCGTGGTACAGCGCGGTGTAGAACACGGTCCGCTGCTCGGCACTGCCCCCAGCGACCCGAACCCGCCGAAGCTCTCGGTCCCAGGCCCGGAACCCGTCCCGCGCCACCCCCGCCACGGTGTCCGAACGCCGGATCTCCCGCCGCAGGTTCTCCTCCGCGCCAGCAAGGTCCACATAGGACATCCCGATCCGCATCCGCACCGCACTCCCCGGCGCGAAGCTGACGTACCCGCCGGAGCCACGCCCGGCCCGCTCCGCCCCGGTGGCGTAACCCTCCCCGCCGCTGACACTGGTGCCGCCGGGCGTGAGCGTGCCGTCCCGCCACACCCCGGTGCCGGTCACCGGCTGGTCGAACTCGGCGGTGAAGTGCAGCCGGTAGTAGCTCTTGCGGTTGTTCACCCCGCCGTTGGCCCGCCGCCCGCAGAACGCCCCGGTCAGCACCGACCCGGTGACCCGGCGTGCGGTGGGGTCGATCCGGATGTCGGCGTCCTCGCTGCCGTTGAGCGAGTTGGACGTGCGGAACAACAGGTTCGCGGCCTTCCCGGCGGGAAACCCGAACTCGGCGATCCCGGCCCGCTCGGTCACCGCGAGATCAACCCGTGCCCCGGAAGCCAGCCCCACCGAGTACCGTCCGGGCCGCGCGAGCTCGTCCTCGTGCGAGAAGTCGCTGGCGTACACGGCATCCGTGACATCCGCACTCGGCGAGCTGAGCACCTCGCCCACTTGCGGCATGATCGGCACATCCCCCGCCGCGCCAGGATTGCACCCCGCCCCGTTGACGTGGGTCAGCGAGAACCCCCGCACCCGGGTGACGTCGTAGGAGTACCCGTTCGCCGCCCCGGTCCCGGTCTGGTCACCACGCGTGCTGGTCGGACTCCACGCGATCATCCCGAACGGCCGCTGCGCGCCAGGAAAGGTGTTCCCATCCCGCGCCGACCCGATCAACGGATCAACGAACCCCGCGGGCTCACCCACCCACTGCTCCCGGGCCTCGGCCACACCCCCAGCCGCCAGAACCCCAACCAGCCCAACCCCAACCACCCGCCACCACACCACCCCGCGACCCTGACACGCCCCGGGCAGTCGACCCCTGAACCTGTCCGAATTCGGCCAACCCGAGCGACAAGCGGCCAACACGGTGACAACAACGCCCAACACGCGCGCAGCTCGGCCACCGAGCCCGCCGAAGCGGATGGCGAACGGCTCGGCAACCAGCCTGGGGCGGGGCGAGCGATGTGCGGGTCAGGAAAGCCGCGTCCGACCGGGCGTCCGGCTCCGACCGGGCGCCGGCTTCCGCCCAGGCGTCTAGCTACCGGCCAGGCAGCCAGCGTCCGACCAGGCAGCCAGCGTCCGACCAGGCCGCGAGGGTGCGGGCTGCGCAGCGAAGGTGCGGGCCGCGCAGCGAAGGTGCGGGCCGCGCAGCTAACTTGCAGGCCACGCAGTCAGGGGCAGGCCGCGCAGCCAGAGTCCGGGCCGGACGGCCAGGGCACGCGCCGGGCAGCCAACGTGCGGGACGGGTAGGCGGTGCGGGACGGGCAGCCAACGTGCGGGACGGGTGGGCGGTGCGGGACGGGGTGGGCGGTGCGCGACCGGAGCGGCGTGTTCGCGAAATCGGCCAACACTGCGCAAACGCGTGATCGGCGAAACCCGGCGATAGACTGGATGCCGGGGGGCCGAGGGCCGCCCTCGAGCCTGCTGGGGGCGGCGTGGTGGCGGATGCGGCGGTGGCGCGGGCCGGCCGGGCGGCGGGTTTGGGCTGGTCGGTCGGGGTGGCGGTGAACCTGGCGCTCGGGGTGGCCGCGTACTTCCCGCTGTTGTTCACCCGCATGTTCTTCTCCGCGATCGCCTACCGGCTGGGTGATTTCTCCGCGTACCCGGCGCGCGACGGCATCGACATCCCGATCATGATGGCCGGGGTGTGCTGGTTGCTGTTCCTGCCGCTGTGGTTCCTGGCCAACCGGTTCATCGCCCGCTGGACCGCGGTGCCGAGGCGGCCGTACTGGCTGATCGCGGTGCTGTTGCCGGGTGTGCTGTTCTTCGCGGACGCGGTGTTCGCGCTGCGCCTGCTCCAGCTGGTGTTCTGAGATATCAGCCGTTCGCCGCCGGGATCGCCGCGGCGAGCACCTTGCAATGCGGATCCGGGATGAACATGCCGAGCTCGGTGCTGCGGTCGACGGCCGCCGGCATCGGCGTGCACCACGACCCCATCGGTTTCGCGCCCCGCGTTGTCGCCGAAGGAGCGGGCGCGTTTGGTCGCCGAGCGGGACGGCCGCAACCACCAGCGGTGTGTTGCGGCCGATCCCGAGTTCACGCGCAATCTTTCCACTGCCAACATCGCGCGGGACATGGACCGGATCCGGCCGGCCCTGACGGCATCTTCTGGGGCACCTCGCTGGGCGCGCAGTACCGCACGCGGTTCGCCGACCTGATCACCTTCGCCCGCCGGGACTGGGCCAAGTCGGCCCGGCGGTGGGCCGGACTGGGCGAGGGCAGCCAGCGTGAGCCGGTCGCGCCACCGAGGGAGCCGACCATGCTGGGCTGGGACAGCGAGCAGGTCGGCTTCAGCCCGTTCCACCAGACCTCGTTGCTGTGCAACGACTCCGCGAGCACCCGCGACTTCGAGCAGATCTGGCGCAGCCGCCAGGAACTGGTCCCCGCGCGCGGCTGATCAGCCCTGGACCCGCTTCATGATCTTCTCCAGCTCGGCCACCGTCCACTCCTCGATGGGTTCGGCGGTGATGCCCAGCTCGGCGAGGGCCCGTGCGCCGGGTGAGTCCTGTTCGGCCAGCACGCCCAGCAGGATGTGTTCGGTGCCGATGTAGTTGTGGCCGAGGCGCAGCGCGGTGCGGCCGGTCAGTTCGAGCACTTTCACCGCGGCCGGGGTGAACGGGACCTGCACGGTCATCTCCGCCACCGGTTCCGGCAGCAGCGGGGTGACCGCGTCGCGGACCTGGTCCAGGGTGACGCCCTGGGCCTGGATCGCCTTGGCCGCCAGGCCTTCCGACTGGTCCAGCAGGCCGAGGATCAGGTGTTCCGGGGTGCCCTTGCCGCTGCGCGCCTCGCGGGCCGCGTCCTGGGCGGCGACCACCACCTGGCGGGCGCGGTCGGTGAACCGGCTGAACAGGGTGAGGTCCAAGGTCTCGCCGCCTTCCTTGGGCACGAACCGCTTCTGCGCCGCCTGTTTGGTGACGCCCATGCTGCGGCCGATCTCGGTCCAGGACGCGCCGTTGCGGCGGGCTTGGTCGACGAAGTGGCCGATCAGGTGGTCGGCGAGTTCGCCGAGGCGTTCGCCGAGCACCACGGCGTCCTCCAGCTGGTGCAGGGCGTCGTGGTCGGGGTCCTGGTTGCGCAGGACCGACATGCGCCGTATCGCGGCGATGAGCTCGTCAAGTCGGGGTGCGTTGTCCATGCCGTCAACTCTAGGTTGACGCAGCGACTGCCGTCAACCTTGGGTTGACGTATCTAGCTACTGGCAAGATGGCCTGGTGGCTCAGGGAGGCGTATCCGGCCTGGTGACCGGCGCGGTCTTCAACACCGTTGAGCGGCAGCAGCTGTCGCTGGCGGGTTCGATTCCCGTCCGCCTCCGCCACCGGGGGCTCCGATGACCGATCCGCGCGCCGACCAGCGTGGGCTCCCGCACACCGACGCCCCACCGGCCGATCCCCGCAGGCAGATCCCCCGCACCGACGCCTTGCTGGCTGACCCGCGCCTGGCCGCGGCGGCCGCCACCCTCGGCCGCGACACGGTCAAGGCCGCCATCACCCGCTCCCAGAACCTGGCCCGCTCCGGTGAGATCGCGCCTGCCGAAGTGGCCGGGCACGCGCTGGCGGCGCTGCCCACGGGGGCCAGCAGCCTGCGCCCGGTGCTCAACGCCACCGGTGTCCTGGTGCACACCAACCTCGGCCGCGCCCCGCTCTCCCCCGCCGCTGTGGCCGCCATCGCCGCGGCCGCCGGGCCGACCGACGTGGAGTTCGACCTGGCCACCGGCGCCCGCGCCCGCCGGGGCCGGGACGCGCTGGCCGCGCTCGCCGAGGCGGTGCCGGCGGCCGGTGGCGTGCACGTGGTCAACAACAACGCCGCCGCCCTGCTGCTGTGCGCGCTGGCCATGGCCGCCGGGCGGGAGATCGTGATCAGCCGGGGCGAGCTGGTGGAGATCGGCGACGGCTTCCGCATCCCGGACCTGTTGCGCAGCACCGGCGCCCGCTTGCACGAGGTCGGCACCACCAACCGCGTGCACCTGCGCGACTACGCCGAGGCGGTCGGCCAGGACACCGGCTTCATCCTCAAGGTGCACCCGTCCAACTTCCAGGTCACCGGGTTCACCTCCACTGTGGACACTGCCGAGCTGGCCGGCCTCGGGGTACCGGTGGTGGTGGACATCGGTTCCGGTCTGCTGCACCCGCATCCGCTGCTGCCGGACGAACCGGATGCCACCACGGCGCTGCGCGCGGGCGCGACCCTGGTCACCGCGAGCGGGGACAAGTTGCTCGGCGGCCCGCAGGCCGGGCTGCTGCTCGGCGAGGCGGAGTTGGTCGAGCGGCTGCGGCGGCATCCGGCGGCCCGGGCGCTGCGGGTGGACAAGCTCACCCTGGCCGCGCTGGAGGCGACCCTGCGCGGACCGGAAACCCCGGTGGCACAGGCACTTTCCGCTGACCAGGCCGAGCTGCTGGCCCGTGCCGAGCAGCTCGCGGCCGCGCTGGCCGGATCCGGTGTGGACGCGGTGGCGGTCCGGAGCATCGCCGCGGTCGGCGGTGGTGGCGCGCCGGGGGTGCCGCTGCCGAGTGCCGCGGTCAGCTTGCCCGAGCGCTACGCCGCCGCCCTGCGCGCGCTGGCCGTGGTCGGCCGGGTGGAGCGGGGGCGCTGCCTGCTCGACCTGCGCACTGTTGCCCCGCAACAGGACGATCAGCTGTGCGCGGCGGTGCTGGCGGTGCCGCGCTGATGCGGGTGGTGGCCACCGCCGGGCACGTCGACCACGGCAAGTCCACCCTGGTCCGCCTGCTCACCGGGATGGAGCCGGACCGCTGGGCCGAGGAACGCCGCCGCGGCCTGACCATCGACCTCGGTTTCGCCTGGACCACGCTGTCCGGTCAGGAGATCGCCTTCGTCGATGTGCCGGGGCACCACCGGTTCGTGCCCAACATGCTCGCCGGGATCGGGCCGGTGCCCGCGGTGCTGTTCGTGGTGGCCGCGGACGAGGGCTGGAAACCCCAGTCCGCCGAACACCTGGCCGCGATCCGCGCGCTCGGCGTCCGGCACCTGCTGCTGGTCATCACGCGCGCCGACCTCGCCGACCCGGAAACCGCGCTGCGCCAAGCGAAACAGCACTTGGGCCAGGTTCCGCACGTGGTGGTCAGCGCGACCACCGGGCAGGGACTGGACGAGCTGCGGGCCGCGATCCTCGCGCTGACCGACCGGTTGCCCGCGCCCGAGCCCGCGGCGGATGTGCGGCTGTGGCTGGATCGCTCGTTCACCGTGGGCGGCGCGGGCACCGTGGTCACCGGGACGCTCAGCGCGGGCACCATCGCCAAGGGCGAGGAGCTCCAGCTGGCCTCCACCGGGCAACTGCTCCGGGTGCGCGGCCTGCACACCTTGGGCCGTCAGTGCGACGCCGTGCCCGCGGTGGCCCGGATCGCGGTCAACCTGCGCGGGGTCGACCGGGCCGAGCTGGTGCGCGGGGACGCGCTGCTCTCCCCCGGCCGCTGGCGCACCGCGACCGTCGTGGACGTCCTGGTTGCTGCCGAGCTGCCAACGGAACTGGTGGCGCACCTGGGATCGGTCGCGGTGCCCGTCCGGGTCCGTCCACTGGGGACGGTCGGGGCGCGGCTGCGGCTGGCCCGGCCGCTGCCGCTGCGGATCGGGGATCGGTTGCTGCTGCGCGATCCCGGCCGGGGCGAGGTGCTGGGCGGGGCGGAGGTCGTCGATCTCGACCCGCGCCCACTGCGCCGGGGCGGCACTGCGGCCAGGGCGGTCGAGCTGACCACGAATCCGTTGACGATCCACTTGCGCACCAAGGGTTTCGCTCGGACCGACGAGCTGCGGGCCGCTGGGTTGCGTGCGCCGGAACCGGTTTTCGCGGACTGGCATGCCGATCCGGAGCACTGGGCCGCCGTGGTCCGGCGCGCGCCCGGGGAGGTCGAGTCGTGGCGGCAGGCGCACCCGCTGGAACCGGGGATGCCCGCCGAGGCCCTGCGGCAGCGGCTGGACCTGCCCGAGGTGGCGCTGATCGGGCCGCTGGCGAACGCGGCGGGGCTGGCGGTGTCGGCAGGGCGGGTTGGCGGCGCGGTGCTGCCCGCGCGGATGGAGCAGGCGCTGGGCGCGCTCGCGGCGGAACTGGCCGGGAACCCTTTCGCCGCACCGGATTTGGCCCGGCTGGCCGAACTGGGGCTGGGTGGCAAGGAGGTGGCGGCGGCGGTGCGGGCTGGGCGGCTGCTGCGGGTCGCCGAGGGTGTGGTGCTGTTACCCGAGGCGGTGACTCAAGCCGCGAACGTGCTGGCCAGGCTCGCTGGCCCGTTCACGGTGAGTCAGGCCCGGCAGGCACTGGGCACCAGCCGCCGGGTGGCGGTGCCGCTGCTGGAACTGCTGGACCGGCGCGGGATCACCGAACGGCTGGCGGACTCGTCCCGCCGCCTGCGCTGAACACCGGGGCCAGCCAGGCGATCGCGGCGAGCACGAGACTTGCGGCCAGGGTGGGCAGCAGCCAACCTTCCGGCAGCGGCGGCGCAAACGTGGTCACCAGCGTTGCGGCCGCGGCGAGGACCGCGCGCGCCACCGTCGCCCAGGTGGCTGGGGAGCGGGAGTTGAAGCAGCCGCAAGGCGTGCCGGGCCTGGTGCGCACCAAGATGCCCAGGTACCCGGCGAAGGCCAGGTAGAGGGCAGTCTGTGGCAGCAGCAGAGCACGGGGCAGGGAGGGCAGCAGCACGGTGGCGGTGGTGAGGGCCGCGGCCAGAAGTTCGGTGGCAGGCGTGAGCAAGGACACGGGGCGGTGCAGGGCCGGGGGCAGCAGGCGTTGCGCACGGAGCGTGGCCAGGAAAAGTCGGCGTTCGCGCAGGTGGCCGAGTCCGGCTACCAACAGGAGCAGTGCGGCGCCGAGCGAACAGGCGTTGAGCACGGCGGAGAACACCCGATGAGGGTAGCCGGACACCCGAATGACGGCTGTTGATCGTCTCTTCGGCCGTGTTTCATGAACCAGCCCTGGCGAGAGGAAAGGTGATGGCGACCCAGCAGTTGACGCTGACCGCGCCCAGCGGGCGCCGGGTGAGCGTCACGCTGCCCGCGCACACCCCGGTGTCCAGCGTGGCCGCCGGTGTCCGGTTCGCCGGTGGTGTGCACGGCACCGGCTTCCAGATCGGGTCGCGCGGCTACCACGAGTTCGCGGTCACCCAGGTCGCGCCGATGCGGCAGCGGGAGCGGTTCCTGGTGCACGGCAGGGAGGTCGTGGTCGCCGAGGCCACCGACGGGCAGTCCTCGCTGGCCACCCTGTTCGGGGTCTACCACGAGCTGATGACCGTCTACTCCGGACCCGCGCCGCACCGGGACGCGGTGTTCGCGCTGTTCAACTCGTTGCGGGTGCAGGACACCGTGGCCGGGATGGTGGTGCGGCCGCGGTCGGCGACCATGCTGGAGCTGATGAGCGAGCAGCTCGTCCTGGCCGTCCGGGACCACGGTTCGCTGTCCATTCCCGGTCCGCGCCAGGCCGCCGCGCTCACCCCGCGCTTCGCCGGGGCGCGCACCCGGCACGGCGAGGTGTGGAAAACTCCTTATCCTGGCGCGGAAGGGTCCTCGCGGGCCAGCGAGCACGCGTTTGTGCTGGGCTGCCCGGCAGGCACCGCCGAGGTGCACCTGTGCGACACCGGCGCGACCACCGAACGGCAACGGCTGGACTGGCTGAACGAGATCAACGTGGTCTGGCACAAGGCGAACTGAGACGGATATGTCACCGGAAATGGCCTTCAACATCATCACCTGGGTGGCGATCCTGGTGCTGTTCCTCGGACTCGCCGCGGTGCTGCGGGAGATCCGCCTGCTGCGCAACGAGGTCCGGCGCAGCCCGGAGGCCTTCGCGGCCGCCCCGCCGGAGCTGCTGCTCGGCGCCCGGTTCGCCGGGCGGGGGCGGCGGATCGTGCTGGCCGCCGACTCCGGCTGCCCGCTCTGCCACGCCGTGCTGGACCGGCTGCTGGCCGTGGCGCCCGGCTCGGTGCTGCTGACGCACGAGCCGGAAGCGTTGTGGGCCAAGGTGTCCGGCCAGCTGGAGGTGGTCAGCGACGCCGAGGTGTGGCGCGCGGTCTCGCACCTGTCGCCGCCGGTGCTGATGCTGGTGGACGGTGCGGGCCGGGCCGAGCGGGTGCACCTGCCGGTGCGGGTGGCCGAGGTGGACACGGTGCTGGCCGAGTGGCAGCGGATCGTGGTGCGGGGGCACGCCGATGCCGCTTGACTTCACCGACATCCCGGACACCGACCAGGTCCCCGTGGACGCGCGGCCGACCACCGCGTTGCGCGAGCTGGACTTCACCGGCAGCCGCCGCACCCTGTTCAAGGCCCTCGCGCTGGGCGCGGTCACGGTGGGCGCGAGCGCGCTGAACCTGTTCGGCGCGCGCCCGGCCGGCGCGGAGCCCGGTCCGTACGCCCTGTCCGGCTGGGACCGCAACGACTGCAAGGACGCCTACCCCAACGGCTACGCCGAGGTGGGCGACACCACCGGCGCGTACGTCAACACCTACGCGGCCTGCCTGTCCGGCACCTGGCGCGGCTCGGTGTACTGCGAGAACGGCTGGCACAAGTACGGGACCTATGAACACGGACCGGTGCAGAGCCAGCACGTGCCGATCTCCACCTCCTGCGGCACCTCCACCACCAAGAACGCGTGGAAGTGGACCACCCCGGACGGCAAGGTGTGGCGCTGTTCTGACGGCTACTCCACGTTCTGGGGTCCTGGCCACAGTGGACAGACGTACCTGACGATCTGCCGGGCCCCCGTGCTGTGACCAGGCTGCACTGGCATCCGCTGGCCGGAGCCGCCGTGGTGCTCGCGCTCGCCGCCGCCGCGACGGGTTTGCCCGTGCCGGCCGGGTGGCTGGCGATGGGCGCGGCCTCGGGGTTCGCCACCAGCGGCTCCACCTGAAGCCGGAACTCGGCCCTGGTGCTGAGCTCGCCGGTCTGGCGAGGCACTCCGGCGGTGGCCTTCTGCCTGGGACTGCTGGGCGGCGGCCTGGTCACCGCGACCGTACTGGTGGTCCTCGGCTCGCTGCTGCGCGCCCCGCTGCCCGCGCCGGTGCCCTGGCTGCTGGTCGGGCTGATGCTCATCGTGGTGCTGGGCAAGGAGATCGGCTGGCTGCGGATCCGGCTGCCGGAGAACCGGCGGCTGGTGCCGGAGACGGTGTTCCGGCTGGGGCGGCACGCCGGGCCGTTCCAGTTCGGGCTGGAGATGGGCACCGGGGCGCGCACCTACCTGCCCAGCGGGCTGCCGTACGTGGCCGCGGTCGCGGTGCTGTTCCTGGCCTCCGTCCCGGCCGCGCTGTGCGCCGGGCTGGGTTTTGGCCTGGGGCGGGCGCTGATGACCACGGCGAACCTGCGCTTCGGCGAGAGCGGGGCGTGGGACGCGGCGTGGACCCGCCACCGCCGCGTCCTCGCCCTGTTGGTGGGGCTCGCGTTCCTGTTGGCGCTGCTGGTGTTGCTGCTCAGTGATCCGACAGTCCGTATGCCCGGTGCACGGTCTGGCTGACCGAGTTGCCGTCGGCGTCGGCCGCGGTGAGCCGGAGCGCGGCGAAACCGTTGCCGCGCGGGTGGTTCAGCAGCGTGTAGCCGTTGGCGCCGAAGCGCAGCACCGGGCTGCGGGTCCAGCTCTGGCCCTCGTCGTAGGAGACCTCGGCGGTCAGCGCGGTGATCGGGGCGGTGGGTGCGCCCGGCTGGTGGTGCGCGGATAGGTTCAGCAGGTAGGGCGCTCCGGCGCGGGCGCGGTTGTGCTCGTCGACCTGGCCGGTGGCGCGGATGGCCAGCACCGGCAACGGTTTCCCGTCGCCCGCGTCGCGGAAGGTCCAGCTGACCTCGGCGCGGCTGCCCAGGTCGGACCAGGGCACAGCGCGGGTGGCGCTGGCGTGCACGGTGTAGCGACCGCCGGTGGTCGGCACGGTGAACACGCCGGAGCCTGGGGTGTCGGCCGCGCCGATTTGCTGGCCGTCGCGGGAGAGCGTGGTGCGGCCGGTCATGCCGACCGGCGGTGGCTCGGTGACCAGCGCGGGATCGTTGCCGGACAACAGCGGCACGCCGAACTGGAGGGTCTCGCCGGTGCGGTGCGCGCCCCAGCCGCGTTCCGGGTCGCCGAAGGCCGGGCCGAGCGGGGCGCGGTTCCAGGCGGTGGCGGACCGGCCGGGGCGCAGGGTGCGCACGGACCAGTGCAGTTCGGCGTCGGACTCATCCGGCGGGCGGAGCACCAGGAGCTGCTGCCAGGTGACGTCGGGGTGCGCGGTGAAGTACTCCACCCGCTGGGCGGGCAGGGCGAGCGGGTAGGAGATCAGCATGCCGTTGGTGGTGCCGGGCACCGGCAGCCGGGCGTAGTCGGCGCGCAGGCCGGTGGCCGGGTGACCCTGGTCGTGGTAGCGACTGTCCACTGTGGCCAGTTCGTGGTCCCGGACGCGGCGGTCCAGGGTGGCCGGGATGCGGCCGCGTTCCAGGAAGGCCAGGTGGTAGAGGTAGGGGACCGGGCCGGTGGCCGGGTGCGCCGGGCCGAGGGTGGCGCGCTGGAAGTAGGCGTAGGTGTGGTCGGTGACCTGGCCGGGGGTGGCGACGGCGAAGAGCTGCTGACCGAGGCCGGAGGTCCAGGACAGGGTGGAGGTGCGCACGCCGGACTTCTCGCCGGAGACCAGGCCGAACTCGCCGTACTGGTGCCGCGCGCCGGGCCGGTCCACGGTGGCGCGGACCGGTTTCGCGGTGGTCGCGTCCAGGGTCAGCTCGGTGTCGCGGGTCAGGCTGAGTCCGGTGCGGGACAACAGGGTCACCACGGTGGACTGCTCGGCCAGGTCGAGGGCGTTGATGTCGTAGCGGCCCTTGGGCAGCCGGAGGACCGCGGTGCCGGCGGCGTTGAAGCGGGGTCCGGTGGCCGCGCCGGTGCTGGTGTCCACGGCCTGGGCGAGGGCGGCGCTGAACTTGCCGCCACGGCTGCGGATCTTCAAGGTCAGCTGGTAGCTCTCCGGCTCCAGGACCGCGCCGAGGGCGGTGCGCACGGAGATACCTGGCGCGGTGGCGGTGAGCCGGATGCCCTGCGGCCCGGCCGTTCCGGTGGAACGGGCGGTGACCGCGACCTCGGCACTGCCCCCGGCGGGCACGGTGACCTGGTTGGCGGACAAGGCAAAGGCCGGGTTCTGGTCCAGGGCCAGGTTCAGCGTGACCGGGGCCGGTCCGTCGTTGTGGTAGCGGACGGTCTTGGTGGCGGACTGCCGGTAGGGTAAGAACCCGAAGCTGACACTGCCGCTGTCGCGCACGGACTGGCTGATCGCGCGGGCCACGTCCACCCGCCCCGCGCCCTGGTCGAAGACGCCGGCGGTCGGGGTGGCCGAGCTCATCAGCTGCGGCTTGAGCCGATCTACTGTCCACTGTGGATTCTGTTGCAGCAGCAGGGCGGCCGCGCCGGTGACGTGCGGGGCGGCCATCGAGGTGCCGCTGGCCCTGCTGTGCCGCTGGTCCACCGGGTCGGCGTCGCCGGTGGGGGTGCCGGGCACGCGGGCGGAGACGATGCCGCTGCCGGGCGCGGCGAGGTCGGGTTTGACCGCGTGGTCACCCAGGCGCGGGCCGTGGCTGGTGAACGGGCTGGGCGTGTCCTCGGCGGTGACGCTGCCGACGGCGAGTGCGGCGTCGGCCGAGGCGGGTGCGGTGACCCCGGCCAGCGGGTCCGGCGGGTCGATGCTGCGGTCGTTGCCCGCGGAGACCACGAACAGCGTGCCGTGCTTGGCGCTCAACGTGTTCAGCGCGGTGGACACCGGGTCGGCGCCGTCGGTGGTGTCGCCGCCGAGGCTGAGGTTGACCACCTTGGCGCGCGGCGCGATCCACTCCAGCCCGGCGATGACCATCGAGTCCGGGCAGCCGAAGGCCACGCACACCTTGCCGCTGACCAGCTTCACATCCGGGGCGACCCCGCGGTACTCGCGGCCGGCCGAGGCGATGATGCCGGCCACGTGCGTGCCGTGCCCGAGGTCGTCGCCGCCCTGCGGCAGGGTGCCGGTGAAGTCCTGCTGGACCAGCAGTTTCCCGGCCAGGTCGGGGTGGCCGCCGTCGATGCCGGAGTCCAGCACGCCGACGGTGACCCCGCTGCCGGTGAGCCCGCTCTGCCAGGCGGCGGCCGTGCCGATCTGCGGCACGCTGGTGGCCAGGGTGGGTTGGGCGGTCCCGTCCAGCCACACCTTGCCGAGTCCGGCCGGGCGGGTGCGCACCCAGTCCCAGAACTCGGCGCCCTTGGCGCGCACGGCCGCGCCGTTGATCGCGGGCAGCGCGCGGACCGTGCGGCCGCCGACCACCCCGGCGGCGCGGGCGCCGGTGTAGGTCAGGATGACCGGGGTGTCCCCGGCGGGCTGCCGGGCCAGGGTGGTGACGTCGAACAGGCGCGGGTCCAGGCGGCCCTCGGCCAGCAGCGGCACCGCGTCCGCGGGCACCACCCGGTGGTGGACGCCGTCCTTGCCGGTGGTGGTCTCGCGCAGGAAGCCGAGTTTCTCCCGGCCGGGCGCGGGTTCCACCAGCAGGGTGACCGTGCGGTCGGGGGCGGTGGCCAGGCGCACCCGGTCGCCGGTGACCAGGGTCACGGTCCGATTGTCCTTTGTGGCAGCCGGAATGGCCGGGGCAGGGTTGGCCGCGGCCGGTTCTCCTACCGGCAGCAGGGCGGCTACCAGGACCAGCGCAGCCATTCGGACGAAGTGGACACCACCTGATTGGCGGTCGGCATTCCGGGACACCGCCGGAGTATCACCGGGTTGGCGCAATGGGTGTAGCCGCCAGGCAGGTGACGGCCTCACCCGGTTGGCGGGTTCAGCCCAGATCGCGCCGCCGCAGCCCGAGCACACCGGTTCCGGCCAGCGCCAACGTCACCGCGGTCAGCGCCAGCAGCGGCAGTGTGGTGAACTCGCCGCCGGAAAGCACCTTGGGTATGTGGTGGAACGGCACGATCTGGTTGGCCAGCCAGTAGTCCACGCCGAGCACCGGGCCGAGCTGTTCGCCGAGCAGGTTGCACAGCAGCCACACCGACCAGGAGATCGCCGCGGCGGCCCTGGGCAGGAACCCGAAGGCGAGCACCGCGACCGCGCCGATCGTCCAGGCCGCCGGGACCTGCACCAGCGCGCCCAGCAGCACCCGGCCGAGCTGAGTCGAGTCCGAAGTGGACAGTGCGTGCACGGCGCCCGCGGCCAGGCCGCCCGCGCCCAGCATCACTGCGGTGCCCAGCAGCGCGAAGGCGAGGTGGCTGAGCGCCCAGCGGGTCCGGCCGACGGTGGTGGACAGGGTCAGCTCGGCCCGGCCGTCGGCCTCCTCGGCGCGCAGGCGCAGTGCCACCAGCATCGGGTACAGCGCGGCCACGCCGCCGAGGCTGAGCAGGACCAGCCACAGGTAGGTGTCGGCGATCCCGGCCTCCGGACTGGCGGCGTACCGGCGGAAGAACTCCTGGATGGCCGGGCCGCCGCGACCGGCGATCTCCGGCATGCCCGTGGCCACCGTCGCGGTGGCCGCCCCGGCGACCGCGAACCCGGCGGTCCAGCCGAGCAGCTGCCCACGGTGCAGCCGCCAGGCCAGGCCGAAGGCCGACCGCAGCCGCATGGCGGTCGCGGGTCCGGGCCGGGTGGGCAGCACGCCGGCGCCGTGGTCGCGGCGCGCCACCAGCAGGACGGCCAGCGCGGTCAGCGACACCGTGGCCAGCAACGGAAGCAGCAGCACCGCCCAGCGCGGGTCGCCGGTGGGTTCGAGCAAGTGACTCCAGCCGGTGGGGCTGAGCCAGCGCAGCCAGAGCAGGCCGCTGCCGTCGGCCAGGAAGCGCAGCAGGTAGGCCAGGCCGAAGCCGGTGGCGGCCAGCGCGGTGGCGGTGCGGGCGCGCGGGGTCAGCTGCGCGGTGACCGCGGCCAGCGCGCCGAACACCAGGCCGGGCGCGGCCACCGCGAGCCCGAGGGCGAGCGCGTTGACGGCGGGGAATCCCATGGCGGGCAAGCCGATCGCGACCAGCGTGCCGGCGCCGAGGGCGGCGATCCAGGTGAGCAGCAGGGCGGCGGCGAGCCCGGCGTGGCGGCCGATCGCGCCCGCGCCCAGCAGTTCGGCGCGGCCGGACTCCTCCTCGGCGCGGGTGTGCCGCACGGTGATCAGCACGGCCATCAGCGAGACCAGCGCGTAGGCGATGTCGCCGATCTTCCAGGCGGTCAGCGCGGGCAGCCCGGCGCCGTGCACCTGGCCGGTGAAGGCGCTCAGCGCGGTGTTGCCGGTGACCTCGGCCAGGAACGCCTGCCGCAGCTCGGCGGTGGGGAACAGGCGCGCGTACTGGGCGGCGGTGCCCAGCACCAGCAGCGTGACCAGGCCGACCCAGGCGGGCAGCAGCAGCCGGTCGCGGCGCAGGAACAGGCGGAACAGCAACCCGGCGCCGGTCATCGGCTCGCCTCGTAGTGCCGGCGGAACAGCTCCTCCAGGGTCGGCGGATGGCTGGCCAGCGAGCTGATCCCGGCCCCGGACAAGGCTTTCAGCACCGGCGCGAGCTGCTCGGGCTCAACCTGGCAGCGCACCCGGTTGCCGTCCACGGCCAGCTCGTGCACCCCGGTCAGCGCGGGCACCGGCCCGGTCAGCTCGGCGGTGATCGAGGTGCGGGTGAGGTGCCGCAGCTCGGCCAGCGTGCCGGTCTCCACGGTGCGCCCGGCGCGGATGATGCTGACCCGGTCGCACAGCGCCTCCACCTCGGAGAGGATGTGGCTGGACAACAGGATCGTGCGCCCCCGGTCGCGCTCCTCGGCCACGCACTGCTGGAACACCGCCTCCATCAACGGGTCCAGCCCCGAGGTCGGCTCGTCCAGGATGAGCAGTTCCACGTCGGCGGCGAACGCGGCGACCAGCGCGACCTTCTGCCGGTTGCCCTTGGAGTAGGCGCGCCCGCGCACCCGGGGGTCCAGCTCGAACCGGGCCAGCAGCTCGGCCCGGCGCGCGGGGTCCAGACCACCGCGCAGCCTGCCGAGCAGGTCGATCGCCTCGCCGCCGGTGAGGCCGGGCCACAGGTTCACATCGCCCGGCACGTAGGCCAGCCGCCGGTGCAGCGTGGTCGCCTCCCGCCACGGATCGCCGCCGAGCAGCCGGGCCCGCCCCGCGTCGGCGCGGATCAGCCCGAGCAGCACCCGGATGGCCGTCGACTTGCCCGCCCCGTTCGGCCCGAGAAAGCCGTGCACCTCCCCCGCCGCCACAGCGAGGTCAAGCCCGTCAAGGGCGCGGGTCCGGCCATAGCTCTTGACCAGGCCGGACACCTCGATCACTGGAGTCACACCGATGAATCTACAGAGATTTCATAAACTTGTGAACGTACGAAACGCGTAAAGACGCGGAGATCACCCCACGGTGATGTGCTCCAGCACGTCCTCCGTCGCCGATCTGGACCCACGGAGGTATGGCACAGACTGCATTCGCAGGTGTTTGCCCGATCAAGCCACCTACTGTGGTGACATGAAGCGCAGGGAACGCGGCGGGTTCTGGGTCGGACTGACCGCCACCATCTTGTACCCGGTGACCTGGCTGCTGGCCCGGCGCCGCACCGCGGGCGGCACGATCCCCGCCGAAGGCCCGGCACTGCTGATCATGAACCACCCCTCGCACCTGGACCCGGTGCTGGACGCGGTGTTCGTGCACCAGCAGCGGCGGGTGCCGCGGTTCTTCGCCAAGCACAGCCTGTGGCGGGTGCTGGTGGTGGGCAGCGTGTTCCGGGCCACCGGCCAGATCCCGGTCTACCGCGGCACCTCCGCCGCCGGGGACAGCCTGCGCGCCGGGGACACCGCCCTGGAGGAGGGCAAGGTCGTGGTGATCTACCCGGAGGGCACGCTCACCCACGACGAGGACGGCTGGCCGGTGCTCGGCCGCACCGGCGCGGCCCGGCTCGCGCTGGCGCACGACGTGCCGATCATCCCGGTCGTGCGCTGGGGCACCAAGGCCATCCTGGACGCCCCGCGCAAGCGGTTCCGCCCGTTGCCGCGCAAGACGGTGGACTTCCTGATCGGCGAGCCCCTCGACCTGTCCGCCTTCCGCTCCCGGCCGGTGGACCGCGAACTGCTGCAGGAGGTCACCGACCTGATCCTGCTGCGGCTCCAGGAACTGCTGGGCACCCTGCGCGGCGAGACCCCGCCGGGCCTGCGGCCGGGGCAGGCGGCCTGACCGCGGAAAGTTCCGGGTTCCCTTAAGGGCAGGGTGATCCTCTCCAGCGCCGGGGTTTCGGTATACCTGGAAGCGGGCGGTGTTCGTCGCAGGGGGCGACGGGAGTCACCGCCCATGGGGGAAACACCATGAGCGACAACGTCATTGTGGGCGCCATCGCCCAGCCCGAACCCGGTCACCGCCTGGCGGAGCTGTACGCGGACAAGCCGGTGCAGCGCATCCTGTGCTACACCGACTCCGTCCGCGACGTGCAGCTGAACAACGTGGCGGCCTTCGGCGTCGGGCTGCTGCGCGACCTGACCGAGCGGAACGCGCCGTTCCACACCGACTTCCGGCTGGACCTGGTGCAGCGCCACGGGAACGGGCACGCCAGCGACAAGCTGACCGCCGAGCTGCTCGGCAAGTACGACCAGGTCTGGTTCTTCGGCATCCAGCCCTGCGACCTGCCGGAGCAGGACCAGCCGGAGAACGAGCTGACCGGTCCCGAGGTGGCCGCGCTGCGGGCCTGGATGGACGCCGGTGGCGGGGTGCTGGTCACCGGCGACCACTCCAACCCGAAGCCGCCCGGCGCGGACCCGGCCCTGGACGAGCTGCTGAACCTGGGCCGGGCCATCGCGCACCGGGTGCCCAGGGCCGGCGAGCTGCGGGTGTGGGAGGGACTGCCGGACTCCAGCATCGAGTTCAGCCACAACACCCACCAGCCCGACGACCGGGGCAGCGACATCAACAACCCGATCCCGATGGACGCCGACCACCACCCGCAGCAGCTGATCCTCAAGCGGTACCTGCCCTCCGGCCGGCCGCACTCGCTCTTCAGCGGCAAACGCGGGCCGATCACCGTGTTCCCGGACCACATGCACGAGGGGCAGCTGCGCATCCCGGACAGCTATCCCGCCGAGGTCTGGCCCAGCGGTCCGTTCGGCCAGCCGAAGCCGGAGATCGTGGCCCGCGGCACCGACAAGCGCAACGGCTCGGTCTACGGCGTGGTCAGCACCTACGACGGCCACGCGGCCGGGGTGGGCCGCATCGTGGCCGACTCCACCTGGCACCACTACTTCAACATCAACCTGTTCGGCTTCCTGACCGAACCAGCGGTAGCGGCCAAGCTGGGCGAGTACTACGTCAACCTGGCGCTGTGGCTGGCCCCGCCCCGCGCGCGGCAGCAGGCGCGGGCCAGGATGCTGTGGTGGCTGGTCAACCACCCGGTGGTGCGGATGGCCTTCGGCAACCCGGCCGCCGACGTGGGCCGCACCGCGCTGGGCCTACTCGCCTCGGTGACCAACCCGGCCACCGCGCACGACCTGGCCTGGCCGCTGCCCACCGCCACCGACCTGCCCGCCGAGCTCGCGCTGGGCGGCCAGCTGGTGGCGTACTGGCAGGAGCTGAACTCGACCGCCGACACCGTGCCCAGCCCCGCCGAGCTCATCGACCGGGGCCTGCGCGCGGCGGCCGAGGAACACGCCGCGAAACTCCGCGAATCCCTTGCCCGCACGGAGAACCTGAGCGAGAGCATCGAGTCGGGCCTGCGCCTGACCGCGAGCTGAGGCCGGTCGGGGCGCCCCGGCGACTCAGCCGGGGCGCACCCCGAACTCGTACCGCTTCAACGGACTCCGGTGCCCAGCCTGGTCGATGCTGTAGACCTCGATCCACAGCGGCCTGGACCGCGACGGCTTGTACACCACGGACGCGGTGCCATCCGGCCCCGCGGGCACCCGGCCGCCCTCACCGGTCAACGCCTGCCAGTCGTAGGCCACCACATCGGTGACCCCGTTGGGGGAGAACACGAACGTGCCCGGCTTCGGCGGACCCGGCTGCCACTCGCCTTCCGGGTACTCCGCGGAGCTCACCAGCGGCGCCACCCGCGGCGGCTCGGCGTCGACCCGGACACCGCACCACCCCGACCACGCCCCGGTGGCCATCCGGTCCTTCGCCCGGACCCGCCAGGAGAACACCGACTCATGCGCGAACACCCCTCGGGGCACCGTGACCTGCGCCGCGCTACCGTCTGGGATCGTGGTGGCGACCGCCCCGCCGACCCGGGAACCGCCGGCCCACCACTCGAACTCGGCGTCCATCACGTCACCGTCCACATCGGACAGTGTCGCCCGCAGCACCGGCGCGGGGGTGAACAGGACCAGCTCGGCCGGGGACGGCGGGCAGTCCATGATCTCCACCTGTTGCCGCCCGGGAGTCCCGGGCGCCGAGTTGTAGTCGACGGTCAGCCGCGGCGCGGTGCCGAAGGACTTCCACGACCCGCGGTTCCACTCCTGCTCCGCGCGCAGGCCCAGGGTGAGCCGCCCGCTGTCGGCCGCCTGGGCCACCGCCGCCGTGGCGTTCAACGCGACCGGCTGGGCCGGGCACCCGGCCGCGCCTGAGGACGCCGGTTTGCTGTCTACTTTGGACAGCCAGGCCGGTTGCCGGTCCCAGCTGGTGTCCTGCTCCACCGGGCCGGTGCGCCACAGCTCGACCGCGCTCGGGCGGCAGCTGCCGGTCCCGGTCTGGTCGAGGTAGAGCCGCGCGTCCAGGATCTGCTTACCGCGCAACCGGCTCAGGTCGAAGCCGAAGAACGAGCGGGTGACCTCCCAGCGCTCGCCATCGAGTCCCACGGTCACCGGAGCGTCCCGGTTGTGGTCCGGCAGCTTCGGGGTCCGGCTGGACACCACGGCCCACTCCCGCGGCCGGACCGTGGTCAGGTGCTCGGCCGCGCCCGCGCTCGCCTCGTCCAGCGCGGCCGCGGGCAGCGCGGTCACCCCCGAGGCGGCCAGCAGCACCGCGATGAGCAGCAACCGACGGGCAGCACAAAACATGGTTCCCCCCTTGAGTCCCTGCCGGAACCCTACGAGCGCGGACCGGCCCCCGCTATCGGCCAGTCGGCCCAGTCGCCGCGCCGCGGCCCGCGTCCGGCCGCACCGTGCTCGGCCCGGTCACCGCCGCCCCCAGCGCCAGCACCCGCTCCCGCAACCCGCGATCCGCCGTCACCACCAGGCAGGGCCGCTGCTCCGCGCGCACCAGGTCCACGATCGCGTCATCCCCCGACCCGCGCGCCGCGACCACCCGCACCGCGCCGGTCGCCGCCACCCGGGACGCCTTGCCCTCCACCACCAGCACGACCTCCACCGGCCCGAGCGCCCACTCCGGCACCCCGCTCACCGGCGGCAACCCGTTGCCCGGCAACGCGTTCAACGTCTCCAGCAGCCGTGCGGTGGCGCCTGCCCGGTCCCGCCACCAGCCGTCGGGCACCGAGCCGACCACGTTGGCCGCGTCCACGATCACCAGGCCGGTCAAGGGAAACTCCGCGCCAGCACCGCCGACATGGTCGCGGGCGGTCCCGGCGAGCCGAAGAACGAGCCCTGGGCCAGGTCGGCGCCGAGGTCGCGGCAGCGGCGGGCGTGTTCGGCGGTACCGACACCGTCCATCAGCACCGCGGCCTCCAGCCGGTGCACCATGGGCAGCAGGGTCTCCACCGCGTCGGCGAGCAGGCCCGGCGGGGCGGGCTGGCCGAGCCGGTGCACCAGGCGCGGGGACAGCCGGACCGAGCTGACCGCCAGCTCGTCCAGCAGGGTCAGCTCGTCGGTGCCGCAGCAGAACTCGTCCAGCAGCACCGGAACCGCCATGTCCGCCAAGGTTTCCACGTTGTCCTCGATCTCGCCGAACCCGGCCAGCAGCGCGGCCGCCGGCACGCCCAGCCACAGCTGGTCCGGCGCGATCGCGAAGCCGTCGAGCACCTTGCGCACATCGCCGACCAGGTCCGGATCGGCCGCCTGGCTGCGGCCCAGCCGCAGGCCGATCGGCGGCATCCGGATCTGGAACTCCTGCTGCCACAACGCGAGCTGCTCACAGGCCGCGCGCAGCATCCACTGTCCGATGAGGATGGTCAGGCCGGTCTCCTCGGCCAGCCGCACGCACTCGTCGTGCCGGATCTCACCGAGGTCGGGGTGCGCCCAGTGCAGCAGCACCTCCACCCCGGCCAGCCGGTCGTCGGCGAGCTGGCGGACCGGTTGGTACAGCAGGCGCAGCTGGCCGTTCTCCCAGGCGCCGGGCATGGTCGCGGCCAGCGCGAACCGCTCCCGGTCCCGCCGGTCGGCGTCCTGGTCGTGCAGGCCCCACTGGCGGCGGCCGGAGGCCTTGACCCGGCGCAGCGTGGCCGCCGCGGCGCGCAGCAGCTCCACCGGTTTGATCCGCCCGGCCTGCTGCTGCACCACGCCGATGCTGGCCGAGACCGCCACCCCGCGCTCGTTCAGGTAGACCGGCTCGCTCAGCTCCTCGTTGATCCGGGCGGCCATGGTGGCCACATCCGGGGTGCTCGCGGTGTGCTCGATCAGGATCGCGAACTCGTCCCCGCCGAACCGGGCGACCAGGGCCTTCTCGTTGTCCACCAGCGCGCGCAGCTTGTCCGCGACCAACCGCAGCACCTGGTCGCCGACCTCGTGCCCGAGCCCGCTGTTGATCATCCCGAAGCCGTCGATGTCCAGGTGGTACAGGCTCATCCCGGTGGCCGGGTCGATCCGGCCGAGCACCGACTCCAAGCGGGACAGGAAGAACTGCCGGTTCGCCAGCCCGGTCAGCCGGTCGTGCAAGGCCTGGTGGTGCAGGCGGTCCTGCACCAGCTTCAGCTCGGTGACGTCCTCCACCATGGTCACGCAGCCGGTCGGCTCGCCCTGCTCGTCGCGCAGCAGCGACACCGCGAGGTAGGCGAACCCGGTCTCCTCATCGCCCTTGCGCAGCCTGGCCATCACCCGGAACCGGTCCAGCCGCCCGGCGAAGAGCGCGTCGTAGGCGCGGGTGACCTCGGCGGCGGTGTCGGCGTGCACGAAGTCCATCAGCCGCCTGCCGCGCAGGTCCGCCGGGTCCTGGCCGAGGATCCCGCACAGCGCCTGGTTGAAGTGGACGAACGTGCCGTCCAGCTCGGTGATCGCGATGCCCACCACCGAGCTGGTGAACACCTCGCGCAGCCGCGCCTCGCTGCCGCGCAGGGCCCGCTCGGCGTTGTCCTTGGCCCGCAACAGCGCCTGCTTGACGTCCTCCTGCTGCTCGAAGGTGCGCTGCCGCGTCGCCTCGGCGTACCCGGCGGAGACCGCGCCCAGCGCCAGCACCACCCGCTGCACCAGCTCAGGCGCCCCGGCCAGCTCGGCCAGCCTCGGCAGCCCCGAGCCCAGCACCTTCATCGTGCACAGCAGGCTTTCCGCCGGGGTGAACTGCCCGGCCACCAGGCGCTTGCCCACCTCGCCCGCCCGCGCCAGCCCGCCCGCGGGCGCCAGCAGCTCCTCGACCAGCTCGTCGAGCAGCTCGCGCAGGAACGCGGCGATCTCCGCCTGGGACCGCGGCACGTACACGGTCCGGCTGATCTCGTGCAGCCACTGCCCCGCCAGCTCGGCCCGGTTCACCGCGGCACCTCGCCCAGCACGGCACGCCACGGGGCGGCCGGACACGGCAGCGGCACGGCGAACACCTCATCGCGGTCTCGAGACGGTGGCGGGACTCGGGCGGAACACGCGATCCGAATCCCACCACCATATTCCGCCGATCCGCCCCCGGGCGGGGACCGATACCCGGGGGCGCCTGGATCGTCGCCCGATCGGTACCCGGATGGCCCAGTGCCTCACCCGGGCGGCTGGATTCCGATGAGCGGTCGCCGGGATACCTAGACCTTGCGGCCCACCGCGGCGAACAGGTTGGAGTGGCGCACGTCCTCCTCGGCCACCTCGCCGGTCTCCGGCCGCCAGTTCGGCGTGTAGACCAGGCCGGGCTCGACCAGCTCGAAGCCATCGGCGAAGCGCAGGATGTCCGCCCTGGTGCGCGGGTGGATCGGCTCCTGGGTGTTCTTGAAGACCTCCACCGCCTTGGTCATCGCCTCCCGGTTGCCGTCCCAGGTGAAGGCGGAGAAGGCCAGGTAGCTGCCCTCGGGCAGGGCTGCCCGGTAGCGCTGGATGACTGCCCACGGGTCGTCGGCGTCCGGGATGAACTGCAGCACGCCGACCATCAGCAGCGCGACCGGCTGGGTGAAGTCCAGCAGCCGCCTGGTCTCCTGGTGGTTCAGGATCGTCTCGGGGTCGCGCAGGTCGGCCTGGATCGCCCCGGCGTTCGGGTTGTCCCGCAGCAGCAGCTCGCTGTGCGCCACCGCGACCGGCTCGATGTCGACGTAGACCACCTTGGACTCCGGCGCGGCGGCCTGCGCCACCTCGTGCACGTTGCCCACCGTCGGCACGCCCGAGCCGAGGTCCAGGAACTGGCGGATGCCTTGGCCCACCAGGTACTGCACCGCGCGGCCGAGGAAGGCTCGGTTGAGCCGGGCCATGTCCCTGGCCGGCACCACGGTCAGCAGCCGGTCGGCCAGCGTCCGGTCCATCTCGAAGTTGTGGCCACCGCCGAGCAGGTAGTCGTAGATGCGGGCCGAACTCGGCAGCTCCATGTTGACCCCTTCGGGCACCCAGCTCAGTTCGTTCGACACGTCACGCTGTCCCTTCGGTGGAGGATGACTTGCGGCCGACACCGGCGAAGGACCACTCGCCGACGGCGCCGGGACCGGGGCGCACCGGGTTGCGCCACTGCCCCGGATGTACCAGTCCCGGCGCGACCAGGTCGAAACCGGTGAAGAAGCCCTCGATCCGGTCCCGGCCGCGTGGGTGCACCGGGTCACTGTCGACCATCCAGCCCTGCGCCTGCTTCACCGGTTCGGGTGATACGTCGAAGGTGGCGTGGCTCAGCGCCAGGAAACTGCCCACGGCCAGCCGGTTCGCGTAGCCGGTGAGCATCCCCTCGGGATCTCGCTCGTTGGGCACGTAGTGCAGCAGGGCTATCGCGAGCAGGCCGATCGGGGCCGTGAAGTCGAGCATCCGGCGGACCTCGGGCGCGGTCAGCACCGCGCGCGGGTCGGCCGCGTCCGCGCGCAGCACGGTGGCCCGCTCGTCGCCGTCGAGCAGCAGTTCGGCGTGCGCCACCGCCAGCTCGTCGTGGTCGACGTAGACCACCCTGGTCTCCGGCGCGGCCTGCCTGGCGACCAGGTGCACCGGGTCCACGCCGGGGATGCCGCAGCCCAGGTCCAGGAACTGGCGCACCCCGGCGGAGAGCATGAAGTGCACCACCCGGCGCACGAACGCCCGGTTGACCACCGCCGAGTGCGCCACCCACGGCATCTCGGCGACCATCCGGTCGGCGAACTCGCGGTCCACGGCGAAGTTGTGGCCGCCGCCGAGCAGGTAGTCATAGACCCGGGCGGACCTGGGCCCTGCCCAGTCGCGCTGCGCTCCGGTCACGGCACACCTCGGGGATGTCGGCGGGTGGCGAACACACTACTGAGGGTGGCCAGTCCCCCAGTAGCACCCCGTTGCGCGACGGCTCGCGCCGATATGCCGGACCGGACCCGGAGGAGGTCCTACGATTCGGCGGGCACCCGCGCTCGGGTGACACCTGGATGGCCGTATCCGGTGACACGTCCAGTTACGTACGTGTGAAGGGGGAGTGGTGGTGCGAGCCGGAAGTCCGCGTCTGCTGCGGGAGATCAACGATCGGGCGGCCATCGAGATCCTCCTGGCCAACGGGGCGATGACCCGTTCCGAGCTGGAGACCGCGATCGGCCTGTCCAAACCGGCCACCGCGCAGCTGCTGGCGCGGCTGGAGGAGGACGACGTGGTGCGCCGGGAGGGGCTGCGCGGCGGCGCGCGCGGGCCGAGGGCGCAACTGTGGGCGGTCAACGGGGCGCTGTGCCACGTGGCCGCGGTGGACCTGACCGCGGCGTCGGTGGACATCGCGGTCGCGGACATCTCCGGCAGGCTGCTGGCCGAGCACCGCGCGGTGATGCCCGCCGGGCCGACCGAGGCGGTGCTGGCCGCCTTCACCACGGCGCTGGGCGCGGCGGTGCGGCTGGCCGGGCTGCCCGAGGACGGGCTGCGGCACGTGGTGGTGGGCAGTCCCGGCGCGGTGGACCGGGCCACCGGACAGCTCGGGTTCGCCCCGCACCTGCCCGGCTGGGAGGGCTTCGACCTGCCGGGGCGGCTCAGCGAGCTGCTCAACGCCACGGTCACGGTGGAGAACGACGTGAACCTGGTCGCGCTGGAGGAGATGGTCTCCGGCAAGGCCGTCGACGTGCGGGACATGGTGCTGGTCTGGCCCGCGGACGCGGTGGGCAGCGCGGTGGTGGTCAACCGGGTGCTGCTGCGCGGGGCCACCGGCGGCGCTGGCGAGATCGACTGGATGCGGGTGCCGGACCGGGCCCAGGCCGGCAGCGAGGTCGGCCGGGAGGGGATCCGCTTCGGCGACCTGGTCAGCTCGGCCTCGATCACCGGCCTGGCCGCGGCGCACGGGGTGGTGGCCGAGACCGGGATCGAGGCGGTGCGCGCCGCGGTGGCCGACCCCGAGCTGGGCCTGCCGTTCCTGACCGACCTGGCCCGCCGGATCGCCACCGGGGTGGCCAACCTGGTCTCGGTGCTCGATCCGGAGCTGGTGCTGCTCTCCGGGGAGACCGCGGAGACCGGCGGGCAGCTGCTGTGCGAGCTGGTGCAGACCGAGCTGCACCAGCTGGTGATCCCGAAGACGCCGGTGGAGCTGGCCTCGGTGACCGGCAACGCGGTGCGGGCCGGCGCGCTGCACGCGGCCTACGCGATCGCCCGCGAGGAGATCTTCGGGCTGCCCGCCGCGGACTTCATGAAGCCGGCGGGGTCACGGTCGCACCGGTAGCTGGTCGATCTCCCACATGCCCAGCGCCTTGTCGGCGAAGGCGCCGTCCTGCTCGGTGCAGTTCTCCACCAGCACGGCGACCGGGTCGGGCAGGCGGAACGGGGCGCGCTGCAGGTTGAGCGGGCGCCAGTCGCCGGTGGCGATGTCCTCGTTGTGCTCCAGTTCGAGGAAGGTGGTGGCGAGCAGGTAGCGGGAGCCGCTGCGGCGCAGGTTGTCCAGCGCGTCCCAGACCTGCTCGAAGCTCAGGTGCACCAGGCAGTCCCGGCAGAGCACCGCGTCGGTGCGCGGCAGCGGGTCCCTGGTGAGGTCGAGGGTGTAGAAGCGGCGGTTGCCGCCGTGCCGGAAGTACTTGGCCAGGTTGGCCGCGATCAGCTCCTCCACGATGTCCGCGCCCAGGTAGGTCTCCAGGCCGAGGTCGCAGCCGGCCAGCCAGCCGAAGTCGCCGCACGGGATGTCCAGCAGGCTGCGGATGCCGAAGCGGCGCAACAGCTTCGGCAGCTCGGTGCGCAGCACGGCGGTCTGCTCCAGCGCGGAGCCGCAGCCGGAGACCGAGTCCGCGCTGCCCCACATGTTGCTGTGGAAGATGTGCGCGAACACCTCCCTGGTGCTCAGCCCGGTCAGTTCGTCGGCCTTGGCGAGGTAGTTCAGGTGCGCGGGCACCGGTGGGCGGGGGCTGTGGTTCACGGGTCTCATTGTGTGCGGCGGAAAACACGGATCGGCCACGGAACGCCGACGACCCGGCACCTGACCCCCTCAAGCACACATCGAGTGATGCCCGTTCGCCCCCAGCGGAATCACCCGATCGCACCCCTGCCCACCCGGCAGTCTGAACCCACCACACCACCGCCACCCTGGGGAGAGAAAGGTGCTTCGAACCCGCTTCACCGCCCTGCTCACCGCGTTCCTCCTGCTGCTGACCACCGTGCTGTCCACCGCCACCGCGGCGGCCAAGCCCACCCTGGACCTGCCGGCCACCGGCGGCCCGTTCCCGGTCGGCACCACCAACCTGCACCTGGTCGACCACGCCCGGCCTGACCCGCGGGCGCCCGCGCCAGGACCACGCGAGCTGATGGTCCAGCTCTGGTACCCGGCCGTGCCGGTGGGCGCCCGCGCCCGCTACGGCGATCCCTCGGTCGACCGGCACTACGCCGACCTGATCACCGCGCTCGGCCTCGGCCGCGGCGAGCCGTTCCTGGACCGGGTGCGCCCCACCGCCCGCCTGGACGCGCCGGTGCTGCCGGGCAGGTGGCCGCTGCTGCTGCACAGCCACGGCCGAGGCTTGATGCGCAGCACCACCACCGCGATCGCCGAGGGCCTGGCCGCCAATGGCTACGTGGTGGCCGCCGTGGACCACACCTACGACGCCGCCGCGGTCCGCTTCCCGGACGGCCGCACCGCCACCGCCAACCGCCCGGCCAAGCCCACCGAGCCCGTACTCTCCGCCGAGGTCCAGGTCCGGGTCGCCGACCTGCGCTTCACCCTCGACCAGCTCAGCACCACCGCCACCCCGCTCCGCCACCGCCTCGACCCGCGCCGGACCGGCGTCTTCGGCCACTCCATCGGCGGAGACACCGCGGCCGAGGCCATGCGCGCCGACCGCCGCTTCCGAGTCGGCGCGAACCTCGACGGCGCCTTCTGGGGCGAGGTCAGGGACAAGGGCACCCCCGGCCCGTTCGCCCTGTTCAGCGCGGGCACAGTCGACCACCCCAGCTTCGCCAGCTGGCGCGCGAACCAGCGGTCCTGGGGCCGCCACTTCACCCTGCCCGCCGGCGTGCACAGCACCCCCACCGACATCTCCCTGTTCCCGGAAGTCTCCGGCCTCCGCGACCTCCTCAAGGACCACCCAGACCTGTACCGCCAGCTCTTCGGCACCCTGGACGGCGTCCGCACCACCCAGCTGTACCGCGCCTACCTCACCGCCCTGTTCGACCACCACCTCACCGGCCGCCCAGCCCCGTTACTGGACCAGAACTCCCCACACTGGCCAGAACACAACCTCCTCTGGTCCCACCCCTGACCCCGCAACGGCGACCACCGCCGTAGCTCCCGCCCGGCGAGCACGCCGCACTACCGCCGGCCCACCCGCACTTGCCGACGCAAGACTCGACGTGACCGCAACCGAGCACCCGCTGCTCGCCGCGGCCCCGCCACTGCTCAGCACCGCCTTCCTCGACCTCACCCCGCATGCCGCCCGCCAACTCGGCACGGACACCGTGGCCGACCGTCGAAGCCCGCTGGCGCCGGCCGCCGACGCTGAACCGGCCAAGCCCAAAAACCTGGCCGCCAGCCAACGCCGGCCATCCACCGCTCGCAGGCGTCCCAGCAGGCCAGCCCACCGAACTCCGCAGCCAGGCCCGCGGCCCGGATCGAATACGCGCGCCCGCGAACCGCGCCACCACTTCGGCAGCTGAGAATCCTGAGAGCCCCAAAGGGCAGACCCCGCCCGCCAACGATCATCACCCCATTTCCGCTGGCAGGGTGAAAGGACGGTGAACCACCACTCCAGAGGGGACTCCATGCGTTCAACACGGCTGCTGGCCGTGCTGCTGACCCTGGCCGCCGGCACCGCCACCGCCCTGCCCGCGGCGGCCGCGCCCGCGCGCACGCAGCACCTGGACCTGCCCACGCCCACCGGCCGCCTGGCCGTGGGCGTCACCGACCTGCACCTGACCGACCCGTCCCGCCCCGATCCCTGGTCCCCAGCCCCGGCGGCCCGCGAGCTGATGGTCCGCGCCTGGTACCCCGCGATCGCGGTGACCCCAAGAGCCCGCTACACCGACGACACCATCAGCACCACCGTGGCCGCCCACCTCAACGGCGTCATCGGCGGCGGGGTCAGCCCGTTCCTGGACCGGGTGCGCCCGCACGCGCGCCAGGACGCCCCGGTGTTCGGCGCGGGCTGGCCGGTGCTGCTGTACAGCCAGGGCCGCGGCGGCATGCGCGTCCTGTCCACCTCACTGGCCGAGGACCTGGCCAGCCACGGCTACGTGGTGCTGTCGGTGGACCACACCTACGACGCCGCCGCGGTCCGCTTCCCGGACGGCCGCGTGGTCAGGGGAAACCGCCCCGAGATCCCCACCGAGGAACAACGGGCCGAAGAGCTCCGCGTCCGGGTCGCCGACCTGCGCACCACCCTCGACCAGGCCGTCACCACCCCCCGCTTCCGCGGCCGCCTGGACGTGACCAAGATCGGCGCCTTGGGCCACTCCATGGGCGGCGCCACCGCCGCCGAGACCATGCGCGCCGACCCCCGCTTCCGCGCGGGCCTCAACCTGGACGGCGGCTTCTGGAACGGAGCCGCCAACCACGGCGTCCCCGGCCCCTTCCTCCTGCTCAGCACAGCCGCCCCCGACTACCCCACCTTCACCGCCTGGAAGGCCAACCACCGAGCCTGGGGCCGCCACTTCGCCCTGACCGGCGCCTCCCACTACTCCGCCACCGACCTGTCCCTGTTCCCCGACATCTCCGGCGCCCGCGCCCTGCTGCACGACCGCCCAGCCGTCTTCACCGCCCTGTTCGGCGACCTGTTCGGCCCCAGGGCGACCCAGATCAACCGCACCTACAGCCGAGCCTTCTTCCACCAACACCTGCACGGCATCCCCAGCCCCCTGCTCAACGCCCCATCCCCCGACTACCCAGAACAAACCCTCCGCTGGTCCCACCCATGACGAACCCCGGGCAGCGGCCCCACCCCGCCGCTGCCCGGCCAGCCCCGCCACAACAGCCCCGCCTTGCCCGCCGCACCCGGCCCACCGCCGCCCACCACCGCCGCTCGCACAATCCACCTGCCCCGGCCAACCGCACGCAGCCCTGCGCCGCTGCCCGCCGCGCCCCGACCTTGCCCGCCGCACCCGGCCCTACTGCCGTTGCCCGCCCGATCCGACCGGACCCACCGCTGCCGCCAACCCCGCCCCGCGCAGCCCGACACAGCCCACCGCTGCCGCCCGACACTCCGCCTGCCCGGCCCCGCCTCGCCTAGCCCGCCGCGGGCGGCCCATCGCCGCCCACCCACTCCGCCCACCCGACCCGGTCCACCGCGCGCAGTTCTGCGTCGCCACCCGCGCAATCTGCCTGCCCAGCCCCTGCCCGCCCCGCATGGCCCACCGCTGCCACCCGACACTCCGCCTGCCCGGCCCGGTCCACCCCGCGCCGCCCGCGCTGCCACCCGCGCCGCCCGCGCTGCCACCCGCGCCGCCCGCCCAACCCCTCGCTCGCAGCCCCGCGCCGCTGCCGACCCGCCCCAGCCCACCCCACCCGACCCCGCCTGCCCTGCCCCTCCCCCATTTGTTGTTTCTCCCCCAAAATCCCGCCCAATCGTTGACAACACCCCCTGAGAGCGCTCTCATCAACCCACGGCAACGCGGCCGGAGACGCACCGACCGTGGCCCGCACCCCTTCCCCCTGCTGTGCCGCCGCCACGGACCGAGGAGGCGCTCGCCCATGTCCACCGCCAGTCCCCCCATTCGCCGATCTCGTTCCCGTCGCTGGGCGATCGGCGCCGCCGTGGCCGCCGCGGCCACGGTCGTCCCCCTCTCCCTGTTCGCTCCGGCAGGCGCCGCCGTTCCGCCGCCCCCGCCTGGCTGGTCCCAGGTCTGGGCCGATGACTTCAACGGGCCCTCCGGCTCGCTGCCCTCGGGCAACAACTGGATCTTCGACATCGGTCACGGCTATCCCGGCGGGCCCGCCAACTGGGGCACCGGGGAGATCGCCTACCACACCAACAGCCCGAACAACGTCAGCCTGGACGGTGGCGGCAACCTGCGGATCACGCCGCTGCGGGACGGTGCCGGGAAGTGGACCTCGGCCCGGATCGAGACCCACCGCGGTGACTTCCAGGCGCCCGCGGGCGGGGTGCTGGCCATCGAGGGCCGGATCCAGATGCCCAACGTCACCGGCACCGCGGCGCTTGGGTACTGGCCCGCGTTCTGGGCGCTGGGCACGCCGTATCGCGGGAACTACTGGAACTGGCCTGGTATCGGCGAGTTCGACATCATGGAGAACGTCAACGGGGTCAACTCGGTCTGGGGCGTGCTGCACTGCGGGGTCAACCCCGGCGGCCCGTGCAACGAGACCGACGGCCTCGGCGCCAGCCGGGCCTGCCCCGGCGCGAGCTGCCAGTCGGCCTTCCACACCTACCGGTTCGAGTGGGACCGCTCGGTCTCGCCCAACCAACTCCGCTGGTACGTCGACGGCCAGCAGTTCCACAGCGTGCGCCAGGACCAGTTCGACGCGGGCACCTGGAACAACATGACCAACCACGGCTACTTCATCATCCTCAACGTGGCCATCGGCGGCGCCTTCCCCAACGGCGTGCACGGCGGCACCACTCCGGTGGCGGCCACCGTGCCGGGGCGGCCGATGCTGGTCGACTACGTCGCGGTCTTCCAGCGCGGCGGTGGTGGCGGCAACCCGACCACGACCAGCGCGCCGCCGCCCGCGGGTGGCAGCGCGTACAGCCGGTGGGAGGCCGAGCGGTTCGCCGCGCAGTCCGGGGTGCGCACCGAGTCCACTTCGGACAGTGGGGGCGGCTCGAACATCAGCGGCGTCGGCAACGGCGACTGGGTGCAGTACCGGGGCGTGGACTTCGGTTCCGGGGGTGCGCGGCAGGTGCAGGCCAGGGTCGCCTCCGGCGTGGGTGGCGGGGCCAGCGGGCTGGTCGAGGTGCGGCTGGACAGCCGGACCGGTCCGGTGATCGGGTCCTTCTCGGTGGGCAACACCGGCGGCTGGCAGAGCTGGCGGACCGTGCCGGCCAACCTCAGCCACACCACCGGGGTGCACGACGTCTACCTGACCTTCGCCAGCGGGCAGCCCGCCGACTTCGTCAACGTCAACTGGTTCACCTTCGCCGCCAGTTAGCCAGACCCGCGGCCGGCCGGTGGAGACGGCGGCGACCCACCGGCCGGCCGCACCCCAAACTGACCGCACCGAATGTGACCTGGTTTACACACGTAGTCACCGGCCCGGGTTAGTTTGCCCCCTTGACCGAGGTCTCTCGGCGCAAGGGGGCTGGGCGATGGGCGGCGAACCGCACGCGATGACCACGATGGTGCTGACCGCGACCGAGTTCGAGGTGGTGTGGGCGCGGCTCTCGCTCGGCGAGCCGCCGCTGGCGCTGGAGCTGCCCAGCTTCGGCGCCACCGACTCCGAGCGCCGGATGCTGACCGCGCTGGCCATGGAGTCGCTGCGGCAGCGCGGCCTGGCCGACCGGGTCGGGCCGACCTCCTGGCTCACCGACGCCTGCCTCGGCCTGGCCGAGTACACCTGGTCCCTGGACGCCCGGCTGTGGACCGGCGAGCTGCTGCGCGCCTTCGGCGCCGCCCGCGGTGAGAGCGGCACGCTGGCGGTGCGCATCGGCGACACCGTGCACCTGACCCGCCTGCCCGACTACCTGCTGCCCACCGACCTGGCCACGCTGGCCGGCGGCACCCCCAGCGGTCCCGGCGAGGCGCTGAGCGTGCGCGGTGACTCCCTGGACGCCGCCGCCCGGGCCGCGGGTTCGGACCCGGTGGCCTTCGCCGAGGTGCTCGCCGCGCGCGGCGAGACCCCGCAGGCCGCCCGCGAGCTGGCCCGGCGCTGCGCCGGATCGGGCTGGTGGGGCCAGTTCGGCTGCACGGTGCGGGACCGGTTCGGCGCGACCAGGCGGGGCAGCCGGGTGGTGGCCTTCCACGACGTTCCCGGGCGCGGCCGGTACCTGGTGCTGCGCCGGGTGGAGAACGGCGGCGTGGTGTGGGTGACCGTGCTGCCCGGCGGCAGCAGGCAGCTGGTCGCGCAGCTGATCGCGCTGCGGGATGAGACCACCGCGGTGCACGGGGCCAACGGCAGGCGCTAGCCCCGGCGGCAGGCGCTGACCCCGCTCACCGCTCACCGCTCACCGCTCCCCCGGCGTCCGCACCAGCGACCCCGCCGCGCCCGCCCGCTCTCCGAGGGCATCCCCCTCGGCGTCTCCGTCTCCCCCGGCGAGGGCCGCGGCGAGCCCACCGCGGACTGCCGGTCCAGCTCCGCGGTCCACTGCCGCATCCCGCGCGGGCTGTCCCAGGCCGCCACGCCCACCAGCCAGCCGCGCCGCACGTACCCGCAGACCTGGTGGCCCAGCGAGCGCGCCCCGGCCAGCGCGATGGTGTCCCCGGCCAGCGCGGGCGCGCCCGCGGCCTGGATCCGCACGCCGTGCTGGGCCGACCAGAACCGCGGCAGCGGGGTGAACGGGCGGGCGCCCGGGCCGGCCAGCAGGCTGTCCGCGGCGGCCCGGCCCATCTCCACCGCGTTGATCCAGTGCTCCACCCGGCGCGGGACCTCGTCGAAGCGCAGGTTGGGCCAGCGGGCCAGGTCACCGGCGACCACCACGTCCCTGGCGCCGACGGCGTGGCAGGTCGCCTCGCACAGCACGCCGTCCTCCAGCACCAGGCCGGAGCCGCGCAGCCAGTAGCTGGCCGGGACCGCGCCGACGGCGAGCACCACGCAGCGGGCGGAGACCAGCTGGCCGTCGGTGAGCTGCACCGCGATCCCGCCGGGATAGGGCGCGAACCGCCACACCGTGGCGCCCAGGGCCAGCCGGACCCCGGCGTCGCGGTGCAGGCGGGTGACCGCGGCGCCCATCCGCTCGCCCAGCACGTCGCCGAGCAGGTCGCCACCGCGGTCGACCAGCAGCACCGGGATGTCCATGGCACGCAGGCTGGCGGCCAGCTCACAGCCCAGGAACCCGCCGCCGACGATCACCACCGGCCCGCTGCCGGTGGTCACGTTCCGGTGCAGGGCAAGGCCATCGCTCATGGTGCGCAGCACCTGCACCCGCCGGTCGTGCCGGGGCGCGCCGGGCAGGTGCCGGGCCTGCGACCCGGTGGCCACCACCAGGCCGTCGTAGCGCAGCTCCTCCCCACGCGGCAACAGCAGCAACCTGCGGTCCACGTCCAGCGCGGCGGCCCGGGATCCCAGCCGCCACACCACATCCAGCTCCGGCAGTCCGGGCAACGTCAGCTCCTCCGGCCCGGCCTGCCCCAGCAACAGCTGCTGCGCAAGGGCCGGACGGTGGTAAGGCAGCCGCGGTTCCTCACCCACCACCAGCAGCTCACCGGAGAAACCCTGCTCCCGCAAGCGTTCCGCCGCGTTCAGTCCGGCCGGACCCGTGCCGACGACCACGATCCGTTCGGCCCGCCCGGTCAGGGCCATCTCACGGCGCCTCCTCGATGATCCGGGCGGAGACCAGCACCCGCGCGGGCAGGAAACGCAGCACCGCCAAGGTCAGCACCGGCACCACCAAGGTCACCCCGGCCAGCCACAGCAACGCGATCCGGCCACCGGCGAGGGCGCCCAGCAGCACGTGCGCCACCCCGAGCAGCGCGGCTGGATAGGCCAACCGGTGCAACCACAGCCATCTCCGGTAGCCCAGCAGCCGGCGCAGCGCCACCGAGAGCGCGACCACGAGCATCAGCTCGAAGGCCAGCGCGCCCAGCGCCTGCCGCAGCGGCGCGCCCGCCGCGGCCGGGAACAGCAGGTTGACCAGCCCGAAACGCTCCTCCCGCAAGGACAACAGGGTCAGCACGTGGCTGAGCACGAAGGCCAGCGTGACCGTGGCCAGCAGCAGGTGCCCAGACCGCACGGTCTGCCTGCCGGTGGCCCTGCGCACCCAGCCAGCGCTGGTGAACACGCCCCAGCACAGGGTCAGGCACAGCAGGCCGTAGGCCAGCCAGCCCGACAGCGCGGCCGCCGCGCGCACCCCCTCGTCCTGGGTGCTGGCGGCGAGTTGCAGGACCGGATGGTGCGGCATGGGCGCCTCCGGGGCGGCACGGGCGAGGAGGAACCCGGGTAGGCCAGGGGGTGCGGCCCGGCCTACCCGGGCTTTTCCGGTGATCCGGGAGGGAAAACCGGAAGCTCTGCGGACGATGACCTCATGTGTCCATAGTGGACAGTCCCTTCGTGACGACGCGCCAACGATTACGGATCCCCGGCCGCGGTGGTTCAACCTCGCCGCAAAATCAGTCCAAATCCGTCGCGGACACAAAAAGATCGGCCGCAGCCCTGTACGAAACCCGTTGCTGGGGACAGGATGTGCGCCGTGGGCCGACATCGGGTCACCAGAGCAGAGTCAACCGGCACCGCCGAGGTTTCCGGCCGGGACGACGATCTGGTCAGGGCGCTCTACCGCGAATACGGCGGGGCGCTGTTCGGGCACGCGTGCAAGCTCACCGGCAACGACCGCCAGTGGGCAGAGGACGTGGTGCAGGAAACCTTGTTCCGGGCCTGGCGCAATGCCGAGAAGCTGGACCGGGAGCCCGGGCTGATGCGGGCCTGGTTGTTCACCGTCGCGAGGCGGATCGTGATCGACGGAAGGCGCAGCCGCAGTGCGCGGCCGCACGAGGTCGAGGCGAGCCCCTTGGAGTCCGTGCCGGTGCCTGACAGCGCCGACGCGACCCTGTCCGCGCTGGTGATCACCGAGGCGTTGCAGCAGCTGAGCGAGGAGCACAGGGAGGCGATCACCCAGACCTACCTACGAGACCGCACCATCAACGAAGCGGCCGCCGTACTGGGCGTGCCACCGGGTACCGTCAAGTCCAGGGTGTA
Organism: Crossiella sp. SN42; assembly: GCF_023897065.1. Taxonomy (GTDB): domain Bacteria; phylum Actinomycetota; class Actinomycetes; order Mycobacteriales; family Pseudonocardiaceae; genus Crossiella. The sequence continues at coordinate 190,917 of NZ_JAMHIV010000015.1, forward strand.
CTACGCGTTGCGCGCCCTGAGACGGTCACTCCAGGATCGGGGGTGAGCGGGGATGTCATCCCCACCTGACCACTCCGACGTCGGCGCCTACCTGCTCGGCGTGCTCAACGAGGCGGACACCATCGCCTTCGAGGAGCACCTGACCCACTGCGTCCGCTGTCAGGACGAGCTGCAGGAGATGCTGGACCTGCCGGATCTGCTGGACGTCGCCCGCGCGCTGGAACAGCAGCGCGGGACGGTGGACCAGCGGCGCAACGGCACGCCGCCAGGACAGGCCGGCACCCCGCCGGGCCGTCCGCTGCGCAGTGTGCCGCCACCGGGCAGACCGCGGCCGGTCACCCCGGCCCAGCGCGTCGGCTCGGCCCTGCCGCGCGGCGCGGTCGCACCGCAACCGAGGGGCACGCTCGGGCCGCCGCCGCGGCCCCAGCCGCACCGCGGCGCCGAACCCGCGCCGGACGGTCCGGGCGACCGGGTGCTGGCCCAGTTGCTCGACCAGGTCGGCGCGCGCAAGCGGTCCAGGAAGAAGGTGGTGCTGTGGTCGCTGGCCGCGGCCGCCTGCCTGGCCCTGGTGCTGACCCCGCTGGTGGTCTCCGCGACCACCGGAGCGGGCCAGGGCGGCGTGGCGCTGCCCAGTCCGATCCTGAGCCTGCCCGGCCGGCCGCCGACCACCGGCCAGTCCGTCCCCAGCGGTCCGGTCACCCCGAGCGTGGACGCGAACACCCTCACCGAGGAGACGCTGACCGGCAGCAACCCGGCGAACAACGTCTCGGCGACCCTGGGGCTGACCGAGAAGGGCTCCGGCGTGCAGGTGCGGATGGAGCTCAAGGGCATCTCCGGGCCGCGGCGCTGCCAGCTGGTGGCCATCGGCAAGGCCGGGGAGACCTTCCCGGTGAACAGCTGGGTGGTGCCGGAGAAGGGCTACGGCGTGGCGGGCTCGCCCGACCCGCTGCAGCAGAACGGCAACGTGGCGCTCTCCCGCACGGAGATCGCCAGCTTCGAGGTGCGCACCATGGACGGGATCGGACTGCTGTCCATCCCGGCCGGGAGTTAGCAGCGGGCACAAGGGCAGCGGTAACGGCTACCGGGGTGAACCTAGTGGTCTAGACCCTTGACAGGCGGAGTGCCGCCAGATTCGATGGCTGCACACCGCCTTTCCGGTATGTCCGTATGCCGGGTCACCGCCGCCGCTTGTGCACGCCTGTCCGAACTCTCCGGGAGGACACCCCGTGAAAACCCTCAGCACGCGGCCACTGCGGTCGCGGTTGGCCGGCGGCCTGGCCGCCCTCGTCGTGCTCGGCGGCGCTGCCACGGGCTGGGCCTCGGTCCAGCACGACGCGGCCGCTCAGGAGGCCGCGAGCCCGTTGCGGAGCATCGTCCCCGCGCCCGCCTCGGTGACCCCCGCCGCCGGCGTCACCTTCACCCTGGGCAGCGGCTCCCGCATCCAGGTGCAGGCCGGTTCGCCGGAGGCCACCCAGGTGGCCGAGTACCTGGCCGGCATCCTGCGCCGTTCCACCGGCTACCCGCTGCCGATCGTGCCCGCCGCCGGTGACCCCGAGGGCATCGTCTTGCTGCTGGGCGGCGCGCCCGCCGGCGTCGGCCAGGAGGGCTACCAGCTCGACGTCACCGCCAAGGCGGCCACCGTGCGCGCGAACCGGGCGGCCGGGCTGTTCAACGCGGTGCAGACGCTGCGCCAGCTGCTGCCCGCGGCGATCGAGTCCAGCTCGGTCAAGCCCGGCCCGTGGACGGTGCCCGGCGGCACGATCGTGGACCAGCCGCGCTTCGGCTACCGCGGCGCGCACCTGGACTCCGCGCGGCACTTCTTCACCGTGGACACGGTCAAGCGCTACATCGACCAGCTGGCCCTGTACAAGGTCAACAAGTTCCACTGGCACCTGACCGACGACCAGGGCTGGCGGATCCAGATCGACAGCTGGCCGAACCTGACCAAGCACGGCGGCAGCACCCAGGTCGGCGGCGGCCCCGGCGGCTTCTACACCAAGGCGCAGTACACCGACGTGGTGAACTACGCCAAGGCCAGGCACATCGAGGTGATCCCCGAGTTCGACATGCCCGGCCACACCAACGCCGCGCTGTCCTCCTACGCCGAGCTCAACTGCAACGGGGTGGCCCCGCCGCTGCGCACCGACACCGAGGTCGGCTACAGCTCGCTGTGCATCACCAAGGAGATCACCTACAAGTTCGTCGAGGACGTCATCAAGGAGATCGCCGCGATCACCCCCGGCGAGTACTTCCACCTCGGCGGCGACGAGGCGCACGCCACCAGCGACGCCGACTACAACAAGTTCATGCAGCGGGTCATGCCGCTGGTCGGCAAGTACGGCAAGAAGATCATGGGCTGGCACGAGTTCGTCAAGGCCAGCCCGGCCCCGCCGACCTCGGCCGTGCCGCAGTTCTGGGGCACCACCACCTCCGATGCCAACGTGGCCGCGCACGCGGGCCGTGGCGGCAAGGTGCTGCTGTCCCCGGCCAACAAGGCCTACCTGGACATGAAGTACAACCCCAGCACCCCGCTGGGCCTGAGCTGGGCCGGGTACATCGAGGTGCAGGACGCCTACAACTGGAACCCCGGCGGCTACCTCTCCGGCGTGGCCGAGAACGCGGTGCTGGGCGTGGAGGCCCCGCTGTGGTCGGAGACGCTGACCAAGACCGCCGACATCGAGTTCATGGCCTTCCCGCGGCTGCCCGCGCTGGCCGAGCTGGGCTGGTCGCCGAGGTCCACGCACAACTGGGACGCCTTCAAGCAGCGCCTGGCCGCCCAGGGCCCGCGCTGGGACGTCATGGGGATCAACTACTACAAGTCCCCGCAGGTCCCGTGGCCGACCACCAACCCGACCAGCACCACGACCACCTCCGGCGGCGCGTGCAACGCCCCGGCCTGGAAGAGCACCGACACCTACGTCAAGGACAGCAAGGTCTCGCACAAGGGCAAGGTCTGGACCGCGAAGTGGTGGACCCGCGGCGAGGAGCCCGGCACCACCGGCCAGTGGGGCGTCTGGCAGGACAGCGGCCCCTGCTGACCCGCTGAGCACGCACGGCCCCGGTTGGACCAGCTGGCCCAACCGGGGCCGTTGCCGTCTTTCCGGTCCCGAGCGCAAGGCGTTGGCCGTTTTTACCGGCTCGCGTCCATTCAACTTCTCTGTGCCTGACCGCGGCCCCGGGGTAGCGTCATGGCCGCTCGCGCCTATACCCGGACGGTGAATGGGTGACCACTTAGTACAACAAATCGAAAGTTCCTCACCCCTTCGGCCCTTATGAGTTCCGGAACCAGCTCTTACCGTCGACTGACCCACTTCTCTGGGGTTCCCTGCCCCCAAGACGAGGGAGTCGTCGTCATGTCGAACCCTGCACGCAATCCGATCGGCCGCCGCGCTTTCTTACGCGGCGGCCTCACCGTGACCGCGGCCGGCGCACTCGGGCTGGCCGATCCCCTGCTGGCCGGCGCGACCGAGTCCGGCGCGCTGGCACCGGCCATCCACGGCACCGGCGTCTGGGGCGCCCGGCCGGCCAAGGGCGCCATCTCGGTGCTCAACAGCAGGCCGGTCAAGATCATCGTCCATCACACGGCCACCGCGAACGTCACCGACTACTCACTGGCCCGCGCGTTCGCGCTGTCCAGGTCGATCCAGAACTACCACATGGACTCCAACGGCTGGATCGACACCGGGCAGCACTTCACCAACAGCCGCGGCGGGCACATCACCGAGGGCCGCCACCGCAGCCTGGCCGCGCTCAACGGCGGCACCCAGCACGTGGTCAGCGCGCACACCTCGGGCCAGAACAACGTGGCACTGGGCATCGAGAACGAGGGCCTCTACACCAGTGTCGGCCCGACCACCGCGCAGTGGAACTCGCTGGTGGCGCTGTGCCGCTACATGTGCCAGCAGTACCGGATCGCGGCCAGCCAGATCTACGGCCACCGCGACTACAACAACACCGCCTGCCCCGGCAACGTGCTCTACGGCCGCCTGCCGGAGCTGCGGCGCGCGGTCGCCGCGGCCATGGGCGAGCGGGAACGGATCGTCGACCCGGTGACCTGGCCGCTGCTGCAGCCGGGCGACCGGGGGGAGAAGGTCCTTGTCGCACAACGCCTGCTGCACCACGCGGGCGAGCGCGGCGTGCCGCTGGACGGGGTGTTCGACCCGCGCACCGATGAGGCGGCGCGCAGGCTGGAGACCAGGATCGGCGTCGCCGAGACCGGTTTGGTCGGCGCGGAGTCCTGGCCCGCGCTGATCCCGGCCGCCCTGCGCAAGGGCGATCGGGGCGACGCGGTGCACGCCGTGCAGCTGCTGCTGGTGGCCAATGGGCTGCGCACCCCGGCCGACGGCGAGTACACCGGCGCCACCGAGACCGCGGTGCGGGAGTTCCAGACGGGCCACCAGCTCCCCGCCACCGGGGTGGCTGACCAGCTCACCTGGCAGTACCTGCTTCGCTGAGCCCGGCCAGCTCTGGCCGGGGTGTGTCGCGACGCCGCCGCGACAGCGCGCGCACCCCGGCCACGGCCCCGGCCACCGCCGCCGCGATGCCGAGGGCCAATACCAGTCCCAGCAACGGGTTCTGCTCGAAGGCCCGGCCGCCGAGGTAGCCGAGGGACACGCAGGCCACCGCCCAGATGGTGCCGGCCACGGTGTCCCACAACAGGAACCGCCCGCGCGGGTAGCGCACCGCGCCCGCGGCCAGCATGCTGGCCAGCCGCCCGGCCGGGACGTAGCGGGCCACCACGATCACCCACGGCCCTCGCCGCTCCATCGACCGCCGAGCCCAGTCGTAGACCTGCTTTCCCTTGGCACTGCGGGAGATCCGCCGCTCCAGCCCCGGGCCGGCACCACGCCCGGCGAGGTAGGTGGCGTAGTCGCCGAGCAGCACCCCGGCCACCGCGGCGAGCAGCACCAGCCAGATCGAGGGCGGTCCGGTGGCCGCGGCCACGCTGATCGCGATCACCGTGCTGTCGCTGGGGGTGAACGGCAGGAAGGCGTCCAGCGCGGCCAAGGCGAGCACCACCGCGTACAGCCAGGGCGAGGCGAGCAGCGCCTGCAAGAACTCGGGCATCAGGCCGCCACCCGCAGCTCCGGCGCGGAAACCACTGGCACGCCAAGGATTTCCGCCTGCGCGCGAGCCGCCAGTTCCCGCCGCTCCCGCCCTGCCTGGGCACGGGCCGCCAACTCCCCCGCCTGAGCGCGAGCCGCTGACTCCCGCCGCTCCCGCGCAGGACCGGCCAACCCGCCCCGCTCGCCCGCCGCCTGCCCCGATCCCGCCCCGGGCCACAGCGTCCGCCCCTCCCGCACGTGCACCGACAGCCCCCTGGCCCGGATCACCCGGCGCAGCGAGTCCAGCACCTCTTCCTCCCCCAGGAAAGCCGCCGACGCCGCGACCCGGCCACCCGGCCCCCGGTACTCCACCCGCACCGGCCGCACCGCCACCCCGGCCTCCACCGCGGCCTGGAAACTGGCCGGGCGCAACACCGTTCCGGCCACCGCGCACCGGGTGGTGCCCTCCGGGAACACCGCCACCGAGGTCCCGCTCGCCAGCCGCGCGCGCATCTCCGCGACCGTGCCCGGCAGCGTGGACAACCGGTCCCGCTCGATGAACACCGTGCCTGCCCGCACGGCCAGCGCGCCGAAGACCGGGATGTCCCTGATCTCCGACTTGGCCACCTGGTGCAGCGGTTCCCTGGCCAGCAGCACCAGCCCGTCCAGCCAGGAGATGTGGTTGCCCACCACCAGCGCCGGACCGGGCCGTGGCGGATCCGCCACCACCCGCACGCCCAGCGCGCGCAGGATCCCGCGCGCCCCGCTGCTGGCCAGCCGCCCGCGAACTCCCTTGGGCAGCAACGGAAACACCCAGGACACCGGCACCGCGAGCGCGAACACCCCGGCCAGCGCGAGCCAGCGCCGCAGCTGAACCCCCAGCGGCACAACGGGTTCGGCGTCCCGGCCCGGCACGCAGCTGTCGTCGCACGGGGTCGACGGGGTCCAGCGGAAGGCCCCCGCCCGCCCGGCCGCGGTCACCGGAACCGCCGCAGGTACCGGGGATCCATCCGCTGGGTGTCCAGCAGCAGGAAGAAGTCCGCGCAGCCGAAGTCCGCGTCGTAGGCCGGTTCGCCGCAGACCCACGCGCCCAGCCGCAGGTAGCCCTGCATCAGCGGCGGCAGCGCCACCCGCCCGGCCGGTCGCGGCACTTCCTGGTGCGCCCACGGGATCCGCGGCCGCACCCGATGCTCATCGGGTGCGAGGTGCCGGGTGAGCACCCGGTCCCGGACCGCGGCGGCCAGGTGCCCGCCGTCGGCCAGCGGCACCGAGCCGCAGCCGGCGACCCAGCGCCCGCCGACCAGGTCCACGTACCTGGCCAGCCCGGCCCACATCAGCCCGATCACGCTGCCGTTGCGGTGCTCGGGGGCGACGCAGGAGCGGCCGACCTCCACCAGCGTGGCGCGCAGCCCGGCCAGCGCGTCCAGCTCGAACTCGCCGTCGGAGTACAGCGCGCCGCGCCGGGCCGCCGCGCCGGGCGGCAGGATGCGGTAGGTGCCCACCACCTCGCCGGTGCGCTCCTCGGTGATCAGCAGGTGCTCGCAGTGCGCGTCCAGCTCGTCGGCGTCCACCCCGGACGGCCCGGCCAGCGCCGCGCCCAGCTCACCGGCGAAGACCCGGTGCCGGAGCCGTTGCGCGGCAAGGACTTCCGCCTCGGTGTCGGCGATGACCATGCGGTACCCGGGGCTGTGCTCGGTGGCGGCCCGCGCGAGGAGCTTGGGCAACGGCCTGGCCAGTTCGGCGATCATGGCTTCAGCCTGGTCCGGATCGGCCGCCGCGTCGCCAGGGTTACCTCCTGAAATGACCGGGGTGCTAGCACGGGGGTGGATCCCCGTGCAGACACGGTGGCCCCCTAGGGGACGCGCTCCTACGCTGGGGTGGCCACCGTCCGAAAAGGAGCGTCGATGACCTGGCCGAGCCCGCGGCAGAACCTGCTGCGCGACGTGGTCGCCAAGCGCACCTGGCTGAGCACGGTGCTGCTGCTGATCGGCCCGTTCTGGAGCCTGCTGCCGCTGGCGGTGATCGTGCTCGCGATCGTCGGCAGCCTGTTCCCGCTGTTCGCGGTGCTGCTCTCGCAGAAGATCTACCTCGCGGTGCCGTTCCTGCCCACCCTGCTGGCCAGCCCGCTGATCGTGTGGCTGGCCGTCTGGCTGCTCTACGGCTTCGGCCGCCTGGAGGCCTGGCAGCTGCGCGTGGTGACCGGCGAGTCGGTGACCCCGGCGCTGTCCCCGCCGCAGCGCCGCAACCCCTACCGGGGGACGGTGCAGCTGGTGGTCAACCCGACGCTGTGGCGCGGCATCGGCTACTGGGCCGCCCGCGGCGCGCTGTCCGTGGTGACCGGCCTGCTCACCTTCTTCACCTGGTTCGGGCCGATCTGGCTGATCTTCGTGGCGATCATGGAGTCCTTCCACCCGCACCAGACGATGGTGCCCAGGCCGGGCTTCCTGCACTCCTACAGCGGGCTGGTGTTCTTCAGCCAGCCGGGCTGGCAGTTCTGGGTGATGGCCTTCCTGCTCGGCGGCATGCTGCTGCTGCCGCTGGCGCCGATCCTGGTGCGCGCCATGACCAGCGTGCACCTCGGCCTGACCCGCACCATGCTGGAGCCCAAGTCCGTGGCCGACCTGGCCGAGCGGGTGCAGCAGGTGGAGGAGCGGCGCTCGGTGGCGATGCAGGCGGCCGAGGCGGAGCGGCAGCGGATCGAGCGCGACCTGCACGACGGGGCGCAGCAGCAGCTGGTGGCGCTGGCGATGAAGCTGGGCCGGGCCCGCGGCAAGCACGGCCAGGACCCCGACGGCGCGCTGCGGCTGATCGAGGAGGCGCACCAGGAGGCCAAGGAGGCCATCGACCAGCTGCGCAGCCTCACCCGCGGCCTGCACCCGCCGGTGCTGGAGGACCGCGGCCTGGACGCGGCGCTGTCCGCGCTGTCCGCGCGCAGCCCGGTGCCGGTGCGCATCCGCTACTACGTGCAGCAGCGGCCGGCCCCGACCATCGAGGCCATCGCCTACTTCATGATCTCCGAGGCGCTGACCAACATCGCCAAGCACGCGCACGCCACCAAGGCCTCGGTCGACGTGCGCCGCACCGGCGACCGGCTCAAGATCGTGGTCACCGACGACGGGGTCGGCGGCGCCAAGGCCGGTCCGGGCTCGGGCCTGTCGGGGCTGGCCGACCGCGCGGGCGGGGTGGATGGCACGCTGACGGTGTACAGCCCCGAGGGCGGGCCGACCATCCTGACCATGGAGCTGCCGTGCGAGTCGTGATCGCCGAGGACGCGGTGCTGCTGCGCCAGGGCCTGATGCTGCTGCTGGCCGAGAGCGGGCACGAGGTGCTGGAGGCGGTCGGCGACGCCGAGCAGCTGCTGCGCGCGGTCGGCAGGCACCGGCCGGACATCGCCGTGGTCGACGTGCGGATGCCGCCGGCGCACCGGGACGAGGGCCTGCGCGCGGCACTGGTCATCCGCCGCGAGTGGCCGGAGACCAAGATCCTCATCCTGTCCCAGTACGTGGAGGAGCGCTACGCGGTCGACCTGCTCAGCAACGAGCTCAGCGGCATCGGCTACCTGCTCAAGGACCGGGTCGCCGACGTGGAGGACTTCCTGCGCGCCCTGCACCAGGTCGCCGACGGCGGCACCGTCTTCGACCCCGAGGTGGTCGCCCAGCTGCTGGCCCGCAGCCGCCGCCAGGACCCGCTGGCCACCCTGACCCCGCGCGAGCGCGAGGTGCTGGGCCTGATGGCCGAGGGCCGCTCCAACGCCGGCATCGGCGAGGCGCTGACCATCACCGAACGCGCGGTGGAGAAGTACGTGGGCAGCATCTTCACCAAGCTCGGCCTGCCCATCGCGGGCAACGACCACCGCCGGGTCCTCGCCGTGCTGCGCTACCTGGACAACTAGAGCCCGACGTTCTTGTACAGCGCACCCACCTCGGCCCTGGTCAGCGGGCGTAGGGTGCCGGGGCGCAGACCGGCCAGGCGGACCTCGCCGACCGCGGTGCGCACCAGGCGCAGCACCGGGTGCCCGACCGAGTCGAACAGCCGCCGCACGATCCGGTTGCGCCCCTCGTGCAGCACCACCTCGATCAGCACCCGGCCGCCGTTGGCGTCCTTGACGTGGTACTTGTCCAGCCGCACCGGCCCGTCGTCCAGCTCCACCCCGGCCAGCAGCCTGCGGCCCAGGTCCCGGTGCACCGGACCGGCCACCTCGACCAGGTAGGTCTTGTAGACGTTGTAGGAGGGGTGCATCAGCCGGTGCGCCAGCTCGCCGTCGTTGGTCAGCAGCAGCAGGCCCTCGGTCTCGGCGTCCAGGCGGCCGACGTGGAACAGGCGCTCCTCGTGGTCGGCCACGTAGTCGCCGACGCAGGGCCGGCCGCGGTCGTCGGACATGGTGGTGTGCACGCCGCGCGGCTTGTTCAGCGCCAGGTGCACCAGGTTGCCGGTGACCATCACCCGCAGCCCGTCCACGTGGATCACCGCCTGCTCCGGGTCGACCCGGCGGCCCTGTTCGGTGACGATCTCGCCGTCCACGGCCACCCGGCCCTCGGCGATCATGTCCTCCGCCACCCGCCGGGAGGCGATCCCGGCCTTGGACAGCACCTTCTGCAACCGCACACCCTGCGGGTCGTTCTCAGACATCGTCGATCGAGTCCACTTCCGGCAACAACGGCGCGAGCGGGGGCAGTTCCTTCACCGAGGACAACCCCAATCGCTCCAGGAACAGCTCTGTGGTGCGGTACAGGAGTCCGTTGGTGTCCGGATCCGCACCTGTCTCCTCAATCAGACCACGAGCGAGCAGACTGCGGATAACCCCGTCCACATTCACCCCGCGCACCGCGGCCACCCGGGCCCTGGTGACCGGCTGACGGTAGGCGATCACCGCGAGGGTCTCCAGCGCGGCACGGGTCAGCTTGGCCCGCTGCCCGTTGAGCAGCAGCCGCTCCACGAACGGCGCGTGCACGTCCCTGGTGTAGAACCGCCAGCCGTCGCTGACCCGGCGCAGGTCGATGCCACTGCCGGCCTCGGTGTACCCGGCGGCGAGCCTGCGCAGCGCCTCGGTGGCCCGCGCCACCGGCACGTCCAGCGCGTCGGCCAGCACCTCCTCGGGCGCGGGCGCGTCCACCACCAGCAGCACCGACTCCAGGGCCGCGTCCAAGGCGGCGTCCTCGGTGAGGTCGGGCAGGCCGCCAACCACGACCGCGTCCTCGTCCTCCGCCTCGGGGACGTCGATCCCGTCCGCCAGCACCGGCGCCGCGGCGGCGTCGGTCCCGTCGGCGAGCACCGCCACCGGCTCGCCTGCCTGTGGCGCGACCGGATCCAGCTCGGCCTCGGGCGCCACCGGCGTGCCGTTCTCGGTCACCCGTACTCCTCCTCCTCGCTCGCGGCCAGTGCGGCCGCGGCGGCTTCTTCCGCCTGCTCCTTGCTCCCGCCGACCCAGCGCACCAGCAGCTCGCCCAGCGGCTCCTCCTGCTGGAAGAGCACCACCGTCTCCCGGTACAGCTCCAGCAGCCCCAGGAACCGGGCCACGAACTCCACCGTCTCGGTGCAGTCCTCGGTCAGCTGCCCGAAGGTCGCCTCGCCCAGCTCGGCCAGCCGCACCCGCATGATGGCCGCGTGCTCGCGCACCGACACCGGGTGCATGTGCAGGTGGGCCAGGCCCACCACCGGCGGCGGCTTGGGCCGGAACACCGAGGCGGCCAGCTCGGCGAAGCGCTGCGGGTCGACGCCGAGCATCACCTCGGGCATCAGCTCGACGAACCGGTCCTCCATGGCCACCGAACGCGGGTACCGGCGCAGCGCGGTGGCCTCCAGCTCGCCGAAGAGCGCGGCGACCTGCTTGTACGCCCGGTACTGCAACAGCCTGGCGAACAACAGGTCCCTGGCCTCCAGCAGCGCCAGGTCGTCCTCGTCCTCCACGTCGGCGGCCGGCAGCAACCGGGCCGCCTTCAGGTCCAGCAGGGTGGCCGCGATGACCAGGAACTCGGTGGTCTCATCCAGGTCCCAGGCGTCGCCGAGCACCCGGATGTGCGCGATGAAGTCCTCGGTGACCTGGTGCAGCGCCACCTCGGTGACGTCCATCTGGTGCTGGGAGATCAGTTGCAGCAGCAGGTCGAACGGACCGGTGAAGTTGGCCAGCCGCACGGTGAACCGGCCGCCTGGCGCGTCCTGCTCGGTGGGCTGTGCGGGATCCGGGGTGTCCACTGTGGTCACTCGGCCGGCTCCGCGGGCAGTCCGCGCCCGCGAACGAGGCGACTCACCTGGCGATCACCTCGCGGGCCAGCGCCCGGTAGGCCTTCGCCCCGCCGGAGCGGGGGGCCCACCGGGTGATCGGCTCGCCGGCGACGGTGGTCTCGGGGAACCGCACGGTGCGGTTGATCACGGTGTCGTACACGATGTCCCCGAACGCCTCCACTACCCGGGCCATGACTTCTCGGGAGTGCAGCGTACGCGGGTCGTACATGGTGGCCAGAATCCCGGATATCTCCAGCTTCGGGTTGAGCCGTTCACGCACCTTCTCGATGGTGTCGATGAGCAGCGCCACCCCGCGCAGGCTGAAGAACTCGCACTCCAGCGGAATGATCAGCCCGTCCGCGGCGGCCAGCGCGTTCACCGTGAGCAGGCCGAGGGAGGGCTGGCAGTCGATGAGGATGTAGTCGTAGTGGTCCAGCACCGGCCGCAGCGCCCGCTGCAGGGTGTGCTCGCGGCCGACCTCGGAGACCAGCTGCACCTCGGCCGCGGACAGGTCTATGTTGCTGGGCAACAGGTCCATGTCCTCGACGCAGGTGCGCAGCACGGTCTCCTCGATGGTGGCCGAGCGCTCCATGATCACGTTGTAGATGGTCCGGTCCAGGTGGTGCGGCTGCACACCAAGGCCCACCGAGCACGCGCCCTGCGGGTCGAAGTCCACCAGCAGCACCCGGCGCCCGTACTCGGCCAGCGCCGCGCCCAGGTTGATGGTCGAGGTGGTCTTGCCCACCCCGCCCTTCTGGTTGCACATCGCGAGCACCTTCGCCGGCCCGTGCCCGGCCAGCAGCGAGGGCTCTGGCACGTGCCGCAGCGGCCGTCCGGTGGGGCCCATCTCGCCCACCACGACCTCGGGCACGTGCTCCTCGGTCAGGTCAGCGGGCTTGGGCGCCAGGCTGAGGTCAGCCACCTCTCCGCGGGGCCGCCCGTAGGCAGGCTGCGGTGTGGACATCTGACCTGACTCCTCGTGTCGGCGAATACACCCTGTTGGCGAGCGTAGGCTTCGCGGCGCACAGCGGCAACGCGCCTCGCCGGGGCACGTCCGACCTGGTCACCAAGGCCCCAGCACGCATTTGGAGCAGTCGCGCGCGCCGGTCAGCCCTGGGCGCGGGGGTGCGCGGTGGCGAAGACCTCACGCAGGGTGTTCACCGTGACCAGGGTGTAGACCTGGGTGGTGGTCACCGAGGCGTGCCCGAGCAGCTCCTGCACCACCCGGACGTCGGCCCCGCCCTCGATGAGGTGGGTGGCGAAGGAGTGCCGCAGCGTGTGCGGCGAGACGTCCCCGGTGACCCCGGCCCGCTCGGCCGAGTCCTTGAGCGTCTGCCAGGCGCTCTGCCGGGACAGCCGCCCGCCGCGGGCGTTGAGGAACACCGCCGCGCTGCCCCGCCCCTTGGCCGCCAGCACCGGCCGGGCCCGCACCAGGTAGGCCTCCAGCGCGGCCAGTGCCGGCCTGCCCACCGGCACCAGGCGCTGCTTGCCGCCCTTGCCGTCGAGCAGCACGGTGCGCTCGGTGGCGTCCACGTCGTCCACGTCCAGCCCGACCGCCTCGGAGATCCGCGCCCCGGTGGAGTACAGCAGCTCCAGCAGCGCCCGGTCCCGCAGCCCGCGCGGGTCCTCGCTGCCCGCCCCGTCCAGCAGCCGCAGCACCTCGGCCACCGGCAGCGCCTTGGGCAGCCTGCGCGGCGGGGTCGGCGGATGCACCCCGCTGGCCACGTCGGCGGGCAGCAGGCCCTCGCGGTAGCCGAAGCGGTGCAGGCTGCGCACCGCGACCACCGCGCGCGCCGCGGAGGAGGCGGCCAGCGGCGGCCGCTGCCCGTCACCCTCGCGCAGGCAGGCCAGGAACTCGGCCACGTGCCGCTCGGTGACCTCCGGCAGCGAGCCCACCCCGGCCGCGGCCAGGTGCTCGGTGTAGCGGCGCAGGTCCCTGGCGTAGGAGTCCAGCGTGTTGCGGGCGGTGCCGCGTTCCACCACGAGGTGGTCCAGGTACCGGTTGACGGCGGCCGAGAGCGCGGCGGGAACCGCCACGGGGCTGGAGTCCTCGTTCAGTGCGCCGGTCCCTCCGCCGCTGGCGAGTGGTCAGGGGCGCATCATGCCAGTGCCTCGGCCAGTTCGACGTGCGGCAGCCCGTGCGCCGCGGCGACCTCCGCCAGCACCACCTGACCGCCGAGCACGTTGACCCCCTTGGCCAGCGTGTGGTCCTCCCGCACCGCGCCGCGCAAACCTTTGTCCGCCAAGGCCACCGCGTACGGCAGGGTCACGTTGGTCAGCGCCCAGGTGGAGGTGTGCGGCACCGCGCCCGGCATGTTGGCCACGCAGTAGAACACCGAGTTGTGCACGCCGAAGACCGGGTCGGCGTGCGTGGTCGGCCGCGAGTCCTCGAAACAGCCGCCCTGGTCGATGGCGATGTCCACCAGCACCGAACCGGGCCGCATCCTGGCCACCAGGTCGTTGCTGATCAGCGTGGGCGCCTTGGCCCCTGGCACCAGCACCGCGCCGATCACCAGGTCCGCCCACAGGCAGGCCCGCTCGATCTCGTAGGCGTTGCTGGCGATGGTCTGCAGGTGGCCGCGGTAGACGAAGTCGATCTGCCGCAACCGGTTGATGTTGTTGTCCAGCACCACCACCTCGGCCTGCAAGCCCAGCGCGATGGTGGCCGCGTTCATCCCGGACACCCCGGCCCCGATCACCGCGACCTTGCCGGCCGGCACCCCGGACACCCCGCCCAGCAGCACCCCGCGCCCACCGGCGGCGCGTTCCAGGGTGTGCGCGCCGACCTGCGGGGCCATCCGCCCGGCCACCTCGCTCATCGGCGCCAGCAGCGGCAGCGCGCCGTCGGGCAGCTGCACCGTCTCGTAGGCCACCGCGTCGATCCCGGCGTCCACGATGGCCTGGGTGCACTCCTGGCTGGCGGCCAGGTGCAGGTAGGTGAACAGGGTCTGCCCGCGCCGCATCCGGTGATATTCCTCGGCGATCGGCTCCTTGACCTTGAGCACCAGGTCCGCCTCGCCCCACACCTCGTCGGCCGAGCCGAGGATCTTCGCCCCGGCCGCGAGGTAGTCGGAGTCGGGGAAGGAGGAGCCGAGGCCGGCCTCCCGTTCGATCAGGACCTGGTGGCCGCGGCGCACCAGCTCCACCACGCCCGCCGGGGTGATGGCCACCCGGTACTCGTGGTTCTTGACCTCACGAGGGACACCGACCCGCACGTCGACTCCTCCTTCGCCTTGCGCCTGCTCAGCCGCTCCGGCGCTGTCCTGACTGGCGCTGAGCGAACCGGTGCGGCCTGGACTCCCACGGGGCGTCGACCGGGCGGGTCTGCGCCGCGCCGGAGAGCACCGCGTGCGCGGCCAGCACCCCGGAAACCGTGGCCGCGTTGATGATGGCACCGCTGAGCACCATCCGCACGGCCTCGCTCAGCGGCACCCGCCGCACCACCAGGTCGGCCTCCTCGTCACCGGTGTCCGCCAGCTGGTCCACAGTGGACAGACCGCGGGCCAGGTAGACCCGGATGACCTCGTCCATGAACCCGGGCGAGCCGGAGACGTCGACCAGCACCGACCAGTCCGCGGCGGCCAGCCCGACCTCCTCGGCCAGCTCCCGCGCGGCGGTGACCGCGGGGTCCTCGCCCTCGGCGTCGAGCAGACCGGCGGGCAGCTCCCACAGCCGCTGCCCGACCGGGTGCCGGTACTGGTGGATGAGCACCACGTTGTCGTTCTCGTCCAGCGCGACCACGCCGACCGCGCCGGGGTGCTCGATGACCTCGCGGGTGGCCACCTTGCCGCCGGGCATCACCACGTCGTCCACCCGCAGCGCCATCACCCGCCCGGCGTAGACGTCCTGGCTCTTGGCCACGCTGAACTCGTGCGCGCCGCGCTCCACCGTGCCCATCAGGCGCCTGCCGAGCTGGACGCGGTCTCCGGCAGCTCCACCGGCAGCCGCTCGGCGGCCTGGTAGTCCAGGGCCGCGCGGACGAAGGCGGAGAACAGCGGGTGCGGCCGGGTCGGGCGGCTCTTCAGCTCGGGGTGCGCCTGGGTGCCGACGAAGAACGGGTGCGTCTTGGCCGGCAGCTCGACGAACTCCACCAGGTGCCCGTCCGGCGAGGTGCCGGAGAAGACCAGCCCGGCCTTGCCGAGCTTGTCCCGGTAGGCGTTGTTGACCTCGTATCGGTGCCGGTGCCGCTCGGTGACCTCGGTGGCCCCGTAGGCCTTGGCCACCTGCGAGCCGGGCACCAGCTTGGCCGGGTAGGAGCCCAGCCGCATGGTGCCGCCCATGTCCCGCTCCCCGGCGACCACGTCCTGCTGGTCGGCCATGGTGGAGATGACCGGGTGCTTGGCGGACTCGTCGAACTCCGCGGAGTTGGCCCCGTCGATCTTGGCCAGGCCCCGCGCGGCCTCGATCACCATGCACTGCAAGCCGAGGCACAGGCCCAGGACCGGGATGCCGCGGGTGCGGGCGTGCTGGATCGCGCCCACCTTGCCCTCGATGCCGCGCACGCCGAACCCGCCGGGCACCAGCACGCCGTCCACCCCGGCCAGCGCCTGCGCGGCGCCCGCGGGGGTCTCACAGAGGTCGGAGGGCACCCACACGATGTTCACCCTGGCCCGGTGCGCGAAACCGCCCGCGCGCAGCGCCTCGGTCACCGACAGGTAGGCATCGGGCAGGTCGACGTACTTGCCGACCAGCGCGATCCGGGTGGTGTCGCTGGGCTTGTGCACCCGCTCCAGCAGGTCGCCCCACACCGTCCAGTCCACGTCCCGGAACGGCAGCCCGAGCCGGCGCACCACGTAGGCGTCCAGGCCCTCGGAGTGCAGCACCCTGGGGATGTCGTAGATGGACGGGGCGTCCGGGGCGGCCACCACGGCCTCGCCGTCCACGTCGCACATCAGCGCGATCTTGCGCTTGAGGCCGTCCGGGATCTCCCGGTCCGCCCGGCACACGATCGCATCCGGCTGGATGCCGATGTTGCGCAGCGCGGCCACCGAGTGCTGGGTGGGCTTGGTCTTGAGCTCGCCGGAGGGCGCGAGGTAGGGCACCAGGGAGACGTGCAGGAAGAACACGTTGTCCCGGCCCACGTCGTGCCGGACCTGCCGGGCGGCCTCCAGGAAGGGCAGCGACTCGATGTCGCCGACGGTGCCGCCCACCTCGGTGATCACCACGTCCGGCGTGACGCCGTCCTCACCGGCGGCGGCCATCGCGGTGATCCGCGACTTGATCTCGTCGGTGATGTGCGGGATCACCTGGACGGTGTCGCCGAGGTACTCGCCGCGCCGCTCCTTGGCGATCACCTCGGAGTAGACCTGGCCGGTGGTCACGTTGGCCGCCGCGCCCAGGTCGCGGTCCAGGAACCGTTCGTAGTGGCCGATGTCCAGGTCGGTCTCGGCGCCGTCCTCGGTGACGAAGACCTCGCCGTGCTGGAACGGGTTCATCGTCCCGGGGTCCACGTTGAGGTAGGGGTCGAGCTTCTGCATGGTCACGCGGAGTCCGCGAGCGGTCAGCAGCTGCCCGAGGCTGGAGGCGGTGAGCCCCTTGCCGAGAGAGGAGGCCACGCCTCCGGTGACGAACACGTGCTTGGTCGTGCGGGCCTGCAACACCAAGGGGTACTCCCGTGAATCAACTCAACGCCGTCGCTGGTCGGGTGTGGTTTCGGGGCTCCCGACCGGCGCGAGCGCCCCCTCGATCCACGGGAGGCGACCGTAACACGTCGCCTCCCCGCTACCGCACCCCCACCTCCGTCGTCGGCCTCCGAACGGGTGATGTATGGAGCTATGCCAGCCCCTGCGGTGCCGGAGCCTGCGCGTTGCCCGCGGTGCCGTACCGCCCGGACCGCCCGTCGAGCTGTTCCCGCAGCGCCAGCACGGTGACCACCCGCCCGGCGGCGGTGTCGATGTTGTCCACGGTGGTCAGGATCGAGGTCGCCGAGGTGTCCGCGCGCACGATCCCCAGCGGCCCGTTGCCGTCGGCGGAACCGGATCGCCCGGCGAGCACCGCGCCGGTGCCGGAGCGGTCCAGCTGGGTGGCGAACCGGGCCAGGATGGCCGAGCGGTCACCGGGATCCTCACCGCCGGCCGAGCCGCCGGTGAGCACCACCGCGAGCTGCGCCGGCGTGATCCCGCGGCCGAGCCGGACGAAGCCGCCGTTGGCCAGCCCGCTCATCGCCGCCGAGGCCTCCTCGCCGCTGGCCTGCGGCTTGTTCTGGCTGTTGAGCAGCAGCAGCGGGCCGAGCAGGCCACCGGCCAGGGTGCCCGGATCGGTGGCCGCGGTCGGCAGCTGCACCCCCGCGGGCACCAGCCTCGGCACCAGGTCGCGCAGCTGGTCGGCCTTGGCCGGGTCGGCGAAGGTGTCGGTGAGCTGGAGCTCGCCGGTGACGCTGCCGCCGGAGGCCTTGATCAGCTCGGTCAGCGCGTCCCGGTCGGCGGGGTTGGCGTCGTGCGTGCTGATCAGCACCACGGTCCGCTTGTCCAGCTGCCCGCGCACCGCCAGCGGCCCGACCACGGTGCCGAAGCGGTCCGCGTCGGACAGCCGCGCGTTCAGCGCGTTGCGCTCGGACTGCAAGTCGGAGACCTTCTGCCCGAGCGAGTCCTTCTCCCCGGTCAGCCCGGAGAGCAGCCGGTCGCTGATCACCGTGGAGCCCAGCATGATGCCGAGGGCGAGGGCGAGGAACACCGCCGCGATGGAGACGACGTGGTACCGCAGAGTGATCACGAGAAGAGCCCCTTGAGCCAGGTGAGGAAGTCGTTCCAGTAGTCCACGCCGATGTCGACGTAGGCGCTGCCCACGCTGGTCACCGCGACCGCGGCGATCAGCACCGCGACCGCGGAGACGACCAGCAGCAGGACGGAGAGCACGGAGACCCGGCTGCGGTAGAGGCTGACCACGGCGTGGCCGTCGACGACCTTGCTGCCCAGGCGCAGCCGGGTGAGGAAGGTGGAGGGGTTGGAGCCGGAGCGGCCCCGGTCCAGGAACTCGTGCAGGGTGGCCTGGAAGCCGATGGTGACCACCAGGTCGGCCCCGTGCGCCTCGGCCAGCAGCAGCGCCAGGTCCTCCGGGTTGCCGGAGGCGGGGAAGGTGACCGCGCCGATGCCGAGGTCCTGGATGCGTTCCAGGCCGGGCGCGTGCCCGTCCATCTGCGCCGGCAGCACCACTTCCGCGCCCGCTTTGAGGGTGGCGGTGCTGATGCCGTCCGGGTCGCCGACGATCACGTCCAGCTTGTACCCGGCCTCGTGCAGGGTGTCCGCCGCGCCTTCCACGCCGATCACCACCGGCCGGTACTCGCGGATGTAGCGCTTGAGCTTGCGCAGGTCGTCGCGGTGCCCGTAGCCGGGCGCGATGATCAGCACCTGTCGGCCCTTGACCGGCACGAACAGCTCGGGCACGCCGACTCCGTCCAGGATCAGCGTGCGCTCCCTGCGCAGGAACTCGATGGTGTTCGCGGAGAAGGCCTCCAGCTGCGCGGCCATGCCCGCCTTGGCCTCGATGAGCTGGTCGGCCACCGAGTCCGCGGTCTGCTCGGTGCCCCGCCCCAGCTCGGTCTCACCCTGGAAGATGCCGCCCTCGAACAGCCGGATCCGGGCGCCGTCCTTGACCTTGCGCAGCAGCTCGGGGCCGACCGCGTCGATCAGCGGGATGCCCGCGCTGATCAGGATCTCCGGCCCCAGGTTGGGGAACCGGCCGGAGATGGAGGCCGAGGCGTTGACCACCCCGGCGACCTCGGCGGCGACCAGGGCGTCCGCGGTGCGGCGGTCCAGGTCGAGCTGGTCGAGCACGGCGATGTCGCCTGGTCCGAGCCGCCGGAGCAGGTCGCCGGAACGACGGTCCACCCTGGCCGGCCCGTGGACTCCAGGCAGCGACTGACTGGTGCGGTTGAGCAGGCCCGTGAGCTTCATGTGCGGATGGTGACAAAACCGCGGCGTGTCTGTGCCTAGGCACGCCGGGAAGTCACCGCACGTCAACCCTTGGGGGACACCTGCCTATGGGCGCAGCGCCTGGGTGTAGGCCTCCGCGGTGGCCAGCAGCTCCTCGGCGTGCGCCCGGCCGGACTCGGTGGACTCCATCCCGGCCAGCATCCTGGCCAGCTCCACCACCCGCTGGTTGTGGTTGAGCACCCGCACCCCGGACTTGGTCAGCCCCTCGGCGCCGATGTTCTTGTCCACCAGCAGGTGCCGGTCGGCGTAGGCGGCCACCTGCGCCAGGTGCGTGACCACGATGACCTGGTGGCTGCGGGCCAGCTTGGCCAGCCGCCGCCCGATCTCCACCGCGGCCCGGCCGCCGACCCCGGCGTCGACCTCGTCGAAGACCAGCGTGGGCACCGGGTCGGTGTGCGCGAGCACCACCTCGATGGCCAGCATCACCCTGGACAGCTCACCGCCGGAGGCGCCCTTGTGCACCGGCAGCGCGGGCGCGCCGGGGTGCGCGACGAGCAGCAGCTCGACCTCGTCCACCCCGTCCGGCCCGGCCTGCAACAGTTCGTTGCCGACCTTGAGCGCCTGCTCGTCGCCCTCGGCGGCGGGCTTGGGCTGCACGGTCAGCTCGATCCGGGCGTGCGCCATGGCCAGCCCGGCCAGCTCCTCGGTGACCGCCTTGGCCAGCTGTTCGGCCGCGGTGCGCCGGATCGAGGTGACCGTGCGGGCGACCTTGGCCAGCTGCTTGGCCAGCGCGTCCCGCTTCTTGGCCAGCTCGGCCAGGGTCTCCTCGGAGGTGTCCAGGGTGGCCAGCCTGGCCTGCGCGTCGGCGGCCCAGGCCAGCACGCCGTCGACGTCCGCGGCGTACTTGCGGGTCAGCTGCTTGAGCTCGGCCTGCCGGGCCAGCACCCGTTCCAGCTCGGCCGGGTCGGCGTCGAGCTGCTCCAGGTAGCCGGTCAGCTCGGTGCCCACGTCGGTGAGCAGCGCGGCGGCCTCGACCAGCCGCGGCTCCATCTCGCGCAGCGCCGGGTCCTCGGCCGCGGCCAGCCTGCGCCGGGCCTCGCCGATCAGTCCGAGCGCGCCGGGTGAGTCGGGGTCGCCATCCGCGGCGCCGGCCACGGCGTGCGCGGCCCCGGCCGCGGTCTCCCGCAGCTGGTCGGCGTCGGCCAGCCGGCGGGCCCGGTCGACCAGCTGGGTGTCCTCGCCGGGCTGCGGGGCCACGGCCTCGATCTCGCCGAGCCCGTGCCGCAGCATGTCGGCCTCGCGGGCCATCTCGCGAGCGCGCTCGGTGCGCTCGGTCAGCTCCTTGGCCACCGCGAGCCACTGCCCGCGGATCTTCCGGTACTCGGCCAGCGGTTCGGCGATGCCCGCGCCAGCGAACCGGTCCAGCACGGCCCGCTGCTCACCGGTGCGCATCAGGCGCAGCTGGTCGTTCTGCCCGTGCACGGCGAGCAGCTGTTCGGTCAGCTCGGAGAGCAGCCCGACCGGCACGGCCCGCCCACCGAGGTGGGCCTTGGACCGCCCGTCGGCGTTCACCGAGCGCACGGCGATCAGGCTGCCGTCCTCGTCGACCCCGGCGCCCGCCTCGGTCGCCACCTCAAGCGCGGCGGCGGCCCCGGCGCGCGCGTCGTCGCCGGTGAGCTGGAAGGATCCCTCGACCACAGCCCGGTCCGCCCCGGTCCGCACCCTGGAGGCCTCGGCACGGCCACCGGAGAGCAGGTGGAGCCCGGTCACCACCATGGTCTTGCCCGCACCCGTCTCACCGGTGACCACGGTGAGACCCGGATGCAGTTCGAGGGTGGCGTCGGCAATCACGCCGAGGCTCTGGATGCGCATCTCGGCCAGCACAGCCCAGACACTACTGGGCCGCGCCGACATTCGCGCCGGGGGTGCCTACCGGTTGGGGATAACCGGCCCGCGCCAGCCCTGGACCGGCAGCGAGAACTTACGCACCAGCCGGTCGGCGAAGGGCTCGCGCTTGAGCCGGACCAGGTTCACCGGCACCTTCCCGCCCGCGACCTCCACCCTGGCCCCCGGCGGCAGCTCCACCGTGCGCTGCCCGTCACAGCACAGCACCGCGGGATGCCCACCGGGCGCGACCTCCACCGCGACCAGCGAGGACGGTGAGACCACCAATGGACGGGCGAACAGCGCGTGCGCGTTGCTGGGCACCACCAGCAGCGCCTCCACCTCGGGCCAGATCACCGGCCCGCCGGCGGAGAAGGCGTAGGCGGTGGACCCGGTCGGCGTGGCGACCAGCACCCCGTCGCAGCCGAACCCGGAGACCGGCCGCTCGTCGACCTCCAGCACCGCGTCCAGGATCCGTTCCCGGCTGGACTTCTCCACACTGGCCTCGTTGAGCGCCCAGGTGCGGGCCAGCACGGTGCCGTTGAGCCGGACGATCACGTCCAGGGTCATCCGCTGCTCGACGTGGTAAGTGCGATCCACGATCGCGGCCACCACCTCGTGCAGCTCCTCGGAGTCGGCCTCGGCCAGGAACCCGACCCGCCCCAAATTAACCCCCAGCACCGGCACCCCGGCCGGCCTGGCCAGCTCGGCCGCGCGCAGCAGCGTGCCGTCGCCGCCGAGCACCAGCACCAGCTCGGTGCCCTCGGCGGCCTCGTCGGTGTGCGCGACGATGGTGTCGTAGCAGGAGGAGCTGATGTCGGGGGACTCCTCGACCAGCACCCGCAGCTTCAGCCCGGCCTGCCGTAGCTTCCCGGCCACGTACTCGGTCGTGCGACGGTTCTCCGGCCGGCCGGTGTGCACCACGAGCAGGAGCTCACGGGTCATGAACGGTCTACCTCCAGTGCCTACTGCGGGCCCGCGGCGACCGCGGCCCGGACCAGCTGCTCAGCCTCGGTCTCGGCCAATGGCACGCCCCGGCGAAGCCAGAGAAAGTACTCGACGTTGCCCGAGGGTCCGGGCAGCGGGCTCGCGGTCACCCCGCGCAGGGTCAGCCCGGCCTCCGCGGCGGAGGCCACCACCCCGGTGACGGCCTCGATCCGCAGCTCGGGATCCCGCACCACCCCACCGGAGGGCAGCCGTTCCTTGCCCACCTCGAACTGCGGTTTCACCATCGGCACCAGGTCCGCGCCCTCGCCCATGCAGGCGGCCATCGCGGGCAGCACCAGCCGCAGGTAGATGAAGGAAAGATCGGCGACAACCAGGTCGACCGTCCCACCGATCTGCTCGGGCGTCAGGTTCCGCACGTTGGTCCGGTCGTGCACGATCACGCGGTCGTCGGTCTGCAGCTTCCACACCAGCTGCCCGTACCCGACATCCACCGCGACCACCTCGCGTGCCCCGCCCCGCAGCAGCACATCGGTGAACCCACCGGTGGAAGCCCCCGCGTCCAGGCACCGCCGCCCAGCCACGCTCAACCCCTGCGGCCCAAAAACTTCCAGCGCGCCAAGCAGCTTGTGCGCCCCCCGCGAAGCCCACCCGGCGTCGTCGGCGTCTTCCCGCACCACCACGGGCGCGTCGGTCTCCACCGCGGTCGCCGGCTTGCCCGCGACCGTGCCGCGCACGGTGACCCGGCCCGCGTTCACCAGCTCCACGGCGTGTTCCCGGGAGCGGGCGAGCCCGCGGCGCACCAGTTCGGCGTCCAGCCGTACCCGCCGAGGCACGGCTCAGACCTGGTCGATCGTGGCCAGCGCCGAGGTCAGCGCGGTGTGCACGGCATCGAACCTGGCCACGTGCTCAGGCAGCGGCACGGCGTCCAGGTTCTCCAGACCGGCCAGCGCCGCGTCGATCTCCGCGACCGGCTGTTCGGGCGTCATGCGCTCCACGCTATACCCAGTTTCCGCAACGCCGCCGCAGCCGCGTCCCCATCCGCCACCACCGACGGCACCCCGCCACCGGCGCCCCACCACACCGAGCACAACGACCGCAGCGCCGACAACGGTTCCCCGCTCTCGTCAGCACCCCCAAGCCGAACCCGGTCACCGTCAACTTCCACCAGCCACCCCGGCCGCACGCCCACCTCAACGTGCGCCACCGGCGCGACCAGCCCACCAAGATCCTCAGCCACAAACCGGCACCGCTGCTCAGGAACGGCCGCCAGCAACCCCTCCGGCGTGGCCACCCCCGTCAGCACCACCAACGCGGGCAACCCGGCCGCGTTCGCCCCAGCGATATCGGTGTCCAGCCGATCCCCGACCACCAGCGCCGAAGACGCCCCGGCCGACTCCGCGGCCAGCACCAACTGCGTCGGCTCCGGCTTCCCCGCCACCTCCGGCGACTGCCCGGTGGCGGTCCGCAACGCGGCCACCATCGACCCGTTCCCCGGCAACAGCCCGCGCTCGGTGGGCAGGGTGGCATCCACATTGGACGCGAGCCAGTAAGCCCCACCCCGGATGGCAATGCAGGCTTCCGCCAGCTGAGCCCACCCGGTCTCCGGCGAATGTCCCTGCACCACTGCCACAGGTTCGTCAGCCGCGGACTTCACCACCCGAAGCCCCACCGCCCGAACCTCAGCCCGCAACGCCTCGGCCCCCACCACCAGCACCGGAGCCCCAGCCGCCAGTTTCGCGGCCAGCACCGCCGCCGCGGCCTGGGAACTGGTACTCACCTCGCGGACGTCGGCCGGAAACCCCAGCTCCCGAAGGTGCTGAGCCACCGCCTCCGGCGCCCGCGAGGCGTTGTTGGTGACGTACCGGAGCGCACGCCCACGCCGCTTGGCCTCAGCAACCGCCTCCGGCGCCCCGGGCACCGCGGTCCCACCGCGGTACACGGTGCCGTCGAGATCCAAGAGCAACGCGTCGTACGCATCCAGCAACGTCATCATCAGTTGTCCCGACCCACCCCATCAGTGGACTCACCGTTCACAGCCTTGCCAGCCTCAGCCGCCTGAGTCCCGGCCTCAGCCGCAACCACGTCAGCATCCGCCGCCACTACCGCATCCGCCTCAACCGAAGCCCCCGGCTCAACCGATTCCCCGGCCAGCACGGTCTCCTCAGCCTCCCCGGCTTCCGCAGCAGTCCCAGCCTCGCCAGCGTCCGCAGCCTTGTCAGCCGTTCCGGCGTCCGCAGCCTTGTCAGCTACCTCAGCCTCGCCAGCCTCCACGACCTTGTCAGCTTCCTCAGCCTCGGCAACCGTTCCGGCCTCCGCAGCCTTGTCAGCTACTTCAGCCTCGCCAGCTTCCGCAGGTTCGTCAGCCGTCCCGACTTCGGCAACCGTCCCGGCCTCCGCAGCGTCCCCAGCCCCGTCACCAGAGCCCGAACCCTGCGCACCGTCCCGGTCGTCCGAGACCCCGTCCTCGTCCCCATCCACGTCCTCGACGTCAACGGGCACCACGGGCCCCGCCCCGAGCTCGATGGCCCGCTCAGCGGCGTCGGTCTCACCGTCGTCATCCACCTCGGCAGCCGAGATGAACCACTGGATCGCCTCGTCGTTGCGCCCAGCCGCGGCCAGGTTGTCCGCGTAGGCGTAGAACAGCCGCGCACTCCACGGATCCCGCCGCTTCACGTCGAGATCGGGTCCCTGCAACGCCACCACCGCGGCGTCCAGCTCACCCAGGTCCCGGCGTGCTCCGGCAGCCACGATCCGCAGCTCCACGGCCTCTTCCGCGCTCAGCGCCTTGGCCTCGGTCGACCGCGCCAGCTCCAGCGCCCGCTCCGGCCGGCCCAGCGCCCGCTCGCAGTCGGCCATGACGGCCAGGTGCGCGGAGCTACCGGTCATCCGCCGCGCGGCCCGCAGCTCGGCAAGCGCCTCAGACCACTCACCAGCGTGGTAAGCGGCCAACCCGGTCGCCTCCCGCACCAGCCCGATCCGCGAAGCCTTCCGCCGAGCGAACCGAGCGTGCGCCAACGCCCGCTCCGGCTCCTCGTCGATCAGACGCCCCGTCATGACCAGGTGCTTGGCCACCAGCTCAGCCAGACTCTTGGACAACGTCCGCAGGTCAGAACGAACCCCAGCGTCGAGATCACCGGGCTCGACATCCATCGGAAGCTCCGGCTCCACCAGCTCCTCGAGCTGATCCCGCCGCAACTCACCAGCGTCGAACCGGTCATCACGTCCACGAGGACGCTCTTCCCGCCCCGGGTACCGGCGCTCCTCACCAGCCGAGTCTGCCCGACCGTGCCGGACCTCCCGAGCAGGCCGATCCTCCCGGTTCCCATAAGCAGGCTTCTCGTACCGAGGCCGATCCCCAGCCCCGCCCGAACGCTCCCGAGAATCCCGCCCGGCCCCACGCTCACCCTGGAACCCACGCCGGTCACCCCGGTCATCCCGCCGGAACCCACCGCGGTCGCCCCGATCGCCACCGCTGTCCCCGCGGTACCCACCTCGGTCGCCACCGCTGTCTCCGCGATAGCCAGCACGATCGCCGCCGCTGGTCCCGCGGTACCCGCCACGGTCACCACCGCTGTCCCCGCGATAGCCACCCCGGTCGCCACGGTCGTTCCCGCGGTACCCACCACGGTCATCGCCCCGGCCACCCCGGTCGTCCCGCCGGAAGCCACCCTGGCCCCCACGGTCCTCCCGCTGGTACCCACCACGATCCTCGCGCGGCCCCTGCTCGTCCTGCCGAGAGCCACCCGCGTCACCACGGTCGGCCCCCTGGACATCGCCCCGGTCGCCCTGACCCTCGCTCAGCCCGCCAAGGTCCTGACTGTCCTGGTCCCGGCCACCACGGTCCTGGTCGCCACGGTCCTGGCCGCCACGGTCCTGGTCAGCCCGTCCCAGCTCAGCACGGTCCGGTTCGGCACCGCCCTGGCTGTCCCGCTCGCCGCCACCGTCGTCCTTGCGGACCTCAGCACGGTCGCCCTGCTCGGCCGCCGGGGAGAAGCCCCCGGTCTCCGAACGCTCCGCGTCCTGGACACCGCCGGTCTCCTCGACCGAACGCCCATCCCGGAACCCGGGCTTGCCATCCCGACGAGGCCGGTCATCCCGCTTCTGGTAGCGGGGACGGTCCTCCCCATCAGTCCGAGGCTTGTCGAACTTCGGCTTGTCATACCGAGGCTTGTCCCCGTACGGCCGGTCCTGACGAGGCCGGTCATCCCGGCGGAACCCGCCCTGACCACCACGGTCATCGCGCCGGAACCCACCACGGTCGTCCTTCCGGAACCCACCGCGGTCACCCCGGTCGTCCCCGCGGTATCCACCACGGTCATCGCCCCGGCCGGCACCACGATCGTCCTTGCGGAAGCCACTCTGGCCCCCACGCTCGCCCTTGTCCCGGAAGTCACTCCGGTCATCCCGGCGGAACCCGCTCTGACCACCACGGTCATCACGCCCGCGGTACCCGCCCTGGCCGCCACGGTCATCGCGCCCACGGAAACCACCCTGACCAGCCCGGTCGTCCCGGCTGCGGTATCCGCCCTGGCCACCACGGTCGTTACCGCGGAAGCCGCTCCGGTCACCCCGGTCATCACGACGGAAACCGCCCTGACCGCCACGATCATCGCGCCGAGGGCCACCCTGGTCGTCCTTCCGGAACCCACCGCGGTCGCCGCGGTCGTTCCCGCGGTATCCACCACGGTCCTCGCTCCGGCTACCGCCACGGTCATCCCGCTGGAAGCCACCCTGGCCACCACGGTCGTCCCGGCCCCGGAAACCACTCTGGCCACCGCGATCGTCGCGGCCGCGGTATCCGCCCTGGCCAGCGCGATCATTGCCGCGGAAGCCGCTCCGGTCACCCCGGTCATCACGACGGAACCCGCCCTGACCACCACGGTCGTCGCCACGGCTGTCCTGCCAACGCGGCCGGTCCCCCTGCGAGGAACGGTCGTCGCGGCCGGCACGCTGCGGCCGATCACGATCCTGGTCAAAACGACGCGGCCGATCATCGCGCTGGCCATAGCCACCACGCGAGCCGCCGTCGCTGCGCCCGCCTCTAGGCGAGTCACCGCCGAAGTTCCGGTCCTGACGGTCACCGCTCCGGCCCGAACTGGTACCGCCGCGCTCACGCCGGTCGCCCGACTGCGCGTCGCGATATCCACCCTGCCTGCGATTGTCGCCAGATCCTGAACGATCACCGCTCCACGAACTACCGGACCGGCCGAAGGGTGGCTTGTCGCCACGCGGCCTGCCCGCTCCACCGGAGCGTCGAGGAGCACCGTCTCCGCGGTCCTCACTGGGCCGCCTGTCTGAAACCACCAAATCCTCCCGAACAACCAACAACGCGAGAAGGGGCCTGTCCACCTTACCGGCGGACAAGCCCCTCTCGAATGATT
>NZ_JAMHIV010000016.1 GCF_023897065.1 Crossiella sp. SN42
CCACCCGGGGGTCTTTGTCTGTCCACCGGCGATGCGTAATACACTGCGTAAGACACCTGTCTTGCGCGATGTAATACACTGGTCGGGTGGGCATAGATCCTGACGTCATCAACTTCCGCCCGGATGCGGAGACCCGAGAAGCGCTGCGCGTGCTGATGCGGGCCTGCAAGGCCGACCGCAGCACAGTGATCCGCCGGGCGATCGTGCAAGCCGCCCACGAGGTGGAGGCCACACAGGCTGCCGAGGACCTGCGCGCCGAGGCCGCACGGGTCGCGGCCAGCGAGAGCGACCGGGCCGAGGTGGCCGCGGTGCAGGAGGAGTTGGCAGACCTGCGTGCGTGGTGACATCTACCGGCTACGCGCTCCCCGGGACGCTCGTGGCCACGAACAAGCCGGCGGCCGCTTCGGTGTGGTCGTGCAGGCCACCGAACTGGAAGTCCTGTCCACCTGGTTGATCGCCCCGACCTCGACATCGGCCCAGCCCGCGCGCTGGCGGCCGGAGATCGAGGTGCTCGGCCGGGCGACGTTGCTGCTGTGCGAGCAGACAACGGCGTGCGCGCCGGAGCGACTCGGCGAGCGGGTCGGCCGGTGCTCTCTTGAAGAGATGCAGCGAGTCGACTCGGCCCTGAAGCTGGCGCTCGGCCTCACCTGAGCTCAGTGCACGGTGACCACCGCGGCCAGTGGCAGGTCGCGGCTGCTGCGGCCGATCTCGGCCAGGTAGCTGCCGTGTTCGGGCAGCCAGTCCCGGCGCTGCTCGTCGTAGACGCAGAACGCCCTGGGCGCCAACGGGATCTCCACCGCCACCGTCTCCCCCGGTGCCGCGTCCACCACCGCGAAACCGGCCAGCACCCGGGGTGGGCGCGGGTAGCGGCTGGCGTGGCGGCCCAGGTAGACCTGCACGACCTCGCGGCCGGGGCGGGTGCCGGTGTTGGTCAGGGTGACGCGGACCGGGATGGGCTGGCCGGCGTGCAGGGTGGCGGCCGAGACGCCGGTCGGGCACTCCGCGCTCCGGTACTCCCAGGTGGTGTAGCCCAGACCGTGGCCGAAGCAGAAGGCCGGGTCGAGGCGGTGCTGGTCGTAGGCGCGGTAGCCGATCAGGATGCCCTCCTCGTAGCGGAGCACGCCGTCGGCGGGGGTGGTGTCCAGCACCGGGGCCTGCTCGGCGGTGCGCGGGAAGGTGGTGGGCAGGCGGCCGCCGGGTTCGGCGCGGCCGTAGAGCACGTCGGCGAGCGCGTGGCCCGCTTCCTGGCCGGGGAACCAGGCGTAGAGCACCGCGGCCACCTCCTCGGCCCAGGGCATCAGCACGGGTGAACCGGCGTTGACCACGACCACGGTGCGCGGGTTGGCCGCGGCCACCCGGTGGATGAGCTCGTCCTGGCCGGGTGGCAGGGCCAGGGTGGTGCGGTCGTGGGACTCGCTCTCCAGGTCGGCGTTGGTGCCGACCACGACCACCGCGACCTCGGCCGCCTCGGCCTGCCGGACCGCCTCGGCCAGCTCCTCCTCGGCGTCCCGGCCGGGCGCGCGATGGGTGATGCCGCAACGCAGGTAGCCGTGTTTCGCGGCGATCGGGCGGTGCTCCACCACCAGCTCCACCGGAGTGTCCACATCGGACAGAACCACCGCGCCGAGCTGTTCGGTGATGTTGTCGAAGCTGTCCACCAGGCTGTGCCAGCCCGAGGTGACCGGTTCGATGATCCGCTGCCCGTTCACGGTCAGGCTGGTGGGTCCGAGCCCGGTGACGCCGAAGGTGTGCGTGCCCGCGACCCTGGGCCGGTAGCTGGTGCGCATGATCACCCGCAGGTCGTCCCGGCGCCACTGCTCCTCCGGCAGGCCGAGCCAGGCCAGCCGGGCGGTCGCCCGGTGCTCACTGCCCAGCAGGTCGCCGTCGGCGTCGCGGTACTCGACCTGGAAGCCCGACTCGCCGGTCACCGGGTCCACGCAGTCGGCCAGGTCGATCAGCGGCTGCCGTCCGCCCGGCCGGACGCCCTCGGTCGCGGGCAGGCCGAGACCGGCGGCGAAGCTGACCTCGCGGCGCGGGGACAGGTCGGCGCTGCCACCGCCCCTGGTGGCGGTGTTGGCGGCGTTCGGGCCGATCAGCGCGATCCGGGTGTCCGGGGCCAGCGGGAGCAGGTTCTCGTTGCGCAGCAACACCATGCCCCGGGCCGCCGCCTCGCGCAGCAGCTCGGTCTGGGCGGCCGAGCCGACCGGGTACGCGGCTTCCGGTTCGGGCGCCGGGAAGCCGTCCAGCACGCCGGTGGCCGCGGCCAGCCGGAGCAGGCGCAGCACCTTGTCGTCGATCTCCGCCTCGGGCACCTCGCCCGCGCGCACCGCCGCCTCGAGCTTCTCGCCCCACGGGCCGTCCGGGCCCGGCATGACCAGGTCGAGCCCGCCGTTGGCGGTGGGCGCGGTGCTGCGCGCGGCGGTCCAGTCGGACACGATCGGCCCGGTGAAGCCCCATTCCTCCTTGAGCACGCCGACCTGGAGTGCCCGGTGCTCGGTCATGGTGCTGCCGCGCACCGCGTTGTAGGCGGCCATCACCACCTTGACCCCGCCCGCGCGCACCAGCGTCTCGAACGGGGCCAGGTACAGCTCGCGCAGCGCGCGTTCGGCGACCTCCACGCTGAGGGTGAAGCGCTGGTCCTCCGAGTCGTTGGCCACGAAGTGCTTGGCGCAGGCCGCCACCCCGCCCTCCTGCACCCCGCGCACGTAGGCCAGGCCGATCTCGGCGGTGAGCAGCGGGTCCTCGGAGAAGCACTCGAAGTGGCGGCCGCCGAGCGGGCTGCGGTGCAGGTTGATGGTGGGCGCGAGCAGCACCTGCGCGCCCTTGGCCCCGGTCTCCCCGGCCAGCAGCAGGCCGATCCGGCGCACCAGCTCGCGGTCCCAGCTGGCGGCCAGCGCGGTCGGGTTCGGCGTGTGCGCGGAGGGGTCGCGCTCGTCGAAGTGGCTGCCGCGGGCCCCGGCCGGTCCGTCGGTCATCACCAGGCGGCGCAGGCCGATCGCGGGTTCGGCGGGCAGCGCCCAGGCGTCGGCCCCGGTGAGCAGGCGGATCTTGGCCGGTAGGTCGAGGTGGCCGAGCAGGTCCCGCAACCGTGCCTCGAACTCCTCGGCGCTGCTCATCCAGGCTCCTCCAGACATCGGTGTACTGGCTGCGACACCACCGTATCGCCGGAGGACAAGCTTGTCGGCGGCGCGCGGTAGCGTTGCCCGCGTGCCCGAAGCCCTCACCCTCCAGCAAAACCTGACGCAGGTCCCGGACGTCCGCACGCTGCTGGCCGCGGCGGTGGGCGGGGTGGGCGGCACTGAGCGCCCAGGTCAGGTGGACATGGCCGAGGCGGTGGCCAAGGCGATCCGCACCGGCGAGCACCTGGCCGTGCAGGCAGGCACCGGCACCGGCAAGTCGCTGGCCTACCTGGTGCCCTCGGTGCACCACGCGGTCACCGAGTCGGCCACCGTGGTGATCTCCACCGCGACCATCGCGTTGCAGCGGCAGCTGGTGGACCGGGATCTGCCGCGGCTGGCCAAGACGCTGAAGCCGTTGCTGGGCCGCACACCCACCTTCGCCATCCTCAAGGGCCGCCGGAACTACCTGTGCATGCAGCGGGTGCACACCGGCGCGCCGGAGGAGCCGGAGGAGCAGGCGCTGTTCGACCCGTTCCAGGTCTCGGCCATGGGCAGGCACGTCAAACGGCTGCACGAGTGGTCATCGGAGACCGAGACTGGCGACCGGGACGAGCTGGTGCCCGGGGTGCCGGACCAGGCCTGGCGGCAGGTCTCGGTGACCGCGAAGGAGTGCGTCGGCGCGGCCAAGTGCCCGATCGGCCAGGACTGCTTCGCCGAGCGCGCGCGGGCCGAGGCCGGGCGGGCGGACGTGGTGGTGACCAACCACGCGCTGCTGGCCATCGACGCGCTGGAGGGCTACAAGGTCCTGCCCGAGCACGACGTGGTGGTGGTGGACGAGGCGCACGACCTGGTGGACCGG
Source organism: Crossiella sp. SN42 (assembly GCF_023897065.1). GTDB lineage: Bacteria > Actinomycetota > Actinomycetes > Mycobacteriales > Pseudonocardiaceae > Crossiella. The sequence goes on from NZ_JAMHIV010000016.1 coordinate 3,979, forward strand.
GTCACCTCGGTGGCCACCCAGGAGCTGACCAGCACCGCGATCGCGGTGGCCGCGCGGCGCTGCGGCAGGCTGGTGGAGCAGGACATCGCGGACCGGCTGCTGGAGGCCGCGGACAACCTGGCGCTGACCTTGCAGGAGCTGGAGCCGGGCAGGCTGGACCAGCTGCCGCAGGTGCTGGCCGGGGCGCTGGCCGCGGTGCGCAACGCCGCGCACGCCTGCATCAGCGCGCTCGGGCCTGAGCGCAAGGAGGACATCGAGGGCACCGCGGCGCGCAAGCTGGCGCTGTCCATGCTGGATGAGGTGCACGACACCGCGGTCCGGCTGCTGGCCGCCTTCGAGGCCGAGCCGGAGAAGCGGCACGACGTGGTCTGGCTGGCCGGGGACTTCGGCGACTTCAACCGCACCCCCTCGCTGCGGGTGGCCCCGCTGGGCGTGGGCGGCCTGCTGCGCGAGCGCCTGTTCGCCCAGAAGACGGTGATCCTGACCTCGGCCACGCTGGCCCTCGGCGGCAGCTTCGACACCCTGGCCCGCCAGTGGGGCCTGGCAGGCGCGGGCAAGGCGGCGGGCGATCCGGACGCCGCGGCCGACCGCAAGTCCGGCGGCACCGCCACCGACAAGGCTCCACCGTCCACTTCGGACAGTCCTGAGTGGACCGGCATGGACGTCGGCTCGCCCTTCGAACACCGGTCCAGCGGCATCCTCTACGTGGCGGGCCATCTGCCCTCCCCCGGCCGCGACGGCCTGGCCGAGGCCTACCTGGACGAGCTGACCGGCCTGGTGCAGGCCGCCGGTGGCCGCACCCTCGGCCTGTTCTCCTCGATGCGCGCGGCCAAGCAGGCCACCGAGGCCCTGCGCGAGCGGGTGGAGTTCCCGATCCTGTGCCAGGGCGAGGACGCCACCAGCCAGCTGGTCACCAAGTTCGCCGAGGACGTGCGCACCTGCCTGTTCGGCACCCTGTCGCTGTGGCAGGGCGTGGACGTGCCGGGCCCCTCGCTGCAACTGGTGGTGATGGACCGGATCCCGTTCCCGCGCCCGGACGACCCGCTGGCCTCGGCCCGGCAGCGCGCGGTGCAGGCCCGCGGCGGCAACGGTTTCCTCACCGTGGCGGGCACCCACGCGGCACTGCTGCTGGCGCAGGGCGCGGGCAGGCTGTTGCGCGCCAACGACGACAAGGGCGTGATCGCGGTGCTGGACTCCCGGCTGGTGACCGCGCGCTACGGCGGGTTCCTGCGCGCCTCGCTGCCGCCGTTCTGGATGACCACCGACCCGGACGTGGTGAAGGCCGCCCTCAAGCGCATCGACACCTGAGAGCGGCCCACGGGGACGAAGGTCAGACCTTGACCTTGAGCGAGACGCTGGCGCCACGGCTCAGGTCGTCGAAGGCGCGCTTGCGGTCCACGCCGATGTACCAGGTCTGCTGACCCTCGAAGGTGCCGCCGTGCACGATCTCCTTGACCGCGCCCTCGCCCGGGATGCGCTTGGGGCCGCGGTAGGTGTCCTGGGTCCAGTTGTAGCAGGAGACGACCAGGCGGATGAAGGCGTTGCCCTTGACCGCGATCGGGTCGCCGCTGCCGTCCTGGGCGGGCTTCTCACCGGCGGGCAGGTACTTGGCGCTCTTCTCCGAGACGGTGCCGGAGTAGGTGAACACGACGCCGATGCCGTCACTGTCGGCCGAGGTGAGGACCTTCTTGAGCACCACCGGCGTGCAGGCAGCCGCGGAGGTCGCCGCGGACGCCATCGGCGCGGTCACTCCACCCAGCGCGACCAGGACCGCACCGGCCACGGCGATCCGACGGAAACCGTTGCGGGAGAACACCTTCGACATCGAGTTCCTCTCATACCAGCGGGCGGCCATCCGGACCGCCCGTCACCTGGCAACTAAATCAGAAGATCGACCGAAAATTCTCCACCTGACAGAGATAGTGAGCGAGAACTCTTCGGGTTATCGTCATCACATGGGGGATACACCGCATCGAATAAGGGTCAGCGCACGCATCCTGCTGCTGGACGAAGATGACCGGATCCTGTTGTTCCACAACCGATATGGCCCCGCCAACGAGCGGAACTGCTGGTCCACGCCGGGCGGCGGGGTCAACGAGGGCGAGCCGCTGGCGGTGGCCGCGGCCAGGGAGCTCCGCGAGGAGACCGGGCTGGTGGTCAGTCCGGAGCAGGTCGGGCCGGTGGTGGCGACCACCTCCGGGATGTGGACCTTCAGCCGGACACCGACCTTCGCCACCGAGTACTACTTCCAGCTGCGGGTGCCCGCCTTCACCGTGGACATCACCGCCCAGGAGGAGGGCGAGCTCTCGCACCTGCTCGGGCACCGCTGGTGGCCGGTCGGCGAACTGGAGTCGATCACCGAACAGGTGGCCCCGATCGGGCTGGCTGACCTGTTGCGCACGCTCAAGGCGGGGCCGCCCGCGGAACCGATCACGTTGGCCTGGTTCGGTTAGCCCGTGCCAATCCTGGTCGAACCCGCCCTGCCCGCCGGTCACCTGCGCGAGCGCACCCAGCCCCGCCTCACCGCCGACCAGGAGCTGACCCTGCGCCCCTGGCGGCCCGGGGACGCCGAGGTGGTGCGGGAAGCCTTCAGCTGTCCGGACATCCAGCGCTGGCACGTGCGCAGGCTGGACAGCGCCGAGGAGGCCCTGGACTGGATCGCCGGCTGGGCGACGCGCTGGCGGGAGGAACGGGATGCCAGCTGGGCCGTGGCCGGGGTGGATGACCGGGCGGTGGGGCAGACCGGGTTGCGGACCGTGGACCTGGTGGAGGGCACGGCCGAGGTGTCCTACTGGGTGCTGCCGTCGGCGCGGGGGCGCGGGGTGGCGGCGCGGGTGGCTCGGCGGGTGGTGCGGTGGAGCTTCGAGGAGCTGGGGCTGCACCGGCTGTACCTGCGGCACTCAACGCGGAACCTGGCCTCCTGCCGGGTGGCGGAGCGGGCCGGGTTCGTTGAGGAGGGGGTGCTGCGCAGCTCGGTGCGGCATGCCGACGGGTGGCATGACATGCACCTGCACGCGCTGGTCAGTGCGGCCAGCTGAACAGCACCGTGACCGTGCCGGGGGCGACCTCGGTGAAACCCGCGTCGCGGACCGCGGCCACCCGGCGTTCCCGCCAGGCCAGCGCCGGGTCGGGGCCGGGCAGCAGCTTGGCCCAGTCGGCGGGGGTGGCGGTGCGCACGGCGCAGGCGTAGTCCTGCTCGGCCCAGCGGGTCAGGTCCTCGGCGGGCAGCAGGGCGGCGCCGATCATGGTGGCGTGGCCGACCTGGGCGGCGGCCTTGCCGACGGTCATCTCGATCTTGGGGTTGAGCCACAGCACGGGGCGGTCGCCGGGCGGCGGGCCGGGGTTGTCCTCGGGGAGCTCGCTGCCGGAGATCTGCAGGCGGGACAGCACCCGGGGCGACTCGGCGACCAGGCCGGGGACCAGGGCGCGGACCTCGGCGCCGTCGTGGGACACCGTGATGCCGGGGAGGTCCTGGATGGCGTCCCAGTGCGCGCCGCGGGCCCGGCGGGAGACCTTGCGGATGCGGCCGTCGATCCAGGCGCGGACTTCTTCGTGCCACTCGCCCTCGGGCTGGGCCTCGGGGGCCAAACAGACGGCCAGGGACGCGGTGGCGGCGGCTTCCAGCAGGGCCGTGCGCGGGGCAGGTTCCTGGCGTTCGATGCGCAGGACTATCGGCATGGCGCGGACCGTGGCCGGGTCCTCATCGGTTGTGTCCACTGTGGACTGGGCGGGGAGGCCGAGCCAGGTGGCGTAGCGGGCGGCCAGGGGTTCGAGCACGTCAGCCGACCTCGATGCGTTCTTCGACCAGGCCGTCGGCGGCGTCGGCGGCCTCCACCTCGGCCCTGGTCACGCCCAGCACGAACAGCACCGCGTCCAGGAAGGGCTGGGACAGCGCGGTGTCGGCCACCTCGCGCAGCGCGGGCTTGGCGTTGAAGGCCACGCCGAGGCCCGCGGTGCTGAGCATGTCGATGTCGTTGGCGCCGTCGCCGACCGCCACGCACTGGGCCAGCGGGATGCCGTACTCGGTGGCGAAGCGGCGCAGCGCGACCGCCTTGCCCGCCCGGTCCACCACCTCGCCGGTGACCCGGCCGGTCAGCTTGCCGTCCTCGATCTCCAGCTCGTTCGCGGCCGCGAAGTCCAGCCGCAGCTCCTCGGCCAGGCCCTGGATGACCTGGGTGAAGCCGCCGCTGACCACGCCGCAGCGGAAGCCGAGCCTGCGCAGGGTGCGGATGGTGGTGCGGGCGCCGGGGGTCAGCTCCAGGGTGCGGCCGACCTCGGCCAGGATGCTCGCCGGCAGTCCGGCCAGCAGGGCGACCCGGCGTTCCAGGGACTGGGTGAAGTCCAGCTCGCCGCGCATGGCGGCCTCGGTGATCTCCCTCACCTGCTCCTCGCACCCGGCGTGCGCGGCCAGCATCTCGATCACCTCGCCCTGGATCAGGGTGGAGTCCACGTCGAAGACCACCAGCCGCTTGGCCCGCCGGGTCAGCCCGGCCTGCTCCACCGCGACGTCCACCTGGGCGCGCACCGAGACCTCGGCCATGGCCGCGCGCAGCTCGGCGTCGGCCTCCGGGGTGTGCTCGCTGGCCGAGACCGCCAGTTCGAGGCCGGTGACCGGGTAGTCGGCCACCCGGCGGATCGAGTCGATGTTCGCGCCCAGCGCGGCCAGCCTGCGGGCGACCTCGGTGAAGCCGCGGGCGGTGACCGGGCGGCCCAGCACCACCAGCACGTGGCTGGAGCCGTGCCGGGCCGAGGAGCGCTCGCTGGCGCCGATCTCCACGTCCACGTGCATGCCCACGCTGGCCATGGCCTGCTCGGTCAGCTCCTGCAAGCCCTCCGGGTCGTGCGTGGTGGAGACCAGCACGCCCAGCACCAAGCGGCTGCGGATCACCACCTGCTCGACGTCGAGCACCTCGACCCCGTGCCTGGTCAGCGCGGCGAAGAGCACCGAGGTCACGCCGGGCTTGTCCGGGCCGGTGACGGTGATCAGCACGGTGGTGGCTTTGCGGGTACTCACGGTTGCCGAGTCTCCTCAGTCGAGGGCTAGGGCTCGATGCCGGGCCCGGAAAAGAGACGAGCCCCACAGCCACCCTCGCGGGCGGTTGTGGGGCTCGTCGTCGAGCCGGTGCGCCGCGTCCGGGGGTTACCCCGTTCGGCGCTCAGCTCACTTGGACTTGGGATCCTCGTCGTGCTGTTCCGGCGGCTGGGTGGAGTTGGCGGCCACCTCCGACGGCGCGGCTGGCGCGTCCAGCACGGCGGTCTTGTGCTTGCCGCCCACGTGCGCCTCGGCCCGCATCCGCTCCACCATGTGCGGGTAGTGCAGCTCGAAGGCCGGCCGCTCGGACCGGATCCGCGGCAGCTCGGTGAAGTTGTGCCGCGGCGGCGGGCAGGAGGTCGCCCACTCCAGCGAGTTGCCGTAGCCCCACGGGTCGTCGACCTTGACGACCTCGCCGTAGCGGTAGCTCTTGAACACGTTCCAGATGAACGGCAGCGTGGACGCGCCGAGCAGGTACGCGCCGATCGTGGAGATCGAGTTGAGCGTGGTGAAGCCGTCGCTGGGCAGGTAGTCGGCGTAGCGGCGCGGCATGCCCTCGTTGCCCAGCCAGTGCTGGACCAGGAAGGTCAGGTGGAAACCGATGAAGGTCGTCCAGAAGTGCAGCTTGCCGAGCTTCTCGTCCAGCAGGCGCCCGGTCATCTTCGGGAACCAGAAGTAGATCCCGGCGAAGGTGGCGAAGGCGATGGTGCCGTAGAGCACGTAGTGGAAGTGCGCCACCACGAAGTAGGTGTCCGACACGTGGAAGTCGATCGCCGGGGCGGCGAGCAGCACACCGGTGAGGCCACCGAAGAGGAAGGTGATGATGAACCCGACCGAGAACAGCATCGGCGTCTCGAAGGTCAGCTGACCCCGCCACATGGTGCCGATCCAGTTGAAGAACTTGATGCCGGTCGGGACCGCGATCAGGAACGTGGTGAAGGCGAAGAACGGCAGCAGCACCGCGCCGGTGGCGTACATGTGGTGCGCCCACACCGTCACCGACAGCGCGGCGATGGTGATCGTCGCCCAGATCAGCGCCTTGTAGCCGAAGATCGGCTTGCGGCTGAACACCGGGAAGATCTCCGAGACGATGCCGAAGAACGGCAGCGCGACGATGTAGACCTCCGGGTGCCCGAAGAACCAGAACAGGTGCTGCCAGAGGATCACGCCGCCGTTGGCCGGGTCGAACACGTGCGCGCCGAGGTGCCGGTCGGCCATCAGGCCGAGCAGCGCGGCGGTCAGGATCGGGAAGGCCATCAGCACGAGCAGGCTCGTGATCAGGATGTTCCAGGTGAACACCGGCATCCGCCACATGGTCATGCCGGGCGCGCGCAGGCACAGCACCGTGGTGATCATGTTCACGCCGCCGAGGATGGTGCCCAGACCGGAGACCACCAGGCCGGAGATCCACAGGTCGGCGCCGATGCCGGGCGAGTGGATGGCGTTGGACAGCGGGGTGTAGGCGAACCAGCCGAAGTCGGCCGCGCCGCCAGGGGTGATGAAGCCCGCCATCACGGTGAGGCCGCCGAAGAGGTACAGCCAGTACGAGAAGGCGTTCAGCCTCGGGAACGCCACGTCCGGCGAGCCGATCTGCAGCGGCAGGATGTAGTTCGCGAAGCCGAAGACGATCGGCGTCGCGTACAGCAGCAGCATGATCGTGCCGTGCATGGTGAACATCTGGTTGTACTGCTCTTGGGAGAGCAACTGCATGCCCGGCAGGGCGAGTTCGGTGCGGATCAGCAGTGCCATCACGCCGCCCACCATGAAGAAGGCGATCGAGGTGACGAGGTACAGAATGCCGATCTGCTTGTGGTCCGTGGTGCGGAGCATCCGCAGCAGGAACGAACCCTTGACCGTCTGACGCGTCGGGAACGGACGCGTGGCGATCGGCTGAGGGGCTACGGCCGTCACGGTGCCTCCTGCACTGGCCTGTTGACCTGGTAATCACCTGCACTTGCTGGTTGCGGGCATGCGTAGGCAGACCGCGCATGGGAATCGTAGACCGCGTGCCGGGAGCGGGCACGGTTGGGCTGGCAGGTCGGGGTGTGACGTTAGGCTGGGCTGGTGACCACAGCGCTCCGACCACGCCCGATGCGGGTACTGGGGCTCGCGCTGCTGGTGTTCACGATCAGTTTCAGCGTGCTGGCCATGCACCAGGTCACCCATCCGGGCGAGGGGCGGCAGGCCGCGCCCGGGACGGCCGCGGTGGCCGCCGCCGGACACCACGGCGAGCAGCACGCCGGCTCCCACGGCGACCACGGCTCCGCGCCCGGCGGGCACGACTCCACGCTGCTGCACCTGTGCCTCGGCCTGATCGTCACCGCGATCGGCCTGCTCGCCCTGCACCTGCTCGGCTGGCTGCGCCGGGATCCGGCGGCCGCGCTGACCGGGCTGCGCGCCCACCTGGTGCGGACCGTCCCGCGCGGGCCGCCGGTCAAGCTCTTCGACCTCGACACCCTCTGCGTGCTGCGGCGCTGACGAGACCGGGTTTCCCCGTCTCCGTCATATTCGTCAGTACTTGAGGAGCTTTGTCATGCGCAAGAACAAGCTGGTCCTGGCCGGTCTCGGCGTGCTCGCCGCGATCACGCTGACCGCCTGCGGGGGCGGCGAGCCCGCCGGGCACGGCCACACCTCGGCCCCCACCTCCGCCGCGCACAACGCAGCCGACGTCACCTTCGCCCAGGGCATGATCCCGCACCACGAGCAGGCGCTGGAGATGAGCAAGCTGGCCCCCGGCCGCACCGAGAACGCCAAGGTGCTGGAGCTGGCCAAGTGGATCCAGGACGGGCAGCAGCCGGAGATCGACAAGATGACCGGCTGGCTGAAGTCGTGGAACGCCCCGGCCAAGAGCGAGCACGAGGGCCACGGCGCGCACGGGATGATGTCCGCCGAGCAGATGAACGAGCTGCTCGGGGCGCGCAAGGACGAGTTCGACCGGCGCTGGCTGACCATGATGGTCGAGCACCACCGGGGCGCGGTGGAGATGGCCAGGACCGAGCTGGCGCAGGGTCAGTCGGCCGAGGCCAAGCAGCTGGCGCAGGAGGTCATCGCCGCGCAGGAGAAGGAGATCGCGGAGATGACCGGCCTGCTCAAGGGCTGAGCGAACGCTGCCGTCGTCGGCGCCGCCAGGCCAGCGCGCCGACGACGGTCAGCCACAGCAGCGCGGCCACCGCCAGGGCCACCCCGGAAACGATGGCCCAGAACGCGTACCGGTAGCCGTGGTCGGTCTCGGCCGCCCCGGCCAGCCCGGCGTCGGTGAACGCGCTGCTCGGCGAGACCTGCCGGACGCCGTTGCGGAAGACCGCGACCACCACCGCCTTGATCGCATCGCGCGGCACGGTGCCCTTGAACTCGGTGTCCAGGAAGGCCCGCGAGTCGCGGGAGTTGCCGCGGTAGTCGCCGAGCACCAGCATCCGGTCCTGCGGCACCCGCACGGAGAACCGCGGCGGCTGGTACGGGCCGCCGGTGGCCGGGTCGTCGGTGCGCAGGTAGGGCTCGGTGATGGCGCGGCCGTTGACCTCCAGCCTGCCCTGGGCGTCGCAGCAGGTCACCGTGTCACCGCCGATGCCGACCACCCGCTTGACCAGCTGCTCGCCGCGTTCGGCCCCCGGCCAGCCCGCGCGGCCGGCGTCGAAGAGCACCACGTCGCCGCGCTGCACGGACGCGCCGCCGTCGGTGACCGGCCTGGTGATCGACTTGGTGCCCTGGGCCAGGGTGTTCTCCATCGCGGAGGTCTCCACCCGGAACGGCTCGTAGCGGTTGGCCAGCACGCCGACGCCGACGAAGGCCACCACCAGTCCCAGCGCCACCGTCACCACCGGCACCAGCCAGGCGATCCGGCGGGTGCGGGCCGGCGCCGCCTTGTCCTCGGTGAGCGTCATCCTGGTCCCCTTCCCGGCCTCAGCCGCGGCGACGGAGCAGGCGCGGCACGATCAGCGCCGCCGCGCCGAGCAGGATCAGCCCGGCCGCCAGCGGGATCAGCCAGCCGCCGTCGAAGCCGGTGGTGGCCAGGCCGGGGCCGGTGCTGCTGGTGACCGCGGGCGGCGGTGTCGTGCTGGTGACCGGGGCCTGGCTCGTGGTCGACGAGGTGGTGGCGCCGGTCGGACGCGTGGTCGGCGTGGTGGTGCTCGTGGTCGTCTTCGTGGTCGTCGTGGTGGTCGTCGTCTTCGTGGTGGTGGTCGTGGTCGTTGCCTTGCTCCCGCAGGCGAACCAGTTGGTGGTCAGCGCGGGCTTGTGCGGCTGCGACGGCGACTCCAGTGGCGCGTGCAGCCGTTCCCACGGCAGTCCGGTGAACGCGGACGCCGGATAGATGTTGTATCCGGGCCTGCCCTGGACCACGACCCCCGTGAGGGTGACACCTGGGTCCGCCGCGGTGACGGTGAGGTACCGGGGGTCCTTCGTCACGGTGACCTCGACCAGCTCGCCCGCCAGCCCGGCCGCCGCACAGCCCGCGGCCACCCCGGCGACCGGGGTGGCCCGCTCGTCGCCGGACCAGGGGAGCTGCGGGTCGGCCCCCGCGCTGCCGGCCGCCCCGAGCCAGGTGGTGAGGACCACCGCGGCCAGGGCGAGGGCACGGCGGAAGACGGGTACGAGGGCGTGCATCAGCGGGGGCTCCTGCTCAAGGTGGGGAGGCTTGCATCCAACAGTCACATCGCCGCTGGCACAGCCCCCGCCACTGGCTCGTTAGCCGTTCGTTGTGTGCACGCCGTCGCGCCCCTGCCCGATTCAGCGACCGGTCCGCGGCCGCCGCCTGGCCAGCGCCAGCGCCCCGCCACCGGCCAGCAGGAGCACCGCGCCGAGCCCGAACAGCCAGCCGTTGCCAAAACCGGTGCTGGCCAGCTCGTCGTCGTGGGCCACCGGCATCGGGACCGGGGTGCTGGTGGGCGCGGTGGTGCGCGGGGTGGTGGCGAGGGTGGTGGTCGTGGTGGTGCCGCGGCTGGTGGTGGAGGTGGTGGCACCGCCGGTGGTGGTCGTGGTCGCGGTGGTGCTCTTGGCGTTGCTCTTGGTGGTCGTGGCCTTGGTGGTGGTCTTGGTCGTGGTCTGACCGGTGCCGCAGGCGAACCAGTGGCTGATGTCGGGGATGTTGCCCTTCTTGCCGACCAGCGGGGAGTGCAGGCCGGGCCAGGGCAGCAGGCCGAGCGCGCCCGGCAGGTAGACGTTGTGGTTGTCGCCGCCCTTGAGCACGATGCCGGTCACCGTCACGCCGAGCGGGACCGAGGTGACGGTGAGGTGGCTGCCGCCGCTGATGTTCACCGTCAGCCGGTCGGTGATCAGCTGGCCGGGCAGGCCGGCCTGGGCGCAGGTGGTCGCGTTGCCGGGGTGCGCGGTGGCCCTCGGGTCACCGGCGGAGGTGGCGGTCGGCTGGGCGGCGGCGGTGCCCGCCAGGCCGAGGCAGAGCAGCAGCGTCAGTGCGAGCAGACGCGAGGGGGAGGGAAGACGCATGGCCACTGCTCCAGGTGCGGTTGGATCGGGGGGCCTGATCCTGCGCCCCGCACCAGGCGGTTTGACCCGGTTGACCACCAGCTCTTGGCCAGGTCGTGGCCGTTTCGTGGCAAATCCGGTCAGCGGACCTCTGTCATCGACCGGACCGCGCCCGCGCCCAGGTACAGCGTGTAGTCGGCGATGGCGACCGGGAACTTCTGCCGCTCGGTGTCCTTGGGCGGCGGGTAGTCCTCGCTCTGGCTGAGCAGGGTGAGCGTGGCCGGGTCCAGGACGAGCTGCCGCCGCGAGCCGGGCGAGGTCTCGAAGGCCAGCGCGCGGCCGGGCCTGCCCAGCCGGTCGGCGGCCTCGGTCTCGGCGACCTCGGCGGCGCGCTGGGCCACGGTCCAGGCGGCGGCCCGCTGTTCCCTGGTCGCGCCGGTGGCCAGCAGCAGGTCGACGGCCAGGCGCAGTCGTTCCCAGCGGCTCGGCTCGAACTGGAGGCCCTTGCGGTGGGCGCGCCGGGACAGCTCGTCGAACTGCCCGCTCAGCTCATCCGGGTTCGCGGCCAGCTCGGTGACCGGGCGGCCGCCGACGTTGTTGGCCGGCAGCAGGTTCAGCGTCTGGTGGCTCAGGCCGGTGACGTCGGACTCCGGGTGGCGGCCGAGGTCGGGCAGGGTGCGGTCCTCGGGGGTCAGGCGCAGGCCGAGGCCCTTGCCGGTGGTGTCGGCCAGCCAGTTCGCGCACAGTCCGCGCTGGTCGGCGGGGGCGCACTCCAGGACCTGGTGCGGTTCGAGCTTGGCCCGGACCGTGCGCGGGTCGCTCAGCTCGGCCCACAGCTCGCCGGTGCCGCGGATCTCCGCGGTGATGTCCACGTACCGGTTGTCCAGCAGCCTGGTGCTGACGTACCGGGTGCCGGTGATGACCTTGCGGTAGCCGATGTGGCCGGGCGCGGGCGCCTGCTGCACCGGGGTGTCCGGAATGGACGGTTCGAGCAGGCTGGGCACGGTGGCCGCGGCGCCCAGGCCGAGCACGGTGACCGCGGCCACCGCCAGCCAGGCGAACCTGGACCGCTTGGCGGGTCCACTGTGGACGGACTCTTCCCCGGCCACCCGCAGCAGGCCGTCCAGCATCCGCTGCTCCAGCGGGCTGAGCGGCTCCTGCTCCCGGCTCATGGCGCGCACACCAGCGCGGCCACCGGCTCCGGCAGGGCGGCGCGCAGCTTGCGGCGGGCCCGGCTCAGCCGCATCCGGGCCGCGGCCGGGGCGATGCCGAGCACCGCGCCCGCCTCGGCCGGGGTCAGCCCGTCCAGCGCGACCAGCAGGAACAGCTCGCGTTCGGCCGGGGGGAGGGTGTCGATCGCGGCGTGCAGCAACTCGGCGCTGCGCGCGGCGTCGATCCGCCCGGCCAGCTCGGCGTGGTCCTCGGGGATCAGCTCGCGGCGGCCGTAGACCCGCCGCAGCGCGCGGGCCTCCCGGCTCCTGGACCGGCCGTGCGCGGCCAGCAGGGTGGCCGCGATGCCGAACAGCCAGGCCCTCGGCGTGCCCCTGGCCGGGTCGTAGCGGTCCGCGGTGCGGATGACCTCCAGGAACACCGCGGCCACCAGGTCCGCGGCGTCGTTCGGGTCGCCGAGCCTGCGCCCGGCGTAGCCGAGCAGGGCACGCACGTGCCGACGGTACAGCTCGGCCAGCGCGTCCCGGTCCTCGCCGATGCGCGGCACCAGGTCCTCGTCGTCGGCCGTCACGACCGGAATACGCCGAACCGGCCCGGGTGGTTGCGCTCTCGCGGGCATCGGCCAAGCACTGGGTGAGCGAACCTCTGGGAAAGGCGTGGGGACTGTGGGCGTGCGTGGGCGGTACCTGGTCGGGGCGTTGCTGGCGGCGGCGGTCGGCGGGACGGGCGTGGCCGCCTGCACGGTGCTGACCCCGCTGGGGGTGCGGGCGCAGGCGGTCACCGTGCGACCGCAGGCCGCGCCGGTGCCGGTGGCCGAGGTCAAGCCGGCGCCGCCCTCGGTGCGGCAGGCGCAGCAGGTCCTGCACGAGCACGGCTACCAGGTGCGCGCGGTGACCGGCGAGCTGGACACCGAGACCAGGCACGCGCTGATCGCCTTCCAGAAGGTGCACGGCCTGGCGCGGACCGGGCAGGTGGACGAGGCCACCGCGGCCGCGCTGCGCAACCCGGTGCGGCCGGTGGCCCAGGCCCGCCGGGGGTTCCGGGTGGAGGTGGACCTGGCCCGGCAGGTCACCTACTTCCTGGACGAGGCGGGCCAGGTGGAGCGGATCTACGACTCCTCGACCGGCCGCGACCAGCCCGGCAAGCACACTCCAACGGGCGAGTTCACCGTCACCCGGCAGATCGACGGCTGGCGCTACGCCAGGCTCGGCCCGATGTGGCGGCCCTCCTACATCGGGCAGGGCGGCAGCGACCAGGGCATCGCCTTCCACGGCGGCGAACCGGTGGAGACCTGGCCGGCCAGCAACGGGTGCATCCGGATGACCGACCCGAGTGTGAACGAGACGTTCGCCTTGCTGCGACCGGGAACCAAGGTGCTCGTGCATCCGTGAGTTCAGCCACGACAGGGTGGCCAACCGTGCGGTTGTTCACTTTTCCTGGGTATGGTGTCCGTTTGGCGTTGGCCTGTCCGGCGTTGAGACACCTACTCCCCGGAAGGGCCGGAGTTGACCGCAGTCGGCGAGTCCTTGCTCACCACTCCCACGATTCCTTTGGCGCCAGCGGTTTTCCGCGCGGGCGCCACCCCGGCTGAGCGAACTCTGCTCGACATCCTGACAGCCACCGCACGACGCTTCCCCACCGCCCCCGCGGTGGACGACGGCAGCACCGTGCTGACCTACCGCGCCCTGCTCGGCGAGGTCGAGTCGGTGCGTGAACGCCTTGCCGCGCACGGCATCGGCCGCGGTGACCGGGTCGGCATCCGCATTCCTTCGGGCACGAACGAGCTCTACGTCGGCATCCTGGGCGTGCTGGCCGCGGGCGCGGCCTACGTGCCGGTGGACGCGGAGGATCCGGACGAACGGGCCGAACTGGTCTTCGGCGAGGCCGCGGTGTGCGCGGTGCTGGGCGCGGACGGCGAGCTGACCCCGCACGCCACGCCGGGCGGTTCGGTGGGGTCGCCGACGCTGGACGACGACGCGTGGATCATCTTCACCTCCGGTTCCACCGGCAAGCCCAAGGGCGTCGCGGTCAGCCACCGCAGCGCGGCCGCGTTCGTGGACGCCGAGGCCGGGCTGTTCCTGACCGACGAGCCGATCGGGCCGGGCGACCGGGTGCTGGCCGGGCTGTCGGTGGCCTTCGACGCCTCCTGCGAGGAGATGTGGCTGGCCTGGCGGCACGGGGCCTGCCTGGTCGCCGCGCCGCGCTCGCTGGTGCGCACCGGCATGGACCTCGGGCCGTGGCTGGTGCGGCAGGAGATCACCGTGGTCTCCACCGTGCCCACGCTGGCCGCGTTGTGGCCTGCCGAGTGCCTCGACGACGTGCGGCTGCTCATCTTCGGCGGCGAGGCCTGCCCGCCGGAGCTGGCCGAGCGGGTCGCGGTGGAGGGCAGGGAGGTCTGGAACACCTACGGGCCGACCGAGGCCACCGTGGTCGCCTGCGCCGCGCCGCTGACCGGCACCCCGCCGGTGCGGATCGGCCTGCCGCTGGACGGCTGGGAGCTGGCCGTGGTGGACGCCGCGGGCCAGGTGGTCGCGATGGGCGAGACCGGCGAGCTGGTGATCGGCGGCGTCGGGCTGGCCAGGTACCTGGACCCGGTCAAGGACGCGGAGAAGTACGCGCCGCTGCCCGCGCTGGGCTGGGAGCGCGCCTACCGCAGCGGCGACCTGGTGCAGGCCGAGCCGGAGGGGCTGCTGTTCCTCGGGCGGGCCGACGAGCAGGTGAAGCTGGGCGGCCGGCGGATCGAGCTGGGCGAGGTCGACGCGGCCCTGCAAGCGCTGCCCGGGGTCGCCGGTGCCGCCGCGGCGGTGCGCTCGACCAAGGGCGGCAACCAGATCCTGGTCGGCTACCTCGCGCTTTCGTCCACTGTGGACGAGTTCGACAAGGCGGCAGCGCTGGACCGGTTGCGGGCCGCGCTGCCCTCGGCGCTGGTGCCGCTGCTGGCCGTGGTGGACACCCTGCCCACCCGCACCTCGGGCAAGGTCGACCGCAACGCGCTGCCCTGGCCGCTGAGCACCGACGAGCTGCCCGGTGACGCGCCGCAGCTGTCCGGCACGCAGGCCTGGCTGGCCGAGCAGTGGACCGAGATCCTCGGCCTGCCGCCGGGGTCCGCGGACGCCGACTTCTTCGCCAGCGGCGGTGGCAGCCTGGCCGCCGCGCAGCTGATCTCGCTGGTCCGCCGGACCTACCCGGGCTCCTCGGTGAGCGACCTGTACGCGCACTCCACCCTGGCCGCGCTGGCCGCGCGGCTGGACGAGCTGGGCGCGGCCGAGGCCACCGTGCGCGAGGTCGCGCCCACCCCGCGCCGGGCCGGGCTGGTGCAGCTGCTGGTGCTGCTGCCGATGCTGACCCTGGTCGGGCTGCGCTGGATCGTCGCGCTGGCCGCGCTGAACAACCTGCTCAACCTCTTCGGCTCCTACTCCTGGGCCCCGACCATCTCCTGGTGGTGGGTCGGCGCGGGCGCGGCGCTGCTGTTCAGCCCGCCCGGCCGGATCGCCATCGCGGCCGGTGGCGCGCGGATCCTGTTGCGCGGCCTGCGACCGGGTAGCTACCCACGCGGCGGCAGCGTGCACCTGCGGCTGTGGGCGGCCGAGCGGCTGGCCGTGCTCAGCGGCGCGGCCAAGCTCTCCGGCGGCTGGATCTCCAGCTACGCCAAGGCCCTCGGCGCGCGGATCGGCCCGGACGTGGACCTGCACGCCGCTCCCCCGGTGACCGGGATGCTCAAGCTGGGCAAGGGTTGCGCGATCGAACCCGAGGTCGACCTGGCCGGGCACTGGCTGGACGGCGACGTGGTGCACGTGGGCCGGATCCGGATCGGCGCTGGCGCGGTGGTCGGCTCGCGCAGCACGGTCTTCCCCGGCGCGCGGATCGGCAAGCGGGCCGAGATCGCGGCCGGTTCGGTGGTGCGCGGTTCGGTGCCCGCTGGGCAGGTGTGGTCCGGGGTGCCCGCCGCGCGGATCAGCAAGACCAGCAGCAAGCGGCTGAACAAGACCGCGCCGCGCAGCCGGTTCTGGTCCTTCCTCTACGGCATCAGCTCGCTCGGCCTGGACCTGCTGCCGGTGCTGGCCGCGCTGCCCGCGATCGCGCTGCTGGGCTGGTTCGTCGCCGGGGACACGACGCTGACCGGGGCGGCCAGCAGCGCGCTGCTGGCCGCGCCACTGGCCGCGATCGCCTACCTGGTCACGACCGCGCTGTTCGTGCTCGTCGGCGTGCGGCTGTTCAGCATCGGCCTGCGCGCCGGGTACCACCCGCTGCACGGGCGGATCGGCTGGCAGGCGTGGACCGTGGAGCGGCTGATGAACCACTCCAGGTCGGCGCTGTTCCCGTTGTACGCCAGCCTGTTCACCCCGGTCTGGCTGCGCCTGCTCGGCATGAAGGTGGGCCGCCGGGTGGAGGCCTCCACGGTGCTCGCGCTGCCCTCGCTGACCACGGTGGCCGACGGCGCGTTCCTGGCCGACGACACCATGGTCGGCAGCTACGAGCTGGGCGGCGGCTGGCTGCGCATCGACGAGGTGCGCATCGGCAAGCGCGCCTTCCTGGGCAACTCCGGCATGACCGCGCCCGGCCGCTCGGTGCCCAACCGCGGCCTGGTCGGCGTGCTCTCCGCCGCGCCCAAGCGGGCCAAGGCGGGCAGCTCCTACCTGGGCATGCCGCCGATCAAGCTGCCGCGCAACACCGAGAAGAGCGACGAGGGCCGCACCTTCGCCCCGCCGCGCCGCCTGGTGCTGGCCCGGGGGCTGGTCGAGCTGTGCCGGGTGATCCCGGTGATGTGCACGGTCGTGCTGTCCGTGCTCACCCTGGCCGCCTTCGAGGTCATCGCCGCGCGGGCCGGTTTCGGGATCGCGCTGCTGGTCAGCGGCGGGGTGCTGTTCGGGGCCGGGGTGCTGGCCTGCGTGGTCTCCAGCGCCGCGAAGTGGTTGCTGGTCGGGCGGTTCCGCGCGGTGGAGCACCCGCTGTGGAGCTCCTTCGTCTGGCGCAACGAGCTGGCCGACACCTTCGTCGAGGTGCTCGCGGTGCCCTGGCTCGCGGGCGCGGTCGGCGGCACGCCGCTGATGAACCTGTGGCTGCGCTCGCTGGGCGCCAGCGTGGGCAAGGGCGTGTGGTGCGAGACCTACTGGCTGCCCGAGGCCGACCTGGTCCGGCTGGGCGCCGGCGCCAGCGTGAACCGGGGCTGTGTGGTGCAGACGCACCTGTTCCACGACCGGATCATGCGGATGGACGTGGTCACCCTGGACGCCGGGTCCACCATGGGCCCGCACGGCATCGTGCTGCCGGGGGCCACCGTCGGCGCGGGCGCCACGGTCGGACCGGGTTCGCTGGTGATGCGCGGGGAGACCGTGCCTGCCGACACCCGCTGGCTGGGCAACCCGATCGCCGCCTGGCAGCCGGAAGGGTCCCGCCGAGGGTGAGCGCGCGGTCCTACTTCCCCAGTCACGGCAACGAGGGTTACCGGGTCCGGCACTACGACCTGGATCTGGACTACCGGCCGGGCTCGCACCGGCTGACCGGCCGGGCCAACGTGGTCGCGGTGGCCGAGATCGCGCTGGCCTCGGTGGTGCTGGACTTCGGCCGGTTCCGGGTGGACCGGGTGCTCATCGACGGCAAGCGACCGGCGAAGTGGTCGCACGCCAACGGAAAGCTCCGCCTCCGCCCGGCCAGGCCGCTGGCCCCCGGCGCGGAGTTCACCGTGGAGGTGCGCTACGCCGGGCCGCCGCACCCGGTGCGCAGCCCGTTCGGCGAGATCGGCTGGGACCAGCTCACCGACGGCGCGATCGTGGCCAGCCAGCCCACCGGCGCGCCCAGCTGGTTCCCCTGCGACGACCAGCCGGGCTCGAAGGCGACCTACCGGATCGCGGTGACCGCGCCCAGCGACTACACCGTCTTCGCCAACGGCAGGCTGCGCTCGGTGAAGGAGCACGGCGGCAGCGTCACCTGGGTGCACCACCAGTCCGCGCCGATGCCGAGCTACCTGGCCACAGTCCAAATTGGACGGTACGAGACGCTGGAGCTGCCCGGCCCGGTGCACCAGCCCGCCGGGGTGCCCGCCTCGCTGGAGTCGTTGTTCCGGCACGACTTCGCCCGGCAGCCGGAGATGCTGCGGGTGTTCCAGCAGCTGTTCGGCCCGTACCCGTTCGACGAGTACGCGGTGGTGGTCGCCGACGACGTGCTGGACGTGCCGATCGAGGCCCAGGGCCTGTCCGTGTTCGGCCGCAACCACCTCGACGGCAGGCGCGGGCACGAACGGCTGGTCGCGCACGAGCTGGCGCACCAGTGGTTCGGCAACAGCCTCACCCTGGCCGACTGGCGGGACATCTGGCTGCACGAGGGCTTCGCCTGCTATGCGGAGTGGCTGTGGTTCGAGTTCGCCGACGGCGTGCCCGCTTCCGTTCCGGCGCAACGGTTCCTGCGCAAGCTGGCCGCGCTGCCGCAGGACCTGGTGATCGGCGACCCCGGCCCGGCCCGGATGTTCGACGACCAGGTCTACGACCGGGGCGCGCTGACCCTGCACACTCTGCGCCGGCACATCGGCGATGCCGCGTTCTTCGCCCTGCTCAAGGAATGGACCACCACCTACCGGCACGGCTCGGTGCGCACCGCGGACTTCCTCGCGCTGGCGCAACGGCATTGCGCGCATCCGCTGGACGGGCTGTTCCGGCGGTGGCTGTTCGAACCGGCGCTGCCCACGGCGCTGTGAGCCGGGGCAGCACCCGGCGGCTCAGAACGCGATCCCGGCGGCGAAGGCGAACAG
Organism: Crossiella sp. SN42; assembly: GCF_023897065.1. Taxonomy (GTDB): domain Bacteria; phylum Actinomycetota; class Actinomycetes; order Mycobacteriales; family Pseudonocardiaceae; genus Crossiella. The sequence goes on from NZ_JAMHIV010000016.1 coordinate 22,347, forward strand.
GGCAGCCCAGCTCTGGCGAGTGACTACGTGCCACGCCGCGCGGTGGCGTCCTGGGCCGGGCGCGTGCGGCGGGGCGCCGGGCCGAGGCGCTGTTCCAGCACGAACATCAGCCTCCGCAACAGGTTCTCCAGCTCGGCCAGGTCCGCCTCGCCCAGCGGCGCGATCGCCTCGCGCTCCCGGCGGGCCTGTTCGGTGACCACGGACAGGAAGATCCGCTGCCCTTCCCCGGTCAGCTCGGCCGGGGTGGACCGGCGGTCGCTGCCGCTGACCGAGCGGGTGATCAGGCCGGCCTTCTGCAGGCGTTCCAGGCGGCTGGTGATGGTGGTGGCCGGGCTGAGCGTGCCGGCGGCGAGCTGGGTCGGGGTGAGCTGGTGCGGCGGGCCGGCCCAGTACAGCCTGGCCAGGATCTCGTAGTCGGCCGAGCTGAGGCCCTGCGGCGCGGCGCAGTCCGCGGCCAGCCGGTCCAGGTAGCCGCTGGCCAGGTGCAGCCGGTCGACCACCCCTTCGACGGCGGGGTCCAGACCGGGGATCACCTTGACCCATTCGGGCACCCCGGAGTCGGTCTCGTCAGGGGGCGGCGTGTTCGTCACCCGGCCGACCATAGCCCGCTGCCGCAGAATGCCAGGTATGAACACCAGCAGGCGCGCCTTCCTCGGCCTGGTGGCCGCCACCGCGATCCCGGTCGCGGCGGCCCGGCCCGCATCGGCCGCGGACAAGTACCCGTCCAACACCGCGCTCTACGCCGACCCGGAACTGGTGGAGGGCATCGACTACGCGCGCCGGTACCGCAGGCACGAGCAGTTCGACGACAGCCTGACGCAGAAGTTTCCCTTTCCCGGCACCACGATCCTGGCCCCGCACGGCGGCGCGATCGAGGGCGGCACCTCCGAGCTGTGCCACGCGGTGGCCGGATACCACCCCGGCACCCTGCAACCCGCGCCGGACACCGGGCCGCGCCACGACCTGTGGATGTTCGAGGGCATCCGGCCTGCCGACAACGCCGAGCTGCACGTGACCTCGGCGCACTGCGACGATCCGGTGGCGCTGTCGCTGTGCGCGGGCGCGCGGCGGGCGCTGGGCCTGCACGGCTGCTCCCCCGCGCAGCTGGGTCTGCCCGAGGGCGCGCGGGCGGTGCTGGTCGGCGGGCGGGACGAGCCGTTCCGCCGGGCGCTGCTGAGCAGGCTGGGCGCGGCCGGGTTCCAGGCCGTGGACGGGGCGGAGCACCCCACGCTGTCCGGGCGCGATCCGGCCAACATCGCCAACCGCACGCTGCGCGGCGCGGGCGGGCAGCTGGAGCTGACCACTGGGCTGCGGGACGCGATGTTCACCATCAACACCCGGCCGGAACGCCGCAACACCACCACGCCGGTCTTCTGGAGTTTCGTTGCGGCCGTACGGGTGGCGATCGCGGACGTGGTTGACCTCTAGTTAACTCGAACTTCTAGCTTGGGTTCATGGCAATCGAACTGAACCACACCATCGTCCACTCCACCGACAAGAAGGCCGCCGCGGAGTTCCTCACCGGCTTGTTCGGGCTGCCGGATCCGGTGCCGTTCGGACCTTTCATGGGGGTGGAACTGTCCAACCAGGTCACTCTCGACTACATCGACGTCGACACCACCCCGGTGCCCAACCACTACGCGTTCCTGATCACCGAGGCCGAGTTCGACGAGATCTACGGCCGGATCAAGGAACGTGGGATCGAGCACTGGGCCGACCCGACGCAGACCAAGCCGGGCGAGATCAACACCAACGACGGCGGCCGGGGGGTTTACTTCCTGGGGCCGGACGGGCACTTCCTGGAGGTGCTGACCAGGCCGTACGGCAGCGGCGAGTGACCGGTCGCTGACCCGGCGTAGCCTGCACAGTATCTTCACAAACCCTCCGCCCCCTCTCCATCGCCTCCGCCTAGGGTCGGTGCCATGCATCGAGTGCTGGTGGTGGAGGACGAGCTGACCATCGCCAGCTCCATCGCCGACCGGCTGCGTGCCGAAGGGTTCGGGGTGGAGCTGGCCCACGATGGTCCCGGCGCGGTGGCCAAGGCCGCCGAGCTCGACCCGGACCTGGTGGTGCTGGACATCATGCTGCCCGGCTACGACGGGCTGGAGGTGTGCCGCCGGATCCAGGCGCGGCGGGCGGTGCCGGTGCTGATGCTGACCGCGCGGGACGACGAGACCGACCTGCTGGTCGGGCTGGCCGTCGGGGCGGATGACTACCTGACCAAACCGTTCTCCATCCGGGAGCTGGCGGCCCGGGTGCACGCGTTGCTCCGGCGGGTGGAACGGGCCGCCCAGGCCCGCACCGCCGGAGTGACGCTGCGGGTGGGCGAACTGGAGATCGACCCGGTGGAGCGGCGGGTGCACCGGGCCGGCGCGGAGGTGCACCTCACCCCGACCGAGTTCGAGCTGCTGACCCGGCTGGCCGAACGGCCGCGCGCGGTGCTGCCCCGCGAGCAGCTGCTCGCCGAGGTGTGGGGCTTCGCCGGGCCCGCCGCCACCCGCACCGTGGACAGCCACGTGAAAGCGTTGCGGCGCAAGCTGGGCAGCGATGTGATCCGCACCGTGCACGGCATCGGCTACGCGCTGGAGACGCCGTGAGGAAGCTGCGCGGGTGGGCGGCCGCGGTGTGGGACGTGCTGCCCAGGCCGCTGGACCCGGTGCGCTCGATCAAGCTCAAGCTGGGCCTGCTGGTGCTGGGCGCGGTCACGGTGGCGATGGCCTTCTTCTGGTGGCAGATCGGCTGGATCCCACCGCGCACCACCATCACCGCGCTGCTGGGCGCGCTGATCGCCTCCCAGCTGATCGCGCACGGCATGACCAAACCGTTGCGGGACATGACTTCCGCTGCCCGCTCGATGGCCGCCGGGGACTACCAGCGCCGGGTGCGGGCCACCTCCAAGGACGAGGTCGGCCAGCTCGCCGCCGCGTTCAACCAGATGTCGGCCGACCTGGGCGCGGCCGACGCGCAGCGCCGCGAGCTGATCGCGAACGTCTCGCACGAGCTGCGCACCCCGATCACCGCGCTGCGGGCGGTGCTGGAGAACGTGGTCGACGGCGTCACCCAGCCCGACTCGGCCACCATGCGCACCGCGCTGGCCCAGACCGAACGCCTCGGCGTGCTGATCACCGAGCTGCTGGACCTCTCCCGCATCGACGCCGGCGCGCTCACCCTGGACCGCGAGCACTGGCCGCTGGCGCCGATCCTGGCCCAGGCGGTGGCCGAGACCGAGGTGATGACCGCGGTCGCGGGCCGCGGCGTGCGCTTCACCATGTCGGTGGAGCCGGAGGCGGTGGTGCTGGCCGACCAGGTCCGCCTGCACCAGGTGCTGGTGAACCTGCTGGACAACGCGGCCAGGCACGGCCCGCCGGGCGGCCGGGTGTGGATCAGCGCCACCAGCGAGCCGGACTCGACGGTGATCGAGGTCCGCGACGAGGGACCGGGAATCCCGGTGGCGGAACGGGACCGGGTGTTCGAGCGGTTCACCAGGGGCGAGCGCGCCGGGGGCGGCGGGACCGGGCTGGGCCTGGCCATCGCGCGCTGGGTGGTGGACCTGCACGGCGGCACGATCTCCGCGGTGGGACCGGGTTCCGGGGGCTGCCGGATCCGGGTGATGTTGCCGACTTTGGCTGACTGACTGGGTTTTCGCACGGGCCGGGCCACGGTGGTGGCCGGGCTGATGACTGCTGCCTTGGGGATGATGATGAGCGGGAAAGCACGGGACGGCTGGGACCAGTCCGCCGAGCACGCGAAGGACGAGGTGACCGGGGCCGAAGACGCGGCGGCCGAGACCGCGGAGCAGCCGGAGCCGGCGGCGGCCGGAACCGAGGGGTCGGCGGAGTCAGCGGGCGAGGCCAATAGTGCCGCGGGCGAGGAACCGCCGGATTCGGCGGGCGAGGCCGATGGTGCCACGGGGAAGGCCGAGGAAAGCGCAGCCCCAGCCGAGGAACCGGCCGAGGAGCCGAGTGCCAAGCCGGACCCGGCCGATTCCGCCGACCACAACGGCCACGACCCCGTCCACGTTCGGCCGGCGCACGTGCCCGGGGGTGTGGTGACCGCCGCCGCACCGGTGTTCGCGACGGTGGTGCCCCGGCCGTACGCGCCGGGGTCGGTGGTGGTCGCGTCTGCGGCGGTGGGCGTGGCCGGGGCGTTCGCGTTGCCGTTGGACCGGCCCGCCATCGGGTGGGTGGTGGTCGGCATCGTGGCGGCGCTGGCGGTGTGGCTGGTGGCGCGGCGGGACTCCGAGCTCGAGCTCTCCGGCGGGGAGCGGGCGATGCGGGGCGGGTGGCTGGCGCTGGCGATCGGGTTGCTGGCGGTGGGGGCGGTGCGGGACGCGGAGTGGCTGTTCGTGCTGTGCGTGCTGGGCGCGGGGGTGGCCGGGTCGCTGGCGGCCGGGGGCGGGAGGTCGTTCTTCGGGTTGTTCGCGGGCGCGTTCTCGGTGCCGGTGACCGCGCTGGTGCGGCTGGACTGGGTGATCCGGGGCGCGGCGGCGGTGCGGGTGCGCGGGGCGCGCGGGCGGCTGCTGGTGTCGATCGCGGTGTCGGTGGTGCTGCTGGTGGTCTTCGGCGCCTTGTTCGCGGGGGCGGATGCCGCGTTCGCCTCGCTGGTCTCCGCGGTTCTGCCCACTGTGGACGGTCCGGCGATCGTGCGCGGCGGTTTTGTGTTCTGGCTGCTGGTCTTCGGCACCGCGGGGGCCTGCCTGGTCGCGGTCAAGGGCGCGCCGGAGCGGGCGGCGCGGTCGGCGCGCACGGTCGGGCTGGTGGAGTGGGCGCTGCCGGTGGGCCTGCTGGTGCTGCTGTTCGGCGGGTTCGTCGCGGTGCAGCTGGCCAGCCTGTTCGGCGGCGAGGCCTACGTGCAGCGGACCGCCGGGATGACCTACGCGGTGTACGCGCGCAGCGGGTTCTGGCAGCTCAGCATGGTGAGCGTGCTCGCGCTGGCGGTGATCGGCCTGGCCACCCGGTGGGCTCCTCGGGAACGGGCAGGCGAGCGGCTGTGGCTGCGGGTGCTGCTGGGCGCGCTGGCGGTGCTGACCCTGGTGATCGTGGCCTCCTCGGTCAGCCGGATGCTGGCCTACCAGGAGGCCTACGGGGCCACCGTGCTGCGGCTGCTGGTGCTCACCTGCGAGCTGTGGATCGGCCTGGTGTACCTGGTGGTGCTGGCCGCGGGCATCCGGCTGCGCGGGTCCTGGGTGCCGCGGGTCGTGGTCACCTCCGGCCTGACCGTCCTCTTTGGACTCTCGATGGCCGACCCGGAACGCCTGGTGGCGGAGATCAACGTGGCGCAGCAACGGCACCTGGACCTGAGCTACCTGCGGCAGATGTCCGCCGACGTGGTCCCGGTGCTGGACCGGCTGCCCGAACCGCAGCGCTCCTGCGCGCTGCGGACGATCAACTACACGCTGGCCGGGGCGGAGCCGGGCTGGCGGGAGTGGAACGCCTCCAGGGCCAGGGCCAGGGAGCTGCTCGCCGCCCGCCCGCACGACTCCTCAGCCAGCTGCGGCTACGGGGACCGGTACCCGTACTGACCGCTTCTTCTTGCGCTGCAACCACCATTCGGCGAACAGCAGGGTCAGCGTCCAGCCCAGCCAGGCGGTCAGTCCGGAGATCGCCTGGCCCATGGCGATCTCGCTGCCGCCGAAGGTGGTCTCCAGCTGCGGCGCCAGCCACATGCCGATCGGGATGCCCCACAGGCGGTTGGTGATGATCGACATGGTCAGCGCGAAGCTGCGGATCATCCACTTGCGGTGGTCGCCGAAGCGGCGCTGCCAGGCCGCGCGCACCGCCAGCGCGGTGAAGGCCAGCCACAGCACCGCCAGGATCACGTTGCTCACCTGGTTGATCGGCCCGAACGGGCTGGCCACGCCGATCACGAACCCGCTCACCCCGGCGGGCAGCACGCCGGCGAAGACGTACACCCGGCCCAGGTACCGGTGTGCCAAGGGATACCGCTGCCGGAACCACGGCCACACCTGCAGGCAGCCGGTGATCATCGCGACCGAGGCCAGCAGCACGTGCGCCACCAGCAGCGGGTAGTGCCAGCTCGCGCCCTCGGGCGCGGGCACCCTGGTCTGGGCCGGGTCGAAGGTCAGGTACCTCGGCAGGGAGAACGCCAGGAACACGATCACCAGCACGAACAGCGGGGCCACCCAGGGCCGCCGCCACCACCGCACCGCCACCGGTTCCCGTTGCGCCGTCAGCACGTTCGTCATCTCCGCCCCCAGGCTCGCTCAACTTCTCGGAGATCACGTTAGGCAGCGGGCGAGGCGGATCCGATGGCGTCAGGCCGTGCTTCCGGGGTGGGCAAAGCCCTACCGCCGTTCAGCCGGTCCGGTCGGGCAGGTCCTCCGAGCCGGTGATCAGCATGCCGTCGGAGAACACCTCGTAACGCCCGCGCCCGGCCCGCTTCGCCTGGTACATGGCCACATCCGCGCGCCGCATCAGGTCGGCGGCGTCGGCCGCGCCGCGCGGGCTGTGCGCGATGCCGATGCTGGCGTTGACCCGCAGCTGCCGGCCGGCGATGAGCATCGGCTCGGCCAGCGCGTGCAGGATCCGCTGCGCCACCAGCACCGCGTCCTGCACCGTCTCCACCCCGGTGAGCAGCACCGCGAACTCGTCCCCGCCCAGCCGGGCGGCCACGTCGGAGCTGCGCAGCTGGGCCTTGAGCCGTTCCGCGGTGCAGATCAGCAGGTTGTCCCCGGCGGCGTGGCCCAGGGTGTCGTTGACCGCCTTGAACCGGTCCAGGTCCACGAACAGCACCGCCACCCGGTCCGGGCCCGCGGTCAGCGGGGTGGGCTGGGTGAGCAGCTGGGAGAGCTGGTCCAGGAACAGGCCGCGGCTGGCCAGCCCGGTGAGCGAGTCGTGGAAGGCCCTGCGCATCTGCTCGACCGTGTTGGCGTCGGTCAGCGCCAGGCTGACGTGCTCGGCGAAGGAGCGCAGCATCTGCACGTCGGCGCCGGCGTAGCGGCGGGTGGCCTGGCCGGAGCCGATCAGCAGGCTGCCCGCGACCTCCCCGCTGTCGTAGACCGGCGCGGCCATCGCCGCGCGCAGCCGTCCCGCGGTCAGCCGGTACAGCAGCGCGGACTCCGGCAGCCGCCCGTAGCGCACCACCACGTCCTCCACCAGCACCGCCTCGCCCGCGGCCCCGGTCTCCACCAGCCGCACGCAGGCCCGCTGCTCCAGCAGGTCGGGGCGCAGGCCGACACTGGCCGCCAGCCGCAGCTCCTCCGGCTCGGCCGAGTCGCGCAGCCACAGCCCGACGATGCCCGCGCCCAGCAGGTCGGCCGCGGCGCTGGTGATCATGTCCAGGATCTGTGGCAGCGGGCGGCGGCGGGAGATGGCCCGCTGCACCTCGAACAGGTGCTCCATCAGCCGCTGCCGCTGGCGCAGGGTGGCCACCAGCTCGGCGTTCTCCGCGGCCTGCCGTTCGCTGCGCTCGCGCATCGCGTGCTCGGCCTGCAGGGTGCGCAGCATGGTCAGGGTCAGCTCCAGCAGCCGGGCCATGCCGCGCATCAGGTGCCGTTCCTCCACCGAGAACTCCTCGGCCCAGCGGGCCAGCACCAGGTGGCCGGGATGGCTGCCGCCCCAGCTGGTGGACACCGCGTGCGTGCGGCCGAGGCCGGGCACCTCCAGGTGCGCGCGTTCCTGCCTGGTCACCGCGAGCAGCTCGGCCACCGGTTCGGTGCCTGCCGGGAACCCGATGCAGGCGGCCACCTCGGCGCCGAAGACCACTGCGGCCACCTCGGCCTCCAGCGCCTGCGCGGCCCGTTCCACCGCGCCGTGCACCGCGGAGTCCTCATCCGGGTAGGCCGAGACCACCGCCAGCAGCTCCAGCAGCTGCTGGCCGTGCAGGGCCGCGAGGGAGTCCGCCATCAGCCCAGCGCCAGCACCGCGAGCGTCTGGTTGTGGAAGCCGTCGATGCCGCGCACCCGCGCGATCTCGCCGGAGGTGTGGAAGCCGCCGAAGGGCTTGCCGGCGCTGCGCGCGGCGAAGGTCTCGTTCTCCCTGCGGGTGCCGTCCGGGCCGAGCACCGGCAGCAGCGCGCTACAGCTGAAAGTGACCAGCCCCAACGGTTCCACGCCGCCGAGCCCGTCGATGGCCTCCGCGCAGGCCTGGTCCGCCGCGGCCAGCACCGACTGCTCGTCCCCGCACATCGCCCAGGTCAGGCAGCCGTGGTCGATCGCGCTGCCGCCGCTGATGGACCGGCCGTCCAGGTCGAAGCCGGTGGCCAGGTTGCGCGGCTGCACCCCGCTGCGCCGCTGCACGCCCAGCGGGCGCGGCAACGCGAACCGGGTGAACGCCGCGGCGTCGGTGTAGGCCTCCGGCGGCGCGCCCAGCCGGTCCAGGTAGACGTCCATGGCCGGGCGGTCGTCCAAGGTGTACACCCGGCCCTCGCCGGTGCTGGTGACGATCATCGGCTCGCCGAACTTGCGCCAGCCGTGCCGCACCGACACCGACAGCGGCCCGGCCGAGGCGAGCGTGGCCGCCACCACCGCGTCGGTGTGCACCTTGCCGTCGTGCAGCAGGAAGGTGCTGGCGCAGAGGTGGTTGCCCGCCTCCCGCCGCTCGGCCGCGGCCCCGCCGACCATCGGCACGCCCGCGCCGAGCACGCCGTAGCAGCCGCGCAGGATCGACTCCTGTTCCCGGACCAGGCTGTCGGTGAGCAGCAGCACCACCCGGTGCGGCAGCCCGGAGTCCTCCGCCACCGCGGCGGCCACCTCCGCCCCGGCCAGCCGCTGCCTGCCGGAGACGCCCTCGGCCACCGCCGTGGTCACCGCGAACCCCGGCCCGCCGAAGGCGATCGCCACGATCGAGCTGCCGCGCGACCCGGCCGGACTGATCTCCCCTCGGGAGGAACATCCGATCACCGGCACACCGGGCGCGGCCATCGCCAGCCCCTCGGCCACCGAGGCCGGGTCGTAGTCAACGGAGGCGAACACCAGCAGCAGCCGGGGATCCGCGCCGGTGAGCGCGCCGGTGAGCGCGCCTGCGGCGGCCCGGAAGGCGGCCACCGCGGCGTCCGGTCCCGTGGCCGAGCCGACCCCCAGCCAGCGGCCATCGGCCCCGACGCCGTTCGCGCTCATTCACCCCTCCAGCCGGTGAGTCCGGTACCAAAGTAGTGGCAGCCCGGCGTCACCACCATGAGGCGCGGGCATCCGGCGCCCACTCGCCAACCGGATTGGTGATCAGAGCAGCTCCGCCGTCCACTCCCAGCCGGGGGACCACGCGCGCAGCTCGGCCAGCACCGCCTCGAGGCCCCGGCGCATCGTCTTGTCGTCCGTCCGCACCACGAACCCCGGCTCCTCCTCGCTCAGCAAACAGGTCCACGGCTTGCCGCGCTCCGCCCACCGCTCGTGGTCCAGCTTCAGCAGCACGGTCAGTCCGCGCTCGGCCAGCTCGCTCATCAGCAGCTCAACGTCGATCGATCCGCCCTGCCGCACCGGCACACCGGCGAAGCACTCGGCCAGCGTCGCGCCTTCCCGGTGCTCCCGGGACAACCAGAGCCGCCAGGGCGTGCCGGGTCCGAGCTGGAGCAGGCTGGTCAGGCCCTGCTCGCCCCACCGCTCCATCGCCTCTTCCACGTCGATCACACCGTCCATTGTGTCCACCGGCGGAAATCCGCGTGCCCAGCACGCATGCGCGCCCCCTGCCCCGGCCCGCAGGCTGGACCCAGCCCAGGAGGACGGAGACGGCCCCATGCCCTTGCGGGACCTCGGTTTCAGCGCGGCGGCCGAAGCCGTGTACCGCGCCCTGCTCGACCACCCCGGCACCGACCCCGCGCCACTGGCCGACGGTCCGCTGGCCCCGGTGCTGGCCGAACTGCTGGAGCTCGGCGTGGTCCGGCCCGACCCGGAGCGGCCCAGCGGCGTCGCCCCGCTCAACCCGGCCCTGGCCCTCGCCGAGCTGATCGAGCGGGTCGAGGCCGAGCTCATCCGGCGGCACCGGCGGGCCGGGGACACCCGGCTGGAGCTGGCGGAGCTGGCCGGGCGGTTCCGGCGGGCCGGTGGGCAGGTGCAGGCGGCGGACGGGCTCAGCGAGGTGGACCGGCGGGTGCTGGAGCTGCTGGCCTCCGGGATCACCGACGAGGCGGCGGCCAGGGTGGTCGGGTTCTCGGTGCGGCAGCTGCGGCGGCGGGTGGCGGTGCTGATGGCGCGGCTGGAGGCGGCCAGCCGGTTCGAGGCCGGGGTGGCGGCGGCGCGGCGGGGGTGGGTGCGGGCGGCAGGAAGCTGACCTCGCGCTGGTCAGGAAGCTGACCTACCCAGGCCGCGGAGAATGTGCGTGCTTCCCACCCATGACCGCCATGGGGTAGGGCTGGCAGCGTGTCCGCTGTGCCTGACGCCACCCGCCGCGCCCGCCCCGAGGTCCTGCTGGACCCGAGCTGGTGGGCGCCCGCCCTGGCCCTGCACGAGCGGGCCGAGCACGGCGTCCCCGCGCACTTCGGCAGCCGGCCGCGGCACTGGGAGCAGGACGGACTGGACGCCGCGTTCGCGCTGCGGCTGGCCGAGCTGAACCTCACCGAGGACGGCGCGCTGGCCCTGCGCGCCGAACCCGCGCCCGAGCTGGCCGCCCGGATGCGCAAACCGGGGTGGGCGAGCGTGGCGGAGCGGGCGGTGCGGATCGCGGCCACGCTGCCCGGCACCTCGGCCGAGGGCCTGGACTGGCGGGAGGCGCTGGCCCGGCCGCTGCGGCCGTTCGTGCTGGACGCGGCGGACCGGCTGGCCGAGGGCCTGGCCACGCTGCCCGGCACCGTGCTGGACCTGCCCCGGATCGCGGACAGCTTCAGCGCCGCGCTCAGCCGCCGCCTGTTCGCCCTCGCCGCGCGCACCCTGGTCGGCGAGCTGCACCGCCGCCGCACCGAGGGCAGGCTGCGCGGCGCCGACGGCCAGGCCCGGTTCACCGACTTCGCGCACCAGCTCACCGACGCCACCGGCCTGGCCGAGCTGATCACCGGCTACCCGGTGCTGGCCAGGCTGCTCGCCCAGACCAGCGCCAACGCTGCCGAGGCCACCGTGGAACTGCTCGGCAGGCTGGCCGCCGACCACGCCGAGCTGGTCGCCACCCTGTTCCACGGCATCGACCCCGGCCCGCTGGTCGAGTTGGAGCCCGGCAAGGGCGACCCGCACCGCGGCGGCCGCTCCTGCACCCTGCTGCACTTCGCCGACCAGCGAAAGCTCATCTACAAGCCGCGTGATCCCGGTGCGCACCTGCTGCTCGGCAAGCTGCTCGCCTGGACCGGCAGGCACCTGCCCGGCCTCGGCCTGCGCGCGGTGCCCACGGTGGCCCGCGACGGCTACGGCTGGTCCGCCTACCTCGCAGGCGCGCCGGTGGCCGACGCTGCCGAGGCGGCCGAGTTCTACCGCAAGCAGGGCGCGCTGCTGGCCCTGCTGCACGCGGTGCAGGCCACCGACATCCACTGCGAGAACCTGATCGCCGAGGGCGACACCCCGGTGCTGGTGGACCTGGAGACCCTGTTCCACCCCGACCTCACCGGCGCGCCCAGCACCGGCGACCCGGCCGCGGACGCGCTGGCCGCCTCGGTGCACCGGACCGCGCTGCTGCCGCTGATCGTGATCGGCGAGCAGGGCGCGCTGGACATGTCCGGCCTCGGCGGCGACGGCGGCCGCACCGCCCCGGCCAGCGCGGTCGACTGGGCCGACCCCGGCACCGACGTGATGCGCCTGGTCCGCACCGCCCGCCCGTTCGCCGGGGCGCGCAACCGGCCGGTGCTCGACGGCCACCCGGTGGACCCGGCCGAGCACGAGGGCGCGCTGCTGGAGGGTTTCCGGCTGGTCTACGACCTGATCACGGCCCACCGGGACGAGCTGGTGGTGCTGGCCGCCTCCGCCGCCGACCTGCCGCTGCGCGTGGTCACCCGCCCCACCTGGGTCTACGCCACCCTGCTTGATGAGACCACGCACCCGAGCGTGCTGCGGGACGCGCTGGACCGGGACCGCGCGCTGTCCGTGCTGTGGGCCGGCCGGAGCCATCCGGTGCTGGCCCAGCTGCTGCCGCAGGAGCTGGCCGAGCTGTGGGCCGGGGACGTGCCGCTGTTCACCGGCGCGCCCGGCAGCGCGGAGATCCGCACCGCGCAGGGCAAACCGCTGCCGGTGCCACTGGGCCGGTCCGGGCTGGCCGCCGCGCTGGCCGCGATCGGGCGCTTCGGCGAGGTGGACCGGCAGGACCAGGAATGGGTGATCTGCGCGGCGCTGGCCACCCGGCACCCCGCCGGCGAGCACCAGGACGCCGCGCCGCTGCCGGGTCCGCGCACCGGCACCGCGGCCGAGCCGGACCGGTTGCTGGCCGCGGCCTCCGCGGTGGCCGACCAGATCGTGGCCCGCGGCATCCCCGGCGGCGACCGGGTCAACTGGCTCGGCCTGGAACTGGTCGACGACCGGCAGTGGCTGGTGCTGCCGATGGGCGCGGGACTGGCCACCGGGCACGTCGGGGTGGCGCTGTTCCTGGCCCAGTTGGCCGCGGCCACCGGGGTGCCCCGCTACGCCGACACCGCCCGCCGGGCGCTGCGCGGAATCCCGGATCTGCTTGCCGCGCTGGAGGTTCAGCCCCGGCTGCGCGCCGCGGTCGGCTGCGGCGGGCCGCAGGGACTCGGCGGCATCGCCTACGGCCTGGCCCGGCTGGCCACCCTGCTCGACGCGGACTGGCTGCGCGCCGAGGCCGGGACCGCGGTCCGGCTGGCCGGGGCCGCCGCCACCGAGGGCGCGGACCCGAGCTGGGCCACCGGCACCGCGGGCTGCCTGGCCGCGATGCGCGCGGTGCACGCGGAAACCGGCCTGGCCGCGGCGAAAACCCTCGCCGAGGCCTGCGCCGAGCACCTCGCGCGGTGCCTGCGCCAGGGCGTCGAGCTGCCCGGCGGCTTCGCGCACGGTTTCGCCGGACTCGCCTGGGCGCTGCGCCTGGACGGCCGGCATCCCGACCTCGCGGCCGAGGCCACGCGCCGGTCCTCGGCCGCGGGGCCCGGCTGGTGCGCGGGCGCGGCCGGACTGGCCCTGGCCACCGGCGCGACCGGCGCGCTCGCCGACCAGCCCGTGCTGCGCGATCTCAGCCTCTGCCACGGCGAGCTGGGCGTGCAGGAGGTGCTGACCGTGCTGGAGGGCCCGTCGGCCGCCCGCCGCCGCCGGGCCGGACAGGCGCTGGAGGCGCTGCACCGGCTCGGCCCGGCCTGCGGAGCCCCCGCGGGCGTGGCCACCCCCGGGCTGCTCAACGGCCTGGCCGGCATCGGCTACGGCCTGCTCCGGCTGGCCAGCCCCGACCACGTTCCCTCAGTCCTGTTGCTACAGCGCTGATCCATCCCCGAGCGGACAACCCGATGACAGGAGACAGTCCCGTGTCCAAGCCCATCCAGACCCCCGACCTGCACGACTTCACCGAGCCGGTGGGCGCCCTGCGCCTGCTGCCGGAGCTGGACTTCGGCGCCCGCGCGGTCGCGCTGACCCGGCTCGCGCTGCCGGTGGGCCTGCTCGCCGCCGGGTTCTTCGGCACCGCGGCAGGCGCGCCGGTGGAGGAGAGCACCGCGGTGGCGATCACCACCTGCTGCCCGCCGGTCACCCTGTAATTTCGTCAACCTGTAACGCCGTCGCCCTAAGGGGCAGCCGAAAGGCCAGTGCCAGAACGAGACCTGACTGGCCTTTCGGCAGCGGCTAATGTCCGCTGGGTGCGGCACCGTTCCTCGATCCTGGTCGGTCGGGACCCCGAGCTGGCGGCGGTGACGGCCGTGCTGGACTCGGCCAGAGCCGGACGCGGCGGCGCCGTGTTCCTGGTGGGCGAGAGCGGCATGGGCAAGTCCCGGCTGGCCGCCGCGGTGGCCGAGTCGGCCTACTCCGCGGGCATGAGCCTGATGCGCGGACGGGCCAGCGCGATCGACCCGATGGCCCCGTTCCGGCCGCTCACCGAGGCCCTGCTGTCCCTGCTGCGGTCGGTCGACGTGCAGCCCACCGCACTCGGCCCGTACGGCCCGGTGCTCGGCCGCCTGCTGCCCGGCTGGGGCGACGGCGGTAGCCGGGAGGGCGACTCGCTGGTCATCCTGGCCGAGGCGGTGCTGCGGCTGACCGGGCTGGTGGGCCGGGAACGCGGCTGCCTGATGGTCCTGGACGACCTGCAGCACGCCGATGCGGAGACGCTGGCCGTGCTGGAGTACCTGATCGACAACCTGGACCTGCAACCGACCATGCTGCTCGGCGCGATCCGGGACGAGCCCTGCCCCGCGCTGCGCATCGCGCGCGCCGCCGCCCAGCGCGGGCAGTGCGTGCTGATCGAGCTGAACCGGCTGGACCGGGCCGGGCTGGCCGCGCTGGCCGCCTCCTGCCTGGACGTGGCCGGGGTGCCGCCCGCCGTGGCGGACCTGCTGTGGGCGGGCAGCGGCGGCAACCCGTTCATGATCGAGGAACTGGTCGCGGGCATGGTCGAGGGCGGCCTGCTCAGCACCAGCGGCGGCACCGTGCGCATCGCCGAGCAGCTGCCCGCGACCCTGCCCACCACGGTGTCCAGGGCGCTCGCCCAACGCGTCGAGGCGCTCAGCAGGCAGGCCCGCGAGCTGCTCACCGTGGCCGCCGTGCTCGGCCAGCGCTTCCCGCTGGCGGTGGTGCAGCGGGTCACCGGGCTGCCGGACCGGGAGCTGCTCAGCCTGCTGCACGGCGACCTGGCCGCCCAGCTGGTCGCGCCGGATGAGACCACCGCGGACTGGTACGCCTTCCACCACCAGCTCAGCCGCGAGGCCGTGCTGGCCCAGGTCGACAAGTCCGCCCGCGCCGAGCTGGCCGCGGCGCTGGCGGAGGCGGTCGAGCAGGTGCACCCCGGCCTGCCGGAGGCCTGGTGCCAGGTCGCGGCCACCCTGCGCAAGGCATCGGGCCAGCACGGCGCGGCCGGGCGGCTCTACACCGAGGTGGGCAGGCGGGCCCTCGCCCAGGGCGCGGCGGGCTCCGCGGTCGCGCTGCTGGACCAGGCCTGGGAGCTGTTGCGGCACGAGGACGCGGCCAGCCGGGCCACCGCGCTGGAGCTGCTGGTCAACGCACTCGCCGAGGCCGGTGAGGTGGAGCGCGCGCTGGACTCGGTGGCCATCCTGGACCAGGTCGGCGGCCTGGACCCGCGCCGCCGCGCGCAGCTGCACACCCGGCTGGGCTGGGCCGCCGCGGTGGCCGGGCGCTCCGCGGACGGGATCACCCAGGTCGAGGCGGCCCGCGCGCTGCTCGGCCCGGACCCGGCGGCCGAGGACACCGCGCCGATCGACGTGGTCGCCGCGCACCTGGCCCTGGACATCCCCGGCCCCGGCCAGCTGGCCACCGCGGAACGGCTGGGGCGGCAGGCCGCCGAGGTGGCCGAGTCGGTGCCGCTGCCGGTGGTGGCCTGCCAGGCCTGGCAGCTGCTCGGCGCGATCACCCGGCACCGCGACCCCGAGGAGGGCACCGCCTGCCTGGAACGGGCCCGCGCGGTCGCGGTCCGGCACCAGCTGCCGATCTGGGAGATCCACACCCTGATCCGGCTGGGCAACGACGACGCGCTGCGCACCGGCGCGCTGGACCGGCTGGAGCACGCCAGGGAGCTGGCCTCCGCCGCGGGCGCGATCACCGCCCGGTACCAGGCCGAGGCGAGCATCGCGCTGCACTCCATCCTGCGTGGCGACTTCGACGCCGCGCGCATCCTGATCGACGGCGTGCTGCCGGCCACCACCCGGCTCAAGCTGCTGGAGACCACCCAGTACACGCTGCTGCTGCGCGCGGTGCTGGCCGGGCACCAGGGCCGCCGCAAGGAGCTGGCCGAGGCGCTGGCCGAGTTCCGCGACTGGCACGGCGACCCCGCTCTGCACGCCCCGCGCATCCACGGCCTGGCAGGCAGTTTCTGCGCGCTGCTGGAGGAGGACCGGCCGCGCGCGCTGGCCGAGCTGGCCCGCGCGCTGGACGGCGAGGACACCGAGCGCTCGGTGTTCCACCTCTCCGGCAGGCACGGCCTGCACCTGCTGCTCACCGTGCTGTGCGGCCAGACCGACCGCACCGCCTACGACGAGCTGGCCGCCAACCCGGCAGGCGGCCTGCGCTGGGACCGCCAGTTCGCCTGCTTCGCCAGGGCCGTGCTGCTCGGCCGCGAGGGCAAGGCCACCGAAGCCGCCGAGGCGGTCGCCGAGGCGCTGCGAGTCGGCGAGCCGTACGCGATGAGCAGGCACCTCGGCCTGCGCCTGGTCGGCGAGGAGGCACTGGCCGCGGGCTGGGGCGAGCCGGTGGAATGGCTGCGCACCGCCGAGGCCTACTTCCACCGCCTGGACGGCGCCTCGGTGGCCGGCGCCTGCCGCGCCCTGCTCCGCCGCGCGGGGGTCAGGGTCGCCCAGCACCGCGAAGGCGCAGGCGGCATCCCGCCCGGCCTGCGCTCGGTCGGCGTCACCGTCCGCGAGTTCGAGGTGCTCCGCCTGCTCATCGGCAGGCTGGGCAACCGCGAGATCGCCGAACGCCTGCACCTGTCCCCGCGCACGGTGGAACGCCACGTCTCCAACCTGATCACCAAGACCGGCCTGCCCAACCGCATCGCGCTGAGCGAGTACGCCGCCGACCTGAGTTAGTCCACAGTGGACAGTGTCACCGGCAGCACCGCGCGCACGAAGACCGGACGGTCGCCCGGGACCGCGCCGCGGTAGGCCGGGGCGTGCGCGAGGCGGGTCTCGAACCAGGGACCGTCCTCCGGCGGGCAGGCGCCGAGCACCACCGCCGGGTCCGCGGTCAGCTCGGGCTCGTCCGGGTGGTGCGCGATGCGCAGGCCGAACAGGTTCGGCACGCTCGGGTCGATGGTGTTGGCGCTGCTGGGAAACCGGTCGCCCCACGGGAACAGGGTGCGCGCCCCGCTGGCCGCCGCGTGCTCCCACTCATCCGGCTCGGGTAAGCGCTGCCCCGCCGCGGCCAGCGCGGCCGCCACCTCGGCCGGGCCGCGCTCGCCCACCGGCTCGGCCTGCACCGCGACCAGCAACGAGGGCAGCTCCACCACCCTCGGCCGGGTGGTCCGCCTGGCCAGCCCGGCCCTGATCTCGGTCAGGTCCTCGGCGGCGAAGTCCGGCTCGTACGGAGTGCTGCGCACCGGCTCCGCGGCCGGGGACAGCGCGTCCTCATCACCCAGGAAGGAGGCCATCTCCTCCTCGCTCGGCGTCCAGCCCCGCTCGTCGAAGCCCAGCGGCACCGCCCCGCCCGGCACCAGCGCGAAGTCCCGGCCCGCCACGTCGAAGACCGCCACCGGCGCACCGCGCCCGGCGTAGGTGTAGCGGAAGACCTCCCGCAGGCCAATGCCGTGCCGCCTGGCCAGGCCCTCGGCCACCCGGCGCGCGGCGGGGACATCGAGGGCGGGCCAGTCGGCCGCGGTCAGTTCATGCGGAGCCACGCCGGACAGTGTGCCGTTCCGCGCGCCCGCAGGTGAAGATCCGGGAACCGGAGCGTGATCTCCGCCCGCGCTCGCTGCGGAAAGTGGTCGAGGATTCATCCGGACGGGGGCTTCAGCAGCTCCTCGAACCGCTCCGGCGACCCGGCGGGCGCGAAGTGCCCGCCCCGCGCGGCGTCCGCGCCGATCGAGCGCCACCACTCGGCCTGCTCCGGCGTGTCCACCCCGGCCACCACCACCCGCACCCCGGTCGCCCGCACCAGCCGGGACAGCTCCCGCAGCGCACCGGCGACCAGCGTGTCCTGCCCGGTGCGGTGCGCCTGCCGTTCCACCAGCCAGCCCGCCAGCCGGACCGCGCGCACCGGCAGGTCCTCCAGGCAGGCCAGGTCCGCGGCCGTGGTGCTGAACTCCAGCAGCTCGATCCGCACCCCGGCCGCGGCCAGCAGCCGCAGGTTCTCCGCCGCCTCACCGCCGGGGTTGACCAGCGCGGGCGCGGGCATGCCCAGCCACAGCCGGTCCGCTGGCAGCCCTGTGCTGTCCACAATGGACCGGATGTGGCCGACCAGGTCCGGGTCGGCGGCCTGGTTCGCGGTCAGCGGGACGTGCACCGGCAGGTCGCACTCCAGCCGCTCCCGCCAGTCCCGCAGCTGGGCGCAGGCCTTGCGCAGCAACGCCACTCCCAGCGTCATGATCAGTCCGGTCTGCTCGGCCAGCTCCGCGCACAGCTCGTGCCGTACCGGCCCGCGCCGCGGATGGTCCCAGTGCAGCAGCGCGTCCACACCCAGCAGCCGCTCACCGTCCATTGTGGACAGTGGTTGGTAGGTGACGGTGAGCTGCCCGGTCTCCCAGGCGCCGGGCAGCGCGGCGGCCAGCGAGGCCCACTCCCGGTCCCTGGCGTCCTGGAACGGGTCGTAGAGCGCCCACTGCGCGCAGCCGTTGCGCTTGGCCCGCGCCAGCGCCAGCTCGGCGGCCTCCAGCAGCTCCTCGGCGGTGAGGTCCCGCGCCGGGCGGTCCACCACGCCGATGCAGGCGGTGGCGGCCAGCCCGGAGTCGCCCACGTAGAGCGGTTCGGCCAGCGCGGCGGTGATCCGCTGGATCATCCGGACCACGTCCGGCGTGCCCGGCCCGTTCCGCACCAGCAGCGCGAACTCGTCCGCGCCGAAGCGGGCCACCATCGCCTCCTCCCCGGCCACCACCGCCTTGAGCCGCCTGGCCACCGTGTCCAGCACCAGGTCGCCGACCCCCCGGCCGAGCCCGTGCGTGATCAGCGAGAAGCCGTCCAGGTCCAGGTGGTACAGGGTGATCCCGGTGGACGGGTCGGCCTGCCTGCGCACCCGTTCCAGGTTGCTGCCGAAGTACTGCCGGTTCGGCAGCTGGGTCAGCCGGTCGTGCAGCGCCTGCCGGTTCATCTGGCCCTGCAACAGCTTCAGCTCCGAGCTGTCCTCCACCACCGCGACCAGCTGCGCGCCCGGCTCGCCCGGCCGGACCGCGGCCAGGCTGAGCATGGCCCAGACCCGCTCGCCGTCGGCGCGCACCAGCCGGTGCTCGTTGCGCACCCGCGCCACCCGGCCCGACAGCAGCGAGCGGTAGGCGTTGCGCAGCGCGGCCACGTCCTCCGGATGGCTCACCTCGAACAGCGAACCCGGTGACAGCTCCTCCTTGGGCTGCCCCAGAATCGCCGCCAGCCCGTCGTTGACCAGGGTGAACCGGCCCTCGGCGTCGGTGACCGCGACCCCGCTGGAGGTGCCGGCCAGCAGGTGCTCGAACCGGCCATGGGCCAGCACCAGCTCCCGCCGGGTGTCCTGCAGCGCCACCCGCAGCGCCTTGAGCATGGTGTCCTGCTGGGACAGGGTGTGCAGCCGGACCGCCTCGCTGTACCCGGCGGCCAGCGCGCCCAGCAGCAGCACCACCCGCTCGGCGGCGCGCGGCAGCCCGGCCAGCTCGGGTAGCGCCAGCAGTCCCTTGCCCAGCACGTCCATGGTGTGCTGCAAGGCCGCCGGGCCGGTGCAGCCCGCGGCGACCAGCTCGGCCCCGTGCGCGGTGGCCGGGTGCGCCTGGAACGGCTCGGCGCGCGCCGCGTCGACCAGCGCGTCCACCATGGCGTCCAGGGTGCGCTGGAACTCCTCGGGTTCCAGCGGCACGTACTCGGTGGTGCTGATCTGCCCGGCCCACTTGCGGGCCAGCTTGGCCCGCGCCTTGGCGCGTTCGGCCGGGGAGAGCGGCACGGCCGCTGGGGGCCGCCCGCTCTCCGGGAAGGGCACGGTCACGGTGGACCGCTCAACCTGGGAAGTTCGACTTCAGCCAGTCGCGGATCGCGGTGCGGTGCACCGCCGCGTCCCGGCCGAGCGCGACCGCGTGGCCTGCCCCGCGCACCAGGTGCACGGCCAGCTTCGCCTCCGCGCTGAAGTACGGCTTCTCCCTGGCCAGCAACGTCTGCTCATCCGCGCAGGAGTAGGCGCAGAACAGGTTGTCCTTGTCCCCGTTGGCGATCAGCACCGGGACCTTGATCGCCTTGGACACCGGCAGGATGAAGCCGAACGGCAGCAGGTCGGCCACCACGGTCGCGGCCACCTGGTCCTTGGTCGCGTCATCGGCCCTGACCACCTCGGCCTCCACCGAACCGCCCTCGTGGAAGACGCCCCTGGTGCCGGGCCAGGTGGTGAGGTAGCCCGGGTCCAGGCTCCGGCCGCCGAGCACCGGGTCCAGCAGCGAGGGCGTGATGCCCTTGACGAAGATCCCGGTCAGCGCGAGCAGGTCCATCGAGTGCGTCATGCCGGTGAGCACCACGCCGTCCACGCCGTGGTGCAGCGCCGCGGCCAGCAGCGCGATGCCCGAGCCCATGGAGTGCCCGACCAGCACCACCTTGCGGTACTTCACCCCGTCGACCGCGCCGGCCCGCAGCTTGGCCGCGACCTGGTCCACCACCCCGGCCTGGGCCGTGCCGGTGATCAGCGCGCTCAACGGTTTTGAGCTGTCGCCGCTGCCCAGGGCGTCCATGGCGAAGGTGGCCCGCCCGGCGCGGGCCATGTCGCGCTGGTAGGAGTAGCGGCCCTGGGCGTAGGGCAGGTTCCAGTAGTGCCGGTTGTAGGTGCCGCCGTGCACCAGCAGCTGCACCGTGCCGGACGCGCCGCCGACGGGCGCGCAGTGCGTGCCGTGCACGGTCTGGCGCAGCAGGCCGAGACCGAAGGAGACCGGGAGCTTGGTCTCGGTGCAGCGGACCTGTGGTTCGGCCGCCGCGGTGAGCGGGCAAGCCAGCAGGCTGAGACAAGTGAACAGTGCGGTGCCAAGAACCCGGAGGGGTCGCACGGTGTTCCTCTTCCCGAGGGGGATGGTCAACAGAGCGTGCATACTACAACCCTCTGCGTAACAAACCGCTACCACTTGACCCGATCCGGTTAACCCGGGGCGGCATTCCGGGCGATACCCCTACCGTCCCCCTGCCAGCCAAGCGCACAGTGGCTGGTCGGCCTGGCACCCCGGCCGGGTCGCACCGTCACCACACGATGGGATGTGTGTCTTTCGTGAGCACCCAGACCAGCTGGGTACCGCCCGACATCGACGTGGACCGCGCCAGCCCGGCCAGGGTCTACGACTACCTGCTCGGCGGCGCGTGGAACTTCGACGCCGACCGGCAGATGGCCGAGGCGGCCATCGCGCGGATGCCGTGGGTACGGGACCTGGCCCGGTACAACCGGTCCTTCCTCAGCCGCGCGGTCCGCTACTGCGCCGAACGCGGGATCAGCCAGTTCCTGGACCTCGGCTCGGGCATGCCGACCTCCAAGAGCGTGCACGAGATGGCCATGGAGATCGACCCGGAGTCCAGGGTGGTCTACGTGGAGCAGGAGCAGGTCGCGGTCGCGCACAGCGAGCTGATCCTGGCCTCGGTGCCCGGCGCCGGCGTACTGGGCGCGGACATGCGCGCCGCGCAGGAGGTGCTGGCCAGCCCGGTCACCAGGGAGCTGCTGGACTTCGGCGAGCCGGTCGCGGTGGTCATGGCCTCTTCACTGCACTACGTGCTCGACGCCGAGGAGGCCGCCGAGCTGGCCCGCACCTACCTGGCCGCGGTGCCGGCTGGCAGCTACCTGGTGCTCTCGCACATCACCGACGACGGCGCCGACGGCTCGGCCGAGGTGCGCGAGCTGGTCGAGCTCTCCCGCGCCACCACCAGCGCCGGGGTGGCCCGCTCCCGCGCCTGGATCGCGAGCCTGTTCGACGGTCTGGACCTGGTCGACCCCGGCCTGGTCTACACCTCGCAGTGGCGGCCGAACACCCCGCTGCGACTGGTCACCGACATGCCGGCGCACGCCTCTCTGCTCGCGGCGGTGGCCCGCAAACCCTGAGCCGCACAACAGGTGGAGGCCACCATGAGCGCCGTCCTGCCGTCCGTCCCGGTCGCACCGGGCCGTCTCCCCGTGCTGGGCCACCTGCCCGCCCTGACCAGGGATCCGTTGCAGTTCCTGCAAAGCCTGCGCGGCCACGGCGAGCTGGTGGCCTTCCACCTGGGCCCCCGCGTCATCTACCTGGTGAACTCCCCTGAGCTGATCCGCCAGGTGCTGGTCACCGACGCGGCGAAGTTCCAGCGCGGCAAGGTCTTCCGCAAGGCACGGGAGCTGCTCGGCGACGGCCTGGCCACCGCCGACGACCCGGCACACCGCGAGCAGCGCCGGATCGTGCAGCCCGCCTTCCACCGCAACCGGATCGCGGGCTACGCGCGGATCATGCGCGCGGAGATCGACCGGATCATCACCGCCTGGCCGGAGGGGCGGCGGTTCCGGTTGGACCAGCAGCTGGCCGACCTGACCCTCGGCGTGACCGCGAAAACCTTGTTCCACACCGAGTTCAGCCAGGCCGCGGTGGCCGAGATCCAGCGCTCGCTGGCCCCGGTGCTCAACGGCGTGACCAGCCGCGCGCTGCTGCCGGACTTCCTGGAACATCTGCCCATCCCGGCCAACCGCCGCTTCGACGAGGCGCTGCACCGGCTCACCTCCATTGTGGACGAAGCCATCGCAGCCTACCGGCAGGCCGGGACCGACCACGGCGACCTGCTGTCCACCCTGGTCGCCGGGGAACCCCTGAGCGATGCGGAGATCCGCGCCCAGGTGCTCAACTTGCTGATGGCGGGCACCGAGACCACCGCGACCGCGCTGTCCTGGCTGGCCTACGAGCTCACCGTGCACCCCGAGGTCGCCGAGGCGGTGCGGCACGAGCTCACCACCGTGCTGGGCAACCGGCCGCCCACCGTCGCCGAGCTACCCGAACTGTCCTATGTGGACAGAGTGATCACCGAGACGCTGCGCCTGCACTCCCCGGTCTGGCTGCTGATGCGCACCACCGTGGAGCCGCTCCGCCTTGGCGCCACCGAACTTCCGGCCGCGGCCGAGGTGCTGGTGGTGCCGCCCACCCTGCACCGCGATCCCGCGCTGTACCCCGACCCTTTGCGCTTCCACCCGGACCGCTGGCTGCACCCGGAGGCCAGGACCTGGCGGCGCGAGCGGTTCTTCCCCTTCGGCGGCGGCCCGCACCACTGCGTCGGCGACAACTTCGCCTGGACCGAGATGACGCTGGCGGTGGCCGCGATCTACCGGCGCTGGCACCTGGTGCTGGCCCCTGGCGCCAGGGTTCGCGAGGTGACCCGCGCCTTCCTCAAACCCAGTGCGCTGCCGGTGCTCGCGACAAGGGTGGTAACCCCCCAATCCTGACCGGTTTTCGCAGGTCCCTGAGCTGCCTGGGGGACATGTAGGGGTCACCCCGGGGACATTCCCCGATGATCAGGGCGGACCGGCCGACCACAGTGGGCACTGTGATCGACCTGACCGGACTCGCCGTGCTGCTCGCGGTGGTCGGCGCGTGCTGTTACGCCGCCGCCGCCCGCGTGCAGCACTCGGCCGTGCAAGCCACCGGTGACGGCGCGAACCTCCGGCTGGCCACCCTGTGGCGGCTGGTCCGGGACCCGCGCTGGCTGCTCGGCCTGGCGCTGCTCGGCGGCGGGACCGTGCTGCACGCGATCGCGGTGGCCATCGGACCGCTGATCGTGGTCCAGCCGGTCGGCGTGCTCGCCCTGGTGCTGGCCGCGGTGCTGGACGCGCGGCAGACCGGGCGGCGGATCAACGCCGCGGTGCTCACCCCGGTGCTGACCGCCACCCTCGGCATGGGCGGCTTCGTCGCCTTCGCCGCGGGCAGCGCCACCGGGACGCCACCGGCCGGGGCGCTGACCGACGTGCTGCTGTTCGGCGCACTCGGCGTCGCGGCACTGATGATCATCGGCTCGCTCACCCGCGGCAATTTCCGCTGCCTCGCCCTCGGCGCGGGCGGCGGGGTGGCCTACGGCGTGGTCTCGGTGCTGGTCCGGCTGACCGCGCACCAGTTCCAGGCCGGCGCCGGGATCTCCTGGCTCGCGGTGGCCGGCGTCGCCGCCGCGCTGCTCGGCGGCGGCTGGTGCGTGCAGCAGGCCTACGCCAGCGGACGGCCGCACCACGTGGTCGCCTGCCTGACCGTGCTCGACCCGCTGGTCGCGGTCGCCATGGGCGTCGGCCTGCTCGGCGAGGCCGCCGGCACCACCCCGTGGGTGGCCGTGGCCGAGCTGACCTGCGCCGCCGTCGCGCTGGCCGGGGTCACCCTGCTCGCCCTCGCGCCCGGCACCCCTTCCCTCGAAGTCGACGACCAGCGCGCACCTGCCTGGTCAGCCCAGAACAGGACCGCATCATGACCAGTCAGCGTGCTCTCCGCATCGTCATCGGCGCCGACACCTTCCCGCCGGATGTCAACGGGGCGGCCAACTTCGCCCACCGCCTGGCCTCGGGCCTGGCCGCCCAGGGCCACGACGTGCACGTGCTCTGCCCGGCCCCGGACGTCTCGGCGGAGCTGCTGGCCGGCTCGCACGCGATGGACGGGATCACCGTGCACCACGTGCGCTCGCACCGCTGGCCCTTCTACCAGAAGTTCCGGTTCTCCACCCCGTGGCAGGCGAACCGGACCGCCACCGAGCTGCTGCGCGAGCTGCAGCCGGACGTGGTGCACGTGCAGGCGCACTTCGTGGTCGGCCGCGCGCTGGCCAAGGCCGCGCCCGCGCTGGGCATCCCGCTGGTGGCCACCAACCACTTCATGCCGGAGAACCTGTTCGCGCTGGTCAAGATGCCCGGCTGGCTGCGCGCCACCAGCGCCCGGCTGGCCTGGCGGGACCTGGTGTCGGTGTTCGGCCGCGCCCAGGTGGTCACCGCGCCCACCCCGCGCGCGGTGAAGCTGTTGCAGGACAACAAGCTCGGCCGGGAGGCGCTGGCCATCTCCTGCGGCATCGACATCGAGAAGTACCGCCGCGCCCAGCAGCGGCAGGCCGGTCAGGGCCGGACCGTGCTGTTCGTGGGCAGGCTGGATGAGGAGAAGCGGGTCAACGAGCTGCTGGCGGCGCTGGCCAAGCTGCCCGCGGAGCTGGACGTGCGGGCCGAGATCGTCGGCGACGGCAGCTGCCGCGGCAGCCTGGAGGCGCTGGCCGACCGCCTCGGCGTGCGCGAGCGGGTCACCTTCCACGGCCACCTCAGCGACGCCGAGCTGCTCGCCGCCTACGCCCGCTGCGACCTGTTCTGCATGCCCGGCATCGCCGAGCTGCAGAGCCTGGTCACCATGGAGGCGATGGCCGCTGGCAAGCCGGTGGTGGCCGCGGACGCGATGGCCCTGCCGCACCTGGTGCGCCCCGGCCGCAACGGCTGGCTGTTCCCGCCCGGCAACGTGCTCGCGCTGGCCGCCCGGCTCACCCAGACCCTGAGCGACCCGGAGATGCTGGCCACCATGGGCAAGGCCAGCGAGACCATGATCGCCGAGCACGCCATCGCGAACACCATCGGCCGGTTCGAGCGGATCTACCGCGACCTGGTGACCGCCGCGCCCGCCCAGCTCCGCCCGGCGCCCAAGCGGGCCCCGCGCCGGGAGCGCGAACTCTCCCGCACCGCCTGACACGTAGAATGCCTGGTCGCAGCACCCGGAAGTGATTCGCGGAAGGAAGCACGTGACCAGCCCGACCGAAACGCTCGAGTTCCAGTCCGAGGCCCGTCAGCTCCTGCAGCTGATGATCCATTCGATCTACTCGAACAAGGACACCTTCCTGCGCGAGCTGGTGTCCAACGCCTCGGACGCGCTGGACAAGCTGCGCCTGGCCACCTACCGGGACAAGGACCTGGTGGCCGACGCGGACGATCTGCACATCGAGATCGCCACCGACCCGGAGGCCCGCACGCTGACCGTGCGGGACAACGGGATCGGCATGAGCCGGGAGGAGGTGGTCAGCCTCATCGGCACCATCGCCAAGTCCGGCACCGCGGAGTTCCTGCGCAAGATGAAGGAGACCCAGGACGCGGCCGCCTCCCAGGACCTGATCGGCCAGTTCGGCGTCGGCTTCTACGCCAGCTTCATGGTCGCCGACCGGGTCACCCTGGTCACCAGGAAGGCAGGCGAGTCCGAGGGCGTGCGCTGGGAGTCCGAGGGCGAGGGCACCTACACCATCGGCCCCGCCGAGGACGCGCCCCAGGGCACCTCGGTGACCCTGCACCTCAAGCCGGAGGACGCCGAGGACAACCTCTTCGACTACACCGACCCGGCCAAGATCCGCGAGATCGTCAAGCGCTACTCCGACTTCCTGACCTGGCCGATCCGGATGGCCAAGCCGTCCACCGGCGAGGAGGACGGCGGCCAGGAGCTGGAGACGGTCAACTCGATGAAGGCGCTCTGGGCGCGCAGCCAGAGCGAGGTCACCGAGGAGGAGTACGCCGAGTTCTACAAGCACATCAGCCACGACTGGACCGGCCCGCTGGAGACGGTGCGGCTCAACGCCGAGGGCACCTTCGAGTACCAGGCGCTGCTGTTCATCCCGTCCAGGGCGCCGATGGACCTGTTCATGCGGGACGCCAAGCGCGGCGTGCAGCTCTACGTCAAGCGCGTGTTCATCATGGACGACTGCGAGGAGCTGGTCCCGGAGTACCTGCGCTTCGTCAAGGGCGTGGTGGACGCGGCTGACCTATCCCTCAACGTCAGCCGCGAGATCCTGCAGCAGGACCGCCAGATCCAGCTGATCCGCAAGCGCCTGGTGAAGAAGATCCTGGCCACGGTCAAGACGCTCCAGTCGGACAAGCCGGAGTCCTACCAGACCTTCTGGACCGAGTTCAGCCGCGCGGTCAAGGAAGGCCTGCTCTCCGACCCGGACAACCGCGAGACCATCCTGGAGATCTGCTCCTTCGCCTCCACCCACGACGCGGAGAAGCTGACCACGCTGCGCGAGTACGTCGAGCGGATGAAGGACGGCCAGCAGCACATCTACTTCCTCACCGGCGAGTCCCGGCAGAGCATCGAGAACTCCCCGC
Source organism: Crossiella sp. SN42 (assembly GCF_023897065.1). Lineage (GTDB taxonomy): Bacteria > Actinomycetota > Actinomycetes > Mycobacteriales > Pseudonocardiaceae > Crossiella. The sequence continues at coordinate 49,051 of NZ_JAMHIV010000016.1, forward strand.
ACATGGAAGCGCTGGCCGCCAAGGGCTACGAGGTGCTGATCCTGACCGACCCCATCGACGAGATGTGGGTGGACGCGGTCAGCGGCTTCGACGGCAAGCAGTTCCAGTCCATCGCCAAGGGGCAGGTGGACCTGGACTCCGAGGAGGAGAAGAAGGCCACCGAGGTCGCCCGCGAGGCCAAGCAGAAGGAGTACGAGCCCCTGCTGACCTGGCTGGGCACCACCCTGTCCGACACGGTCAAGGAAGTCCGCCTCAGCACCCGCCTCACCACCAGCCCCGCCTGCATCGTCGGCGACACCTACGACCTCACGCCGACCCTGGAGAAGATGTACCGCGCCATGGGCCAGGACCTCCCACCCATCAAGCGCATCCTGGAGCTGAACCCGGACCACGGCCTGGTCACCGCCCTGCGCGCGGCCCACGCGGACCGCCCGGAGGACGAGGCCCTGACCGAAACCGCCGAACTCCTCTACAACATGGCCCTGCTCGCCGAAGGCGGCGACCTGCCCAACCCAGCCCGCTTCACCAAACTCCTGGCCGGCCGCCTGGAGAAGACACTCTGACCAACGCCGAGGGCCGGGCAGTGATATCCAGTCACTGCCCGGCCCTTGCGTTTGTCCCCTGACTTCCGCGGGTTCCGCACTTAGCCTGACGGAATCGTCGCGACCGTCACCTGTCCATCCATCAGGCATTCGATGAGCACCGAACCGCCAAGCGGGTGGATCCAGAAGTGCGGCCCGGCGTCCAGGATGTCCCGCGCGCGCCGCACCGCGACATCCGCGGGCATGGTCACGGCCGGCATCAGGTAGTTGCCCCACATGACGGCGATCCGCTCACCCCGCCGCACATACGGGGAGAGCAGCTCCGCCGCCATCCTCACCCAGTGCTCCTCATCGTCCCACCAGAGGCGTTCTTCGAACTCCTCGGCATCCCAATAGCCGGCGGACATGTGAAATGACTCCCGGAAGTCATCCACAACGATTTCCCCGACCATCTCGTCGGCCGCCCCACCGACCGCACCTTGCCGGCCCACCACACCTTTGGAAAACATCCCACCGCCTTGGCGGCGTCCACCACCGGTCAGTCCGGCCAGCGCGGCGATCGCCCCAGCCACAACAAGATCCGCTCCATCGGCTCCCCCTCAGCCGGCAACGCGGCCCCAAACGCCGCCCCCGCCCGCCGCCGATCCCCATCATCCGGCACCGCGAACGCGATCCGCGACGCCACCTCCACCAGCTCCGGCGCCAGCCGGTACCGATTCCCCAGCGCCCGCGCCACATCCCACCCGTGCACCACGTAGTCGATCAGATGAAACCCGATCGCCCGCACCGCCGGGAACGAAGCACCGAACTCCGCCAACGTGAACTCCCGCTCCCACACCCCCTCCTCCGCGAACGCCGCGAGCACCCGGTCCGCCGCCGCCCGGTACTCGCGCACCGGATCCGGCCCGAGCGGCCGCACCCGCCACACCGCGGTATCCGCCCCGTTCCCCTCGGCCGCGGCGGCGAACCCGTGGTGCTGCACGGTCATGTGCGCCAGCAGCTCCGCCAGCGTCCAGTCCGCGCACGGAGTCGGGCGCTTCAGGTCCGCGGACTCAACCCGTTCAACCGCGGCGACGCTGTCCAGTACCGCGCGGCGGTGCAGCGTCAGCAACTCATTCGTAAGCATGTGCATATGATGTGCATGCGCTTACGATCTGGTCAACCCCAGTACGCTGCTCGGCATGACCGGGCGCCGTCGTGATCTCGCGGCCATGATCGTGCCGTTGGAGCGGGCGTTGATCGCCGCTGAGCTGCCGATCCTGCGGGCGCACGGGCTGTCCATGTGGGCCTACGCGGTGCTGACCGCGGTGGACGAGGGGCCGATCCGCACCCAGGTGGCGCTGGCCCAAGCCATCGGCGCGGACAAGACCCGGATCATCGGGGTACTGGACGAGCTACAGCAGGCCGGGCTGATCGAGCGCCGTCCGGATCCGGCGGACCGGCGGGCGCGGCTGGTCTCGATCACCGAGAAGGGGCGGAAGCTGCGGCGGACGACCCAGGCCGCGATCCAGGCCAACGAGGACCGGGTGCTGGCGCGGTTGCCTGCGGCGGAGCGGGCCGCGTTCCTGCGGGCGCTGGCCGTGCTCTCCGCGCTGCCGCCGGAGGAGATCACCGGCTGAGCCGATTGCCGGGACATTTTCCGAAAAACACCCAGAGGAATTCCGCAATTGCCACTGGAGGATAGCCTCCAGTACATCATCTTTGTTTATCCGGCCTGGGTTTTGGCGGTCTGCCGGGTAATTCTTCTCTAGTACGGGGGAAGCACTCGACGCGCGACGGAGGAAAAGCCATGCCCGGCGAGGCTGGGGTTCCCGAGAAGCACTTCCGGTACCTGCAAGGCACCCGGCCGATCGGTCACTACCGGGCCGAGTACGACGCCCGCAGGGAGGAGCACCCGGCCTTCCGCAGCACCGCCGACGGCGGCTACTGGGTGGTCACCCGGATGGCTCCTCTTCGGGAGCTGTTCAACGACCCGGGAACTTTCTCCAACAGCGGCCTGACCCTGCTGGACCCCGAACCGGCCGAGCCCGCGATCCCGATGCAGCTGGACCCGCCGCTGCACACCGCCTGGCGGAAACCGCTGATGAGCGAGTTCTCCCCGGCCAGGGCCCGCGCGCTGGACCCGGTCATCCGGGCCCGCTGCACCGAGCTGATCGACGCGGTGATCGACCGCGGCTCCTGCGACTTCGTCGCCGACATCGCGCAGCGGCTGCCGGTCTCGGTGTTCCTGACCATGCTCGACCTGCCGCAGACCGAGCTGGACCGCTTCCTGGCCTGGGAGGAGGCGGTGCTGCGCCCGGACGGCGATCCGGAAAGCCTGGACTCGGTGCGCGCCGAGGTGCGCGGCTACTTCGCCGACCTGCTGGCCAGCCGCCAGGCCGAGCCCGGCGACGACCTGGTCAGCCGGATGACCACCTGGCGGGTGGACGGCCGGGTGCCGAGTCGCGCGGAGCTGACCAACCTGCTGTTCGTGCTGTTCATCGCGGGCCTGGACACCATCTCCGCGCAGCTGTCCTACGCGTTCTGGCACCTGGCCACGCATGAGGAGCACCGCGCGCGGCTGGTCCGCGAGCCCGAGGTCATCCCCAGCGCGGTGGAGGAGCTGCTGCGCTACTACGACATCATCCTGGACGGCCGCCGGGTGACCGAGGACGTCGAGCTGGCCGGCTGCCCGATGCGCAAGGGCGACCTGGTGCTGCTGCTCTCCGGCGCGGCCAACCGGGATCCGCGGGAGTTCGAGCGGGCCGACGAGGTGCTGCTGGACCGCACTCCGAACCGGCACCTCACCTTCGGCTGGGGAATTCACCGCTGCGTCGGCGCGCACCTGGCCAGACAGGAGCTGAAGGTGGTGTTCGAGGAATGGCACCGGCGAATTCCGGACTACCGGATTCCGGCCGGATCCGAGGTGCGGGAGCGGGCTTTTGTCCAGCTCAGCGTGGAAAGCCTGCCGCTGCGCTGGGACGGTCCCAGCCGATGACCGGTTCCGCGATCGCCCGCCTGACCGCGCCAGACCGCGAAGTGCTGGTGCGCACCCGTGAGATCGGCGACCCGGCGCCCGCGCTGCTGCTGCCCTCACTCGGCGAGTACCCGGTCTACGACGACCGGCTGTACCACTTCATGCTCGACGACCAGCTGCGCAACGACCGCTACGCCGCGGCCGTCGCCCGGCACGCGCCCGGCCGCACCGTGCTGGACATCGGCACCGGGCAGGAGGCGGTGTGGGCGCTGGCCGCGGCCAGGGCGGGCGCACGGCACGTGTGGGCGGTCGAGGTGCTGCCCGAGGCGGCCCGGCAGGCCCGCGAGACGGTGGCACAGGCCGGGTTCGCCGACCGGGTCACCGTGCTGGAGGGCCTGTCCACCGAGGTCCACCTGCCCGAACGCGCCGACGTGTGCGTCTCGGAGATCATCGGCAACCTGGGCGGCGCGGAGGGCGCCGGCGCGGTGCTGCGCGATGCCAGGGACCGCCTGGTGCGCGCGGACGGGGTGTTCATCCCGCACCGCAGCGCCACCACGGTGGTCGCGCTGGACCTGGACCACGCCGCGCCCGGCGGCCGGCCGGGGTTCGCCGAGCTCGCCCTGCCCTACCTGGAACACGTGTTCAGCTCGGTGGGCAGGCCCTTCGACGTGCGCGCCTGCATCCCCGCCCTGCGCCGCCGCGCGCACCTCTCCGGCGCGGCCGAAGTGGAGCCGCTGGACTTCGGCGGCGAGCTGGTCCCGGAAAGCAGCCAGGACCGGGAGCTGGTCATCACCCGCCGCGGCACCCTGCACGGCTTCGCCCTCGGCGTGCGGCTGTGGGTGAGCGCGGCGGAGAGCCCGATCGACTCGCTGGCCCAGCGCTGCAACTGGTTCCCGGTCTACGCCCCGCTCTCCGCCGGTGGCCTGCCGGTGACCAGGGGCGACCGCCTGACCTTCAGCTTCAGCACGACGCTGAGCAACGACGGCGTGCACCCGGACTACCGGCTGGACGGCCACCTGCACACCGCCGCCGGCTCGGTGCCGCTGTCCTGGACCTCCACCCACCACGACGACGGGTTCCGGGCGAACTCCTTCTACCGGGCTCTTTTCCCCATGGCCGGTTCGCCAGGCCGGTAGAGTCGGACATAACACTCAGTCGATGATCGGAGATACGGCATGCGCGCAGCTCGTCCAGTGGCCACCGCTCTGCTGACCCTGGGCCTGTTCGGCGCCCTTGCCGGCTGCGGCGCCGTCCAGGAGGCGGCCAACACCGCGAACAAGGTGGGCGACGCGGCCAACAAGGCCACGCTGTGCATCGACGCGCTCAAGGTGGCCAGCTTCACGCCGAACGTCGCGGACCCGCAGAAGGCACTCGAGGAGACCCAGAAGAAGGCCAAGGAGATGGAGGCGCTGGCCGCCAAGGCCGGTGACACCACGCTCAAGGGCGCCCTCGACGGCATGGCCAAGACCATGAACGAGGTCACCCTGAAGGACTTCGGCCCGGAGTCCGTGGCCAACTGGATGAAGGAGAAGACCGACCAGGTGGCCAAGCTGACCGCCGCCTGCGGCTGATCCAGCACGCGGGTCCGGTCGCCGTGCGCGCCCGGACCCGCCCAGTTTTACCCTCCACTGTGGACAGTGTCGGCCGATCACGGCCCCATCCCCAGTGGTCTGGACCCTTTTTGCGCTTTGATCGTGACTTGATTAAAGCCATGCAGTAGGCTGAGCCTCGCCCGCTGCCAGGAGGGACGTGTCCTTTGCCGACACAGACACTGGTATGCGCTATGGCCAAAACCGCTCGACTATAACACCCCAGTTTCCCCACTCTGCGGAAACCGGTTTCCGGCATGCCGTCCAGACCGCCCCTGCCGCCGCGGTCTGACGCCCTGCCACACCCGATCAGCCCCTGCACTGAAAGGGAAACTCGTCATGCAATCGATTTCCATTCGTCGGCGTACGTTCCGTTCTCGTTGGGCCACAACGGGAATCGCCCTGGTCACGGCGGCGACCGCGGTCACCATGGGACTCGCCGCGCCGAGTAGCGCCGAACCGGCCGCCGCGCCGTCGGCCGAGGCGGTGGCCGCGGCCGCGCTACCGCCCGGTTTCCGCAGCGTCGGATACATGCCGTCCTGGTCCGGCAACGTCAACAGCATCCAGTACCGCAAGCTCACGCACATCAACTACGCCTTCGTGCTGCCCAACGCCAACGGGACCCTGCAAGCGGTGCCGGATCCGAACAAGCTGCGTTCGCTGGTGACCCAGGGCCACAACAACGGCGTCAAGGTGTCACTGGCCATCGGCGGCTGGAACGACGGCAACGACTCGGCCTTCGAGGCGCTGGCGCGCAGCGCGAACACCCGGACCGCCTTCGTCAACGCGGTGGTCAACGTGATCAACCAGTACAACCTGGACGGGGTCGACATCGACTGGGAGTACCCGGACCCCGGCGCTTCCGGCAACAACTTCACCGCGCTGATGCAGCAGCTCAGCGGCGCGCTCAAGCCCAAGGGCAAGCTGCTCACCGCGGCCGTGGTCTCCGGCGGCAACACCGCCAACGGCGTGCAGCCCGCGGTGTTCGGCGTGGTCGACTTCCTCAACATCATGGCCTACGACGGCGGCAGCCCGCACGCCAACTACCAGTGGTCGATCGACTCGGTTAACGGCTGGAAGGCCCGTGGCCTGCCCGCGAACAAGGCGGTGCTCGGCGTGCCGTTCTACAGCAGGCCGAACTACCTGACCTACGCCCAGATCGTGGCGATGGACCCGGCCAACGCCAACAAGGACTGCGTCCAGGCCAGCGGCGCCCAGCAGTGCTACAACGGCATCCCCACCATCAAGCGCAAGACCCAGTGGGCCAAGGCGAACGCCGGCGGCATCATGAACTGGGAGCTCTCCCAGGACACCAGCAACCACACCTCCCTGCTCAGCGCGATCTTCGACGCGGCAGGCAGCTAGCCGCCTGAGGAGCGCTGCCCGCCGCCTGGTCAGGTGGCGGGCAGCACCGTCGGCAAACCGAAGCGCGGCAACAACATCAGGTCCCCGAACACGGTGATCCGGCTGATCCCGGCCGCCGTCACGGTGAGCACGCCGACCCCGTAACCGTGGTAGCTCCCGTCCTCGCCGCGCAGGTACGCGGCCAGCGCGGGCTGCCCGTTCGCCGCCGTGGCCACGGTCCGCCAGCTGCCGGGTTCGCCGAGCACGTGCCGGGCCAGGAACGGCACGCAGGCGGACCGACCCGCGAACCAGGTCCGCCCCGGCGTCAGCTCCAAACTGGCGTCCCGCAACAACAACCGCTCCACCGCCGCCGCGTCCGCGCGCTCAAACGCCTGCATATAAGCGGAAAACAGCGCCCGCGCCCGCGGATGCTCCGGCGCCAGCACCTCCTCCGCCTTCGGCGCCACCGCGGCCAGCCGGGCCCGCGCCCGCTGCAGCAGGCTCTTCACCGCCCCGACGTTCAGCTCCAGCACCGCGGCCACCTCCGCTGCCGGCCACCCAAGCACATCCCGCAGCACCAGCACCGCGCGCTGTTTGCCGGACAGGTGCTGGAGGCTGGCCACCAGCGCCAGCCGGAGACCCTCCCTGGCCACCGCCACTCCCGCCGGATCCGCGGCCTCGGCCCGCACCAGCATGTCCGGCAGCGGCTGCATCCAGCTGACCCCCTCACCCGGCTCCAGCACCGCGTCCGGATCGCCCGAGGCCGCGCCCAGCCCCGAGGGCAGCACCCGCCGGTCCCGCTTCCGCAACGCGCTCAGGCAGGCGTTGGTGGCGATCCGGTACAGCCAGGTGCGCACCGAGGACCGCCCCTCGAACCCCGCGCTGGCCCGCCAGGCGCGCAGGTAGGTCTCCTGCACCACGTCCTCGGCGTCGTCCACCGACCCCAGCATGCGGTAGCAGTGCGCCAGCAGTTCCCGCCGGTACGCCTCGGCCTGGTCAAGGAACTCCACACCGACTCCCCTCAAGCGGGCACGTACACCAGCGTGACCACCCCAGGCCCCCGCCGCTCGATCGAGGCCAGCGCCAGCGGCCGCCGCTCCCCCGGCTGGAACAACGGCGTGCCGGCGCCCACCATCACCGGGTTCACGTCCACCCGCAACTCCTCCACCAGCCCGTGTGCCAGCAACGTCCGCGCCAGCCGCCCATACCCGTAGATCACCAGGTCCCCGTCGCCCCCGGCCTTGAGCTCCCGCACCGCGGCCACCGGATCCCCGGCCACCAGCGTCGAGTTCCGCCACTCGACCGAGGCCAGCGTCGAAGAGAACACGTACTTCCGGATCGAGTTCACCCGCTCCGCGTACGGCCCGCTCGCCTGCGGCCAGGCCGGCGCGAAGTACTCGTAGGTGTTGCGCCCCATCAACATCGCGTCGGCCCGCGCCAGCGCCGCCAACGACTTCGCCGCCGCCTCGTCGTCGAAGTACTCCGACACCCAGGACCGCGGCTCCCCGTGCACCCCGTCCACCGAGACCAGACAACCCACCACAAGTTTCCGCATCACGTTTCCCTTCCCAGCCGCGACTGACACAGGTACCGACGCAGGTCGGCGGCGAAAGGAATCGGGCCGGAATATCCGGTTGCCGGTCCGCCCGGGTGCGGCGAGGGTTCACCCCGTGCGCGAACTCCCGCGGTCGTTCCGGCGTGTCTGGGCGGGCGAGTCGATCTCCATGCTCGGCGACTACAGCTACGACGTGGCCTTCGTCTGGCTGGTGCAGTCGGTCACCGGCTCCACCGCCGCGACCCTGGCCGCCGTGATGGTCTCGATCGCGGTCCCCCGCGGCGCGTTGCTGCTGGTCGGCGGCGGGGTCACGGACCGGCTCTCGCCACGCGCGGTCATGCTGCTCACCCACCTGGTGCGAGCGGGCGGCGTGCTCGCCCTGGCCACGCTCAACGCCACCGGAACCATCCAGATCTGGCACCTGTTCGTCTTCGGCGTGCTCTCCGGCGTCGCCGAGGCGTTCTTCTGGCCGGCCAGCACAAGCATCCTGCCGTCACTGGTATCCGACGAGCAGCTGCCCAAGGCGAACGCCCTGCTCGGCATGAGCGAGCAGTTCGGCCGCCTGGTCGGCCCGCTCGGCGGCGGCGTGCTGATCGCACTGAGCGGCACCACCACGGCCATGCTGGTGAACGCGGCCACCTTCCTGGTCGCGGCCGCGACCCTGCGCGGCGCCCCCAAGGGAACCCGCCCGGACCGGCCGGAGACCCCGCTGTGGCGGGAGATCGGCGTCGGCCTGCGCTACGCCCGCGACAGCGTGCCGATGCGGATCGTGCTGCTGCTGGTCACCGCCTCGACCCTGTCCTACGCCGGCCTGTTCGCCGTCGGCCTGCCCGCCCTGGCCAAGGAGCTGTCCAACAGCCCCATCGCCCTCGGCGCCCTGGTCGCCTCCTGGGGCCTGGGCCAACTGATCGGCGCCTTCAGCGCTTCACTAACCGGACTCCCCCGGCGCTGGGGCCTGCTGATCATCGGCATGACCCTGTTCGAGGGCCTGGCCTTCGCCCTGGTCGGTTTCCTGCCCAGCGTGTGGATCGCGGCCGTGGTGCTCGCGGTGCTCGGCATCGGCGTCGCGTACTCCAGCGACGTGGCCCTACCCGCCTTCGTGCAAAGCACCGCCCCCCGCGAACTCCTCGGCCGGGTGAACAGCATCGTCGACCTGCCCCGCATGACCCTGGACTCGCTCTCGATCGCGCTGATGGGACTGCTGATCACGATCGACGTGCGGTGGGCCTTCGCGATGGCGGCGGTGCCGATGCTCGCGGTCGGGGCCGGGTTGGCGTTCAGCCGGACCGCCCGCGAGATGCGCGCGGGCGAACGCGCCTAGCGGTTGTCCAGACTTTGATGGAGAGAATGCGACGCCCGTTCGGCACCCTCGCCGCGACCTCGGCCGTGGCCGGCATCACGGCCTACGGGTACCGGATCGTCAAGACCAGCCGTTTCCGGTAGACCCCCGACGCACAAACCGGTGGTGGCGAGTTCCCCTCACCACCACCGGCCAGCCGCCAGCCGGTCCTGAAGGTTACTTGCCCCAGGTGTTGTGCTGCACGGGTTTGCCGTTCTCCCACCACCAGTGCCCCAACTCGCCATCCGGACTCATCGTGAAGGCGAACACCTGCTGCTCGTCGAACCATACATGCGCACTCGGATCCCCAGCGATCTGCGCGCCCTGCCAGGTCTCCCGAACGACCTCACCCTGAGTCCGCGCGTCCCAGTACCAATGGCGCAGCTCTCCAGCCGGGCCGCGACCGAAGGCATGCTGCTGCTCGCCATAGGGAAACCCAGCAGGCCGGCCCTCGATCTGCCCGCCCCAGTTGTCCTGCCAGAACCTGTCCGACCACTGCCAGTGCTCCAGGCTGCCGTTCAACCCGCGGGCGAAGACGTGCTGCTGTCCCTGCCAGAGGTAGCCGGTGGGATCGCTGCTGATCTTGGGCCCCTGCCACACCTCAGAGATCAGACGCTCGGCACGGGCATCCCAATACCAGTGCACCAGCTGCGAATCCTTGTCCCTGGCGAAAACGTGCTGCTGCTCCCCATGGGCGAACCCGGCCGGGCTACCGACCAATTGACCACCCCAGGAGTCATTGCGCAGTGAACCGGACCAGATCCAGTGCGCCAGCGACCCGTCCTCGGCGCGGGCGAAGACGTGCTGCTCGCCCTTCCAGACGTAGGCCACCGGGTCACCGGTGATCTTCGGCCCCTGCCACGTCTCCTGCCCGACCCGCTCCGGCACCCTGGCATCCCAGATCCAATGACGCAGGCTGCCGTCGGGGCCGCGGCCGAAAACGTGCTGCTGCTCGCCGTCGACGAACCCGGCCGGGTTACCGGCCAGCTCCCCACCCCAGGAACCACGCTCCACCCCGCCCCCACGGTTCATCCACCAGTGGGAGAGCTCGCCGTTGTGCGCGCGGGAGAAAACATGCAACTGATGCCGCCAAGCAAACGCCAGCGGATTCGGGCGCTCCACAGTGGTGGTACGCACCCAGTCGGCGAGGGTGTCCACCCGCGCCAGGGTTGCGGTACGCCGGGTCTCGGTCTCGCCCAGACAGCCGCCTTGCCAGGCGGCGCTGACGAGTCCCAGCAGTTCCACCGCCTGGCCGCGCTGGCGCAGCGCGGGTCCGCCCGCATCCCCCTTGCAGATGCTGGCCGCGCTGGTGGAGGGCGAGACCGCGACCGTGGCACCGCTCACGGAGGTCACGCCGTAGGTTCCGCTGTGCGGAGCGCCGGGCACCCACTCGGTGGCGGTGCGCCCGTAACCGGCCAGCCGCAGCACCTCGCTGTCACCGGGCGCGGTGGCGGTCAGCGGCACCGGGGCGATGTCGGTGATCGGGAAGGCCAGCTTGACCAGGGCAACATCCCGATCGTCCCTGGGCACCACCTCCAGCACCGGAGCCTGGTGCCCGGTCTTGCCCGAACGCGGATTACGACCCACGGTAACGGTGGTGAGCAATGCCGGTGGACCCGGTCGAACGTCCGACTCCTTGCCCGGCTCGGCGAAGCAACTGCGGGCGGTGAGCACCCACTGCGGAGCAATGAGCGCGCCGGAGCAGCCGCGCACGTGCTCTCCGACCACAACCCTCGCCAGGAACAGATCTGTTCCCTCCCTGACGGGGTCTCCTACTGCCGCCTGCGCCGTGGTCGCGGTACCGACACCCAGGAGGCCTGTACTCACCACAGTCATCGCGGCGATTGCAACCGCCAAAGCACGCCGTCTTACCTGCGCTGCTTTCACATCCACCACTTCATTCGTGATCCATTGAACGAAACCCCGGCACGGGGCCCGTGGATACCAGGAAATAGTCAGCCCAATGAGACGCCCAGACAATCTGACCACTGAATGTCCGAACCGGGGTCCAGGAGCCAGCGATGATCAGGAGCTGGCCCGGAGCTCAAGAAGAGTTGCAGGCCCGTTCGGCTCACTGATCCCCTCACCCACGGGCTTTCCCTCATTTTTGGGAATGCTGACGTTCTCTTCTCGATCTTTGACCTTCAACTTGGCCTGAACGTCGTGGTTTGCCGCCTGGATGTAGAAGACCTTCTGGACCTCCACGGCCAGATAGCCGACGGGAGCGGCGACCCGGAAGCAGGCAGTGATCAGGCCGGTTGCATTGCGGGCCTTGACGACGATCTGGTCCTCGCCGCTCACGCAGTCGACGGACTGAATGTTCCCGTCACCCTTGCGCACGATGATTCCACGTTCCCGCAGGATGGCATCGGCGGCAGGATGCTGGAAGTCCTCGACGACAAACTTCGGCGCGTCGGCTGCCGGCCCCGTGGACTGGGCGACGGATGCCCCCTGGACGCTGATGAGCAGCGCGGATATGGCCACGACCCCGAGGACCGCCAGGCGCGGGACAAGCCTCACAAGTGCTCCCCTTGAACTTCCGACCCCTAGGAAGACGAGCGACAAGACCAGAATTCCGGCACCGCAGCGAGAGCCGTGGTGACGGTGACTTAACGCCCCTGCTTCCCTCCCCCCACAGGAGAGAATTCGACGTTAGGCACAAAAGCTGTTTGCAATCAAATTTCTGTGACGAACGCAACAGTGTGTAACGTCGGCTGGCGTACCACATTCGGCCCAACCAGGGTGACAAGCGAACAGATCTTGCTCTAGTGTTCTCTCGCCTGTGGCGCATTGATCGCAGGCACAGGGGGGCACGGGGGGCATGACTGTCGTTCACACGCGCTAGGCGCGGATCTTGTTTCAATCCCGCTTCCTTACGCCTTTCTTCACGCTCTGACCACGCGGATGGCTGCAATGCGCCAACCGGATGCCGCCATTCCAACTTTCAGTTGCCGAAGGGACACGAGCACGGTGAAGCGGAAAAGAGGGCCTGTGACGCCTAGACGTTCACTGGTCGCGACCTCGATGGTGCTGGCACTTCTGGCCGGCGTTCTCCAGGGCGGTCCGGCTTTCGGCGCCGAGACGCCGGCGCTCGCAGATCGCGAGCAGGCGCTGACGTTGCTGAAGACCGGTGGCCCCGGTCTCGCCTACGCCGCGGAGTCCGCGCTCGTCGGCGGCGACGAGGCCGTGGCGGAGTTCCTGCGAACCGGCAGGCACCAGGCGAAGGAGGCCGACGACCAGGTTCTGGTCGCCCAGATCATGCATCGGGGCGGCCCAGGAGTCCGCGCGGCCGCCAAGGCCGCGCTGGCCGGGTCGGCCTCGGATGTCCGCGCCTTCCTCGACACCGGGCAGTACACCGCCCAGGCGGCCGACTTCCAGGTTCAGCTTGCCCAGATCATGAACGCTGGCGGCTCCGCTGTCCGCGATGGTGCGAAGGCCGCGCTCAACGGCACCGCCCAAGACGTGTGGCAGTTCCTCGGCGATGGCCAGCACTCCGCTCGGCAAGCGGACAACCAGGTCCTGGTCACCCAGATCATGAACGCCGGCGGCCCGGCGGTGAAGGCCGCGGCCAAGGCCGCGCTCAACGGTACTGACGAGGACGTGGCGGAGTTCCTGGCCCGCGGCCAGCACGTGGCCAGGGCCCGGGACGAGGAGCGGGCCAGCGTCGCGGAACTGTCGGCTGCGGCCAAGGCGGCCGAACAGCGCGCGACGGCGGAGACCGAAGCCGCCAAGGATGCCTCCGCACGAGCGGTCGACGCCGCCGAGAAGGCCAAGCAGGCAGCCGAGATCGCCGCTGCCGAGACCGCGGCGGCGAAGGATCAGGCTGGCAAGGCCGCGGCCGCGGCCATTCGCGCGGCCGACGCCGCCGAACGCGCGGCCGATGCCGCGAAGACCGCGATTTCCGCGGCACAGGCAGCGAACAACGCCGCTCGCGTGGCCGCCAACGCCGCGTCCAAGGCAGCCTCCGCGGCCTCGGCCGCGGGCCAAGCCGCGGCCGAGGCCCGCAATGCGGCGACCGCGGCGGCGGGAGATGCCAACCAGGCCTCAGCCGCCCGCAAGGCTTCCGAAGCGGCACTGGCGATGGCCAAGGTGGTCCAGCAGATCGCCGAGGCCGCGAAGGCAGCAGGCCGTGCGGCCGAGGATGCGGGCAAGGCGGCCGGGGCGGCCAAGAGCGCCAGCCAGAACGCGGACAAGGCGGCCAATGCTGCTCAGGCAGCGGGCAGCCACTCCCACGTCGCCTCCGGCGAGGCCGCTCGTGCCAGACAGGCCGCAGCCAACGCCCGGCGCAAGGCGAATGAGGCCTCGCGCGCCGCGGGTGTCGCCGAGTCCCTTGCCGGGGAGGCAGGCCGCGCGGCGAACGAGGCGCACCTGGCGGCGAGGTCAGCGGCCGAGCACGCTCACGCGGCAGGTCTGGCCGCGGCGGATGCGGCCGAGCACGCCGGCCAAGCCGCGGACCTGGCCAAGATCGCCACCGAGCACGCCGAAGCGGCCCGGGTCGCCGCCGAGGCGTCGGTCGCCGCCGCCCGGCAGGCCACGACGATCGAGGAGAACGCGCGCAAGGCCGACGCGGAGCGGCTGACCGTGGAGTCCGGCGAGGCCTTGCTGACCGCGGAGGACGCCAAGGCCGAGTACGCGGCACGGAAGTCCGACGCGGCATGGGATGCCGCCGAAACCGCGCACCGGGACGAAGAGACCAAGCGGCTGCTGGCCGAGGCGACCGCCCCTGGCGCCCCGGCTTCAGTGGTGTTGACCAACGGGCGCAAGGTCGCCGCGCGAGTGCTCAAGAGCGGCGGGCAGTGGAGCAGGAAGGCCGCCGAGGCCGCACTCGTCGGAGCCGAGGCCGATGTCCGGCAGTTCCTGCGGACCCAGCTGCCGTTCGATGCGGAGCAGGATGACCGCTCCCGCGTCGCCTACATCGCCGACCACACTGAGATCCCGGCTCAGAAGAAGGCCGCCGAGGCCGCGCTGTCGGGTTCTCACGCCGGGGTGCTGGAGTTCCTGCGCACCCGTGAGTACGAAGGCAAGGACGCCGACGACCAGGTCAAGATCGCCCAGATCATGAACACCGGCGGTCCGCAGACCAAGGAGAGCGCCAAGGCCGCGCTCAACGGCACCGTCGAGGACCGCCGGGCCTTCCTCGCCACCGGCCAGCATGTGGCGGCCGAGCAGGACGACGAGATCAAGGTCGTGCAGCTCCTCGACGGCGGCGGCCCAGAGGTGAAAGCCGCGGCCCGGGTCGCACTCGCCGGCCCTCCGGCCTATCGCAAGGACTTCATCCAGGTTGGGCAGCACAAGGCCCGTCAGCGCGACCAGGAAGCCGCCTCGCACGTTGCCGAGGTCCGTCGTTACGTCGCCGACGCCGCCCGCTCGGCGGCCAACGCGCAGGAGAAGGCGGCCGAGGCTGCCCGCGCGGCCGCGATCGCGCGCAACGCCGCCGCTGAGGCGGACGAGCACGCGCGGCGAGCGCGGGAGGCGGCCAACGAAGCGGCTGGCTACGCCGCTCAGGCCCGGCAGTCCGCCGCGCAGGCACAGGAGTCGGCCAACCAGGCGGCCGCCTCGGCACGCAGCGCCAGGGAGGCGGCCAACAACGCCCAGCGCGACGCCCGGCTGGCCTCCCATTCCGCCTCCGCCGCGACCGCGTCAGCCGCACGGGCGCAGCAGTCCGCCGCCGAGGCCCGGCAGGAGGCCACCCGGGCACGGGACGCCGCCATCGCCGCGGGCAAGGACAGCGACGCGGCTGCGGCGGCCGCCAGCGAGGCCTGGCGCGCGGTGGCCGAGCGGCAGCGCGCCGCCGATGAGGCGAAGCGCAAGGCAGGAACACAGCGCCCGCCATGGGCGCAGACCGAGGACGACATCAAGAAGCAGTTGGCCGAGCGATACAACTCGGCGAACTTCGACGACATGGTCGGCCCGGAGGGCCTTCCGCCACACCTGCGGGCGATGGCGCTGGAAGAGTACGGCGAGCGGATGTGCGAGGCACGGCCGGCCGACTGCAACCAGATCCTCGCGGCCATGTCCGCAGCGGCCGTGTGGCGAGCCGGGCCACGAGGGATGACAAAGCACAAGGCGGAATCCGCTGAGATCGTCCGCAAGGCTGCGGAGCGGGTCATCAGCATTGACGCGAACGTCCTCATGGAGAGACACCTCACTCAGGCTGAGCGGGATTACTACAACAGCTTGCCCCACAAGGCGCGGGCGGCATTGTGGCGCCGGTACGCCGGCACCGCGATCCATCGAGCCGTTTTAATCGAACTGGAGAACGAGTACCGAGGCCGGTTCAGGTACGCAGCGTCCTGGCATCCCGACTTCTACGACACGAAGACCCGCACCTACGTCGAGCTGACCACAGATGCGCAGCTCACCCGCCATATCCTACGCGGCGGAGCCTACCCGGGGTCGGCCTACATCGCGTACAGTATCCCGTACGGATTTGGACTTCGATGACATCAAGCAGGGTCGCACCAATGAGCATAGGCAAGATCGAGGCCGGACGCTTCACCATCACCGAAAAGAGCATCAAGGACACCGACTTCTCTCAGAACAAGAGCAAAGAGTGGGGTATCGTAGAGTCCCGGCTCGAACGGTGCAAGTTCGAAAACCTGCGGGTGAGAAACTTCGTTTTCGGATCAGGCAAGAAGCCGACTGAATACATCGACTGCAGCTTCGACGGCTCCCACATCCGGGCACTCGTCCCTGGACGCGCCCGGTTCATTCGGTGCTCGTTCCGAAATGTCCGACTGGAGAAGTGGCTCTGCAACGAGGCGGAGTTCATCGACTGCGTCTTCACCGGCACTCTACGCGAAATCAATTTCAATCGAGAACTCGACAAGGGAGCCCGGGGCCAACTGGGCCGCAAGGAGAACGCATACTCCGGCAACAACTTCTCCGGTGCCACCCTGGAATGGGTCGCCTTCATGGGCGGGGTCGACCTGTCGGCTCAGCAACTGCCTACCGGCGAGGAATATCTGTATCTACCCGACGCGGCGCCCGTCCTAGCCGCAGCCTTCGCTGAAGTCGAAAACTGGGGTGAGGCTGACCGCAATACGGTCAGGGGCAAGCTGGAAATGGCACGCGAGGACGTGGCGCACGGCCAACATCAACTATTTCTCTGCCCCGAGGTATTCATCGCCCGCTCCCCTGAGCAAGAGAAGGCGCTGGGTCAGCTTCGCGAGGTCCTCCTCGCGGCCAAGGCAAAGCTCGAACAACCGGCCGGGGGTTCGTCCGGGACCGAACGTCCGAATCTGGCAATCGACCGCCGTGCGGTCCACGGGCCTGGCTTCGTGTACTTCCGCGCTCGTGACCAGGGCGATGCGGGACGCTCGCTGGGCCTGCCCGGTGGGCCGCTCACCGAGGACTCCACGGGGACTCCGGCATTCGACGGCGTGATCGCGCGCG
The DNA here is from genome assembly GCF_023897065.1 of Crossiella sp. SN42. Lineage (GTDB taxonomy): Bacteria > Actinomycetota > Actinomycetes > Mycobacteriales > Pseudonocardiaceae > Crossiella. The sequence continues at coordinate 65,771 of NZ_JAMHIV010000016.1, forward strand.
CGGTCGAGCCGTTCCTGGTCCTGGGTGCGCTGGTGGCAGCCACCCGGGACGTCCGATGGCATCCCGAATTGTCACCGATCGTCAGTGTGTGGCCGCCTGAGGAGACCGAACCTCGTTCGATCGAGGAAGCCATGACACTGCCCGATGGCTCTCCCTGGAAGGACCCGGGATCCGTCTTGCAGGAACTGGGCACCGCAACCAGGGACAGCCTCGCCGCGGTCCCGGAGGATCGACTGGCACAGGTCGCGGCGCAGTGGTCGCGAGCTGAGGCGTTCGCCCACTTCCAGGATGTGAACCCGGAGAGCATGCTGTCGGTCGTTCGCGATTTGGTGGGTCTCGCCCAGCGGGCACGAGCCGCCGACGAGCAGCTCTACTGCTGGATTGGCACCCCGCCGGCATCAGAGGCCAGCCACTGAGAACGGGTGGGGGCGACCAAGCGAGGTCGCCCCTGCCCGGACCGGAACGCTTTCCGCGCTCAGCACAGGCCGCGACCTTGGCGCGCTTGGTCGGACGACGGGCCACCATCTCGCACTCCAGCCTCGCGGCAACGGTGCTCAGCGGCGCGGGCCGACCACGTGCCCCTGGCCGGTTTCGGGGGCGAGGGCCAGGTCCACCGCGGCTTCGGCATGCGCAACAGCCGTGTCGATGATGGGTACCGGACTGTCCTCGGGTTTGACGAGCAGGCCGAACTCGGTGCACCCGAGGACAACGACCTCCGCGCCGCGCTCGACCAGATCCGCGATGGCGGCCTTGAACTTGTTCCGGGTCGCGGCGAGGAAGACGCCCTTGGCGAGTTCCTGGCAGAGCGCGTTGTGCACGTTCTCCTGGTGTTCGCCCTCGGCGACCAACACCTTGAGGTCATAGCGTTCGCGCAGGCGGTTCACGAAGTAGTCGCCGGTCATCGTGTAGCGGCTGCCGAGCAGTCCCACGGTGGTGAACCCGCGTTCCCTGACCTGCCGGGCGGCCGGATCGACGATGTGGAGGAACGGGAGGTCGACCGCGCTTTCGATGCGGTCGGCGGCGGCGTGCACGGTGTTGCAGGCGATCAGGAAGAAGTCCGCGCCCGCGGCCTTCAGCTTGTTGCCCTGCTCGGCCAGGAGGTCGCCGACCACGTCCCAGCGACCCTCGCGCTGGTTCCGGTCGACTTCCTCGAAGTCGGTCTGCGCCAGGACAAGACGCGCGCTGTGCAGCCCGTCGTCACCCAGGCGCTGAGAGGTCATTTCGTTGATGAGCCGGTAATAGGCGATCGAACTGGGCCAGGCGACACCGCCGACTATTCCGATGGTCTTCATTTCCCCACGCTAGAACCGCCTTTTCCCTACGTCCACTGCGCTGCCTCGCCCGTCCACGCAGCTCGGCGTCCCACTCGTGCAGGGCGACGGACGGGGAGTGCGACCTACGCCTTCGAGAGCCAGGTGGCCGGTGCCGTCGAACTGCCGATCGCGGACCAGGGCGCGTCCCGCACGATCAGCCTGCTGTGGCGGAAAGACCCGTCGGCGGCGGCGACCCTGGACCTCCGGCGCCACATCATCGATACGGCGTCTCAGCTCTTCGCGGCGGTCAGCGGCGGCCGGTGGCCAGGATGACGAGGAACTGGCCGCCGCCCGGCTCGATGCTGGCGGTCACCGGCAGTCCTGGCACCAGCCGGGAGAACCGGTCCACCAGCCAGTCCGCCGCCTCCTGGGCGTCCTGCTTGGTCGGGCACCGGGCCACCATCTCGCGGCCGCCCTTGCGCTCCAGCCTTGTGGCGACAGTGATCAGCGGGGCGGGTTCGACCACGTGCAGGCGGTCCGGCCAGGCGATGACCACCTTGACCGCGCCCTTGCGGGTGTTGCAGCCGCGGTGCGCGAGCCGCTCGGCGATCTTGGCCTTGCGGTCGGCGGTCCGGCTGTCGACGCTGGGCCCCCTCGAGTCGTTCACCGACATGTCGGGGTCGACCGGTTCATCGCAGACCCAGCAACGCCAGCCGTCGCGCTCGGCCACATCATCGAGGAGACTCACCCGAGCAAACTAGCCTGCCGCCAACGGCATCCACAAAGGACAGAGAAGGTCATCGGTACCTCGGCGGCACATGCCAGAAGCCCCGGGGCACGTTGTGGACCGTGTCACCAGGGCTTCTGGGGCTATCTCAACCGAGTCGAGCTGAGGGGATTCGAACCCCTGACCCCGCACTGCCAGCGTAGGTGAATCAAGCATCTGACCAGCAAGTGCCGTTGCATACCGTTCAACGGCGTTCGACTCGGTTCCTGCGAAACCACTGCTCCAGGTCTGCTCCAGGCTGGCCCGCGCACCACAGTTCTAAGGGCCAGGCCGGCCGTCTTACCCGGCCGGGACGGGCAGCGGCATGCCCGGCACCCGCGCGTCGACGGGGGGCTTGCCGTGCACCAGGAACCGCTCCACCGCGCGGTCCAGGCGGGCATTGCCGTCGGCGTAGAGCCCGTGGTCGCCTTCGCCGGTGACGGTGATCATCCGCGCGCCGCGGAAATTCTGCCGCGCCTTGATCGCGTTCTCGATGCCGGTGGCCCCGTCGTGCTCGGAGTGCACGATCAGCACCGGCGGCACGCCCTTGCCGGTCAGCTGCTGGAGCGGGATTTGCCCCTGCGGGCGCTGCCAGAACACGCAGGCCTGGCCGGTCAGCCAGCTGGCGCCGAGGATGAGGTGGCCGCGGTCGAAGTTCTCCTGGGAGCGGCGGATGATGGACTCGCGGTCGCCGGTCCACGGGGTGTCGTTGCACAGCGTGGACCACAGGGTGGCGGTGAAGAAGTCGGCCGCCAGCGCCTGGCTCGGTGCGGGCGTGCTCCGGCCCTGGGTGGCCGCCCGGGCCGACACCAGCAGATCGGCCAGCAGCGGGAAGTTCTTCTTCTTGTACAGGTAGTGCACCACCGCGCCGTCCAGCGCGAGCTGGTTCACCAGCCCACCGCCGATCTCCACCGGTTTGCGAGCCAGTTCGGCGCGCAGGTCCTCATAGACGCGCCGGGCCTGTTCGCCGGTCGCGCCGAACCGGTACCTGGACTCGTACTGGGCGATCCAGGGCAGGAAGTCCTGCCGCCAGCGGCGTTCGAAGCTGGCTGCCTGGCTGTCCCGGAAGGTCTGCCAGTCGCCGGTGAACTCCACCACGGAGTCCACCACGAACCGCCCGGTGCGCCGGGGGAACTGCTGCGCGTAGTGCGGGCCCAGCCAGGTCCCGCCGGAGATTCCGTAGTAGTTGATCTTCTGTCGGCCAAGCAGCACCCGCAGCAGGTCCATGTCGCGGATGGTCTGCGCGGTGTCGATGTACTTGCCGAGCTCGCCGGAATGTCGTTGGCAGGCCTGGGCGAACTCGCGCACCGAGTCCGCGATTGCCGCCAGGTTCGCCGGCGAGCGGTCCCGCCCGTCCCGGCCCGCGCCGGGCACCACACCACCGCAGCTGATGTTGTCGCTCTTGCCGGTGCCGCGCGGGTCCATGCCGATGATCTCCTGGTGCGCGCGCAGCTCGGTGCCCGGCTGCCAGCGGCCCGGCCCACCCGGTCCACCCGGGTTGGTGAACAGCGAGGCGGTGGCCTTGCCGGTGGCGGGCAACCGGCTGATCGCGATGGTCAGCTCCGGCTCGTCGCTCGGCCAGGCCCAGTCCCGAGGGGTGCGGAAGGTGGCGCACTCCAGGCCGGTGATGTCCAGGTCATCAGGCAGCGGCGCGCTCATGTCATCCATCGTGCAGGGCCGCCAACTCAAGCTCTGCCCGGCGAAGCGGTCCGGGATTCCGGTGCTGTTCAACGGAATCCCGGCGGCCAGTGCCGGGGTCGTGGTGGCGACTCCGGCCAGCAGCACTGGCAGCACGAGGAGGAGGCGTTTTCGGCTCATGCCCCCAGTACAGGCTGTGCCGCTGCGGCACAGTCAAGTTCGACGCGGCGCGGGCCACATTCCACCCGGTCGTGGGGTGCGGTGGTGCACTCGACTCAGGCTGACCGCGCACGCGATACCTCCACTCACCTGCTCAGCACTCCCGCGCGGTGTTCGGCAGGAACCCGAGCTGAGCGAGCCACGCTGTCGTGGTGGTTAAGGTGAAGCCCCGCGCGGGGAACACGTGGTCGAGGACGGCTCTGTTCAGGGCGGGGTCAGCGTCGGCGACGGCGTCGGTCAGAACCGTGATCCGGTAGTCGCGGTCTGCGGCGTCGTAGGCGGTGGCCGCGATCATAGCGCTGGTCGCTACGCCGGTGAGTACGATCGAGTCGACATTGCGGGCTCGGAGCACAAGGTCGAGATCCGTTCCGGCGAAGGCGCTCGTGCGGCGCTTGAGAACGGTGACGTCATCGGGTCCTGGCCCGAGCCTCGGGTCCACCTCGGTGCCGGGAGCGTCCTCGCGAAAGGTCTCGCCTGCCTCGAAGAACGCGGTCATCAGCGGGTTGGTGTCGGCGAGGTCCGTCCTGTTGCGGCGCAGGGCCGTCCGGACGAACACGGGGAGCACACCGGCCGCCCGGGCCGCGGGTAGCACCGCGGCGATCGGGGCGACGGCGTCCGCGGCGAACGGGAAGTCGCGGGTGACACCGACCTGCAGGTCACCGACAATCAGTGCGGTCCGCATGCTTGTGTGCCTTCCATCCGGCGTTCGATGGTGAGAAGTACGGCCAGGCCGAGCATCATGATCAGCGCGATGAGCAGCAGCGCCCAGGTGTAGCCGCCGGTGCGTGCTGGGAGGTCTCGCCGGGTGAGCAAAGAGCAGCGCAGACAGCAGCGACCAGGGCGTGCTCAACCACGCCAGCGAACATCTGGCTCAGCCCAGCGCACGACTACCTTGCCACCACTCGAAGCACCCGGCGTCAACAGCGACCTGAGCACGGCGAACGAATGTCCACCCGCGTCAAGACGTTCCTTCGGCCGCGCACGCGAGATCCTGCGGCGGACGCTTTCCGGTGACGAGGTACTCGGTCGTGGCGTCGTTGAGGCACTTGTTCTTCTGGTAGACGTAGGCACCGTGCCCGCCCTGGTCGGCGGTGATCATCCGCGCGCGGTCACCGAGGGCCGCACGCATCTTCTTGGCACCGGACAACGGGGTGGACGGGTCTCGGAGGTTCTGCACGATGAGCACATTCGACGGCCCGTGGCCGGTGATCTCCACCGGGAGCTCGATCGGCTCGGTCGGCCAGAACGCACACGGCCAGATGTTGGACGCGGCCGCACCCCACATCGGATGCCGGAACCGGTCGATCTCGACCTGACGTTGGTAGAACTCCACCGACTCCGGCCAGTTCCGGTCGTTGCAGAGCACCGCCAGCTGGGCGGCGGCGGCGTTGTCCGCAGGCTGGTCCGGCGGCGGCGGCGTGCCCGGCAGCGGTTCCACGGGCTTGCCGGTGTTGACGGCACGCCACATCTCGGCTGCCTGGGGCAGGCCCGCGTCGGTGTACATCCGCTCGAACGTGCCCTTGCGGAACTGCTTGCCGTCGAAGCCGTCCGCCATCGGTTTCGCGTCCAGCCTGGCGGCCAGTTCGTAGTACTTCAGCTTCACCTGTTCTGGCGTGGTGCCAAGGCCGTACTCCGGATGTGCGGCGATGAACTTCGCCAGATCCGGAAACCTGTCTTCGACACCCTGGCCGAACCCGCGCGAGGCCGCGGGACTGCTGCCTTCGTTGCTCATCGAGCTGTCGAGCACGATCCGGTCGCCGCGGTTCGGGAACATCGTGGCGTAGACCGCGCCGAGGTAAGTGCCGTAGGAGACGCCGAGGTAGGAGAGCTTCCGCTCACCCAGTGCCTCGCGGACCTTGTCGATGTCACGTGCGGTGTTCGCGGTGGTCATATACGGCAGGATCGACGCCGTCGAAGAGGAGCCGCATTTCTTGGCGGTCTCGACCATCCTCTTCGCGCGGTTGGCGACATCGGCCGAATCCAGCGCGTATTCCGGGATGTTGGCGGTCTGTGACGTCCCCGGCGGCATGTCGCAGGTCACCGGGGTGCTGTAGCCGACGCCACGCGGATCCATGCCGACCACGTCGTAGCTGTCCCGCACGCTCTGCGGCAACCCGAGATAGGTCAAGATTATCGAGTAATTCATCGCCGGGGCGCCCGGTCCGCCGGAATTGAGCAGCAGTACACCGCGGCGCTTCTCCGGTTTGGCACTGGCCATCCGCGATATCGCGATGTTGATTGTCTTGCCACCGCGGTCGTGGTAATCCAGCGGAACCTTCAGCGTCCCGCACTCCAGCGGCCCCAAAAATGTGCCGCTGGGGCACTTCCCCCAGGCTACGGTGGCCGGCCTGTCCGGTGCCGCATCCGCAGCCAAGCCCGGCGGGGCGAGAGGCACCACCAGGGCGGCGGCGAGAACGGCAACCACAGATCTACGCATTGAGTGCTCCTCCTCGGGGTGACGCCATCGCGCGGTCTACAGCGGACGATGGCGCGAGCCGAATGCAGTGAACACCGTGCCCCAACGGCACAGTCAAGTCGAATCACACGCTCGAGTGCGCGCTGTCGTCCTTCGCTCGGCGATCCAGTTAAGAATGAGCGGAGCACCGTCAATTTCGGCGCAGAACGTCCCCCCGTGAACGATGCGTTGCACCTACTCGTACCGCGTCTCGGACAAGAGTGGCAAACGTCCGTGCTGCCTGGCTACACAATCATGTACAAGGAGCAGCGGTGCAGGTGCACCAGGGCGACGTCGAGCATTTCCTGGCCGGGTTGGCGGCGTTGTTCGCGGTGGCCCGGGTGGGGTGATCGCAGGGCGGGCCTGGGGTGGCCGGGGCCGGATTGCGTGGCGCCGAGCCTGGAAGTGGCGTCTACGCTCTGGCCCGCGAGCAGGGCCTGCCGAGTGCGCTTGGGACAACGAGTCGCTGGAGCACCACCTGCTCAAGCTGGAGCTGGTCACCACGATCCATGCGCTGAGGGCGGTCGGGGTGAGCCGCTGGTGCGGCGCGAACCTGTACATCACCATGGCGGCCGCGGTTGGTGAAGGATCGCTGGGGTGACCGCCGATCGCCGATCTAAGGGCCAGGAGGCTGGCGGTGCCGACGCTGCCACGGAGGCCGGGTTGACGCGCTGCCGCTCGTCGGACCTGCCGGGGGCTGCAGCAGCTGGCCAGCCAGGCGGGATTTGGTCGCGGCTGCATTCCGGCAAAGCCAGGCCCAGTAAGGGCCGGCAGAGCGACGGCGAGCACACGACACCGCATGACCGGCCTCCAGCAGCCCAAGCGGTCACTGAGGTGTCGCGCATGACCTCTGAGGCATTACCAGCCGCGACCGCCCTCCAGCGGGGGCCACCGCACAAGGTCGACTTAGGTGGGTGAGGGCTCCTGGCGACTATCGGGGCGAGCCGACAGCCCCCGTAGAACGAGCTCGGATACCAGCTGAACATGCTGTTCTGGCTCGCGACTGCGGTGGGTGATGGTCTGCATGAGCAGCATGTTTGTCAAAACTGCAGCGATGTCATAAGCCGCCTGCGAGGAACTGAGGGTGCCGCGCTCGAGACCTTGTTCAATTGCAGGGACGATGACTTTCGGAAAATTCAACCATTCCTTCACGACCGCCGGGCCGTCTACGTTGCCATAGGTCTCGTGCGACAGCGCCATCAGCAATGCGTCAATGAACTCCGATTCGTCACGGGCCAGCTTTGCCAGGCGCTCTAGGTGACGTTCAATCGCCTTCATTTCGTCGAGCCCAAGCGTAATGTCGTCAACGGCCGCCTGAGAAAGCTTAAAAAACTGGTTCTGGAGGGCGCCGACGATCAACATAGGCTTGCTAGAAAAGAGATTCTTGACGGTATGTAGCGGCACGCCGGATCCCGCGGCTACCATCTCAAGCGTGGTGGCGAAGTAACCTCGTCGCCCGAACTCAATCCTCGCGGTGTCGATGATACTTTGGCGTGGATCACTCGGGAGATCGATTCCCTGCGCCGACTTGAAGTTGGCCATGATGTCAGCGGCGATGGAGGCGGCGACATCATCAATGTGCTCGTGTTTATGCTGGGTATCGATGACGCTGCTCATGAAGGCTACTGCGATTTCACCGAAGAGCCAATCTGGCACGTCATCATTATTGACCTTCCAGCGGAAGGCGAGCCCTTCAACGATGGCAACCAGGCTCACGCTCAGCAGACGGACGTCGAACGGTTTGCGGATCGAGGCTCCCCAGCGCTCGAACATCATCTCATAAGCCTTGGCACCCTGGTCGTCGACGGAGCGGTAGAGCGCCTGCAAGTTTTTCATAGTGGTTGGGTACTTGCGCCCGAGTACCAGTGCAAGAATTTGACGAGCTGTCATGTGGTCTCTACAAACCTCGCGAAAGTCCCAGTTTGCGACTTCTCGCATGGCATGGCGCGGATCTCCACCCTTTGCCATCAGGACGCTTTCAATCTGTGCACTCAGGTCGTACGGCAGCTTGAAATTTGCCGGTATGAGTTCGTCCATCACTGCCTTGATGAACGCTTCTTTAGTGGGATGGTGGCGGTAGAACGTGGCAGTCGACAGCTGCGCTCGATCCATTGCGTCTTCTGGGCGCAAACCCTTGTTGAGTATCGCGCCGCAATCCTCGACTAATGTTTCGATGGCCACACGCACCAGCCGCTCTCTCGAACCCTCACCCTTTTCCATATTGTGACCTACCTCCAGTCCGCCGCCGACTCGATCGCTGCGAACGATGCGGCAGGGCGCTGACCTCGTCAGTGAGAGTGATTACTCAACTCGCTTGAGCACGAGAGAGCAACCTAGAGAGCGATTGATCGCTGGGTGTGACGTTGATTGCTACTCAGTCTGCGTCGGACACTTTGGCCATGACGTGTTGCTCTGTCAGCGACCGCGTCGTTTGCCGGACGTTGCCTGGGTGACTTGGGCGCATCACTAAGCCTCTTGCGCAGGCAAGGGTTCTCGACGGCAGAGTCGATTCTGGCCACCTTGCGGGCCACCAAAACTACAAGGAGCACGCGGTGGAACTCAGCACGCCCGAGGACTTCGCCCGAACCCTCGATGCACTACGCCGAAAATCCGGGAAATCCTACCGTCAGTTGGCGGAAGAATCTGGTTTAGCTTTCACCACGATCTCCGGCTACTGCAAGGGGCGTCACCTGCCACAGCTCTCGGTCGGGCGCGAATTCTCCGGCCTCCTGACCGCAATGGGCGTCTCGGAGCAGGATGCCTGGTTCGACGCGCTCCCCAGGCTCAGGACACGCGCGACTCCGGGCTCAAATCCGTACCGAGGGTTACGTGCGTTCCAGCCAGAAGACGCGGCGGTGTTCTTCGGGCGCGCGGACCTCACCGCGCGGGTGTTGGCCACGGTGACCGACGAAGGGCGGCTGGTCGTAGTCGGGCCATCGGGCTCGGGCAAGTCGTCGCTCCTGCGCGCCGGCCTGATCCCGGCGCTCGACCAGGCCGCGCTGATCACGCCGGGCAATACGCCGCTGCGGGAGCTGGCGGACGTCGCCGACGAAGTGGTGCTTGTAGTGGATCAGTTCGAGGAGCTGTTCACCATGTGCCCGGACGAACGTGACCGCATCGACTTCCTCGATGCACTGCTTGATCGGTCCGCTCCGCTCGTGCTCGGCCTGCGCGCGGACTTCTACGAACAGGCGCTGCGGTACCCGCGGCTCGCCCGACTGGTACAGCAAGCGCAGGTGGTCGTGGAGCCAATGACCGAGGTCCAGCTGCGTGACGCCATCGTGGAACCCGCGCGCTGCGCTGGGTTCGAGTTGCAGGACGGGTTGGTCGAACTGCTTCTACGGGACACAGAGCCGGGAGCGTTGCCACTGTTGTCGCACACGCTGCAGACGATCGTGCAGTTGTGCCAAGAGGACAACCCCCAGGCCACGTCACTTGGCGTGTCGCACTACCAGGCCGCGGGCGGCGTCCGCGGGGCGATCGCCAAGTCGGCCGCTCTCGCCTTTGACTCATTGAGCACCACGCAGAAGACCGTGGCACGAAACCTGTTCCTGCGATTGGTGAAAGTCGACGACAGTGCTGTGGACACCCGTCGGCGCGTCACCTTCGATGAGCTGTTTGACGGCCGTACCGACGAGGAGGTCGACGACCTCACCGAGGTGTTCGACCTATTCGTCACTCATCGACTGCTCACCGCCGACAAGCACACAGTGGAGATCAGCCACGAGGCGTTGCTGACCGCGTGGCCGCTGCTACAGAGCTGGCTGGCAAACGACAGGATCGGCCGCCACGTCCACGGCAGGCTGACCGCTGCGGCCCGTGTCTGGCGAGACAACGGGTACCCGGCCGAGGAGCTCTACCGGGGCGGGACGCTGGAGACCGCGCTGGACTGGGCGGCCACACCTGGCCCGCACGAAGCGCTCAACCCGTTGGAACATGAGTTCCTCGCTGCCTCAGTTGACCAGCGCACCGCGGAGGATTGTGCCGACCGGCGACGGGTTCGGCGCGGTTACCAGGCGATCATCGTCCTGGTCGTGCTGGTACTGGTCGCGGTAGCCGCAGGGCTGTACGCGCGGCAGGTCGCATCCAGTGCCGACCGTAACGAAAGGCTCGCGCTGTCCCGGCAGACCGCAACGAAAGCAGATCGGCTGCGTGACAAGGACCCTGCACTGGCCGCGCAACTCGCCCTGGCGTCCTACCGGGTCGCGCCGACCCCAGAAGCGCGGGCGGCGCTGCTCGACTCGTCTGCGCGCCCGATGCCCACTCGCGCCCGTGCCCGCAGCGGAACCACACAGGTGATGGCCACAGCAGGTCATCTGCTGGCCTCGGGCACCGACACCGGGCATGTCGAGATCTCTACCGTCGATGGCGCATCGGTGGCAGTCCTTGCCACGGGCCGTCCCGTGGCGGCGATCGCGCTCACTTCCGATGGTGCTCATGTCGCGGCAGGCGATCAGACGGGCTCCGTGTTGGTGTGGCGGGTCGGCACCCTCACTCCCATCGGCACGTTCGCGGCTGGTCCCGCGCGGCTGTTCTCCCTCGCGTTCAGCCCGGACGGTCGCCAGCTAGCCGCAGCCAGCGGTGACTCAGCCGTGCGTCTGTGGACGATCGGGCAGGACACGGCTCCAACTGTGCTCACCGGGCCTAGCCAAGCCGTGAAGAGCGTCGTGTTCACCCCGGACGGACGCACAGTCGCGGCGGGCAGTGACGACGCCACCGTCCACGTGTGGCCCGTGGCCACTCCAGGCCGATCGCTCGTCCTACGCGGTCCCACCAGCAGGGTCTTCACCGTCGCGATCTCACCTGACGGCCGCACTCTCGCCGCGGGCACAGCCGCCGAGCACCTCGTCTACACCTGGGACCTCACGGCCCCCGGCAGGCCGCCTACACAGTTGGCAGGACCGGCAAGTTGGATCAACATCGTGGCCTTCAGTCCGGACGGACACACCCTGGCCGCGGGCAGTTCCGACACCCTGCTGTGGCAGTGGGATCTGCGGACACGCCAACCGCTCGGCACGCTCCCGCACCCGGTTCCGCTGACCGGCGTCGCTTACCGCGACAACCGCACACTGCTCGGCCTCACCCCGGATGGCGTCATCCGGACCTGGCCCTTGCCGGGCCCGGCGCTGGTCGGCAGCACCAACCAGATCTTCTCCGCCTCGTTCGACGCCTCAGGTGGCCGGCTGCTCGTCGGGGCGGGCGACGGCAGCCTGCGCCTGTGGGACGTCACCGCCCACACCCGGCCCACAGCTACGGTTGCCTTGGCAGAAAAGGAAACCGCAGCAGCCAACCTTGCCGGCGCGTCGGTGCTCACCCCCGATGGCACAGTGGCGATCGCCGGGTCGAAGGACGGCAGAGTCTCCTTCTGGAACCTCCGTGCCCGGACGTCCGTGCACGTTTCGGTTGCCAAGACAACGATTCAGGCCCTCGTCCTCAGCCCTGATGGGAAGACGTTGGCAGCGTCGAGCGGTGACGACGGCATGGTGCACCTGCTCGACATCACCAACCCTGACCGCCCCGTCGTCACCATGGCGCTGCCCCGCCTCACCCCGCCCGCTGCGGCGGGCGGGGTGAGGTTCAGCCCAAACGGGCGGCTCCTCGCCGTCGCAGGCGGCGACGCCAAGGGCTACTTGTGGGATATCACCGACCGGGCACGGCCACGTCTGCTGGAAACGGTCACCGGGTTCACTGGCGCGGTTTATGCGACCGCGTTCAGCTCCGACGGCAGGCTGCTCGCCTTCGGCGGGGCCGACTACTCGGTCCGGCTGGTCGACCTCTCCCGACCCGAGAATCCGGTCACACTGGACGCCCCGCTGATCGGCCCGGTCGGCGAGGTCTACGAACTTGCGTTCCAGCCGGGTAGCAGGGTCCTCGCGGTCGGCAGCATCGACCGAACTGTCTGGCTGTGGGACCTGGGCAACCCGCGCGAGCCGGACTGGAGAGCTACCCTTACCGCTGCCGAGGGTGGTCTGTTCACTGTCGCGTTCAGCCCCGACGGCCGCACTCTCGCAGGCGGTGGCCGCGACCGGGCAGTCCGACTGTGGAACACCGACCCCAGCACGGTCTCCGCCCGGATCTGCGCGACGGCGGGCGATCCGATCACCCCGGCGGAGTGGGCGCAGTTCATCCCTGACGAGCCCTACGCCCCGCCCTGCCGCTGAGACGTGTACGGGCTTGTATGGGGCGTATGTGTCAACCTGTACTGACCTGGTCAGAGCACTGTCGGGCCGCTGTTTCACCTGGCTAAATCCGTCACGGAACATCCCGCGGATCCCAGGAGGAACGGCAATGCTCATCAAGAACGGGACCAAGGTGACACTCGTGATCGCCGCGGTGACGATGACCGGATCATCCGGCTCGGGAGCCACCGCGCTGGCAGACAAAGTCGACAACGGTAACTCGTACAACGATTGCCCGGACGGCTTTACCCTCGCCTCGGCCAACATCGTCAAGGATGGCGCCGTCATCGGCATCGGGGAGATGCGGTGGCCATGGGCGTGCTCAGGCGAGTGGACCAAGGTCTGCGCCGGTGCACATGAGCTGCTGGGGTAGTCGTCCACCAGCGTGTGCAGAACATGGAGAACCTCTCCTGCTCGTCCCACGGCCAGCAGGACCTGGAACCGGTGGTGCTGGTGCTGGACATCTCACAGCTCGGACGCCATCTCAAGCCCGTGATCGTGCGCCAAACCGCGCCCGACATCGGTCAAAACAAGCCCTCGCCACAGGTCCCTGGGTGGTTCATCCAGGGTCCCGGTGCGTCCTCACAAAGGTCGGCACATGCCGATCATCAACAATGGGGAGGACGCCCATGAACCCACCCTCGGTGCGCGAGTCACTGCCAGGTGAACCCCACCCGCCGTGGTCGTGTCTGACGGTGCGCCACCTTCTCCGTCGCGGAATACGGAAAGGGGGTGCGATCACATGATCATCCAGTTCATCCCGACCGAGCGTGAAATGACCTTCAGCAACGACAACGAGGGCTCCAGCGGCTGACCGGAAGGAGGAAGGCCATGCAACGTCCGCGAATCAAACCCGAACACCTGCCTTTCCGCCGCGGCGAGGACCTGGTGCAGATCGGCGGCTCCATCTACGGAATCGCCAACCTCATCCCGGACCCGGACGGGGCCGTGTGGGCGCTGCTGGCCCGCCTCGACGGCACCCGCACCGTGGACCAGGTGGTCACCGACCTGGTCCGCCTCTACCCCGAGCATCCGGCCGGGACTGTCCACACGGCGATCGAGGCCCTGGCCCGCGCCGGCCACCTCGAAGACGCCGCCGAACCACCCCCTGCGGAGCTCAGCGATGCCGAACAGGAACGCTACGGCCGCAGCCACGCCCTGTGGCGGTGGATCGATCTGACTCCCCGCTCCAGCAGCTGGAACGCTCAGCTGGCGTTGCACCAGGCGCGGGTTGTCGTGGTCGGCCTCGGCGGGGTCGGCAGTGCTGCGGCCCTGGCGCTGACCGTCTCCGGGGTGGGGCAGGTGCACTGCGTGGAACCGGACGTGGTGGAGCTGTCCAACCTCAACCGCCAGATCCTGTTCACCGAAGATGACCTGGGCCAGCCCAAGGTGGAGGCGGCAGTGCGGCGCCTGCGGGAGCACAACTCGGCGATCGAGGTCACCGGGCAGCGGCACGTTATCGACGGCCCGCAGGTGCTGCGCCAGCTGGCTATCGGGTGTCAGGTGCTGTTGATGGCCGCCGACACCCCGCGTGAGATCCGCTCCTGGACCAACCAGGCGTGCCTGGACACCGGCACCGCCTGGGTGCACGGGGGCTACCACGGTCCCCGAGTCAACATCGGCCTTTACCAGCCGGGAACTGGTCCGTGTCACGATTGCACCGGTCTCGCTGTGGCCGAGCGGCGAGCCGCGCAACCACAGCGCACGTTGTGGCCGGGGACGCCCTCGACCACGGCGGCGCACGCCGCAAGCGCAATCTCCGCCGGGTATGCCGGGCTGATGGCAGCGCACGCGGTGATGAGCCTGATAACCGGGGCGCCGGCGTTGCAGACCAACTGCGAGTACGGGTTCAGCCTCGTCGCCTTAGACGACTGTTTCACCCTGAGCCTGTCTGCGCCTCGGCCGGACTGCCCGGCCTGCGGCCGGGCCGCCGCCTAATTGTCGGGTGGGGCGTGCACCAGGCACTCCCCACCCGACCGTGCGGTCAGTTCTGCTCGGCCAGTTCGGCCGCGCGTCGGTGCAACTGCTCGGCGCGGGACTCGTCGAGCTCGGTCAGAATCACCGCGGCCTCCCCCAGCGCCCGGACCGCCTCCTCCTGCCGGCCATGCCTGATGAGCGAGGCGGCCAGGGTTTCCAGGATCATGGCCTGGCTGGATTCGGTCCCAGCCAGTTCGCGGTACTGGGCGAGTCCGCGGTGGCAGAGCTCGATCGCGGTGTCGTGGTCCCCGCGCCCCTGGTGGGCGACCGCGATGTCGTGCAGGGCGTAAGCGATGCCGTTGGGGGCACCGACCTCGCGGCGCAGCGCCAGCTCGGTCTCGGCGTGCGCCAGGGCGGTGTCAAAGTCGCCTTCCTCGGCGGCGATCTGGCTCAGGTTGCAGACGACCACCGCCTCGGCCGAGGCCTTGCCCGCGGTCTGGGCCAGGGGAAGCGCGGCTGTGTAGTACGCGCGAGCCTCGGGCAGGCGTTCCTGGGAGCGGCGAATCAACCCAAGGGCGCACAAGGCTTCACGGCGGGCGGCAGGATCCCCGAGTTCTTCGGCCACGGCCATAGATGCGGTGAAGTCAGCCTCGGCGGCTGGGAGATCCCCCAGCATGCGGCAGGTGCCGCCGTGGCGCAGCAACAAAAACGCCTCAGCGACCCGGTCACCGCAGGCCCGCGCGGAGGCGAGACCAGCTTCCTCTGCTTCAAGGCGGTTCCGCCACAGCGTCCGCGGTCCCAGGGTGAGAAACCGCGCCGCGCTGGCGATAAGCACCACCACCCCGTGTTGTCCGTGCCCGGCGGCCAGCCGCTGAACAGCCCACAGGGTGGCGTGCTCAGTCCGCAGCCAGGCCACTGCTTCCTCCCGGCTGGTCACCGGCACCGAGACGGTCATCTCACCAAGCTCGTTACACAGGGACTCAGTGCCGGGAAATAGCTGGCGATCGGCCTCCATGGCAGTACGGGCGTACCAGGTCAGCATCGGCATCAGCGCCCCACGCCGCTGCCCTGGTTGCTCCTCACACTCGGCGCGGTGTGCGGCGTAGGCGTGCAGTAGGTCGTGGAAGCGGTAACGGCGCCGCCCTGCCGGCTCGATCAAGTGGTACGCGGCCAATGCCTCCACCAGCCGTCTCGCCTCCCGCAACTCGACCCCGGCAACTGCGGCGGCCGCGTGCACCCCGAACTCCACTCCTGGATGCAGGCCCAGCAGCCGGAACATCCGCGCCTGCGCCGGAGGCAACCGGGAATAGGACCAGTCGAAGACAGTGCTCACCGAGCTTGCCTGGTCCCCCGGCACGGTCAACGCGCCAAGGCCTTGCCAGCCTTCGCGGATCTCTTCCACCACGTCGGCGACCTCCAGGTACTGGTGGGCGGCGATGCGGGTGGCGGCGACCCGCAGTGCCAGCGGCAAGTGCGCGCACACCCGGATCAGCTCGGTCACCGCTTCGGCTTCGGCTGCGGCCCGCTGCGCGCCGATGACCGTGGCCACCAATTCGTGGGCCTCAGCGGTGGTGAACAGGTTCAAGACGAGCGGGGTGGCGGTTTCGATCACCGCCAGCCCGATGAGGTTCGCGCGGCTGGTCACCAGCACCAGCGACCCCAGGGATCCTGGGAGCAGGGGGCGGACCTGCTCGGCATTGCCAGCGTTGTCCAAGACCACGAGCACACGCCGCTCGGCCAGCAGCGAGCGATACACCGCGCACTGCTGATCCAGATCTGCTGGGATCCGCTCCTCGGACACCCCGAACGCCATCAGGAATCCGGTCAGCACCAGGTGAGGCGCCAGTGGTGCGCTGGGGCCGTAACCGCGAAGGTTGGCGAACAGCGTGCCGTCGGGGAAGTGATGTTGCACCCGGTGTGCCCACTGCACCGCCAAGGTGGTCTTGCCGACCCCCGCGGTCCCATCCAGTGTCACGATCACCGTCGCCGGGGTAACGCTCATGGTGTCCGCTGTCGGCAACAGCGCGTCCAGCATCGCTAAGTGGTGGGCGCGACCGGCGAATCCCCGGACTGTCGGGGGCAATTGCCGCGGTACCAGTGGGGCCTCTTTCGGCGGGGTCAGCACCACTTGGCCGATGGTGTGCGCCTGCACGACCGGGCCCGTGACGGTTCCGCTGACCGTATTGCCGACCTCGACCATGTACTTGAGTCTCCTAGGCTTCCACCACGCCGGAGCTGGCTGCGGTGGAGAACACCCAGTCGGAGCATCTACCTGGCCCGTCAGAACACCGGGTTGAGCACGGTCGCCCTGAAAATCGGGAAACTCAGCTGGCCGTAGCGATCACAGAGGTCGAGCTGGTCAATGGCCGGAAATATCGGGCCTGGCGGTGCCCGGCCACAGTGGATCCATGGTCGCCCCGTGATTACTCGGATGTGGATGGCCAGCAGACCCCAAGATCATCAATTGGAGCGTCTGGTGATCCGGTCAGCCGCCACCCCAGTGCTGTGCCCGTGGTTGCCGCGCACGCCGTCCGTTGCTCGCCGCTACCCTCGGTCAGTTCTCGCCTGTGGCAGCCCCCTGGGGCTCGGCACTGGCCCCGGCGATCGCACGGCGTAGAGGATGCAGCCGTATTGCGACCACCACGACCCACCGCCAGGGTGGCATCCGGTGCAGCTGACCGAACTCGAGCTCGCGCCCTTGTCGAACACGCCGAACAGGTGTCGCGATATCACACCTCGTGGACGTGCCACAGTCGAAGGAAGTAACCACAGTTGGCGGTTGACTCTCCGCTCGAAGGCTCGGCGTCAGGAGGCCTCCCGACATGCTGCCCGGCGGCCGTGGTCCAGGGGCGGTCAACTTACCTGTGTGTTCGAGCTATTGTCAGAGCTGGCGGCGTGCCGGCCGAAGCAGCTGCGGCAAACCCGTGTGCCGTCCGGCAGTTTCGACAGCGTCTTCACCTGGTGTCAGTGAGGAAACTGGGCGACGGTCGAGCGGTTCGGCGATCCGGGGACGCCGTCGCTTCGAGGGCCGAGGCCAGCGCGGTGACAGTACGGTCAATTCTACCAACAGACCGCCTGCGCATCCGGACACTCGAGGCACCAGGCCGGCCGTGATGGTCTTGCTGTTGACCCACCGGAAGTCACCGCAGCCCGCGCAGACGCCGGACCGTCAAAGCGCGGTGAGCATCCTCACCGTTTGCCATGCCGACTGCCCTCCCACTTGCATTCCGGCCGCAGCCCCCGAAACGGAAGCGGTGACGATGTAGCGCGCCTACGCAACCACGGGGCCTCGTCCCACACTCGCCCTATTCCGACTTCACCGAACACAGTCACAACTTGACTCGCCTCAGCCACAGGGCAAGACATACAGGCCACATTGGCAACTACGCATTGCGCATCCACCCGGACCGCACCCGATCGCCTCGTGGCGGCGTATGTCACCCACGGTATGCCACCTCACACCAGAACCGCTGGATGATCTCATCGTCGTCGCGCTCGATCAGCCTATCCACCGGGAGCAGAAAGCGCACCCGAAGCAGGGACGAACCCTTCGCGCTGTGCTGGACCAACTCGGCGGCCCCAGAATCACGGAGTGCGCGGATGAAATCGTACCAGAGGCTGTCGGAGTACTGGCGCGTCCAACCGCTGTTCTCGTTCGCAGACCGGAATTTGTGCTCGTAAACGAAAAGGGAATCAGCCCTGGTGCGGATCTTGCCAAGGAAGTACCCGACGGCCTCCTCGAACTCGGTGATCTCGGCGGTCTGCTCGACTGCGGGGAGCGGAGCACCCAGCCCGCGCAGCTCGGCGGCGATGTCACCGGGCTTCTCCAACAGGGTCCCTTGGTGGAGGAGTTGTGAGATGCGCACTTCCTCGAACAGGGACACATCGGTGAGGCGGATGCCCGTGCCGGTCACCCACAACTCATCGATCTCGCATCCGATGAGCCCGAGCGACCACGAACTCTTTGGCGGCAGCTTGAGGCACTGGAATCGGCAGTTCTCGAATAGCACGTCGACGGTAGTAATCTCGGTCAGATCCAGGACCACGAACTCAGCCTCCGCGACTGTCCCGCTCAACGAGCCGGTCCGCCGGGCCAGTTCGGTCCACAGGGTCCCCAAGTTGACCCGAAATATCTCCTGCTGGGCGGCCGGCAAATCAGTGGGGCCGCCGCAGACCTGGTCGAGCAGCGCGCGGGCTTGGGTGGTGGCTAGGCGGACGATCCTGCTAGCGGTCGCGATTCGCCACTGCGACTTGATCATTTTCCCTTTGACCGCAGCGAACCGGCGTTCAGACAGTTCCTTCACCATGAAATCCGCAAGGAAGATGTCGTAGAACAGCTCATGTTGAAACTCGAAGCGCTTTCCTCCCTCCGAGACGGTGATCCCACACAGGACGGGGAGCCGTTTCTCCAACCCCCGCCTGCTCTCCAAGTCACCAGTGCTAATCGCCATCGACGCCGCGAACGCCAACTCCTCATCGGACATGGCGCGCTCGCCTCCAGCCGCCATCATCTCGGCCAGGTTTTGAAATGTACTGCGCAATTCGGCCTCAGAGAGCAGAGCCTTGCCTTGGTCGCCCGGCGCCAAAAGCTTTCCCGCCTCGCGGGTGAGGTACTGCTCGACGATCAAATCGGCCAGCTGGCTCTCGCCTGCCTCAGTCATAGCAGCAGACTCGACGTAGACCCGGGCGAAGAACGGCAGGCTCAAGAGCCTCCGGTCGTCTTCGGACAGCTTCTCCACGCTGTCTCTGACAATGCCATGCTTGTCGAAGAAGTCGCCCACCTGCTCCGGGCTCCAGCGCAGCATCTCGGCAACGCGGTGCTGGACTGCCAGGTTCTGGTTCTGTAGGTTCCGCCGGAGGCTGGACTGATACTGGTTGAGGTAGTACGACGACCTGGCGGACACCAGAATTACCCCCCGCCCGCTCATCGCCTCAATCCACGGTCGCATCGATCCGAGGGCGTCGTCGTAGCCGACTCCGCCGAGGAGTTCATCGAACCCATCGATGAACAGTGCCATCAACCCGTTGCGGCACAGTGCCCGCACGGCCGTCTCAGTGAGGCTCCGGGTCCTTGCCACGGTCGCGCTCACCACCGTCTGCAGTTTGCTGGCTGCTTGCCCGGCGGAACGCACGTACAGGAACAGCGGCGAACCAGTCCCGGGCGACCGGGTGGCCTCCTCAGCCTCGACATCCTGGGCGCGCCGCAACGCGGCCGAGACCAGCGCCCGGGTCTTGCCGATCCCGGCCTCGCCAGTGACGAAGTAGATCCTGGTCTCCGGACCGCGCACCTGCAGGCGGTCGTCGATGTCGGTCACCAACTGAGCGAACGACGTCGTGGGCGCCTGGCGGTTGCCGTGCATCTCGCCCAGTCGGACCCTGGGCTCAATCTGCACGCCCTGGCCACGGTTCCAGCCCAGATGTGCCCGCTCACCTGCGATCAGCTCGTCCTCGCACTCCTGTAGGTACTGCCGGATGCTGCGAGCGACAACCGGCCAGTTCGCGAGAGTGCGCAGTAACTCGGTGTAGGGAACCCACGCTCCCGTCCCGTCGTCCCGCCACTGGCGCTCCTCGTTGGCACCGATGCGGAAGCAGTCCGAGCGCTGCTCCGTGCCAACACCGGTCGCCCGCATCCACACCATGTTGATGACACCGTCGTTCTCATCGTGGTGCGGCTGGTGATCAAGATCGCGGAAGCCTTCCAGGTCGGTGCGCAGATCCTCGATGAAGTCCACGAACTTGCTGTCGGCGGCCCTGGGCAACATCGACCGATGCAAATCCACGATGAGCCTCTCACCGTTTGCCTGCCTGCGGGTTTCCCGTTGCCCCGGGCAAGCGTAGGTCGGCAACCGGCGGGCGAAACTGGAGAACAGGCACCAGTTGCCGGAGCTGTCCGCGCAGATGAACGGCCAAAGATCCAGCCGCGAAGCCAGCCATCGCAACTCGACCCGGTCAAGGCCGCCCTCCGCCGCTGTCACAACCACTTTCGACCGGTCTAGGAAACTTCGGATCGCCGCCGACGCTGCGGCTGCGGCGTTGGCAACCCAGGTGCGAAGCTCAGTACCCCCAGTCCCGCTGGGCACCGGGTTGCCGTGGTAAATGTGGTTCCGCAACTGCTCGATGGTGCCGAACTCGTTCGAGGCGATTCCCGGGGCAAGCGCGGCCTTCAACGCCGCGATTAGGCAGACAACCTGCCCGGCGACCCTGCTGCCCTGCGCCAGATTGCCCATCAGCCGGGCCGCCTTGCCCAGGTAGGCCAGCAAGCCGCCGAAGCCCATCGTCCTGCCGAGTGCGACGTTGTCAGGGTCGCGTTCACGGAGCACTGCGGCCGCGCACATCGCGCCGAAGCGGAGATGGAAGTCCAGCGCGGCGATTAATTCGTGCAGAGTCAGCTGATCGCGATCATGCTGGGGAAGATAGGCTTCCTCCAGTCGATCATAAAACTCGATGGATTGTCGCAACGGGGTCCCTCTCCGCTGGAGTGTCGGCAAGCTTACGACGGGAGTCGCTCGATCGAGCGGCAGCGTTACCCGATAGCCGGTACCAATCTCCTAACAGATCAACGTTGGACGATCCGTCCGGTAATTCGGGCACCGAGGTCACTCGGGGTCGAAGTGACCGCTGCGCTGGCTACTGGTCCGCACTCCACAAAAGATCGACTGCGTGAGACGATAAGTAGTACCCAAACATCGCTTTCTGATGAAGCTCACGAGCCCGAGGCCACACTGAGATGGTTCGGCCTAGACATTTGCCGTTGCAGCAGTCGATCTACGTCGCCAACCTGTTCTCACTCGCAATGGAGCAGCACAGCACCGCCAACTTGATCAGCAGACAGATCAAATGCAGTACCTGTTGAGGCCGCTCAACGCGATCATCACCTGGATCACCGTCTTCCTGGCGCGGTCTCGGCGTGGGAGGCCGATATCTCGCAGCTGACACTATCCGATGTGGACCTGCGATGTTGCGCTTCGCTGGAGCCCATCAGGCGGACACTATCGCTAGAAGTCTGGTCGGGCCTGGTCACAGCAGCCCAATAGATCATGCTGGAGGTCGAGCCTGTACCTGTGACAATGTCCCTGCCCAGAGGGACATTCCAACTCGATATCCGCTCAATCCACCGTGGACACCATGTCCGCCGATGGCATCCTCCCAAGACACCAATCCGTGCGCTGCTTCAGCAACAAATTAAACCAGGCGTGGTTGCTCGGTGGTCGCTCCACTACGGCGGACACGCCATCAACGCCGGCACGTGGCGACAGGTCGATCTTGAACTGAACTGCGAGAACGACACGAAACGGCCGCGAATGACATCACCAGACACGCCGCTCCGTTGACTCTTAATCAGCGGGAAACCGCAGGCCACGGAGTTCGCGCCTGCCTTGGTCCACATACTCGGTGCAGCCACACAGCTCGGCACCTAGGGCCACGGCGGGCCACCCCGCGCAGGCAGGCTCAGCTCCAGCATCCGGACCGCCTGAACGCTCCGGCCGAGCAGGGAGCACACCGGTGTGGTGATGCCCCTACCGGGGAATATCACCACGCCTCTTTCCCAGCCCTACCCCAGCCGTCGGCCCCGGCTGTCACCGCCTAAAACAGCCGCTGCCCGGTTCGAATCGGGACACTGACTAATCCCGCCGCCCATATCAATCCGACGCCACACAGCGAGCCCAGAAGACCAGATGACAGCCCCGGGCGTTGCCATGCCCGATTGGAGCGGGCTGCTCCAGATCTGCTCCAGAAAATCCCCGAAATTCGGCAGCAAGCTCACGACTGCCAACCGACCAAGATCACCTGATGATCATCCTGAAATGCCGGAAGCCCCGGTCAACAGGTTGTGGACCCTGTCGACCCGGGCTTCCGGGGCTATCTCAACCGAGTGGAGCTGAGGGGATTCGAACCCCTGACCCCCACACTGCCAGTGTGGTGCGCTACCAACTGCGCTACAGCCCCGTCTCCGGTGCGCTGACCTGGAGTTTTTGTCTCCCGTTCAGTGCCTGCATACCGTACCTCATCTCCCCTCATGAACAAAAATCGGGGGTTGGCCAACGGTGTTTGGGCTGGTAGATCCCTCGTATGCGCACACTGAACCCGGTACTGACCGAACCCGACGCCGAGGGGGTCTCGCCGGAGCGGCGGGCCGTGCTCCAGGAGGAGCGGTTGCGGGGGTTGGTGGGGCGGATCCTGCGCGGCGGGGGTGTGCTGGCGGGGCGGTTGCGGGAGTGCGGGGTGCGGAGCGGGCGGGATGTGTCGCTGGCGGAGCTGCACCTGTTGCCCACGTTGAGCAAGCGGGATCTGTGGGATCACTACCCGTTCGGGTTGCGGGTGGTGGATGAGCGGGAAGTCGTGTGCGTGCACGGGTCTTCCGGGACCGGTGGGCGGCCGACGCTGATTCCCTACACCGCGCACGACGTGGACGTGTGGGCGCGGGTGATGGCGCGGGCGCTGGGCGGGGCGGGGGTCACCGGGCGGAGCCTGATCCACAACGCCTACGGGTACGGGTTGTTCACCGGTGGGCTTGGGGTGCACCACGGGGGGATGCGGTTGGGGGCGACGGTGTTGCCGCTTTCCGGTGGGATGACCGAGCGGCAGGTGCGGTTGCTGGTGGATCTGCGCGCGGATGTGTTGTGCTGCACGCCTTCCTACGCCATCCACCTCGGCGAGGCGTTGCGGGCGGCCGGGATCTCGCCGCGGCAGCTGGGTTTGCGGGTCGGGGTGTTCGGGGCGGAGCCGTGGACGGCGGAGATGCGCGCCCAGATCGAGGGGCTGCTGGGGTTGCGGGCGTTGGACATCTACGGGCTGTCGGAGATCATCGGGCCGGGGGTGGCCTGTGAGTCGCTGGACTCCGAGGGCATGCTCAACGTGGCCGAGGACCACTTCTACGTCGAGGCCGTGGACGCCGACGGCAGGCCGGTGCCCGATGGCACGCCGGGCGAGCTGGTGTTCACCACGCTGACCAAGACCGGGATGCCGCTGATCCGCTACCGCAGCGGGGACGTGGCCACGCTGGCCGGACCGGTGCCGGGGTCGGCGCGCACGTTGCGGCGGATGAGCAAGCTGCTGGGGCGGGTGGACGACATGCTGGTGGTGCGCGGGGTCAACGTGTTCCCCACCGAGATCGAGGCGGTGCTGCTGGCGGACAACCGGGTCAGCCCGCACTACCTGGTGGTGGAGGACCGGCGGGTGGCCGCGCGGCCGGAGCTGCGGATCGCGGTGGAGCCGTTCGCGGAGTCGGTGGACGCCGAGGCACTTGGGCGGGAGCTGACCGCGGCGTTGCGGGAGCGGCTGGGCATCGGGTGCGCGGTGCTGGTGGTCGAGCCGGGGGTGGTGCCGCGCACGGAGACGGGAAAGGCGCGTCGCCTGGTGCGGTGGAGCACCGGGGACGCGCCTTTCCCGGGGATCGGGTGAGGCTCAGCCGGCCTGCTGCTTGATGATGTCCTCGAGCCAGGTGGCGGACTGGCGGTAGTCGACGACCTTGTTGCCGGCCACCACGGCCGGGGTGCCGTTGAAGCCGCCGGCCTCCTTGAAGCCGGGGTCGTTGTCGACGTTGGCGAAGGCGTCCTGCAGCGCCTTGTTGAAGGTGCCGTTGCGGATGTCGTTGGCGAAGTTCTCGCCGGTGACGCCGACGTCCTTGCCCAGCTGGATCAGCTGGTCCTTGGTGTAGCCCGCGCCGTTCTCCTTGGGCTGCTTGGCGTAGAGGCTGGCGAAGAAGTCCGGGAACTTGCCCGGGTCCGCCTCGGCGACGGCCATCGCGGCGTTGGCCGAGTCCAGCGAGTAGCCCTCCGGCTTGGACAGCTTCACCAGCATCGGCAGCATGTGGTAGCGGACCTTGAGCTCGCCCGCGTTCAGCTTGTCCTGGATCTGCTTGCCGAAGTTCTCCTCGAACCCGCCGCAGCCGGGGCAGAGGAAGTCCGCGTACAGGTCCATGGTGGCCTTCGCGGAGTCCTTGCCCGCCACGATCACCGCGTTGTCCCGCTTCACCGGGTAGGTCGGGTTGACCTTGACCGCGGGGATCGCGGTGGAGGTGGTGGCGCTGTCGGTCTGCGCGGTGAAGTAGATGCCCCCGAAGACCGCGGCGGCGATGACCACGACGGCGGCCACACCGACCCACATCTTGGTGCGGTCTGCCTTGCCGCGGGCGGCCGCCATCGC
The DNA here is from genome assembly GCF_023897065.1 of Crossiella sp. SN42. GTDB lineage: Bacteria > Actinomycetota > Actinomycetes > Mycobacteriales > Pseudonocardiaceae > Crossiella. Next base: position 90,344 of record NZ_JAMHIV010000016.1, read on the forward strand.
CTTGGCCGCCGCGGCGGCATCCTGCTTGCGCTTGCGCGCGTTGCGCTCGGCACCGCCCACGTTTCTGGTCCTTTCCAGCGACGAACCGGCCACCGTCCGGCGGCCTCGGCGGCAGCCTAATCGGCGGCGGATGAGAACGCCGTGAGTCGAATGTCGGTTTTCGCACGGCCGGGCTACCGTGAATTTCATGACCGCACCGGAAAGCAGTGGCACCGGGGGCGGCGGTGGAGCGGGCGCCGGGGTGATCCTGCTCTCCGGGATGGCCGGGCTGGTCTCCGGGGCCTTCTCCATGGCGCTGGGCGAGTACGCCTCGGTGGAGACGCAGAACAACCAGGTGCGGGCCGAGGTGGCCGTGGAGCGGGCCGAGCTGCGCGCGCACCCCAGGGCCGAGCAGCAGGAGCTGGGCGTGGACCCGACCGAGCAGCCCTCGCCGTGGTTGGCCGGGATCTCCTCGTTCTTCTGCTTCGCCGTCGGCGCGCTGTTCCCGCTGCTGCCCTACCTGCTGGGCTTCGACTCGCTGCCGGCCGGACTGCTGGTCGGCGGGGTCGGCCTGGTCATCGCGGGCGCGGTCGTGGCAAGGTTCACCACCCGGCCGTGGTGGCTCAACGGGCTGCGGCAGCTGATGTTCGGCGCGATCGCGGCCGGCGCCACCTACCTCGTCGGCTCACTCATCGGGGTGAGCGTGGCCGGCTGAACGAAGTTCCCTTGAATTACCGTCGGAACTTTCCCGGATGAACCCCACGGGTATGCCGGGATACCGCCGGGTGACCCTGAACTGGCTGTTTTCCGCCCCGACCGCGATTTCACCCAAACTGTTTATCAACAGCGTGTAGCTCCGGACCCGTCCACCGGCCGGAGCACCCATTCCCTAGACCGGGTGACGGCCTGCACACTCCTGGCACACGTGGGGGGCCGGTTGCGAGGGCGCCGGTCCCCCACGTTCCCAACGTTCAGGCCTCGGGCTGACGCGGTTTCCCGGCCACCCGCTCGCCCAGTGGCAGCTCCGGCCCCTCGTCCAGGCAGCCGCTCTCCGCGGCCAGCGCCGTGCCCCGATGGGTCTTGTCAGCAGCCGGTTCCGCCTTGCTGGGCAGGGTCTCCGGCGCGGCCAGCCAGACCAGCGCGGCGAGCAGGCTGAGCAACCCGGTGACCGCGAACGCGGCCTGGAAGGAGATCGTCTCGGCGATCGCCCCCGCGGCCAGCGGGCCGATGATCGCGCCGATGTCGGCGGTCATCTGGAACCCGGCCAGCACCGGCCCGCCGCGGCCCCGGTTGCCGATCACGTCGGCCACCGCGGCGCTCTGCGGCGGGTTGAGCAGGCCCGCGCCCAGCCCGGCCACGAAGGAAGAGGCCAGGAACATCGGCACCGAGGTGGTGAAGCCCAGCCACACCGTGCCGATCGCGGTGATGACCAGCCCGATCAGCACCAGCGGCTTGCGGCCCTGCCGGTCGGCCAGCCAGCCGGAGAGCAGCAGCATGGCCGCGTTGCCCACCGCGAACACGGTCATCGCCCAGCCGGCCATGCTCGGCTCGCTGAGCAGCACCGCGGAGACGAACAGCGGGATCAGCGAGACCCGGACGCCGAAGACCGCCCAGCCGTTGGCGAAGCTGGAGGCCAGCGCGGCCACGTAGGCGCGGTGCCGCAGCGCCTCGCGCACGGTCAGCACCGGGCCGTCGTCGTCCTTCACCGGCGCGGCCAGGGTGGAGCGGCGCAGGAACAGCCAGGCGACGAAGGCGGCCAGCACCAGCGCGGCGGCGTAGCCGAGGAACGGGGCCTTCAGCGAGACCGAGACCAGCAGGCCGCCGAAGATCGGGCCGATCACGTTGCCCAGCAGGAAGCCGGTGCCCCACAGCCCGGAGGCGCGGCCGCGCAGGTTCGGCGGGCTGAGCCGGATCAGCAGGGCCACCGCGGAGACGGTGAACATGGTCGAGCCGGTGCCGCCGAGCGCGCGGAAGAGCAGCAGCTGCCAGTAGGAGTCGGCGAAGGCGCAGGCGCCGGTGGACAGCGCCACGATCAGGATGCCGATCAGGTAGATCGGGCGTTCGCCGAACCTGGTCACCAGCCGGCCGCTGACCGGCGCGAAGGCCAGCCGCATGAAGGCGAAGGCGCTGATCACGATGGAGGCCGCGGTGACGCCGACGTCGAAGCTGGCCGCGTAGCTGGGCAGCGCGGGGGCCAAGATGCCGAAGCCGACCGCGATCACGAAGCTGGCCACCACCAGCACCCAGACCTCGGCCGGTAACCGCTGTGCGTTCTGGTCCTGGGACTGCTCGGCCGAACGCACGCTGCCTCCATGATCTTCGTTAGCGACACTAACTAGACGCAACGAGAATAAGGGATCAAGGCAAGGCGATATTCCGTTGTCACGCAACGGGTTCGGTTGATCTCAGCGGGTGACGGAGCGGCCACGCCAGCTCGCGGTGCCGCGCAGCACCTGACCGAGTCCGCTGCCCAGCGTGCTGCCCAGCGCGACCCAGGACAGCGGCGCGAGCAGCGCGGTGGCCGGGGACTGCCGGGCGAACCGGGCGAAGAGCAGCTGCCCGTAGCTCTGCGCCGCCCAGCCGAGCAGGCCCGCGGCGACCAGTCCGCGATCGCGGCGCAGCAGGCCGGTGAGCGCGGCGATCGGCGGGGTCAGGCCGAACACGGTGCTCACCACGGCGCCCGCGGCCAGCAGCGGCACGCTGCTCCCGGTGCCGACCACGAAGCTCTTGCGCAGCGAGCGCCACAGCTGGCCGAACCCGTCGTGGCCCTGGGCGCTCAGCTCGGCGGTGGCGTCCACGATCAGCACCCGGCCGCCGGTGTCCCGGACCCTGGTGGCCAGGTCCACGTCGTCGGCGGTGGAGGCGGCCAGCGCGGCCCAGCCGCCGATGCGCCGGTAGGCGGTGCGGCGCAGCAGCAGGCACTGCCCGATGGCCAGCACCCGCTTGTTGTTCCCGTTCGGCGGCACCACCTCGAACAGCGCCACGGTGGCCGCGGGCATCAGCAGGCAGGCGGCCGCGCCGGGCCGGGCGGCACCCGGGCTGGACACCAGGTCCGCGCCGTGTTCCTCGGCGGCGGCGAGCAGGCGGCCGAGCAGGCCGGGGCCTGCCACCCCGTCGGCGTCCATGAACAGCAGCCACTCCGCCGAGTCCCCGGCCGCGCGCACCCCGGCGGCCATCGCGGCCACCTTGCCGGACCAGCCGGGCGGCGGGCCATCGCCGCGCACCAGGGTGACCCGCTCGTCCTGGGCGGCCTGGGCGGCGACCACCTCGGCGGTGCGGTCGGCGGAGGCGTCGTCCACCACCACGATCCGCAGGTTCTGGTGCTCCTGGGCGCGCAGTCCGGCCACACCGCGGCCGATGGTGGCCTGCTCGTCCCTGGCCGGGATGATCGCGGCGACCTCGGCCGACTGGTCCAGCGGTTCGGGCGGCAGCGGGACGACCTTGCGGAGCACCCGCGCGTAGTTGGCCGTGCGTCCGACGGCCAGGGCGGCGACTGTGATCGCCAGTCCGGTGCCGATCCGCCCCAGTGCGCTCATGGGATCGAGTCTGCCAGGGCAGACTGTGTCCCTGTGGAGCTGCCCGACCTGCCGGTTCGCCCGGCGCTGCCCGAGATCGTCCGCACGCTGACCGCGCACGGCGCGGCGGTGCTGGTCGCGCCGCCCGGCACCGGGAAGACCACGCTGGTGCCGCTGGCGCTGGCCGAGGGCGGGGCGCGGGTGGTGGTGGCCGAGCCGAGGCGGCTGGCCGCGCGGGCGGCCGCGGCGCGGATGGCGCAGCTGCTGGGTGAGCCGGTCGGGGAGACCGTGGGGTACGCGGTGCGCGGGGACCGCAAGCGCTCGGCGCGCACCCGGATCGAGGTGGTGACCTCAGGGTTGCTGGTGCGGCGGCTGCAGAAAGACCCCGAACTGTCCACTGTGGACATCGTGGTGCTGGACGAGTGCCACGAGCGGCACCTGGACGCGGACCTGCTGCTGGCCCTGCTGCTGGACGCGCGGGCGGGGCTGCGCGAGGACCTGCGGCTGCTGGCCACCTCGGCCACGGTGGCCGCCGAACGGGTGTCCACGCTGCTCGGCGACGCGCCGGTGCTGCGGGTGGAGGCGCGCACGTTCCCGACCGAGATTCGTTACCTGCCGCCGGTGCGCGGGCAGCGGACCGAACAGGCCGTGGCGCAGGCGGTGCGGGTGGCGCTGGCCGAGGGCGACGGGGACGTGCTGGCCTTCCTGCCGGGGGTGGGCGAGATCAACCGGGTGGCCTCGGCGCTGACCGGGCTGGACGCGGATGTGCTGCCGCTGCACGGCAGACTGGCCTCGGCGGCGCAGGACGCGGCACTGCGGCCGGGGCCGCGGCGGCGGGTGGTGCTGGCCACCGCGGTGGCCGAGTCCAGCCTGACCGTGCCGGGGGTGCGCGCGGTGGTGGACGCCGGACTGGCCCGGGTGTCCACTGTGGACCATCGCAGGGGCATGTCGGGACTGGTGACCACCAGGGTGTCCGCGGCGGTGGCCGAGCAGCGGGCCGGGCGGGCCGGGCGGGAGGCGCCGGGGCGGGTGTACCGCTGCTGGCCGGAGCACGAGCAGGCCACCCTGCCGCGCTATCCCGAACCGGAGATCCGGCTGGCCGACCTGACCAGGCTGGCCCTGGAGCTGGCCTGCTGGGGCACGCCTGACGGATCCGCGCTGTCCTGGTGGGATCCGCCGCCGGCCGGGGCGCTGGCCGCCGGGCGCACCGTGCTGCACGCCCTCGGCGCGCTGGACACCGAGGGCGCGGTCACCCCGCGCGGGCGGGAGCTGGCCGAACTGGGCACCCATCCGCGCTTCGCCAGGGCGCTGGTGGACGGCGCGCGGCGGGTCGGGTCCCGGCGGGCGGCCGAGGTGGTCGCGGTGCTCGACGACGACACGCTGGCCGCCTCGGCCGATCTGGGCATCTCGTTGCGGCGCCTGCGCGAGGAGCGCGGCGGAGCGCAGAGCCGGTGGCGGCGGGAGGCGGACCGGCTGGCCCGCTCGCTGCCGGACTCCCCTGGCGGCCGGGACGATCCGGCGCTGATCGCCGCGCTGGCCTATCCGGAACGGTTGGCGCGCAAGCGGTCCGGGCAGACCGGGGTGTACCTGATGGCCGGTGGCACCGCGGTCGAGCTGCGCGGCGCGGCCGACGGGTTGGGCGAGGCGGAGTGGCTGGCGGTGGCGGTGGCCGACCGGGAGCCGGGCCGCACGCACGGGCGGATCCGGCTGGCCGCGGTGGCGGATGAGGCACTGGCCCGCAGGGCCGGGGCGAACCTGCTGTCCACTGTGGACGAGATCTGCTGGGCGGACGGCGACGTGGTGGCCAGGCGGGTCGAGCGGCTGGGCGCGATCACCTTGTCGGACAAGCCGTTGCGCGAGCCGGACCGGGAGTCGGTGCGGGCCGCGCTGATCGACGGGTTGCGCAAGGAGGGGCTTGAGCTGCTGCGCTGGACGCCCGACTCGCGCGGGCTGCGGCAGCGGCTGGCCTTCCTGCACCGGGTCTTCGGCGAACCGTGGCCGCCGATGGACGCGGAGAACCTGGTGGCGGGCCTGGAAACCTGGCTCGGCCCGGAGCTGGCCACCGCGCGGCGGCGGGCCGACCTGGCCAAGGTGGACGCGGGCCAGGCGCTGCGCAGGCTGCTGCCCTGGCCGGTCGCCGGCCGGCTGGACGAGCTGGCCCCGGAGCGGATCGCGCTGCCCTCGGGCAACCGGGCCCGGCTGGACTACGGCGAGGAGACCCCGGTGCTGCCGGTGAAGGTGCAGCAGGCCTTCGGCTGGACCAGCACACCGCGGATCGCCGACGGCCGGGTGCCGGTGCTGCTGCACCTGCTCTCCCCCGCGGGCCGCCCGGCCGCGGTCACCAGCGACCTGGAGTCCTTCTGGCGCAACGGATATCCGCAGGTCCGGGCCGAGCTGCGCGGCCGGTACCCCAAGCACAAGTGGCCGGAGGACCCGGTCAGCCCCTGAGCAGGTGGGCGGCCAGCGCAGTGCGCGAGGACAGGCCGGTCTTGGCCAGGATGTTGGACACGTGCGTGGTCACCGTGCGCTCGCTCAGCGCCAGCCGCGCCGCGATCACCCGGTTCGGGCAGCCCTCGCTGACCAGCTGGGCCACCTCCCGTTCCCGCGCGGTCAGCTCACCGGGCGCCACCCGGCCCGCCGCCCTGGACACCCGCCTGCCCAGCCCGCGCTGCACCCGCACCGCCGTCTCCAGCGCCCGGCTCGCCCCGCACTCGGCGAAGAGGGCACAGGCCCGGTCCAGCTCGGCCAGCGCCTCCGCGCGCTGCCCGAGCCCGGCCAGCGCCGTGCCCGCCACCAGGTGCGCCCGGCCCAGGCTCGGCCGCAGCGGCGTCCGGGCGAAGCGCTCGGCCGCCGCCCCGGCCAGCCGGACCGCCGCCGGCCACTCGCCACCGGCCGCCAGCAGCCGCGCCTCGGCCAGCTCCGCGTAGGCCACCGCGACCGGTTCGCGGGCCAGCGCCCGGCAGCGGCGGACCCAGTCCCCGGCCTCCACCAGCGCGCCCCGGCGCACCGCGCTCTCGGCCAACTGCTCCAGGTGGAACGGGGGCAGCCGGTCGCGCACCGCGTCCAGGAAGTCCGCGGGCACCGGCAGCTCCAACGCGCGGCGCGCCTCGGCCAGCTGCCAGCGCACCTGCGCCCACCACGGGTGGTCGCCGGCCGGGGCCAGCTCGACGGCCCGCTCGGCGAACTCCAGCGCCGCCGCCGGATCGCCGCGTTCCCCGGCCAGGTGGCCGCGCAGCATCATGGCGTAGGCCAGCACCGGCGGCCTGCCCAGGTGCGCGGCGAGTTCGTCCACCTCGTCCAGGTTCGCCACCGCCTCGGTCCAGGCGCCGGTGAGCACCTGGGCGAAGGCCTCGCGCAGATGGCTGCGCAGCAGCACCAGGCGCTGCCCGGTGGCCCTGGCCACCTCCCGGATCCGCACACTCTGCCGCCGGGCCTCGGTGTAGCGGGTCAGGTGCAGGGTGATCCCGGCGCACTGCTCCACCACCGGCAGCCACTCGGCCAGCTCCGCGGTGGTCGCCTCGTCCACCAGCGCGACCACCCGCTCGCCTGCCCGCTGCGCCGCCTCGGGCGCGCCCTCGGTCCAGTGGTCGTAGGCCAGCAGCGCGTGGCAGGCCGCGTGGATCAGCGAGGCATCGCGGGGCAGCGGGGTGCCGATCACCTGCCCGGCCAGCCGGACGGCCTCCCGCCGGTCGCCGGTGTTGTGCATGGCGTAGGCCAGCTCGCAGCGCACCGCGGCCAGCTCCACCGGGTCGCCGTCCGGCCAGCTGGCCAGCGCCCTGCGCAGCAGCGCCCGCGCGGTCAGGTTGCGGCCGAACATCCGCTCCACCGTCGAGTACCGCACCAGGGTCCGGGCCGCGGTGTGGTCGGCCGCGCCCATCACCTCCTGGAACAGCGCCATGCCCGCCTCGGCCTGACCGGCCGCGATGAGCACGTCGGCCAGTTCCAGCCGCTCGTCCAGCTCCGGGCACAACCGCTGCGCGGCGGTCAGCCAGCGGGCCGCGGTGGCCGGTTCGCGCAGCCGCACCTCGCGCGCGGCCCGCACCAGCACCTCGGCCGCGGGCCGGTCGCCAGGCCGGGCGGAGAACTCCAGGTGCCTGGCCCGGTCCGGGGCGGCGGCGCCCTGGGCGAGCAGCGCCCCGGCGATCCGGCAGTGCGCCGCCAGCCGCCAGCTGTGCGGGGCGGCGCGGTAGACGATCCCCCGCACCACCGGGTGCCGGAACTCCAGCAGCGGCCCGTCCTCGTTGGCCCGCAACAGGTCCGCGGCCAGCGCGTCATCCAGTCCCTGCCGCACCAGCGCCTCCGCGAGGCCACTGGCCGGGGCCACCAGGTCGGCGGTGATCCGCTCGCCGACCACCGCGGCCGCGCGCAGCACCAGCGCCCCGGTCTCGCCGAGTCCGTCCACTTCGGACAGTAGTGCGGCCACCGTGCTCGCCGACGGTTCGGCGGCCAATGCCAAGAGGTGACCGGGGATCCCGCCACCGGCCGCGTGCAGCTCGGCCAACCGGCGCGGACCGATCGACGGGCCGAGCAGCTCCGTGGTGTCCCGCCGGGACAACGGCCCCAGCTCGATCCGCGGCCCGTTCGCCTGGTCCAGCACCGCGCGCACGGCCGGGCTCAGCTGCCGGGGCCGGTAGCAGGCCACGATGCTCAGCCAGGCTCGGTCCGGGCAGCGCACCAGCCTGCCGAGCAGCGCGAGCGTCTCCGCGTCGGCCCGGTGCAGATCGTCCAGCAGCACCACCGGACGCCGGTCCGCGGCCAGCGCCGCCCGCAACGAGCTGCCGCACCGGACATCCGGCCGCGCCACCCGCGCCCGCTCGACCAGCGCGGTCTTGCCGATCCCCGGCTCCCCGATGACCTGCGCGATCCGCAGCGCCCGATCCCGTGGTGCGTCAAGGAATGCCACCAGCTCGGCCAGCTCGCCGCGGCGTCCTACCCAAGGCATGACTCCCCCTCGCCTCCACCGTAGCGAGTGGACACACCGAGGCCGCGAGTCCTTTTGGGCAGACCTATGGCCATACGCAGTTCCTACGAGGTGGTGACCGGGTGAACCGGATTGTCTTGCCCGGCAACGATCCCGAGGAAGGGCGTTCCCTTGCGAAAGTCGAACAGAGTCCTGCTGACCGCGCTGGCCGCGGTCAGCCTGCTGGTCACCGGCGCCCAGGTCACCGCCACCGCCGGGCCGACCGGCGCCAGTGACGCCGGCGAGCCGATCAACACCCACTGGGACCGCTCCGGACGGGTCCAGATCACCGTCTACGCGCGGACCAGTCACGGGCAGCAGGTCTACCGCGACCACACCGTCACCCTGCCGGACCCGGACATGGTGGTCGTCGGCGGTGGCGCGCACGCCCCGATCCACGGCTGGGGCGCGATGCTGACCGCCTCCTACCCGACCGAGGACCGGCGCGGCTGGCGGGCCTCGTCCAAGGACCACCTCAAGGTGCAGCCGCACTCGCTGACCACCTACGTGATCGGGATGAAGATCGCGGGCATGTCCGCGGCGCAGCTGCGCGAGCACGTCGCGGTCACCAGCAACCCCAGCGACTCGGCCCACCAAGCGGAAACCCAGGTGGGCCCGCCGCGCACCGGCGGCCCGTGGGTGATGCTGGGCGGCGGCTTCAGGGTGGACTGGCACGGCGCGGGCAACCTGGCCACCGCCTCGTTCCCGGTCTCCGAGGTCGGCTGGAAGGTGCGGTCGAAGGACCACGTCACGGCCGACAAGGCCAGCGTCACCGGGTACGGGATGTACATCAAGCAGCACCTGCCGGTCGGCACGGTGGGGGGCATCAGGGTGCCCAGGCACGGTGGCCCGGCCGGGCACCCGCAGGCGGGCGCGGACGTCGGCGCCGACTACGCGCTCACCGGCGGCGGCGCCGAGGTGGACTACGGCAGCGGCTGGGGCAACATGCTGTGGCGGCTCCAGCCTTCCGCCGCCCCCGACCGCTCCTTCCACGCCGGGTCCAAGGACCACATCCACGACTCGCCCGCCAAGATCACCGCGTGGGCACTGGGCGTCCAGCTGTTCTGACCCCCGCTCACTCCGCGTTGGCGGCGCGCAGCACCTGCGCCGCCAACGCGGTGCGCGAGGGCGCTCCGGTCTTGGCCAGGATGTTGGACACGTGCGTGGTCACCGTGCGCTCGCTGAGCACCAGGCGTTCCGCGATGGCCTTGTTGGACAAGCCCTGGCTGACCAGCTCGGCGATCTCGGTCTCCCGCACGGTCAGCTCGCCCGGCGAGACCCTCGGCGCGGACTTGGCCACCCGGCGGCCCTGTTTGCGTTGCAGCTTCACGGCTTGCTCGACCCAGCGGTGCGCGCCGCAGTCGGTGAACAGCACGATCGCCCGGTCCAGCTCGGCCAGCGCCTGGGCCCGCTCGCCCAGCTCGGCCAGCGCGGAGCCCAGGGTGAGCTGGGCCTTGCCCACGTTGAGCGGCATGCCGTCCTGGGCGAAGGCGGCCATGGCCGCGCGGGCGAGCTCGGCGGCCGTGGCGGCGTCCTTGCGGCCCAGCGACAACAGGGCCTCGGACAGCTTGGCGTGGCCGATGGAGCCGCGGACCAGCTCGTGCGCCAGCATCCGGCAGTGCGCCAGCGCCTGCTCCGCGTAGTCGAACTCGCCCAGGGCCACCGCGTGCCCGATCAGCTGCTCCAGCTGGAAGCTCGGCAGCTCCCACACCCGCCGCGACGGGTGGTCGTAGCCCAGCTCGGGGAAGTCCGCCACCAGGTCCACCGGCCTGCCCGCGACCCGGCGGGCCTCGGCCAGCTGGAACACCGCGGGGCCGATGGAGCGCAGCTCGTGCTTGCGGGCGATCTCCACCACGTCCTCGGCCAGCCGCACCGCCCGGTCCAGGTCACCGCGGTCCACCGCCACCTCGCTGGTCAGCAGCAGGCTCAGCGCCAGCTCCAGCGGCTGGTCGACCAGGGTGGCCACCTCGATGGCCTCCTCGGCGAACTGCTCGGCCTCGGCCAGCTCGCCCAGCATGTACAGCGCGGTGGCCGCGCGCAGCTGGCTGCGCAGCACCGCCAGGTGGTGCCCGGTGCCCGCCACCGCGAGCACCCGCTTGGCCAGGCGCAGCGCGTCCTGGTAGCGGCCGAGGAACAGCCCGGCCCAGTGGCTGTGCTCCACCGCGAGCAGGTGCTCGGCCAGCTCGTCGTCGGTCAGCTGCTCGAACCCCGCGGTGGCCTCGTCCAGCAGCCCGGCCGCCGCCGGGATGTCCCTGGCCCGGAACCGGTTGTAGGCCAGCAGTCCGCTGGCGCTGGCCCGCAGGCCGCGCACCTGCGGCACCGGCGGTGTGCGGGTGACCGCGAGGGCGTGCTGCTCGGCCACCTCCTGGTTGCCCAGCGCGTGCTCGACGTAGGCCAGCTCGTGGTGCAGGGTGGCCGCGGTGACCGGGTCGGACTCGTCGATGGTGGCCAGCTCGGCGCGCAGCACCGGCGCGAGCGCCTGGAAGCGGCCCAGCCAGCGCTCCACCGTGGACCACAGCACCACTGCCCTGGTGTGCGCGGACGAGCCGCCCGGCGGACGGCCGCGGATGAGGCGGCGCAACACTTCCACGCCCTCCTCGGTGCGCCCGGCCGCGGTGAGCGTGCAGGCCAGCTCCAGTTGCAGGGCGAGCCGGTCCTCCACAGCCGAGGCCGGCACCAGGCCGAGTGCGGCGGCCAGCCAGCGGGCCGCGGTGGCCGGGGCCCGGAAGCGGACCCGGTTGGCCGCCTCCACCAGCACCCGCACCGCGGCGGTGTCGCCGGGCCGGGCGGTCAGCTCCAGGTGGCGGGCCAGGTCCTCGGGCACCGCGCCGCGCCGGGCCAGCACCTCGGCCAGCCTGCGGTGCGCGCCGTCCCGCCAGCTCAGCGGGGCCGCGTCGTAGACCAGGTGGCGCAGCAGCGGGTGCCGGAACTCCACCGCGCGGGTGCCGGTGCCGCCGCGGAAGACGTCCGCGGCCAGCGCCTCGTCCAGCGCGGCCCGCACCTGGACCACCGGCAGCACCGCGGTGACCGCGACCAGCTCGGCGTCCACCGGCTCGCCGGCGACCGCGGCGGCCCGCACCACCAGGCGGGTCACCGGGGTCAGTCTGTCCACTTCGGACAGCAGCGCGGCGCGCACGTGCGCGGGCAGCTCCTCGGTCAGCTCGGCGGGATTGTGCTGCCAGACCGCGGGATCGGCCGAGGCGGCCAGCGCCTGCAGGTAGAACGGGTTGCCCCGGCTGGCCCGGTGCAGCCCGGCCGCCCTGGCCCGGCCGGTGTCCGGCCCGAGCAGCTCGGCGGTGGCCTCCTCGCTCAGCGGACCGAGCTCCAGCCGGTGCCCGCGGCCGTCGCTCATCGCGCGGGCCAGCACGGTGTGCCCGGCCACCGACAGCTGCCGGGGCCGGTGCGCGACCACGAAGGTCAGCCTGCCCCGGCCCGGCCTGCGCACCAGGTGGTCCAGCAGCTCCAGCGAGGCCACGTCGGCCCAGTGCAGGTCGTCCAGCACGACCACCAGCCCGGCCCGGCCGACCACCGCCTCCAGCGCGGCCCGCACCGCGCGGTGCAGCACGTGCCGCTCCGCGCCGAGGTGGTCGCCGACGTCCCCGGCCGCCACGCCGAAGGCGGGGAACACCGCGGCGCAACGGGCCACCGCGACCGCGCTCAGCCGCTCGTACCAGGCGGGGCCGAGCGCGGCGAAGTGGTCGTCCAGCGCGTCGGCGAAGACCCCGAACGGCCGGTCGGTCTCGAACTCGCTGGCCCGGCCTGCCAGCACTTCCTGGCCCTTGTCCCGGGCGGCCGCGGCCAGCTCGGCGAGCAGCCTGCTCTTGCCGATGCCGGGCTCGCCCGCGATCTGCACGAACCGGAACCCCGGCGCGGGCGGACCGTCCACAATGGACACCAGCTCGGCCAGCTCCGCGGCACGGCCGACGAACCGCGTCCCGCCCGGCTGCGAACGGACCTGCACAGCTTCCCCCCGGTGCTCACGACCCGGTGACCCCAACACAGCACCGTACTGGTGCGGCCGTACCAGTCACCACTGGCTCAGCTTCCTCTATCCCAGAGTGCCCGTTCGGGCGTACCCGGGGGAAACCGATGGGGCCGAACCGGGGCCCGCGGCGACGGGTACGTACTTCTGCCGAAGCACCCGGCACGCGACCGGGGATTCGCTGTACGGGCAAGCCGCACACCGAGCAAGGGGGAAACACCCATGCGAGTCCTGCCCAAGCTGACCGCGCTGACCGCCGTCGCCGCCGCACTGGTCGTGGCGCCGGCCGCGATCGCCGGCCCCACACCGACCCCGGCCAAGTCGATCACCCTGGACGCGGCCTCCTTCAGCGGTCAGCTGCCCGCGCCGGGCGCCACCCTGACCAGGGCCACCGTCTTCTTCCACACCAACGACGAGGACAAGGACCACGACACCCACATCACGGTGACCGCCTTCGACCGCAACGGCACCACCGCGGCCAGGGTGGCCAACGCCTTCGGCGACTTCGACGACCACAGCGACAACGGCCCGTTCGGCATGTACATCCACAACCCGAGCCGCTGGGAGCTGTTGCAGGGCGGCAACCTGCACCTGCGCATCGACCCCAACGGCAACGACACCTGGCGGTTCAACTTCCGGGTGGACCTGCAGTTCTCCGACGGCAGCCAGCTCTCCTCCTGGGGCGACCGGCTCCAGCTGAGCCAGAGCGACCGCGCCCGCAACTTCCCGATCTCCTGAGTCAGGCGGGCCGCATGCCGTCGAGCACCTGCTGGCGGTAGGGCCGCATCGCCCGCGCGCTGTTCCAGCCGACCGCGCCGGTCACCCGACCGGCGCGGCGGTACAGCGCGACGAACTTGCGCGACTCGAGATCGCCCTCGACCACCTCGACCTCGTCCTGCGCGCCCGGCATGCCGAAGCCCTGGATCTTCAGGTCGTACTGGTCGGTCCAGAAGTACGGCAGCGGCTGGTAGGGCTCGGCGCTGCCGGTGCCGGCGAGCAGGTTCTTCGCCACCGCGAGGGCCTGCTCGGTGGCGTTGGTGCGGTGCTCCAGCCGGACCTGCTCGCCCAGGCCCAGGTGCAGCCAGCTGGCCACATCGCCCGCGGCGTACACCCCCGGCGCGGCCTGGCAGGTGGCGTCGCACTCCACGCCTGCGGTGCCCGCGGCCAGTCCGCTGCCCTGCAACCAGCCCACCGCGGGGGTGGCGCCGATGCCCAGCACCACCACGTCGGCGGGCAGCTTGGTGCCGTCGTCGAGCAGCACCGCGGTGACCCGGCCCAGCGAACCGGCCAGGCTGGCCACCCCGACCCCGGTGCGCACCGGCACCCCGTGGTCGGCGTGCACCTGGGTGATCATGCCGCCGATCCTGGTGCCCAGCACCCGTTCCATCGGCGCGGCCAGCGGTTCCACGATGGTCACCTCGGCGCCGAGCTTGCGCGCGGTGGCGGCCACCTCGCAGCCGATCAGCCCGGCGCCGACCACGACCACCCTCGGCCCGGCCAGCAGTTCGGCCCGCAGCGCCAGGGCGTCGTCCAGGGTGCGCAGCACGTGCACCCCGGCCAGCTCCTGCGCGCCGGGCAGCGAGCGGGCGGTGACGCCGGTGGCGATCACCAGCCCGTCGTAGCCCAGCTTGCCGCCGTCGGCCAGCTCGACCCGCCGCTGCGCGAGGTCCAGGCCGGTGGCGGCGTTGCCCAGCACCAGTTCCACGTCCAGGCCGTCGAGGTGGTCCTCACCCCGCAGCCGGGCGCGCTCCGGCGCCCAGTCCCCGGCGAGGACCTGCTTGGACAGCGGCGGCCGGTCGTACGGCAGGTGCGGCTCCGCGCCGACCAGCGTGACCTTGCCCTCGAACCCGCCCCTGCGCAGGGCCTCCACCGTGGTCAACCCAGCGGCCGAGGCACCGACCACGACGACCTGACGCAACACCGTGTCTACTCCACTACTGAGATCGCGGCCGCGGGACAGCGGCTGACCGCATCATCCACCAGCGGGCGCTGGGATTCATCGGGAGCCGGGTTCAGCAGCGTCACGATGCCGTCCTCCTCCCGCTGGTCGAACACCTCCGGCGCGGCCAGCGCGCAGTTCCCCGCGCCGCAGCAGCGGTCCTCATCGATCAGCACCTTCATCGCGGCAACCCTCCTCACCAGCGCACGGGCAGCTTGTGCACGCCGTAGATGGCCATGTCGGTGCGGAAGGGCACCTCCGAGATCGGCGTGGCCAGCTCCAGGGTCGGGAACCGGGAAAACAGCGTGCTGAACACCACTCGCAGCTCCATCCTGGCCAGCTGCTGGCCGAGGCACTGGTGCGGGCCGAAGCCGAAGGACAGGTGCGCCACCGGCTGCCGGGTGATGTCCAGCCGGTCGGCTTCCGGCAGCAGCGCGGGGTCGAAGTTGGCCGCGACCACGCTCAGCGCGACCAGCTCGCCCTTCTTGATCAGCTGCCCGCCGATCTCCACGTCCTCCAGCGCGGTCCGCTGCAGGGCCAGGTGGATGATGGTCAGGTAGCGGAGCAGCTCCTCCACCGCCCGGTCCGCCAGCTCGGGCTGCTCGCGCAGCAGGGCCAGCTGGTCCGGGTTCTCCAGCAGCACCGCGGTGCTCAGCCCGATCATGTTCGCGGTGGTCTCGTGCCCGGCGACCAGCAGCAGGAAGGCGAAGCTGACCAGCACCTCGTCATCGAGCAGCTCGTCACCGGCGTCGGCGCGGGCGATCAGGTCGGAGAGCAGGTCCTCACCGGGGTCCAGCCGCTTGGTCTTGACCAGCGCGCCCAGGTAGCGGTCGAACTCGTTCACCGCGGCCTGCCGCCGCTCGAAGCTGATGTCCAGCCGGAGCAGGTCCGCGGTGACCGACTGGAAGTGCTCGCGGTCGGCGTAGGGCACGCCGAGCAGCTCGCAGATCACCAGCGAGGGCACCGGCAGCGCCAGCGCCTCCACCAGGTCGACCACGCCGCCCTTGGCCTCCATCGCGTCCAGGTGCTCGTCCACGATCTGCTGGATCCTCGGCCGCAGGTGCTGCATCCGGCGGACGGTGAACTCCCTGGTGAGCAGCTTGCGGTAGGCCGGGTGCTCCGGCGCGTCCATGCTCAGCAGCATGCCCCGGCGCGGCGGCGGGCTGTCCTGCTTCTGCGGCGAGAAGACGAACCTGCGGTTCTTGACGGTGAAGCGCGGATCGGTGAGCACCGCCCGGATGTCGGCGTGCCTGGTCACCAGCCAGCCCTGGTCACCGCTGGGAAAGGACACCCGGGTGATCGGCTGCTCGCCGTCGCGCACCTCGCCGATCTCCTGGGGCGGGTGGAACGGACACTGCCGCTGGGTGGGGTAGGCCGGGGCGGACATGGTCTCGGTCATCGCGGAGCCCTCCTCGTGGGAACGACTCCAGGTCACCAGTGCCACCTGCCGGTTCACCGAATGTCACCTGACAGTTTGCTGACGTCGTGCGCGCCGCGCGGAATGACCACGGTGAACGCCGCTCCCTGACCCGGCTGCGAGTCCACCCAGACCGACCCGCCGTGCGCCTCGCTGATCGCCCGCACGATGCTCAGCCCCAGCCCCGCGCCGCCCCTGCCGCGCGAGGAGTCGCCCCGGTAGAACCGCTCGAACACCCGCCCCAACTGGTCGGGCGAGAGCCCCGGCCCCTCGTCCGCGACCACCACGCCGACCCCCTTGTCGCCGACCGCGCGCACCGAGACGTGCACCGGTGACCCGGCCGGGGTGTGCTGCAGGGCGTTGCCGAGCAGGTTGCGCAGCACCTGGCGCAGCCGGTTGGCGTCCCCGCGTACCACCGCGTCGATGGTGCTGATCACCAGGTTGATCTCGCGTTCCGGGTCCACCACCCGCGCGTCGGCCACCGCGTCCGCGGCCAGCGCGGCCAGGTCCACCGGCTCGGCCAGCAGCGGACGGCCCTGGTCCAGGCGGGCCAGCAGCAGCAGCTCCTCGACCAGGGAGTGCATCCGGGTGGCCTCGTCCTCGATCCGGGTCATGGCCAGCTCCACCACCTGCGGATCGTCCACGCCCTGGAGGTAGAGGTCGGCCCAGCCGCGGATGGTGGTCAGCGGGGTGCGCAGCTCGTGCGAGGCGTCCGCGACGAAGCTGCGCAGCCGTTCCTCGGAGCGCTGCCTGGCGTCGAAGGCCAGGTTCACCGCGTGCGCGAGCTGGTCCACCTCGGTGTTGCCGCCGGTCACCCCGATCCGCCTGGTGTGATCGCCGGCGGCGATGGCGGTGGCGTTGGCGGCCATGTCCCGCAACGGTTTCAGCCCGACCCACAGCACGCACAGGGACAGCAGCGCGATACCGCCGACGGTGACCAGGGTGGCGATGATGCCGTACCCGGCCAGCCCGGCCAGCGTCTCGTGATCCGGGCGCAGCGAGGTGGCGGCCACGATGGTGTGCGCCGAGCGGCCGTCCGGCGTGCTCAGCGGCTGCGTCAGCCCGATGACCAGCGCCCGGTACTCCAGCTCGGGATCCCCCTTGCTGCGCACGGTCTGCGGTTCGCCACCGGGGCTGCGACGCTGCTCGTCGGTGAGCTCCGGCGGCGCCTCCTCCCGCCCGCCCGGCCGCGCCACCGGCACCTGCTCGATCACCCGGCCGTCGCCGTCGACCAGGGCGAAGTAGCTGCCGCTGGGGCTGAGCGCGCGCATCGCCTCGATGGCCTCGGCGGTCAGCTCCCGGTGATCGGAGTTGACCTGCTTGACCCGCACCTCCACCACCCGCAGCGACTGGTCCACGCGAACCTGGAGGTAGTGCTGGAGCCCGAGGTAGGCGGCCGCGTCCACCACCACCACACCGGCGCTGGCCAGCAGGATGGTGCCGGCCAGCAACCGCCCGCGCAGCGAGGCGAACCGCCAGGCCACCGGGTCAGCCCTTGGCCGGGCGCAGCGTGTAGCCGAAGCCGCGGACGGTGTTGATCAGCGGCGGCCCCTCGGCGTCCACCTTCTGCCGCAACCGCGAGATGAACTTCTCCACCACGGCCGCGTCCCCGCCGAAGTCGTACTGCCACACGTGGTCCAGGATCTGCGCCTTGGACACCACCCGCCCGGCGTTGACCAGCAGGTAGCGCAGCAGCTTGTACTCCGTCGGCGAGAGCTCCAGCTGCCGCCCGGCCCGGTGCACCTCGTGCGCCTCCTCGTCCAGCACCAGGTCCCCGCACCGCAACGCCGAGGACTCCTCCTGCCCGCCCCTGGTCCGCCGCAGCACGGCCTGCACCCTGGCCAGCACCTCGGCCACGCTGAAGGGCTTGGTCACGTAGTCGTCGCCGCCGAGGGTGAGGCCACGGACCTTGTCCTCGGTGGAGTCCCGCGCGGTCAGGAACACCACCGGCAGCCGGGGCCGGTCCAGCCGCAGCCGACGGCACAGCTCGAACCCGTCGGTGTCGGGCAGCATGATGTCCAGGATCAGCAGTTCGGGGTTGCCGCTCTCCGCCGCCCGCACGGCCTCGGCGCCACTGCCCGCGGTGAGCACCTCGTACCCGGCCAGCCGCAGCGTGGTGGCGAGCAACTCGGTGATGTAGGGCTCGTCGTCCACCACGAGCACCTTGGTGCCCGCGGTCGCGGCCATCGCGTCCAAGCGCATCTCCCCGCCACCGCTTCCCGTCGTCGGCACCTGCCCAGGCTGCCACGACAACCGATCACCCTGACGCCCGACAGACCGTAGCCTGACCGTTTCCTGACGACCGGGAACCGCACTTCCCCGCCCCATGAGAAGAACAGCCGCCGCCCGCTCATCCCGGACACCACCCGGGGCACCATGACTGTCCTACCAGTCAGCTGAACACGTTCTACTCCGGGCCGGAGAACTTCCTTCTTTTGGCAGAACACGACCCACCACAGAAACTATAACCTGTTTCACATTGGCTCCGACCCACTGGAGGGCGGCGATGGCGGCAGCGGAGTTCGACGTGGTGGTGGTCGGGGCCGGGGCCGCCGGGATGACCGCGGCCCTGACCGCGGCCAAGCGCGGCCTGCGGGCGGTGGTGCTGGAGAAGGCGGCGGTCTTCGGCGGCTCGATGGCCCGCTCCGGCGCGGCGATCTGGATCCCCAACAACGAGGTGCTGCTCGCCGCGGGCGTGCCGGACACCCCGGAGAAGGCGGCCACCTACCTGGCCCGCGTGGTCGGCGACATCCCGGTGGCCCGCCAGCGCGCCTACCTGGCCAACGGTCCGGCGATGCTGTCCTTCCTGCAGCGCAACAGCCCGCTGAAGTTCACCTGGATGGAGGGCTACTCCGACTACTACCCGGAGTTCCCCGGCGGCATCGCGGCCGGCCGCTCGATCGAGCCACAGATGATCGACGGCCGGATCCTCGGCGCGGAGCTGGCCAACCTCAACCCGCCTTACCTGGCAACGCCACCGGCCACCGTGGTCTACGGCGTGGACTACAAGTGGCTCACCCTCATCGCCCGGCACCCGCGCGGGGTGGCCACCGCCAGCGCGACGGTCGCCCGCGGCATCGCGGCCGGACTGGCCGGGCAGAAACCGCTCACCATGGGCGGCGCGCTGGCCGGCGGACTGCGCGCGGGACTGATGAGCGCGGGCGTCCCGGTCTGGCTGAACACCCCGCTGCTCGACCTGCACGTGGAGAACGGACGCGTCACCGGCGTTGTGGCGCAACAAAACGGCGCGCAGGTCCTGGTGAAGGCGCGGCGCGGGGTGATCGTCGGCTCCGGCGGGTTCGAGCACAACGAGCGGATGCGCAAGGAGTTCCAGGAGGAACCGATCGGCACCTCCTGGTCGGTGGGCGCCAAGGCCAACACCGGGGCCGGAATCGAGGCGGGCCAACGGATCGGCGCCGCGATGGACCTGCTCGACGACGCCTGGTGGGGCCCGGCGATCCCGTTGCCGGAGGGCCCATACTTCTGCCTGTCCGAGCGCACCCTGCCCGGCTGCATCCTGGTCAACGGCGCGGGCAAGCGGTTCGTCAACGAGGCCGCGCCCTACAGCGACGTGGTGCACGTGATGTACGAGAAGGACGAGCCCGGCGCCTCGCACATCCCGGCCTGGCTGATCAGCGACCAGCAGTACCGCAACCGCTACCTGTTCAAGGACGTCCCGCCGCTGCTGCCGCTGCCGCAGGCCTGGTTCGACAGCGGCGCGATGGCCAAGGCGGACAGCATCGAGTCGCTGGCCGCCCGGATCGGCGTGCAGCCGGTGCTGCTGCGCGAGACGGTCAACCGCTTCAACGGTTTCGCCCGCGCCGGCCGCGACCTGGACTTCAAGCGCGGGGACAGCGCCTACGACCACTACTACGCCGACCCGACCAACACGCCCAACGCCTGCCTGGCCCCGATCGAGCAAGGCCCGTTCTACGCGATGAAGATCGTGCCGGGCGACCTGGGCACCAAGGGCGGTATGCGCACCGACGCCCGCGCCAGGGTGCTGCGCCCGGACGGCTCGGTGATCCCCGGCCTGTGGGCCTCCGGCAACTGCACCGGCGCGGTCATGGGCCGCAGCTACGCCGGCGCCGGCTCCACCCTCGGCCCGGCGATGACCTTCGGCTACGTGGCCGCCAACGACATCGCCGACACCCCGGCCCGCTAGCGCCCCGGCGCCAGACCGGCCAGCAGGGCGGTCACCAGCCGCTCGGCCACCTCCTCCAGCGACTCCGCCCCCGCGCGGAAGTGGCTCAGGAACGCGTGCTGCACACACGCGCCGGTGAGCAGCTCGGCCGCCGACACCGGATCGGCGGCCGGGCTGACCCGCCCGGCCCGCTGTTCCGCGGCCAGGAACCCGGCCACCGCCTGGCTGACGTACTGCGGCCCGCTGCCCTGCTCGCGCAGCACGGCCCGGTGCGCGGCGAAGAGCTCCGGCTCGGCGAACAGCGAGGCCGCCATCGGGAAGGACTCGCCGAAGAACACCAGCATCGCCCTGGCCAGCTCGACCAGTGTGCCGCGCAAGTCGCCCACCCCGACCCACTCGTCCAGCTCCCGCAACCGGAGGATCAGCTCGCCGGGCACCCGCTCCCCGAGCACCGCGAGGAACAGCTCGGTCTTGCCGGAGAAGTGCTTGTACAGCGCGGCCTCGGACAGCTCGGCCGCCTTGGCGATCTCCTTGGTGGTGGCCCGCGCCAGCCCCTTGGTGCGCAACACCTCCGCCGCCGCGTCCAGGATCCGGTCCCGAGTACTCACACGCCCTCCGATCGTCGCCGATAGTTGACAGGTTAGTGAACACTCACCCACCATGGTGGTTAGTGAGCACTCACTAACCACTGGAGAGCACCATGAAGATCACCGTTTTCGGCGCGTCCGGCCGCACCGGCGCGCACGTCGTGCAGCAGGCCTGCACCGCCGGCCACCAGGTCACCGCCGTGGTCAGGGACCCGGCGAAACTCCAGTTCCGCCACCGCAACCTGGTCACCGTGCGCGCCGACGTCCTCGACCCCGCCGCCATCGCGCCCCACGTCGCGGGCCAGGACGCGGTCGTCTCCGCCCTCGGCGCGAACGACCTCAAACCCACCACGATCTGCACCGACAGCGCCCGCGCCATCCTGCGCGCGATGGCCGCCGAGGGCACCCGCCGCCTGCTCGTGGTCAGCACCGCGGGCGCCACCGACGAGGGCGACGGCCCGCTGCTGCGCTACCTGATGAAGCCCGTGCTCAGCCGCGTCTTCCGGCACCCGTGGGGCGACATGATCCGGATGGAGGAGCTGGTCATGGCCAGCGACACCGACTGGACCATCATCCGCCCACCCCGGCTGACCAACGCCCCGCACACCGGCGTCTACCGCACCGCCACCGGCGCCAACCTGCCCGGCGGCGGCAGCATCCCCCGCGCCGACCTGGCCGACGCCATCCTGCGCGCCCTCAGCAACCCGGCCACCAGCCACACCGCGCTGAGCGTGGCGACATGAGGAAACTCCTGTGGCGCACCACGATCGCCCTCACCGCACTCCTCCTGCTCGGCGCGGGCGCGCTCGCCTACGCCGCCTTCCTCCGCGCCCCCGCCAACTCCCCCGCCGCCTGCCGGGAAAACCCGCGCCGCCCGGCCCAGGCCCTCGTCGCCGCGGGTTCCAGCTCCACCAAGGCCACCCTCAGCGCCGACTGGCCCGCCGCGCTCCGCACCCGCCTGGGCCCGGCCACCGAGGTGATCAACGCAGGCGTCAACGGCGACACCACCGCCGACCTCCTGACCCGCCTGGACCAGGACGTCCTGTCCTGCCAGCCCACCGCCGTCACCCTGCTGATCGGCGGCAACGACGCCAGGAACCAAGTCCCCCTGGAAACCTTCCGCGCCAACCTGACCCAGATCCTCACCCGCCTGAAACCCACCCGAACCGCGATCCTCTCCCTGCCCCCACAAGGCGAAGACCTCACCTCCCAGGCAAACCAGTCCCTGACCGCCTACAACCAAACGATCAAGGACCTGGCCACCGCCCACCACGCCGCCTACCTCCCCCTCAACGAGGAACTGACCGCGATCCTGCGCACCCACCCGCCCAGCTCCGCCCAGGACTTCACCTTCCTGGATACCCTCGGCGTCGCCCTCCAGCGCTACCTGCTCGGCCGCACCTGGAACGAGATCTCCACCGCCAACGGCCTGCACCTGCTGACCGACAACCTGCACCTCAACGACCGCGCGGGCGAGGCGGTCACCACCCTGGTCACGACCTGGCTGTCCACTCCGGATCCCGTCCGGTGAGCCCCAGCACCCGCTCCCACACCGAAGCCGGCTCCGGCACCGCCACCGCCGGCCCGTAAACCCCCATGTCCCGCCCCTGCTGCGCACTGACCGCCACCTGCCCGTGCACAAACTCGACCAGCCCCGCGTCGAGCCGCACGTCCTGCCCACTGGCCCGCGCCAGATCCCACGCGTGCACCGCGAGCTCGGTCACCACCATCCCGCCCACCACCTCCGCGGGCAGCTGGTTCTCCCCACCCATCCACGTCATGCCCACCCAAGCCTCATCCCGCCGCCAAGCCGCGACAGTCCGGGAAACCTGCTCCTCCACCGCGCCGGCCCAGTCCGCCCCCACCAGATCAACCGCACCCTCGTCCACCCCGGGCGGCGGCACCGACTCCTTCCACCCGGCCCCCGCCAACGAAGGCCCCCAGAACAACAGGTGGTTCAGCAACCGCCGCACATCAAACTCCGCACAAGGCGTAGCCGCCCCCAGCGAAGCGACGGTCAGATTCCGCACAACCCCAACCAACGGCGCCTCAACCAGCGCCACGTACTCAGCAGACATGCCCCCAACCTAGGCAGGCCACCACCCCGCGTATTGAACAAACGCGACATAGGATCCCCGCGTGCCCCGGGACCCCCGCGAACTGGCAGGCGCCTGGCAGCAGTACCAGCGCCACACCTACGCCGCCCCGTCCCCCGACCTGGCGCCCTACGTCGAGCGCTACTGGTCAGCCGCCTGGTCCTATCCCACCCCGTACGAGCAGAAGATCGTCCCGTACCCCCACGTGCACCTGACCTTCCAGGCCGGCGCGGTCACCCTCAACGGGGTCCGCACCGGCTACCACCTCAGGCGCCTGGCAGGCACCGACGAGGTCTTCGGCGTCCAGTTCCGCCCCGGCTGCTTCCGCCCGTTCCTCAACGCCCCGGTCAGCACCATCACCAACAAGACCCTGGACGCCACACCCCTTTTCGGCCCACCCCCACCCCTGACCACCGAGGCGGTCGAAACCTACCTACGCCCCCACCTACCACCCCAAGACCCCCGAACCGAAGAAGCCGCGGACGTAGTCCACACCATCGCCACCACCCCCACCCTCACCAGAGTGGAAGACCTTGCCCAGCACGAAAAAACCACGGTCCGCCAACTCCAGCGCCTGTTCCACGACTACGTGGGCGCCACCCCCAAGTGGGTGATCCGCCGCTACCGCCTGCACGAGGTGACCCAACGCCTGGCCAACCACGACCCCATCAACTGGTCAGCCCTGGCAGCCGACCTCGGCTACGCCGACCAACCCCACCTGACCCGAGACTTCAAGTCCATCTTCGGCGAAACCCCCACCGCCTACGCCGCCCGCTACTAGACCTCAATCCCGTTACGCCGCAACAAAGCCGCCGCAACCCCCACCCCGTCAACCAACGTCCCACTGAACGACCCGTCATACCGCCGACGCGCCCCACAAGACGGACTCCGCTCCTGCAACACCGCCCGCGAGGCCCCCACCGCAGTGGCAATGGCCAACATCCGCCGGGCCCCAGCAAGGTACTGCGCGGTCACATCCGCCCCCGTGTCCTCCACCACCCGCGCCCGCCCATCCAGCACGTCATCCCCATCCCCACCCACAATCTCCGCAGGCCGCCGAGGCGTGGCAAGCCCACCCAACAACTCAGGACAAACAGGCACCGCCACCCCCTCGTCCACCAGCGCAACCACCCCCGGATCGGCCTTGTCCCGCCCGTCATACCGACACCGAACCCCAGCCAAACAAGCACTAACCACCAAAGGCTTCCCCACACCCCCACCCTAGGCACCAAAGACCCAAGGACACAGAACTCAAAGCGCGAGAGCAGCGGGACGCGGGCCAGCAAGACGCAGGACGCGAGACGCCGGGGCAGCGGGGCGGGGGCGCGGGATGCGGGGGGTGTAGGGCGCGGGATGCCGGGGCAGCGAGGCGCAGGGTCGCGGGACGCGGGGGCACCGAGGCGCAGGGTCGCGGGACGCGGGGGCACCGAGGCGCAGGGTCGCGGAACGCGAGACGCGAGCCGCGGGACGCGAGGGCAGCGAGACGCAGGGTCGCGGGACGCGGGACGGGAGGGCAGCGAGACGCAGGAGCAGCGAGACGCGGGGACGCGAGCCGCGGAGGCAGCGAGCCGCGAGCGTAAGGCGCAGCCGAACCGCAGAGGCCCCGGGCGAAAAGAAAGAAAACCCAACGCAACTCACACCGGCGATGGGGGTCCGGGGGCAAGCCCCCGGCTGGGGGTCCGGGGGTTCGACCCCCGGTGTGATGCCGAAGGCCGAGCCATGCCCGCGCTTTCCGCGGGCATGGCTCGGCCTTCGGTCGAGTGGAGGTGCCGGGAATCGAACCCGGGTCCTCTGTCGCTTTGCCAGGACTTCTCCGTGCGCAGTCTGCTGTGTCTCTACTCGGCCCTGTTGATCACACAGACATGTTCAACATGACGGGCCCAGTCACTGTGGGTTTCCCCGTTGCTCCCCGTGACCGGGAACGCGGGTAAGTCTCCTAGCTGATGCCGGGCACCGGGTCGGAGACGCACCCGGGCCGACAGCGTTGCTCTTACCGTCAGGCGGCGAGAGCGAACGCGCGCTGATTGTTGTCGGCGCTTGATTTTTTTGCAGCGACGCTTGCGGTGGTCATCTGCCTGCACCGGCACGCTTCCCCTGACTCAACGTCCAGAGTCGAAACCGTTCACCCCCGTGGGTTGTGGATCTGCTTCCACCAAGGATAACGCTTCGGAGGCCGCCGGTCATTCCGGTTCCCCCCGCGGCGGTGGGGACAGCCCTACCACCAGGTGACAGGGCTCCTCCATGGTTGACCGGAGCGGCATGCCGCAGGCTTTGCGGTATGACGGAGACCACCGCCCCGCGCCGAGTCGGCGACAGCGTGAAGAGCGCCGCCCGCTCCGCGCTCTACCTGCTGTCCGGGTTCCCGCTGAGCCTGTTCTGGTTCGTGCTGTTCGTGACCCTGCTGGCGGTCAGCGTGGGCACCGCGATCATCTGGGTGGGCGTCTTCCTGTTCATCGCCACCCTCTTCCTCGCCCGGGGCGCGGCCAGCCTGGAGCGGATCTGGCTTGGCATCGTGATGGGCCACGCGGTGCCCCAGCCCTACCGCAGGCTGCCCGAGGGCGGGCCGCTGACCAAGCTCAAGCGCCTGGTGTCCGACCCCGCCACCTGGCGTGACCTGGCCTTCCTGGTGGTGTTGTTCCCGGTTCGGCTGTTCGGCTTCATCTTCGGGCTGCTGCTGACCGTGCTGCCGCTGCCCTTCCTGAGCGCGCCGTTCTGGTACTGGACGGTGCCCGGCGGCATCCAGATGAACCTGGCCTTCAGCTGGAGCATCGACACCCTGTGGGAGTCCCTGCTGGCGGTGCCGATCGGCGTGGTGCTGGCCGTGCCCTGCCTGGCCGGCCTGCGCGGGCTCGGCTGGGTCTACGGCCAGCTGGCCGCCGCCCTGCTGCGGCCCAGCTCGGTGCAGGCGCTGGCCACCGAGGCGACCGAGCTGCGGGCCAGCCGGGCCCGCGGGGTGGACGCGGCCGAGGCCGAGCGCAGGCGGATCGAGCGGGACCTGCACGACGGAGCCCAGCAGCGCCTGGTCTCGGTGGCCATGGAGCTCGGCCGCGCCAAGGCCAAGCTGGACACCGACCCGGAGGCCGCGCGGGTGCTCATCGACGGCGCGCACTCCGAGGCCAAGCAGGCCATCGCCGAGCTGCGTGACCTGGCCCGCGGCATCTACCCCGCCGTGCTCGGCGACCGTGGCCTGGACGCCGCGCTCTCCGCACTGGCCGGTCGCTGCCCGGTGCCGGTGCACGTCTCGGTGGAGCTGCCACAGCGGCCGCCGGCCGTGGTGGAGAGCACCGCGTACTACATCGTGGCGGAGTCGCTGACCAACGTGGCCAAGCACGCGAAGGCGGTCACGGTCGCGGTGACCGTGCAGCGGCACGGGGACCGGGTGCTGGTGGAGGTCTACGACGACGGCAAGGGCGGCGCCACGCCGCAACCGGGGGGTGGGCTGGCCGGGCTGGCCGACCGGGCTGCCACCATCGACGGTGTGCTGACCGTGGAGAGTCCCGTGGGCGGGCCGACCAAGATCCGGGCGGAGCTGCCGTGCGCGTGGTGATCGCCGAGGACTCGGTGCTGCTGCGGGCAGGCATCGAGCGGCTGCTGGCCGATGACGACATCCACACCGTGGCCAGCACCGGGGACGGCGCGGACCTGCTGGACCTGGTGACCGAGCACAAGCCGGACCTGGCCGTGGTGGACGTGCGGATGCCGCCGACCTTCACCGACGAGGGCCTGCGCGCGGCGCTGGCGGTCCGGGACCACTACCCCGGCTTCCCGGTGCTGGTGCTCTCCCAGTACGTGGAGGAGCGCTACGCGGTGGAGCTGATCGGCGGCGGCGCGGCCGGGGTGGGCTACCTGCTCAAGGAGCGGGTGGCCGACGTGGCCGAGTTCGTGGACGCGGTCCGCCGGGTCGCCGCGGGCGGCACCAGCATCGACCCGGACGTGATCGCCCAGCTGCTCGGCCGCCGCCGCGACCCGCTGGAACAGCTCACCCCGCGCGAGCGCGAGGTGCTGACGCTGATGGCCGAGGGCCACTCCAACCTGGCCATCGCCAAGACGCTGCGGGTCTCCGACGGCGCGGTGGAGAAGCACATCGGCAACATCTTCGCCAAGCTCACCCTCGAACCCACGCCGGACGAGCACCGCAGGGTCCGCGCCGTGCTGACCTACCTGGGCCACCACTGACCAGCTGCGGGCCCCGGCCGGACCGGCGTGGCGGTGATCGCGGCCTGAGTCAGCGGCCGAGCAGCCGGGCCGGGGTGTCGTGCAGCACCGCGCGCAGGAACTCCGGCCCCAGGTCCTGCGCCCAGCCCGCGATCGCCCGCAGCTGCTCGCTGTACTCGTAAGGAATATTCGGGTAGTCGGTGCCCAGCGCCACCCGGTCGCCGAACTCGGCCAGCCGCGCGGTCCAGTCCGCAGGCAGCGGCGCGTTCCGCTCGGTGAAGGCCACCCCGACCATGGTGGTGTCCAGGTGCACCCTCGGGTAGCGGCGCAGCAGCTCCAGCGCGGCCAGGTAGTCCGGGGTGCCCGCGTGCGCGAGCACCGCGGTCAGCCGGGGATGGCGGCGCAGCACCGTCTCGAAGACGTCCAGCCCGGTGTGCCTGCCGGGCAGCGGCCCGTGTCCACAGTGGATGACCACCGGCACCCCGGACTCGGCGATCAGGCCCCACACCTTGTCCAGCAACGGATCCGCCGGGTCGTAGTCGCCGACCTGCACGTGCGCCTTCAGGCAGCGCACGCCGCGCTCCAGCGCGCGGGCCAGGTAGGCGTCCGCGCCGGGCTCGGGGTAGAAGGTGGCGGTGGGCACCGCGTCCGGCTCCCGCTCGGCGAACTCCGCGGCCCAGTCGTTGAGCCACTCGGCCATGGCCGGCTTGTGCGGGTAGAGCAGCGGCGCGAAACCGATCACGCCGAAGCCGCGCAGCACCGCCAGCCTGGTCGGCTCGTCGAAGCGGTAGCGCACCGGCCAGGCCACGCCGTAGTGCTCGCTGGCGGCGTCGAAGTAGGCCCAGACCTTGGCCAGCACCCGCTCCGGCATGAAGTGCACGTGGATGTCGATGAGTCCGGGCAGACCGAGCCCGCGCACCCAGTCGCGGATCTGCTCGTCGCTGCCCGGCCCGGTCACCACTTGCCCTTGCGGATGCGCCCGGCGACCTTGGCCACCTCGCGCTCGGCGTCCCGCTTGGCCAGGTCGTGCCGCTTGTCGTAGGACTTCTTGCCGCGGGCCAGGGCCAGCTCGATCTTGACCTTGCCGTCGTTGAAGTACATCGACAGCGGCACCAGGCTCAGCCCGCTCTCCTTGAGCTTGCCGATCAGGCGCTCGATCTCCCTGCGGTGCAGCAGCAGCTTCCGGTTGCGCCGAGGGGTGTGGTTGGTCCAGGTGCCCTGGAAGTACTCCGGGATGTGCACGTTCCGCA
The DNA here is from genome assembly GCF_023897065.1 of Crossiella sp. SN42. GTDB lineage: Bacteria > Actinomycetota > Actinomycetes > Mycobacteriales > Pseudonocardiaceae > Crossiella. The sequence goes on from NZ_JAMHIV010000016.1 coordinate 118,368, forward strand.
GCCACACCTCGCCGTCGTCCACGGTCGCGAACGCGTCGACCAGCGAGGCGCGGCCGAGACGGAGGCTCTTGACCTCCGTGCCGACCAGCACCACGCCGGCCTCGTAGGTGTCGACGATCGCGTAGTCGTGCCGAGCCTTGCGGTTCGACGCGATCACCTTGCGACCGGTTTCTTTGGGCATGAGAAGACCTTACGTGCGGGGACCAACCAGTTTACTGCCGCACGTACAGCCGCAGCGTGACGTAGCCGGTGACCGCGGAGATCACCACGCCGACCAGGAACAGCCACGGCGAGACGAAGAGCACATCGCCCATGCTGATCGCCGGGATCACGCCGTTGCGCACCGGCTCGGCCAGCACGCTGTCCACGATGGTCGACTTGATGATGGCCAGGCCGCTGACCGCGAGGATGGCGCCGATCACGCCCGCCACCACGGCCTCGATGAGGAAGGGCAGCTGGGTGTACCACCGGGTCGCGCCGACCAGGCGCATGATGCCGACCTCCGTGCGTCTGGTGAACGCGGAGACCTGGATGGTGTTGGAGATCAGCAGCAACGCGGCCAAGGCCTGCACCAGCGCGATGAAGAAGGTCGCGTTGCGCAGGCCGTTGAACACGTTGAACAGCTGGTCGATCAGCGCCCGCTGATCGTTGATCTTCGAGACGCCTGGTTTGTTGGCGTACTCCTTGGCCAGCGCCTCGAACCGGGTCGGGTCCTTGAGCTTGACCCGGAAGGAGGCCGGCAGCGACTCGGGACGGACGATCTCCACCAGGTCGCGGTTGGTCGCGTAGATCTCCTTGAACCGCTGGTAGGCCTTGTCGCGGCTCTCGTAGGTCACGGTGTCCACGAGCGGGCTCTCGGACAGGCTCTTGCGCAGCGCAGAGCAGATGTCCTGGGCGCAGTCCTTGTCATTGGCGCTGAGATCGCCAGAAAGGGTCACGCCGACCTGGAGCTTGTCGTAGTACTGGTTCTGCACCTTGTCGATGAGCCGCACGATCAGCAGGCCACCACCGAGCAGGCCGAGGGAGATCGCCGTCGTCAGGATCATCGCGATCGTCATCGTGATGTTCCGGCGCAGGCCGGTGATGACTTCGCTGAACACAAAACTGGCGCGCATCGGGCTTCGGCGTTCCTTGGGTAGTCGGGGAGGAGGAGACGGGACCGGAACTACCGGCCGACGCCGTAGACCCCTCGGGCGTCGTCGCGGATGACCTTGCCGAGGTGCAGCTCCACCACCCGGCGGCGCATGGCGTCGACGATCGAGTGGTCGTGCGTCGCCATCAGCACGGTGGTGCCGGTGCGGTTGATCCGCTCCAGGAGCAGCATGATGTCCTGGCTGGTGTCGGGGTCCAGGTTGCCCGTGGGCTCGTCGGCCAGCAGCAGCAGGGGCCGGTTCACGAACGCTCGCGCGATCGCGACCCGCTGCTGCTCACCGCCGGAGAGCTCGTTGGGCAGCCGGTCCGCCTTGCCGTCCAGACCGACCAGTTCCAGCACCTCGGGCACCACCTTGCGGATGGTGTGCCGCGGCTTGCCGATGACCTCCAGCGCGAACGCCACGTTCTCCGCGACGGTCTTGTTCACCAGCAGCCGGAAGTCCTGGAACACACAGCCGATGCGCTGGCGGAGCCTGGGCACGCGGCGCCGCGACAGCTTGCCGACGTTGTAGTCGGCCACGTGCACGGTGCCCTTGCTCGGGGTCTCCTCCCGCAGCAGCAAGCGCAGGAACGTCGACTTGCCGGAGCCGGACGGTCCGATGAGGAAGACGAACTCGCCCTTGTCCACGTGCACCGACACATCGTCGAGCGCGGGACGGGTCGAGGTCTTGTATGCCTTGGACACGTGTTCGAGCCGAATCACGACGCCGGAGTCTACTCATGCGACGTGTGGGTGCTGTGCGACGCAAGCCCGCAAGCGGGTATTCGGTCGGTTACATGGGGTGAACGGCACTTCGACCACCCCTTTTCCGCCCGCGCATGGGCCCGATTCGTACCCCGAGTTGACCGGAACACACGGAGTGTCAACAAAAATGACCGTCCGTATCGGACACGCGCGGGCGGAGATCCGGGGTCAGCCGGTGCGGCGCCAGCGGATGCCGGCCTCCAGGAAGCCGTCGATGTCGCCGTCGAGCACCGCCGAGGGGTTGCCCACCTCGTGGTCCGTGCGCAGGTCCTTGACCATCTGGTACGGGTGCAGCACGTAGGAGCGCATCTGGTTGCCCCAGGAGCCGCCGCCCTCGCCCTTGAGCGCGTCGATCTTGGCCTTCTCCTCCTGGCGGCGGCGCTCCAGCAGCTTGGCCTGCAACACGCCCATCGCGGTGGCCTTGTTCTGCAGCTGGCTGCGCTCGTTCTGGCAGGAGACCACGATGCCGGTCGGGATGTGCGTGATGCGCACCGCGGAGTCGGTGGTGTTCACGCCCTGGCCGCCGGGACCGGAGGAGCGGTAGACGTCGATCCGCAGGTCCTTCTCGTCGATCTCCACGTGGTCGGACTGCTCGACCACGGGCACCACCTCGACCGCGGCGAAGGAGGTCTGGCGGCGGCCCTGGTTGTCGAACGGCGAGATGCGCACCAGCCGGTGCGTGCCCTGCTCGACCGAGAGCGTGCCGTAGGCAAAAGGCGCCCTGACCCGGAAGGTGGCCGACTTGATGCCGGCCTCTTCGGCGTGTGACACGTCGTACACGTCGGTGTTGTAGCCGTGCCGCTCGGCCCAGCGCAGGTACATCCGCATCAGCATCTCGGCGAAGTCGGCGGCGTCCACGCCACCGGCCTCCGCGCGCACCGAGACCAGCGCCTCGCGCGAGTCGTACTCGCCGGAGAGCAGGGTGCGCACCTCCAGGGAGGCGATCGCCTCGCGGAGCTCGGCCAGCTCCTTGTCGGCGTCGGCGGCCGAGGACGCGTCCTCCTCCTCCTCAGCCAGCTCGTAGAGCACGCTGAGGTCGTCGAGGCGGGAGCGCAGGTCGGTCACCCGGCGCAGCTCGCCCTTCTTGTGGGAGAGCTGGCTGGTGACCTGCTGGGCGCGTTCCTGGTCGTTCCACAGGTCCGGCTGGGCGACCTGCTCGTCGAGATCGGCCACCTCGGCACGCAACTTCTCGAGGCCCATCACCGCCTCCACGCTGGCCAGGGTGGCGGAGAGGTCCTTGATGTCGGCTGCGACGTCGGGGTTCACAGCCATAGAGCGTACTGGGAAGCGGCCGCTCAGGTGACGGGGATGGCGTCCAGCAGCTTGATCACGGCCCGGGTGTGCGCCACGGCGAAGTCCGCGGCGGCCTTGGCGTAGGGGTCGGCGGCGGCCTTGGCCGCGTTGCGGGCCTCGTCCAGCTGGCTGTTGTAGGCCTGCTTCGCGGTGTCCACCAGCGTCTGGCGCTGCTTGGCCGGCAACGAGCCGGCGTGCATCAGCCGCAGGATCAGCGGGCTGCGCAGGTGGTCGGGGCCGGGCTCGGTGGCCAGCCAGGCCTTGAAGGCCTTCTTGCCGGCCGCGGTGATGAGGTACTGCTGGCTGGAGCGCGGCCCCTGCTTGCCGAGCTTGAGCAAGCCGTTGTCGGCCAGCGCCGGCAGTTCCCGGTAGACCTGGCTGCGCGTGACGCTGAAGAACGCACCGAAGCGTTCCGTTGCGGCAGCAACGAGCTGGCCGCCGGTCTTGGGACCGTCGTGCAGCAGGCCGAGGAGAGCCGCGGCAGTCGCGTTCAGTTCTGACACATGTCCAACGGTGCCACGGCTTTCCCCCGCTGTCCACATTGGTCAGCCGTTCTGTCCATTGTGTATGGTCGCGCTCTGGGCCGAACGGGCCTGGTGATCACCCGAATGGCCCTCTGCGGACTGGAACCGCCGGGCGCAGGGATCCGCGGTCGTGCACCAGATGCCGGGGGCTGGGCATGGGTCCGGCAGGCACCTCCACCAGCGCGGGCTCGGCCAGGTGGACCGCCCGCGCCACCGCCGCCGTCAGCGCCTCAGGGTCGGCGGCCCTGCTGGCCTGCACGCCAAAAGCCTTGGCCAGGCTGAGGAAGTCCACGTCTGTCGGGTTCTCGTTGAACACCACGGTGACCACACCGATCCGATAACGCTGGGCGGTGGCCAGCTCCTGCGGGTTCCACGCCGCCACCCCGTCGCCGAAGAGGGCCACCACCGGCCGGTCCGGCTGGGCCAGCTTGGCGCCCAGCGCGGTGGCGAACGCGCCGCCGAGCCCGCCGTCCTGCCCGGCGGAGAGGAAGGTTCGCGGCTCCAGCACCGGGTATGCCGAGGGGACCACGCAGCCGACCGGGCCGACCTCGTCCACCAGCACGCCCTCGGCCGGGATCGCTTTGCGCAGCGCGGAAACCCAGCCCAGCTGCGGCCCGCAGGAGGTCAGCTCGCGGGCCGTCCACGCCCAGATGCGGTCCACTGTGGACACCGGCCAGTAGCTGCGCGGCCGGTCCGCCAGCGCTTCGGCCAGCGCGGCCAGGCCCAGCCGGGCGTCGGCGCACACCGCCACGTCCGGCTCCCTCGGCCCGCCCAGGTCGTGCTCGTCGGCGTTGAGCAGCACCAGCTTGGTGTGCGCGCCGATCCGGTTCGGCTCGCCCGCGGCGTCCAGGAAGCGGGCCCCGACCGCGAGCACCACATCGGCCGCCCGCAGCAGCTGTCTGCCCGCCAAGTGGGGGAAGGCCAGCGGGTGGTCGCCGGGAATCGCGCCCGGACCGCCGAGGCTGGTCACCACCGGCGCGCCGAGCGCCTCGGCCAGCGCGAGCAGCTCGGCGTCGGCGTCGGCGGCCTGCACGCCCCAGCCCGCGTACAGCACGGGTTTGTGTGCCGCGCGCAACAACTTCGCCGCGGCCTCGATCTCGCCCTGATCCGGCCGCACCGGGAGCACGCCGTCGATGCCGGGGTCCAGCAGCCGGATGTCGGCCTCGGCGGCGAGCACGTCCGGCGGCAGCTCCAGCGCCACCGGCCGGGGCCGCCCCGAGCGCAGCGCGCGGACCGCGGTGCGCACCATGGCAGGCACCTGCTCCGGCCGCCTGGCCAGCGCGCACCGGGTGGTCAGCGCGGCCAGCACACCGGACTGGTCCGGCAGCTCGTGCGGCAGGCCGAGCCCGCCGCCGATGAGGTGCGAGGGCACCTGCCCGGCCAGCAGCAGCACCGGCGTGGACCGGCTGTGCGCGGTGGCCAGGCCGGAGAGCGCGTCCAGCACCCCGGCGCCCGGCCCGACCAGGCACACCCCGATCCGGCCGGAGGCGCGGGCGTAGCCGTCGGCCATCCTGGCCGCGGCCTGCTCGTGCCGCGCGGCGTAGAAGCGCAGTGCCCCGCCGGTGCGCTCGATCGCCTCGGTGGCCGGCGCCAGCAGGTCGTGCGGCACCCCGGACAGATCGCGCACCCCTTCCGCGAGCAGCTGCGCGGCCAGGGCCTGGCCGCCCGTCATGCGCATACGCGGCGCCCCCTCGTGCTCGGTTCGCCCCGGCAGTCTTGATCGCCGACTGGAGCAACGATTGTTCGTCAGCGCACGCACAGTGGTTGGCAACGCACACGCTGACCCGGTTCACTGGACGGATACCGGGAGGAGGCCGCCATGCCCGTGCTCGTGCACACCAGCACCGTCACCGAGCGCGACCGCCTTGACTACTGGCGGGATGCCGGCGAACGGGCCGCGATGCCGATCGAGATCACCGACGCGCGGGCCGAGCACTTCCGGGCGAGCCTGCGCGGCCAGCGCTTCGGCGCGGTGCAGGTCAACGAGATCACCACCAGCCCGCACGTGATCCGGCGGGCCCGCAGGGGCGGCGAGACCGGGTACGAGCTGTGCAAGACCACCCTGGTGGCTCAGGGCAACTGCGTGCTGAACCAGGACGGCAGGCGCACCGAGCTGGGTCCTGGCGACATGGTGCTCTACGACAGCTCCCGGCCCTACGAGATGGTGATGCCGGAGGACGTGCGGCTGCTGGTGCTGCAGTACCCGCGCAAGCTGCTGGCCACCACCGACGAGGAGGACCGGCTGCTGGCCACCCGGCTGCCCACCTCGGCCGGCCTCGGCCAGGTGGTCGCCCAGCTGCTCCGGCACGTGGTGTCCACAATGGACGAGACCGACGGCGCGACCGGGGTGCGGCTCACCGACAACCTCATCGACCTGCTCGGCGTGCTGCTCGGCGAGCACAGCGCGCCGAGGTCGATCGAGCCCGACTCGGCGCGGCGCGCGCTGCTGCTGCGGGTGCTCTCCTTCGTGGAGGCCCGGCTGCACGATCCCGACCTGGACCCGGAGTCCATCGCCGCGGCGCACCACGTCTCCACCAGGTACCTGCACAAGCTGTTCGAGGACCGGCCCGAGTCGCTGGCCGCCTACGTGCGGGCCCGGCGGCTGGAGCGCTGCCGCAGCGACCTGCGGGACGTGGCCCAGGCCGGCCGTCCGGTCGCGGTGCTGGCGGCCGCCTGGGGCTTCCGGGACGCCGCGCACTTCAGCAAGGTGTTCAAGAACGCCTATGGTCTACCGCCGGGTGAGTACCGGCGCTCCTTCACGCAGCGCAGCCAGCAGCGCGTTCCTTAGCCCCACGCGGGTGGTTCGGCCGACGCGGACCGGTGTTTCCGGCGCACAGGTCTACCCCGGACGGCGCAACAGCCCGGAAGATCACTCGGCGCGGGGCTCGTCCAACGCCGTACGGGCCCCGTCGTCCGCCGACGAGCAGATCCTGTGACGGGGAGGTCCTGCCGTGCACCGCAGTTGGTTCCGAACGAAGCTGGCCGAGAAGAAGACCGAGGTGACCACCAAGGTCAAGAGCAATGTGACCGCGCGGGCGAAGGCGTTGATCCCGCAGCGGCTCACCGAGTCCGCACCACGCGACAACTGCATGGTCTGCGGCAAGAAGCTCAAGCCGCATTCCGTGGCCAACGGCGACGGCCGGGTGTGCTCGCCCGCCTGCGCGCACGCGTGGGTCAAGGGGCTCTAACCGAAACGTGGGCGGGCCGGTCCAGCCCCTCCGCTGGACCGGCCCGTTCTTCCCCCTCGACCAGCTCGTCCCCGCCTCAGCCGCCGACCCGCAGCGGCACCGAGTCGAAGCCCCGCAGCAGCGCGCCGGGCCGCCGGCGCAGCTCCGCGACGGGCACCGCCAGCTCCAGCTTCGGGTAGCGCGCCAGCAGCGCGTTGAAGGCGATCTCGCTCTCCAGCCTGGCCAGCCGCGCGCCGAGGCAGAAGTGGATCCCGTAGCCGAAGGCCAGGTGCGGGTTGTCCGCGCGGTCCAGGTCGATCTCATCCGGGTTGGCGAACCGCCGCGGGTCCCGGTTCGCCGCGCTCGTGCCGAGCAGCACGAACGTGCCCGCGGCCACCGGCACCCCGCCGATCTCGGCGTCCACGGTCGCCCGCCGGACCAGCCCCGGGTGCACCGGCCCGTCCAGCCGCAGGAACTCCTCCACCGCGGCGGCCACCAGCGCGGGCTCCTCACGCAGCCTGGCCAGCACGTCCGGCCGCTGGAGCAGCAGCACCACGCCGTTGCCGATCAGGTTGACCGTGGTCTCGTGCCCGGCGTTGAGCAGCAGCACGCCCATGGCCACCAGCTCGTCAGGGGCCAGCCGGTCGCCGTCCTCGCTGATCGCGATCAGGTCGCTGATCAGGTCGTCCGCCGGGGCCGCCCGCTTGGCCTCGATCAGCCCGCTCATGTAGGCGACCAGGCCGTCGATGCCGGCCTGGGCCTCCCGGATGGCCCGCTCGGAGCCCAGGTAGGCCAGCATCTGGTGGGAGAGCGCGCTGAAGTGCGCGCGGTCCTCCGGCGGCACGCCCAGCAGCTCGCAGATCACCAGCACCGGCAGCGGGAAGGAGAAGTCGGCCACCAGGTCGATCTCGGACTGCCCGGCCACCTGGTCCAGCAGCTGCCCGGCCAGCTCGGTGATCCGCGGCCGCAGCGCGTCCACCCGCTTGGCGCTGAAGGCGCGCACCACGAGCTTGCGCAGCCGGGTGTGGTCCGGCGGGTCCACGTTGAGCATGGACCGGCCGAGCAGATCCTGGAACTTGCGCAGCACCGGCGCGGTGGGTCCCTGCAGGAGCGCCACGGACTCGCTCAGGTCGCTGCTGAACCGGGGATCGGCGAGCACCTGCCGGACGTCCTCGTGCCGGGTGACCAGATGCCGGTCCAGCCCGTCCGGGAACGCGATCGGCACCACCGGCGAGGTCTCGCGCACCCGCGTGAGCAGGTCGAACGGCTCCGGCCCCATCAGGGTGAGAAATTCAGCAGTGGGCGTCGACATGACACACTCCCCCAGATCCTGGCCCAGACTCTACGGCTGTAGAGGCTCTACAGCCGTAGAGTACACGGAACGACGCCGAGGTGCGACCGAGCATGAGCAACGAGCAGCCCACCCGCCGCGAAGCGATCGCCGACGCGGCCATCGAGGTGCTCGCCGAGGCGGGCTCCCGCGGCCTGACCCACCGCGCGGTGGACGCCAAGGCCGACCTGGCCGCCGGCTCCACCTCGTACTACTTCCGCACCCGCCTCGCCCTGCTGGAGGCCGTGCAGGCCAGGGTGAACGAGCGCCAGCTGGCCGTGATGACCGCGGTGGCCGAAGCCCAGCCCCGCACCCCGCTGGAACTGGCCCAGATGATCAGCTCACACATGCGCGCGGTGCAGGCCGACCCGACCCTGACCATCGCCACCATGGAACTGACCCTGGAGGCCGTCCGGCGCCCGGAACTGCGCCCGGGCGTCGCGGCGGCCAGAAGCCGGTTCGCGGACTGGCAGAAGCGGATGCTGCGCGCTATCGGCGGCGAGCCCTCGGAGGACCTGGCCCAGCTGCTGGCCAGCCTGGGCACCGGGATGATGGTCGAGCTGCTCAGCCTGGGCGAGGCGGTGCCCCCAGAGTTCTTCGACCCGGAGGTCCAGGCCCGCAACTTCCAGCGCCTGCTCGGCAACTACTGACCCAGGCCCGCCGAGCCCCGTCGCCCAGACTGTGCGGCCCCGCCGGTCCCATCCCGGCCACCGCGGCGGCATTGGCGCACAAACACCAAAAAGAATCCGGCCCCCAGGGCTTAAAACCCTGGGGGCCGGATCTAGTAGCGGGGACAGGATTTGAACCTGTGACCTCTGGGTTATGAGCCCAGCGAGCTACCGAGCTGCTCCACCCCGCGCCGTCTTGCTTTTTTGTTTCCGTCGTTCTTGCTGACAGGAACTACTTTACACCCACGTCCATGCATTTCCAAATCGGGGGGTAAAACCGCCCCTGACCTGCTGGAACTTCCCCCAGCCTACCCGCCCCCGGGCGACCGCCGGAGATCGTCGCCCGGCCCCTCCACCCCCAGAAAAAGCGGAAAGGCCCGGCGAACCGGGCCTGACCACGACATTCAGCTGACGGAAGGTGCGGGGCGAATCACCTGGAGACCCAGAAATGTGACCCACCCCGCACTCCCAATCATCCGCCCGGCGTCGAAGTGGGCGGTGTAGAGGTGCCCGTGCTGGGCGGCGGCGCCTGGCGGGCCTGGTCGAAACGCTTGGACGCCTCGTCCAGTTCCTTGAGCGCCTGACCCTGGGTCGCGTAGTCCCCGTCGGCCTGTGCCTTCTTGTACTTGGCCCAGGCGGTGCCCATCTCGTTGGCCGCCTTCTGGGCCGCCTCGCTCAGGCTGCCCGTGTTCGGGTTGGGCGGCGGCTGTCCCGGCGTGGTGGTGCCACCACCGGGCTGGCCGGGGTTCGTCGTGTTCGAACCCGCGCCCGCGCCGAACACCTGGTCCAGCGCCTCGGACAGGGTCGCCTTGAAGCCGACCCGGTTGCCGAAGCTGACCAGCACCCGGGCCAGCTGCGGGAAGGCGTTCTGGTCCTTGCGCTGGATGTAGATCGGCTCCACGTACAGCAGCCCGCCGGCCACCGGCAGCGTGATCAGGTTGCCGTTGACCGCGCTGGCGTTCGGGTTGTTGAACAGCGTCCGGTTCTCCGTCACCTCAGGGGTGGAGAAGAACCTGTTCTGCACCTGGCCCGGACCCTCGGTCTGGGTGTTGGTCGGCAGTCTGAGCACGTTGAGCTGGCCGTAGGTGTCCGGATCGGAGGACGCGCTCACCCAGGCGGCCAGGAACTCCCGTTTCAGACCGGTCAACGCGCTGGTCAGCTGGAAGGTCGGCTTGGTCTGGCCGTTGAGCTGGGCCACCACGTAGTACGGGGGCAGCTTGCCCTCGCGGTTGCCGGTGGCGGTGGAGGTGCCCACCGACTCGTCGGTCGGGTCGTCCGGCACGTCCCAGAACTCGTTCTGGTTGAAGAAGATGCCGGGCTGGTCGACGTGGTAGCGGGCGAGCAGGCTGCGCTGGACCTTGAACAGGTCCTCCGGGTACCGGAAGTGCTCCCGCAGCGAGGGCTTGACCTCGTTGTTGCCCTTCACCAGGCCGGGGAAGACGCCCCGCCAGGCCTTGAGCACCGGGTCCTGCTCGTCCACCGCGTACAGGGTCACCGTGCCGTCGTAGGCGTCCACGGTGGCCTTGACCGAGTTGCGGATGTAGTTGATCTGCGTGTTGGGCAGCCGGGGCTGACCGGGCAGCGAGTCCTGCACCGTCTCGCCGAGCGACATGCGCTGGGCGTACGGGTAGTTCTGCAGCGTGGTGTAGCCGTCGACGATCCACTGGATCCGGCCGTCCACCACCGCGGGGTACGGGTCGGCGTCCACGGTCAGCCACGGCGCGGCCTTCATCACCCGGTCCCGCGGGTTGCGGTTGTAGATGATCTTGGAGTCGTCGCCGATGGCGCTGGAGAACAGGATGTTGCGTTCACCCTCGTTGGCCGCGAAGGCCAGGCGGTTGAACCAGTTCCCGATCGGCACCCCACCCTTGCCGGTGTAGGTGTACTTGCTGGAGTCGGTGTCGTACTCCTGCGGCTGCCCACCCGCGGCGCCGACGATCGCGTAGTTGGTGATCTTCTCGCCGAAGTAGATCCGCGGCTGCTCCACGTTGAAGATGCTCTTCGAGGACAGGTCGCTGACCTGGTAGTTCGGGTAGCCGCCCTGGCCGCTGCCGTCCTCGATCGCGGAGTTCACCGTGTTCGCCGGGGCCGCGACGAAGCCGTCGCCGTGGGTGTAGGTGAGGTGGGCGTTGAGCCAGTCACGCTGGTTCTCGGCCAGCCCCTGCGAGTTCAGCTCGCGGACCGCGACGATGTAGTCCTGGATCTTGCCGTTGATCGTGTAGCGGTCGATGTCCAGCTTGTCGCCGAAGGCGTAGAAGTTCTTCCGCTGCTGCTGCTGGGTGAACGTCGGCGCGAGCACGTTCGGGTCCAGCAGGCGGATGTTCGGGATGGTGCCCTTGTCCGCCTTGACCTCGGCCTGCGAGGACTCGGACTTGCCGGGGTAGTCGGTGTACTTGACCTTCTCCGGAGTCAGCCCGTACGCCTGTCTGGTCGCGGCGATGTTCCGCTCGATCGACTGGGACTCCCTGGCGATCGGGTTCGGCCGCACCGAGAACTGCTCGAGCAGCAGCGGCCAGGCCGCGCCCAGCAGCACGCTGGAGAGCACCATCAGCACCGCGGCGATCACCGGGATCTGCAGGTTGCGCACGAACGCGCCGACGAAGAAGGCCACCGCGCAGATCACCGCGATGATGGTCAGGATCAGCTTCGCCGGCATCACCGCGTGCAGATCGGTGTAGGTGGCGCCGTTGAACTGGTCCTTGCGGGTGCTCAGCAGCAGCCCGAACCGGTCCAGGTAGTAGGAGACGCCGTAGAGCAGCACGAACACCCCGGCCAGCACGGCCAGCTGGACGCGCGCGGGGACGGAGAGCTGCCCGCCGCGGCCGGCCAGCCGGATGCCGCCGAAGATGTAGTGCGCGATCAGCCCGACGAAGAACGCGCCGGCCACCGCGACGAACGCCCAGGAGACCAGCCACTCGTAGAAGGGCAGGCGGAAGGCGTAGAAGCTGATGTCGTGGCCGAACTCCGGGTCGGTGACACCGAAGGACGAGGAGTTCAGGAAGAGCTGGACGCGTTCCCACTCGCTCTGCGCCGCGGTGCCCGAGACCAGGCCGACCGCGATGGGAATGCCCCACCCGACGATCCGCACCCGGGAGAGCACCGCGGTGCGGTAGCGGGAGACGGGGTCGTCCGGACCGGCCACCGGCACGAACACCGGCCGGCTTCGGTAGGCGATGAACAGGCTCAGCCCGACCGCGCCACCGATCAGCACGGCGACCGAGACGAACAGCACGATCCGGGTGAACAGCACGGTGGTGAACACCGAACGGAAGCCGACCTCGCCGAACCACAGCCAGTCGACATAGGTGCCGAGCAGCTGGGAGGCCAAGAGGAAGGCGCCGAGGACTACCGCGCCGACGATGAGCAGAATCCGACTACGTCGGGATAGCTTCGGCATCCCGACCGGGGGCCGCATGGCCACGTGAGCACGCTCCTGGGTTGCGGTCGATCAGTTTTCAGCGGTCTGGGCCGGATGTCGTCCAGGCCCGAGAGCACGGCTGAGCAACGGACAGGCATCGTCCCGTATGTCCAACTCTACGGACGGCCGTTTGGGTTCCTGACTCGCCTCGTGTTATCGAAGTGCGACGATGTGCGCCGTGTCTTCCGCACCCGACTTCACCGCCGCCCTGCCCGCAGCCGCACGAGAGGTGGACGACTTCGTCGCGACCGGTGGCTGGGACCAGCCGCCGCAGCTGTTCGCGCTGGTCCCGACGGCCGCGCTGCTGGAACAGGAACCCGAGCTGGCGGACAGCCTGGACCCCGACGCCATGCTCACCCCGATCGCGCAGGAGAGCCTGCCCGACGGTGACCTGGGCACCGCGCTGGCCCGGATCGTGTGGCCGGCCGCGGTGCAGGGCTGTGTGGTGACCCAGGAGATCGTGGTGCTGCCGCCGGAAGCGGAGGACCAGCTCAACGGTGCGGGGACCGACCCGGAGGAGGCCGCGCGGATCGCCGCCGAGCACCCGGACCGCAGGGAGGCCCGGCTGGTGGCCGCGGTGCTGCGGGACGGCACCGGCGCCTGCGTGCTGCGGGTGCGCAAGGCCCCGGACGGTCCTGGCGACGAGCTGGTCGAGCAGCCCGACCTGGCGCCGAACCTGCTGGCCGCGCTGCGGCAGACCTTCCAGGACTGAGCCGCGGCACACCGGCCGGGTTCGCCGAGGACCCGGCCGGTGTGCCGGCGTGTCCGCTCAGCAGGCGGGCGTGGGCTGGTTGCTCCGCAGCGCCTCCAGCGCGTTCACCGCCTGCTCCAGCGTGCCGACCTTGATCAGCTTGAGCCCCTCGGGGGCGCGCTGCCTGGCCTCGGCGCAGTTGCCCTCCGGCACCAGGAACACCGAAGCGCCCTGGTTGCGGGCGGCGATCATCTTGAACGGGATGCCGCCGATCGCGCCCACCTTGCCGTCGGCGTCGATCTCGCCGGTGCCCGCGACGGACTGGCCGCCGTTGATCTCACCGGGGGTCAGCTTGTCCACGATGGACAGCGCGAACATCAGCCCGGCCGAGGGGCCGCCCACGTCCTTGAGCGCGATCTTGATCTGGAAGGGCACGTCCGGCCGCTCCGCCGAGGTCACGCCGAGCACGCCCTGCGGCCGGTCCTCGGCCTTGCCCAGGGTCACCCGGGCGGTCTTCTCCGGGTCGGTGTTGTGCTGGTAGCGAACGTCGACCTGCTCGCCGGGCTTGCTGCCCTCCAGCGCGGCGCGCACCTCGGCCGCGGTGGCCACCGGCTTGCCGTTGACCGCGATGATCCGGTCGCCCGGCTCCACGATGCCCTTGAGCGCGCTGTTGTCCTCGATCTTCATCGCGAGCACCTTGACCGGGTACTTCAGGTACCGCAGCGCGGCGATCTCGGCGCTGGTCTGGGAGTCCTGGAAGGCCTTGGTGTTCTCCTGGTCGATCTGCTGCTTGGTCTTCTCCGGCGGGAACAGCTCCTCGCGCGGGGCCAGCGCGTAGTCCCCGGAGAGCCACAGGCCGAAGGCGCTGAGCAAGGTCATGCCGTCGTTGAGCGAGACCGTGGTCATGGACAGCTTGCCGCCGGTCGGGAAGGTGTTCTCACCGCCGATCTCGACCACCTGGGTGTCGTTGACCTTGCCGAGGGTGTCGTAGACCGGGCCGGGGCCGAGTGCGACATACGGCACCGGCAGCAGGGCGCCGAGCAGGCCGAGCACCAGCACGAGCACGGAACTGAAAAGCAGCGTCCAGGTACGGCGGGTCACGACCACACAGCGTACGGGGCGGGCGACGCCACCGGGTGCACCCACCACGGTCCGCGTACCGTGGAGGCATGACGGACCAGCCGTTCGGCTTCAGCGCACCGGACCCGGACGAGGGCGACGGCCGCAAGCGCTCCGAGGGAGCGGGCGGCCAGCAGAACCCCTTCGGTTTCGGCCTTCCCGGGATGCCACCCGGGGGCATTCCCGGTCTGCCGGGCATGCCGCCAGGCGGCAGCCTCGACATGGGCGCGCTCGGCCAGATGCTCAGCCAGCTCGGTCAGATGCTCAGCCAGTCGGCTGGGCAGTCCGGACCGGTCAACTACGACGTGGCCAAACAGATCGCCGTGCAGCAGCTCATCGACAGCGGCGGCAACCTCAACCCCAGCGGCCAGCAGGACACCGCGGTCGCCGACGCGGTGCGCCTGGCCGAGCTGTGGCTCGACCCGGCGACCGCGCTGCCGGTCGGCGCGCGCAGCACGCAGAGCTGGTCGGCGATGACCTGGGTCGAGCAGACCCTGCCCGCCTGGCAAAGGCTGTGCGACCCGGTGGCGCAGCGTGTCTCCGGCGCCTGGGTGGACGCCCTGCCGGACGAGGCGCGGCAGGCCGCTGGCCCGCTGCTGTCCATGGTCGGGCAGATGGGCGGGCTCGCCTTCGGCTCCCAGCTCGGCAACGCACTGGCCCAGCTCGGCGCGGAGGTGCTGACCTCCACCGAGGTCGGCCTGCCGCTCGGCCCGGAGGGCGTGGCCGCCCTGGTGCCGGCGAACGTGGAGAAGTTCACCGAGGGCCTGGGCCGCCCGGCCAGCGAGGTGCTGGTGTTCCTGGCTGCTCGCGAGGCCGCGCACCAGCGGCTGTTCGCGCACGTGCCGTGGCTGCGGCAGCGGCTGATGGCCACGGTCGAGGAGTTCGCCAGCGGCATCAAGGTCGACGTGGCCGCCCTGGAGAACCTCGCCGGCCAGATCGACCCCAGCAACCCCGCCGCCCTGGAAGAGGCGATGGGCTCCGGCGTCCTCAACCCGGAGCACTCCCCAGAACAGAAGGCGGCGCTGGCTCGCCTGGAGACCATGCTGGCCCTGGTCGAGGGCTGGGTGGACGTGGTGGTCGGCGACGCGGTCGGCGACCGTCTCCCCGGCGCCGACGCCCTCCGCGAGACCCTGCGCCGCCGACGCGCCAGCGGCGGCCCGGCGGAACAGACCTTCGCCACCCTGGTCGGCCTGGAGCTCCGCCCGCGCCGCCTGCGCGCCGCGGCGGCACTGTGGCGGGTGATGACCGACCAGCACGGCATCACCGGCCGCGACTCGGTCTGGGAACACCCGGACCTGATCCCCACCGCCGAGGACCTGGACGACCCGCTGGGCTTCGCCGAACGCTGGGGCCAGGACAACGCGGACCTGGACGACCCGATCGCGGCGATCCAGCGCGCCGAGGAGGCGGAACGCCGCGAGCAGGGCAAGGACGAGAAGGACAAGGGCGGCGACGAAGGTCCGGCCCGCGACTGACGAAGGTCGCGAGCCCGGACCGGACCATCCGGCACGCGGCGGACGGCTCGGCTCCGAGCCGTCCAGCCCGCGGTCAATGACGCTGGCCCCGGTCGCTCAGTCCGCTCCGGCCGCTCAGTCCGCGCGGCGAGCGGGCCTGATTCCAGCCGTCCGGCCCTCGACCGGCAGTTGGCCTCGTCCATCCGGCCCCGATCAGCGGCCTCGGCCCGGGCGGTCCAGGTCGCGACCAGCGGTGAGGCCCAACCACTCATTCCGCGCGACCAGTGGTCTCGGCCCAGTCGCCCAGCCTGCGACCAGCGACATTGGCCCCGACCGCTCCGCCCGCGCGGCCAACGGGCCCGGTCCCGTCCGCTTCGCCCGCGGCCAACGGGCTCACCCCAGCCGTCCAGCCCGCGACCGGCGGCTTTGTCCCCTCCATCCGGCTCGCGCCCCGGCGACCTCGGCCCCCTCCATCCGGCCCCGCGACTAACGGGGCTGGTCCCGGCGGGCCGCGCGCGGTGCCATGAAACGGTGTCCGCTGACCTGCCCCGCCGCGCCTTCCTCCGCGGCGCGGCCGCCCTCCCGCTCGCCGGGACCACCGCGGCCGCCGCCACCCAGCCCGCCGCCGCCAACACCCCCGCCGACTCCGGCGCCGCGCACGCCGCCGAGCCCCTGGCCGGCGACGATGCCGCCCGCAAGCGCCGCCGGGTGCGCTTCGGCGTCAACTACGTGCCCTCCCGCAACTGGTGGTTCAGCTGGGCCGACTGGGATCGTGGCTCGATCGCCCGTGACCTGGCCCAGATCGCCGCGCTCGGCATGGACCACATCCGGATCATGTGCGTCTGGCCGGAGCTCCAGCCCAACCCGCACTACGTCCGCGGCGAGCAGCTCGACCGGGTCGCCGAACTGCTCGACCTGGCCGACCGGTTCCGGCTGGACGTCGAGGTCACCGTGTTCAACGGCGCGGTCAGCGGGCTGCTGTTCGTGCCGCCCTGGCTGATCGACAACGGCAACGGCAAGGTCCGCGACTTCTTCACCGACCCGGACGCGCTGGCCGCCCAGCACCGCCTGCTCGAAGCCCTGGCCACCCGCATCGGCCGCCACCGCCGGTTCCTGGGCTTCGACCTGTCCAACGAGGTGCACTGGGCCGGCATCCCGCTCGGCCTGAAACCCACCCCGGCCCAGGGCGACGCCTGGCACAACACCCTGTTCGCCACCTGTGAGCGGGTGGCCCCCGGCAAGCTGCATGTGTCCGGAATTGACCACTACCCCTGGCTCACCGACGCCTATTTCAGCCGCGACGGACTGGCCACCAGCGGCACCGCCTCAGCCGTGCACACCTGGGCGGGCTGGACCAGGGTGATCCAGGACTTCGGCCCGCTGTCCACCCCGTCGGTGCACTACTCGGAATACTTCATCGAGGTGATCAAGGCTTTCCACCAGGACCTGCGCCGCCAGGTGTGGGTGGAGGAGACCGGTGTGTCGACCAAGTGGATGGCCGCCGAGCTGATCCCGGAGTGGACCGAGCGGTCGATCCGGGCGATGGCCTCCTGCGGTGAGCTGTTCGGCGTGAGCTGGTGGTGCTCCCACGACCTCAACCCGAAGCTGTCCGGTTTCAACCCGCTCGAATACGACCTCGGCCTGCTCACCAACACCGGTGACCGCAAACCCATCGGCGACACCCTGGCCCGGCTGGTCCGCGAGTACGACCGCCACCCGCCGGCACCGCTGCCCCGGCCGGTCGCCCTGGTGCTGCCGGACAACCAGATCCCCGGCTTGGACTTCCTCAAGGCTTTCGCCCGGCTCATCGACCGGGGCATCCGCCCGGCCGTGGTCAAGCAGTCCAAGGCGAGCGATCCGGCCTACCTGGCGGCCCGCCGCATCGAGCGGCTGCTCCGGCCGGAGGAGGCGTGACGACCTAGCTCAGCCCCCGTCCCCGTCGACCTCGATCCCCAGGCCGGCCGCCGCGGCGAGTCCTTCCAGGAAACCCATCGCGCGGTCGGTCTTGGGATAGGCCCGCACCAGCTGCCAAAACTCGGCGCTGTGCCCGTGCACCAGCAGGTGCGCCAGCTCGTGCACCAGCACGTAGTCCAGCACCCAGGACGGCACGTCGCGCAGCCGCTCGCTGACCCGGATGGACCCGTCGCCCGGCGAGCACGAGGCCCACCGGGTGCGCATCGGCGGCACCCAGCGCACGCTGCCCGGCACCGCCTTGCCGTCCAGGTACTTCGCGGACAGCTCGGCACACCTGGCCAGCAAGACCTCGTCGGAGGAGCGGGCGGGGGAACGCCGCCGCGTCTCGTTGCGCTGGAGCTTGCGCAGCATCTCCTCGACCCAGTGCTCCTCTTCAGCCCGGCTCATCCGCGCCGGGAGCAGGACAACGATCTTGTCCCCCTCGCGGTACGCGGTGACCGTGCGTCGACGCCGCCAGCTGCGGCGTACCTCGACCTGCGCCTTCGCCACGGGGTTCACCGTACGGCCAGCACCGACATTTTGGCGGCAGCCATCCACAGGCAAGGTCGGGTGAAGCGGGCACACCGTGGCTGTGTCGTTCCGGCGGTTCCCAGAAACCACAGGTAGCGTGGCCGCGAGTCGCGAGCGAGGCGGGCGGGCCGAGCTCAGTCAACCCCGGTCGTGGGAGATCGGGGCCACAACAGCCAAGGGAGGTCGCCGTGGCCGAGAGCTACAACGGCTACTGCGTGAAGTGCCGGGAGAAGCGGGACTTCGAGGGCCAGGTCGAGGAAAGCAACAACCGTCGGATGGCCAAGGGCACCTGTCCGGTGTGCGGAACCAAGATGACCCGAATTCTCGGCAAGGCGACTGTCTGACCGAACAGACCGTCGCCACAACACGCGACACCACACGAACCGAGGGGCGGCTCACCACGAGCCGCCCCTCGGTTCGTGCCCGCGTCTACCAGCCCAAACCCCACTCCAACACCCCCGCCGCCAATCTGTGGATAACCCATCCCCCTGTGGATAGCTTTTTTCCACTTTCGCCCCCACCCTGCGACGGTGGCCGCATGACCAGCACTCTCCTGCCCACCGCACCCCCACCTCCGGCCACCAGCGCCGATCCCCCGCAGACCCGCACCAGGCCGCGGATCCTGCCCTGCCTGCCGGTGCTGCGCCGCGAGGACGACGCGGTCCAGCTCGGCCTGGACCGCAGACACGGCGTGCTGCTCGACCGCCTGTCGCCCGACCAGGTGAAAACCGTGCTGCGCCTGGACGGCGGGCACACCGTGGCCGATCTGCACGACCTGGCCCCGCCCGCCCAGGTCGACCAGGTGCTCGACCTGCTGGAGGAGGCCGGGCTGCTGGACGAGCCGGTCGGCCCTGGCGCGGGCGGGCGGCTGCGCAGCGACCGGGCCACCTGGGCCTTACGCACCGGCTCGCCGCCGGAGACGTTGATCGCGCTGCGCGAGCACGCCGCGGTGCTCGTGGTCGGCGGCGGCAGGCTGGCCACCGGCATCGCCGGGCTGCTGGCCACCGCGGGCGTCGGGCACGTCCGGGTGGAGACCCGCGGCGCGGTGGACGCCGACGACCTGGGCTGCGGGTTCACCGAGGCCGACGTCGGGCAGCCGAGGGAGGCGGCCGCGCGGGCGCACCTGCGGCGCTGCTCGCCCTCGGTGCGCACCGAGGCGCTGCCCACCCGCCGCCGTCCCGACCTGGTGGTGCTCACCGACTGGCACGCACCGGACGCGGTCCGGCTGAACCAGTTGATGGTCGAGCGGGTGCCGCACCTGGCCGTGCGGGTCAGCGAGGGTGTGGGCTACGTCGGGCCGTTCGTGCGCGCGGCGCGGGGCGCCTGCCTGCAGTGCGTGGAACTGCACCGGGGCACGGTCGATCCGCACTGGCCGCGGATGTCGGCGCAGCTGCTGCGGCAGGTGCCACCGCCGGAGCTGAGCTGCGCGCAGGCCACCGCGGCGCTGGCGGCCACCCAGGTGTTGCTCGCGCTGTCCTGGCCGGAGACCGGGCGGGTGCCGCCGCCGAGCTGGTCCGCGGTGCTGGAGATCGACCCGATCAACGCGTCCATGGGAAAGGAGGTGCTCAAGCCGCATCCGGATTGCCCCTGTGGCGCTGGCTCACCCCATGCTGATTACATGTAGTCAGACAACTAGGTGGGCAGGGCCGCCGCGACGGCCGGGTCCGTCCTGACCGCTGTCGACCTCGGGGGAGAATCGCTCGGTGACCGAAATCCCGCGCCGTGCCGTCGCTCGCACGGCCAAGCTCGCCAGCCTGCCGCTCGGCGTGGCGGGACGTGTCGCCGCCGGCTGGGGCAAGCGCCTCGTCGGCCACAGCGCCGAGGAGATCAGCGCGGAGATGTCCGCCAAGACCGCCGAACAGCTGTTCGCGGTGCTGGGGCAGCTCAAGGGCGGGGCGATGAAGTTCGGCCAGGCGCTGAGCGTGTTCGAGGCGGCCATTCCCGAGGAGATGGCCGCGCCGTACCGCGAGGCGCTGACCAAGCTCCAGTCCGCCGCGCCCGCGCTGCCTGCCAAGACGGTGCACCGGGTGCTCGCCGAGCAGCTGGGCAGCGGCTGGGCCAAGCGGTTCAGCGAGTTCTCCGACGAGCCCGCGGCCGCGGCCAGCATCGGCCAGGTGCACCGCGCGGTGTGGCACGACGGGCGCGAGGTCGCGGTCAAGGTGCAGTACCCGGGCGCGGACGAGGCGTTGCTCGCCGACCTGCGCCAGCTGGAGCGCTTCAGCAGGCTGTTCCAGGCGGTGGTGCCCGGTATGGAGGTCAAGCCGCTGCTCACCGAGCTGCGGGAGCGGATGGTCGAGGAACTGGACTACCGCAACGAGGCGGCCAACCAGCGCACCTTCGCCACCGCCTACGCCGGGGACGATCGGGTGTTCGTGCCCAGGGTGGTGGCCAGCGCGCCCAGGGTGATGGTCACCGAGTGGGTCACCGGCACCCCGCTGTCGGCGATCATCCGGGACGGCGACCGCGAGCAGCGGAACGCGGTCGGCGGCAGGCTGGCGGAGTTCCACTTCTCCGCACCGGCCCGCTCCGGTCTGCTGCACGCCGACCCGCATCCCGGCAACTTCCTGGTGCTGCCCGACGGCAGGCTGTGCGTGCTGGACTTCGGCGCCTGCGCCCAGCTCCCGGACGGCCTGCCGGAAACCCTGGGCGTGGTGACCCGGATGGCCCTGGAGGGCCGCTCCGACGACATGCTGACCAGGCTGCGCGACGAGGGCTTCGTCCGCCCGGACGCCGAGCTCGACGCCGAGGACGTGCTCGCCTACCTGGGCCCGTTCGTCGAGCCGCTGCGCACCGAGCGGTTCCACTTCACCCGGTCCTGGCTGCAGGGCCAGGCCGAACGGATCAGCGATCTGCGCGGCCCGGACTTCCGCACCGGCCGGTCCCTGAACCTGCCTCCGCAGTACCTGCTGATCCACCGGGTGACCTTCGGCTCCATTGGCATCCTGTGCCAGCTGGACGCGGAAACCTCCCTGCTGGACATCGTCACCCAGTGGCAGCCCGGCTTCGCCGACGAGAGCTGACCGGCCCCGCCACCAGCGGGACAGGCGGACGGCTCGCGGCGAAGGCAGCTCGCGGCCGCGAGGGCCGGGTGAGGAGAAGGGCCGGGCGGCGGCTCGGGGCGACGGCTTCCTGCGCCGGAAGCGGCGAAGGACCGGGCGGTTCCGCTCTACGGGAGCGGCTGGGCGTCGGGCGACTACGCGCAGCGGGAGCGGCTGAGCGCCGCGCGACTCTGTGCGGAGCGGTGCGGGGCTGGTGGTGCTGGCTGGAGCCGGTGGTGCGGGTCCGGGGCTGGTGGTGCTGGGTGGGCTGGCTGGCCGAGGAGGGCTGGGTCCGGGGCAGGATCACCAGTACTCGTCGGGCAGTTTGCCCTCGATGTCGCGCACGTGGGCGCGTGCGCAGTCGGGGCACAGCCAGCGGGTGCCGCGGGTGGTGTGTTCGGCGGACCAGGCGAGGCGGACGGCTGGGTTGGCGTCTTGGTCCTGCCGGTGGCCGCAGCGGATGCACATCGGTGTGTCGGGCTCACCCATGTGCCTGACGGTAGCGCCTTAGCCGAGCAGCGCGGCGTCGTGGGCGATGAGGGCAGCCTGGACCCGGTTGTCGCAGCGGAGCTTGGCCAGCATGCGGCTGACGTGGGCCTTGATCGAGCTCTCGCTCAGGCACATCACCCTGGCGATCTTGGCGTTGGCCATGCCCTTGGCCACGTGCACCAGCACCTCGCGTTCCCGCTTGGTCAGGGCGCGGACCCGGTGCGAGGCGCGGTCCCTGCGGTCGGCCTCGGCGCCCGCGACGTGGTCCACCAGGCTCCGGGTGGCCGCCGGGGACAGGATCGCGTCGCCGGCCGCGACCACCCGGACCGCGTTGACCAACTCCTCCGCGCGGCCGGTCTTGGGCAGGAAGCCGACCGCGCCCGCGCGCAGGGCCGGGAGCAGCAGGTCGCCGACGGCCGGGGCGGCGAGCATGACCACCCTGGTCACCGGTGAGTGGCGGCGGATCATCCGGAGCGCGGCCAGTGCGTCCGTGCCGGGCATCACCGCGTCGAGCAGCAACACCCTGGGCCGGTGGGTGCGCACCAGGTCGACCGCGCCGGGGCCGTCCTTGGCCTCGCCGACCACGACGATCTCGGTCGCGCGGTCCAGCACGCCGCGGACGCCGGTGCGGATCAGGAGCTCGTCATCGGCGATGCCTACGGTGATCAAACCGGTGCGTTCTGGCGTCGGGACACTGGATCGCTCCGATGTGTTGTCTCGTCGGTAGACCGGCGCTGTTCTTGTCATCAGCGTCATCTCTGCACCCCTACAGATTTCGTTGCCTGTGGGCAGGTGTCCGAACTCAAGAGATCGGATGGCTAAGTCTGACTCGAATCCTGACTGACTGGCTAGTCATCCAGTCGGCCGAGTCCGCTCAACGTGCCGGGGTGGCGACGAACAGTGACGACGGGGCCGCTTGCCGAACCGTTACCGAGGCCGCGACGGGGTTACCGGCGGGTCTTCTCGGTATGCGTCCGATCGGCGTCGTGCGGTACGGCGTTGGTTTGGTCAGCTGGGGGCGGATCCCAGGTGCACGGTGTCGCCTGCCAGCCAGTAGATGTCCTCGCGGTTGGCGACGTAGGCCTCGTCGGCCGGGTCGAGCAGCCGGAGCAGGGTGGTGCGGTCGGTTTCGGACAGGGCGTCGATGGTGACGTCCTTGAGCCAGTGCAGGCGGTGCACCACGGCGGCGCGCAGGGACTCCGGCAGCGGGGCCGGGTGGTCGGTGATGAAGCTGCGGGCGGTGACGCCGGTCAGGCCCGCCTTGGCCAGGACCAGGTTCCAGCCGTAGGGCAGCGGGACCGCGCCGTCGAGCTCCTGGCGGAGGCGGCAGAACCAGGCGTCGCGGGTGGCGGCCAGGCGTTCTTCCAGGCCAGGGGTGCCAAAACCCAGGTCCCAGGGCAGCACGCGGATGGGCAGGCCGCCCTCGACCAGGGCCAGGGTGCCGCCGGGGCGCAGCAGTGCGGCCAGGTCGTCGACGGCTCGCTGCTGGTCGGGCAGGTGGTGCACGACCCGGCTGGCCCAGACCAGGTCGGCGCGGGGCAGGGTGGCCAGCACCGCCGGGTCGGCCAGGTCGTCGGGGACCTTCTCGATCTTCACCACGGCCGGGTCGATATCGGACTGGGCGTGGGTGGCGGCCACGCGCAGCAGTTCTTCCTTGGCGTCGAAGAGCACCAGGGTGCCGCCGCCGCGGGCGGCCAGCGCGCGGGCCAGGTGCGCGGACATGCCGCCCGCGCCGCAGCCGATGTCGAGCACGACCTCGGTGGACCCGGTGACCAGGGACCCGGCCAGGGTGCGGTGGGTGTGCGCGGTCAGCTCGTCGTGCTGGCGGAGGCGGGCCAGCCACTCGCCACTGTCGTAGTCGGCCATATGAAAACCATACCCATTAACGCCGACAGGCGTTGCTCCACGGGGAAGCAACGCCTGTCGGGGTTGTCGGAGTAGGGATCGGGGTGGGCTTCAGGACGCGGAGAACCTCTCCGCGCGGCGAGCCGCCCACCTGGACAGCGCCCGCCACCGGCGTGCCGAGGCCAGCTCGCAGGCAAGCCTGCGTTCGGCCGACACCCGTTGAGCCTCCTGTATTCGTACCTTCGACAGTTCTTCGTACAGATGCATCGTCTTGAATCCTCGGCTCGGTCGTTCGATGTTCATGATCAGGAAGGTGGCATCGCCGCTGGAGTTCACGCCGCCGCCTCCTCAGTGCCGGTCGCGACCTGGGTCGCGGAGGTCTCGACGCGGTCGGTCTTGCGCGGACGGCCGCGAGGCCGCTTCTTCGCGATGACCACACCGCGCTCGAAGATCTCGCCACCCCAGACGCCCCAGGGCTCGCGGCGGGTCAGCGCACCGGCCAGGCACTCGGCGAGCACCGGACAACCAGCGCAGAGACCCTTCGCGGCCTCGAGGTCGGCGGGGGCGTCGGCGAACCACAGGTCTGGGTCGTTGACACGGCAGGGCAGGTTGAGACCTGCGCCTGACGCGTCGTCCAACAGGTCAGTCACACCGGCGGAGGTGTCCCAGCCGGTAGGGGCCACGTCGCGAGTCGACGGAGCGGTGACGGTAAACAAGGTTTTCTCCTTCAGTACCAACGGGTTTGGTGCTGGATTTTCGGGTGGAACGACAAAAAGGCCGCGGTCCCTGATGGGGGTCCGCGGCCTGGAGAGGTCGGTCATTCCTGACCTGGGGTCAGGGACTTCTCTCCAACGCGGACATACGACGCTCATCGGTGTTCGGCACATCGACGGCAGCCGGGATCAGGGTGGTAACGGTGGCGGGGGTCCAGGCAGCGAACACACTGGTCCCCTGGATCTGGGCATAACGCCGGGCGGCAAGGCCGACCCTCGCGTTCACGCAGAAGCCAGCGCCCTTGAAGACGCCGTTACCATTGATGCCATGGCCAGACGGGCCGAATTCTCCGGTCGAGGGGTGGGCCGGAGTACCGATGATCATCAGTTTCTTCACGACGTCCACCCCCTTCCCCAGTAGGCGAGACCGAGTCTCGCGGGCTCGGGGCTCTTCGCACCCGGCTGTTGCAGGTTATTGCTGAGTCCCACGGGCATGCAACCGCTTTTTACAGATTGCTTCTCAACTGCCCGATCGTGTGTCTTCCCCGTGGTCAGACGATTGCGCGCCGTGCACGAGCGCGAGCACGTCGGCGCCGAAGCGGGTCAGCTTGGTGGCGCCGATCCCGGAGATCGACACCAGCGCCGCGTCGTCGGCGGGCCGCTGTTCGGCGATCGCGGTGAGGGTGGCGTCGGTGAAGACCACATACGGCGGGACCTTGAGTTGTTTGGCCCGCGCACCCCGCCAGGCCAGCAGCCTGGCGAGCAGCTCTTCGTCCACAGTGGACGGACATCCGGCGCACCGGCCGAGCTTGATCGCGGTGGTGCCGACCAGCGCGCCGCCGCAGCCCCGGCAACCCGGTTTGACCGGTTGTCGAGACACTGTGTTGACGGACACAGCCCTGGCCGGCAGGGCGGCCGGATGGTCCTCCGGCATCAGCCCGTTGAGGAAGCGGCTGCGCCGCCGGTACCGCTTGCCGCCCTCGGCCCGCGACAGCGCCCAGGACAGCCACAGGTGCTCGCGGGCCCGGGTGATGCCGACGTAGAACAGCCGCCGCTCCTCCTCGATGGCCGCGAGGTCGGCGGCCGAGTCGCCGATGGCGTGCTGGATCGGCAGCGTGCCCTCGACCAGGCCGACCAGGAACACCGCGTCCCACTCCAGGCCCTTGGCCGCGTGCATGGAAGCGAGGGTGACCCCGGCGACGGTGGGCGGGTGCTGGGCCTCGGCGCGGGCTTCGAGCTCGGCGGAGTAGCGGCGCAGGTCGGCCTCGGGCAGGGCGGTGAGCAGCTCGTCGGCGACGCGGACCAGGCCGGCGAGGGACTCCCAGCGTTCGCGGGCGGCGCCCCCCGCGGGGGGCTGGGGGGTGAGGCCGAGGGGGGCGAGGACCTGGCGGACGACGCTGACCAGGTCGAAGGAGGGGGCGGGGCGCGGCGGGAGTGCGGCTTCAGCGGAGTGCGGGGCGGGCGAGGTCTGCGTGGCGACGGCGGAGTGCACGGCTGGCGCGGTCCGGGCGTTGGCGGAGTGCAGGGCGGACGAGGCGTTCGCGGCGTCGGCGGAGTGCAGGGCGGACGAGGCGTTCGCGGCGTCGGCGGAACGCGAGCCGGACGGGGCGTTGGCGGCGCGCGGGGCGGGCGGGGCCTGCTCGGCGTTGGCCGGGTGCGGGGCGGGCGAAGCCTGGGCGGAGTGGTGTGGGAAGGCGGCGTCGACGGGGTGGGGTGGGAACTCGTCGTCGGCGGAGCGGGGGCGGGGGCGGGTGAGCACCGCGGCGCGGATGGCCTGCATGGCCTGGCGGACCTCGGGGCGGTTGAAGAAGCGCTCGCCGCCGCGGACCAGGTACGGGATGTCCGCCTCGGTGAGGGCCTGTTCGTAGACCTCGGACTGGCCGTTGACCCGGAACAGCACCGCGATCTCGCTCGCCGGGACGCCCGCCTTCATCAGCTTGCCGATGCGGCGGGCCACCGCGCGGGCCTCGGCCGGTTCGTCGTCGAACTCGGCGAAGTGGGGCCTGGGGCCCTTGGGGCGCTGGCCGATGAGCTTGAGGCGGGAGCCGCTGGGGCGGTCGCGGGCGGCGCTGATCACCTGGTTGGCCAGGGAGACGACCTCGGGGGTGGAGCGGTAGTCGCGTTCCAGGCGGACGATCACCGCCTCGGGGTAGCGGCGGGGGAAGTTGAGCAGCCAGTGCGGGGCGGCGCCGGCGAATGAGTAGATGGTCTGGTTGGCGTCGCCGACCACGGTGAGGTCGTCGCGGCCGCCGAGCCAGGCCTCCAGCACGCGTTGCTGGAGCGGGGTGACGTCCTGGTACTCGTCCACCACAAAGCACCGGTACCGGTCGCGGAACTCGGTGGCGACCTCGGGGTGTTCCTCGAAGACCGCGGCGGTGTGCAGCAGGTAGTCGTTGAAGTCCAGCATCCGGGCTTCGGACTTGAGCTTCTCGTAGGTCTGGTAGACCGTGACGATCTGTTCGGCGGCGGCGGGCAGGTCGCGGGTGGCCTTGGCCGCGGCGGCCGGGTAGTCGACCGGGGCGACCAGTGAGGACTTCGCCCAGTCGATCTCGCCTGCCAGGTCGCGCAGCATCTCGGTCTCGGTGGACATGCCCGCGCGGCGGGCGGCCTGGGCGATGGCCCGCATCTTGCCGTCGATCAGCTGCCACGGGTCGCCGCCGATGACCCTCGGCCAGAAGTAGCGCAGCTGCTTCATGGTGGCGGCGTGGAAGGTGCGGGCCTGCGCCTGGTGCACGCCCAGCTCGCGCAACCTGGTGCGCATCTCGCCGGCGGCGCGGCTGGTGAAGCTGACCGCGAGGACCTGGCCGGGCGCGACCAGTCCCCGGTGCACCAGGTAGGCGATGCGGTGGGTGATGGTGCGGGTCTTGCCGGTGCCCGCCCCGGCCAGCACGCAGACCGGACCCCGTGGGGCCTCTACCGCTGCGCGCTGTTCCGGATCCAGTCCCGCAAGAAGCGTCTCGGCGTCACCCACCGCCTCATCCTCGCATTGCCGCCCAGCTGTCCAGCATGCGGCGCGCGATGGAGGTCTCCGGCGGCAGCCGCAGCCCCGGGATCTCGCCGTCGTTGGCGATGGCCTCGCGCACCTTGTCCCGGTGCACCCACATCGCTTCCTCGATCTCGCCGTCGGCCGGGGTCAGCGTGGCCCCGGCATCGGCCAGCGCGGCGAAGCCGACCATCAGCGAACGCGGGAACGGCCACGGCTGGCTGGCCAGGTAGCGCACCTCGCGCACCTTGACGCCGACCTCCTCGGCGACCTCGCGCACCACGCAGGCCTCCAGCGACTCGCCGGTCTCCACGAACCCGGCCAGCACCGAGTAGCGCTCCGGCGGCCAGATCGGCTGGCGGGCCAGGATCACCTGGTCCGCGCCGTCGTGCACCAGGCAGATCACCGCGGGGTCGGTGCGCGGGTACTCCTCCCGGCCGCAGCCGGTGCAGCGGCGCGCCCACCCGGCCCGCTCGGGCTTGGTGGGCGAGCCGCAGCGCGCGCAGAAACCGGAGTGCCGGTGCCAGGTCAGCAAGCCGACCGCGGTGGTGAACAGGCCGGCGTCGGTGTCGTCGAGCAGGGCGCCGGACATCCGGAGGTCCTGCCAGTCCTCGTGTTCCAGCCCGTCCTCGGCGGGCACGGCCCAGTAGGAGCGGCCGTCCTGGGTGCCCAGCAGCACCGCGGTGTCCCCGGGTTCGGGCGAGTGCTCGACGGCGGCGCGGTACCGCAGCGCCGCACCGCCTTCGAGCAGCTCGACCCGGCCCCGGCCGTCCACCACGAGCAGCTGCGCCTCGCGCCAGAGTTCGGCGAGGCGGGCCGGGTCGTCCCGCAGCAGATCGTCGCGATCGACGGTGGAGCGGGACAACGCGGGCAGCCGGTCGAGCTGGAACTCCTGGGTCACGGCAGGACAACACCGCCGAGGGCGCCCATTGTTCCGGCCAGCGCGTCCGCATCGCCCACCACGACACCGGTCCAGGCGTCCGGGGCGAAGAACTCGCGGGCCGCCTCGGCCACCTCCTCGACCGTGACCTGGGCCAGCCTGCGCTGGTGCGCGCGCAGCCAGTCGAAGTCCAGCCCGAAGGCGGTCAGCGACAGCAACGTGTTCGCCAGCCCGGCCTGGGATGCCTCGGCGATCAGCTGCATGCCGATCAGGTAGTTGCGGGCGGAGTCCACCTCGGCCTGGGTAGGCGGCGAGACCACCATCCGGCCCAGCTCGTAGCGGATCTCCAGCAGCGCGGCGGCGCTGACGTCGCTGGCGGTGTCGGCGTCCAGCAACAGGGTGGCGTTGCCGGGGGTGTACTCGAAGGCGGAGCGGGCCGAGTAGGTGAAGCCCTTGTCCTCGCGGATGTTCTCCACCAGCCGGGAGGAGAAGTAGCCGCAGTACACCAGGTTCGCCAGCTGCAGCGCGGCGTACTTCTCGTGCCCGCGCGGCACCGCCTGGGTGGACAGCCGGAACTGGGACTGCACGGCCCCGGCCCGGTGCACCAGCCGCAGGTCGCCGCCCTTGAGCTCGGGCAGTGCGGGCAGCGGGGTGGCGCTGCCCTCGCCGCGCCAGCCGCCGAGCTTGTCCGCGACCAGCTCGATCATCTTGTCCGGCTCGACATCGCCGACCAGCACCAGGATCGAGCCGCGCGGCAGCAGGTTGCCCCGGTGCAGCGCGCGCACCTGCTCGGCGGAGACCTCGGCGACATCGGAGTGCAGCGGCACCTCCTTGGTGAAGGGGTGGTCGCCGTAGCGGTGCTTCTGCAGCGCCTCGCGGGCGATGGTGCCCGGCTCGCTGCGGGCCAGCGCGATCGCGTTGACCAGCCGCTCGCGCTCGCGCAGCAGCTCGTCCTCCGGGTAGCTGGCGCCAGTGAGCAGGTCGCCGAGCACGTCCAGCTGCACGTCCAGCCCGCTGGCCAGGCCCTCGCCGCTGAAGGAGAGCCGCTCCGGGTCGACGGTGGCGCTGATCGAGGAGCCGACCAGGGCCAGCTCGTCGGCGATCTGCAGGCGGCTGCGCCTGCCGGTGCCGGTGGTCACGGTGGCGGCCAGCAGCTCGCCGATGGCCGGGTGCTTGGCGTCGGTGCCGGCGAAGGGCACGAACAGCCGCATGCCGACCAGCGGCACGGTGGGCCGCCTGGCGGCCACCACCCGCAGGCCGTTGTCCAGGATTCTGTCCACAATGGACACTTCGGTGGCCACGTTCTGCTCGCCCAGCGGCGGCAGCGGACGCGGACCGATTTCAGTGCGGCCGATCTCCTCGGCGGTGCGGAAGCGACGCTCCACAGTGGACTCGGTCACTGGTCTCCTCCGGCGTTGAGCACGAGCACGGCGCGGGAGTCGGGGCGCAGCGCCTTGGCCGCGGTCACCACGTCCTCCTCGCTGACCCCGGCGATCCGCCGCGGCAGTTCGCTGATCAGCTCGGCCCGCCCGAACAGCAGCTCGGCCGCGCCCAGGGCGAGGGTGCGCGACATCAGCCGGTCGTGCTCGGAGTACAGCGCGGCGGCCCAGCGGGCCTCCACCCTGGCCAGCTCGTCGGTGTCCGGGCCGTCGGAGGCGAGCCGGTGCAGCTCCTCGTCCAGCGCGCCCAGCACCCTGGAGACGTCCACAGTGGACGGGTGGATGGCGGTGACGGTCAGCGTGTCCGGGTCCCGCGCGTCCAGCGCGCTGCCCAGCAGGCCGCACCGGGCGCCGACCTCGACCACCAGCTCCTCGTCCTGGGTCATCCGGCGCTGCAACCGGGAGGAGTCCCCGTCGGTGAGCAGCGCGGTGAGCACCACGTAGTTGAGGTAGGAGTCCAGGTCGGTGGACGGGTCGGGCAGCCGGTAGCCGACCGCGACCCCGGGCAGGGTGGCGTGCGCGTCGATGTACTCCCCGCGCAGCTCGCCCTGCGGGAACGGCTCGGCGAAGGACGGCCGCACCGGCACCGGGCGGGCAGGCACGTCGCCGAAGTGCTTGCCCACCAGGTCGATCGCCTCGGCCAGCACGAAGTCACCGGCGACGGTGAGCACCGCGTTGCCAGGGGCGTAGAAGGTGTCGAAGAAGGTCGCGCAGTCCTGCAGGCTCGCCTGCTCCAGGTCGGAGAAGTCCCCGTAACCGTTGTGCGCGTTGGCGAAGGTGGAGTACAGCACCGGCGGCAGGGTGATCCACGGGAACCCGCCGTAGGGCCGGTTCAGCACGTTGAGCCGGATCTCCTCCTTGACCACGTCGACCTGGTTGCGCAGGTTCTCCTCGGTCAGCTTGGGCGCGCGCATCCGGTCGGCCTCCAGGAAGAGCATGCGCTCCAGCGCCGCGGAGGGCGCCACCTGGAAGTAGTCGGTGTAGTCCGGATGCGTCGAACCGTTGAACACCCCGCCGGAGCCCTGGACGTGCCGGAAGTGGGCGAGTTTCTCCAGGCTTTCGCTGCCCTGGAACATCAGGTGCTCGAACAGGTGCGCGAAGCCGGTCCGGCCCTCGGGCTCCGATCGGAAGCCCACGTCGTAGTGCACGCTGACACACACCACGGGAGCCGTGCGATCAGGCGCGAGCAGAACGCGCAGCCCGTTGGCGAGAGTCACCCGGTGCA
Source organism: Crossiella sp. SN42 (assembly GCF_023897065.1). GTDB lineage: Bacteria > Actinomycetota > Actinomycetes > Mycobacteriales > Pseudonocardiaceae > Crossiella. The sequence goes on from NZ_JAMHIV010000016.1 coordinate 149,025, forward strand.
GCTGGGGATCTGACATGACGTAAGACTACGGGCCTCAGCGCAGCGCGCGCAGGTGCCCGGCCTCGGCCAGCACCCCGTCCACCGCGGCCAGGAACAGCGGGAAGTGCGCCGCGAACCGCCGGAGGTCGGGCGTGGACTCCTCCCCTTCGGCCGACTCCCCGTACCAGTAGAGGCCGGGGGTGCCGTCGGCGTCGGACTCCAGGGTGGCGAAGGCGCGCAGCCAGCGGTCGGTCTCACCGAGCACCACCGCGTAGGGCAGCGAGCGGGAGAACACCATCTCGCGGTCGGCGGGCGGGATGTCGTCCACCTGGACCGTGTGCAGGTAACCGCGCAGGCCGCGGACCTGGGCCAGCAGCGCGCTGCCCCGGCGGGTGCGGGCGGGCATGGAGCGGGCGCCGACGGCCAGCGCGATGCCCGCCACGATGACCGCCAGGCCGAGCACGGCGTAGGTGGTGGTGAAGGCCAGCACCAGGGTGGCCGCGATGCCCAGGCCGGTCAGGCCGAGGCCGACCCACCACCAGCGGGTGCGCTCGGTGTCCGGGCGGCGGGTGAACCACTGCCGCTCGACCACGTCGGTGTAGAGCGCGTCGCGCACGCCGGTCAGGTCCAGGCCGCCCTCGCCGCGCAGCTGGCTGAGCAGCACCTGCTCGCGGTCGCCGGTGAACAGGGTGTCGTAGACGGCGCGCTCGTAGTCGGTGAGGTAGTCATCCGGCGGGTTGCGGCGCACGATCCGCCAGTTGGCCACGCCGCTGCCGCCGTGGATCTCCTCGATCCACAGGTAGTTGCGCACCGCGAGGTCGACCAGGGTGGCGGTCACGTCCACGACGTCGACGTGCTCGTCCACCACGGTGCCGACCTGGCCGGGCAGCACGCCGTCGGGGGAGGCGAAGCTGACCCGCTGCTGCTCGTCCGCGAGCAGCACCTGCACCGGGCCGACGTCGCTGGCCAGCGCCTTGGCGTCGCGGCCGCGGGCGAACCAGAGCAGGCCGACGCCGCCGAGCAGCAGCAGCGCCAGGCCGCCGAGCCCGGCCAGGGTGACCGGGGTGAGCGCGAAGGCCTTGGCCAGCGTGGAGCCCTGGTCGAAGCGGGCGTTGGCCGGCACGGTGCCCGCCTCCAGGCCGACCGCGAGGTCGATCCGCTCGCCCTGCTTGAGACCGATGTTGCGGGCCGAGGCGGCCTCGCCCGCGACCACCTGGGCGTTGGTGCACAGGGTCGCCGAGCCGGGCGCGCCGGCCAGGCAGGTGACCGAGGTGGGCGGCTTGGGCGAGACGAAGCTGATCTCGACCGAGTCGACGTCGGCGCTCCAGCCGCCGGAGACCTGCCAGCGCACGTCCTGGGTGTCGCCGGAGTCGCTGACCGCGCCCTCGACGGTGTAGGTGACCTTGGACTGACCGCCCTCCAGCCGCAGGGTCAGCTCCTCGGCGTTCTGCTCGACCCTGCCCTTGCCCTCGACCTTGGCCCCGCTCACGGTGAACACCCGCTCAACCGCGTCACCAGCGCCGATGCGCAGCGGGACGGTCCGGCTGACGCTCTGGCCTTCCGGCACCGCGACCTGCTCGGTCACACTGAGCTTGCCGTCCCGCTCCAGCCGCAGGGACACCTCGGCGGCCACCGTGCCGGGCAGTCCCTGCGGGCCGGTCGGCTCACCTCCGCCCGAGGGTGGCGGGGGCACAGCGAGGAACGCGACAGGTGCCAGCACGGCCGCGGAGAGCAGAGCGCCCCAGTTCGTCAACACGGCAGCGGAGGATAGCGGCATCGACCTATGCTTCGGGGCATCGAGTGGGAAAAGAGGGGTGAGCACGCGATGACGGCGCCTTCAGGGCCGGGTCAGCCGCCGGAGCACGGCGGGAGCGCGGGCTCGGGCCACCCCGCGTACCACGACCCGTACCCGGCCTACGCCGACTACTCCGGCTACCTCGATCCGGAGCCGCCGAAGCCGCCGCGGCGCCGCAAGAACTCACCGCTGACCATCCTGCTGGTGCTGGTCGTGCTGGTCGGGTCGGTGGTGGTCTACGCGAAGGTCACCGCGAACAACGCGGCCGAGCCGGACAACTCGGCGCAGTCCTCGCCGAACAGTCCCGGCACCACCGCGGCCCCCGGCTCCACCCAGCCCTCGCCCGCCCCGCTGCGGCCGCGGCCGACCCGCAAGCTGGAGGACCACCCGCTGATGGTCGACGGCGGCAAGCTCGCCTTCGCCCAGTGCGACCTGCCCAAGATCGGCCGGGCCACCGACCAGCTGCGCACGTACTACCTGGCCGGCATCGACTGCCTGGAACGGGCCTGGACCCCGCTGCTGGAATCGGCGAACCTGCCCACGCACAAGGTCGAGCTGGACACCTCGGCCGACATCACCGAGACCGCCTGCGGCAAGGCGGACAAGGACGAGCAGTTCGTGGCGATGTACTGCTCGCGGAACTCGATGATCTACATGCCGACCAAGCGGCTGCTGCGGGTCTACGGCACCAGCTCGCCCGGCGGGCACCTGGCCACGCTGGCGCACGAGTACGGCCACCACGTGCAGTCGCTGAGCGGGATGCTCGCCGCGGCCGGGCAGAAGCAGGAAGAGGCCGGCGAGGGGACCCCGGGGTCAGCGGAGCTGTCCCGCCGCCTGGAAATGCAGGCAAACTGCTTCGCGGGCATGTTCCTTGCCGCTACGGTCGGCCGCGGCACCGTGACCAAGGCGCTGGCCGACAAGGCGGTCAACGACTTCCGGCAGGCTGACGACTCCCCCGACAGCCAGTCCAGTCACGGCACCGGCAAGAACCAGGGAGCCTGGGCCAAGCGGGGTTACGCGTCCGGCAACGCGAAGGACTGCAACACCTGGGCGGCCAAGCCCGCAGACGTGAAATGAGCTGAGCACCGAGCATGACCACGCCGCCTCCCCCCGGCTCGTGGCCGCCACCGGGACCCGGACCGCAGCCCGGTCCGCGCGCCGGCTGGCCACCGCCCGCGCCGGTCGCACCGCCGCCGCGCCCCGCCCCGGTCGCCCCGCAGGGCACTCGCCGGATGCCGCCGCCCGGTGCGGTGCAACCGCCGCCGATGTCCTCGGGCCCGCAGCACCGCCCGCCGATGCCGACCGGTCCGCAGGGCAGGCCGCCCGGTCCGCCGCCCGGTGGTCCGCGCCCGCCTGGTCCGACTGGCCCGCCGATGGGTCCGCCGATGGGCGGGATGCCCGGTGGCGGGTTCGCGCCGCCGCCGCGCGCGGTGATGCCGCCGCCGATGGCCGCCCCGCACAGCGCGCCGCGTCCCGGCGGTCCCGGTGGCCCTGGTGGGCCGCCCCCGCCGTGGCTGCCGCCGCAGCAGGCCTGGCCGATCGGCTTCCCGCCGCCGCGCCGGAAGTCCTCCGGCCCGGTGGTCGCGCTGGTGCTGGTGGGCGCGCTGGTGCTGGGTGTCGGCCTGGTCGCGATCGCGATCGGCAGCACCCGGCGGACCTCGGTCGCCGAGCCCGGCTACACCTTCCCGAGCTACACCGGCCTGGCCCGGACCACCGGCCGCAGCAGCACGACCACCACGACCACCACCACCGGCAGCACCTCGGGCCGGTTCACCACCACCCGCGCCAGCACCTCCACCAGCAGCGCCCCGCCGCAGCCCCGCCCGGTGCCCAAGCTCAAGGACAACCCGCTGCACCTGGCGGGCAAGCCGGTCGCGCCGGCGAACTGCAACCTGCCCGCGTTCAAGTCCAACCCGGACGCGCTGCGCGCCTTCTACGGCGCGGCGGTGAAGTGCATGCACGAGGCCTGGGCGCCGGTGATGCGCGCGGCGAACCTGCCGGACGACCCGCCGGGCCTGGAAGTCGTGGTGGGCAAGGACAACAGCCCGTGCAGCTCCGGCGGCTACTCCAGCGGCGCGTTCTACTGCGGGCGCAACCACACGATCTACATGAACGCCAGGGTGGAGCGCAACGACGGCCAGAACGTGCAGGCCGGTCCGAGCCTGGGCGTGATGGCGCACGAGTACGGCCACCACGTGCAGTCGATGAGCGGCATCCTGGGCGCGGCATGGGACCTGATGTACGACGCGGGCCAGACCTCGGCCACCGGCCTTGAGCTGTCCCGCCGCAAGGAGCTCCAGGCCAGCTGCTTCGCCGGCATGTTCCTGGCCGCCGCCTCCGGCCGCGCCTCGGTCAACCGCAACCTGGCCAACGCGGCCATCGCCGACCTCGGCCAGCGCGGCGACTGGCCGAACAACAAGCGCCCCCGCGACCACGGCTCCCCCGGCAACAACAAGGCCTGGGCCAACCACGGCGCCAAGTTCAACAACAGCCGCGACTGCAACACCTGGGACGCCAAGTCCGACATCGTGAGCTGACCACTCCGCGGTGGTGCCGTTCCCGGCGCCACCGCGGGATCAGCGCACGGCGCCTGCCGGGTCGTCGAGCGCGGTGGCCCAGAAACCGCGCACCAGTGCCAGTGCTCCGGCGAGGTCGGCCGCGGTTTCGGTGAGCCGCTCCGCCAGCACGGGGTAGTCGCTGCTCCACCGCGGCGGCGGATCGGGAATGGCGACCGGGCACGGGTGCGTGTCGCGCACGGTGAACACGTGCCGCACCACCTCGACCAGAGCGCGGTCGGCCGGCAGCCCGTTCTCGATCAGGAGAACCAGGTCGACCAGGTCCTTGACCCTGGTGTTGGGGCGACCACCGTAGTCCCGGGTCAGCGCGTGCAGCTTCTCCGCGAAGTGCTGGCGCGGTTCCACGGCCTCGATGGACCGGGCCGGAACGTCGGCGAACCCCAGCAGGCCCGGAAGCCGCAGTTGCTCGGTGGCGGCCAGTTCTTCTCCTCTGGCCGCGACGTCGAGCCGGATCGCGGCGAACACCTTGCCCGCGAGCCAGGCCTCGACCGAGAACCGCCAGGCGCCACGACCCGCGGCATCCGCGGCCAGCGGCACCGGCGCCTGGATGCGGCAGGAGAACCAGTCACCATCCGGGTCTTCCTCGAGCGCCTCGACCAGCAGCTCCCGCACCGCCAGGCCATCCGCCGCGCCGTCGGCGACCGCGAGGTCAAGATCCTTCGTCGCTCTGGCGCGGTCCCGGAGCCGGAACTCCAGTACCGCACCACCCTTGAGGATCCACTGCGCTCCGTCGTCCGCGGCGAGGCGGGCCGCCACCCGGTCGAACACGACCCGGCGGCGGAGTCTGCCGAGGTCGGTGCTTTCCCGCTCGGCCTGCTGTTTGAGCCGGGTCTCCAGCGCTTGGCGCAGATCGGGCGCGCTCCGGTACTGCATCACTCCGCCTCCGCGCGCAGGGCCCGTTCCACGGCCAGCTCGGTCCGCGCGCCCATCTCCTGGGCCGCGTGCAGGAGTCGCCGTCGGCTCACCATTCCCCTGGCGAGGAGCTCACCGGCGGCGGAGTCGACGATGTCCTGGTCCATTCCCGCCGCGGCCGTCTCGAGGACGGCCCGCAGCGGGGTGGTGACCTGGAAACCCGAGTGCCGCTGCACGTCCTCATCGGTCAGCCGGGCCCGGTGCAGCACCACCGCGCTGTTCTGCTGCCGGAAGCCGGGTGGCACGGTCAGGTGGATCTCCGCGGGGTTCGCGATGCCGAGGTCGTGCACCGCGAGCGCGCTGGTGTGCGAGACGACGGCGCGGTCCCGGCTCCAGATCGACCAGCGGACGAACTGGTCGGTGTCCTCACTGGGCAGGTCCAGGTACTCGCGGAAGCGGTAGACCGCCCGGTCGACCCGCAGCCAGTTTCCGCGCTGCCGGTGGAACCGCTGTGCTTGATAGGAGTAGCCGGCCGCGAGGGCGTCCGCCGCGGTGAAGTAACCGCGCTGGCGGGCGGCTACCTGCCAGAGCCGGTCACGCGGGCCTCGCTCGTCTGACACCCGGTCACCGTACCTCATACTCAGAGTAAGTTTTAGTTTTGCGCACCGAGTGCGCGTGAAACTAAAACTTTCGTGTAGTTCAGTCCCACCCCAGCGTCCGTGCCAGGTCCGCCAGCATCCGTTGCACCTGCGCCGTCACCCTGGCCGGGTTCCCGGGCGCGACCGTCGTCCACGACGACCCGTCATAGGTCCCGCGCTGCTCCAGCAGGTACCGCCCCCGCTCGGTGTCCAGGAAGCTCACCGTGTGCGCCGCCAGGTGCCGGCGACCGGCCCGGTCACGCATGGCCGCGGCGAACTGCCCACCGCCGATGATCCCGCTGAGCATGTGCCCCAAGGCTTCCGCGTCAGCGGACCGGACCCGGCGGGCGCGCAGGGCGGCGGTCAGGTCCTCGGTTCCGGTGTAGGCGCGGCCACAGGCCTCGTCGAAGACGGCGCTGGGCACGCTGACCGAGCGGCCGGGGCCGCCGCGCAGGGCGGGGGCGACCGAGACGATCAGGCGGGGCAGGGCGGTGCCGAAGGCTGGGCGCAGGCGGATGAGGTGGTCGCTGCGGATGGCCAGCAGGCCGGCGTCGCCGGAGGCCACCGCGACCGCCCACACCTCGGGCTGCCGGGAGACCTGCACGGTCACCTCGCGCTGGGCGCCCGCCAGCAGGCGCAGCGCGGGGACCAGGTCGTCCTCCGGCGGCGCGGGCGGTCCCTGCCGGGCCGGGCCGGGTGGGCCGGCCAGTGCGGGTGGTGGCGCGCCCAGGTCCAGCCGTTGCCAGGTCAGGGCGAACTGGCGCGGGTCGAGTCTGAGTTCGGCGCGGCGCGTTCCCGCGGTCACGGCAACGTCCCCATGAGGCTGCCCCTCTCCGCTGTTGCGACGGTGCGGAAAGTGAGACGGGAAACGGGACGTGCGGGTTCCCTATGAACGAGGTTCCCTATACGGACCTACGAACGGCGGGGCATCGGCAGCCGGACGCGGAGCAGGAAGCCGTAGAGCGCGCCCGCGACGCAGGCCAGGGCGAGCAGCACCGAGCTGAGCCTGCCCGCGAGCCCACTGCCGGTCGGTGTCGCCCCGGCCGGCAGCACCACCAGCTCGCCGGCGGCCACCGGCACGGGCAGGGCGACCCGCAGGGTCTCGCCCTGGCGGTGGCCGCAGCCGTCCAGCTTGGCCTGGCGCTTCTGGCCGTCGACCTCCAGCTCGACCACGTCCTGCGCGGCCTGGCCTGAGCACGGCGATGAGGTGACCACGACCGCGCTGACCTCGCGGGTCCGCGCCTGCGGCGGGGTGTCACCGAGCAGCGGGCGCAGCCAGACGACCAGCGCGGTGCCGAGACCGACCAGCCCGACCGCGAGCAGGATCAGTCCCCAGCGCACGGGAGCGGGTCGGGGAGCCACCCTGCCGATGGTGGCAGAAGGCTCCCCGTACCGGTCAACCGGCGCTACCGCTTGGCCGGGACCTGGCGCAGGCGCTCGGCCTTGAGCACCGCGCCGCTCTCCACCGCGTCCCCGCGCACCGCGACCACGTCGCCCACCTTGGGCTTGTCCTGGATGCCGGAGAGGTCGACCGCCTGGGCCAGCCCGGAGCGGGCCAGGATGGTGGCGCGGTCGCCGTCCAGCTTGGTCACGGTGCCGGTGAGGTGCGCCTTCGGCACGGTCACCCGCAACGCCTTGTTGTCCTTGGTCACCCGGACCGCGACCCGGTGGCCCGGCTTGAGGCCGGTCAGCTCGGCCACCCCGTTGCCGTGCACCCTGGTGCGCGCGTCCGCCTCCACGGTCACCTCGCCGCCGCCGTCCCTGGTGACGGTGAGCTTGCTGGTCTCCACCGACTTCACCGTGCCGAGCAGCACGGTGGTGTCGGCCTGCTGGCGGCGCTTGTCCTTGGGCCCCTTGGCCGGGTGCGCGGCGGCCTCGGCCGCGACCGGCTCGGCGGCCAGCCGGACCTCGCCCGCGGGCTGGGCCTGGCCGGTGAGACCGCCGAGCAGCACGGCCCCGATCGCCGCGCCCGCCACGCCGACCACCGCGACCACGCCGAGCGCCTTGAGCCCCCTGCGGCGGGGTGGCGCGGTCTCGGCGGCCTGCTCCTGCGGGACGGGCACGATCAACGGCTCCTCGTTCACGGTTCCTCCACGACGGCTGTGCGCACTTGACGGCTGGTGCGCGATCCGTCAGCCGACGCTCCTCGCCGAAGCTGAACCCGAGCTGAAACACCCGGTTCGGGGCAGGCACCTTCAGCCATGCTTCAGCCTGGTGGGACCACAATGGGACCGGTGAGCACCGCTGCACGAGTTCTGCTCGTCGAGGACGCCGAGGCCATCCGGGTCGCGGTGGCCTCCGCGCTGTCCGCCGCCGGGTACGCCGCCGAGGCCAGACCGGACGGCCGCACCCTGGAGGCGGACCTGGAGTCCTTCCGGCCGGACCTGGTCATCCTGGACGTGATGCTGCCGGGCCGGGACGGGTTCGCGCTGCTGGAGGTGGTGCGCAGCCGGTGCGACTCGGCGGTGGTGCTGCTGACCGCGCGGGACGGCGTGCACGACCGGGTGCGCGGGCTGCGCGGCGGCGCGGACGACTACGTGGTCAAGCCGTTCGAGCTGGCCGAGCTGATCGCGCGGGTGGGCGCGGTGCTGCGGCGGCTCAACCGGGTGCCCTCCACCACCCAGATCGCCGACCTGGTGATCGACGCCGACGGCGGCATCGTCTCCAGGGGCGGGGCGAACATCGAGCTGACCGCGACCGAGCTGCGGCTGCTGTCCTACCTGGCCGCCCAGCGCGGGCGGGTGGTGAGCAAGACGCAGATCCTCACCGCGGTGTGGGGCTATGAGGACTACGACGCGAACCTGGTCGAGGTGCACGTGAGCGCGCTGCGCCGCAAGCTGGAGGCGCACGGGCCGCGACTGCTGCACACCGTGCGCGGCCTGGGCTACGTGCTGCGCGCGAACGAGCCGTGACCGGCGCCGAGCCGCGACCGCTGCGCACCGGCTCGCTGCGGCTGCGGGTGTCCTGGGCCTCCTTCGGCGTGTTCGCGCTGGCGGTCATCGCGCTGATCGTGCTGGTGGACTGGCGCTTCGGCGTGCAGTCGACGCGCGAGCTCAAGGACCGGATGCAGGCGCGCGGGGACCTGGTGGTCAGCGCGGCGCGGGACTACCCGAGGGACAACCAGTACCTGGCGGTCAAGGCCACCGGCAACGGCATCCGCGGCACCGTGGTGCTGCCCAACGGCCAGGAGTTCCACGGCCCCAACCTCGGCGAGCTGGTCGACCCGGTGCGGGTGGAGCGGCAGCTGCCCGGCAAGCGCAAGCTCATCCTGGTCGCCGACCGCACCGAGACCAGCGCGGCCCAGCGCAGGCTGCGCCAGCTGCTGAGCCTGCTCGGCGTGGGCACCCTGGTCATCGCGGCCCTGGTGCAGGCGCTGGTGATCCGGCTGTCGCTGCGCCCGCTGGACCGGATGACCAGCCTGGCCCGCTCCATCGCCGGTGGGCACCGCGGCGGCAGGCTGGCGCCGACCAAGCGGAACACCGACATGGGTCGCTCCGCCGCCGCCTTCGACGAGATGCTGGACGCCCTGGAAGGCGCGGAACGGCAGGCGCGGGAGTCCGAGGAACGGGTGCGCCGGTTCCTGGCCGACGCCGCGCACGAGCTGCGCACCCCGCTGGCCGGGGTGCAGGCCGCGGCCGAGGCGGTGGTGCAGAGCAGCCCGGAGACCAGCTTCGAGGAGCGGGAGCGGCTCAACGTGCTGATGGCGCGGGAGGCCAGGCGGGCCGGCAGGCTGGTGGAGGACCTGCTCTCCATCGCCCGGATCGACGAGGGCCTGGAGCTGCGCTGGGAGCCGGTGGACCTGCTGGCGCTGGCCCGCTCGGAGGCCGAGCGGATCCGGTTGCTGGCCAACCACGTGCAGGTGGTGGTCGCGGGCACGCCGGCGGTGGTCTCCGGGGACGCCGACCGGCTGGCCCAGGTGCTGGCCAACCTGCTCGGCAACGCCCGCCGCTACTCCGAGCGCGGCGGCGTGGTCACGGTGCAGGTCGGGCAGCACGGGCCGTGGGCCTACGCGGAGGTCGCCGACGCCGGGCCGGGGGTGCCGCCCGCGGACCGGGAGCGGATCTTCGACCGGCTGGTGCGGCTGGACTCGGCGCGGGACCGGGGCTCGGGCGGCGCGGGGCTTGGGCTGGCGATCGCGCAGGGCATCGCGCGGGCGCATGGCGGCAACCTGGAGTGCGTGCAGCCGCCGCCGGGTCAGCCGGGAGCGCTGTTCCGGCTGCTGCTGCCGATCCGCCCGCCCGGCGACTGACCCGCGCGGCTCACTCCGGGCTGGCCGGGGTGACCTTCTTGACGTACAGCAGCCGGTCCCCGGTCTCGATCGCGTCCGCCTCCGGGGCGTCCACCCGGTACAGCTGACCGGCACGGACCACGCCGAGCACGATGTCGGAGATGTGCCGGGGCGAGCCGCCGACCTCGTTGGGCTCCACGTCGCGTTCGGCGATGGCCAGGCCGGCGTCCGGGGTGAGCAGGTCCTCGAACATCTCCACGATGGACGGGGTGGTGGTGGCCATGCCGAGCAGGCGGCCAGCCGTCTCGCTGGAGACCACCACCGAGTCGGCGCCGGACTGGCGGAGCAGGTGCACGTTCTCCGCTTCGCGGACCGAGGCGACGATCTGGGCCTTGGGGGCGAGCTCGCGGGCGGTCAGGGTGACCAGCACCGCGGTGTCGTCCCGGTTGGTGGCCACCACCACGGCCTTGGCCTGCGGCACGCCCGCGATGCGCAGCACGTCGGAGCGGGTGCCGGAGCCGTGCACGGTGACCAGCTTCTGCTGGGTGGCGGCTTCCAGGGACTCGTGCTCGGTGTCCACCACCACGATCTGGCTGGGGTCCACCCCGTCGCCGAGCAGCGCGCTGACCGACGAGCGGCCCTTCGTGCCGTAGCCGATGACGACCACGTGGTCACGCACGTTGGCCCTCCACTTCTGGATCTTGAAAGCCTGGCGGGAACGTTCGGTGAGCACTTCGAGGGTGGTACCGACCAGCACGATCAGGAAGAGCACCCGGAGTGGGGTGATCACCAGGATGTTGGTCAACCGGGCCGAGTCCGAGACCGGGGTGATGTCGCCGTAGCCGGTGGTGGACAGCGACACCGTGGCGTAGTAGATGGAGTCGAGCAGGGTCAGCCCATTGTCGTCCACGTCCCGGTAGCCGTGGCGGTCCAGGTACACGATGATCACCGTAATGGCCAGCGCGATGGACGCGCCGATCACCCTGGTGATGATCGAGCGCACCGGACCGCGGCCACCCTCGGGGATTCTGATGACCCCCACCAGGTCGTGGTCAGGACGGTCGGTCAGCTGGCTCACCGACCACCGACGCCGGATCATGCGGCACTCCCCCGATCGGTCAGGCCGGACGCGCGGGCGCCGGCGGTGCGCACCAGTGTGGCGAGTGCCTCCGCGTGCCCGTGCAGCGAGGCCAGGTCAACCCGCTCGTCCGCGCCCGGACCCGGCCGCGCGGTCAGCGGTGGCAGGGCGGGCAGCGCCCGTGCGCCCAGCGCGGTGCTCAGCAGCGGGGCGGCCTGCGCGCGCACCGGTTCGGCGGCACAGCACAGCACGTGATCCGCGGCCAGCTCCGCCGGGTACTCCCCGAGCAGCTCGTACAGGCTGGCCGCCGAGGGCAGGCCGGCGCCGTCGGCGAGCAGCCGCAGGCCCAGCGCGGGCCGCCGGCGGCCGGTGGCGGCCAGGTGGGCGCGCACGCCCAGGCGCAGCGCGGCGATCCGGCCGCGGCCGGATCGCACGCCGAGGCCGTGCAGCTGGCCCTCGCGCACGGTCGGCTCGAACGGCGGGAACCGCCAGTCGGCCAGCGCCGAGGGGGCGGGCACGTCGTGGTGGGTGTAGAGCAGCAGGGTCGGCGCGCCGGGCTCGGCCGGCCACTCGGCGTACACCGAGGGCACGCCGCGCAGGTCCCAGCGGCGGATCCGCGGCCAGCCGTCGCGGTCCAGGCGCAGGGCCAGCGCGTCGGCGGAACGGGTCACATCGGTGCGGTGCGCCGGGTCGGCGCTGATCGCGGGGATGGTCGTCCAGTCACGCAGGTCCGCCAGGAAGGTCTCGGCCAGGGCCTTGACCGCCTGTGCTTCGGCGGCACCCGCGCCCGGATGGTGGTCGTCGGTCACGGCGAAGCAGGCTAGGGCATCGGCGCGGGCGGCCGCCGCCGACACGACCTATGCTCGCCGGCATGAAGCGTGCCAAGGCCGCGGTTGTGCTCGCCGGGTTCCTCAGCGGGATGGGTGTGCTGCACTTCGTGCACCCGAAGCCCTTCGACCAGCTGGTGCCCGAGGCCCTGCCCGGCGGACCCCGGACCTGGACCTATCTGTCCGGGGTCGCCGAGCTGGCGGTGGGCGCGGCGGTGGCCGTGCCGAAGACCCGCAGGCTGGGCGCGCTGGCCGCCGCCGCGCTGTTCGTCGCGGTGTTCCCGGCCAACGTCAAGATGGCCTGGGACTGGCGGCACAAGCCGCTCAAGCAGAAGCTGGTCGCCTTCGGCAGGCTGCCGCTCCAGGTCCCGCTGGTGCTGTGGGCACTGCGGGTGCGCCGCGACGCCGGTCAGTAGTAGAGGACGTCCCAGTGCGGCGGGTTGGCCTCACGGGTGTAGATGTTCCCGGCCGCTGACACCCACTGCTCCACGCCGAAGGTGGGCCTGCGCTGGGTGAAGCTGCGCCGGATGTAGCCCTCCACGCAGTCCGCGCGGCGGATGTCGACCTTGTAGCCGTTCCAGTGCGAGTAGGTGCCGCTGCCGTGCCCGGTCTCGGTGCCGCCGGTGAGGTGCACGGCGCAGCCGCTGGCCCGCTTGAGCGTGATGACCTGGTCGATGGTGCCGGAGTAGATCTGCTCGAAGGAGGTGCAGCTGGGGTCGAGCCGGTTCGAGCAGTTGCCGCTGGAGGACCAGGTGATGCCGGCCGCGCGCAGCCGGGCGGTCGCGGTGGCGTGACTGATCTTGACCCCGCTCCTGTGCTGTCCCGGGATGTCGAACCCGGCCAGTCGAACGTGCTCAGGGGTGCGCTGTTCGGTGGACGGGACGGCGGTGGCCGCGGCGACCGGGGCGGTGAGCAGGCCGATGGCCGACACGGTGACGGCTAACAGGCCTCCGAGAATTTGTGTACGCATGGGTCTCCTAAAACGCAGGGGAGCGAACCATGCGCCACCGAATGGTTGGCTGGTCACAAGTTGACGGAGAGATAAGAAAAATCCCTCCATCCAGGGCAGCCCATTGCGCGGAATGGACGAAAACGGTGCTCACCCAGGCGGCCGCCGCACCGATCAACGACCGATCGGCCTAGGATGCCGGGGTGCCGCCACTCCAACACGCCGCTTCGGCGCTCGGCTGGCACGGCGTGGTCATCCCCGATGTCGCCGTGCTGGGCCAGCAGGTGTCCGCGGTGGTCCGCGTCCTGGACCACGTGCACCAGTGGCGCACCGAGCACGGCTGGCCGCCGGAGCCGGACCCGTCCTGGTTCCGCTCCTGGTTCGAGCCGGACTTCCACGACCAGATCCCGGTGCCCGCGGTGGAACTGCTGGGCGTGCTGGTGATCGAGTCCTCGGTGGAGTCCGCGCTGAACTCCTGCGGCACCCTGATGACGCTGGCCCCGTGCGCGGTGGTGCTGCCCGCGCCGCAGCCCGCGGACGCCTGGCCGCTGATCGAGCTGGACTACTACGGCATCGGCGTGGTCACCGCGGACACCGACGGCGCCGACGTGCTGATCGCGCCGGAGGACCGCTCGCGGGAGTTCGGTCCCTCGCTGTTCGGTCGCTGGCTGCAGGAAGTGCTCTACGAGCAGGCGCTGAAGCTGACCACGCAGACGGTGCGCACCCGCAACTGAGCCCGGGAGCCCTCCCGGCGCACCGGACTTACCGTGCCGCCATGCTCCGCACCGCGCCGGTGGTCCTCGGGATCGCACTCACCCTCGCCGGTTGCGCCGCCGAACCGGCCGCGCCGCCCTCCTCGACCGCGCCTGCCACGCCGACCAGGGAGATCACCCCGAAGGACCTGCTGCGCGCGCAGGCCCGCGGTTCCACGGCGGACATGGCGACCACGGCCTGCCGCCAGGGCGTCGCGGCCACCGACCCGGTGTGCGGTGAGCACCTGACCGCGGTCGAGCAGACCGTGGCCAAGGTGCGGGAGGCGCTGGGCCAGTCGGTCAAGGACCGCGACCTGACCAAGGCGAACGAGGCGGCCGCCTGGGTGGCCAAGTCGGTGGGGCAGGTGCGGAAGATGAACTGCTACGGGATGAACGGGCCGGAGCACAAGCCGGGCAAGAACGAGTCGGAGCTGTGCGGCTCGTTCGGGCGGCTCGCGCTGATGAAGTGGCTGAACTACCAGACCACCGTGGAACGGCTCTAGGCCGTGCCTAGCGCATCGGGATCGAGCGGACCAGCTCGCGCAGGCCCTCGGCGTCGAGCAGGTCGGCCGGGCGCAGCGTGACGTCGGCGCGCACGTAGTGGAAGGCGGCGCGCACGGTGTCCAGCTCCGCGCCGGAGAGCGCGGCCCAGGCCAGGCGGTAGGCGGCCAGCTGGACCGAGAGCGCGGGCAGGTGGTCGTCGTCGGGGACCGCGCCGGTCTTCCAGTCGACCACGGTCCAGCCGCCGTCCGGGTCGGCGAAGACCGCGTCCATCCGGCCGCGCACGGTGATCCCGTCCACCTCGGTCTCGAACGGGACCTCCACGTCGTGCGGCGTGCGCTCGGCCCAGGCGCTGGCCAGGAAGGCGCGCTGCAGGACGTCCACGTTCTCCTCGGTCGGCAGGTCGGCGTCGGCCGCGCCGGGCAGCTCGTCGAACTCGAGCAGCCGGCTGGCCTGGAAGCGGTTCTCCAGCCAGGCGTGGAAGGCGGTTCCCCGGCGCGCCAACGGGTTCGGCGGGAACGGCAGCGGGCGGCGCAGGCGGCGGGCCAGCGCGTCCGGGTCCTTGGCCAGCTCAACCAGCTGGCTGACCGAGAGCTGCTCGGGCAGCAGGACCTGTTCGCGGCGGCTCGCGGCGGCGGCGCGTTCGGCGAGCAGGACGTCGACGTCGCGGGCCCAGCCCTCAGGGTCGAACTCGTTGGTGGGAACGGGTTCGGGGGCCGGTTCGGGCTCGGGCTCTGGTTCGGCGGTGGCCTCCGGGGCGGGTTCCGGCGGTTCCGGCTCGTCGAAGTAGGGGTCCTCCGGCAGGTACTCGTCCTCCTCCGGCGGGAGGTAGTCGTCGTCCGGGGGCAGGTACTCCTCGTCCGACGGGGTGGCGAGCGGTTCCTCGTCGGCCGGTTCCTCGACCGGCGGCCGGTATTCGTCCACAGTGGACAGTGCTTGGCGGACCAGGTTCGCGCCCTCGGTGACCGCGGAGCGCCTGCGCGCCAACGGGTCCACCGGCCAGGTGAGGCTGTTTCCCTGGGCCGCCAGCGGGTTGTCCTCGTCCTCCTCGGGGCGCGCGGCCCAGTGGTGCACGATGCCGACTCGCTCGCCCGCGGTGACCACCTCGTGGATCTCGGTCAGGAACTCCGAGGGGCCGCGCGGCTTCTCCCCCGTCTCGCCCCACCAGTGGCCGGAGACCAGCAGGGTCTCCTCGGAGCGGGTCAGCGCCACGTAGAGCAGCCTGCGCTCCTCGGCCAGCCGTCGTTCCTCGAACTCCTCGGAGTGCACGGCCAGGGCTTCCTCGATCTCCTTGCGGTTCTCGCAGGAGGCCAGGTTCAACCCGGGCAGGTCCTGGGCGTCGCCGCGCAGCACCGCGGGCAGCTGGTGCGGCACCCGCAGCCAGGAGGCGGACTTGCGGCGGCCCGGGAAGACGTCCTTGACCAGGTGCGGCACCGCGACCACCTGCCACTCCAGGCCCTTGGCCGCGTGCGCGGTGAGGATCTGCACCCGGTCGGGCGAGACCTCGACCTCGCCGGGTTCCAGGCCGTCCTCGGCGCGTTCGGCGGTGGCCAGGTAGTCCAGCAGGCCGTTGAGGGTGGGGTTGGCGCTGCTGCGGGCGAACTCGGAGACCACGTCGGCGAAGGCGTCCAGGTGCGCGCGGCCCACGCCGGAGAGCCGGGACAGCGACTCGATGTCCAGCAGCAGGGTGCGTTCCACGTCGGCGACCAGCTCGCCGAGCGGCTGGTCGCCGCGGCGGCGCAGCGCGGCCAGCTCGCCGCCGAGCCTGCGGATCCGGCGGTAGCCCTCGGGGCTGTAGTCCTCCGGCGGGCCGGGATCGTCCAGCGCGTCCACCAGCCCGGCCTGTTCGGCGTGCTCGCCGGGCAGCGCGTCGGCCAGCGCGTCCAGCGGGTCCGGGCCGCCGCGTTTGCTCTCCGGGGTGGCCAGGTGCCGGGCCCGGCGCCACAGCGCGGCCAGGTCCGCCACGCCCAGCCGCCAGCGGGCGCCGGTGAGCAGGCGCATGGCCGCGGTGCCCGCCAGCGGATCGGTGAGCATGCGCAGCGCGCTGACCAGGTCGCGGACCTCGGGCTCGTCCAGCAGGCCACCGAGGCCGACCACCTCCACCGGCAGGCCGCGTTCGCGCAGCGCGGCGGCGATCCCGGCCATGTCGGCCCGCCTGCGCACCAGCACCGCGGCCGTGGGCGGCGCGCCGGTGGCGTCCACTGTGGACTCCCAGCGGGCGGCCACGGTGTCGGCCACCCAGTCCAGCTCGGCCCGGATGTCCGGCAGCAGCGCGATCCGCACGTCGCCGACGCCCGCGCCGTCCCTGGCCCGCAGCTCGGCCACGCCGGAACGCAGCTCGGCGGAGACCTGGTTGGCCAGCCGCAGCACCTCCGGCGGGTTCCGGAAGCTGGTGAGCAGGCCGTAAGTCGTTGCCGGGACCCACTTCCCGCGCGGGTCGCGGGCCGGGAAGTCGGTGGCGAAGCGGGGCAGGTTGGCCGCGCTCGCGCCGCGCCAGCCGTAGATCGCCTGCACCGGGTCGCCCACCGCGGTGACCGGCAGCACCGGCCGCCCGGACCCGCCGAACAACCCGCGCAGCAGCACCCGCTGGGCGTGGCCGGTGTCCTGGTACTCATCCAGCAGCACCGCGCCGTAGCGCTCCCGCTCCAGCGCCACCACGTCCGGGTCGGACTCGGCCAGGGTGGCCGCCAGCGACATCTGGTCGGCGAAGTCCATCGCCGCCTCCCGCCGCTTGCGCTTGGCGTAGGCCTCCACCAGCGGCAGCAGCGCGACCCGGAGCCGTTGCGCGGCAACGATCTCCTGCAGGGCCACCGGCAGGCCCTCGCGCTGCCGGGGCGCCCTCGGCGCGTCCTCGATCAGGCAGCAGAACTCCGCGGCGTGCGCCCGCAGCTGGTCCGGGGTGACCAGGTGCTCGCCCAGCTCACCGGCCAGGGACAGCAGGTACTGGGTGACCGTGGCCGGCACCTTGTCGGTGTCGATGTCCTCGGTCCACCCGGCCACCACCCGGTGCGCGAGCTGCCAGGCCGCGGTCTCGGTGAGCAGCCGGGCTCCCGGCTCGACCGGCAGCCGCAGCCCGTGCTCGCCGACCAGCCTGCCCGCGTAGGCGTGGTAGGTCAGCACGGTCGGCTCGGCGGCGGTGACCGCGGCCCTGCGGTCGCCGCTGGGGTCGAGCCGGTCCAGCAGGCCGGAGCCGGCCAGCCTGCGCAGCCGGGCGCGCACCCGGTCGGCGAGCTGGCGGGCGGCCTTGCGGGTGAAGGTCAGGCCCAGCACGCGTTCCGGGGTGACCAGGCCGTTGGCCACCAGCCACACCACCCTGGCCGCCATGGTCTCGGTCTTGCCCGCGCCCGCGCCCGCGATGACCAGCGCGGGCTCGGCGGGCGCGGCGATCACCTCGGCCTGTTCCGGGGTGGGCGGGTGCAGGCCGAGTGCCGCCGCCACCTCGTGCGGGGTGGCGAGTTCGGTCACTCGCTCACCTGCCTGCCGGAATCCTGTGTGGGACAACAGGTCTTGGCCGGGCAGCGGGAGCAGTCGGTGTTCTCGGTGGCGGTGAAGGTGGGTCCGATGCAGGCCTGCCCGGCGGCGTAGACCGCGTCCAGCCAGACCTTGACCTTCTCCCCGTCCAGCGGCGGCTGGTTGCGCTCGGCCGCGCCGGACTTCTTGTCCGGCTTGGCCACGTAGAGCAGCCGCGCGCCGCCGGGTTCGTCCCGCAGGCCGAGGGAGGAGAACGCGCCGAGCGCGGCGGCCAGCTGGTAGACGGCCAGCTGCGGGTGCTCCTCGGCCTCCTTCTTGCTGACCGCGGTGCGCGCGGTCTTGATGTCGACCACCACCGGGCGGCCCTCGCCGTCGGCGTCCAGCCGGTCCACCCGGCCCTTGACCCGCAGCCACGGCCCGCCCTCCTCCTTCGGCGGCAGCTCCACGGTGATCTCGTGCTCGACCGCGACCTGGGTCAGCTCGGCCCGGCTGCGCACCAGCCAGGCCCGGAAGGAGTCGACCATCTGCTCGACCCTGGCCCTTTCCTTGCGGGAGAACCAGGGCGCGCCCGCGTCCACCGCGGCCCACGCCTCGTCCAGGGTGCGTTGCAGGGCCTCCGGATCGGCCCCGGAGGCGGCGGCCTGCACCAGAGCGTGCACCAGAGAACCGGTGATGGAGGCCAGCTCGGCCGGGTCCTGGCCGCCGTGCCGCTCCACCATCCAGCGCAGCGGGCAGCGGGAGAGGATGTCCACAGTGGACGGTGAGATGCCGACCGCGTCCACATCTGTCCACAGTGGACGTTCGGTGCTGGTCTCGCCCAGGCCGTACCAGGAGTCCGGGTGCGCGCCGGGCACCCCGGCCGCGGCCAGCCTGGCCAGCTGGGTGGCCGCGCGCTGCCGCTGGTCGGCCTCGGCCCGCGGATCGCAGACCGCGCGGCGCAGATCGCCGACCAGGTCGGCCAGGATCAGGCCGCGGCTGGGCTGGAACACCGGGCGGACCGCGTCGGCCTCCTCGCTGCCCTCGAAGTCCGCGCCGTCGAGCTCGTCCAGGAAACGGGACGGGGTGTCGTCCTCGCCGCGCACCGCGCTGACGATCAGCGACTGCCGGGCCCGGCTGGCCGCGACCAGCAACAACCGCCGTTCCTCGGCCAGGATCGGGGCCACCGCGGAGACCTTGTCCTCGGCGCGCACCCCGGAGAGCAGGTCGACCAGCCGCTCCACCCCGAGCAGCGAGCCGCGCAGCCGCAGGTCCGGCCAGATCCCCTCCTGCACCCCCGGCACCGCGACCACCGTCCACTCCCGGCCGACCGCGGCGTGCGCGGTGAGCAGCGCCACCGCCTCGCCCTGCGGCGCGGCCGGGGCCAGCGTGTCACCGGAGATCTGTTGCGAGGCAAGGTAGTCGGCGAACCCGGCCACCCCGGAGCCGGGCAGCCGGTCGGCGTAGCGGGCGGCCGCGTCGAACAGCTCGACCACCGAGTCCAGGTCCCGGTCCGCCTGCGCGCCAACGGGTCCGTGCCGCCCGGCCAGCGCCAGCCAGCGCTGCTCCAGCCCACTGGCCTGCCAGACCTGCCAGAGCACCTGCTCCACGCCTTCCCCGGCGGCCACCGCCTGCCGGGCGATCCGCAGCAGCATGGCCACCCGGCGCGCGGGCTCGGCGGCCTCGTCCAGCGCGACCAGCTTCTCGTCCACGTTGAGCGCCTCGACCAGCAGCTCCCCGCTGGCCCGGTCGCCACCGGCGGCCAGCTCCAGCCGGCGCAGGCCGCGGCGGAGCTTGCGCAGCGCCAGCGGGTCGCCGCCGCCGAAGGGCCCGGTGAGCAGCGCGGCGGCCAGGTCGGGGTCGAGCAGCGCGGGGTCGGCCGCGCAGCGCAGCACGGTCAGGAACGGCCACACCGCGTTCTGCTGGGGCAGCGGCAGCTCGTCCCCGGGCACCGCCACCGGCACCCCGGCGGCCAGCAGCGCCCTGCGCAGCACCGGCAGCGTGTTCCCGGTGCTGCGCACCAGCACCGCCATCGCCGAGTAGGGCACCTCCGCCAGCAGGTGCGCCCGCCGCAGCTGGTCGGCGATCCAGGTCGCCTCCTGCGCCGCCGAGGCCAGCACCTTCACCTGCACCGACCCCGGATCGCCATCGGTCCGCCCGCGCAGCTCGCGCTGCGGGCCCGCGCCGGGCAGCCGACCGGCCAGCCTGCTCACCGCGGCGCGCACCGCGGGCGCCATCCGGTGGTCGTGGGCGAGCACCACGGTGCCGCGCTCGCCGGGCACCTCGGCCAGCAGCCGCCGGGGGTCCGCGCCGCGGAAGGTGAACACCGCCTGGTCCGGGTCCCCGGCCAGCACGCACTCCTGCGCCGCGTCGCCCAGCCGGCGCACCAGCGTGTACTGCAACGGGTCCAGGTGCTGCCCGTCGTCCACCAGCAGGTGCCGCACCCGGGCCTGCTCGGCGGCCAGCAGCTCTGGATCGGTCTGCAGGGCCAGCAGCGCGGAGCCGACCAGCTCGGCCGCGTCCAGCGCGGGCGCGGCGGCCTGCGGACCGGCCGAGCCGACCACCCCGCGCAACAGCGTCACCTGCTCGTACTGCAACCCGAAGGTGCCAGCCGCCACCCACTCCGGCCGCTCGTGCCGCTCACCGAGCTCGATCAGCTCCTCCGGCCCCACCCCGCGCTCGGCGGCCCGCAGCAGCAGGTCCCGCAGCTCCGCGGCGAACCCCGGCAGCCCCAGCGCGGGCCGCAACCGCTCCGGCCAGTCCGGCGCGCCCGCCTCGATGTCCCCGGCCAGCAGCTCCCGCACCACCGCGTCCTGCTCCGGCCCGGACAACAGCCGCGGCGGCGGCAACCCG
Organism: Crossiella sp. SN42; assembly: GCF_023897065.1. Taxonomy (GTDB): domain Bacteria; phylum Actinomycetota; class Actinomycetes; order Mycobacteriales; family Pseudonocardiaceae; genus Crossiella. Next base: position 169,500 of record NZ_JAMHIV010000016.1, read on the forward strand.
TCCCTGGCGGCCTGCAACCGCAGCACCGCGAAGGCGTAGGAGTGCACGGTGCGCACCAGCGGCTCCCGGATGGTGCGCAGCCCCTCCGGCTGGTCCGCGGTCAGCCGGGCGGTGATCCGGGCCCGCAGGGTGATCGCGGACTTCCGGCTCGCGGCCAGCACCAGCACCCGCTCCGGATCGGCCCCCCGCCGGATCCGGTCCGCGGCCACCTCGGCCAGCAGCGTGGTCTTGCCCGTCCCCGGCCCGCCCAGCACCCGCAGGAACCCGCCGGTGTGCGCGAGCACCGCACGGGCCGCGTCGTCCCACCTGGGCGGCGGAACCGGCTCGGCCGTCCGGCGAACCAGCGCGGGCGGACGGAGGGACACCGTGGCATCGAATCACGCCGGGTGGTCGGGCGGGTGAACTGACCCCCGGCGCGTTCCGCTCATGGCCGCGGCCGGTGACCGGCCGGGCACGCGCGGGTGCCACGGCGGGCCCCCGCCGGGGGTCGCGCACGAATGCGCACAGGCCAGATTTTGCCCTTTTGGGCACTGATTGCGCGCACAAGTGAAAAGCCGGGGGTAGCGGATCATGGGATGTGTCCACTTGCGATAACACACGATTTGCAACGCTCTCTGCGACATAGATCACGAAAGCTCGTTTGGCGTAAGGGGAAACTCGTTCTGTGCACTGGTCGCATTCGCGGGTCTGCGGCAACCGTGTCCGGACTGGGCCGAGTGTTCGCACAAAATGCCGATTGCCAGTCACAGCGCGCTGCGTAAACCCCCAAATCGTGTGGTCATGCACCTTGCAAAACTTGTCGTAAGACAAAGAACAAGTCCCCCGGTCAGGTGACTTCACGCGGGCGAACGGGCGGTGCTAGCTTCGCCATGACCGGACGTTAATGCGAGGCCCACCCCACTCGGACACCTAGCCGAGTGGCTGCGCCACGCCATTGAGCAGCACAATTTTCCCAAAGGTTTCCTTTTACTTTTTCAATCTATTCTTCCCTTTTTCGCATGCATAGAAATTGGTGGTGTACGCGGTGACTGAATCGTTGGAGTCCGACGTCCGGACCGAGAGCAACGGCAACGGCAACGGGCACGCCCAGCTCAGCCTCGGTACGGCTGCGGCGCGGAACCTGGCGACGACGACCAAGTCCGTCCCGCAGATGCAGGCGATCTCCTCCCGGTGGCTGCTGAAAGTGCTGCCCTGGGTGGAGGCCAAGGGCGGCGCGTTCCGGGTCAACCGGCGGCTGAGCTACACCGTCGGCGACGGCCGGGTCACCTTCACCTCGGTCGGCGACCAGATCCGGGTGGTGCCGCCGGAGCTGTGCGAGCTGCCGATCCTGCGCGGGTTCGGCGACGAGGAGGTGCTCACCGCGCTGGCCCTGCGGTTCCAGCAGCGGGAGTACCAGCCGGGCGATGTGATCGTGGAGTTCGGCAACGAGTCCAACGAGGCGTTCCTGATCGCGCACGGCAAGGTCAACAAGCTCGGCCTCGGCGAGTTCGGCGACCAGACCGTGCTGGGCACCATGGCCAACGGCGACCACTTCGGCGACGACTCGCTCACCGACCCCAGCAGCATCTGGGACTACACCGTCAAGGCGGTCACCCCGGTGACCGTGCTGGTGCTGGAGCAGCGCGGCTACGACGAGATCGTGGACCAGTCCCCCGCGCTGCAGGAGCACATCGCGGCCTACGTGGCGGGCCAGGCGCGCAAGGGCAACCCACACGGCGAGGCCGAGATCAGGGTGGCCTCCGGGCACGAGGGCGAGGTCGCCCTGCCCGGCACCTTCGTCGACTACGAGCTGAGCCCGCGGGAGTACGAGCTCAGCGTGGCGCAGACCGTGCTGCGGGTGCACTCCAGGGTCGCCGACCTCTACAACCAGCCGATGAACCAGCTCGACCAGCAGCTGCGGCTGACCATCGAGGCGCTGCGCGAGCGCCAGGAGCACGAGCTGGTCAACAACAAGAGCTTCGGCCTGCTGCACAACGCCGACCTCAAGCAGCGCATCCACACCCGCTCCGGCCCGCCCACCCCGGACGACCTGGACAACCTGCTGGCCACGGTGTGGAAGGAGCCGAGCTACCTCATGGCCCACCCGAAGGCGATCGCCGCCTTCGGCCGGGAGTGCAGCAAGCGCGGCATCTACCCGACCGCGATCGACATGAACGGCAACAAGGTGCCGTCCTGGCGCGGGGTGCCCATCCTGCCCTGCAACAAGATCCCGATCAGCCGGCACAACACCAGCTCGATCATGCTGCTGCGGGTCGGCGAGCACAACCAGGGCGTGGTCGGCCTGCACCAGACCGGCATCCCGGATGAGTACCAGCCCGGTCTCTCGGTGCGGTTCATGGGGATCAGCGAGAAGGCGATCATCTCCTACCTGGTGAGCGCCTACTACTCGGCCGCGGTGCTGGTGCCGGACGCGCTGGGCGTGCTGGAGAACGTGGAACTCGGCCGGCACGATGGCTGATCAGCCCTTCGAGCTGCCGGACTTCTACCTGCCGCACCCGGCACGGTTGAACCCGCATCTGGAGTCGGCGAGGGCCCACGACAAGCGGTGGGCGCTCGAGATGGAGATGATCGGGTGCACGAAGGACGGCGGACCGGAGATCTGGAGCGAGGCCTACTTCGACGGCATGGACATGGCCGGGCTGTGCGCCTGGGCGCATCCCGATGCGCCCGGCGACCGGCTCGACCTGGTGACCGACTGGTACACCTGGGTCTTCTACTTCGACGACCACTTCCTGGCGTTGTTCAAGAGGACCAAGGACCAGCAGGGGGCCAAGGCCTATCTGGACCGGCTGATGGCCTTCATGCCGCTGGACCTCTCCGACCCTCCACAGTGGACGAACCCGGTGGAGCGCGGACTGGCCGACCTCTGGAGGCGCACCGCACCGCACATGTCGATGGACTGGCGTGCGCGGTTCGCGGTGAGCACGGAGAACCTGTTGGTGGACTGCGTGTGGGAGCTGGACAACATCGCCAACGGCCGGGTGCCGAACCCGATCGACTACCTCGGCATGCGCCGCAAGGTCGGCGGCGCGCCGTGGTCGGCGGGCCTGGTCGAGTACACCGAAGGCGCGGAGGTCCCGGAACGGGTGGCGCACAGCCGCCCGCTCCGGGTCCTCCGGGACACCTTCGCCGACGGGGTGCACCTGCGCAACGACATCTTCAGCTATCAGCGGGAGACCCAGCAGGAGGGTGAGGTGAACAACGGCGTGCTGGTGCTGGAGACCTTCCTCGGCTGCGGCCCGCAGCAGGCCGCGGACACCGTCAGCGACATCATCACCTCACGGCTGCGGCAGTTCGAGCACACCGCGCTGACCGAGCTGCCGCCGCTGTTCGCCGAGCACGCGCTCACGCCCGCCGAGCAGCTCGCGGTGGCCAAGTACGTCAAGGGGTTGCAGGACTGGCAGTCCGGCGGGCACCAGTGGCACCTGCGCTCCAACCGGTACATGAACAAGAACGCGCCCGTGCCCGGCGCGCGGCGGGCAGGCCGGTTCCGCAGCGGGGTCGGCACCGGCTCGCTGCCGATCGGGGGCGGACATGGCTGATGCCACCACGATGCTCGGCCTGACCGGCCCCGGCATGGGCCTGACCCGGATGTCGGCCTTCGCGCCCCCGGTCAACACCGAACCGGTGCAGCCGCACGGGGTGCACTTCGGCGGCGGCGCGCTGCCGGAGTTCTACCTGCCCTACCCGGCCAAGACCAGCCCCCACCTGGAGCGGGCCAGGACCTTCGCCGCGGACTGGACCAGGCGGATCGGCATCGGGCGCGCCGGGGTGTGGACCGACCACTGGGCCGACGCCCAGGACTTCGGGCTGTGGGCCGCGCTGAGCGTGCCGCACGCCCCGGCCCAGGCGGTGGAGCTGGTGGCGGCCTGGGGTGTCTGGGGCTTCCACTACGACGACTTCATCGACGACCGGTTCAAGCGCACCCGCGACCTGGCCGGTGCACGGTCCTATGTGGACAGACTGATGACCTTCCTGCCCGCGGAGCTGTCCGCGATGCCCGTGCCTGCGGACCCGGTGCAGGCCGGGCTGGCCGACCTGTGGACCCGGATGGCGCCGACGCTGCCGCCCTCGGGCCGGGCCGCCTATCCCGGGCAGCTCGGGGAGTTCCTGCGCGGACCGCTGTGGGAGATCCACAACGTGCTGCTGGGCCGGGTCCCGGATCCGGTGGACTACCTGGAGATGCGCCGGCAGACCGGCGGCGGGATGTTCGCCTACGGGCTGGCCATGGCGGCCCTGGGCGGCGACCTGCCCACGGCGGTGCGCGAGCACCGGACCATGCGCGCGCTGGCCGAGATCTTCGCCGAGGCGCCGGGGATCCGCAACGACGTCCTGTCCTACGACAAGGAGATCCGGGCCGGTGACACGCACAACGCCGTGCTGATCACCCAGCAGTTCCTGGGCTGCGACCGCGGCCGGGCGACCGCGATCGTGAACGACCTGCTCACCCAGCGGATCAAGCAGTTCCAGCGGCTGGCCGCGGTGGACGTGCCGCGGCTGGCCAGGGAGCTGGAGCTGGACGCCATCGATCGGGCGTCGCTGACCGGCGTGGTGGACGCGCTGCGCGACTGGCTGGCCGGGGACCACGTGTGGCAGTCCGGCAGCCCGCGCTACCGATGAACCAGTTTCCCTTGCACCAGAACGACAATGGAGGAGTCGCACGATGACCACAGTCCAGCCACGGGAATCCGAGACGGCCAAGCCGGTGCTGCGCAGCGCCTACCAGCGTTCGGTCGCGGAGTACTGGAACGCCGAGCAGGACCCGGTGAACCTCCGGCTCGGCGACGTCGACGGCCTCTACCACCACCACTACGGCCTCGGCGACTACGACCCGGCCGTGCTGGAGGCCCCGGCGGACCGCAGGGACCAGGCGATCATCGACGAGATGCACCGGCTGGAGACCGCGCAGGCGGAGGTGCTGCTCGACCACCTCGGCGACGTCAAGCCCACGGACAAGCTGCTGGACGCGGGCTGCGGCCGCGGCGGCACCAGCATCATGGCCAACCTGCGCTTCGGCTGCGAGGTCGACGGCGTGTCCATCTCGCAGAAGCAGGTGGACTTCGCCAACGAGCAGGCCCGCAAGCGCGGGGTGGCCGACCGGGTGCGGTACCACTTCCGGAACATGCTCGACACCGGGTTCGAGACGGCCTCCCGCAAGGCCATCTGGAACAACGAGAGCACCATGTACGTGGACCTGCACCAGCTCTTCGCCGAGCACGCCCGGCAGCTGGAGATCGGCGGCCGCTACGTCACGATCACCGGTTGCTACAACGACGTCACCGGCGGGCGGTCCAAGGCGGTCAGCCAGATCGACCAGCACTACACCTGCAACATCCACCCCCGCAGCGAGTACTTCAAGGCCATGCAGGCCAACAACCTGGTGCCGATCAGCGTGATCGACCTGACCGCGGCCACCATCCCGTACTGGGAGCTGCGGGAGAAGTCCTCGGTCGCCACCGGCGTGGAGGCCCCGTTCCTGCAGGCCTACCGCGAGGGCAGCTTCCACTACCTGCTCATCGCGGCCGACCGGATCTGACGCCATGTCCGAGGCAGTGGCCCCCGCCCCGACGCGCCCGGCCTGGCTGGCCGGGCCGTCGGGGCTGGGCACCTCCGCGGCCCGCGTCGCCGCCGTGTTCGGCCAGGAACCGCCGCCGGTGGCGGTGGCCGAGCCGCCGCCACCAGCTGTCCCGGAACCGGCGCCCAGCGGCGATCCCGCCTACGCGTACCGGTCCTGGGGCGAGGGGAACTTCTCGCCGGTGTACGTGCCGGTGGTGGAGCGGATCAACCCGGCGCTGGGCACCGAGGTGGACCTGCGGGTGGTGGACTGGGCGCTGGCATGCGGGTTCTCCGAGCAGGAGAGCGAGCTGATGGGCAAGGGCGGGTTCGGCAGGCTGGCCATGCTCTGCCATCCGGACGCCGAGGACCCGGACCAGCTGCTGATCTCGGCGCGGCTGAACGCGGCCTGGTGGGCCGCGGACGACCTCTACGCCGACAGCACCGAGCACGGGGCCACCCCCACCGAGCTGCCCGGCAGGCTGATGCTGGCCATGGCCGCGATGGACCCGGTGCCCGACGCCAGGGAGTTCACCCCGCCGCTGGAGGAGAAGATCGCCGGTGAGCGGGTGCTGGTGGCGCTGCGCTCGGGCATCGAGCACCTGGCCGCGCGCAGCACGCCCGCGGTGGTGCAGCGGGTGAACTACTCGACCTTCGCCATGTTCGTCAGCTGGACCGCCTACGCGGCCTGGCGGCACACCGACTCCTACCCGCCGGCCTGGGAGTACCTGGCCGCGCGGCAGCACGACAACTTCTACACCTCGATGACGCTGATCGACGCGGTCGGCGGCTACGAGGTGCCTGCCAACCTGTACAACGCCCCGGAGGTCCGGGAGGCCGCGTTCCAGGCGGGTCTGGCCAGCGTGCTGGTCAACGACCTGTTCTCGGTGGCCAAGGACGCCGCGGACGAGCTGCCGGTGTGCAACATGGTCTTGCAGATCGCCGCCGACCGGGGCTGCTCCATCGAGGAGGCCACCGAGGTGACGGTGGAGCTGCACAACGAGGTCGTGCGCGACTTCGAGGCCGGGCACCGGCGGCTGGCCGCGGTGCCCTCGCCGGAGCTCCAGCGGTTCCTGCGCGGCCTGCGGGCCTGGATGGGCGGCGGGTTCGAGTGGCACCACACGAATCCCCGCTACCGGACCTGATCCCCACTGTTTTCTTCAGTTTCGATTCCTGTTGACCTGTAACGAGACTTGGCGGTGTGCACGGTGACAGAAGCGTTGGAGTCCGACGTCCGGACCAATGGCAACGGGAACGGCAACGGCGCTCAACTGAGCCTGGGCACGGCGGCGGCGCGGAACCTGGCGTCGACCACCAAGTCCGTGCCGCAGATGCAGGGCATCAGCCCGCGCTGGCTGCTCAAGGTGCTGCCCTGGGTGGAGGCCAGCGGCGGCGCCTACCGGGTGAACCGCCGGATGACCTACTCCATCGGCGACGGCAGGCTCACCTTCAGCAACGTCGGCACCCAGATCCGGGTGGTGCCGCCGGAGCTGTGCGAGCTACCGCTGCTGCGTGGGTTCGAGGACCAGGAGGTGCTCGCCGCGCTGGCCGACCGGTTCGAGCAGCAGGGCTTCGAGAAGGGCGAGGTGCTGGTCACCCAGGGCCAGCCGGCGGACCGGGTGATCCTGGTGGCGCACGGCCGGATCACCAAGCTCGGCGTCGGCGAGTTCGGCAACACCACCTCGCTGGGCACCCTGGTCGACGGCGACCACTTCGGCGACGAGGCGCTGCTGGGCGAGGCCACCTGGCAGTTCACCGCCCGCGCGGCCACCCCCGGCACGCTGTTGTCCTTGCCCCGCAGCGTGTTCCAGCAGCTGGTGGAGCAGTCCCCCGCGCTGCGCGAGAAGGTGACCGCCTACCGGCTCAGCCCGCGCAAACCGCAGAACGCCAAGGGCGAGGCGGAGATCGACCTGGCCTCCGGGCACGAGGGCGAGTACGAGCTGCCGGGCACCTTCGTGGACTACGAGCTCTCGCCGAGGGAGTACGAGCTGGCGGTGGCGCAGACCGTGCTGCGCGTGCACACCAGGGTCACCGACCTGTACAACCACCCGATGAACCAGCTGGACCAGCAGCTCCGGCTGACCATCGAGGCGCTGCGCGAGCGCCAGGAGCACGACATGCTCAACAACACCAACTTCGGCCTGCTGCACAACGCCGACCTCAAGCAGCGGGTGCCCACGCACAGCGGCCCGCCCACCCCGGACGACCTGGACGACCTGTTGTGCCGCAGGCGCAAGACGAAGTTCATGCTGGCTCACCCCAAGGCGATCGCCGCCTTCGGCCGGGAGTGCAACAAGCGCGGGGTCTACGCCGAGACGGTGGACTTCGAGGGCACCAAGGTGCAGGGCTGGCGCGGGGTGCCGATCCTGCCCAGCAACAAGATCCCGATCACCGAGACCGGGTCCACCTCGATCGTGGCCATGCGCGTCGGCCAGGAGGACCAGGGCGTGATCGGCCTGCACCAGACCGGCATCCCGGATGAGTACCAGCCGGGGCTGAACGTGCGGTTCATGGGCATCAACGACAAGGCGGTCACCTCGTACCTGGTCAGCACCTACTACTCGGTGGCGGTGCTGGTGCCGGACGCGCTCGGTGTGCTGGAGAACGTCGAGATCGGGCACTGACGAACATGGCGAGTGTGGAGACGACCCCGGTTCTGGGCACGGACACCATCGGTGAGGTGCTCGCCTGGAGCCGGGGCATGATCGAACCCGCCATGCGGGAGGCGGTGGAGCGACTACCGCAGTCCATGCGGCGCATCGCCGGGTACCACTTCGGCTGGTGGGACGAGCAGGGCAGGCCGAGCGAGGGCAGCAGCGGCAAGGTGATCCGGCCGGCGCTGGTGCTGCTGACCGCGGAGGCGGTGGGCGGCATCCCGGCCGCCTCGGTGCCCGCCGCGGTGGCCATCGAGCTGGTGCACAACTTCTCGTTGCTGCACGACGACGTGATGGACGGCGACACCACCCGGCGGCACCGGGCCACCGCGTGGAGCGTGTTCGGGCTGAACGCGGCGATCCTGGCCGGGGACGCGCTGCTGACGGTGGCGATGGAGGTGCTGGCCACCAGCAGGCAGCCCAGCGCGGCGGAGGCCACCAAGGTGCTCAGCGGGGCGGTGCTGGACCTGCTGGACGGGCAGTTCAACGACCTGTCCTTCGAGGACCGGGCCGATGTGGACGTGACCGAGTGCGTGGCGATGGCCATCGGCAAGACCGCCGCGCTGCCCAGGGCGGCCTGCGCGCTGGGCGGCATGTTCGGCGGCGGCAGCGCGGAGCAGGTGGCGCACCTGGCCCGCTTCGGCGAGGACGTCGGGCTGGCCTTCCAGCTGGTGGACGACCTGCTCGGCATCTGGGGCGATCCGGCGGTCACCGGCAAGCCGGTCTACTCCGACCTGCAGAACCGCAAGAAGTCGCTGCCGGTGGTCTTCGCGCTGACCTCCGGCACCCCGGCGGCCCGCGAGCTGGCCGCGCTGTACCAGCGCACCGATCCGCTGGCGCCCGCCGAGCTGGCCAAGGCGGCCGGGCTGGTGGAGGCCGCGGGCGGGCGGGCCTGGGCGCAGGAGAGGGCGGACGACCTGCTCGCGCAGGGGTTGCAGCACCTGGCGGCCAGCTCACCGCGGTCGCGGGCGGGCGGCCAGCTCACCATGCTCGCCCGATTGATCACCCAACGGGACCGGTGAGGCTTTTCGCCGCACACCAACGATTCTGGGCCGTTCGCGCACTTACCCCGCGCGGACGGCTCAGTTCCGTTTTGTCCCCCGATAGAGTGGATGGATGCTCAACGAGGCCGCGCTCGCGGTGGGGCGGCAGGTGGTCCGGCACACCGTGCGTGCCTGGCTGGACCAGCGCAAGGCGCAGTCGGACCGGCACACCCCGCTGTCCGAGCTGATCGCGGTCGCGGTGCCGGACGCCTTCTCCCGGCGCAAGTTGGAACGCCGGCTGGCCGACATCGGCGACCAGGCCGCGCACCGGCTGCGGCCCTGGTACGACGTGGAGTTCCGGGACCTGCCCGAGCACGAGCGGCGGGCCGCGCTGGACGCGGTGGCCGACGCGCTGGCCGAGGCCGACCTGTCCGACCGGACCCTGTTCGAGGCAGACCTGGACCCGGCCAAGCTGGCCAGGCTGGTGCGCGACCGGGTGCCCTCGGCGGTGGTGCGGGCCGGGCTCAGCGACGCGGCCGCGGACCTGTACTCGGCGGTGCTGGACGAGAGCTGCATGGCGCTGGTCAGTGTGGTCCGGCAGTTGCCCGCCTTCAGCCAGCGCGCGGACGCGGAGTTCCTCAGCCGGTTCGCCGCGGTGGCGGAGAAGATCGAGCTGGTGCTGCACCGGCTGCCCAGGACCTCGCTGGACGCCCCGCAGGGCAGCGCGCACGACGCGGAGTTCCGGCGGCGCTACCTGGGCTACCTGAGCGAGACGCTGGACGAGCTGGAGCTCTTCGGCGTGGACACCCGGCGGTACCGGCCGCACACCTCGGTCTCGGTGGCCTACCTGAGCCTGCGCGTGACCAGCGCAGGCGGGGAGGACGAGGACTTCTCCGCCTCGGGCTGGCGGGCGGCCGACGGCGGGCAGCGGGTGGAGTCCGCGCTGGCCGACCGGTCCCGGACGCTGCTGCGCGGGGACGCCGGGTCCGGCAAGACCACGCTGATGCAGTGGCTGTCGGTGTCCGCGGCCCGCGGCACCTTCACCGGGAAGCTGGCGCCGTGGAACAACCTGGTGCCGTTCCTGGTGCGGCTGCGCGGTTACGCCGACACCGAGCTGCCCGAGCCGCAGGACCTGGTGGCGGCCAACGCCGGGCCGATCGCCGGGCTGGCCCCGACCGGCTGGGTGCACCGGCTGCTCTCCGACGGCCAGGCGCTGCTGCTGGTGGACGGGGTGGACGAGCTGACCGCGGACCGGCGGCCCAGGGTGCGGCGCTGGCTGAAGGGCCTGCTGGCGGCCTACCCGGACCTGCGGGTGGTGGTCACCGCGCGGCCGAGCGCGGCGGACCGGAGCTGGCTGGACGCCGAGGGTTTCCGCGCGGTGCGGCTGGAACCCATGACACCGCTGGACATCGCCGAGTTCACCCGCCGCTGGCACGAGGCCATCCGCGGCGCGGCCCTGCCCTGCGAGCCGGAGGAGCTGGACGAGTACCGCACAACCCTGTTGCGGCACTTGGAGTCCCGGCCCGCGCTGCGCATGCTGGCCACCAGCCCGTTGCTGTGCGCGCTGTTGTGCGCGCTGAACCTGGACCGCCGCAAGCAGCTGCCGCCGGACCGGATGAAGCTGTACGAGGCGGCCCTGGAGCTGCTGCTGGACCGCAGGGACGCCGAACGCGAGGTGCCCGCGGCGCAGGAGCTCACGCTGGAGCCGGCGACCAAGCTCGGCGTGTTGCAGTACCTGGCCTGGAGCCTGAGCATGTGCGGCCGCACCCAGCTGGACCTGGCGGATGCCTCGGGTCACGTGCAGCGGGCGCTGGCCAGGATGCCCTCGGTGGAGCTGCACCCGGCCACGGTGTTGCAGCACCTGCTGGAGCGCAGCGGGGTGCTCCGCGAACCGGTGGAGGGCAAGGTCGACTTCATCCACCGGACCTTCCAGGAGTACCTGACCGGCAAGGAGATCGCCGACCACCACCTGGTCGGTTTCCTGGTCCAGCAGGCACATCTGGACACCTGGCGGGAGACCGTGGTGCTGGCCGCGGGGCACTGCTCGGTGCCGCTGCGGGCCGAGCTGCTGGACGGCATCCTGGACCGCGCGGACGCCGAGCGGCGGCACGCGCGCAAGCTGCGGCTGCTGGCGGCGGCCTGCCTGGAGACCACGCACACGGTGCCAGAGCAGGTGGCGGCGCGGGTGGACGCGGTGCTGGACCAGCTGGTGCCGCCGCGGGACAGCCGCGAGGTGCGCTCGCTGGTGCTGGCCGGGGAACAGGTGCTGCGCAAGCTTCCGTCCACTGTGGACGGTCTGAGTGACGCGGTGGCCACGGCCTGCGTGGAGACCGCGGCACTGGTGAACGGACCGGCCGGGCTGCGGGTGCTGAGCCGGTACGCCTCCGATCCGCGGATCTCGGTGCAGCGGGACCTGGCCTGGGCCTGGCGGCACTTCGATCCGGAGGAGTACGCGGTCCAGGTGCTCGGCAACGCGCCGCTGGCCGACGGCAGCGTGCTGGTGACCGAGTACAACCAGCTCCCGCACCTGCACCACCTGCGGCACCTGCGCTGGACCCGGATCAACGTGATCGACTCAAAGCGGACCGACCTGGAGTTCCTGGCCGGGGTGCCGCACCTGCGCTCGCTCAGCCACACCAACGATCCCGCGGCCGACCTGCACGAGCTGACCGAGCACCCACGGCTGGCCTACCTGCGGCTGCACCAGCGCTGCCGCAGCCTGGACTTCCTCAGCGCGCTGCCCAGGCTGCGCACGCTGAAGCTGACGCCGCCGGAGGGCCTGACCGACCTGTGGTTCCTGGCCGACCTGCTGGAGCTGCGCGAGCTGGACCTCAACGGCTGTCACGAGCTGACCGACCTCACCGGACTGGCCACCTGCAAGGACCTGGACACGCTGAGCCTGGGCCAGGCCTGGACGCTGACCGACCTCAGCCCGCTGGAGCTGCTGCCCAAGCTCACCGACCTGTCGCTGGACCAGCTGACCGAGCTGCCGGACCTGTCCGCGCTGACTCCGCTGATGCCCCGGCTCACCCGGCTGTGGCTCTCGGAGCTGAACGTGCCCGATCTCGAACCGCTGGCCGGGAGCTCGTTGAGCGAGCTGGACCTGCACCAGATGCCGGAGGTGGACCTGAGTCCGCTGGCCGGGCTGGCCGGCCTGCGGCTGCTCGACCTGGGCAACACCGAGGCGGTGTACGACCTGGCTCCGCTGGCCGGGCTGAACCAGCGGATGACGCTGCGGCTGTTCGTGAACCAGGAGGTCCGCAACGAGGACAAGCTGGGCCCGAACATCCGCGTCGTGCGCCACTGAGCCTGTCGGTGCCGTGCGCCAGAATGGCCGCGTGGACGAGGAAACCATGGAACGGGTGCGCAGCGCCGTGCAGTCCATCCCGGCCGGACAGGTGGCCACCTACGGCGATGTGGCCGATGTGTCGCGGGCGCCGTCGCCGCGGCTGGTGGGCCGGGTGCTGGCCGAGGACGGGCACGACCTGCCCTGGCACCGGGTGTTGCGCGCCAACGGGACCTGCGCCCCGCACCTGGCCCGCGAGCAGCTGGAGCTGCTGCGGGCCGAGGGCGTGCTGGCCGACGACGGGAAGGTCAACCTGCGCAAGTACCGCTGGGAGGCGGTGCCGGGGCCGGAGGAGCCTCCTGGTCTGTTCTAGATCCGTTCGTCGGTCGCGCCCGGGTGCGGCACGTGCTGTGGCTGGAAGGTGGCCAGGCGACCCGCCTGGTAGTCCTCCACCGCCTCGATGATCTCGGCACGGGTGTTCATCACGAACGGGCCGTAGCGCGCGACCGGCTCGTTGATCGGCCTGCCGCCGAGCACCAGCACCTCCCAGCCCTGCCCACTGGCCTGTGGCTGGGTGTCGCCCGCCCGCAGGGTGACCGCGGACCCGTGGCCGAGCACCGCGAGCTGGCCCTCTTCCAGGGGCTTGGCCTCCGCGCCGACCGTGCCGCGGCCGGAGAGCACGTAGACGAGCGCGTTGAAGTTCTCCGGCCAGGGCAGGTCGAGCCGCGCGCCGGGGCTGACCGTGGCGTGCAGGTAGGTGATCGGGGTCCAGGTGACGCCCGGACCGGCGTGCCCGTCCAGCTCACCCGCGATCACCCGCACCAGCGCGCCACCGTCCACACTGGACACCAGGCCGACGTCGCGGGCGCCGATGTCCTGGTACCGCGGCGGTGTCCACTTCAGCGAGCGGGGCAGGTTCACCCACAGCTGCACCCCGTGGAACAGCCCGCCCCTGGTCACCAGCTCCTCGGTGGGCAGCTCGCTGTGCAGCACCCCGGCGCCCGCGGTCATCCACTGGGTCTGGCCGTCCGCGATCACCCCGCCGCCACCGGTGGAGTCGGCGTGCTGCCAGGCCCCGTCGATGACGTAGGTGACCGTCTCGAACCCGCGGTGCGGGTGCCAGGGCGCGCCCTTGGCCTCCCCCGGCGCGTACTCCACCGCGCCGAGGTGGTCCAGCATCAGGAACGGGTCGGCCATGGCCAGGTCCACCCCGGGGAAGGGCCGCCGGACCGCGAAGCCCTCGCCCTCCACCGAGTGCGTGGCGTGCACCGTGCGCAGCACCGGCCGCCAGGCGGTGAGCTCCTGGGGCAGCTCGGGCAGGCGGGGCAGGGTCAGGGTGTCGGCGGTGACGGCTGGCATGGCTGCCTCCTCGGTCCCCGGCCGCCTCAGCCGGCGGCCGCTGCCCCCGTCAACTAAGTTGACGCTTCAACTATTCCATCCTGGTCTGGGTCAGCCGCCAGTGGTTGCCGAAGGGGTCGCGCAGGCCGACGTCGATGCCGTAGTCGTGCTGTTCCGGCTCGCCGATGAACTCCACGCCCTTGGCCGAGAGCTCCCGGTAGGTGGCCCAGACGTCCTTGGTGCCGAAGCCGCCTGGACACAGCAGGCCCGCGGCCATCAGCTGGCGGAGGTGGGCCGCGCTGGCCTCGTCCACCAGCGGGGGCGCCGGCAGGTTCAGCGCGATGGGCACCTGCGGGGCTTCCGGGGCGGTGACCGACACCCAGCGCATGTGCTCGAACTGGACGTCGCCGTGCGGCGCGAATCCCAGCTTGTTGACGTAGAAGTCCAGTGCCTGGTCCTGGTCGGCGACCCAGACGTGCACCATGTTGACGGCAGTGATCATGCGGTCACGGTAGCCAGGCCGGGTGCGCCGGGGCTTCTCCAAAACTGCTCTTCACGCGGACGGCTCATGGCCCGGACGAAGCAGCCGGGCACCGGGCCGTAGCCGGGGTGCGCGCGGGCCCGGTAGGCGCTCGGGCTCTCCCCGACGAAGCGGCGGAACTGGGTGCTGAAGGAGCCGAGGCTGGTGAAGCCGACCGCGAGACAGACCTCGGTGACGCTGGTCCGGCCCGCGCGGAGCAGGGTTTTCGCCCGTTCCATCCGGCGGGTGAGCAGGTACCGGTGCGGGGTCTCGCCGAAGGCGGCCTTGAAGCGGCGGCTGAAGTGGGACGGGGACACCGCGGCCGCCCTGGCCAGCGCCGGGATGTCCAGCGGCTCGGCGTAGGCGGTGTCGATCAGGTCGCGGGCCCGCAGCAGGTGCCGGGTCAGTGGCGCGTCCATGCGGGCATTGTCGCGCCGGGGTCAGACAGTCGCGGCCAGGTAGCGGTGCACGACCAAGTCGACCACCCGGTCGTGCGCGCCGAGTGGTTCGGCCACCACCGCGTGCCCGGCCACCCGCAGCGCCTGGTGGAACAGCCCGGGAGCGAGCAGCCAGGAGGCCACCGAGACCCGGCGGCCGGTGCGGCGGGCCGCCTCCAGCGCGGTGCCCAGGCCGGGGGCGGCGGTGGTCACGTAGCCAACCTCCACCTGATCGCCCAACCGGTCGCTCAGCTGGGCGGCGGCCGCCCGGACCTCGGTCAGCGCGCCCTCGTCCGAGGAGCCCGCCGCACCGAGCACCACCGCGTCGCCGGGTCGCCAGCCCGCTTCGACCAGGCGCAGGGCGGCCAGTGCGACCAGTTCTGGGGCCGCGCCGAAGGCCGGGGTCACCGTGACGTTGCGGCAGCCGCTGGCCAGCACCTCGGCAGGCACGTCCACCCGGACGTGGTAGCCGCTGGCCAGGAACGCCGGCACCACCACCGCGTCGTCTGCCAGCACCTCGGACAGCCGGGGCTCGCGGACATCGGCGTAGGCGACGGTGACCGGCTGCCCGAGCCTGCGCGCGGTGGCGGCGGCCAGCGCCTCGGTGACCAGCGCGCCCGCCGGGTCCTTGGTGCCGTGCGCGATGAGCACCAGGGGTCTCATCGCAGCGCTCCGGCCGGGGTGTCCAGCGGGATCCGGTAGCCGCGCTTGACCACGGTCTGGATCAGCCGGGGCTCGCCGAGGGCGGTGCGCAGCCTGCCCACCGCGGTCTCCACCGCGTGCTCCTCGCCGCCGGTGGGCAGCGCGGCCAGCAGCTCGGCCCTGGGCACCACCTTGCCGGAGTGCCGGACCAGCGCGCGCAGCACGGCCATCGGGGCGGGCGCGACCGGGCGGTACTCGCCGTCGACCAGCACCGCCTGGCCGCGTAGCTCCAGGTCCTTCCCGGCCACCCGGAGCCGGGGCGCGCGGGCGGCCAGCTCGGTGCCCAGGTGACGGGCCAGCGCGCCGATCCGGCCACGGTCGGGGGCCACCACCGGGACGCCCGCGGCGACCAGCGGGGCGGCGGTGATCGAGCCGACGCAGGCGACCAGCACCTGGGTGCGCAGTGCCTCGATCAGCTCGGCGCGGCGGCCGCGGAGTTCCGCGTGCGCCAACAGGTTCGCCGCGGCCGGCGCGCTGGTGAAGGCCAGCGCGTCCACCTGGCCGAGGCCGATCGCGTCCAGCAGGCGGTCCAGCGGGGCCAGGTCGGTGGGGCGGGACCAGCGGTAGACCGGCACCGGCACGACTTCGGCGCCGGCCGCGCGCAGCGGTTCGACCACCTCCGGCACGGGCGCGCCGTGTTCCTGCACCGCGATCCGGCGGCCGCGCACGCCGGTGGCCAGCAGGTGGGCCAGCAGGTCCGCGTTGGACTCCGAGGCGGGCGAGAAGGCCTCGGTCAGTCCGGCGGCCCTGATCGCGCCGCGCGCCTTGGGGCCGCGGGCGAGCACGGTGGCGCCGGCCAGCCGCTGCCGCAGCGCGGCGGCCAGGCCCCAGCCCTCAGCGGCCTCCAGCCAGCCGCGGAAGCCGATCGCGGTGGTGGCCACCACCACGTCCACCGGGTTGTCCAGCACCGCCCTGGTGGCGCCGATCAGCTCGGCGTCATCGGCCAGCGGGGTGATCCGGATCGCCGGGGCGTGCAGCACGGTGGCGCCCCGGCGTTCCAGTAGTGCGGCCAGCTCCTCGGCCCGGCGAGCGGCGGTCAGGCCGATCGTGAACCCGGCGAGGGCGGGCAGCGCACCGTCCACAGAGGACGGTGTGCTGTTCACGGCAGCTCCACGTAGACGGTGCCCGCGTCCACTTTCACCGCGTAGCGCGGCAGCGACACCGCCGCGTTGTCCAGGCACTCGCCGGTGCGCAGGGCGAAGGGCTGCTTGTGCATGGGCGAGGTGACCACCGGCTCGCCCGCCCGGTCGCCGACGATGCCACGGGAGATCACCGCGGCCTGGCTGAACGGGTCCACGTTGCCCAGCGCGTGCACCTCCCCGTCGTGCGTGCGGAACAGCGCGACCTGCGCGCCACCCGGCAGCAGGGCGGCGGCGCCGCGCTCGGGAAGCAGGGCGGTGTAGCGGCACACCGGCACCCAGGCGTCGATAGCGGTCATCGTGCAGTCACCTCCGGTATACCCAGCCGCACGGGCACGGGCTGCCCGCGCTCGCTGCGGAACGAGATGCTCGGATCGGGTGTGCCGGGCGCGTTGACGAAGGAGGCGAAGCGGCTCAGCTTCTCCTCGTCCTCCAGCACCCCGCGCCACTCGTCCGTGTAGTTCTCCACGTGCCGCGCCATCGCGGTCTCCAGCTCCTCGGCGATGCCGAGGCTGTCCTCGACGATCACCGCGCGCAGGTGGTCCAGGCCGCCGTCCATGGCCTCGACCCAGCTCGCGGTGCGCTGCAAGCGGTCCGCGGTGCGCACGTAGAACATCAGGAACCGGTCGATCAGCCGGATCAGCGTCTCCCGGTCCACGTCGGCGGCCAGCAGTTCGGCGTGCCGGGGCGTGAAGCCGCCGTTGCCGCCCACGTAGAGGTTCCAGCCCTCCTCGGTGGCGATCACGCCGAAGTCCTTGCTCCTGGCCTCCGCGCATTCCCTGGCACAGCCGGAAACCCCGGCCTTGATCTTGTGCGGGGAGCGCAGGCCGCGGTAGCGCAGCTCCAGCTCCACCGCCAGGCCGACGGAGTCCTGCACGCCGTAGCGGCACCAGGTGTCGCCCACGCAGGACTTCACCGTGCGCAGCGCCTTGCCGTAGGCGTGCCCGGACTCGAACCCGGCGTCCACCAGCCGCCGCCAGATCAGCGGCAACTGGTCCACGGTGGCCCCGAACAGGTCGATCCGCTGCCCGCCGGTGATCTTGGTGTAGAGGTCGAAGTCCCTGGCCACCTCGGCGATGACGAGCAGCTTGGCCGGGGTGATCTCGCCGCCGGGGATGCGCGGCACCACCGAGTAGGTGCCGTTGCGCTGGATGTTGGCCAGGAAGTGGTCGTTGGTGTCCTGCAAGGAGGCCTGCTCGCCGTCGAGCACGTGCGGGGAGCCCAGCGAGGCCAGGATGGAGGCCACCACCGGCTTGCAGATGTCGCAGCCGCGGCCGGCGCCGTGCTTGCCGACCAGCTCGCTGAAGGTGCGGATGCCGGTGGCGCGCACGATCTCGAACAGCTCGGCGCGGGAGTGCGCGAAGTGCTCGCACAGCGCGGTGGACTGCTCCACCCCGCAGGCGGTGAGCAGCTGCTTGAGCATGGGCACGCAGGAGCCGCAGCCGGTGCCCGCCTTGGTGCAGGACTTCAGCGAGGGCACGTCCGCGCAGCCGTCCTCGGTGATGGCGCAGCGGATCTGCGCCTTGGTCACCGCGTGGCAGGAGCAGACCTGGGCGTCATCGGGCATCGCGCCGATGCCGACCCCGCCGCCGGAGCTCGGCCCGGCCAGCAGCGCGCCGGGTTCGCCGGGCAGCGCGCGGCCGACCAGCGGGCGCAGCAGCGCGTAGGCCGAGGCGTCGCCCACCAGCACGCCGCCGAGCAGGGTGGAGGCGTCGTCGGAGACCACGAGCTTCTGGTAGCGGCCGGACACCGGGTCGCTGTGCACGACCTCCAGGGCGTTGGGCGCGGTGGCGTGCGCGTCGCCGAAGCTGGCCACGTCCACGCCGAGCAGCTTGAGCTTGGTGGAGGTGTCCGCCCCGGTGAACTCGGCCGCGCCGCCCAGCAGCCGGTCCGCGACCACCTCGGCCATCGCGTAGCCGGGCCCGACCAGGCCGTAGACCTGGCCGCCGGCCAGCGCGCACTCGCCGATCGCGTAGACGTGCGGATCGCTGGTGCGGCAGGCGGAGTCGACCGCGATCCCGCCGCGCGGGCCCACTTCCAGCCCGGCCGCGCGGGCCAGCTGGTCCCTGGGCCGGATGCCCGCGGAGAACACCAGCAGCCCGGTCTCCAGCTCGCCACCGTCGGAAAGGGCCAGCCGCAGACCGGGTTCCACCCGCTGCACCGACACTCCACAGTGGACGGTGATGTCCAAGCTCTCGATCTTGCGCCGGAGCAGCGCGCCGCCGCCCTCGTCCACCTGCACCGGCATCAGCCGCGGCGCCAGCTCCACCACCGAGGTGGCCAGGCCCAGGCCGCGCAGCACGTTGGCCGCCTCCAGGCCGAGCAGCCCGCCGCCGACCACCACGCCGGAGCGCACGCCCTCGGCCGCGATCCGGATCTCGTCCAGGTCGGCGATGGTGCGGTAGACGAAGCAGCCGGGCAGGTCGTGGCCGGGCACCGGCGGCACGAACGGGGCCGAGCCGGTGGCCAGCACCAACGCGTCGTAGCCGATGATCCGGCCGGCGCTGGTGACCACCGTGCGCTCGGCGGTGTCCACCGCGGCCGCGGGCTCGCCCAGGCACAGCTCGACGCGGTCGTCGCCGTCGAACTCCGCGCCGGGCAGCCGCAGCGCCAGCTCATCCCAACTGTCCACATAGGACGAGAGTGCGACCCGGTCGTAGGCGGGGCGCGGTTCCTCGGCGAGCACCACGATCCGCCAGGTCCCGGCCAGGTCGCGTTCCCGGACCGCCTGCACCAGGCGGTGGCCGACCATGCCGTTGCCGACGACGACGAGCGTGCGAGTCATGCACTTCCTCCTCATCCGCCGGTGCCGGGTCCTGCCGCCATGGTCACGAGCGGCCGTGTCGGGCCCGGGTCACCGGTGTTGCACCCGCGTTACGAAAAGCTCCCGCTCCAGGTCAGAGCGGCGTGCGTCACACTCCGGCGTGCGCGAGGCTGGGCACCCGCACCGCGAGCACCCGTCGCCGCAGGTAGCACCACCAGGTCACGGCCAGGCAGAGCCCGTAGAAGCCCAGGAAGGTGTACAGCGCCGGGGCCAGCGAGCCCGAGCCGGTCAGCGACATGGCGAAGGCCCTGGTGATCAGGAACCCGCCCAGCGCGCCGACCGCGCCCGCGATGCCGATCACCGCCGCGGCCTGCCGTTTCGCCTGCGCGGGCTCGGCCACCCTGGCCGCGAAGATGGCCGGGATCATCCGGTAGGTGGAGCCGTTGCCCACGCCCGCGGTGATGAACAGCCACAGGAACGCGCCCAGGAACAGCGGGAAGCTGTGCTGCGCCAGCCCGGCCAGCACCCCGGCCACCCCGATGCCCATGGTGACGAAGGTCCACAGCGTCACCCGCCCGCCGCCCCACCGGTCGGCCAACCAGCCGCCGAAGGGCCGGGAGATCGAGCCGACCAGCGCGCCGAGGAAGGCGAAGTACCCGGCCTTGGACTCCGGGAAGGTGGAGTTGATCAGCAGCGGCAGCGCGGCCGAGTAGCCGATGAAGGAGCCGAAGGTGCCGATGTAGAGGAAGGACATCACCCAGGTGTGCGGCTGGAACACCGCGGCGGCGTAGGAGCGGAAGTCCGAGCGGGCCACGGTCAGGGAGTCCATGAACAGCCAGGCGCAGGCCGCCGCGATGATGATCACCGGCAGCCACATCAGCCCTGCGTAGGCCAGGTTGATCCCGGTGCTCGCGGAGATCACCAGCGGCACCGCCAGCTGCACCACGGCCACCCCGAGGTTGCCGCCAGCCGCGTTCAGCCCGAGCGCGAAGCCCTTGCGCGACTCCGGGTAGAAGAAGGAGATGTTGGCCATCGAGGAGGCGAAGTTGCCGCCGCCCAGCCCCGCGGTGCCTGCCACCACCAGGAACATCCAGTACGGCGTGGTCGGGTCGGAGACGCACCAGGCGAGCAGCCCGGTGGGGATGAGCAGCAGCGAGGCGCTGATCGCGGTCCAGGCCCGCCCGCCGAAGCGCGGCACCGCGAAGGTGTAGGGCAGCCGGAGCAGCGCGCCGAGCAGGTTGGGCACCGCGACCAGCCAGAACAGCTGGTCGACGGAGAAGGCGAAGCCCGCGGCCGGCAGGCTGACCGCCACCACGCTCCACAGCAGCCACACCGAGAAGCCCAGGTGTTCGGCCAGGATGGAGAAGACCAGGTTCCGGTTCGCCACCCGGCGCCCGGTGCGCGCCCAGAACCCGGGGTCCTCGGGTTCCCAGTGGTCGATCCAGCCTCGTCGGGCGGTGCGGTCGGCGGTGGTCACGGCGGCCTCCGGTGGTTGGGGACGCGCCGAAGTTAGGCAGCCCGGGTTACCCGGGACGTCGCCGCGTGTGACACGGCCGCGAACTCCTCCGCACGGCGCCGGGGTGCCGGGTGTGAGGTCGGCACGGCACGATCGGGTGATTCAGCCAGGTGTGAACTCGTTGCCGGGGCCGCTGCCGGTAGTGATACTCGCTGACCGTCCATTGTGCACACAGCAGATGAGGATCTTGTGATGATGCGGAACCTGGGTCGCCTCGGCGCCGGCCTGGCACTGCTCGCGGCCTTCGCGGGCACCGGTGTGGTCTCCGGTGGCGAGGCCGCCGCGGACCCGTGCGGACACTGGCGCAAAGAGACGATCTTCACCATCGACCACTACTACACGCACTGCGGCCCGACCAGGGTGTGGGTGAACATCAACGACCAGAAGGTGGGCATGCGGCCGAGCACCTGCTTCGACGCGTGGGAGACCCGCTACATCGGCAAGCTGGTCACCTACGCGCACTCCACCGGCGCGCCGTGCTGAGGTAGCTCTGAACAGGCCCTAGCTCTCCTTGGCCGGGGCCTGCTCCTCCACCACTTCCTCCAGCGGACCAGGCTGGCGCTGCCACTTCAGCTTGACCTCGAAGTGCCCCTGCACCCCGGTCCGCGCGATCACCGCGCCGGCCTGGGCGTCCAGCTTCACGCCGAACTTCAGCTCCACCTCATCCGGCCCCAGCTCCTGGAACTGGCGCAGCGCCGCCTCGGCCGCGGTCCGCACCTCGCTGAGCGCGTCGGTGAAACCGGCCCGCGCCTTCTGCAGCACCTGGCCCGGCCGGGCCGCGCGGACCACGCCGGGCTGCTCCTCCAGCTCCACCGTGACCTCGCCGCCCCCGGCCAGCTCGAAGCGCACCAGCTCGCTCATCCGCACTCCTTCATCTCACCGTCCACAAGAGACGGTCACCCAGCTGTAGCGGCGGTCTTGGTCGTCCTGCAGGGTCCGGCGCACCTGTTCCAGCCGCCTGAGCAGCTCGTCCAGCTTGGTCCGGTCGGCAACGTACTCCAGCACCGCGCGGTAGAACATCGTGCGCAGCTCCACCGGCATCAGGTCGGAGCCGTCGAAGCACAGCGTGTCCTGACCCGCGAGCCGCTCGCGCAGGCGGTCGGCCAGCTCCGGCGGGCCCGGTTGCGGCCAGGTGTGCCCGGCCAGGTGCTGGAGCAGCAGGGTGGCCGCCGGGTTGTCGGTGAAGCGGGCGGCCAGGTCGGCGGAGAACGGGCTGGCCGGGGCGACCCCCGGGAAGGCGGGGAACGGGCGGAAGTCGAAGTGTTCGCCGTACTCCGGGGCCGGGGCTGGACGGCCGCCGTAGCCGGTGGCGATGAAGGAGGCCTGGTGCTCGCGGCGGCAGCCGGGCGGATCGTCGAACATGGCCCGGCCGGCGTCCCAGAAGTCGGTGAACAGCGCGGCGGGCGCGCGCGGGCCCAGCACCCGGCCGAAGTCGGTCCAGGCCTGGTGCACCCGCTCATCGGTCCACGGCAGGTCACCGGCCACCCAGCGCTGGTAGACCTCCGCGCCCGCGCGTTGCAGCAGCAGGTTCTCCACCCAGTCGGTGCCCGGCCAGCCCGAGGTGGCCCCCGACTCCAGGCCGAGGCACCAGTCACCGGCGGCCAGCAGCTCCTCCGCGCGCTCCGGGCCGGGAGCCCGCGAGAAGACCAGGCCCTTGAGGTCGACCTTGACCGGCACCGCGTACTGCTTGGCCAGCCCGCCCTGCCGCAGCCGCCGCCACTGCTCGTTGTCCGCCGCGGGCGCGGTCTCCACCGGCCGGACCTGCCCCTGGCGGATGTAGGGCATGAGGTCGCCGAAGCCCGGCAGCACCGCGATGTCCGGCGGCCGCCCGCCCGCGACCTCGGCCTTGAGCACCTGCCCGAGTGCGCGAGTGCCCCGGTACTCGACCCGGATGCCGGTGTTCTTCTTGCGGAACTCCTCCAGGATGCCGGTGAAGGTCGCCTCCTCGGCCCCGGTCCAGGAGGCGAGCAGGCTCACCTGGGCCTCGGCCCGCGGCGCGGTGCAGCCCGCGGCCACCAGCAGCGCCGCGAGGAAGATCAGCAGTGCCCTGGTCATCGGCGCACCCACGTCCCGTACTCGGCCAGCCTGGCCCGGAAACCCAGCGCCACCAGCAGCATCACCAGCACGGCCAGCCCGGGGATGGCCGGCCACCAGGCCCCGCGCCCGCCGACCTCGCGCACCTGACCGGCCAGCTCACCGGCCTTTCTGGCCAGCTCCGGCTGCTCAAGGCCGTCCGGGGGCTGGCGCTGCCCGGCCAGGAAGGCGCGCACGGTGGGGCCGCAGTCCGGGCACTGCCGCTGGATCAGCTCGGCCAGCCAGCGCTGCCCCTCGGCGTCGACCTCCTCGTCGTGCCGCTGCCGCTCCTCGGTGAGCCGGTCCAGCCCGGCCTCGGCGGCGTCCATCCGCTGCTGGGAGCTGAACACCACGCTGGTCAGCGTCAGCAGGGCGAGCACGGCCAGGCTCGCACCGAGCAGCCACGGGTTGAGCCTGCGGCGGAACCGCCTGGCCAGCACCAGCTGGGTGGCGATCAGCAGCAGGAACAGCAGCCCGCCCGGCACCGCCCAGGACAGCACCCGGACCACGGTCGGCTCGGCCGCGTCCAGCGCGGCGCCGAAGGCCTTTCGCTGCAACTCGGCGACCTCGCCCAGCTGGCCCAGCACGCCGTCGCGGCTGTGCAGCAGGCGCGATGCCTGCCACAGGTCGGCGGCACCGAGCACCGGTCCGTTGCCGGGCAGCCGCTGCTGGGTGGCGGCCTGTTCCACCGAACCGGAGTAGGCGGCGAGCAGGCTGTCCACCAGTTGCAGCTGCCGCAGGCCCTCGTCCCCGGCCAGGTTCAGCCCGGCCACCCTGGTCAGGCTCTGCGCGGCGATGGCCAGTTGGTCCCGGTAGCCGTCCCCGGCCCCGGTCAGCGCGGCCGCGCCGGTGCGGAAGCTGCGCATGGCCTCCCGGTCGGCGTTGAGCAGCGCGGTGCGCGCGGTGCCGACCTCGCGCAGCACCGGCACCGCCTGACCGCTGGCCTGCTCGGCCGCGGCGTGCACCTCCAGGTAGGCCAGGGTGGCCGCGAGCAGCGTGAGCAGGGTCAGCCCGAGCAGCGCCGAGCGCAGCGCGAGCAGCAGTCGCCGGGTGTCCAGCCGCATCAGCCCAGCGCCCCCTTACACGCCTCGCAGAACCGGTGCGCACCCGGCCAGACCAGCTCGCACACCGGGCAGACCCGGTCCGGCAGCGGCTCGCTCGCGGGCGCGGGCAGCTGCCTGCCGGGCACGACCGAGATCCCCGAACCGCCCTCCAGCCAGCGAAGGTCCACTTTGGACAGTTGCTCCTTCAGCCTGATCCGCCCGGCCGCCGCGTCCTCGATCTGTGCCACCTGGCCGATCCGGTCCAGTTGCTCGGTGTTGCCGGAGGCGGCGGCCAGCCGGACCGCCTCGCCGAGCAGCTCGGCGGCCGCGCCCCGGTCGCCCGCGTCGAGTGCCTCGCAGCCCTCGATGACCAGCCGTCGCAACCGTTCCTGCCCCCGGTAGTGCCCGTCGTAGGGGTCGACCTGGCTGAACCGAGCCTCGTCCTCGGTCCAGTGCACCAGCAGCGGTTCCGGCTCGCCGACCTCCTCGGCCGTGGTGCTCCCCGGCGGGACGGCCAGCAGCCGCACCGAGCCGACCGGGAGGTCCCGCTGGTGCGGCGCGCCTGCCGGGTCGACCGTGAGGCCGAGGTTGAAGTGCCGGAGGTCCGCGCTCCACGAGCCGGTGCTGAACTCGGTGACGCCCTCGCCCACCGCCACCGCCTCCGCGGTCAGGTCGGCCGCGACCGGGAACACCTGCCGCAGGAACCGGATCTCCGTGCCCGGCCTGGTCTGCACCCGGATGCGCACCTCGGGCACCACCTTGCGCATCGCCTCGGCGACCATGCCGGT
Source organism: Crossiella sp. SN42 (assembly GCF_023897065.1). Taxonomy (GTDB): domain Bacteria; phylum Actinomycetota; class Actinomycetes; order Mycobacteriales; family Pseudonocardiaceae; genus Crossiella. The sequence continues at coordinate 194,296 of NZ_JAMHIV010000016.1, forward strand.
GAAGTCCTCGGCCAGGTCGGCCTCGGCGCGCACCGCGTCCGCCCGGCCGCGCAGCGCGGCGGTGATCCGGCGCAGCTCCGCGGGTTTCCAGTCCGCGCCGATTCCCCTGGCGTCGCAGGTGAACTCGCCCGCGCACGCCCGCAGCGCCGCCTCCAGCTGCTCGGGGGTCTCGCCGACGTTCTGGCCGTCGGTGAGCAGGATCGCGTGCCGGATCGCGCCGGGATGGGCGGCGAGCAGGTCGCGGGCCAGCAACAGCCAGCTGCCCATCGCGGTGCCACCGCTGGCCACCATGGCCGCCGCGGCCTGCCGGGCCTCGGCCCTGCTCCGCTCGTCGGCGGTGGCCATCCGCGGCGCCAGCGGGTACAGCAGGCGGGCCGTGTCGGTGCCCGCGACCAGGGCGAAGCGCACGCCGTCGCGCAGCGCGTCCACCGCGGCCGCGGTGGCCCGGCGAGCGGCGGCGATCTTGCTGGGCGGCAACGACATCGAGCCGGAGCAGTCCACGATGATCACCTCAGCCGCGGCGGGCGGGGTGTCCGCGCCGGCCAGTCCGGTGCCGTCCACCACCAGCACCGCCGAGAGCAGGTCGTCAGTGGTGGACAGCCAGCGGTGGGCGTGCAGCGTGGTCCGGAAACGCATGTCTCACCTCCAGGTTCTCGGTCGGACCGCGTTGGCCAGGTCGACCAGCCGGACCACCTCGCCGGTACTGCCGGCGTGCCCGGCCAGCCGCCGGTAGGAGCTCTCCAGCAGCCGGCGCAGGCTGGCCTCGGTGGGCGCGGGACCCAGTGCCCTGCTCTCGCCCAGCTCGGCGAACTCCTTGCCGCGCAAGGCCACCGCCTGCACCAGCGCGGTGAGCCGGGTCCGGCCGGAGCCGGTGGGCTCGCCCGCGTCCAGGTACAGCTCGGGCAGCCGGGCCGCCGCATCGCGCACGTCCGCCGCGGTGGGCGGCACCGAACCGATGACACCGCACAGGATGCGCAGCGCGGCGATCCGGGCGGCCGCGTGGTGCAGGGACACCTGCGGCACCTCGTCCAGCACCCGCACCGCGTCCGCCCGCTTCCCTGCCCGCAGCCGCAGCCTGGCCAGTCCGAAGGCCGCGCTCACCCGTAGCCGGTCGCGTTGCCACACCGCCTGGTAGCGGCCCTCGGCCTCCTCGGTCTCGCCCTGGTGCTCGGCGCAGAAACCCAGTGCCAGCTTGGGCGCGGCCTCCCCGGCGAGCAGTCCGGTGATCTTGTGCAGGCAGGCGGTCGCGGCGGGCAGGTCGGCGCGGGCCAGCGCGACCAGCGCCTGGTGCCAGGTGATCCGCCAGTTCGCCCCGGCCGGCCGGTCGTCCGCGCGCACCGCCTCGGTCAGGGTGTCCGCGGCCAGCTCCGGCCAGCCCAGCTCCAGCTGCGCGCGGCACTCGGCGAGCAGCACCCCGGCCGAACGGTGTTGCGCGGTGCCGAGCTTGGCCAGCAGCGCCCTGGGCTCCTCCGCGCGCACCGCGGTGAGGAAGGCGGCCGCCGGGTCGGCGGGATCGGGCCGCGGCACCGGCAGCCTGGTGGCCCCCTCGGCCAGGGTGGGCAGGCCGAAGTCCAGTGGCGCCAACGGATCCTGCCCGGGGTCGGTCCACACTTCCAGCAGCGGCACCGCGCCCAGCCCGGCGTCGAGCACCCGGGGACTCGGCCGGAACAGCGACCCCGGCAGCGAGCGCTCCCGGCCGTCCCGCAGCGACTGCACCTCGAACAGCAGCCCGGTGAGCTGGTCGGCCAGCTCGGCCGCGGAGCCGAACCGGCGCTCCGGCACCGGATCCGCGGCCCGCCCGATCAGCGCGAGCAGCGAGTCCACCGGGTGCGCCAGCGGCCCGCGCGGACGGCGGTGCGTCTCCAGTGCCTTGCCCTCCGGGGTCACCTTGAACAGGCTCTCCAGGGTCTTGCCCACCGAGTACAGGTCGGAGGCGACGCTGAGCCCCCGGGTCTGGAGCTCCTGCTCCGGCACCTGGTACCCGCTGGTGCCCACCGACAGCGTGGTGCGGTCCTCGATCCGGCGCACCCCGCCGAAGTCGATCAGCTTGATCCGGTCCACGCCGCGGATCACGTTGCTGGGCTTGAGGTCGCAGTAGAGCAGCTTCCGGCCGTGCAGGTAGCGGAAGGCGGCCAGCACCTCCAGCAGGTACATCAGCACGTGCTCCAGCGGCAGCGGCTCCTCCTGCCGCAGCGCGCGCAACCGCAGCTCGTGCAGGGACAGCCCGCCCACGTGCTCCATCACGATGTACTGGTTGTCCTGTCCGGCAACGGGATCGGGGTGCCGGACGAAGTTGATGATGCGCACGATGTTCGGGTGGTCCAGCACGGTCAGCGCGTGCCGTTCCCGTTCCGAGAGCGCCGCCGCCGCGGCCGCCGCGCCACCGGTGTTGATCAGCCCTTTGAGCACCACGTGGCAGCCGAGGTGGTTGTCCCAGGCCAGGTACACCCAGCCCTGGCCGCCGCGGGGCAGGCAGCCGCGCACCTCGTAGCGCTGCTCCACCACCACGCCAGGGGCCAGCTTCGGCGAGAAGGAGTAGGGCGCCTCGCAGCTGCCGCAGTAGCCCTCGGTGCGGCCGGGCCTGCCCGCGTAGCCGCGGCCGACCGGTTGGTGGCACTCCTCGTTGCCGCAGTACCGGTCCTTTTCCGGCACCGGCCGCGGCTCGGCCAGCGTGGACTCCGGGTCCGGCACGCTCAGCCGGGGCAGCTGGAGGAAGTCGCCGCTGGTCCAGCGCATGCCGGGGTCAGTCATCGCGCACCAGCCGCACCACCGCGCGCAGGTAGTCCTGCACCGCGGCCTCCGCCTCGGCCAGCACGCACGGCCGGATCATGGTGCGCCGCAACGCTTCCCGGTACCGCGCGTCCAGCCCGGTGTCCTCGGCCAGCCCGTGCTCGGCGGCCATCCGCTGGTAGGCCTGGATCAGCCCGCGCAGCTCGCGCAGCCGCTGCCGCAGCACCAGCAGCCGGTTGCGCGCCTCGGTGGCCTTGCGCAGCGCCCGGTCCACCCGCGGCGCGCACTCGGCCAGCCGCGGCCCGCGCTCGGCCTCGGGCAGCCTGCGCACCGCGCTCAGCCAGGGCCGCAGCCGCCCGGCCCGGTCCGGCGGCTCCGGCTCCCCGGCGAAGCGCGGGCCGTCCTCGCCCCACAGCCGCCGCACCTCCGCCTCCAGCGCGGCCAGCGCGGCGATCCGCGCCCCGAGGGTGTCCGTGCGCGGCGGGGAGACCCGGGTGCCGGAGACCGTGCCGGGCGCGCGGATCGCGGCCAGGCTGGGCGAGTCCGCCGCCCGGTACCCGGCGACCACCGCGACGCCCCGCTCCGCCAACGGGTTCAGCACCTCGGTGACCAGCGCTTCCGGTTCGGCCGAGGCGTCCACCCCGACCAGCACCACGGTGATCCCGCCCGCGAGCGGCTGCCCGGTCCGCTCGGCGATCAGCCGGCCCGCCTCGGCCGCGGTGAGCCCGGCCACGTCGATGACCACCAGCGCCGAGCCCAGCCGGGCGGCCAGCGCCAGCAACGCCTCCGACCGCGCCGAACCCGCCTCGCCGGTGATCACCACCAGCACATCGCCCGGTCCCCGGTGCGGCAGCCAGCCGTCCAGTTCGGGCAGGCGCACCGGCGGCAGCGGCGCGCGGTCCACCCACTCGGTGACCACCGGCAGGTACCGGGCGATGGTGCGCACCGGCTGCATCCAGGCCACCACCGAGCCCTCCGCGCTGTACTCGCTGACCACCAGCCCGACCACGTCGCCGCTGGCCTCGTCCAGCACCCCGGCCCCGCTGAACCCGAGCCGCACCCGGTTGCCCGGCTGCAACGCGTCCAGCTGCACCCACTCCGCGCCCGGCCCGGCCGCCCTGGACAGCTCGGCCCGCGCCCACATCCCGTGCGGCGCGCCGACCGGGAACCCGTAGGCGGCCACCGGACGCCCGGGCGCGAGGTGCCCGTCCCGCAGCCGCGCGCCCCAGGCCGCCGGCAGCTCCTCGGCCAGCTCCAGCAGCGCGAGGTCGCCGGTGCCGTCCTCCTCCAGCGGCGCGAGCTGGTCCTCGATCACCCTGGCGGGCAGCGGCTCCCGGCCGCCGTGGCCGCTGAGGTCGACCAGCACCTCCCGCCCGGGAAGGACGTGCGCGCAGGTCAGCACGTACCTGCCGCCGAGCAGGGCGCCGGCGCCAAGGACCCGGCCGTCCTCAGCACACAGGCGCAGCCGCCAAGGCTGCTCCGCCCGTGTGCCGACTGCCTGGTCCCCAGTGCCAGCCCCCACCCGCTCGACAATACGTTGGGTAGCCGACCGATGTCGGTCGGTCAGCGAAACCGCAACACTCAGGCGGCCACCGGCATGCCGGTCAGTCCCCGGAACGCGGCCGATCGGCGGAACACCGGCTGCCCGGTGCGCCGCAGGTTCGGCATCCGCTCCACTAGCGCGCGCAGCGCGATCTCCCCTTCCAGCCGGGACAGCGGCGCGCCGATGCAGAAGTAGCGCCCCGCGGTGAAGGTGAGGTGCTCGGCCGCGTTGGCCCTGGTGATGTCGAAGCGCTCCGGCTCGGGGAAGACCTCGGGGTCGTGGTTGGCCGCGGCCAGCAGCACCAGCACCGGGGTGTCCGGTGGCAGCACGTGCCCCTCGATCTCCACCTCCTGGTGGGTGAGCCGGGGGACCATCAGCGTGGAGGAGTCGAACCGCATGGTCTCCTCCAGCGCGTTCGCCGACAGCGCGGGGTCATCCTTCAGCCTGGCCCACTCCCCGGGGTGGTCCAGCAGCGCGTTGACCGCGTTGCCCATCACGTTCACCGAGTTCTCCGAACCCGCGATCAGCGCGGTGACCAGCAACGCCTGCATCTCGCTGAGCGGCACATCCTGCTTCGTCGCGGCAAGCAGGAGACTGCCGATCATGTCCGTGGGCTTGTCCTCGACGCCCTCGGCCTTGCGCTCGGCGATCAGCGTGGCGAAGAGCTCCTTCAGCTCCACCAGCAGCGTGCGCAGCTCGCGGATCTTGGCCACGCCGTTGAGCTGGTCGGTGACCAGGCCGACCCGCATCGCGCACCAGCCGAGCCGTTCCCGGTGCCGCTCCGGCACACCGAGCACGTCGGCGATCACCAGCAGCGGGATGGGCTGGGCGAAGTCGCGGACCAGGTCGAAGGAGCCCTGGCGCTGCGCCTTGTCCAGCACCTCGGTCACGATCCGCTCGATCCGCGGCCGGTACGTCGTGTTGGCGCTGGGCGAGAAGCTCGGGTTCATCAGACCGCGCATCCTGGTGTGCACCGGCGGGTCCACGCCCATGAACGGGTCGAGGTCCAGCCCTTCCAGCGCGGTGGCGATGGTCCCGGCCGAGGACCGGTTCTGGGTGTCCCGGACGCCGAAGCGCCGGTCGCGCAGGATCGAGTTGGCGGTGCTGTGCCGGGCCGTGGTCCACAGTCCGGCCTTGCTGCGCACCAGCGGCGCCTGCGCGCGCAGCCGGGCGAAGTAGGGATAGGGCGAGTCACCGGCGCGCGGTCTGGTCAGTTCACCGGCCGGATCCCCGAACTGGCGTAGCAGCCAGGCCCCGAAGCGGTCGGTCTGGAGACCGGCGGCGAGTCGGAGGTCGGTCGCGAAAGTCATCTGGCTCCCCTTTTTCCGGGCAGCCGCCAGCACTGGACGTGCTCCCCAGAAAACGTGTCAGAATCGGCGGAGGAAATCGTACGCAAATTGACCCGGATTGGTGTAAATGCGTACTACTTCTGTATAGCAGGGGAGCCTGAAGCTAAAAATGGCACGGAAGAGTGGGACCCGGGACGATCTTCGGCCCGGGTCCACTCGGGTGTGTCACACCTTTCGTCGGGTATCAGGCGGCGACCGGAAGTGCTTTGAGCCCGCGGAAGCCCACTGAGGTCCGGTACACCGGGCTGCCCGCCCGCCGCAGGTTCGGCATCCGCTCGGCCAGCGCGCGCAGCGCCACCTCGCCCTCCAGCCTGGCCAGCGGCGCGCCGATGCAGAAGTACCGCCCGGCGGCGAAGGTCAGGTGGTCGCCGGCGTTGGCCCTGGTGATGTCGAAGGTCTCCGGGTCGTCGAAGACCGCGGGGTCGTGGTTGGCCCCGCCGATGAGCACGAGCACCGGGTCGTTGGCCTTGAGCCGGAAGCCCTCGATCTCCACGTCCTCGTGCGGATAGCGTGAGGTGAACAGCGTGGTGGAGTCGTAGCGCATGGTCTCCTCCATCGCGCCCGGCGCCAGCGAGGGGTCGGCCACCAGCTTCGCCCACTGCTCCGGGTGGTCCAGCAGGTTGTGCACCGCGTTGCCGAGCAGGCTGACCGTGTTCTCGGTGCCCGCGACCAGGGTGGCGATCAGCAGCGCCTGGATCTCCCGCAGCGGCACCTCCTGCTTGGTGGCGGCCAGCAGCAGGGAGCCGATCATGTCGGTGGGCTTGTCGTCGATGCCCTCGGCCCTGCGCTTCTCCACCATCTCGCCGAAGAGGGCCTTGGTCTCGGTCATCAGCGTGCGGATCTCGCGCAGCCGGGAGAACCCGACCAGCGGGTCGGTCAGCAGGCCGATCTGCCTGGCGATGTAGGCCAGCCGGGCGTGGTAGTTCGCCGGCGCGCCGATGATGTCCGCGATCACCGCGTGCGGGATGGGCTCGCCGAAGTCGCTGACCACGTCGAACGGGCCGCGGCTGGGCACCCGGTCGAGCACCCGCCGCACGATGGCCTCCACCCTGGGCCGGTACATCTTGTTGGCGCTCGGCGAGAACGAGGGCGCCATCAGCGCGCGCATCCTGGTCTGGCCGGGCGGGTCCAGGCCGAGGAACTCGTCGATCTCCAGCTCGGCCAGCGCCTTGGCCAGCACCGCGGCCGAGGACTCGCCCTCGTTGGTGCGGACGCCGAAGCGGCGGTCCCGCATGATGGCGTTGGCCGTGCTGTAGCGCGCGGTCACCCACGCCCCCGACTTGCTGCGCACCATCGGCGCCTGTTCCCGCACCGTGGCGAAGAACGGGTACGGGGACTCACCGGTCAGCGGCCTGGTCAGTTCCCCGAGCACATCACCGAACTGGCGCAACAGCCAGGCGCTGAGCTGCTCGGCCCGCAGACTGGTGGCCAGACGCGCGTCACCCATGATTGTCATGCTTTCCCCCAGAGGAAATCAGCCATGGGCGGGCTGAGTCCTGTATAGCACGGGGAAAGTCGCGCGGAAAATAACGCGATGAGGTTATGCGGACCTTTCTGCCGGTCCGCCGTCCTGGGCGCCGAGCCAGTCCAGGATGCCGCAGACCGCGTCGGTGCAGCCGCCGCAGCCGGTGGTGGCCCTGGTGCCCTTGGCCACCGCGCCCAGGGTGCGCGCGCCGGTCTTCCAGGCGGCCACGATGCGGCCCTTGCTGACCGTGTTGCACCGGCACACCACCGCGGCGGCGGGCAGGTCGGCCGGGCTGGCCGCGCGCGGGGTCTCCAGCGCGGCGCGGCCGAGCAGCAGGCCGAGCCGGTCGGCGGGCGCGGGCAGGCCGCGGTCGTAGAGCTGGGTGATCAGCGCGGCCGCGTCCGGCGCGCCGAGCACGATCGCACCCGTCACCTTGTCCTCGCGCAGCACCAGCTTGGCGTAGCGGCCGCGGGCCGGGTCCTCCAGCCGCAGCACCTCCGCGCCGGGCGCGTCCACCTCGCAGTGCACCTCGCCGAGCGCGGCCAGGTCCACGTCCCTGGCCTTGAGCCGGGTGACCACCGGGGTGCCCCGGTAGCGGGCGGCCGGGTCGGTGCCGGTGAGCAGGTCGGCCAGCACCGCGGCCTGTTCCCAGGCGGGCTGGACCAGGCCGCCGACCGTGCCGGGGTGGCTGGCGCAGTCGCCGATGGCGTGGATGCGCGGATCGTTGGTGCGCAGGGAGTCGTCGATGAGCACACCGCGGTCGCAGGCCAGTCCGGCCGCCTCGGCCAGCCTGGTCTCCGCGCGCACCCCGGCCGAGACCACCACCAGGTCGGCGGGCACGCTGCTGCCGTCGTCCAGCTTGAGCCCGTCGCCGGGCACGTAGCCCGCGGCCAGCACGCCCAGCCGGAACTCGATCCCCAAGGCCCCCAACGTCTTGCTCAGCACCCGCCCGGCTCCCGGGTCGAGCTGCCGCTCCATCAGGTGGCCGACCGGGTGGATCACGGTGACCAGGTTGCCGCGCCCGGCCAGGCCCCTGGCCGCCTCCAGGCCGAGCAGGCCGCCGCCGAGCACCGCGACCGGCGCGCCGGGCTTGGCCGCGGCCACGATCCGCGCGCAGTCGGCCAGCGTGCGGAAGGCGACCACGCCTTCGGCGGGCCGCCCGTGCTCGTCGGTCAGCCCGTCGGTGGGCGGCAGCCAGGCCCGGCTGCCGGTGGCCAGCACCAGGGCGTCGTAGGGAAGTTCCGCGCCGTCGTTGAGCCGGACCACCCGGTTCGGCCGGTCGATCGCGGTGACCGTGACCCCGGCGCGCAGGTCCACGTGCTGGGTGGCGGCCCAGTCCTCGTCGTGCAGCCGGACCGCGGCGGCGTCCAGCGAACCGGCCAGCACGCTGGAGAGCAGCACCCGGTTGTAGGCGGGCTCGTCCTCCTCGCCGACCACGGTCAGCGCGATCCGCTCGCCCGCGGGGTCGCGGCGGCGGATCTCCTCGGCCACCCTGGCGCCGGCCATCCCGTAGCCGATGACGATCACCCGGCGTGCGTTCATGTCAGGGCCTCCAGTCGAACCGCACAGACCTTGAACTCGGGCATCCGGCTGGTCGGGTCCAGCGCGGGGTTGGTGATCAGGTTGGCGCGCTGGTCACCGGCGAAGTGGAAGGGCAGGAACACGGTGTCCTGGCGCAGGCTGGGCACCGTGCGCACGGCGGCCAGCACCACGCCGCGCCGGGACACCACCCTGGCCCGCTCGCCCTCGCGCAGCCCGGCGCGGGCCGCGGTGTCCGGGTGCACCTCCACGAACACCTCGGGCACCGCGTCGTTGAGCTCGGGCACCAGCCGGGTCTGCGCGCCGGACTGGTAGTGCTGCAACACCCGTCCGGTGGTGGCGTACAAGGGGAACTCCTCATCCGGCGGCTCAGCGGGGCCCCGGTGGTCCACCGGGATGAAGCGGGCCTTGCCGTCGGGGGTGTTGAACCGCTCCAGGAACATCCGGGGCGTGCCGGGGTGCTCAGCCGAGGGCACCGGCCAGTACAGCTCCTCCCCGGCGCGCAGCCGGTCGTAGTCCACGCCGGAGTAGTCGGCCGGTCCGCCCTTGCTGGCCGCGCGCAGCTCGGTGAACGCGGTCTCGGCGTCGGTGGGGAAGCGTTCGGCGGGCTGACCGAGCCGGATGGCCAGCTCGGCCAGCAGGTCCTGGTCCCCGCGCACCCCGAGTGGCGGGCGCAGTGCCTTGCGGCGCAACAGGATCCGGCCTTCCAGGTTGGTCATGGTGCCGTCCTCCTCGGCCCACTGGGTGACCGGGAAGACCACGTCCGCGCGGGCCGCGGTCTCCGAGAGCACGAAGTCGGCCACCACCAGCAGGTCCAGCGCGGCCAGCCGCTCGGCGACCCGGTTCGAGCGCGGCGCGGAGACCAGCACGTTGCTGCCGAAGACCAGCAGCGCCTTGGGTCCCTCGGGCTGGCCGAGCGCGTCGAGCAGCTCGTAGGCGGAGCGGCCGGGGCCGGGCAGCTCCCCGGGGTCGATCCCCCACACCCCGGCCACGTGCGCGCGGGCGGCCGGGTCGGTGATCAGCCGGTAGCCGGGCAGCTGGTCGGCCTTCTGCCCGTGCTCGCGGCCGCCCTGCCCGTTGCCCTGGCCGGTGAGGCAGCCGTAGCCGGAACCCTCGACGCCGGGCAGGCCGAGGGCCAGGCACAGGTTGATCCAGGCGGAGACGGTGTCCGCGCCGCTGGCGTGCTGTTCCGCGCCCCGCCCGGTGAGCACGTAGGCGCGCTCGGCCTGGGCGAGCAGCCGGACCGCGGCCCGCTGGTCGGCCACGCTGACCCCGGTGACCCGCTCCACCTGCTCCGGCCACCAGCGCGCGGCCAGCCGCCAGGCCGCCTCGAAACCGGTGGTGCGCGCGGCCACGTAGTCGGCGGCGAAGTGCCCGTCGGCCACCGCGAGGTGCAGCAGGCCGAGGGCCAGCGCCAGGTCGGTGCCGGGGGCGGGTTGCAGGTGCAGGCTGGCCAGCTCGGCGGTGGGCGTGCGGCGCGGGTCGATCACGATCAGTCCGCCCCGGTCGGCGGCGTTACGCAGGTGCTGGGTGAACGGCGGCATTGTTTCGGCCACGTTTCCGCCGACCAACAGCACCGCGTCCGCGCTGGCCAGATCGGTCACCGGGAACGGCAGCCCTCGGTCCAGCCCGAAGGCCCGGTTGCCCGCCGCGGCGGCCGAGGACATGCAGAACCGGCCGTTGTAGTCGATCTGCGAGGTGCCCAGTGCGACCCTGGCGAACTTGCCGAGCAGGTAGCTCTTCTCGTTGGTCAGCCCGCCGCCGCCGAAGACCGCGACCGAGTCCGGGCCGTGCTCGGCGCGCAGCGCACGCAACTTGTCAGCGACAAGATCCAGGGCATAATCCCAGGTCACCGGCCGTAGCACGCCGTCTTCCCGGACCAGTGGGGTGGTCAGCCGTCCTGGCGTGGTGAGCAGGCTGCCCGAGGTCCAGCCCTTCTGGCACAGCCCGCCCCGGTTGGTCGGGAACTCCCTCGGTTGGACCACGGGAGCCGTTGCGGTCCCGCTGACCGCCATGCCGCACTGCAGCGCGCAGTACGGGCAGTGGGTCGCGGTGGCGATGGCGGTGACGGTCACCCCCACGACGCTAGGTCCGGCCGGTAACCCGCGGATGGCCCCCGGTTTCGTTTGTGCCACCAGCACCGCACAGTCCGGGGGTGCGCCCGGTGAGGCTCAGATCAGGTCGAGCAGCACGTTCGCGGCGCGGTCCAGGCCGGTCAGGGACTGGGCGGTGGAGCGAGGGTGCAGCGCGTGCACGGCCAGCCGGAACAACAGCGCGCGCAGCAGCACCTGCGGCCAGTCGATCAGGTGCGACCAGCGCTGCGGCAGGCCGTTGTCGGCCCCGCCCCAGGCCAGCGCGTCCACCACGACCACCCCGGCGGCCCACTCGGCAGGCCGCCAGTACGGGCTGAAGTCCATGATCCCGGGCGGCGCGTTGCCGGCGAAGAGCACGTTGCCGAACAGGTCGCCGTGCACCACCTGCGGCGCCAGCTTGACCGTCCGCCGCGACCCGGCCAGCGCGCCGAAGAGCCTGCCGCCCTTGTCCGGGGCCAGCGGCACGCCGTCCTCGCCCCAGGCCATCCGGTCGGCCATCGCGTAGATGTCCCTGCGCTCCTCCAGGAAACGCGGCTTGGGCAGCTCGGCGGTGGCGTTGTGCAGGCGCAGCGAGACCGAGACGACCTCGTCGTGCCGGGGTTCGGGCTGCCCGGCGAGGTGGCGGGTGGCCGACCAGCCGGAGACCACCCAGCGCCCGTCGCTGGAGCGCAACGGCCTGGCCAGGCGCAGGTTCTCCACGTCGAGGCTGTCCAGGGTCTGCGCGACCCAGGCGGCCTCGGAGGGGTTCATGGCCGGGCGGATCACCGCGTCGCCGCACAGCCAGGCCGGGCCGGAGCCGACCAGCTCGGGCTCCGCGGTGCGGGCGCCGAAAGCCGCGCGCACGTGGGCGGGCGGCGGTTCCGGGGTGGCTGTCACGCCAGGGACGCTACCCGCTGGCGCGCGAGTTGTGTGGGAGGCGATGTGACGTTCCCGTTGACCCACAGTGGGAAAGTCACACCGCCATGATCACGTACCGTCAGTAGGTCGGCAGACTGGGATCGATCTGCCTGGCCCAGGCGAGCACCCCGCCACCGACGTGCACCGCGTCCCGGAACCCGGCCTGGTGCAGCGCGGCCAGTGCTTCCGCCGAGCGCGCGCCGGACTTGCAGTGCAGCACGATCTGGCGGTCCTGCGGCAGTTCGGAGAACGCCTCGCCGGAGAGGATGCGGTCCTTGGGGATCAGCACCGAGCCGGGGATGCGCACGATCTCGAACTCGTGCTGCTCCCGCACGTCGACCAGCAGGAACTTGTCGTCCCGGTCGAACTTGTCCTTGAGCTCCTGGGGCGTGATCGTGTTGCCCGCGGCCGCGTTCTGCGCCTCGTCGGAGACCACCCCGCAGAAGGCCTCGTAGTCGATGAGCCCGGTGATCGGGTCACCCTGCGGGTCCTTGCGGATCTTGATCGTCCGGTAGGTCATCTCCAGCGCGTCGTAGACCATCAGCCGCCCGAGCAGCGTCTCGCCGATGCCGGTGATCAGCTTGATCGCCTCGGTCACCATGATCGACCCGATCGAGGCGCACAGCACGCCCAGCACGCCACCCTCGGCGCAGGAGGGCACCATGCCCGGCGGCGGCGGCTCCGGGTAGAGGTCCCGGTACTGGATCCCCTCCCGTCCGTCCGACGGGTTGGCCCAGAACACACTGGCCTGTCCCTCGAAGCGGAAGATCGAGCCCCACACGTAGGGCTTGCCGAGCAGCACGGCCGCGTCGTTGACCAGGTAGCGGGTGGCGAAGTTGTCGGTGCCGTCCAGGATCAGGTCGTAGTCCCGGAACACGTCGAGCACGTTGCCGGACTCCAGCCGCAACTGGTGCAGGTTGACCTTGACGAACGGGTTCAGCTCCGCGATGGCGTCCCTGGCCGACTCGGCCTTGGGCCGGTCGATGTCGGACTGCCCGTGGATGATCTGGCGCTGCAGGTTGGACTCGTCCACCACGTCGAACTCGACGATGCCCAGCGTGCCGACACCCGCCGCGGCCAGGTACATCAACGCGGGGCTGCCCAGCCCACCGGCGCCGACCACCAGCACCTTGGCGTTCTTGAGGCGTTTCTGCCCGTCCACCCCGACATCCGGAATGATCAGGTGGCGGCTGTAGCGGGCGACCTCTTCCTTGGTCAGCTCCGCGGCTGGCTCCACCAGGGGCGGCAACGTCGAGCCCGACATGGGCGCTCCTCCTAGTCCGGTGCACGGGGGCCCGGGTTCCGGCCTCCTTCGGGTGCAACGACCTGGATACACCACTTCTTCCGACCTGGGACGTCATCCCAGTGGGTGGACGTCGAGTTGTCCATGCTGTGGGTGCCCAATTGGGTGGCCTCCAGCTACATCGCGGCCATCCGGCACGGGGCCACCGAACCGTGGGAGCTGATCAACGCCGCGCACACCATCGAGGTCACCCGGATCAACCCCTAGACAGCGCGAAACCGGGGGTCCCGTCATCCGGCGGGCACTTTCCCCGGTTCACTTCTGGCCGCGTCCGCGGACCGACCAGCACACCCCCACTGTACCGCCCCCCACGAGCGACCCGTCAACTCCATCCACAGCCGAGCCGCCGCCGTCGTTCAGGTGACCGGCCAGGGGTTCGGGCGGCAGACCTTGCCGTCCTTGGGCACGGCGTTCTTGTCGCCGCCGTCCACCTGGTTGAGCTCCCACACGTAGTCGTTGGCGGTGCCGAAGGACTGCTGCATCATCACCGGGGCCAGCGCGCCGTTCTCCGCGCACGGCTTGTGCCGCTGTCCGAAGGCGTGCCCGATCTCGTGGTTGATCGCGTACTGCCGGTAGAGCAGGAAGTCGCTCTCGAAGGCGACCGCGCCGTAGCGCCAGCGGGCCAGGTTGATCACCAGGCGCTTCTTGCCGCTGTTCCAGCAGGAGGCCTCGTACTTGATGGAGAAGTTGCAGTAGTCGGGGCGGCGCGCGGTGTCCGAGGTGGTCAGGCTGATCCTGATGTCGGCGTTGCCGGAGTCGACCCGCTGGAGGCGGACGTTGCCGCCGCCGATCCAGCTGCGCTCGTCCTGCAGGGTGCCGTCCACGGTCTTGGCGAAGGCGTCGTCGCCGCCGTAGGTGGAGGCGTCGATGCCGTTCTCGATCTCGACGGTGTACTTGTACAGCTTGCCGCCCTTGCCGAAGACCGGCGTCGTGCCGCGCAGCACGTTCCAGGTGCCGCTGCCCTTGTCCTTGTACTCCTTCATCCCCGGCAGCTCCGCGCTGGGGATGTTGGCGGTGAGCTTGCCGGAGGGGGCCTCGCCCATGATCGGCGGCTCCGGCTCCTCGCCGGCCGGGCCGGTCGGGATGGTCTCCTTGGGCTGGGCCGTGTTGTCCGGGGCCGGGTCGTTGACGTTCATCAGGGCCAGCACGGTGAGCACCACCAGCACCGGCACCGCGTAGATCCGCCAGCCGTAGGTGCCCAGGATCCCGCTCTTCTTGCGTTTGGGCGGCGGGGTGTCCTGTTGGGCGGGGTCGGGGCGCCAGGAGGCGGCCAGCGGCTCGCCGCCGGTGCGGCGCTGGCCACGCTGGTACCGCCCGTCGTCGGGGCTGCCACCACGCCGGGTCACGGCGTCACGGGGTCCTTGCGTCGTCCGGGCCACGCTCCCCAGATTGCCACACCCGGCAGTCCGGGCCGGTACTCACCACACCCGCACGGACGGGTGCCGGTCACAGGTACCCGTCCAGCTCGCGGCCCAGCAGCTGGGAGAACTCCAGGCGCAGCGTGCCGAGGTAGGCCAGCACCACCTGGTCGACCTCGGCGTCGGAGACCGGGCCACTCCAGGAGCCGGGGGCGAACACCGAGCCGAACCGCCAGCCCGACGGCACCCGGTCGATCAGCAGCACGCCTTCGGGCTGCTCGAAGGAGTCGTCGTCAAAGCTGAAGCTCGGCCGGTTCGCCACCGGGGTGGCCAGCCAGCGGCGCAGCTCACCGGCCAGCTTGACCACCGGGAAGTCCTGCTCGGCGTAGAGCTCCCGGCCGTCCTCGCACAGCCGCAGGTCGCCCTCGACCAGCTCTTGCACTTCGGCAACGGAATGCCCGTTGAGGCCCGCGCTCTGCAACGCGGTCAGCTCCAGCTCGACCATCACCACTCCCCGCGGTCAACGGCCTCCATCATGCCCAGGCTGGCCCGCGCCACGGTCAGCGGCTTCTCCATCTGCGCCACGTGCCCGGTGCGCGGCAGCACCAGCAGCCGGGCGCGCGGCAGCAGCCGCACCGTGCGCGGCGCCTTGCGCACGCTGACCAGCCGGTCCTCATCGCCCCAGATCACCAGCGTGGGCGTGCTCACCTTCGGCAGCAGCCGCCACAGCGAGCCCTGGCTGAACTCCAGCCAGCTGCGCAGCAGGCCCATCGTGGCCCGGCCCAGCGCCTCCCCCGCCCAGCGCATGTCCCGGCGTTCCAGGTACTCCGCCTCGGCCTCGGCCATCCGGTGCTCCGGCACCAGCTCGGGCTGGGCGAAGCACAGCCGGACCAGCTGTTCGGCCCGCTGCCGTGGCGTGACCTCGGCCAGCTGCCTGCGCACCTTGCGGCCGACCAGGGGCAGCATGGCCAGCACGTACCTCGGGTCGGACAGCCTGCGCGGGTCCGGTCGCAGGTCCGGCACGGCCGGGGAGACCAGGGTCAGCGTGCGCACCAGGTCCGGGCGGCCCGCCGCGACCAGCAGCGAGACCACCCCGCCGAGGGAGTTGCCGAACAGGTGCACCGGGCCGCGGTCCAGGCCCTCGATGAACCTGGTCATCAGGGCCGCGGTGGAGCGGACCGAGTAGTCGTGGCCGTCCAGCGGCTCGGTGCGGCCGAAGCCCGGCGCGTCCGGCGCGAGGCCGTTCATCCGGCCGGACAAAAGATCGGACAGATCGGTCCAGTTGGTGGAGGAGCCGCCCAGGCCGTGGATGTAGACCGCGGTCTCCTCGGCGGGGCCGGGCGTCTCGCGCACGTGCAGGCTCACCCCGCCCGCCGTGCGTACCCGCCCTGGCCAGGGCTTTCGGCTGAAGTCGGGCTCCGGCAGCTGGGTGGTGGACAGCGGAGCGCGGCCGAGAGTCGCCCGTACCGCGCCACCGGCCGTCGTCAGGGACGGTTTGGTCATCAGACCAGGATGCGTCACGGACCTGAGATCCGCCTGAGTGGGAAAGGCATGCCCAACCGGGGACTACTTGCGAGTAAGGTTTCCCTTCGAACGAGCACCAGGGTGTGGAGGGCAGCATGACCGACACGGCGCAACCGGGCACCGACCAGGTCGTGCGCGGCGTACGACTGCCGCGTACCGCGCGACGCGCCCAGTTGCTGGCCGCCGCCCAGGACGTCTTCGTGGCCAACGGCTACCACGCCGCGGCCATGGACGAGATCGCCGAGCGCGCCGGGGTCAGCAAGCCAGTGCTCTACCAGCACTTCCCCGGCAAGCTGGAGCTGTACCTGGCGCTGCTGGAGACGCACACCGACGCGCTGGTGCAGCGGGTCCGCGGCGCGATCGAGTCGACCACGGACAACAAGCTGCGCGTGCACGCCGCGGTGGCCGCCTACTTCGAGTTCGTCGACGGCGAGGGCCAGGCGTTCCGGCTGGTCTTCGAGTCCGACCTGCGCCGCGAGCCCGCCGTGCAGGACGCGGTGGACCGGGCGACCGCCTCCTGCATCGATATCATCGCCGAGGTGGTGGTCGCCGACGCCGGCCTCACCGCCGAGCAGGCGAAACTGGTCGCGGTGGGCCTGGTCGGGCTGAGCCAGGTGACCGCGCGGTACTGGCTGGACGGCGAGCGGGCGATCCCCAAGGACGAGGCCATCGGCCTGATGTACACGCTGGCCTGGAAGGGCATCGGCGGCGGTTTCCCGCTCCAGCACTGAGACAGCACGGTGCGCGCCGAGGACCTCGGCGCGCACCGTGGGTCACACCCGCTCGGGGACCTCGCTGACCACGTTGACCAGTCGCGCGATCCGCTCGGTGACCTGCACCGAGCGCTCCAGCGGCAGCATGTGCCCCGCGCCGGGGAAGACGATCAGCTCGGCCTGCGGCAGCTCGCGCGCGATCACCTCGGCGCAGCGCTGCGGGGTCAGCCGGTCGTTGCTGCCGGCCAGCACCACCACCGGCAGCCGGCGGAACGCGGCCAGCGCCTCCCGCCGCTCGTGCAGGAACAGGTCGTCCAGGTAGCCGGTCAGCGTCAGCGGACTGGTGCCGGCGATCACCGCGGTGGTCTCCCGCACGTCGATCTTCTCCGGCTGCCGCCCGAACAGCATCCAGCGCATCGCGGGCCGCAACGGCGTCGGGTACTTGCTCAGCCGCCGCACCCTGCGCTTGACCAGGGCCTTCCCGAACGCGCTCTGGCCGCGGATGACGGTGCGGCCCAGCGGTGCGGGCAGGCCGAGGGTGCTGCCGCTGAGCCCGCCGCAGGCAGTGGCCACCAGCGCGACCGCGGCGACCCGCTCGGCGAAGAGCTCAGGGTGCCGCTGTGCCAGCGCCATTGTGGTCATGCCGCCCATCGAGTGCCCGGCCAGCACCACGGTGCCGTGCGGGACCAGCTCGGTGAGCAGCTCGGCCAGGTCGTCGGCGAGCTGCTCGATGGTGGTGCCGCCGGGCTTGGCCTGGTCGGACTGGCCGTGGCCGCGCAGGTCGTAGCGGAGCACGCGGATGTCCCCGCACCGGCCGGGCAGCGCGTGCGCGACCCGGCGCCAGCTCTGCCGGTCCAGGGTCCAGCCGTGCACCAGGACGACCGTGACGGGGGCATCCGCGCGCCCCTGCTCCTCGACGGCAAGGCAGGCGCCGTCGCGGGTGGTGAAGGTGAACACGCCCATCTCACTCACTTCCCGAGGAATCCGGAGGCCTGCCACAGCTTGCGGCCGGGGTTGCCGATGAGTCCGGCCTCGTCCAGGAAGCTGACGATCCGCTCGCCCGCCCAGCCCATCGTCTCCCGGAAGTGCGGGTTGCCCAGCGCGGCCCTGCGCGCTTCCTTGGGGTCCAGCCCGACCTGGCGGTAGACCTCCGGGTGCACCAGCGAGCGGGAGACCACGAAGGCGGCCCGCGCGGTGACGAAGCGGTGGTAGCGCAGCGCGGCGCCGGAGCAGGTCCGCATCGAGCGCAGCAGCTCCTCGCGGGCGTAGCGCACGTGCCGGGCCTCCTCCAGCACGTGGATGCGGTTGACCATGCGCACCAGCGGCTGCACGGACTCATCCGCGGTGGACTCGCGCTGCAGGCGGTCCAGGATCTCCTCGGCGATCAGGATGCTGGCGAACATGGACGGGCCGCGGCCGATGGTCTTCATCAGGTTGCCCAGCGCGTGCGGCAGCCGCTGCGGGCCGTAGGCCGGCACGTCCAGCTTCTCCACCAGGCGGGCGAACATGATCGAGTGGCGGCACTCGTCGGCGATCTCGGTCAGCGCGTACTGCACGTGCCGCTGCTTGGGGTCCAGGTGGTAGACGTGCCGGACCAGCAGCTCCATCAGGATCACCTCGAACCAGATCCCGACGCTGGCCACGCAGCCGACCTCGTGCTTGGACAGCTCGATCCGCTGCTGCCTGCTCATCCGCTCCCACAGCGGGGTGCCGTAGAGCGAGACCCGGTGCTCGGGCACGAAGAACTTGTCCTCGGCCAGCGGGGCGTCCCAGTCGATGTCGACGTCCGGGTCGTAGGAGTTCTTCGCGGATGAGTTGAGCAGCCGCTCGGCGGTCTTCTCCCGGTCCGGCACCTGCAAGCTCCGGCTCATGGCGTCGTCACCCTCCTACTGGATGAAGTGTTACCCGAAGTAACAGCTACCAGTGGTAACGTCTCGTGTATGGCGGATTCTGTCAAGGGCCAACCGAGCAAACGGGGCGACGCCCGGCGCGAGCGCTGGAAGGAACACCGCAGCGTGCGCCGCGCGGAGTTCGTGGAGGCGACCATCAAGGCGCTCGCCACACACGGCCCTGACGTGGGCATGGACGAGATCGCGGCCGAGGCCGGGGTCACCAAGCCGGTGATCTACCGGCACTTCTCGGACAAGGCCGACCTCTACCTCGCGGTCGGCGCGCGGGCCACCGAGATGCTGATGGAGCGGATCGTGCCCGCGATCGAGCGCAGGGGCAGCCCGCGCGAGCGGATCAGCGCGGTGGTGGACGCCTACCTGAGCACCATCGAGGAACAGCCCGAGCTGTACCGCTTCATGACCCGCCGCTCCTTCGCCGACCGCCCGGTCGACGCGGACCCGGCCAGCCGCACCGAGGCGATGATCGCCTCCCGGCTGGCCCGGCTGCTCGGTGAGTACATGCGCCTGCTCGGCCTGGACTCCGGCGCGGCCGAGCCGTACGCCTTCGCCGTGGTCGGCGCGGTGGAGAAGGCCGGTGACTGGTGGCTGGAACGCCAGACCATGAGCCGGGAGAACCTGCGCGACTACCTGGTCAACATCGTCTGGCACGCCATCGACGGCTTCACCAGGATCAGCGGCGTGATCATCGACCCGGACATGCCGCTGGACTTCGACCTGCCCGCCGCCCAGCTGCGGATCGTGCGCGGGGACGGCGAGACCGAGCAGCGGGAGACCTCATGAGCGAGCATGAGCACGAGGAAGAGGGCTACCAGGGCGCGGCCACCCTGCTGGTGGAGGGCGCGGAGCTGCCGGTGGAGGTGCGCCTGCGCGGGCACTTCGAGCCGATCGACGGCCGCTACCACTGGTACGGCCGGATCGCCGCGCACACCGGGCTGACCGAGCTGGTGCAGCAGCGCCGCCCGGCCGCCACCCTGCGCACCCCGGCTGGCGAGGCCGAGGGCGACCTGTCCGACCCCGACCCCTGGGGCCGCTACCGGATCACCGGCCTGGGCCGCCCGCCGTTCGAGGTGGACGACCTGAACAAGGTCCCGCCGGCGGAGTAGAACTCCGGACGCAGCGCGGCCCGGTGACCGAGTTCACGGTCACCGGGCCGTTCGCTGTTTTGCCTGGCCTCAGTTGCCGACGGCGAAGCCCACCCGGCGGCCGTCGGAGACGCCGATCTCCACGTAGGCGACCCTCGCGGAGGGCACCACGTAGCGCTTGCCCTTGTCGTCCACCAGGCTCAGCAGGCCCTTGGTGTCGCGCAGCGCCTCGGAGACCACGGCCTCGACCTCGTCCTGCGACAGCGCGCTCGAAACGACGAGCTCCCGCGGGCTGTCCGCGACGCCGATCTTGACCTCCACACCGACCTCCGTGTGCTCAGAGTATTTGTACTGATCGTCAGCCTAGTCGCGTCCGCCTGGCGTGCGGGGACCGCCCGCTCCGCCCTGGGCGAACACGATCGTGCGTCAGCCCAGGCCGAGCGCGGTCATCCGCTGGGAGTGGCCGCTCTGCAGCCGCTTGAACAGCGCCGCGATCCCGGACAGGTCGCCGGAGGCGCGCACCAGCAGCTCGGCCAGCGCGTCCCGCTCGGCCACCACGTACTGGGCCTGGGTGAGCGCCTCGCCGAGCAGGCGGCGGCCCCACAGCGCGAGCCGGTCGCGCACCTTGCGGTCGGCCGCGCAGGCGGCCTGCACCTCGCGCTCAGCGAAGGCGGAGTAGCCGGTGTCGGTGAGCACCTCCAGCACGAGCTCCTTGCTCGGCGACTCCAGCCAGCCCGCGATCTCGCGGTAGAAGTCGGCCGCCAGTCCGTCGCCGACATAGGCCTTGACCAGGGACTCCAGCCAGTTGTGCGGGGCGGTGGAGGCGTGGAAGGCGTCGAAGGGGGCCACGAACGGGGTCATCGCCGTCTCCACGGCCACCCCGCGCAGCGCGAGGTGCTGCTCCAGCAGCCGGTAGTGGCCGATCTCGGCGGCGGCCATGGTCGCCAGCGCGGCCCGGCCGGACAGGGTGGGGGCGGTCCGCGCGTCCTCGGCCAGCCGGTCGAAGGCCGACAGCTCGCCGTAGGCCAGCACACCCAGTAGATCGACGATGCCGGCGTCGGCACTGCCCGTCTCGGTCATGCGGGAGAGCGTATCCGGCCACGACACCCCCTGGAGAAGCGTTCCAGCGGCTAGAATGCCTCCGGACGCCCTGTGCGCGCTGCCGAGAAGAACGATGAGGACACTGCGCGGCGCGGGGCCACGTGATGACGGCGACAGCAGTCGCCCAACGGAAAGGTGCGCGTACGCCTCGCCCTCCCGTGCCGCAGGCAAGAGTGACCGAACCTGGTCACCGCCCGGCTCGGTCGAGCGCAAACGCTGGCTGTACGTGCTGGTATGAGAGAGGCGATCACGCTGACCTTCGACAACAACACCGCCGACCTACGCGAACTTGATCACAGCGAGGCCGGCCTGCCCGAGGAGGACCACACCTCCCACCCGCTCCGCGGAGACGCCCCGGTCACGCCGGACGCGCCCACCTTCGCCGAGCTCGGCGTGGACGAGCGCATCGTCCGCGCGCTGGCCGAAGCCGGCATCGAGCGGACCTTCGCGATCCAGGAACTGACCCTGCCGCTGGCCCTGCGTGGTGAGGATCTCATCGGCCAGGCGCGCACCGGCACCGGCAAGACGCTGGGCTTCGGCGTGCCGCTGCTGCACCGGCTCACCCTGCCGGGCGATGGCACCCCGCAGGTGCTGGTCGTGGTGCCCACCCGCGAGCTGTGCCTCCAGGTCACGCAGGACCTCAAGGACGCGGGCAAGCACCTGGGCGTGCGGGTCCTCGACGTCTACGGCGGCCGCCCGTACGAGCCGCAGGTGGCGGCGCTGCGCAAGGGCATCGACGTGGTGGTCGGCACCCCCGGCCGCCTGCTCGACCTGGCCGAGCGCCGGGACCTGGTGCTCGGCAAGGTCCGCGCCCTGGTGCTGGACGAGGCCGACGAGATGCTCGACCTGGGCTTCCTGCCCGACATCGAGCGGATCCTGCGGATGGTCCCCGACCAGCGGCAGACCATGCTGTTCTCGGCCACCATGCCGGGCCCGATCATCACCCTGGCCAGGACCTTCCTCACCCAGCCCACGCACATCAGGGCCGAGGAGGTCGACGCCGGGCAGACGCACGAGCTGACCGAGCAGTTCGCCTACCGGGCGCACTCGCTGGACAAGATCGAGGTCGTCGCCCGGGTGCTCCAGGCCACCGACCGCGGCCTGACCATGATCTTCACCCGGACCAAGCGCACCGCCCAGAAGCTCGCCGACGACCTGGCCGAACGCGGTTTCGCGGTCGCCCCGGTGCACGGCGACCTGGGTCAGGGCGCGCGGGAGCAGGCGCTGCGGGCCTTCCGCAGCGGCAAGGTGGACGTGCTGGTCTGCACCGACGTGGCCGCCCGCGGCATCGACGTCGGCGGGATCACGCACGTGATCAACTACCAGTGCCCCGAGGACGAGAAGGCCTACGTGCACCGGATCGGCCGCACCGGCCGCGCGGGCCGCACCGGCGTCGCGGTCACGCTGGTCGACTGGGACGAGGAGGCTCGCTGGAAGATGATCAGCGACACCCTCGGCCTCGGCAAGCCGGAGCCGGTGGAGACCTACTCCACCTCGGAGCACCTGTTCACCGACCTGAACATCGACCCGAAGTCCTCCGGCAGGCTGCCGCTGTCCCAGCGGACCAGGGCAGGCCTGGACGCCGAGCACCTGGAAGAGGACGCCCCCAAGCGCGGCCGCGGCCGCAAGCGCGTCGGCCGGACCACGGGCAGCGACAAGCCGGCGGGCGGCACCCCGGACCAGCCGGAGTCGGACGACACGGGCGCCCGCCCGGCCACCAAGCGCCGCAGCCGCAGGCGCACCCGCGGCGGTCAGAACGTCGAAGGCGAGGCCACCCCCGCCGAGACCACCGACGCGCCGGAGGCCGCGGAGACCAAGACGCGGACCCGCACCCGCACCAGGTCCCGCGCCAAGACCGAGCCCAAGGCCGAGCCCGTGACCGAAGCCCCGGCCCCGGCCGAGGCCCAGGCCCCGGCCGAAGCTCCGGCAGCGGTCGAAGCTCCGGCAAAGGCCCCCGCCGAGCCCAAGGCCCCCAGGAAGCCGAAGGCGACCAAGGCCACCACCACGGTCACCTTCGCCGCCCCGGAGCTCCCGGCCGAGCCCCCGGCCGACGCCGACGCCGACGCCGAGGCCCCCGCCCGCAGGCGGCGCCGCCGCCGGACCGGCGAGACCCCGGCCGAGTAAGCACGCCACCAGGAACGGCCCTTCCCGTCGGGGAGGGCCGTTCCGCGTACCCGAGCAACCGAGGAGGCTACGGTGGTCCCCGTGCCGCCCGAGCAGAACGCCGCGCCCGAGGACCCCACCAGCGCCGCCGAGCAGCCCAGCCCCCCAGCGCAGCCCAGCGCCGCGACCCCGGCCGCCGCCGCTACCCGGGACGACACGCCCGATGCCGCCACCTCGCCGGTCCCGGCCAAGCCCCAGAGCGAGCCGCCCAGCGCCGCCGCGCCCGAGAGCGCCGCCGAGGCCCCGGACCAGGCCCCCGCACCGCCGAGCGAGGCTCCCAGCACCGCCGCCTCGCAGGCCGCGGCCGCCCCCCGCGACACCGCGGTCCCGCCGAGCGAGGCCCCCAGCACCGCCACGGCGCAGAACGCGACCCGCGACGTCGCCGAGCCGAGCGAGGCCTCCGGCACTCCCGCGCCCCAGGACGCCGCCGAGCCGTCGAGCCAGGCCCCGGAAGCCGCCGCGCCCCAGGACGCACCCGCCCTGCCAGCGACAACCCTCGAAGCCGCCGCTTCCCCGGACGCAACCGCCCCGCCGGCCATGGCCCCCGAAGCCTCCGCGCCCCTCGCCGCCGCGCCCCGGGACACGCCCGCCACGCCGACCACAGCCCCGGAGGCCACCTCTCGCGCCGCAGTCCCTGAGGCCACCCGCAGCGCCGCCGCCCTCGAGGCCACCCCCAGCACCGCGGCCCCCGAGAGCAACCCCAACGCCGCGGCCCCCGGCGCCATCCCCAGCGCCGTGGTCGCCGACACCGCTCCGCCCGCCGCAGCCACCA
>NZ_JAMHIV010000017.1 GCF_023897065.1 Crossiella sp. SN42
GGAACGCCAGCAGCAGCGTCACCGACAGTCCGGCTCGAAAAGCAGCATGCACCCGGCGGAGTCTGGCCTTCACCCTTTGGGGGGACAACCCCGCTGTTAGCAGTCCTTTATCTGGTGAGCATCACGGTCACCGGGTCGCCCGCGGCCAGCTCGGTGACCTCCGTCGGCACGTCGATCAGGCAGTTGGCCTGCGCCATCGCGGAGAGCAGGTGCGAGCCGGGACCACCGGCCACGGCCACCGTCCCGGCGACCGGGTCGAAGCGGCCCCGGCGGAACTGGCGGCGGCCGGCAGGCGCCTTCAGGCCCTCGGTGAGCACGGCGGTCCGCCGCGGCCGCTCGGTGTCTGCCGCGCCGCGCGCGGCCAGCAGCGCGGGCCGCAGGAAGACCTCGAAGGAGACCAGCGCGCTCACCGGGTTGCCCGGCAGCGAGACCACCGGCACGCCCCGGTACCAGCCCGCGCCCTGCGGCATGCCGGGCTGCATGGCCACCTTGGTGAACTCCACCCCGTGCCCGGCCAGCGCGTCCTTGACCACCTCGTAGGCGCCCGCGCTGACCCCGCCGGAGGTCAGCACCAGGTCCACCGTGGACAGGTGCGGGGCCAGCGCGGCGTGGAAGGCGTCCACGTCGTCGGGCACGAACCGCAGCAGCTCCGGCTGCCCACCGGCCTGGCGCACCGCGGTGGCCAGCATGATCCCGTTGGACTCGTAGATCTCCCCGTGCCGCAGCGCCCGGCCCGGTTCCACCAGCTCGGAGCCGGTGGACAGGACCAGCACCCGAGGCGGCCGGAACACCGGCAGCGCGGAGACCCCGACCGCGGCGGCCAGGCCCAGCTCACTCGCGCCCAGCAGCGTCCCCGCGGCCAGCACCCTGGTCCCGGCCAGCACGTCCTCCCCGCCCCGGCGGATGTTCGCGCCCGCCTTGACCTCGCGGTACACCCGGACCCTCGGCATGCCGCCGTCGGTCCACTCGACCTGCACCACCGCGTCCGCGCCGTGCGGCACCGGGGCGCCGGTCATGATCCGGTGCGCGGTGCCGCCGAGCAGGGACAGCTGATCGGTGCGCCCGGCCGGGATGTCCTCGGCGACCAGCAGCTCCACCGGCTCGTCCTGGCTGGCCCCGGCCAGTTCGCCGGAGTGCACCGCGTAGCCGTCCATCGCCGAGTTGTCGAAGGGCGGCAGCGCCACCGGGGACAGCAGTTCCTCGGCCAGCACCAGGTCGAGGCAGTCGGCCAGCGGACGGCGCTCCACCGGGGTGGTGCCCAGCAGGGAGCAGACCCTGGCCTTGTGCGCCTCGACCTCGACCAGGGCTGCGGATGACGTGCTCACGTGCCCATCCTTACCCTCCGGATCTTCATCCGGCGAGCCGCAACCGGACCATTCATGCCAGACTCGGGAATCGTGCAGGTCCGTACTCGTCACACTCCCTACTTCGGCGTCGCCCGGTTGTTGCTGGCTCCCGGCGAGGTCGTGCTGGCCGAACCGGGCCGGCTGGTGGCGACCAGCTACGGCATGGCGATCGACTCCCGCGCCCAGGGCGGCTTCCTGAAGTCGCTGACCAGGGCCGCGCTCGGCAGCGAAGGCCCGGCGGTGGCGCTCTACACCGCACCCGCGCAGGGCGGCTGGGTCGACCTGGCGCCGAGCCTGCCCGGCGACCTGCACGTGGTGGAGCTGGACGGCGCGGCGGGCTGGTGCCTGAGCCGCACCTGCTGGCTGGCCGCCCCGGCCACGGTGCAGTTCGACCCGGAGTGGTCCGGGCTGCAAGCCCTCTTCGGCGGCGACGGCGGCTTCCTCACCCACGTGGTCGGCCAGGGCCCGCTGGTGCTGGCCGCCTGCGGCGCGCTGGAGGTGGTCACGCTCAAGGCCGGTGAGCTGATCACCATGGACCCGGGGCACGTGCTGGCCTACGCCGACACCGTGCAGGTCCGGCTGCGCGCGGCCACCCACAACGGCAGCCAGTCCATCCGCACCGGCGAGGGCCTGGTGTTCGACTTCGCCGGGCCGGGCGAGGTGCTCGCGCAGAGCCGCGACCCACGTGGCATGGCGAGCTGGTTGCGTGGTGCCGCAACGGTTTCCCGGGGTTGAGCCGGGTTTTCTGCCGCTGACTTTTGCCGGTCCGCTCCGGTAGCGTTGACCGGGTTCAGCGCGTGGCCGGGAGGATCTCGTGGCATTGGGCACGGTCAAGTGGTTCAACGCGGAGAAGGGCTACGGCTTCATCGCCACCGACGGCGGGGCCGACGTCTTCGTGCACTACTCAGCCATTCAGATGGAGGGCTACCGGTCCCTGAACGAGGGTGACCGGGTCGAGTTCGAGGTCAAGGCCGGACGCGACGGCAGGCAGCAGGCCGAAGAGGTACGCAAGGCCACCTAGGTGCCCTCCGGCGGGACTTGCACGCGATCGCCGGGCCCAGGTCGTCCCTGGCGGCACCGCCGAATCGACCAAGTACGCCCAGTACGAGGCCGCTTCGGCGGCACCGCCAGGAACGACCTGGACTCCGGCGCTCACGCACAAGTCCCACCGGAGGGCACCTGGGCCGCCCGCAACGGCTAGGCTGCGTCCCGTGTCGGAAGACCTCACCGGACGCCGTCTCGGCCATTACCGCATCGACGGCGTCATCGGCCGCGGTGGCATGAGCACGATGTACCGGGCCACGGATGTGCGGCTCGGGCGCAAGGTCGCGCTGAAGGTGATCGCCGACCACCTCACCGTGGACGCGGAGTTCCGCGAGCGGTTCGTGGACGAGGCGCGCAACACCTCGGCCATCGACCACTCGCACGTGGTGCCGCTGTATGACTTCGGCGAGACCGACGGCTTCCTCTACATCGCCATGCGGTTCGTCGACGGCGCCGACCTGGCCAGCCTGATCAAGGACGGCCCGATCGCGCCGGCCCGCGCGCTGACGCTGTTGCAGCAGGTGGCCGAGGCGCTGGACAACCTGCACGGCAAGGGCCTGGTCCACCTGGACATCAAGCCGGCCAACGTGCTGGTCACCACGCGCGAGTCCTCCGGCGAGCACGTCTACCTGGCCGACTTCGGCCTGACCCGGCGCGGCGCCACCGGCCACCGCACCAGGGGCGGGGACTTCCTCGGCTCGCCGACCTACGCCGCGCCCGAGCACCTGCGCGGCGAGCCGGTCGACCCGCGCACCGACGCCTACTCGCTGGCCTGCGTGCTCTTCGCCTGCCTCACCGGCAGGCCGCCGTACCAGGGCAAGGTGCCCGAGGTGATCCAGGGCCACCTGGCCACCGAGCCGCCCGCGGTCACCTCGCTGGTGGTGCTGCCGCCCGCGATCGACGCGGTGGTCCGGCGGGGCATGTCCAAGGACCCGGCCAAGCGGTTCGCCAACTGCCGCGAGCTGATCTCCGCCGCCCGCTCCGCGCTCGCCGCGGTCGCCCAGCAGGGCACACCGCCGCAGGTCAGGGCACCGGGCAGCGCGCAGCCGACGCCCACCCCGACCGGCGCGCACCAGACGCACCGCCCGCCGACCGGGCCGGTCCCGGTGGCCCAGCCCGCCGCCGTGCCGCACCCGCCGACCGGGCCCACCCCGGTGCAGCCGCCCCCGTCCTACGCCACCCCGCAGCCGGGCTACCGGCCGCAGCCCGCCGAGCCGGTGCGGTTGCGCCCGCCGATGGCGGTGGCACCGACCGCCTTCGGCAACAGCAGCTCGCGGGAGGTCGGCGGCCGCTGGCTGATCCCGGTGCTGGCCGTGGTCGCGCTGGTCGTGGTGGTCATCGTGATCGTGCTCGCAGTGGCCTGAGCTGCACCGAGAGCCTGGCGGCTTGCACTCGCCCCCGCCGAGTGCTAAACACGAACCTGGCACTCGCCGACAGTGAGTGCCAGGTCGGGACGGTGAGGCCGTCGGCATCCCCACCACTGGGGCGCTGCTGTCCGGTCGTCCGTCGCGGGCACCGAGCCTGGCCGTGCACCCGTGTCATCCACTTACCGGAGGACCACACCGCAATGGCCAAGATGATCGCGTTCGACGAGGACGCCCGCCGAGGACTCGAGCGCGGCATGAACACCCTCGCCGACGCCGTCAAGGTGACCCTCGGCCCCAAGGGCCGCAACGTCGTGCTCGAGAAGAAGTGGGGCGCGCCGACGATCACCAACGACGGTGTCTCCATCGCGAAGGAAATCGAGCTTGAGGACCCGTGGGAGAAGATCGGGGCCGAGCTCGTCAAGGAAGTAGCCAAGAAGACCGACGACGTCGCGGGTGACGGCACCACCACCGCCACCGTGCTCGCCCAGGCCCTGGTTCGCGAGGGTCTGCGCAACGTGGCCGCCGGCGCCAACCCGATGTCGCTCAAGCGCGGCATCGAGAAGGCCGTCGAGGCTGTCGCCGAGGCGCTGCTGAAGACCGCCAAGGAGGTGGAGACGAAGGAGCAGATCGCGGCCACCGCCTCCATTTCCGCCGCTGACTCCACCATCGGCGAGCTGATCGCCGAGGCGATGGACAAGGTCGGCAAGGAAGGCGTCATCACCGTCGAGGAGAGCAACACCCTCGGGCTCGAGCTGGAGCTCACCGAGGGCATGCGCTTCGACAAGGGCTACACCTCCGGCTACTTCGTCACCGACACCGAGCGTCAGGAAGCGGTCCTGGAGGACCCCTACATCCTGCTCTACGGCTCGAAGATCGCCTCGGTGAAGGACCTGCTCCCGCTGCTGGAGAAGGTCATGCAGACCGGCAAGCCGCTGGTCATCATCTCCGAGGACGTCGAGGGCGAGGCGCTGGCCACCCTGGTCGTCAACAAGATCCGCGGCACCTTCAAGTCCGTCGCCGTCAAGGCGCCGGGCTTCGGCGACCGCCGCAAGGCGATGCTGCAGGACATGGCCACCCTGACCGGCGGCCAGGTCATCAGCGAGGACGTCGGCCTCAAGCTCGACAACGCCGACATCTCGCTGCTGGGCAAGGCCCGCAAGGTGGTCGTCACCCGTGACGAGACCACCATCGTCGAGGGCGGCGGCGACGCCGACGCGATCCAGGGCCGGGTCAACCAGATCCGCGCCGAGATCGAGAAGAGCGACTCCGACTACGACCGCGAGAAGCTGCAGGAGCGCCTGGCCAAGCTGGCCGGCGGTGTCGCGGTGATCAAGGCGGGCGCGGCCACCGAGGTCGAGCTCAAGGAGCGCAAGCACCGCATCGAGGACGCCGTCCGCAACGCCAAGGCTGCCGTCGAGGAGGGCATCGTCGCCGGTGGCGGCGTCGCGCTGCTCCAGGCCGCCGAGACCGCCTTCGCCGGCCTCAACCTTGAGGGCGACGAGGCGACCGGCGCGAACATCGTGAAGGTCGCCGTCGAGGCGCCGCTGAAGCAGATCGCGATCAACGCCGGCCTTGAGGGCGGCGTCGTGGTGGAGAAGGTCAAGAACCTCAAGCCTGGCGAGGGTCTGGACGCCGCCACGGGCGAGTACAAGGACCTGATCAAGGCCGGCATCATCGACCCGGCCAAGGTCACCCGCTCCGCGCTGCAGAACGCCGCGTCCATCGCCGGTCTCTTCCTGACCACCGAGGCCGTCGTCGCCGAGAAGCCGGAGAAGAACGCCGCCGCTCCCGCCGCCCCCGGCGGCGGCGAGATGGACTTCTGATCCAGCTTCGCTAAGCGGTACCAGCTAGACAACTGAACACAAAGCAAGCCCCGGTCCACCTGCACTGTGACCGGGGCTTGCTTCATGCCCCGGGCGAGGGCTTGAGCTTTTCGCCTTTCCTCGCAACGGAGCGGCCGGTCTGGGTGGTTCTGCTTCGACGGCCTGGAGAAGACACACCACATCCCGTCAAGCGCCCCACCCGCGCCGCCAACCGCACCAACGCCCGGAACTGGGGCGCTTGACGGGATGTGGTTTGGTTTCGTAAGGCCGTCGAAGCAGAACCACCCAGACCCCGCGGAACCACCCACGCTGCCGCAGGTGCGCCAACACAAACTCGCACTGGTCTGCAACTCATCTCGCTGCCTTTGATCTTCCCCCCTGCTTTGATGGTCTGCCCGTCCGGCGAGGACACTTCTTTTTCTTTTGATCTTAAAAGCGAAAAGCGAAAAGAATGTCCTCGCCGGACGGGCAGACCCCCGGAGGGTTTGACAAGTCAAGAGCCGGGACGAGCAGGTTGCGGGGCGGGGTTTGTGTTGCCGACTCAAGACCCAGCGTGCTCGCGACCCTCTCGTCTTCTCCGCACGACCTTCCGACAGCGAACCACATCCCGCCGACCAGCCGCCGTCACGCTGATCGGCATTGGCGGCGGTTGCTGTGAGCGTCTGCTCGGCGGGATGCGGTGCGCAGTCTCCAGGCCGTACGGAGAAGACGAGAGGCCCGCTTTGTGGGTTTTCAACCCCGGGCTGCCCTGCGCCCTTCCGGGTGGTCTTCCTTCCTGGTGTGATCGCCCGCACCCCGGTTCGCTCTCCGCTCCACCAGGATTGCTCCGTCCTTGATCACCACCGGAAGGAGCGCCCGTGCCGGGCCGCCGTTTCCTTGCCACCTTCCTCGCCACCCTGCTGGCCAGCATCACCCTGCTCCTGGGCGCCGCCTCTCCGGCCCTGGCCGCCGCGCCGCCGGCCTGTGCCGGTTCGTACCTGCCCAACGACAACCGCTTGGGTCCGGAGACGCTGCCCCGAGTCGCCCAGCACCCGGTCGGTCGGTTGGTCACCGGCTACAAGCGCTTCGGCCGGCTGGACGCCAACAGCTTCCTGGCCAAGTACTGGGACGGCACCGCCAACAGCTGGAAGTACCCGCCGCAGGACGGGTTCCTGTTGCGGCCCGACGGTTCGCCGATCAAGCAGGAGCACCGCCTGCTCCCCGGTTACGAGCTGGACCGTTTTGGCAGCGAGGGTGGGCAGTTCCTGGCGCCGATTGGGGCGCACTACAGCCAGCGGGCGTTGCCGCCGCAGAGCCTGTACACCTTCGACGCCAACTACCGGTGCAACTACCACACCTACCGCGTGCTCAAGGAGTTCAAGGTCTGGAAGGGGCTCATCGCGCCCTGGTTCGAGCAGCGTGGGCGGGGCGTGCAGATCAAGCTGGACCGTTCTCTGCTGCCGGGGGACGGCTATCTCAACGTGGCGTGGCTGGTCACCAACGGATACCTCGCTCACCTCCCAACGGCTCACCCGTAGAGGTCTAGACCACGTTAGGCTGGTCGGCATGACGTTGCTGGAGGTCATCGCGCTGGACGCCCGGGATGCCGAGGCCGCGCAGGCTGGCGGGGCGGATCGGCTGGAGCTGGTCTCCGGCATGGATTCCGGGGGGCTGACGCCCAGCGCGGCCACAGTGCGCTCGGTGCTGGCGGCGACCGATCTGCCGGTGCGGGTGATGTTGCGGGACGCGGCGGGGTACGCGCCCGCCGACCTCGATCGGCTGCGGCGGGATGCGGCTGAGCTGCGGGCCGTGGGCGCGACGGAGTTCGTGCTCGGGTTCCTGGACGGCGACAACACTGTTGACCTCGCGGCCTGCCGGGCGTTGCTCGGTGAGCTGGACGGGGCGGCCTGGACCTTTCACCGGGCGCTGGACAACGCGGCGGATCCGGTGGCGGCCTGGGAGATGGTCGCGGGGCTGGGTTGTGACACGGTGCTTGCGGCGGGGTCCCCCGCGGGAGTCGGCGAGGGGCTGCCGGTGTTGCGCAAGCTCGCGGACCGGCAGGCGTCGGACGGGCTGGCGGTGCTGGTCGGCGGTGGGCTGAAGCAGCAGCACGTGCCGGAGCTGCTGGCCGCCGGGATCAGCGGGTTCCACGTCGGCGGACCCGCTCGGGCCGGGGGCTGGGGCACGCCGGTGGACCCGGACGCGGTCGCCGGGTGGCGGCGGGTGGTCGACGGCTGACCCGCTGCCCGCAGAACTACCACGCGCGCCCGTGGGACGGACTCGTCCCGCGGGCGCGCTGTCGTTTCCGGGGGCGCTCCTGGTAATTGGGATGGTCTAGACCCTTGTTCGAGCCTGTTTCGCCCCATACCATCGCCAGCATCTCGTTGCTTCATGCGAAATGTCCATTGCGCAGTATGCAACAACGCCAGGTGTGGAGGTCTCGATGACGATCAGACGGCTCGCGGCAGTGGCCGCGCTGGTCGGGCTGGCCACGGTCGGCTGCGCCCCGGTGCAGTCCGGTCCGAGCAACTCGGCCAACGACGCCAAGGACGGCACGTTGCGCGTCTGGCTCTTCGACGAGGTCAACCGGGCGCCCAAGGAAGCGGTGGTCAACGAGGCCATCAAGGAGTTCACCGCCGCCCACGCCGGTGTCACCGTCGACGTGCAGTACATCCAGGTCAACAGCAGGGCCGAGCGCTTCAAGGCGGCCTTCAGCGACGCCAAGAGCGCGCCGGACGTGGCCGAGTTCGGCAACACCGACCTGGCCAACTACGTGGCCGCCGGTGGGTTCGCCGACCTCTCCGGCGACCTGTCCGGCTGGTCGGAGGCGGCCGACTTCGCGCCCAAGATCCTGGACACCGGCAAGGTGGATGGCAAGACCTACGGCCTGCCCTGGTTCGTCGGCGTGCGCGCGCTGTACTACCGCACCGACGTCTTCACCGAGCTGGGCCTGCAACCGCCCAAGACCCTCGCCGAGCTGGCCCCGCTGGCGCGGCAGATCCGCAAGGCCAAGCCCGAGCTGTACGGCATCTCCGTCGGCGGCAAGTACACCTACGGCATGCTGCCCTTCGTCTGGTCCGCCGGTGGCGACCTGGCCAAGGCCGAGGGCGGCAAGTTCGCCGCCGCGGTGGACAGCGCGCAGAGCCGCGCCGGGCTGGGCCGCTACGCCGAGCTGATCAGCGACGACATCTGCCCGCCCTCGGCGTGCGCGCCCAACGGCGGCGACGCCAGCGTGCAGGCCTTCGTCTCCGGCAAGGCCGCGATGACCATCGGCGGCGACTTCAACCGCAAGGCGGTGGAGGCCGGCGCGGTGAAGGGCAAGTTCGCCGTGGTGCCGCTGCCGGGGGAGACCGCGGGCTCGATCGCACCCGCTTTCGCCGGCGGCAACCTGCTCGGCATCACCCGCTCCACCGAGCGCCGCACCCTGGCCAAGGAGTTCCTGCAGGTGCTGGCGGGCAAGAAGTACCAGCGCAAGATGTACGCCGCGATGGGCAACCTGCCCACCTTCACCGACGTGCAGCGCGAGGTCTCCGGCAGCGACGAGTTCACCAAGCCGTTCATCGCCACCCTGGAGGCCGGCACCCGCTTCGTCCCGGTCACCCCGGCCTGGGCCAAGATCGACGCGCAGACCGTGCTGCCCAACATGATCCAGCAGGTGGTCACCAAGGCCAAGACCGTGGACCAGGCCACCGCCGAGGCGGCCAAGCTGATGAACACGGCCTTCACTTCGTGAGCCAAGGCACCCTGACCCCGGTGACGGCAGCCGCGCCGCCACCGGGGGCACCGGGGAAACCGTTGCGGCGCGGGAGGAAACGGGACGGCCGGGCCGCGATCGGCTACCTGCTGCCCACCCTGCTGGTGCTGGGCGGGCTGCTCGGCTACCCGATCTACCAGCTGATCGTGATCTCGCTGTTCGACTACGGCCAGGAGCAGGCCAGCGGCGGCGCGGCGCTGAAGTTCCTCGGCCTGGGCAACTACCAGGCGCTGCTGGGTGATCCGCAGTTCTGGCAGGTGCTGCTGCAGACCGTGCTGTTCGCCGCGTTCTGCGTGGTGGCCACGCTGCTGGTCGGCGCCGCGCTGGCGCTGCTGGCCACCAGGGTGCGCGCGGTGCCCAGGATGATCCTGTTCCTGGCCGCGATCGGCGCCTGGTCCACCCCGGCGGTGGCCGGGTCCACGGTCTGGCTGTTCCTCTTCGACACCGATTTCGGGCTGGTCAACGAGATCCTCACCGGCGTCGGCCTGGACGGGTTCGCCGGCTACTCCTGGACCTTCGACAAGTACGTGGCCTTCGGCCTGGTCGCCGCCCAGGTGGTCTGGTGCTCGTTCCCGTTCGTCATGGTCACCCTCTACGCCGGGATCAAGGCGATCCCCGGCGAGGTGCTGGAGGCCGCGGCGCTGGACGGCGCGTCCACCGTGCGCACCATGACCAGCGTGATCCTGCCGCTGCTGCGGCCGCTGCTGATCATCGTGACCATCCAGTCGATCATCTGGGACTTCAAGCTGTTCACCCAGATCTACGTGATGACCGGCGGCGGTGGCGTGGCCGGGCAGAACCTGGTGCTCAACGTCTACGCCTACCAGAAGGCCTTCGCCGCCAGCGAGTACGGCCTCGGCTCGGCGATCGGCGTGGTGATGACCGTGCTGCTGCTCGGCGTCATCGTGCTCTACCTGCGCGCGCTGCGCAGGAGCGGGGAGGAGCTGTGAAACGACCCGGCCGCACGGTGGCCGAGATCGCCACCGTGCTGATCGCGCTGGTGGTGGCCTTCCCGCTGTACTGGATGGTGCTCTCCGCGCTCAAGCCGACCAGCGAGGTGCTCTCCACCGCGCCGCGCCCGTGGACCTTCGCGCCCAGCCTGGAGAGCTTCACCAAGGTCCTCACCGTGGAGAACTTCGGCCGCTACTTCCTCAACAGCGTGGTGGTCGCGCTGGTCGTGGTGGTCGTGGCGCTGCTCTGCTCCTTCCTGGCCGCCACCGCGCTGACCCGGTTCCGCTTCAAGGGCCGCACCACGATGCTGGTGATGCTGCTCATCGCGCAGCTGGTGCCGGTGGAGGCGCTGACCGTGCCGCTGTTCTTCCTCATGCGCCAGGTCGGCGACGTGGCCCCGGCCTTCGGGCTCAACCAGCTCGGCTCGCTGATGCTGGTGCACCTGGCCTTCGGCCTGCCGTTCGCGATCTGGATGCTGCGCGGGTTCGTGGCCGCGGTGCCGGTGGAGCTGGAGGAGGCGGCCACCCTGGACGGCGCCAGCCGGTTCCGCTTCACCTGGCAGGTGCTCTTTCCTTTGGTGGCACCGGGTCTGGTCGCGACCAGCGTGCTGTCGTTCATCCACGCCTGGAACGACTTCCTCTTCGCCAAGACCTTCATCATCTCCGCCGAGGAGAACCAGACCCTGCCGCTGGCCATCCTCACCTTCTTCAAGCCGGACCAGAACGACTGGGGCGCGATCATGGCGGGCTCCACCCTCATGACCATCCCGGTGCTGATCTTCTTCATCTTCGTGCAACGACGTCTCGTCTCCGGCCTGGCCGGGGCGGTGAAGGGATGAGCATGACCCCGTCCTTCGACGTGCTGCTGCCCCGCCCGCACTCCACCGTCCGCGCGACCGGCGAGTTCGAGCTGCGCCCCGGCACCGCGGTCCTGGCCGATCCCGCGCTCGCCCTGGCGGCGAACTGGCTGCGGCAGAACCTGTGCGCGGCAACGGGTTTCCCGCTCGACTCGGCCGAGGTGGGCGGTCCGGAGATCCGGTTCGGCCTGGACGGCGGGCTGGCCGAGGAGGAGTACGTCCTGACCATCACCGGGACCGCGGCGGACGTGCGCGCCGGTGCCCTGGCCGGCGCCCGGCACGCGGCGCAGACCCTGCGCCAGCTGTTCGGCCCGGCCGCCTTCCGCCGCTCAGCTGTCCACAAAGGACAGTGGTTGCTGCCCTGCGGTCAGGTGCGGGATCGGCCCCGGTTCGGCTGGCGCGGCTGTTTACTCGACGTGGCAAGGCATTTCCTGCCCAAGGACGGCGTGCTGCGCTTCCTGGACCTGCTCGCCGCGCACAAGTTCTCCGTGCTGCACCTGCACCTCACCGATGACCAGGGCTGGCGGATGGAGATCGAGCGCTACCCGAAGCTGACCGAGGTCGGCGCCTGGCGGGAGCGTTCCGGCGTCGGGCCGTGGCAGCGCGGCAACTACGACGCCCGCCCGCACGGCGGCTTCTACACCAAGGACGACCTGCGCGAGATCGTCGGCTACGCGGCCGGTCTCGGCATCACGGTGGTGCCGGAGATCGACGTGCCCGGCCACACCCAGGCGGCCATCGCGGCCTACCCCGAGCTGGGCAACCTGGACCAGCCGATCGGCGTGTGGACCCGTTGGGGCATCAACGACAACGTGCTCAACGTCCGCGACGAGACGGTCCAGTTCTTCCGCAACGTGCTCGACGAGGTGGTCGAGGTCTTCCCGGCCCAGGTGATCGGCATCGGTGGCGACGAGGTGCCGCTGGTGCAGTGGCGGCGTGACCCGCTGGCCCAGCGCCGCATCGCCGAGCTGGGCCTGGCCGACGAGGCCGGGCTGCACGGCTGGTTCCTGCGCCAGCTGGCCGAACACCTGGCGGGCCACGGCCGCACGGCGTTCGGCTGGGACGAGATCATGGAGGTCGGCGAGCTGCCGACCGGCCTGGTGGTGGCCTCCTGGCGGGGCGAGGAAGCCGGCGCCACGGCGGCCAAGGCCGGGCACGACGTGGTGATGTGCCCGGAACAGAAGGTGTACCTGGACCACCGGCAGTCCGAGCACCCGGACGAGCCGATCCCGGTCGGGTTCGTGCGCACGGTCACCGATGTCTACGGCTACGAGCCGGTCCCGGCCGGGCTGGACCCGGACGCGGCCGCGCACGTGCTCGGCGCGCAGGCCCAGCTGTGGACCGAGCACCTGGACTCGCCCCGGCGACTGGACTACGCGGCCTTCCCCAGGTTGGCCGCGTTCGCCGAAGTGGTGTGGAGCCCCGCATCCCGCGACGAACCGGGGTTCCTGCGCCGCCTCACCGAGCACCACCTGCCCCGGCTGGACGCGCTGGGCGTGGAGTACCGCCCCCTCGACGGCCCCCTGCCCTGGCAGCGCAGACCGGACGTGCAGGGCTGGCCGAGGTGAGGGCGGCTCAGGCCTCTTCCGGCATGATCAGCCAGCAGATGAGGTAGATGATCGCGCCGGTGCCGAAGCCGAGCAGGGTGGCGGCCACCAGCACGATGCGGATGATCGCCGCGTCGATGCCCAGCAGCTTGCCGATCCCGCCGCAGACCCCGGCCAGCATCTTGTCGGTCCGGCTCCGGCGCAGCTTCTTCACGGGCTGTCCCGTCTGGCTGTATGTCGTGTTCTCGTACATGCCACAAGTTTTGACCGCGGGCGGCTCCGGCGGATCAGGGTGACCCCGGAGCCCGCCCCGGAACCGGCCC
The DNA here is from genome assembly GCF_023897065.1 of Crossiella sp. SN42. GTDB lineage: Bacteria > Actinomycetota > Actinomycetes > Mycobacteriales > Pseudonocardiaceae > Crossiella. The sequence goes on from NZ_JAMHIV010000017.1 coordinate 12,991, forward strand.
GGATGCGGCCAGGGGGGTTAGGGTCGAGAAATGCGCGGACCCCTGACCGCCGCCCTCGCGGCCGCCACCCTGGTGCTGACCGCCTGCGGCGCGGACCAGCCGGCCCCGCCCGCGACCACCTCCGCGCAGAGCCCCACGTCAGCCGCGGCCCCGCCACCGCGCGCCTTCACCGTCGCGGCCACCGGCGACGTGCTGATCCACCCGGCCCTGACCACCCAGGCCACCGCCGACGGTGGCGGCAGCCGCGACTACACCAAGCTCTTCGAGGGCGTGAAACCCGCGATCAGCGGCGCCGACCTGGCCATCTGCCACCTGGAAGTCCCCATCGCCGCCCCCGGCGGCCCGTTCAAGGGCTACCCCAGCTTCAACGCCCCGCCCGAGGTCGTCACCGCGCTCAAGACCACCGGCTACGACACCTGCTCCACCGCCTCCAACCACACCCTCGACCAGGGCGTGGACGGCGTGAAACGCACCCTGGACGCCCTGGACGCGGCAGGCCTGAAGCACACCGGCTCCGCCCGCACCGCCCCCGAGGCGGCCAAACCGGTGATCTACGAGGTGAACGGCGTCAAGGTCGGCCACATCTCGCACACCTTCGGCTTCAACGGCCTCAAGCTCCCCGCCGACAAACCCTGGCTGTCCAACCAGCTCAGCGCCGAGTCCGTGCTCAAGGCCGCCCGCGCCACCAAGGCCGCCGGCGCCGAGGTCGTGCTGGCCAGCCTGCACTGGGGCGTGGAGTACCGCCACGACCCCACCGCCGACCAGAAACAGCTGGCCGCCAAGCTGCTGGACGACCCGGCCATCGACCTGATCATCGGCCACCACGCCCACGTCGTGCAGCCCATCGCCAAGGTCGCGGGCAAGTGGGTCGCCTACGGCCTGGGCAACCACATCGCCAAGCACGAGGAACCCCGCGGCGTCACCGAGGAAGGCGTGCTGGCCCGCTTCCGCTTCGCCGAGGCCAACGGCTCCTGGCAGGTGACCGCGGACTACGTGCCGACGCTGGTGGACCTGGGACCGCCGATCCGGCTGCGCACGCTGAAGCCGGGGGAGAACGAGGCGGCCAACCGGATCGACCGGATTGTGCGCAGCGCGGGCGTCAGCGCGGCGGAGTTGCCGGTGGGAAGCTGATTCCGGCGTACTGGCGGAACAGGATCGACGGGGTCTCCGCGCCCAGCGCGGTCCAGCACCGGGCGAACAGCTCCCTCGCCCGGGCTCCCGGCCAAGGCTGGGACAGCAACTCGGGTGGCAGCAGCGGATCCGGCTCCATCACCCGGCTGAGCTCGGCGGCCAGCTCCACCGCGATGACGAGTCGTTCGTCCGGCGAAGGCGCGCCGTCGAGTCGCGCCAGGCGGACCTCGGCGATCCGGCTGAGCCGCCGGTAGCCCTCGGCGAGCTCGTCCTGCGGCCAGAGCTCCCGCGCGAGCTCGACCGGGTCGCTGACCTCGCCGCGGCGCAGGTCCGAGCTGGTGAGCAGGGTGAGCGAGTCCGGCACGCCCAGCTCGCCGGCCGCCGCCACCAGATAGGGCTCCCAGGGGTTCGCGCAGACGTACAGGCCGCCTTGCAGGGCCGCGCCGCCGAGGCGGAGCAGGGTGTCGCGCAGGGCGTCCCTGGCCGGGCGGGCCGACTCGGGCACCGCGAAGGCGGCCAGGTGCCAGCGGCCGTCCCACGGCTCCAGGCCGGTGTCCTGGCGGTAGGCGTGGTGCAGGAAGTCGAGGTTGGGGGCGAGCTCGCGCAGGGTGTCCGCGCTCGCGTGCAGCACCGCCTTGCGGCCGCGGCCCTCGTGCCGGAACCGACCCTCGGCGACCAGGCGTTTGACGCACAGGCGGACCTGCTGCTCGCTCATCCCGATGGTCTCGGCGACCCGGTACAGCTCGCCCGCGTCGACGGTGCCGTCCGCGCGGACCAGGGCGTGCACGAGCAGGCGGGTGGGGACCTGGATCCGGTCGGTCACGGGGTGCGGGGTCCTTTCGGCGGGACGGGACGGTGCATCGTGGTCACCGCGCTGAATCCCAGCAGCCCGCACAGGTACGGCGTCGGCTGGGTGCGCACCGCGGTGAAGCCGCGCCGCTCGTACAGCGCCCTGGCGCGCGGGTTGGTGTCGATCACGTCCAGCCGGACCTGCTCCCGGTCATGCTCCGCGGCGACGGCGGTCACCTCCTCGATGAGCAGGCTGCCGATGCCCAGCCCGCGCGCGCTCTCCTCGACCGCGATGCCGTCCATGACCAGCTGCTCCGGCGCGGGCCTGCGGGTGAACAGCGCCAGCAACGGCAGCCGCCACCAGCCGCGCAGACCGTAGTAGCGCAGCACGGACCGGCCGGAGCCGCTGATGAAGGCCCGCCCGTCGAGCTGATAACCGGCCAGGCCGACCAGTTGTCCTTCGCGCAGCGCGCAGACCGCGCGATCGGCGTTGAGCTGCTCGGCGAGGAAGCGCACCGCCACCTCCGGCGGGTTCAGCGCGGGCCCGAGCTTGCGCCCGAACGCCGCCCAGTACAGCCGCGCCGCCTGCCATTCCGCACCGGAGGGCACACCCCGCCGGAGAGTCACCACTGCCATGCCCCAAAAACTATCACAGCCTCAACGATCGTTCTGGACGTGATAGTTTCGCCGCCATGCGAGTCACAGTGCTGGTCACAGTCCTGGTCTTGGTCCTGGGGCTGGGCGGTGTGCTGCTCTGGCAACACTCCTACGACCTGAACGAGCAGTCCGTCACGATCAACCACGGCGGCCACCTGCTGCACGGCGTGCTGGCCACGCCCACGACCGGCACCCGCCACGGCCTGGTGGTGCACCTGCACGGCGACGGCCCGGTCGACGCCACCCACGAGGGCGGCTACCGCCCGATCTGGGAGGCCAACGCCAAGGCCGGCTACGCCACCCTGTCCTGGCACAAACCCGGCGTCGCGAACGCCCCCGGAAACTGGCTGGACCAGTCCATGACCGACCGCGCCGAGGAAGCCGTCGCAGCCATCGCCTGGGCCCGAGCCCGCCCCGACATCGACGGCGACCGCATCGGCCTGTGGGGCGCCAGCCAGGCGGGCTGGGTGCTGCCCAAGGTCGTCGCCCGGACCCCGGTGCGCTTCGTGCTGGCCGTCTCACCCGCGATCAACTGGCTCCAGCAGGGCCGCTTCCACCTGCTGGCGGGCAACCCCACCGAGGCCCAGCTCACCAGAAGCGACACCACCCGCCGCCTACTGGCCACCCAGGCGAGCTTCGACGACTACACCCGCGCCATGGGCGGCGAAACACACGGCATGACCCCCGACCGCTGGCGCTTCATCACCAAGAACCACACCGCCGACGCCACCCCCGACCTGCCCGCCCTGCGCGGCGTGCCGGTGCTGCTCACCCTGGCAGGCCACGACCGCAACGTGGACACCGCCGACACCGAACGCGGCTACCGAACAGCCCTCGCCGAAGGCGGCGCACTCCAGGTCAAGCACTACCCCGACGCGGCCCACTCCCTGGTCAAGGACACCATCGAACGCTCCGACCTCAAGCTCACCCTGACCGCCCTCTTCGCGCCCCGCGCCCTGTTCGCCACCGGCTTCCTGGACGACCAACAGCAGTTCCTGCGCGACCTCGGTTAAGCCGCCTCCGCCCCCGGCTTCCGCAACAGGTCCACCAGCGACAGTCCGGTCTCGTCCCCCACCAGCGAGAGACTCAGCTTCGCCCGAGCAGCCAGGTCCAGCGGACCCAGCCCGGATCCGAAGTAGGCATGCGCGATCCGGTCGAGCCCGGCCCCCAGCAACGGCGCGGCCGTGCGCAGGGTCGCGTCCAGGGCCACGCCGGTGGTGGAGCCACCGTGCAGCACGATGTTGCGTGCCCGGTACAGCCGCCGGAGCGTGATGCGCACGACCGAGGTCAGCTCACCGACCACCCGCTTCGGTTCGGCCACGCACTCCGCCAGCAGCCGGGCCACCACCCGGTCGCTGTACCGCGTCCGGCCGTGGAAGCGCAGGTTGGCCGCGCCGTTCCTGGTGATCTCGGCGAGCAGGACCTGGGCCTGTGCCCGGCTGGTGGTGCAGGCGTCCCGGCGCCGGGACAGCTCATCCTGCTCGTCCTTGCGACCATGCCGTCGCACCAGCGTGGTCAGCTCCGCCCGTGGCCAAGAGCAGGCGACGATCGCGGCCAGCCGATCCGCGGCTACCGCCTTGCCGCTGCGCTCGCCGGCCGGGACCGGATCGCCGGGGTGGCACAGCAGCGACTCGACTGCGGCCCACGCCCCGGCCAGCGCGGTGCCGGAGGACCCAGCCTGGTTCACCGTCGCGGCCAGTTCCAAGGCGTCGTCGACCGGGTTGCGCGGCCGGGCGACGTCGTAGAGCTGCCCCTGCTGGGCGAGCGAGAGCACGTCGGCGTGCCGGGCCGGGCCGGCCAGGGGCAGCGGCTCGGGATGGCCGCTGACCCACAGCACGGGGGAGGCCGCGATCCCGCCGCGGTCCCGGCGGGAGAAGAACGAGCGCGCGACCATGCGTTCGAACATCTCCCTGACCTTGTCGGCGGCGCCATACGGATCCCGTGCGGAGACCCGGTAGAGGAATCCACCTTGGGAGCGGACCCCGCTGGTCGAGTGTCCTTCCTTCTTCAACCAGCTGGCTACTTCTGAATTATTCAGCCAATCTGGAGTGTTTTCCGCGATCGACCGGGCAGGGACCGAGCTTAGTGACAGCAGAACGTGAAAGTTTCGTGGCGGGATGCGCGCAAGTCCGGCTGCACTGGCAATAATCGCCTCAGTGTGGGTATTTTTCGAACGCAACCCGGACAACCAATGCGCGGTCAGGAACTGTGCGGTGTAGCCGAGGTCGAGCAGGTGCGCGGCCAGTGTCCTGGCCAGCCGCTCGGGCTTCACCGGAGTCCCCTCGGCCACCCGGTCGGCCCATCGGTCCAGGTAGCCATCTCGCGCGTGGTCGATGAGCACCCGGAGTTGCCGGTGACCAGGGCCGGGATCGGTCAGGTCTTCCGAGCCGAGCAGCTGGACCAGTTCGCGGCGCAGTGCCTTGTCGCCCATGCCGAGATCGGGACCGATCAGGCAGGCGAGCTGGTGCCGCTGCCAATCAAGGGCGCTGCCGGAGATCACCTTCCTGGACTGCCAACTCGCTGATTCCCACAGCTCCTCCAGGGTCAAGATCGAACCGATGTCCCAGAGTCTTCTTGTCCACAGCACGCCGTCCACTCGGCAGAAGTCGGTGAGGCGGGCGAGGACGTGCTGGGCGTATTCGGGGTTTGCCGGTTGCACGGGATTGAGGTTAGCGGGTATAGTTGGGTTCACCTACGGGGGGTCCTCGCCGAAATGGCCAGGCCCCCCGGATTTTTTTTCGGGTTCACCAAAGCTGAAGCCGGGCCCTTGCCGACTCGCTTGTGAACCGGTAACCATCTTCAGGCTGAAGTGGTTAGTGATTGCCAGTCCCTGCCTGGAGGTCATCATGCGCACAGCCCTGCTCGCGCTCGCCGCCGCCCTAGCCCTCACCCCGGTCACCCCCGCCCTGGCCGCTCAAGCCGCCCCGCCAACCGCCGCCCAGCTCAAAGCCGCCGTGGCCGCCTGCACCAAGCAGGTCTCCAACGGCAAGTACGCCCACGACGCCGGGGGAGCGCGGACCGTGCCGGTCTGTGCCACCCGCAAGGCCGTGCACTGGCGGGCCGACCTGGACATCGACTGCGACGGGCAGCGCACCGCCAAGTGCAATGCCAGCACCGATCCCTACTGGCAGAACGCGACCGCCTTCAATCAGTCCGACGGCAGGCCGCTCAACGCCGAGACGCTGCCCTTCATCGTGGTGCCGCTGGCCAGTCCGACCTGGAACTACCGCGACTCCGGGATCACCGGGGGCACGGTGGCGGTCGCGGTGTACAAGGACAAGGTGGTCTACGGGGTGGTGGGGGACCTCGGGCCGAAGGCGATCATCGGTGAGGCCTCCTACGGCATGGCGCGGCAGCTCGGCATCAACCCGCATCCGAGCACCGGGGGCGTGAGTGGGGCCGTGGTCGACTTCGTGGTGTTCCCCGGGGTGAAGGCCAGTCCGATCGAGCACAACGCGACCGCGGTCCGCCTCGGGCAGCAGGCCGCGACCGCGTTGGTCAGCTGATCTCCGGTAGTGCCGGGCCGAGCAGGTCGTCCGCGTCCACGATCCGGTACGCGTACCCCTGCTCGGCCAGGAACCGCTGCCGGTGCGCCGCGTAGTCGGTGTCCAGGCTGTCCCTGGCCACCACCGAGTAGAAGTGCGCCTGGCGACCATCTCCCTTGGGGCGCAACAACCTGCCCAGTCGCTGGGCCTCTTCCTGGCGGGAGCCGAAGGTGCCGGAGACCTGCACCGCGACCGAGGCCTCGGGCAGGTCGATGGAGAAGTTGGCCACCTTGGACACGACCAGGGTGCGGATCTCGCCCTTGCGGAAGGCGTCGAAGAGGGCCTCGCGCTCCTTGTTCCTGGTGGAGCCCTGGATGACCGGGGCGTTGAGGGCCTCGCCGAGCTCGTCGAGCTGGTCCAGGTAGGCGCCGATGACCAGGGTGGGCTCGTCCGGGTGGCGGTCCAGGATGGCGCGGACCACCGGGGCCTTGGTGCGGGCGGTGGAGCACATCTTGTAGCGCTCCTCCGGCTCGGCGGTGGCGTACTGGAGGCGCTCGTTCTCGGTCATGGTGACCCGGACCTCGACGCACTCCGCGGGCGCGATCCAGCCCTGCGCCTCGATGTCCCGCCACGGCGCGTCGTAGCGCTTCGGGCCGATCAGGGAGAACACGTCGCCCTCCCGGCCGTCCTCGCGGACCAGGGTCGCGGTCAGGCCGAGGCGGCGGCGGGACTGCAGGTCGGCGGTCATCCGGAACACCGGGGCCGGCAGCAGGTGCACCTCGTCGTAGACGATCAGGCCCCAGTCCCTGGAGTCGAACAGCTCCAGGTGCCGGTACTCGCCCTTGGTCTTGCGGGTGATCACCTGGTAGGTGGCGATGGTGACCGGGCGGACCTCCTTGCGCTCGCCCGAGTACTCGCCGATCTCGTCCTCGGTCAGCGAGGTGCGCGCGACCAGCTCCCGCTTCCACTGCCGACCGGCCACCGTGTTGGTGACCAGGATCAGCGTGGTCGCCTGTGCCTGCGCCATCGCGGCCGCGCCGACCAGCGTCTTGCCCGCGCCGCAGGGCAGCACGATCACGCCGGAGCCGCCCGCCCAGAACGCCTGCGCGGCGTGCCGCTGGTAGTCGCGCAGGGTCCAGCCGTTCTCGGCCAGCGCGATCGGGTGCGCCTCGCCGTCGACGTAGCCGGCCAGGTCCTCGGCCGGCCAGCCCGCCTTGAGCAGCAGCTGCTTGAGGTGGCCGCGCTGGCTGGGGTGCACCACCACGGTGTCCGGGTCCAGCCGGTCGCCCAGCATCGGCGCGATCTTCTTGTTGCGCAGCACCTCCTCCAGCACGGCCCGGTCCACAGTGGACATGACGAGGCCGTGCACGGGGTGGTTGGCCAGCTGTAGCCGGCCGAAGCGGCCCATGGTGTCCACCACGTCCACCAGCAGCGGCTGCGGCACCGAGTAGCGCGAGTAGCGGACCAGCGCGTCCACCACCTGCTCGGCGTCGTGCCCGGCGGCGCGCGCGTTCCACAGCGCCAGCGGGGTCACCCGGTAGGTGTGCACGTGCTCGGGCGCGCGCTCCAGCTCGGCGAACGGCGCGATCGCGATGCGTGCCTCGTCGGCCAGCTCGTGGTCGACCTCTAGCAGCAGGGTCTTGTCGGACTGGACGATGAGGGGTCCGTCGGTCACGGGGTATCGGGCTCCTGGGCCTGGTGGCGGTTTCCTGGCCTTCCAGGGTAGTGACCCCGGAAGTCAAGTTCGTTCGGGCAGGTCGTACGGGTGCGCTTCAGAGAACTTCCGACACTTCTTCGCGTTCGGCGGTAGTGGTATAGGGCGCTGATGTGCTGGAATGCTGCCCGTTCCGCCCAGCACATCACTGGGTAAATGGAACGCGCTTCCACCCATGCAACTTCCCTCCATGGAGGAAGGACCCCCGAATGCTTCGCCAGATTCCGCGACGGCGGTTAATCGCCGCCGGTGTCGTGACCACGGTCGCCACCCTGCTCGCCGGATGTACCGGGGGCACCAGTGGCGGGGCGAACCAGCCGGTCACGGGGCTGCGCCTGATGGCGCCGGCCAAGCCGGGCGGTGGCTGGCACCAGTCCGCGCAGGCCATGCAGGACGTGCTGCTCAAGGAGAAGCTGGCCACCGGCGCGCAGGTGTTCAACGTGGAGGGCGCGGGCGGGGTCACCGGCCTCAAGCAGATGGCCGGCGAGAAGGACGACAAGCTGCTGATGATCATGGGTCAGGTCATGGTCGGCGGCATTCTGAACGCGAAGTCGGACAAAACGCTCAAGGACACCACGCCGATCGCCAAGCTCACCGGCGAGGCGCTGGTCATCGTGGTGCCGGCCGCCCAGACCGAGATCAACCTGCAGGACTTCCTGACCACCTGGAAGCAGGACCCCAAGGGCACCGTGATCACCGGCGGCTCGGCGGGCGGCGCGGACCAGATCCTGGCCGGACTGGTCGCCGACGAGGTCGGCATCGACCCCGGTCAGGTGAACTACGTGGCCAACTCCGGTGGTGGCGAGGCGGTGGCCAAGCTGCTCTCCGGCGAGGTCAAGGCGGGTATCTCCGGGGTGTCGGAGTTCTCCGAGCACGTCAAGTCCGGCAAGCTGCGCGCGATCGCGGTCAGCGGTGACAAGCGCTCCACGCTGCTGCCCGACACCAAGACGCTCAAGGAGCAGGGCGTGCCCATCTCCTACCTGAACTGGCGCGGCGTGGTGGCCCGCCCCGGCCTGTCCGATGGCGCCAAGCAGACCCTGGTCGACATGGTCACCAAGATGCGCAACAGCGAGGCGTGGAAGCAGACGCTGAAGGCCAAGGACTGGGAGGACGCCTGGGCCACCGGCGCGGACTTCGCCAAGTTCATCGACGAGGACGAGGCACGGGTGAAGAAGATGCTCGCCGAAATCGGCGGGATCAAGTGACCACCAGCACCGACCACAGCTCGGCACTCGGCCGTCCCGGAAACCGGGGCGGCCGAGCCCGCGTCAGCGGTGAGCTGCTGCTGACCGCACTGCTCGGCGGCCTGGGCGTCTACGTCCTGGTCGAGACTCCGACGATCATGGTCCCGCCGGCCGCCGCGGTGGCCGGGCCCCGGCTGTTCCCCTACCTCATCGGCGGCCTGCTGGTCGGGGTCGCGGTGCTGCTCACCGTGCAGGTGCTGCGCGGCCAGGCCGCCCCGCCGGAGGAGGGCGAGGACATCGACCTCAGCCAGCGCAGTGACAAGCGCGCGGTGCTGCTGCTGGTCGGGCTCTTCGCCGGGCACGCGGTGCTGATCGAGCCGATCGGCTGGCCGCTGGCCGCCGCGCTGCTGTTCGCGGGCACCGCGGTGATCCTGGGCGCCCGCCGCTGGTGGGTGATCGTGGTCAGCGCGCTGGCCCTGGCCCTGGCGCTGTGGGCGGTGTTCGTCTTCGGCCTCGGCGCCTACCTGCCCGGCGGCCCGTTGCAGGGCCTGCTCGGGTGAGCGCGCTGCTCCAGGGCTTCGAGAGCGCCCTGGCCGTGGAGAACCTGCTGTTCGCGCTGCTCGGCGTGCTGCTGGGCACGCTGGTCGGGGTGCTGCCCGGGATCGGCCCGGCGATGACGGTGGCCCTGCTGCTGCCGATCACCTACCTGGTGCCGCCGGCCGCCGCGCTGATCATGTTCGCCGGCATCTACTACGGCGGCATGTACGGCGGCTCCACCACCTCGATCCTGCTCAACACCCCCGGTGAGTCCGCCTCGATCATCACCGCCCTGGAGGGCAACAAGATGGCCAGGGCGGGCCGGGGCGCGCAGGCGCTGGCCACCGCGGCCATCGGCTCCTTCGTCGCGGGCACCATCGGCACCCTGCTGCTGTCCCTGCTCGCCCCGCAGATCGCGGAGTGGGCCATCAAGCTCACCTCGGCGGACTACTTCGCGCTGACCGTGCTGGCCTTCTGCACCGTCTCGGCGATGCTGGGCGCCTCGCCGCTGCGCGGGGTGGCCGCGCTCGCGCTCGGGCTGTTCCTCGGGCTGATCGGCACCGAGTCGCAGACCGGGCAGAGCCGGTTCGACTTCGGCGTGGACGAGCTCTCCCGCGGGGTGCCGGTGGTGGTGGCCGCGGTCGGCCTGTTCGCCGTCGGCGAGGCGCTGTACGTGGCCTCCAGGATGCGGCACGGGGTGCCGCAGCTGATCCCGGTGAACAAGGTCTGGTGGCTGCCCAGGGAGGACCTGAAGCGGTCCTGGCGGCCCTGGCTGCGCGGCACCCTGATCGGCTTCCCGATCGGCGCGGTGCCGGCCGGCGGGGCGGACGTGACCACGTTCCTGTCCTACGCGGTGGAGAAGAAGCTGACCAAGCGGCCGGAGGAGTTCGGCAAGGGCGCGATCGAGGGCGTGGCCGGGCCGGAGGCGGCCAACAACGCGGCCGCGGCCGGGGTGCTGGTCCCGCTGCTCACCCTCGGCCTGCCCACCTCGGCCACCGCGGCGATCATGCTGGCCGCGTTCACCAGCTACAACATCCAGCCCGGCCCGCTGCTGTTCGAGACCGAGCCGGTGCTGGTGTGGACGCTGATCGCCTCGCTGTACGTGGGCAACGTGCTGCTGCTGGTGCTGAACCTGCCGCTGGCCGGGCTCTGGGTGAAGATCTTGCGAGTTCCCCGGCCGTACCTGTACGCGGGCATCCTGCTCTGCGCCTCGCTGGGCGCCTACGCGGCCAGCAGCGCCTGGCAGGGCCTGGTCGTGCTGGCCGGCATCGGGCTGCTCGGCTTCGTCATGCGGCGCTACGGCTGGCCGGTGGCGCCGGCCATCCTCGGGTTGATCCTCGGTCCGGTGGCCGAGACCAACCTGCGCAAGGCGCTGCAGATCAGCCAGGGCGAGGTGGGCGCGCTGGTGCACACCCCGTTCTCCATCGTGGTGCTCGGCGCGGCCGTCCTCGCGGTGGGGGTGCCCCTGGTACTCCGGACCCGGGCAGCGGTGCGGAACAGAGCCAAACTGCGGGAACCCACATCAGTATCTTGAAAGTTGGTTCTTTTCCAACGTCCTATCGTGCAATCGCTGGTTGTGGTTGGTTGCTCGCCATGCGTGTTCAACGAGGAATGATGGCGGCCGGCGCCCTGCTGATGGCCGCCGCACTGGTGGCCGGGTGCGGAAACGGCGGCAACGCGGCGCCCGGTGCGCCGATGGAGGGCTTGCGCCTGATGGTGCCCGCCAAGGCCGGTGGTGGCTGGCACCAGACCGCGGAGGCGGTGCGCAACGTGCTGCAACGCGACAACCTGGCCACCGGGACCGAGGTGTTCAACGTGGCCGGGGCCAACGGCATCACCGGGCTGAACCAGCTGACCGGTGAGCGCAACGAGAAGGTGCTCATGGTCATGGGCAAGGTCATGGTGGCCAGCGTGATCAACTCCAAGTCCAGCAAGACGCTCAAGAACACCACCCCGCTGGCCCGGCTGACCAGCGAGAGCATGGCGCTGGTGGTGCCGGCCAAGTCCCCGTACACCAACCTGCAGGACTTCCTGACCGGCTGGAAGCAGGACGCCAAGGGCACCGTGGTCACCGGTGGCGTGGTGGCCGACGTGGACCACATCCTGTCCGGGCTGATCGCCGACGAGGTCGGCATCGACCCCAAGGTGGTCAACTTCCTGCCGAACCAGGGCGGTGGCGGCGAGTCGGTGGCCAAGCTGCTCTCCGGCGAGGCGAAGGCGGGCATCTCCGGTGTCTCCGAATACGCCGAACAGGTGAAAGCCGGAAACCTGCGCGCCCTCGCGGTGTCCGGCGACAAGCGGTCAAAGCTGCTGCCTGAGGTTAAAACGTTGAAGGAGCAAGGGGTGCCGATCTCCTACGTCAACTGGCGTGGCGTGGTCGGCACGCCGGACCTGGCCGGCAGCGCCAAGACCGACCTGGTGAACATGTTCACCAAGCTGAAGGACAGCCAGGCCTGGCAGCAGATGCTGCGGGACAAGGACTGGGAAGACGCTTTCCTGGCCGGCCCGGACTTCGACAGCTACATCGAGTCGGAGAGCGCGGCGGCGAAGAAGGTGCTCACCGAGATCGGCCTGGCATAGCCACCCAAAACCTGGCAACACACGCACACGCACGGCAGAGGCGGGGAATTGAGCACGTTCGACTACGTCATGCAGGGGTTCGCGGCCGCGGTCACCGTGGAGAACCTGCTGTTCGCCCTGGGGGGCGTGCTACTGGGGACGCTGGTCGGGGTGTTGCCGGGCATCGGCCCGGCGATGACCGTCGCCCTGCTGCTGCCGATCACCTACTCGGTGCCGCCCGCGGCCGCGCTGATCATGTTCGCCGGGGTGCTCTACGGCGGGATGTACGGCGGTTCCACCACCTCCATCCTGCTCAACACCCCTGGCGAGTCGGCGTCGGTGATCACCGCGCTGGAGGGCAACAAGATGGCCCGGGCGGGCCGGGGGGCACAGGCGCTGGCCACTGCCGCCCTCGGCTCGTTCGTGGCCGGCACCATCGGCACCGTGCTGCTGGCCCTGCTGGCCCCGCAGGTCGCGGACTGGGCGGTGCACCTGACCTCGGCGGACTACTTCGCGCTGACCGTGCTGGCCTTCTGCACGGTGGCCACCATGCTCGGCGGCAGCGCGATCCGCGGTTTCGCCAGCCTGGCCCTCGGGCTGGTGCTCGGACTGGTCGGCCTGGACCCGATGTCCAGCCAGGAGCGCTTCACCCTCGGCATCGGCGAACTGGTCAACGGCGTCGACCTGGTGATCGCCGCGGTCGGCCTGTTCGCCGTCGGGGAGGCCCTCTACACCGCCGCCAGGCTGCGCCACGGGGCGCCGGAGGTGATCCCGGTCAACCGGGTCTGGTGGCTGCCCAAGGAGGATCTGAAGCGGTCCTGGAAGCCCTGGCTGCGCGGCGCGGCGCTGGGCTTCCCGCTCGGCGCGGTGCCCGCGGGCGGCCCGGTGATCTCCACCTTCCTGTCCTACGCGGTGGAGAAGAAGCTGGCGAAGAAGCCGGAGGAGTTCGGCAAGGGCGCGATCGAGGGCGTGGCCGGGCCGGAGGCGGCGAACAACGCGGGCGCGGCCGGCATGCTGGTCCCGCTGCTCACCCTGGGCCTGCCCACCTCGGCCACCGCCGCGGTGATGCTGGCCGCCTTCGGCAGCTACAGCATCGAGCCGGGCCCGCTGCTGTTCCAGAGCCAGCCGCTGCTGGTCTGGACGCTGATCGCCTCGCTGTACCTGGGCAACGTGATGCTTCTTGTCCTGAACCTGCCACTGGTCGGCATCTGGGTGAAGATCCTGCGCATCCCGAGGCCGTACCTGTACGCGGGCATCCTGGTCTGCGCCTCGCTCGGGGCCTACGCGGGCAGCCAGCAGTACTCGGGGCTGCTGGTGCTGCTGGCCCTCGGCGTGCTGGGGCTGGCCATGCGGCGCTACGGCTGGCCGGTGCTGCCGGCGATCCTCGGGCTGGTGCTCGGGCCGATCGCGGAGGAGAACCTGCGCAAGGCGTTGCAGGTCAGCCAGGGTGATCCGGCCACGCTGCTGGCCAGCCCGTTCGCCAAGATCGTGCTCGGGCTGGCCCTGCTGAGCATGCTGTCCCCGCTGCTGCTGCGCGGCCTCAGGGCGCTGCGCGCCCGGCCGGTCACGACTAGTTGACCGGCGCTGACGGCGGCAGCAGCTGGAGCACGTCCAGGCGGGTGTTGAGCAGCTTGTTGCTCTCCATCATGTCCGCCACCCGCTGCAGCCGGACCGGGTTGATCGACACCGGGAAGGTGCCCACCGCCACCAGGGCCGCGGTCTGCGGGTCCAGGGTGGCGTACTTGATCAGCACTTCCTGCACCTTGAGGTGGTTGGTGCCGAGCAGCTGGGCCTCGCTGAGCACCTGGCGGAAGGCGGCGAAGGTCTTCGGGCTCTCCTCGGCCGCGCGCCGGGTGGCCGCGTAGCCGGACATCGGGAAGTCCAGGGTGCCGCCGCGGGCGGTGTCGCTGAGCACGACCGCGCCGATCTGCTTCTGCACCCTGGTCAGGTGCGGCTCCACCATCCAGGCCGCCTCGACCTTGCCGGTGAGCAGCGCGGACTCCATCTTGCCGAACTCGACCTGCTCCAGCTTGACCTCGTTCACCCCGGCCGCCTTGAACACGGTCTTGGTGGTCAGCGCACCGATGCTGTCGGTGGAGTCCACGCCGATGGTCGGCCGGGAGTTCCCGCGGTTGAGCGCGGTGAAGGTGGAGTTCTTCAGCGTGACCAGGGCCATCGTGTTGGTGCCCGCCTGGTACGCCTCACCCTGCAACTGCAGCTCCGCGCCCTCGGCCGCGGCCTTGAAGAAGGTCACGTGGCTGGCGAAGGCGATGTCGATGGTCCCGTTGTTCAGGGCCGCCATCGCCTCCTTCTCGGAGTTCATGCTGATCGTGTCGACGTTGAGGCCGATGGCGGAGAACTTGCCGTCCTCCTTGGCCATGAACAGCGGCGCCACGTCCACCAGCGGCAGGAAGCCGACTCGCAGGGTGGTCTTCTCCAGCACCGGCTTGGCGCCGGCGCCGCCGCCGCCGAACAGCGAGCAGCTCGCCGTGACCGCCACCATCACCGTGCTCAGCACCACTGCCACGCTGCGGCGCAGTGTCTTGTTCGCCATCGGGAGAGCCTCTCGCCGTCCTGCTTCTAGCCGCGTGCTGCCACGGCTGACCTACATCGCGGTGCACGCGCTGTCTATGCGCAGTGTCGCAGTGTGCCGGAAGTAGATGCTAACGAGGTAGAGACCACCCACAAGCAGGACTTCAGGTAGAGCTTTGGACACGTTGCGCAATCCTGCCCTTTCGCGCCGTGGGGGATTCCCACTAGGCTCTCCGGCCTAGCCGCTGGTGGTTCAGCTCTGCCACGCGTGTGCTCGGCGCCAACCCCCCTGGCGTCCCGAGTAGGAGCTGTGCTGCAATTCGGCCCGATTCGCGAGTCCAACCTCGGTCCGGGGAGGGACCGGGACACTGCTGCTGGAAGAGGAAGCCCAGGGTGGCCCGTCGAGAGAAAGGTCCCAGCCAGCGTGGCGCGGGGGAAGCCCCGCGCTCGGAGACCCCCGAAAAGGGTGATGAGGCGGCTTCGAAGAGTAACGGGGCCAAGCAGATGCCGGCAGCCGCGACACCGGACTCCACACCGGTGAGCACGGACAAGCCATCGCAGGCCAAGTCCGCGCAGGAGGTGGGCACGGCCCGCTGGCGCCTGCGCAACTGGCGACTGCGCAGCAAGCTGCTCGCCGTACTCCTCATCCCGACGGTGGTCGCCCTTGTGCTGGGTGGCGTCCAGGTGACCAACGAGATCGACCAGGCCGGCCGGCTGGCCAGGCTCGCGACGCAGGCCCAGTTGCAGGGCAGCGTGGCCACGTTGGTGCACCAGATGCAGCGCGAGCGGGACCTCACGGTCCGCTACGTCGCCTCCACCGATAACGAGAAGGAAGACCAGGTCGGTGTGCTGGACCGCCAGCGCAAGCGCGTCATCGACGCCACCGAGGTGCTGCGCAACCAGCTCAACGAGGTCGGTCCCTCACTGGATGACGACACCAGGCGTTCCTACGTCACCGTCGTGCAGCAGCTGGAGCGGTTGAACCGGCTGCGCCAGGTGGCGGGCGTCACCGCGTACCCCGAGTCGGAGATCCTGCGCAACTACACCGAGTCCATCGGAGCCCTGCTGGACCTGGGTGAGATCGCGGGCACCCAGGCCGACGAGCCGGAGCTGATCCGGCTGCAGCTGGCCGCGGTGGCCCTCGGCCGGGCCAAGGAGCAGGTCTCCCGCAAGCGCGCGATCCTGCTGGACATCCTGCAGCAGAAGAAGTTCGAGCCGACCCAGACCAGGCAGATCCTGGCCGCGGACGCCGAGCTGGAAGCCGCGCGCAACGACTTCCGCAAGTCCGCGACGCCGGAGCAGCGGCGGCAGTACGACGACACCGTCACCGGTCTGATCGTCGACGTGGCCAACGACATGCAGGAGGCCGTGCTCCAGCTGGCCGCCCAGCCGCAGGCCCCGCAGGCCGCGGCCTTCGGCAACCTGGCCACCGACCGCTGGGACATGGCCGCGACGCTGACCATCAACCTGACCCAGCGCGTCGAGAACTCGCTGATCGACCAGCTCAAGGCGGACACCGCGGCCGCGGCGGCCGCCGTGCGCGCCTCGGCGACCACCCGCTCCATCCTGGTGCTGGCCGCGCTCGCGCTGGCGGTGTTCCTGGCGATGCTGGTGGCCTACTCGCTGCTGCGCCCGCTGCGCATCCTGCGCCGCACGGCGCTGGAGGTGGCCGACCGGAAGCTGCCGGAGGCGGTCGAGCGCATCCTGGCCGCGCCGGACCCGGCCGAGGCGGCCAAGACCGCCATCGAGCCGGTGCCCGTGCACACCCGCGAGGAGGTCGGGCAGGTCGCCCGGTCCTTCGACGCGGTGCACGGCGAGGCGGTCCGGCTGGCGGCCGAGCAGGCGCTGCTGCGGGACAACGTCAACGCGATGTTCGTCAACCTCTCCCGCCGGTCCCAGGCGCTGGTCGAACGCCAGCTGAGCCTGATCGACCGGCTGGAGCAGGACGAGCAGGACCCGGACCAGCTCTCCAGCCTGTTCGAGCTGGACCACCTGGCCACCCGGATGCGCCGCAACTCGGAGAACCTGCTGGTCCTCGCGGGCACCGACCTCACCAGGCGGCTCACCCGCCCGGTGCCGGTGGCCGAGGTGGTCGGCGCCGCGGTCTCCGAGGTCGAGCAGTACGCCAGGGTGCAGGTCACCGCGGTGCCCGACCTGGCCGTGATGGGCCGCGCGGTCAACGACGTGGTGCACCTGGTGGCCGAGCTGCTGGACAACGCCACCGCGTTCTCCGACCCGAACACCAAGGTCACCGTGCGCACCGCCCGCACCCGCAAGGGCGAGCTGGCGATCGAGATCAGCGACCGCGGTGTGGGCATGCCCGAGCAGGAGATCACCGACTACAACCAGCGGCTGGCCGACCCGCCGGAGGTCGACGTCGCGGTCTCCAGGCGGATGGGCCTGTTCGTGGTCGGCCGGCTGGCCCAGCGGCACGACATCCGGGTCCGCCTGCGCAACAACGAGGACATCGAGGGCGGCACCACCGCGCTCGTGGTGGTCCCGGCCGAGCTGATCCAGCCGCTGAGCTCCCCCTCGGCGGGCCGGACCTCGGCGGGGTCGCTGTTCACCCAGTCGCACACCGGGTCGCAGCCGCCGGTGCCCTCGCCCTACCAGCAGACCGCCGCCTCGGTGATCAACACCGGCGAGCACCAGTCGCTGTTCACCTCCAACTCCGCCCCGGCGGAGCAGAGCCAGCCGTCCCTGCCGCCGGTCCCGCCGGTGGCGGAGCCGGAGCAGCCCGCCGAGGTCAGTGGCCCGGTGGCGGACTCGGGCGACCACCCGGACCTGACCGTCCAGGTGCTCACCGGCCGGGGCGAGCAGGACCCGGCGGCTCCGCCGGAGCTGTCCGCGCCGAGGGACATCTTCCAGCCCGTGGTGCCGCCTGCGCCGCAGCCGGAGCCCGTCCCGGAGCCGGAGCCCGAACCGGTGGCCGAGCAGACCCAGGCCGGCCGCAACCCGATCGTGCCCAGGGCCTCGGTCACGCCACCTGCCTACGGCGCGCTGAACGGGACCGGGGAGCGCCCCAAGGGCGTCGAGTACGACCTGGACGCCCCCACCGAGCGGCTGCCGATCTACGAGGCGGTGCTCTCGCAGTGGTTCCAGGCCGTGGACAGCGAGCCGGTCGGCGGGGCCGCGCCCTACCTCGGCTCCGACCGCGGCGACCTGGGCCTCGGCCCGGTCCCGCCGGTGAAGTCCAAGGCCGCCCCGGCCCGGCCTGAGCCCAAGACCGAGCAGGTCCGGCTGCCCGAGCCCAAGACCGAGCAGGTCAGGGCGCCCGAGCCGCAGCGTCCGGCAGAGCCCCAGCGGCCTGCCGAGCCGCCGCGTCCGGCGGAGCCGCAGCGCGCGGTCGAGCCGGAACGCCCGGCCGAGCGCTCCGCGCCGCAGCCCGCGGTGCCCGTGGCCAAGGCGGAGCCGGAGCCCGAACCGGCCCCGCAGCGGCGCCCGGCGGTTGAACGTCCGGCCGCGCGCCTCCAGGATGAGACGGTGACCGCACGCCGCCCGAGCACCGACTGGCATTCGCCAGGCGATGAGGGCTGGCAGCAGGCCGAGGCCGTGCTGAGCAGTGCCAAGGCGCTGTCCCAGCAGACCCCGTCCGGACTGCCCAAGCGGGTGCCGAAGGCGCACCTGGTGCCGGGCTCGGCGGCACCCCGTCAGCAGACGCTGCCGTCGAAGACTCCGGCGTCCGGTCGCTCCGCGGACAATGTTCGTGGGAGGATGTCAAGTTTCCAGCAGGGTCTGCGCCGGGGAAGGCACGCCAGGATCGATGTCCTGACGAACGAGTCGGCTCAGGGACCGAACGACGACGAGACCCGCTCCAACGGGCAGGCGAGGAACGAGGAGCAGCCGTGAACGAGCCAGCGGTGACGGCCCTTGAGGAGGAGTCCGCGTGACCGAGTCAGTCCAACAGCCAGGCAGCTTCGGTTGGTTGATCACTGACTTCGTGCGCCGGGTGCCCGGTGTCGCCCACGCGGTCGTGGTCTCCGCCGACGGTCTGATGCTCGCGGGGTCGGAGGGCCTGCCCAGGGATCGCGCCGAACAGCTGTCGGCGGTCTCCTCCGGCCTGGTCAGCCTGACCGCGGGTGCGGCTCGGTGCTTCGAGGCGGGCGAGGTGGCCCAGACGGTGGTCGAGATGGAGCGGGGCTACCTGTTCCTGATGTCGATCAGTGACGGGTCCTGCCTGTCCGTGCTCGCGGCGCCGAACTGCGACATCGGCCTGGTGGCGTACGAGATGACCTTGCTCGTGGAGCGGGTCGGTCAGCAGCTCACCCCCGAACTGCGCGCGCAGCTGCACGGCGTGGTGCGCAGATAATGAGTCGATGGGGGTGACGCGGAGATGACCACAGGTTCAGGCTTCACTGGCGACCGGTTCGACTACAAGGAGTGGGCGCTGGGCGGCTTCGGATACAACGAGCCGGACGACGACGGCGAACTCCGGGCGGAGCACCCGGACACGCTGTCGCCGCGCGGCGGGCTGGACGGGATGGGCTCAGGGCTGTTCGGCGGCCCTGGCGCGGACCTGTTCGGCGGCGGGATGGTCGAGGATTCCCCCATCCCCCAGCAGGCCGCGCCGGGGGCCGCCTCGGCCGAGCCGGACCCCTTCACCGAGACCGGTTCGCTGGTGCGCCCCTACACCCGGACCGGCGGGCGTACCCGCCCCGACTACGACCTGGCCATCGAGGCGCTGGTGTCCACCAGCGACCACGGCCGGGATGCCGCGGTGCTGCCCGAACACCGCTCCATCTGCGGGCTCTGCCTGGACGCCCGCTCGGTCGCCGAGGTCGCCGCGCACCTGCGGCTGCCGCTGGGGGTCGTGCGGGTGCTCATCGGCGACATGGCGGGGCTCGGGCTTGTCACGATTCACCAGGGCGGTTTGGTAATGGGGGACCGGCCGTCGCTTGCGTTCCTGGAAAGGGTGCTCAGTGGCCTCCGCAGGCTCTAATCCCCGCAACGCGCCGGACACCCGGCGGGCCACCACCTCGGCCAAGATCGTGGTGGCCGGCGGGTTCGGCGTCGGGAAGACGACGTTCGTCGGCTCGGTGTCCGAGATCGTGCCGCTGACCACCGAAGCGGTGATGACCGAGGCCAGCGTCGGGGTCGACGACCTCAGCGCCACGCCGAACAAGGTCACCACCACGGTGGCGATGGACTTCGGTCGTGTCTCGCTGGACAGCGACCTGATCCTCTACCTGTTCGGCACCCCGGGTCAGCACCGGTTCTGGTTCATGTGGGACGACCTGGTGCGCGGCGCCATCGGCGCGGTCGTGCTGGTGGACACCCGCAGGCTGGCCGACGCCTTCGCCTCGATCGACTTCTTCGACGACCGGCAGCTGCCCTACGTCGTGGCGATCAACTGCTTCGACGGGACGCTGCACCACCGCGTCGAGGACGTGCGCGAGGCCCTCACCATCGAGGAGTCGGTGCCGATCATCACCTGCGACGCCCGCAGCCGGGAGTCCACCAAGCAGGCGCTGATCCACCTGGTGGAGCACGCCATGCGCCAGTGGATGGCCGTCCGCGCGGGCTGATCGCAGGCCGGACCCGGCCTGAACGCACGAAGGCCCCGGCTGAACCAGCCGGGGCGCTTCGAGCTACCGCCGCTAGCGCTTCGCGCGCTCGGTGATCTTGGCCTTCGCCGCGCCGCGGATCCGCTCCGCCGCGGACTTCCGCGAGTCGTCATCGCCCACGTGCAGGCCGACGCCGGCGGTCGGGCTGCACCCGGCTCCGGCCGCCGCCGCGATCGGCTTGACGCCCACCCCGGCCTCCGCCGAGCAGACCAGGCCCGCGTCGGCGACCACGGCCACCTTCACATCACCCACCCCGGCGCCCAGGTTCAGCCCGGTGAGCTTCAGTCCCGCGGTCGGCCGGACGTTGATGTTCGGCACGTCGTTCGCGGCCCTGGGCTGGACCTTGGGTTTGGCCTTGGCCTGCCGGTCGGCGATCTTGGCGGTGGCCGCCTTCCTGATCCCGTCGCCCAGGCTGACGTGCACGTCCGCGTCATCGTCGTCATCGTCGTCGTCGTCCAGCACGTTCAGGTTCACGCCGATCCCGGCGTTCACGCCGACCTCCGCGCCGATGTCGATGGGGTCGACGCCGACGCCGACGCCGATCTCGCCGCCGAGGCTGATGCCGCCGCCGATGCCGATGCCGATGTCACCGATGCCGATGCCGATGTTGAGCCCGCTGATCGAGATGCCCGCGTTCACGCCCGCGTTGACGTTCGGCCGGTCGTCCGGCCGGTCGTCGGCTGAGGCCAGTCCGGCGCAGGCCAGCATGCCGAGGGACACCGCTGTGAAGCCAGCGGCCGAGCGCAGGGCCAGTCGGGAAATGGTCATGCCATTCCTCCTCGCAGTCGTTTCGTCTACACGGTCGAAATGACCGCCGGTCGGAGGTGGCCGGTGCAGGTGACAACCTCCGCGGAGAACGCTAAGCGCGAACAGGCCACTACAACGGGTGGTCCGGCGGACCGGACGAGTGGATCGTCCACATCGGACCGTTGTGCCTGAACTGGGCGCGTATTCGCAGGCGGAAACGATTCAGTCCGACGTCGTTCCGTATTCGATCTTGGTCGCGCCATCATGATCGGCGACCGCCGGAGGAGTGGGTGAAGCGCGCAGCGAGATCAGGCGTCCTCGACAACGGCCACCGAGGTGATCCGGTGCACCGGGAACCGGCGCAGCGTTCCGTGCGCCTGGTCGAACCCCTCGAGCATGCCGCCGGCCACGCTCACCGGGTTCACCACCCGCTGGCTGGCCACCCCGTGGTTGTCCACGAAGCCGAGCCAGACGCTGCGACCCGCCTCGGCGGCCCCGCGCAGCAGGGCCAGGGTGGTCGCGCTGTCCGTCGGGGAGATTGTGGCACCCCTCGGTGTGGCCGCCGCGGCGTCCCCCGCTTTCATCTGCGCGACCACCGCGAGCAGCTGTTCCTCACTCGGCCCGCCGGGCACCACCGGGCGGCGGTGGTGCCTGATCCGGGCGGTGATCCGGCGGCCGGCCGGGCGCAGGTCGAGCACCTGCCCGTCCGGGCCCTCGGCGGCCGGGGCGAACCCGGCGGCGCGCAGCCCGTCCAGCACCTCGGCCAGGCTCATCGGGCTGACCAGCACGGTGGGCGCGATCCGGCGCAGCGCCAGCCGGTCGGCCTCCGCGCTGGCCAGCACCTCGGCCACCAGCACCGGGTCGTCGCAGCGCAGGAAGGACCCGGCCGCCCCGCCGCGCAGCCGTCCGTGCCGCCGGGCCACGTCGTCGATCAGGTAGGTCAGCGACTGCGGCACCGGGGTGCGCGAGCGGGTCCGGAACAGCTCGTGCAGGTCGGCCGCGGTGCGCCCGGAGTCCAGCGCGCGGCGCGCGGTGGCCTCGGTGACCCGGTAGACCGTCGCCCCGCCCGCGGACTCCACGTCGGCGACCAGCGCGATGTCGGCGGCCAGATCGGCCTCCAGCGGGCCGGGCGCGACCACGGTCAGGTCGGCCTGCACCAGCACGTGGTCCACCGGCGCCGGCATCGCGTCGGCCATGGTCTTGGCGGCCGCGGTCGGCCCCTCGGTCAGCAGCGTGCGGCCCGGTCCGCTCAGCGCGTCCAGCGCGAGCACGCCGAGCACGGTGCCCTCGGCCACCGTCCACTCGACCAGGTCGTCGCGCAGCCTGCCGCCGCGCCGGGGCGCCCGCCAGGCCAGCACCGCGGCCAGCTGCCGCACGTCCTTGACCGTGGCGCCCGGCGGCAGGTCGGCCAGCACGTCCAGCACCCGCCGCCGCTCCCGGGGCGCCAGCGGGCGGCGCAGCTCTTCGCTGAGCACGCCCAGCGGCCGGTCCTTCTCGTCCCGGCGGCCGTAGAGGCCGGGCAGCCGGGGCAGGTCCAGCCAGGCCTGCGCCAGGGTGGCCCAGCGCTGCTCGGGGGTGCCGACCAGCCAGGTGTCGGCCAGCGTGGTGGGCACCCACTCCGGCTCGCCCGCCTCGCTGTCGCCTGCCAGGCCCGCGCCGACCACCAGCTCGGCCAGCAGCCCGGCCCTGCGCTCCTCGACGTCGATCTCCTTGGCCAGCCTGCGCAGCTCCCGCACGCCGAGCCCGCCGGAGCGCAGCACCGGCGGCGGCTCCTCGCTCCAGAACCCGATCAGCCCCTCGACCTGCCGCAGCAGCTCCATCGCCGCCCCGGCCGCGGTGGCGTCCACGGTGGCCTGGTTGTGCGCGCCGGTGTCCAGCGCGGGCTCGGTCACCTCCACGGCCCGGAACGCCCGGTTCCCGCGCAGCGCGAGCCCGACCTGCCTCGGCAGCTCCACGGTCTCGGCGTCCCGGCGCAGCAGCAGGCCGCGGGCGAGCAGCTTCTGCACCGGGTTGCGCGCCTTCTCCAGCGGCACCACCGTGCCCGCGTCCCTGGTCCGCCCGGTGGGCTGGCCGTCGGCCAGTGTCTCCAGCAGCTTGCGCTCGGTCTCGTCCAGCTCGGCCAGCAGCGCGGGCAGGTCCGCCCCGTCCAGCCGGGGGTCCGGCCTGCCCAGACCGGCCGGGAACAGGGTCACCGCCTCGGTGGCCGCGGGCGGCACGGACAGCGCGGTGTCCGGTCCCCAGGCCAGCGCGCGGGAGCGCAGCAGCTCCACCGCGGCCTTGGTCGCCTTGACCGGCACCCCCTTGCCGAGCAGCGCGGAGACCTCGGTCAGCGGCCGCGGCGCGGTGTCCGCGCCGGCCAGCAGCAGGGCTTCCAGCACGGTCAGGGTGAAGGAGTCCAGGTCCTCGCAGGCCCTGGCGATGGAGGCGCGGATGCCGGCTCTGGTGGCCAGCACGCTGGTGTCGCCGGGGGAGGGGGTGGCCAGGTCGGGGCGGGCGCGCAGCAGAGCGGCGAGCCTCGTCTCGTCCTGCGCGCGCAGCCACGCGGCGAGTGAAGGACCGGACATCCCCTCCACGGTATCTGCCCGCGGTGGATCGTCGGGCACACTATGGCGCGTACGACGACAGAGGAGGATTGACGTGTCCAAGGCCGAGCGCCACGCGGAGCGGATCGAGCCCACCTGGCCGGAGGGTCCCTCCGAGAAGGAGCACGCGGTCAGCGAGCTCGTCAGCCATCTCCAGGGCGCGCAGTCGCCGTTCGGCGAGGTGAGCTTCCCGTTCGAGTCGGTGCCCTACCACCACCCGACCACGGTGATCAACAAGTAGGCGGAACCGGTTCACGCGGCTCGGCGAGGATTCAGCTTTCCGAGCCGCGTGCGTACTTTAAGTAACCCGGGACTACGCTCTTCGGTTGAAAGCGTTGTCTTGGAGGCCACCAATGCCGGTTCCTGGTCCGGGTTATTCGATCACCGTCCGTCTTGAGGCGCCGCCATCGGCGAGCGCGGCCGGGGACCTGGCGAGCGCGGTGGGCCGGGTCGGCGGCGTGATCACCGCCTTCGACGTGGTGGAGTCGCACAACGACCGGGTGATCGTGGACATCACCTGCAACGCGATCTCGGCCAACCACGTCAACGACATCACCGACGCGCTGGCCCTGCTGCCCGGCGTGACCGTGCGCAAGATCTCCGACCGCACCTTCCTGATCCACCTGGGCGGCAAGCTGGAGATCGCCTCCAAGATCGCGCTGCGCAACCGTGACGACCTCTCCAGGGCCTACACCCCCGGCGTGGCCAGGGTCTGCCAGGCCATCGCGGCCAACCCGGAGGACGCCCGCCGCCTGACCATCAAGCGCAACACCGTCGCCGTGGTCACCGACGGCTCGGCCGTGCTGGGCCTGGGCAACCTGGGCCCCGCCGCCGCGCTGCCGGTGATGGAGGGCAAGGCGGTGCTGTTCAAGAAGTTCGCCGGCGTGGACGCCTGGCCGGTGTGCCTGGACACCCAGGACACCGAGGAGATCATCCGCGCGGTGGAGCTGATCGCCCCGGTCTACGGCGGCATCAACCTGGAGGACATCGCCGCGCCGCGCTGCTTCGAGATCGAGGCCCGGCTGCGCGAGAAGCTGTCCATCCCGGTCTTCCACGACGACCAGCACGGCACCGCGATCGTGGTGCTGGCCGCGCTGCGCAACGCGCTGCGCGTGGTGGGCAAGGAGATCACCGACACCAAGATCGCGGTCTGCGGCGTCGGCGCGGCCGGTTCGGCGATCATCCGCCTGCTGCTCAAGCAGAAGCCGGGCGACATCATCGCGGTGGACGTGGACGGCATCGTGCACCCCGGCCGCGAGGGCATGGACCCGAACCTGCGGTGGGTGGCCGACAACACCAACGCCGGCCAGGTCACCGGCAGCCTGCACGACGCGCTGGTCGGCGCGGACGTGTTCATCGGGGTCTCCGCGCCGAACCTCTTCGGCGCCGCGCAGGTGGCCACCATGGCCAAGGACGCCATCGTGTTCGCGCTGGCCAACCCGGACCCGGAGATCGACCCGCTGGAGGCCCAGCAGCACGCCGCCGTGGTCGCCACCGGCCGCAGCGACTACCCGAACCAGATCAACAACGTGCTGGCCTTCCCCGGCGTCTTCCGCGGCCTGCTGGACGCGCACGCCAACACCATCACCGACGACATGCTGGTGGCCGCGGCGGGCGCGATCGCCGACGTGGTCGCCCCGGAGCGGCTCAACGCCTCCTTCATCGTGCCCAGCGTCTTCGACACCAACGTCTCGCCCGCGGTGGCCGAGGCCGTGCGCAAGGCCGCCGGATCGGCCGTGTCGGGCTGAACCGGTCAGGGGCCTAGCATTCCCTTGTGAGTGAACGCGGTGAGCTGACCCACGTCGACGCGGCGGGGGCGGCGCGGATGGTCGACGTCTCCGGCAAGGAGGCGACCAGCCGCAGCGCGGTGGCCTCCGGCGTGCTGCGCACCACCGCCGAGGTGGTGGAGCTGCTGCGCCGGGACGGGCTGCCCAAGGGCGACGCGCTGGCGACCGCGCGGATCGCCGGGATCATGGGCGCCAAGCGCACCCCGGACCTGGTGCCGCTGTGCCATCCGATCGCGCTGGCCGGGGTCAAGCTGGACCTGGCGCTGGGCGAGGCCGAGGTGATGATCACCGCGACGGTCCGCACCACCGATCGCACCGGGGTGGAGATGGAGGCGCTCACCGCGGTGGCCGTCGCCGGGCTCACCCTGCACGACATGGTCAAGGCGGTCGACCCGGCAGCGGTGCTGGACGCCGTCCGGGTTGACCGCAAGGAGGGTGGGAAGACGGGACTATGGACGAGACCGCAGCCGTGAGCCCGCGCAGTGCCCGGGTGGTCACCGCCTCCAACCGCGCCAGCGGCGGCGTCTACGCCGACCGCACCGGCCCGGTGATCGTCAGCTGGTTGCGCGAGCGCGGCTTCTGGGTGCCCGAGGCCGACGTGGTGCCCGACGGCGATCCGGTGGGCCAGGCGCTGCGCAAGGCGGTGACCGAACGGGTCGACGTGGTGATCACCACCGGGGGCACCGGCATCAGCCCCACCGACCGCACCCCGGAGGCCACCAGGGCGGTGCTCGACTACGAGGTGCCCGGCCTGGCCGAGGCGATCAGGGCCGCGGGACGGCCTGAGGTGCCCACAGCGGCCCTCTCGCGCGGACTGGCGGGGGTGGCCGGTAGAACCCTCATCGTGAACCTGCCGGGCTCCACGGGCGGCGTGCGGGACGGTCTGGCGGTGCTGGACGGCGTGCTGGACCACGCGGTGAGCCAGCTCCGCGGCGGCGACCACGCCCCCGGCGGCGGTCCGCGCACCGGCCCGGCGGCCGCCGTGCTGCGCGCCGAGGTCACCGAGGACCCCGTTGACGTGGAGGAACACGCCCGCCTGGTGGCCCATCCGGCCGCGGGCGCGGTGGTCACCTTCGCCGGCGTGGTCCGCGACCACGACGAGGGCCGCGGCGTGACCGAGCTGGAGTACAGCGGGCACCCCAGCGCCGCCGAGGTGATCGCCGAGGTCGCCGGGGAGATCGCGCTGCGGCACCGGGGCGTGCGGGCCATCGCGGTCAGCCACCGGATCGGCCAGCTCAAGATCGGCGACGCCGCGCTGGCCTGCGCGGTGGCCGGCGAGCACCGCCGCGAGGCCTTCACCGCCTGCGCCGACCTGGTCGACGAGGTCAAGCGCCGCCTGCCCATCTGGAAGCGCCAGCTGTTCACCGACGGCGCCGAGGAATGGGTCAACTGCCCCTGAACGAACACAAAACCCCCGGTCGCCACGTGAACGACCGGGGGTTTCGCGGAATGTGCTCAGCGAGTCAGTGGACTCACTTCACGTCGAGCTTCTGACCCGGGAAGATCAGGTCAGCGTCCTTGACGATGTCCTTGTTGCGCTCGAACAGCGCCTTCCAGCCACCGTTGACCTGCAGCTTCGACGCGATGGTCGACAGGGTGTCACCCGCGACGACGGTGTAGTCCGCGCCGTTCTTGTCGGTGACGACCGGAGCCGGCTGGACCGGAGCGGCCGGCTTGATGACCGGCTTGCTGACCACGGGCTTGGGCGCGGCCTGCTTCTTCACGACCGGCTTGGCCGCGGGCTTCGGGGCGGGAGCGGGCTTGGCGTTGCCGCCGCCGCCACCGGCCACACCGGCCTTCTTGCCGCAGCTCGGCCACGGGGTCAGCTTGCGGGCCGCGTACAGGCGCTCAGCGACAGCGATCTGCTGCTCACGAGTGGCCAGGTGCGCGTACGGGGCGTACTGGCCACCACCGTTGGAGAGCCAGGTGCCACGGTCGAACTGGAGGCCGCCGTAGAAGCCGTTGCCGGTGTTGATGTTCCACCGGTTGCCGCTCTCGCACTTGGCAAGAGCGTCCCAGTTCACGCCACTCGCAGCGCTGGCGGTACCGGCCACGGCCATCGGGGCGGCCACGACGGCACCGGCCACGACGACGCGGGCCACGGTGCGGGTGATGTTGGACTGCTTGCGGTGCTTGCCTCGGTAAGAAGCCATTTCCCTCTCGCCAACCGCGCCTACGAGGTGAGCTGTCGGATTCGGACCGGTGGTGCTGGCCCGGCCGGTTCTCACCGGCTTCACCCCAAGGGCGCTGACTGCTCGCCCGGAGTTGGTTCCCCCGCCCCTGTCCAGTTGAAGTTTCGCTCGGGGTTTGGTCGGGAACTCGCTTGGACAGGGCTTGGCGCTACGAGTTCCCGTCGTGCTGGCCGGTTCGGGGCCGACCGAGAAGCGACCGTACGTAACGCAGCGGGGGTCCGCCAAACCTTCTGGACTGTGACCGTCGTCACCGTAACGTTTGGCGGAGTTCTGCGATGGCGGGTGTCTCCCCAGGTCAGTCTGCCGTTACCGCGCCGTGTCCTTACCGAGATCAATCACCGTCGGTGAGGCGTGGCTCACCCCGTCGCGGCACCCGAGTGACCCCGTAGGAACGCGGCGAGCCCGGCGAGGTCGTCGGTGTTGAGGTGATCGACCCCGGCCGCCGCGAGCTCCCGCCAGAGCGCCGCCCGCGCGGCCCCCGGCACATCCGGCGTCGCCCAGAACCGCAGCCGCTGCCCGCCCGCGTGCACCCGCCCGACGAGCTCCCGCAGCTTGGCCCGCTCCGCGGCGGGCATCTCGCCTTCACCCCGCCAGGCGAACAGCTTCGTCCAGTTGTCGGACACCAGCGGCGCCAGCTCCGGGTCCGCGCCGGGACCCAGGTCGGCCGGATCGGTGAGGCGTCCGTCATAGAAGGCCAGCCGGTCCCGCTGACCAGCCATGACCGCCCTCGGCCGGTCGCCGGAGATGACCGCCGTCACAGCCCCGCGCAGCACACAGCCGTGCAGGTACCGGCTGAACATCCAGGAGTACCGCGGCGACCGCAGCACCCGGTCCAGCTCGGCGTAGACCGCGGCCCCGTTGGTCTTGATGTCCACCAGCAGCTGGAACAGCCCGGCCCGCCCCGGGTAGACCCGCCCGCCATTGACCAGCGCCCGCTTCCGCAACGGCTCCAGGTACAGGGCCTGCAACGTCCGCTCCGGCCGCAGGTCGCCGGGGTCGTGCCCGACCAGCAGCGCCCCGTCCACCAGGTAGATGTCGGCCTCGACGCTGGTGAACCCGTGCGCCAGCGCGTCCAGCAACGGCCGCCCGTGCTCGTAGTCGTTGTGCGCGTGCGCCTGGGCCAGCGGCTTCACCCGCCCGGCCGCCTCCGCCGGCGCCACCGCCCCACCCAGCAACCCGGCCACCGCCAGACCCAGCAGCGCCGCCCGCAACCCGATCCGCACACCGACCTCCCGAGTGAGCCTGGGGCGCAAAGTAAAGCGGACGAACGACCGGCCGGTGAACGTGGTCCGGCCGGTTGGTTGCCGTGCCAGGGCCATCGGTCCGTGCGACCATCGGCCAAGGCAGGGGAGGCGATGGCACCGGAGATCGAGTTTCGGGTGCTCGGGCCGCTGGAGGTCCGGGCGGAGGGCAGGCCACTGGTCATCGGCGCGGCCAAGCAGCGCGTGCTGCTGGCCGCACTGCTGTTGCAGGCCGGCGAAGAGGTCCGCATCGAGGAGCTGACCGGCACGTTGTGGGAGTCCGGGCCTCCGGTGAACCCGCGTGCCGCCCTGCACACCTACATCAAGCGCCTCCGCCAGACCCTGGCCCGTCCGAACCTGATCGCCACGACTGAACGTGGCTACCGCGTCGACCCTGAGCCGGAGCAGTTTGACCTGTTCCGCCTCCGCAGCCTGATCGCCAGTGCCGAACGAGCCCGCGCCGCTGAGGACAGCGAGACCGAACGCGTCCACCTGGCCGAGGCCTTGGCCCTGTGGCGCGGCCCGGTCCTGGCGGACGTTCCTTCAGAGCCCTTGCGGCAGACCGACGCGGCACGCCTCACCGAACAGCGACTGGTGCTTCTGGAGCGCCGCATTGAGTTGGACCTGGACCTCGGTCGGCACACCGGGGTGATCGGTGAGCTGACCGAGCTGACTGCTCGACATCCGCTGCGTGAACGTTTCTGGGCGCAGCTGATGCTCGCTCAAGTCCGTGATGGAAGACAGGCGGAGGCCCTGCACGCCTTCACTCGGCTGACCGGTCACCTGAAGGTCGAGCTGGGTGTGCCGCCTGGGGCCGCCCTGCGCGCGCTGCACGAGGCGATCCTCCGGGGCGACACCTCCCTATATGCGCGCGCGGAACGCAAAGCGCCGCGAACCGGACCTGTTCCCGCTCAACTGCCTGCCGACATCCCCGACTTCGTCGGTAGGCGAGCGCTGATCGAGGCGATCAGCTCGGCCCTCACCGGATCGGAGCCCAGGCTGGTCGCCCTGTCCGGACCGCCAGGAGCGGGCAAGACCGCGCTGGCCGTGCACGTCGGGCACCGGCTCCGCGGCCGCTTCCCGGACGGCCAGCTGCACGTGAACCTGCGCGGCTACGCGCCAGAACCCGCCTTGGCCGCCGGACAGATCCTGGCCAGGTTCCTGCGGGCACTCGGGATCCAGCCGGAACAGGTGCCAGTGCAGGTCGAGGCGCAGACCGCGATGTACCGACGCCTCCTCGCCAACCGCAAGATCCTCGTGCTGCTGGACAACGCCGCCGACCCCGCCCAGCTCGCCCCGCTGTTGCCGGAAGCGCCGGGGTGCGCCGTGCTCGTGACCAGCCGGACCGAGTTCGCGGAGTTCGCGCACCGGTTCTCGGTCCACGTGCTCGATCCCGAGGAGTCGGTAGAGCTGCTGACCGGCATCCTCGGTCAGGACGTGGTGCGAGCCGAGCCGGAGTCAGTGGCCGCCCTGTCCGAAGTCTGCGCCCATCTGCCGCTGGCCTTGCGGGTCGCCGCGGCCAATGTGCTCGGTCATCGGATCAGTGACTTCGTGGTCCAGCTGCGGCAGGGTGACCGGCTGGAGAAATTGACCGTCGATGGTGACGCCGCGGCTGCGGTCCGCCTGGCCTTCGACCTGTCCTACGCCGAGCTGGCCGCCGACCGGCGGCTCGCCTTCCGGACTCTCGCGCTTGCCCCTGGCACGGACCTGAGTCTCCGGGCCGCCGGGGCGATGCTCGACTGGACCGTCGACCGGACTCGTGAAGTCCTGACCGATCTGGTCGCGGTGAGCCTGCTCCAGCAGGCCAGTCCGGACCGGTTCGGTTATCACGACCTGCTCCGCCTGTACGCCAGGGAAAAGGCTGAGCCGGCCGACAGGCATGCACTGACCAGG
Source organism: Crossiella sp. SN42 (assembly GCF_023897065.1). Lineage (GTDB taxonomy): Bacteria > Actinomycetota > Actinomycetes > Mycobacteriales > Pseudonocardiaceae > Crossiella. The sequence goes on from NZ_JAMHIV010000017.1 coordinate 43,585, forward strand.
CTTTTCAACTACATCCTGGGGACGAGCCACGACGCCGCAGAGTTGATCATGTCGGAGCCGTTGTCCGCGGAGCTGGACCAGCCGGGCACCCGGGGCATCGAGTCGTTCAAGAACGTCGAGCAGGCGCTGGCCTGGCTGGACCTCGAGCGGGGCCTCATCCTCGCGATCGTCCAGGCGGCTGACGACACCGGCCATCCGTGGATCTCCTGGTCGCTGGTCCGGGCGTTGCGGAACTACTTCTACTTCTATGACCACCGGGCGGAATGGCTCATCGCGGCGGAAGCGGCACTCCGGGCCGCCGAGCGCAGCGGCAACTCCCTGATGGTCGCGTCCACATTGGACGGTGTCGGCACGGCTCACTGGAGTGTCGGTGACTACGAGCGTGCTCGTCAGTCCTATCGCAGGGCACAGGCACTGCTCAGCGACACCGCCGTGGGCGAGGAGGTGCTGGCCGGAGTCAACCTGCACCTCGGGATCCTGGGGTTGGAGTCGGGCAACATCGCCTATGCGGAGTCGACGACCACTCAGGCGCTTGCCTACTGGCGAAGTCGCGGATCGACCAAACAGGTCGCCCAGGCCCTGGTGAACCTTGGCACGGTCATGTGCAGACGGGGAGAGCTCGGGCACGCCATGGAGCTGATGCTGGAGGCGATCGAGCTGTGTCGCCGCATTGGATCCCGGTTCGGGGAAGGGGTATCTGCGGTCAACTTGTCGTTCAACCGCCTGCTCACCGGTGATTTCGACGCGGCCCTGGACTGGAGCCGGTTGGCCCTGGAGATCAACGCGGAACTCGGCCGCGAAGAAGCTGACTCCTTCGAGCATCTGGCGGCTGTCCGGGGCGCGCGTGGACAACTCGACGAGGCCATTGCGTCAGCGGCACGCGCTCGTCAAGTCGCTCGCGAGGCCGGTGATCATCGGGCTGAGATCGACGCGATGATCACGACCGGCAAGCTCCACCTGCGTGGTGGCCGGCCGGACCAGGCCCTGGAGGTGTGCACTGAGGCGTTCCGCCAGTCCACGCTGATCGGCTATGGCTTCGGCGAGATCGAGGCGATGGTGGCCATGAGTTTTACTCTCCGCCGCCTGGACCGGCCAGGCGAAGCGGCGGACTATGCCGGACGGGCTCTGGCGCTCGCTTCCCGACACGGCTTCCGCCTGGAAGTAGGGCATGCGTTGACCGCGCTGGCTGAGGCCAGGCTTGCGGCCGGGCAGGTCGATGACGCCCAGGACTTGGTGCGCCGCGCCATCGACACCCTGGATGGCACCGGCCACCGTCCGGGCGAGGCGGAAGCGCGGTTGCTGGCCGGTCGGATCCACCACCAGCGCGGTGCGCCGGACCTGGCGCGGCGGGAGTGGGAGCTGGCGCTGGGGCTGTTCGCCGACATGGGGATGCCGGATGCCGAGGACGTCCGGAAGCTGCTCGACGACACCTCTATATAGAGGAGAGGATCAGCCGCCCGCGAAGGGTGGCAGCACGTCCAGTTCGGCCGCGTCCGGCACCACGGTGGCCTGGTCGCGCACGGCGACCCCGTTGAGCAGGAAGCTGCACGCGGGCAGCACCTCGGTCAGCCTGCCGGTGTGCCTGCCGCGCACCAGGTCCAGCACATCCGCCACGGTGGACACCCCGGTCAGCTCGACCGCCTCGTCCGGCACCCCGGCCGCGGCCCTGGCCCCGGCGAAGTAGCGCACGGTCACCGATGCCACGTCAGCCTCCGATCGCACTCATCGGGCGCACCGGCTGGGCGAACCCGACCTCGTTGATGCCGTGCCCGGCGGGCTTGGCCCACATCGCCGCCCGCCAGCGCTCGGCGAGCTCCTCGTCCGTCGCGCCCGCGCGCAGCGCGCCGCGCAGGTCCGTCTCGTGCGTGCCGAACAGGCAGGACCTGATCTGGCCGTCGGCGGTCAGCCTGGTCCGGTCGCAGGCGGCGCAGAACGGCTGCGACACCGAGGCGATCACGCCGACGGTGGCGGGTCCGCCATTCACCAGCCAGCGCTCGGCCGGTGCCGCGCCCCGCTCGGCGGTGTGCGGGTCCAGGGTGAACCTGGTGCGCAGCGCGGCCAGGATCTCCGGGCCGCTGACCATCGCCGCCCGGTCCCAGGCGTGCTGCGGGTCCAGCGGCATCTGCTCGATGAACCGCAGCTCGTACCCGCCGTCCAGGCAGAACTCCAGCAGCGGCACCGCCTCGTCCTCGTTCACCCCGCGCATCAGCACCGCGTTGACCTTCACCGGATCCAGCCCGGCGGCCTTGGCCGCGCGCAGCCCGGCCAGCACGTCCGGCAGCCGGTCCCGCCTGGTCAGCTCGGCGTAGCGGTCCCGGCGGACGGTGTCCAGGGACACGTTCACCCGGTCCACGCCAGCCGCGGCCAGGCCCTCGGCCCGCCGCACCAGGCCGACGCCGTTGGTGGTCAGCGAGATCAGCGGCCGGGGCCGCAGCGCGGCGGCGGCCCCCAGCACCTCTTCCAGGTCCTTGCGCAGCAGCGGCTCGCCGCCGGTGAAGCGCAGTTCGGTGATGCCGAGCTTGTGCACCGCGATCTCGATCAGCCGGACCAGCTCGCCGGTGTCCAGCAGCTCCGGCTTGGCCAGCCAGTCCAGGCCCTCGGCGGGCATGCAGTAGGTGCAGCGCAGGTTGCACCGGTCGGTCACGGAAACCCGCAGGTCAGTGGCGACTCGCCCGTAGGAGTCCAGCAGCGCGGGCGTGTCCGGCCGACCGGCAGGCCCGACGGGGGGACCGGTGGCGATCGAGGGCATACCCAGCTGTACCGCTGTCACCCCTCCGAGCGTAATCGCTCTTCCTGACAGAGAACGTCTAGTCTGTGTCGACTGAGAAGTTAGCCATCCTGTAAGTCTCTTAGTTACAGAGGTACTTCGGCGGTCGGGAGAGAGGTGGAGCGGGCATGAGCAGTGACAGCGCCACGACAACGGACGGGCGCAGCGAGGCCGCGGTCACCCTGGCCAAGCTGGGGCGGGAGATGAGCTCGGTCACCATCGCCTTCCACGCGGCCGCGGCCGAGCGGATGGGCCTGTCCGGCACCGACCACAAGTGCCTCGACCTGGCCCTGCACTCGCCCGGACCGCTCACCGCCGGCCGGATCGCCGAGCTCTCCGGCCTGTCCACCGGCGCGGTCACCGGCGTGATCGACCGGCTGGAGCGGGCCGGCTTCGTGCGCAGGGTGCGCGACCCACACGACCGGCGCAAGGTGCTGGTCGAGGTCACCCAGTGCAACGAGGGCCGCTACGACCACATCTTCCGCGGCCTGGTCGACGGCGTGACCGAGATGGTCAGCCGCTACCGGCCGGAGGAGATCGACGTGATCACCCGGTACACCCGCGACTCCATCGAGATGATGCGCGCCCAGATCGCCCGGCTGAACGAGACGCGCTGAACGATGGCCGCACCGGCCGCGGTGGGGGATCATGGCGCGGTGACCGAGAACCCGCGGTGGAACTACCTGATGGACATGGACGGCGTGCTCGTGCACGAGGAGCACCTGATCCCGGGCGCGGACAAGTTCCTCAGCGAGCTGCGCGCGCTCGACGTCGGCTTCCTGGTGCTGACCAACAACTCCATCTACACCCCGAGGGACCTGCGCGCCCGGCTGCGCCGGACCGGGCTGGACGTGCCGGAGTCGGCCATCTGGACCTCGGCGCTGGCCACCGCCAAGTTCCTGGACTCCCAGCGCCCCAACGGCTCGGCCTACGTCATCGGCGAGGCCGGGCTGACCACCGCGCTGCACTCCATCGGCTACGTGCTCACCGACCGGGACCCGGACTACGTGGTGCTCGGCGAGACCCGCACCTACAGCTTCGAGGCCATCACCAAGGCCATCCGCCTGGTCGAGGCGGGCGCCCGGTTCATCGCGACCAACCCGGACGAGACCGGCCCGAGCCGGGAGGGCGTGCTGCCCGCGACCGGCTCGGTGGCCGCGCTGATCGAGAAGGCCACCGGCCGCGCGCCCTACTTCGTCGGCAAGCCGAACCCGCTGATGATGCGCTCCGCGCTGCGCTCCATCGGCGCGCACTCCGAGCGGGCGCTGATGATTGGCGACCGGATGGACACCGACGTCCGCTCCGGCCTGGAAGCCGGGCTGCACACCATCCTGGTGCTCTCCGGCATCTCCACCGAGGACACCGCGGACCGCTTCCCGTTCCGGCCGACCCGGGTGATCGACTCCATCGCGGACCTGGTCGGCCACGCGGACAACCCCTTCCCCGACGGGGTGTGACCCCGGGGCCTAACCTTCCCCGGTGGCTACCGAGCTGAAGATCGACTACCCGGCCGTGGTGGCGGAGCAGAGCGCCGCGTTCACCGCCGCGGTGAGCCGCCCCGGCGCGCTGGCGCGGTCGGTGCCCTCCTGCCCCGGCTGGACCGTGGCCGACCTGGTGACCCACCTCGGCGAGGTGATGACCTGGTGGGCGCACACCCTGGCCGAGGGCGGGCTGATGCCGGAGGAGGAGGCCGTGCTCACCGTGGCCACGCCCGGCGCCGACCTGCTCGGCTGGTGGCGGGCCCGCGCCGGGGCGCTGACCGAGGCGCTGCGCGGCACGCCGCCGGAGTCCCCGGTCTGGTGCTGGTGGCACCCGGAGCAGCTGGGCACCGCGGCCGAGGTCGCCGAGCGGATGGCGCACGAGGCGCTGGTGCACCGCTGGGACGCCGAGCACGCGCTCGGTCAGGCCACCCCGCTGCCCGCCGAGCTGGGCGCGGCCGGGATCGTCGAGTTCGCCACCCGGATGCTGCCCGCCCGCGAGGACACCTGGACCGGGTCCACCGGGGTGGTCCGGCTGCACGCCACCGACCTGGACCGGGTCTGGGACTTCCGCGCGGGCGAGGACGGCCCCCGGCTGCTGCCCGAGCCGGCGGAGGCCCCGGCGGCGGTGATCGCCGGTGCGGCCGGTGACCTGGACCTGCTGCTGTGGCGCCGGCCTGCCGTGGTCAGCACCACCGGTGACCGGGAGCTGGCCGCGGCGTTCCTGGACTGGGCCGACCTCGGCTGAGCTCAGGGCCCGCCGAAGTACTCCTTGTAGCCGCCCAGCGCGGTCTCGGTCTGGCCAGGGCGGTGCCCGGTCTCGGCCGCCGCGGCCGGATTCGCGTCGCGGCGCTCGCCGCGCCGCAGCAGTGCGATGGCCAGCAGCGCGAGGCCGCCGAGGATGCCGATGCCCAGCACGATGAACTCGCTCATCGGCCCAGCGTCCCACGTCCAGGGCCGGTGTGGGGTCGACGGCGGCGGCCCGTCGCGTGAGGATGGGGCGATCTGACAGCGGAGTCGCGGAGGTGCTGTGGTGCCCGGGATCGCCAGTTACGCGTCTGGGACTTCCGAGGTCCCCCTGCTCGGGGACACCATCGGGGACAACTTCGACCGGGCCGTCGAGCGGTTCGGGCAGCGGGACGCCTTGGTCGAGCGGGCCACCGGGCGGCGCTGGACCTACCGCGAGCTGGCCGACGAGGTGAACTCGGTGGCCTTGGGCCTGCTCGGGCTCGGCGTGGCCAAGGGCGACCGGGTGGGCATCTGGGCGCCGAACTGCGCGGAGTGGGTGCTGGTGCAGTACGCCACGGCCAAGATCGGCGCGGTGCTGGTCAACATCAACCCGGCCTACCGGGTGCACGAGCTGGAGTTCGTGCTCAACCAGTCCGGGGTGCGCACCCTGGTGGCGGCCGCGGCGTTCAAGACCTCCGACTACGCCGGGATGATCGAGGAGGTGCGGCCGCGCTGCCCGGCGCTGACCGATGTGCTGCTGCTCGGCGGTGCGGCCTGGGACGAGCTGGTTTCCGTTGGCAGGCAAGGAGATCCGGCCGCGCTGGCGGCGGCGCAGGGCGCGCTGACCCCGGACGATCCGATCAACATCCAGTACACCTCGGGCACCACCGGCTTCCCCAAGGGCGCGACCCTCTCGCACCACAACATCCTCAACAACGGGTTCTTCGTCGGCGAGCTGTGCGGGTACACCGAGCAGGACCGGGTCTGCCTGCCAGTTCCCTTCTACCACTGCTTCGGCATGGTGATGGGCAACCTGGGCGCCACCTCGCACGGGGCCTGCGTGGTGATCCCCGCGCCCGCGTTCGAGCCGAAGGCGACCCTGGCCGCGGTGCAGGAGGAGCGGTGCACCTCGCTGTACGGGGTGCCGACCATGTTCATCGCCGAGCTGGCCGACGAGGACTTCGACTCCTACGACCTGAGCAGCCTGCGCACCGGGATCATGGCCGGGTCACCGTGCCCGGTGGAGGTGATGAAGCAGGTCATCGAGCGGATGGGCATGCGCGAGGTGACCATCTGCTACGGGATGACCGAGACCTCGCCGGTGTCCACCCAGACCAGGGCGGATGACTCCATCCAGCGGCGGGTGTCCACGGTGGGCCGGGTGCATCCGCACGTGGAGGTCAAGATCGTGGACCCGGACAGCGGGCTGACCGTGCCGCGCGGCACGCCGGGTGAGCTGTGCACCCGCGGCTACTCGGTGATGCTGGGCTACTGGGCCCAGCCGGACAAGACCGCGGAGGCGATCGACGCGGCCCGCTGGATGCACACCGGCGACCTGGCGGTGATGGACGAGGAAGGCTACGTCTCGATCACCGGGCGGATCAAGGACATGGTGATCCGCGGCGGCGAGAACATCTACCCGCGGGAGATCGAGGAGTTCCTCTACACCCACCCCGATGTCCTTGACGCACAGGTGATCGGGGTGCCCGACGCCAAGTACGGCGAGGAGCTGATGGCCTGGGTGCGGCTGCGGCCCGGCGCGGAAACCCTGACCGCGCAGGCGGTCCGGGAGTTCTGCACCGGGCGGCTCGCGCACTACAAGATCCCGCGCTACGTGCACGTGGTGGAGGAGTTCCCGATGACGGTCACCGGCAAGGTCCGCAAGGTGGAGATGCGGGAGGTGTCGGTGGAACTGTTGCGGGACAACGGCTAGATGTCGAAGACCGGGCCGGTCTGGCTGCGCAGCGCGCAGCCGTTGCCGTAGGTGCGGGTGAAGTCGACCGGGCGCTTCTGCCAGTTGCCCTTGAGGGTCACCGTGACCGGGCGGTAGTCCATGGTGCAGGCCATGGACTCCTCGGTCATCGACTCCACCCGACCGTCCACTTTGGCCAGTTCGGTGCAGGCGGCGTCCCGGTGCGGGTGGGTGCCGCCGGTGGGTTCGCAGCGCAGGTCGGCGACCTTGCTGGGCGGCGCGGCCCGCTCACCCTCGGCGAAGGTCACGGTGAGCTCGGAGTCCTGGCTGTCCGCCGCGGCAGGTCCTGTCACCAGCAGGACGGCCGTCAGCACGGAGAAGGCCAGCGCGGGTACACGAAAAGCAGCCATGGCTCCGGCTTACCCCACCAAAAACCTACTGGCGGGTTCTTCACCGGTTGGCGCAAGGTGGTTCACTCAGACGAGCAACTGTCCCTTGAGGACGGTCACTGCGCGTCCAGACAGCTGAACCCGGTTGTCACGCAACGTCATCCGCACCGTGCCGCCGCGTGGCGAAGCCTGCTCGGCGGTCAGTGGACCCTCGCCCAGCCGGGGCGCCCACCAGCTGGCCAGGGTGCAGTGCGCGGAACCGGTCACCGGGTCCTCCGGCACGCCGAAGGCCGGGTAGAAGCAGCGGCTGACCACGTCCAGGCCGGGGCGGTCGCCGGGCGCGGTGACGATCACGCCGCGGACCGGGAGCCGGCCGATCGCGGCCAGGTCGGGGACCAGCGCGCGCACCTCGGCCGCCGTGGCCACCTCCACCAGCAGGTCGCTGACCGCCTGCGCGGTGGCCTTGACGGTCACGCCGGGCAGCCCGGCCAGCAGGTCGGGGGCGGGTTCGACGCGCACTGGCGGGTCGGCGGGGAAGTCCATGGTGATCGAGCCGTCCCCGGCGGGCACGCAGACCAGCTCGCCGCTGCGGGTGCTGAACCGCTGCTCGCCGCCGAGCACGTGCGCGGTGGCCAGGGTGGCGTGCCCGCACAGGTCGACCTCGGCGGCCGGGGTGAACCAGCGCAACGGTTTCGCGCCCTCGGCCGCCGGGTCGACGAAGGCGGTCTCCGCGTGCTTCATCTCCGCGGCCACCGACTGCATCCACTCGGCCGGGCGTGGCTGGGTCAACAGCACCACCCCGGCCGGGTTGCCACCGAACGCGGTGCCGGTGAAGGCGTCCACCACAAAGATCTCCACAACCCCAACCTAGCGGGTAGCGTCCGAAGGCGTGACCGACATTTTGCGCTGGGGCGTGGTCGCCACGGGTGGCATCGCCGGGGCGGTGACCTCGGACCTGTTGCTGGTGCCGGGGATCGAGGTGCACGCGGTCTCCTCCCGCGCGCTGACCAAGGCCGAGGAGTTCGCCGGGCGGTTCGGCATTCCGCGCGCCTACGGCGACTACCACGAGCTGCTGGCCGACCCGGACATCGACGTGGTCTACGTGGCCACCCCGCACAGCCAGCACCACGAGGTCGCCTCGGCCGCGCTGCGGGCAGGCAAGAACGTGTTGTGCGAGAAGGCCTTCACCATCACCGTGGCCCAGGCCGAGGAGCTGGTCGCGCTGGCCGAGTCGCGCGGGCTGTTCCTGATGGAGGCCATGTGGACCCGGTTCATCCCGTTGGTCCGCAAGCTGCGCGCGCTGCTGGCCGATGAGGCGATCGGCGAGATCCGGTTGGTGCGCGCGGACTTCGGCTTCCGCGCGCCCTACGATCCCGGGCACCGGCTGTGGAACCCCGCGCTGGGCGGGGGCGCGCTGCTGGACCTCGGCGTGTACCCGGTGTCCTTCGCGCACATGGTGCTCGGCGTGCCCAGCGAGCTGCACGTGCACGGCTCCCGCGCGGCCAGCGGCGTGGACGCCGAGGCCGCGCTGCTGCTCGGCTATCCCGATGGCGCGCAGGCGCTGCTGAGCACCTCCCTGCTGGCCGGGACCGGGATCACCGCCGAGGTGGTGGGCACCACCGGCCGGATCGAGGTGGCCTCGCCGTTCTACGCGCCGACCGCGATGACCTTGCACCGCAACGGGGCCGAGCCGGAGACCTTCCGGCATGAGCTGTGGGGCAACGGTTACACCTACCAGGCGCGTGAGGTGGTGGAGCAGATCGCGGCCGGTGAGGTGGAAAGTCCGGAGATGGCTTGGGCCGACTCGGTGAACGTGATGCGCACCCTCTGTGCCGCACTGGGCCGGATGGGGGTCGCGCACCCGGCCAGCCAGACGAGTTCTGGTCCCTGACGCTTCAGGTCTCTGGGTGCCTGGCCGATAGCCAACGGGTGGAACGGAGATCACTAGACGCCCTCGTCCACTCGCAAGACCTCGTCGAGGCGGCGCTCCGCATGGACCACGCCATCGGCGCGGACGGTTTGCCGCACGCGAACGGCCGCGGTCTGGTGCACGACGTGATGCGCACGGTGGACCTGCTCCAGCGGGTCGCCGACGACGTCAAGGACACCGCGCTCACCTGGGTGGACGCCCAGGACATCAGCGAGGACGAGTACATCACGGTGTGCCAGCACCTGGACGAGATGATCCAGGGACTACAGGCCACGTTCGTCTCGGCGCAGGCCGCCTACCACGCGCTGGGCACCGAGGCGCGGCAGAACCCCACGGCCGCGGTCACGGCCGCCCTGCTGGCCGTGACCACCCCGCTCGGGGATGGCTTCCGCCCGCCCGTGCCCCGGCGCGAGATCCACAACGGGGCCGCCCGTTGACCCTGACAACTCAACCGGTCACGCGGCCTGCTCGCTGACCCAGCGGCACAGCGCCAGCAGCGTGCTCTCCGCGCTGGCCGCCATCACCTCGCGCAGGGTGAGCAGCTCCTCGCGGGTGGCGCCGAGCACCGGGTCCAGGCGCAGCACCTGCCAGTGCTGGGCGACCACGGTGCCCGGCCCGTCCGCGGTGAAGGTCCAGCGCCAGCGCACGATGCCCCCGGCCAGGCCGCCGACCACGAAGCTGAACTCGGCGCCCGGCTCGGCGGTCTCCACCTGCGACCGGCTGCGCCAGGTCCGCTCGCCGCGCTGGTTCCGGCCGGAGAACCAGGCCCCGGGTCGCGGTCCGGCGCCCTCGTCGTACTCGGCGGCGACCGCGGTCGGGCTCCAGGTCCCGATCATGGACACGTCGCTGACCAGGTCGTACAGCGGGTGCGGGGCGGCGGGCAGCCAGGCCCGGCGGGTGAAGGTCAGTTCGCCAAGGGAGATCATGCGGCCACCCTGTTCGCCGCGGGCCGGGCTATCCAGACCGGCGTTGTCCTACCACTGGGAGGGTCACCCTCGGCCCGGCGCGGACCCGGATACTCGGGGTGTGGACACCGGACTCGCCGACTTCCTGCAGGCCTGCCGGGCCCGGCTGCGGCCGCAGGACGTGGGACTGGTGCCCGGCGACCGGCGGCGGGTGCCCGGACTGCGCCGGGAGGAGCTGGCGCAGCTGGCCGGGGTCAGCACCTCCTACTACGTGCGGCTGGAGCAGGGCCAGTCCCGCAACGCCTCGCCCGAGGTGATCGACGCGCTGGCCAGGGCGCTGCGGCTGGACCAGGCCGAGCGCCAGCACCTGCACGACCTGGCCCGCGCCGGGCAGCGCGCCCGCCGGGCCAGGGGGCACCCGGTGGAACGGGTGTCCGAGGGCACGGTCGAGCTGCTGCGCGCGCTCGGCGACACCCCGGCGCTGGCCCTCGGCCGTGCCTCGGACGTGCTGGCCTGGAACCCGGTTGGGCACGCCCTGCTCGCCGGGCACCTGGACTTCACCGCGCCCCAGCGCCCGGCCGAGCGCCCGAACATGGCCCGCCAGGTGTTCCTGGACGCGCACACCCGCGAGCTGTACGCCAACTGGACGGACAAGGCCCTCGCGGTGGTGGCCAACCTGCGGCTGATGACCGGCCGCTACCCGGGGGACGCCACCCTGACCGGTCTGATCGGCGAGCTGTCCACCCGCAGCCCCGAGTTCGCCAGGTTCTGGGCGGGCAACCGGGTCGCGGCCTGCAACGGCGCGGTGTACCGGTTGCGGCATCCGCTGGTCGGCGCGCTCACCGTGCTCCAGCAGACGCTGATCCCGGTCGGCGAGTGGAGCCAGACGCTGGCGGTGAGCACCCCGCGCGACGAGGCCTCGGGCAGCGCGCTGGCCCTGCTCGCGCACGAGGTCAGCTCGCGTTGACCACCAGCGCGGCCGCGTCCTCCTCGCCGAAGCGCTCTTCCAGCTCCTCCGGCGAGTAGTCCAGGTCGATCTGGGCCACCGGCACCCCGCGCGCGGACTCGATCGCGCCCAGCCGCCGCTGCGCCCGGTTGGCCGCGTAGGCCACGAACTCCTGCACGTCGAAGTCGAACGGCGGGGTCTCGAACTGCTCCTGCACCCACTGGATCGCGGTCAGCGCGTGCGGCAGCAGCTCGCCCATCACCTGCTGCACCAGGTCCCAGTTCCGGTCGTCGGCGGCCACGTGCCTGCGACAGGTGAAGGTGCCCCAGGCCATGTGCCGCCGCTCGTCGTCGCCGATCTTGCGGATCAGCTCCTGCATGCCGGGCAGGATGCCGTTCTCCTGGCAGACCTTGTTCCAGGCGTGGTAGCCGGTCAGCGCCAGGGTGCCCTCGACCACGTGGTTGTAGGTGACGCTGGCCCGGATCTGGTTGGCCGGGCTGGGATCCTCGGCCACCGCGGCCAGTGCGCTGGGCAGCGCGTCGTAGAAGATCGCCCGGTAGCCGGGGTTGCCGTCGACGAAGGGGTGCAGGTCGCCGGTCAGGCCCACCGCGTCCAGCCAGCGGCGGAACACCTCGGTGTGCTTGGCCTCCTCGAAGGCGAACTGGGTCAGGTACATCTCGTCGGCCAGCCTGCCCTCGGCGGCCATCGCCCTGATGAACGGCTGGATGTCCTCGGTCACCGCCTCCTCACCGGCGATGAACATCGCGGTCAGGTAGGTGCTGCCGGCGCGCTGGTCCTCCGCCATGTCCGCCCAGTCCAGCGCGTCCTGGCTGAAGTCGATGTCCGCCGGGTTCCAGAACCTGGCGTTGCCCTTGACGAACAGGCGCATCGGGAAGGAGTCCCAGTTGAGCCCGCCCTGGCGTAGCGAGTGGAAACCCTGTCGCGTCACGTCTCACTCCTTTGTGGACAGATGAGGACCGAGCATCGCCGCGGCGACCGCGGTGATCGCCTCGGCGGCCTGGTCAGGGCCGCCGGAAGGCAGCAGCAGGTGGCTCACGGTCAGCCGGACCGCGGTCTCCGCGTGCAGCGCGGCCACCTCGGCGGGCAGGTGCGGCAGCCGCGCGCCGATGTGCCCGCGGACCAGCTCGGTGGCCGAGGTCAGCACGGGCGCGCCGCGGGTGGTCACGAACGGCAGCAGGTCCTGGGCATCGGCGCCGGTGAGCATGGCGGCGATCAGCCGGTTCTCCGCCGCGTGGGTCAGGATGTAGCGGGTCGCCGCGCGGATGCCGTCCAGCAGGTGCTCCGCGCGCTCCAGCCGGTGCGCGGTGCCGGCCAGGAACTCCGCGGTCAGCCGCAGCGCGACCGCCTGCACCAGCGCGTCCTTGTTGCCGAACTCGTTGTAGACGGTCTGCCTGCTCACCCCGGCCGCGGTGGCCACATCGGCCATCCGCAGGCCGTGGAAGCCGCGGTCGGCGAGCAGGTTGGCCGTGGCGTCCAGCAGCGTCTCGCGCAGCGAGGCCTTGATCCTGGCCGTGAACGGTGTGATCTGAGCCACCATCCGAGTTTGACACGAACGACCTCCGTGTCAAGTGCCTCGACAGCGAGAAATCGTTTGTCAAGGCACGTACGGTGGAGCCGTGGCCAACCTGACCGTGGGTTTCGACCTGGACATGACGCTGATCGACCCCCGGCCCGGCATGGTGCTGGCCATGGACGAGGTCGGCCGCCGCACCGGTTTCCCGGTCAACGGGGAGAAGTTCGCGAGCAACCTCGGGCCGCCGCTGGACGGCTACTTCCGCAGCTGCGGCCTGGACGAAGAGCAGGTCGCGAGGGGTGTGCGCGAGTTCCGCGCGCTGTACCCGGAGATCGTCATCCCGCGCACGGCCGGTCTGCCCGGCGCGGCCGAGTCACTGGCCGCGGTGCGCGCCGCTGGCGGTTCGGCGGTGGTGGTCACCGGCAAGTACGGGCCCAACGCGCAGCTGCACCTGGACGCGCTCGGCTGGCAGGTCGAGCACCTGGTCGGCGAGCTGTGGTCGACGGAGAAGGCGGTCGCGCTGCGCCGGTTCGGCGCCAAGGTCTACGTCGGCGACCACATCGGCGATGTCAACGGGGCCAGGGCGGCCGGGGCTTTCTCGGTGGCCGTGCCCACTGGACCGTGCACCGCGCAGGAGCTGCGGGCGGCCGGCGCGGACCTCGTGCTGGACTCGCTGACCGAGTTCCCTAGGTGGCTCGCCGGATCAGCCGCGGTCCTTGCGGGACTGCCGGAACACGGCGAAGACGCCGAGCGCGAGACCGATCGGCAGCAGCAGACAGGCCAGGTTCAGCCACAGGGGTAGTTCGGTCTGCCCGGCGGCGAACAGGCCGAACGTGCTGACCACCGCCAGCAGACCGATCGCGAACACAGCGATGGCTACCGGTATCAGCTTGATCTTCGGGGCGGTCGCGGCCACGCTGGAAGCTTAGACGTTCACGCGGGGACCACGGGTAGCGCGCACAACTCGGCTACTCTGGAGAACACGCGCCTCTCGCACTCTTGAGGCGCGTTTGTCGTGACTTAGGGAAACGGTGAGGACAGTGCCGAGCGGCAGGGTCAAGTGGTACGACGCGGAGAAGGGCTTCGGCTTCGTGACCCAGGACGGGGGCGAGGACGTCTACGTGCGCGCCTCCGCGCTACCCGAGGGTGTCTCCGCGCTCAAGCCCGGCATGCGGGTGGAGTTCGGCGTCGCTGACGGTCGCCGGGGTCCACAGGCGCTGTCCGTCCGGCTGGTGGATCCGGTGCCTTCGGTGGTGGAGGCCCGGCGCCGGCCCGCGGAGGAGCTGCACGGGCTGATCGAGGACATGATCAAGGTCCTGGAGTCCACCGTGCAGCCGGACCTGCGCCGCAACCGCTACCCGGACCGGAAGGTGACCAAGCGGATCGCCGAGGTCGTGCGCGCGGTGGCGCGGGAGCTCGACCCGAACTGATCTTGGGTTACGACGGCCGCGGGGCCTACCCGCGGTCGTCCACCGAGATCACCCAGGTCCCGCGAGTCCCGAAGCTGACGCCGCCCTCGGTGTTGGCCGAGATGGCCGCGCCGTACTGGTGCACCTCGATGGTCTCCAGCTGCGCGTCCGCCTCCGGCAGCTTCAGCGTGTAGGCCAGCGTCTTGTTCGGCGCGAAGGCCTCGCTGCGGCCGTCGACCTTGCCGTTGTCCGGCTTGCGGTAGCGGAAGACCACCTGCCACGGCGTCTCGCCGATCCGCGGATCGACCGAGATCTTGACCTCCTGGCCCTTGGGCACCCGCAGCACCCCGGCGGCCTTCGGGTCGGCCTGGCAGTTCTCCACCTTCACGTCGCAGTACTGCGAGGGCTTCACCGCGAGCGACTTGCCCGCGGCGAACAGGGTCACCTCCGGCGGTCCGACCGGGGCGGCACAGGCGGCCACTCCGGACAGCGCGACAGCGGCGAGCAGCAACGACAGTCCCTTACGCACGAACCCGACTCTAGGTGGTTGCCGGACGCAGCGGCCGGTCGCCTCCGAAGCCCGGGATCAGCGAGGAGCCGCGCCCGGCCAGCAGGGTCTGGGTGAAACCGAGGGCCAGCAGCACCGAGACCACGGTGAAGCCGATCCAGTACTCCGGCGGCAGCAGCAGGCCGACCGCGCCGCCGAAGGTCCAGGCCAGCTGGAGCACGGTCTCCGAGCGGCCGAAGGCCGAGGCCCGCGACTCCTCCGGCATGTCCCGCTGCACCACCGCGTCCAGGCACACCTTGGCCAGCGCGGAGGCGGTCGCGCCGACCAGACCGACGATGGCCGCGGTGGTCAGCCCACCGAAGATCGCGGCCACCACGGTGGCGGCCAGCGAGGACCCGACGCAGACCAGCAGCAGCTGGTCCGGCTTGCTGAAGCTCAGCCGCGCGCCGACCGCGCTGCCCACGAAGTTGCCCGCGCCCGCGGCCGCGCCGATCACGCCGAGCAGCAGCAGCTGCATGAACGGCTCGCCCTGGGTCTGCGCCTTCACCGCGAACGCGGCGAAGAGCATCAGGAAGCCGGTGAGCACCCGGACGGTCGCGTTGGCCCATAACGTGACCACCAGCACCCGGCCCATCGGCTGCCGCTTCCGCTTCGGGTGTGCGCCCACCGAGGCGGGCACCTCGCCCTCGGTGACCTCCACCCAGGCCGGGATGCGCACGCAGGACCACACGCCGACCGCGCAGATCGCCGCGGTGAACCACAGCGCGCCCTGCGGCCCGAACAGCTGGCCCAGCCCGGCCGCGATACCGCCGAAGGCCACGCTGGCCACCAGGCCGAACACGGTCAGCCGGGAGTTGGTCCGCACCAGGTCCAGCTCATCGGGCAGCACCCGGGGTGTCACCGCGGCCTTGAGCACGCCGAAGGACCTGGACAGCACCATGCAGCCCAGCGCGGCCGGGTAGAGCGCCCAGTTGTCGAAGTTCAGCGCCATCACCGCGGCCAGCGCGATCCGGCCGGCGAAGGAGACCGCCAGCGCCAGCCGCCTGCCCTGCTGCATCCGGTCCAGCAGTGGGCCGACCACCGGGGCGACCAGCGCGAACGGGGCCACCGTGATCAGCAGGTAGAGCGCGACCTTGCCCTTGCTCTCCGCGCTCGCGGCGGAGAAGAACAGCGTGTTGGCCATGGCCACCGCGATCGCGGCGTCCACGGCGTAGTTGAGCATGGTGGCGTAGGTCAGCGCGGCCAGCCCGGACTCGCGGGCGCCGTCGGCGGCCACCCCGCGGCGGAAGGCCCGCACCGCCTGCTGGGTGAGGTGCTTGCTCCGCCACATCATCACCCTGGTGACGGTGATCTTCTTCGGCGGCGCGGGCGCGTCCGGCTGGGCCGGCGGCGGCTCTTCCTCGTAGACCTCGTCCGGGTAGTACGGCGAGGGCGGCGGGCGGTGCGGCCTGCCCGGCGGTGGCGGGGCGGACCTCGGCGGCGGTGGTGGGGGCGTGCGGCGGCGCACCGGCTCGGTGCGGCGCTCGCCCTGGTAGTCCGGGTCGTCCTCCCAGGGATAACCCCGGCCGCCCTCGGCAGGCGGTTCGTACCTGCGGGTGCGCCCGCGGCTGCCGTTGCGGGTCGGCTCGTCCGGTCCGGGTCGCATCACACTCCTAATCCTGCCGTACCGGAACGAACTTGACCCGGAACATGGCTGGCCAGAGCTTTCCGGTGAGCAGGAACTCCTCGGTGCCCGGGATGGCCGCGATGCCGTTGAGCACGTCCGCGCCCTCCTTCTGCTCCGCGCGGAGCAGCCCGCTGGCATCCACTACGGCGGTGACCGCGCCGGAGTTCGGGTCGATCCGCAGGATCTCCTCGGTCTGCCACACGTTGGCCCAGACCGCGCCGCCGACGCACTCCAGCTCGTTGAGCTTGCTCACCTCGCTGCCGGAGCGGCGCACGGTGACCGTGCCGGTGCGGGCGAAGGTCTTCGGGTCGCGGAAGCTCAGCGTGCCGGTGCCGTCACTCATCACCAGCCGGTCGCCGTCCTTGCACAGGCCCCAGCCCTCGCCCTCCAGGCCGACCTGGTCGATCTGGGTCAGCTCGCGCCGGTTCCAGCGCAGCGCGTAGCCGTCCTGCCAGGTCAGCTGCCAGATCACGTCCCCGGCCACGGTGATGCCCTCGCCGAAGAAGCCGTTGGGCACCGCCGCCTGCCGCCGCACCTGGCCGGTCTCCCGGTCCACCTCGCGCAGGGTGGAGGACCCGGCCAGCCCGGTGCCCTCGTAGAGGGTGCCGTCGGCGATCTCCAGGCCCTGGGTGAAGGCGGTGTGGTCGTGCGGATGACTGGACAGCACCTCGGCGCGCAAGCGTTGTGGTTGCGGTTCGCTCGCGGCCGAGCAACCGGAAAACACCAGGCTCGCGCACACCGCCGCGGTCAGCACCGTCACCACTCGCACGGTCACAGGGTGGCATGCCGCATCGGTGCTCGCCGAGATGCGGCACAATCTGCTATGTGACCCCAACCTCCACTCCAGCCGAGCACCGGACCGACTCGATCGACGGCACGCAGGCGAGCGCCGCACTGGTGAACGCGGTCCCGCTGGCCCAGGCCGCGGCCGCGGAGGCCGCTGAGGGCGAGGAGGTCGGCGGGCACGTCGGCACCGCGGTCGAGGACCCGTCGGCCGTCACCCACTTCTTCGAGGCCGCGCACCCCGGCTACACCGGCTGGCGCTGGGCGGTCACCATCTCCCAGGCAGGCGGCGAGGAACCGGTCACGGTCAGCGAGGTCGTGCTGCTGCCCGGCCCGCAGGCCCTGGTCGCCCCGGACTGGGTGCCGTGGAACCAGCGGGTCAAGGCCGGTGACCTCGGCGTCGGCGACCTGCTGCCCACCTCCCCCGACGACCACCGACTGGTCCCCGGCTACCTGCAGAGCGATGACCCCGCGGTCGAGGAGGTCAGCCGTGAGGTGGGCCTGGGCCGGATGCGGGTGCTGTCCTGGGAGGGCAGGGCGGAGGCCGCGGCCCGCTGGACCGGCGGCGACTTCGGACCGGGCAGCGACATGGCACGCAGCGCGCCGGGCTCCTGCGTCGGCTGCGGGTTCTTCCTGCCGCTGGCCGGGTCGCTGCGCGCGGCGTTCGGGGTGTGCGGGAACGAGTACTCGCCCGCCGATGGCCGGGTGGTGCACGCGGAGTACGGCTGCGGCGCGCACTCCGAGGCCGAGGTGGACACCTCGCCGCTGGTGCCGGTGGCCGAGGTGATCTACGACGACGCGATGCTGGACATCGAGCAGCGGCCCAGCCCCGCCGAGACCGCGCCCAGCGCCGCCGAGACTGCGCCGGAGACCGCGACCGAGACTGCCGCGAAAGCCGCGACCGAAGCCGCGCCGGAGGGCTCGTTCGAGGCCACGCCGGAGCCCACCGCCGAGGCTGCGACCGAGGCCGCCCCGCAAGCCGCCCCCGCGGAGTCCGCGCCCGAGGCCGCAACTGAGCCCGTCGAAGCCGAGGCGATCCTGCCGGAGTCCCCCGCCGCGAACGAAGCCCAGGAGTGAGCGAGACCTTCC
Organism: Crossiella sp. SN42; assembly: GCF_023897065.1. GTDB lineage: Bacteria > Actinomycetota > Actinomycetes > Mycobacteriales > Pseudonocardiaceae > Crossiella. The sequence continues at coordinate 61,630 of NZ_JAMHIV010000017.1, forward strand.
GCGCCGACGAGCTGCGCCAGGCGACCCTGGCGGCCTGGGCGTCCTCGCCGACCCGGTTCCGCGAGGACGCCAACGCCGAGGACGACCTGCGCTACGGCGGCTACCGCGACCGCCTCTTCGTCGAACTCGCCCAGAACGCCGCCGACGCGGCGGGCGCGGGCGGCATCCTGCGCGTGATCCTTGCCGGTGACGAGCTCAGGGTGGCCAACACGGGTGCTCCGCTGGACGCCGAGGGCGTGGCCGCGCTGGCCTCGCTGCGGGCCTCGGCCAAGCGCTCCGGCGGGGTCGGGCAGTTCGGCGTCGGGTTCGCCGCGGTGCTGGCGGTCAGCACCGAGCCGAGTGTGCGCTCGGCCGCCGGGGGTGTGCGGTTCTCCGCCGCGGACACCCTGGCCGAGGTGCGGGCCATCCCGGAGCTGGCCGCCGAGCTGGCCGAGCGGGAGAACACCGTCCCGGTGCTGCGGCTGCCCTGGGCGGTCGGGCCCGAGCCGCTGCCGCCCGGCTTCGACACCGAGGTGCGCCTTCCTCTGCTGTCCGATGTGGACGGTCAGTCGCTGCTGGACCAGCTGGCCGGACAGGCCGAGGACCTGCTGCTCGCGCTGCCCGGGCTGAGCCGGATCGAGGTCGAGGACCAGGTCTGGACCAGGGTGGACCGCCCGGACGGCGTGGCCGAGCTGAGCACGCCGACCGGACCGTCCCGCTGGGCGCTGCACCGGGAGTCCGGGCAGCTCGGCGAGGAGGTGCTGGCCGGTCTCGGGGTGGAGGCGCGGCGGCGCACCGGGTGGTCGGTGTGCTGGGCGGTGCGGCTGGACGAGTCCGGCACGCCCTGCCCCGCCGGCTCCGACGTGCTCTACGCGCCCACGCCCACCGACGAGCGACTTTCCTTACCCGCCAGGCTGTTCGCCGGGCTGCCGATCGAACCCTCCCGCCGTCGGCTGGCGCCGAGCCCGGCCGCGGACGCGGTGCTGCGCGCCGCCGCCGACTGCTACCCGCAGCTGCTGCTGGCGCTGCCCCCGGCCAGCCGGACCGCGCTGGTGCCGCTGCCGGAGTTCCCGCTCTCCGAGGTCGACGAGAAGCTGCGCGAGCTGGTGCTCACCGCGCTGACCAACGCCGAATGGCTGGTCGCCGCGGACAAGGCGGTGCTCTCCCCGCGCCAGGCCTGCCTGCTGGACGTGGCCGCGCCGGAGCTGGTCGAGCTGCTCGGGCCGTCCCTGGGTGGGCTGTTGCCCGCCGAGCTGGCCGGGGCCGAGCACCTGCGCGCGCTGCAAGCCGTTGGCGTGCGCCGGATCCGGCTGCCCGAGGTGGTCGCCACCGTGGCGGGCGTGGACCGCGCGCCGGAGTGGTGGCACCGGCTCTACACCGCGCTGGCCCCGGTGGCCGAGGTCGACTCCACCGCCCGCGAGGAGCTGGGCGCGCTGCCGGTGCCGCTGGTCGACGGACGCACCGTCACCGGCCCGCGCGGGGTGCTGCTGCCCGAGGTGGCCGACGACATCCTCACCGCTATGTCCACTGTGGACATCGGCCTGCGGGTGGTGCACCCCGCGGCCAAGCACCGGCTGCTGGAACGCCTCGGCGCCAAGTCCGTCGGCGCGGCCGAGCTGCTGGAGGAGCTGCGGCCCGCGGTGGAGCGCAGCGTGGAGGACCTGGAAGCCGGGCTGGACACCGCCGCGCTCACCGACGTGGTGCTGCGCTTGGTCGAGCTGGCCGGACTGCGCAGGGGCGAGGCCCCGTGGCTGGCCGCGCTGGCCCTGCCGGACGAGCACGGCGACCCGCGCCGGGCCGATGAGCTGCTGCTGCCGACCTCGCCGCTGCGCGAGGTGCTGGCGCAGGACAGCCCGCTCGGCGTGCTCGCCGCCGACGTGGCCGAGCGCTGGGCGCCCGGCCTGCTCACCGCGATCGGCGTGCTGGACTCCTTCCCGATCATCGTGGACGAGTCGCCGACCGGCCCCGACCACGACCTGCCGGACGAGCAGGAGTGGTGGGACGAGGTGGCCGCCGCGCACCCGGCAGGCGAAGGCCCCCGGCAGATCGTCGCGGTCGGCGACCTGGACCTGGTCGCGGCGGAGGCCTGGCCGGTCGCGCTGCGCCTGATCGCGGCGGATCCCCTTGCCTGGCAGGCACTTCGGCTGCGGGACGGGCACACCGCCTGGTGGCTGTCCCGGTTCGCGCTGATCGGCGGCCGCCCGCCAAGGGACTGGCGCCGGGCCGACGTGGACGAGCTCAACGGCCTGTACGAGGTCGTCCCGGCCGAGGGACTCAGCGATGAGCTCCTCGCCCTGCTCGGTGTCCGCGACTCGGTCGAAGTGTCCGATGTGGACGATGCCATCGACGTGCTGGCCCGCCTCGCCGATCCGGACCGGCTGGTGCGCGAGGGCGTGGTGCTGCGCGCGCACGAGGCGCTCGCGGACGCGGTGAGCGAGGGCAGGGTGGACCCGGCCGAGGTGGAACCGCCAGCCGCGGTCCGCTCGCTGGCCGGCACCGTGGTGGCCACCGAACGCGCGCTGGTGCTGGACGGCCCCTGGTGGCTGGCCGTGCTGGACCCGGCCGAGGTGGTCGCGGGCGGGGACGCCCCCGCACTGGCCGACCTGCTCGACCTGCCCACCTCCGACGGCGACGAGGTGGTCAGCGCGGGCCGGGTGCAGCCCTGGGCGGAGCTGGACGGCGTGGTCGAGACCTGCGACCTGCTCGGCCTGGACTACCCCGACGGGGACCTGCACGTGCACGAAGAGCTGGTGGTGCTGGTCGACGAGACCCGGCACACCGTGCCCTGGTGGCTGGACCCCGACGGCGAACTGCACACCACCGAGGACCCCCAGGGCCTGGCCCGCGCCCTGGCCTGGACCCTGGACCGCTGGGACGACCGGCACCTGCTGGCCGCCCTGCTCGCCGACCCGACCGCGCCGACGCTGCTGCGCTGAGCGGGCGTACTCCTGACCTGTCCCCCATTCGGTGTCCGCATTTCCGGTGATGCGACGGCCGGTGGGGTGGAACAGGCCCCGAACGGGCTCTGCCATCCGGACGATCGCGCTACGGTCGGCAGGGAGCGTTCGCGCACCACAGCCTGGGGGAGGCGTTGTGTTGATGCGAAGGGGGAGCGTTGAGGGGGAAGATCGCGGTCACCGCGGATCAGCTCAGGCAGGTGGGCAGGGGCCTGGTCGCCACCGCTGACCAAGCGCAGCGGGACATCCGTGCCAACAGCGGCGCGCAGGACGGCGACGCGGCGGCGAACACCTCGTTCGCGCTGGCCCAGGCGCTGTCGCAGTGCGAGGACACCTGGTCGCAGGCCCTGATCGCGGTGGCGACCAAGCTGGCGGTAGCCGGTGACAACCTGGAACTGACCGCAGGCGCCTACACCCACGCCGAGGACACCGCACGGTCCGGGCTGGCGCCGCGATGACCACGGTGGAGGAACTGCGCGAGGCCGAGCCAGGAGTGTTCACCCGCGCCGCGCAGCGCTGGCAGGAGCTGGCCAAGTCGATGACCAGCCGGGCAGGCGAAGCCACCCGGGGACTGGCTGGGCTGGGGGAGTGGCGCGGGGCGGCGGCGGAGGTCGCCAAGCAGCAGATCGGCGACCAGCGCGGTCGCCTGGACGACCTCGCCAAGGGGCTTTCCGGTATCCCGCCGGTGCTGCGGGAGGCGGGCGAGCGCCTGACCCGGCTACAAGCAGCGCTGCGTGACGAGCTGGCCACCGCGCGCGCGAACCACCTGCGGGTGGCCAGCGACGGCCTGGTGGTCGACGGCGCCGTGGTGGTGGCCACGCCGATGCCGCAGGGCGCGCCGAACCGGGCCCAGCTGTGCGCGGATCTGACCACCAGCGTGCGCGACATCCTCCGCCAGGCCGCGACCGTGGACGCCGATGCCGCGGCCGCACTGCGCCGCATCACCCAGGAGGTCACCGGCATGGCGCCCGGCGGCATCCAGGTGTGCACTCCCGCCAGTGCCACCATCCCGGCGGCGGGAACCTCGCCGGCGGAGGTGAAGCGGTGGTGGGACGGGTTGAGCATCGCCGACCGGGAGTCGTTGCTGGCCACCGACGGCGCCCGGATCGGAGCGCTGGACGGGGTGCCGGCCGTGGTGCGGGATCGAGCCAACCGGGTGGTGCTGGCCGGGTTGCAGGCAAGCTTGTCCGAGGAGAAGACCCGGCTGGCGGCCAAGCCGCACCTCACCCATGACGACCAGCAGCGCTTGGTGGAGCTGACGGACAAGCTCAAGGGCCTGGACGCGATCACCCAACGTCTGCGGGCGACCCCGGATGCCGGCAAGCAACCGGCTTTCCTGCTGGGGGTCAACGCAGACGGCAACGGGCGGGCGATCGTGGCGATGGGCAACCCGGACACCGCGAAGAACGTGGCCACGCTGGTGCCGGGCACCGGCTCGAACCTGGCCGACGGTGGCGACTACCTGCAGCGGGCCGACCGCATGGTGACCGCCGCGCGGCAGGCGGGGTCGGAGTCCACGTCGGTGATCAGCTGGGTCGGCTACGACGCTCCGCAGTCGCCGCTGCCGGACGCGGCTGGTGAGAGCTACGCCCAGAACGCCAGGGAGGGTTTGGCGCGCTTCCAGGAGGGACTGCGCGCCACGCACGAGGGACAGCCTTCGCACAACACGGTGGTGGGGCACAGCTACGGTTCGACCGTGGTCGGGCACACCGCGCGGGACCTGGGGCTCAAGGCCGACGACCTGGTCTTCATCGGTAGCCCCGGGGTCGGCGTCGAGCGGGCCGACCAGCTCAACATCCCGCCGGAGCGAGTGCACGCGAGCGTGGCCGAACACGACGTCATCAACGCGACCAACGTCCCGATCGGGCTGGACCGGGACAACGTGCCGATCTTCGACCCGCTCGGGCCGGATCCCGCTGATCAGCGTTTCGGTGGCAAGGTCTTCACCTCCGACCCGGGCACGTCCAACCTGGGGTTGCCGAGCATCGCGGCGCACATGGAGTACTGGGACATCACGAACAAGTCGCTGCGGAACATGGGAAAGATCATTGCCGGTGAGCCGACGGACTAGAGGACTGCTCGTGCTGGGTGCCGTGGTGGTGCTCGGCGTGGCCGCGCTGGTTGTCTACACGTGGACGGGGAGAGTTGTGCAGCCGACCATCACTCAGCAGGAAGCCACCGAGCGGGTGGATGGCTACATCCGCGCGGCCATCGCGCAACTTCCGGCCGATGCCGGTTTTACCCAGGTGGTGGCCGATGTCATGTCCTGCGAGCCGTCCTCGGACAACGGTCCCCGGGGCCGGAAGGTGGTCTCCAGAGCGTTCGAGACCACGGCGGTGCCGGTCGCGGAGTTCAACCGGGTGTTCGACACCCTCAAGAGCTACTGGGTGGGCAACGGTTACGTGGTGCTGGAGGACTCGCGGCCGAAGGACTGGTACCTGTGGGTGCAGCACCAGCCGGATGAGTTCCGGCTCAGCGTGCAGGGCAACGCCCGCGGGCTGCTGGCCATCAACGCGAGTTCGCCGTGCGTGTGGCCGAACGGGACGCCCGACCCCCAGTAGACCGATCCCCGTCGCCTAGACCCCGGTCTGCGCCGAGCGGGACCCGCGCCTGGCGGCCGCGCGCTGCCAGGCGATCACGGCCAGCCCGACGAAGCCGAGCAGTCCGCCGACCAGGCAGGTCCAGGTCCACACCGACTCGGTGCCGCGCAGCGTGAGCAGCACCACGAACGCGACGAAGAACACCCCGGTGCCGACCGACACCGCGGGCACCGCGTCCACCAGGCCGCGGGGCAGGGCGGGCGGGGGCGGGGGTGTTTGCCTGTTCGTAACCGGGCTGGGTTCGCTTCTCTCGGCCACGTCAGGCAGGCTACCTGCCGAAACGACGGCCAGTGGCAGCAGGGAGGAACCGCGGTGGCCAAGACAGGGGTCCCGTCCGGTCTCGACCGGTTCTTCAAGATCTCCGAGCGGGGTTCTTCGGTCAGCAGGGAGGTCCGCGGCGGGCTGGTCACCTTCGTGACCATGGCCTACATCGTGGTGCTCAACCCGCTGATCCTGGGCAGCTTCTCCGCGGCGGACGCCGGGGCGAAGAAGGACGTGCTCGGCGCGATCCTGCCGGTGCCGCAGGTGGCCGCGGTGACCGCCCTGGTCGCCGGGGCGATGACCATCCTGTTCGGACTGATCGCGAACTACCCGTTCGCCATCGCCACCGGGCTCGGCATCAACAGCCTGGTCGCGGTCACCATCGCCCCGCAGGTCACCTGGCCGGAGGCGATGGGCCTGATCGTGGTCAACGGCCTGGTGGTGCTGTTGCTGGTGGTCACCGGGTTCCGCACCGCGGTGTTCAACTCGGTGCCCGCACCGCTGAAGGCCGCCATCGCGGTCGGCATCGGGCTGTTCATCTGCCTGATCGGCCTGGTGGACGCCGGGTTCGTGCGCCGCATCCCGGACGCCGCGGGCACCACCGTGCCGGTCAGCCTGGGCATCGGCGGCTCGATCGCCTCCTGGCCGACGCTGGTGTTCGTGGTCGGCCTGGTGGGCACCGCGATCCTGGTGGCGCGCAAGGTCCGCGGCGCGATCCTGATCGGTGTGCTGGGCAGCACCGTGCTGGCCATCGTGATCGAGGCCCTGGTCAACGCGGGCCCGTCCAAGGGCAGCAACCCGCGCGGCTGGAACCTCGGCTACCCCGCGCTGCCGGAGAGCGTGTTCAGCCTGCCGGACCTGTCACTGGTCGGCGAGGTGTCCTTCGGCGCCTGGACCCGGCTGCCCGCGCTGGCCGCCGCGATGCTGGTGTTCACCCTGGTGCTGACCGACTTCTTCGACACCATCGGCACCATGACCGGCCTGGGCAAGGAAGCGGGGCTGGTGGACAAGGACGGGCAGCTGCCCAACACCAGCAAGGCGCTGTTCGTCGACGGGGTGGCCGCGGTCGCCGGTGGCGTCGCCTCCAGCTCCTCCAACACCGTCTACGTCGAGTCCGCGGCCGGTATCGCCGAGGGCGCCCGCACCGGGCTGGCCAACGTGGTCACCGGCCTGCTGTTCCTGGCCGCGATGTTCTTCACCCCGCTGTACCAGGTGATCCCGGTGGAGGCGGCCGCGCCGGCGCTGGTGATCGTCGGCGCGCTGATGATGACCCAGATCGTGGACATCGACTTCACCGACTTCACCGTGGCCCTGCCCGCCTTCCTGACCATCGTGGTGATGCCGTTCACCTACTCCATCGCCAACGGCATCGGCGCGGGCTTCGTCAGCTACGTGGCGCTGAAGGCGGCCACCGGCAAGGCCCGCGAGATCCACCCGCTGATGTGGGTGGTCGCGGTGGCCTTCCTGCTCTACTTCGGCATCGGGCCGCTGCGCGCGCTTTTCCTCTAGAGGCAGGCCGCCAGAGCGGGCCACCGAACGGCGTCCCCCGTACGTCCTGCTCCGGCCGCCGAACGGGCGGAGCAGGACGACCCGGTTGACACCCCCTGTGACCCGGGCCACCCTTGGCTGATCAATTCTGGGGTGGCAGCGACATCATGGCGAGCAGACTTCGGCGCACGTTCGAGCGGACCGGCCTGTACACGGCAGCGTGCCTGTCCATCGCGGTCGCCGTGGCGGACCTGGCGGGCTGGCTGGACCTCATCGCGCCGGGCGGGACCATCCAGAAGATCACCCTGCTGGTGCTGGGTTCCATGGCCCTGGTGGTGACGCTGGAGGTCGACGGTTTCGCCAAGCTGGACGAGATCGACGCCAAGGTGGACGCGGTGCGGCGGGCCGTCGCGCAGGGCTTCGAGCAGGGGCTGGTCGCGGTGCACCCGAACCTGGCCAACGAGGACTACCTCCGCTACGTCAAGCAGGCGCGGCAGGTGACGATCCTGAACACCTGGATTCCCAACCTGCAACGGCTGAAGGAGTCGCTGGGCGACGCGCTGGACCGGCGCGCGGAGGTCCGCATCCTGTTGCTGTACCCCAACTCGATGGTGGCCTCGCTGCGGGACGACGCGCTGCGCGCTCGCGGGAGGTCCAACCCCGAGTGGAACGTCCGGAGCGGGGTGCGGCACAACCTCGGCATCCTCAAGGAGCTGGTGACCGAGAAGCGCCGCCGGGCAGGCCACCTGAAGGTGAAGGTGTACAACTCGCTGCCCTCGGCCGCGGTGTACAAGGCGGACACGCACTACTACGTCAGTGTGTTCCTGCACGGACAGCTCGCGATCGAGTCGCCGCAGCTGGAGATCCAGGGCTCCGGCAGCCTGCTCGGGCGGCAGTTCCAGCAGGAGCTGGACACGCTGTGGGAGATCGGCGTGGAGATCGATCCGCTGGACTGGGAACGCGATCTCGAACGGAAACGACTGTGACTGGGGCGACGATGGCACATGAACTGGACGAGTTCGAGGACGGCTTGATCGCGCGGTTCCGCGCGCACCCGGTGCTGGCGAACGTGGCGGGACTGCCCGAAAGCCGGTTCCACGAGGTGCTGTTGCAGCGGCGGTTCCTGTCGCTGGCCTTCACCCCCGCCTACGACCTGGCGATCGACCTGCTGACCGACGAGCGCAGCGTGCGCATCGCCAGGGTGATCCTGCGCGAGGAGTACCCGGGCGAGGACGGGCGCAGCCTGTCGCACCGGGAGGAGATGAAGGAGGACATCCTCCGGCTCGGGGTGCCGCGCGCCGACCTGGTCACCAGCAGGCCGACCCGGGCGACCCTGGCGGCGATCACCGCGACCTTCGAGCTGATCAGCGAGGCCGGCGCGCGCGAGCACTCCGACGCCGGCCTGCTGACGGTGCTGCGGTTCTGGGGCGAGGTGCTGGTCGCGGTCGAGTACGAGCAGCTGTGGCAGCGGATCGGGCCGGTGCTGGGCGAGGGGTCGACGTTCTACCTGCCGCACAAGGTGCACGACGCCAAGGTCCGCCCGCTCGCGGAGTTCTCGCCGCTGGCCTCCACCCACTCCGACCAGCTCGGCGTCCAGCTGTGGCAGGCGCTCGGCTCGGCAGCGGAACAGGCCTGCTTCAAGCGCACCGAGGAGGCCATCGTGCGGATCAAGACCGCCTTCTACGACCAGTTCACCGCGAACTAGAGGTCATGCCCTGGTGGTCAGCCCACCGACCACATTTGGTTCGCGCCGCGGTGCGGGTGGTAGACCACGATGTCCGCGCCGTTGGCCGGGTTGAAGTTGCCCACGTCCACCGCGAGCCCGTTGTCCGCCGCGCGCAGCACCCGCAGCGCCGGGTGGTAGGTCCAGCGCTGCCCGTCGCCGCCGCAAGGCTGCACGGTCACCAGGTGCGGGGCCGGCGGGTTGTCCGGGCCGTGGTCCAGGCAGCCGCCGCTGCGCACCTCGACCCGGCCGTCCGCGCGCTGGGTGAAGCGCTGGGCGTTGGTGCCGTTGCAGTCCCACAGCTGGACCTTGGTGCCCGGCGCGGACGAACCGCCCGCGACGTCCAGGCAGCGGCCGCCGGGCAGGTCGGTGTGCAGCATCGACTCGACCAGACGCGGGCCGCCTGCCGGGGTCCAGCTCTGGTTCGGGCTCCCCCTGGGATGCCACAGGCCCAGCTCCGCGCCGCTGTCCGCGCGGTTGCCGAAGACGTCCAGCACCAGCTCGTTCGGCGCGGTGAGCACGCGTTTCGCGGTGTCGTAGCCGAAGACCTGGCCGTCGCCGCCGCAGACCTGGATGGTGACCACCCGGCCCGCGCTGGCGTTGTCGTCGCCGTAGTCGAGGCAGCCGCCGCTGTCCAGCGTGATCCGGCCGTCGGCGCGCAGGGTGGCCCGCTGCGCGTTGGTGCCGTTGCAGTCCCAGAGCTGAACCTTGGTGCCGGGGGTCGAGCGGGCGCCGTCGGCGTCGATGCAGCGCTCGCCCGGCTGGTCGGTGGTGACCGCCTGCGCGGTGAAGGCAGGCCTGCGGGCCGGTGGCGGGTCGAAGCGCACCGGCACGGACACGCTCGGCGTGCCGGCGGCGGTGAGCAGGAACAGCATGTGGTAGCCGGGCAACGCGGCGGCGGAGCTCGCGGGCGCGCGCACCCGCATCTGACCGTCCACAGTGGACTCAACCGTGAGCTCGACGTGCCGCTGGGTGGTGTTCACCGCGTGTGTGGACGCGCTGGGCGAGACCAGCACCGCGCGGGCCGGCGGGGCCTCGCCGCCGTAGTGCACGGTGAAGGACTGGCCGTACTGGAGCACCTCGGGCGCGTGCGTGATGCTCGGCCGGGGACCGCGGAAGAGGTTGGCCGGCTGGTAGATCTCGATCGAGCCCAGCAGGTTGTCGTTCTTGTCGGTGTCCCTGGTCATCTGCTGGAACTCGTCCCCGGTGACCAGCACCCGGCCGTCGGCCAGCAGCACCGCGTTGGAGTGGTAGCCGCGCAGCATCGCCGAGGACGGGCCCAGCTTCCAGGCGCGGGTGGCCGGGTCGTACAGCTCGACCTGGCGGTAGCGCTGGTCGCCGTCGGCCACCTTGTACCCGGCGCCGTAGTCGCGCAGCGGGTCGCCGGTCTCGCCGTTGACCGAGAGCACCCCGCCGTCGGGCAGCAGCACCAGGTTGTCGTTGTTGCGGCTGAACGCGCGGGCGCTGTCCGGCTGCCACCTGCCCGAGGCCGAGTCCAGCCGCAGCGCCTTCGGATCACCGGTGCTGCCGCTGGTCAGCAGCGCCTGGGTGGGGCCCTGCGCGCCGCCGGGCAGCGGCACCGCCGGGCCGTAGCGGCGGATCAGGCCGTCCGGCCGGTTCGGCAGCCGCTGCACCGACCAGGAGCTGGTGTCCAGCCGCTGCTGCTGGTCCGCGCCGCGGCCGAGCAGGTAGGTGGAGCCGTCGGCCAGGGTGAGCGCCTGCGGGTAGTCCCAGGTGAACACCTGCACCGGCGCGGTCTCACTGGGCAGGTCGGTCGCGTTCCGTTGGGCGACACCGGGAATCGCGGTGTTCCTGGCCGGGAAGATCTCGGTCTTGGCGGTCAGCCAGCCGTTGTCGTCCTCGCCGGAGACGGTGCCCACCCGGCCGTCCGGGGTGAGGAAGGAGGTCGGGTACCAGCGGCCGACGGACATGTCCTGCTGCCGGTGCCAGGTCTCGGTCCACGGGTCGAAGGTGAACACCAGCCTGGCCCCGGACAGCTGCCCGTCCTTGGCCAGGTTGCCGCCGAAGACGGCCAGGTTCCCGTTGGGCAGGAAGGCCATCCCGGTGCAGAACAGCGGCGCGGGCCTGGCCTGCCCCGAGCCGTCCGGCAGGTCCACCACCGGCGGCGGCACGGACTTCCACGCGGTCGCGCCGGTGCCCGCCTTCGGGTCCCACAGGTAGGCGCGGCCGCGGTTGCGCGCGCCGACGGTGTAGGTCGGGGTGGTCTCCTCCTGCGGGTTCTTGGTGACCTCGTCGAAGCTGAAGGAGAGCACCTTGCCGGTGGGCAGCACCGCCACGTGCACGCCGTAGTCCGGTGAGGGGTGGACCGCGCCGCTGGTCTCGAACCGGCCGACCTCCTCGGCCGGCCCCGGTGGCGGCGGCGTCTCACCGGGCGAGTCGAACCTGGCGTGCGGATCGGCCTTGCGGCCCTCCCGGAGCGCGCGCTTCCTGGCCTCCAGGTGCTCGCGCGCGTGCCGCTCGCCGAGGACCTTGCGCTCCTGCTCGTACAGGTGCTCCGGCGTCTCCCGGTCCGGGCTGGCGCCCGGCGGCAACGCGTGCCCGTGGGTGGCGTGCTGGTGGGGCGGGGCGGCCACGGCCGTCCCCACGAGTAGTAGGGACAGCACAACTCCAGGCAGCACTGAGCGCACGCCGAACCAAACCTTCCGTCACGGTGGTGGTTGGGCGTGGTCCTTCCCCGGCAGGCAGCCCTGTCTCCATTGACGGCGCAACTGACCGCCCGGGATAGCGCCGAATGGCGGTATCCGGCTGTGTGGCATGGGACAAAAAGCGCAGTCAGGGCGAAAGTCGTTTGGTATGCTAAGGATGTGCCGGAGTTCGAGACAGAGCCCACCCTCGCCAGCCGGTTGCGGCTGTCCGTCGTGCGGCTCAACCGCAGGCTCCGCGCGCAGCGCACCGACTCCACCGTCACGCTGACCCAGCTGTCCGCGCTGTCCTGCCTGTTCAAGTGCGGACCGCTGACCCCTGGTGAGCTGGCGGGCAAGGAAGGCGTGCAGCCGCCCTCGATGACGAGGGTGATCGCCGCGCTGGAAGACCACGGCTTCGCCACCCGGCGTCCGCATCCCACGGACGGCAGGCAGGCGATCGTGGAGATCAGCGAGCAGGGGCGGGCGTTCATCCGGGCCGATGTGCGGGCCCGGGAACGCTGGCTGGACAAGCAGTTGGCCGAGCTCGACGACTCGGACCGGGCAGTGCTGGCCCGGGCCGCCGAGATCATAGACAGGATGGCGGGGCAGTAACGGGTGACCACCTACGCGGAACGTGAGCCGGAACAGCGTCCGACCGACGACTCAACCCATCCGCGTAGCAGCCCAACCCCAGCCCCAGCCCCAACCCCAGCCAAGCGCCCAGGCATGTTCGCCTCGCTGCGCGCCCGCAACTACCGCTACTTCATCGCGGGCCAGATCGTCTCGCTGATCGGCGTGTGGATGCAGCGGGTCGCCCAGGACTGGCTGGTCCTGGACCTCTCGCACGGCAACGCGATCGCGCTCGGCATCGCGATGGCCCTGCAGTTCGCGCCCACCCTGGTGTTCTCGCTGTGGGCGGGCGTGCTGGCCGACCGGATGGACAAGCGCAAGCTGCTGATCGGCCTGCAGACCGCGATGGGCCTGTGCGCGCTGGTGCTCGGCCTGCTGGCGGTCACCGGCGCCGCGCAGCTCTGGCACGTCTACGCGCTCTGCCTGGCGCTGGGCTGCTTCACCGCGGTGGAGACGCCGGTGCGGCAGTCCTTCGTGGTGGAGATGGTCGGCAAGGACCAGGTGACCAACGCGGTCGCGCTGAACTCGATGAACTTCAACATGGCCCGGATCACCGGCCCGGCCATCGCCGGCCTGCTGATCACGCTGATCGGCACCGGCTGGGTGTTCCTGCTCAACGCGGCCACCTTCGTCGCGGTGATCCTCGGCCTGGCCCTGATGAACCCGGCCCAGCTGCACCGCAACCCGCCGGTGCCCAGGGCCAAGGGCCAGCTGCGCGAGGGCCTGCGCTACGTCCGCGGCCGCAAGGACCTGGTCGTGGTGATGGTGCTGGTGTTCTTCGTCAGCACCTTCGGCCTGAACTTCAGCAGCACGCTGGCGGTGGTGGCGCGCAACGTCTTCGGCCGCGACGCCGACGGCTACGGCCTGCTCTCCACCCTGCTGGCCGCCGGCACCTTCCTGGGCGCGCTGCTGGCCGCCCGGCGCAGCACCAAGGGCAAGCCCAGGCTGCGGGTGATGATCGGCGGCGCGGCGGTGTTCGGGGTGCTGGAGATCGTGCTCGGCCTGATGCCCACCTTCACCGCGCTGGGCCTGGTGCTGATCCCCACCGGCATCGCCGTGATGACGTTCACAACCACGGCCAACGCCACCGTCCAGCTGGCCGTCCGGCCGGACATGCGCGGCCGGGTGATGGGCCTGTACATGCTGGTCTTCCTGGGTGGCACCCCGCTGGGCAGCCCGGTGATGGGGTGGATCGCGCAGGAGTACGGCGGGCAGATGCCGCTGCTGGTGGGCGGGGTGGTCTCGCTGCTGGCCGCAATCGTCTGCGGAGCCGTTCTCGCAGGTCGCGGCGGCATCCGCTGGCCGGTCGGCCGCTGGCCACTCTTTCGGGCCAGAAGGCGTGGGTTGACCGAGGAGTGAAGTAAGGCTAACCTAAGTCTTGTCCGCTTCGTGGTGGGAGCGGCAGTCAGTTCGGGAACAGAGTGAGGCCCCGGCTCCGCGAGGAGTCCGGGGCCTCACTCTTTCTCGGCGACGTCAACTTGTCGGAGCATCCACCGCCGAAGCCTGGGGTGCCGCGCTCAGGGGAGCAGCAGGCCGTTCTTGCCCGCGCGGGCGTCCTCGAAGCGCTTGCCGACCTCGGTCCAGTCCACGACGTTCCACAGCGCGTTGATGTAGTCGGCCTTCACGTTGCGGTACTGCAGGTAGTAGGCGTGCTCCCACACGTCGAAGACCACCAGGGGGGTGGTGGCGATGGAGAGGTTGGAGTGGTGGTCCTTGAGCTGCTGGGTGATCAGCCGCTGACCGATCGGGTCCCAGGCCAGCACGCCCCAGCCGGAGCCCTGGATGGTGGTGGAGACCGCGTTGAGCTGGGCGCGCAGCTTGTCGAAGGAGCCGAACTCCTCATCGATCGCGGCGGCCAGTTCGCCGGTGGGCTTGTCGCCGCCGTTGGGGGAGAGGATCTTCCACCAGACCACGTGCATGGCGTGCCCGGCCAGGTTGAAGGCCAGGGTGTGCTCCAGGCCGACGATGGAGCTGAAGTCGCCCTTGTCGCGGGCTTCGGCGATCTTGTCCAGGGTGTCGTTGGTGCCCTTGACGTAGGCCGCGTGGTGCTTGGAGTGGTGCAGCTCGTTGATCTCCCCGCTGATCGCGGGCTCCAGCGCGGAGTAGTCGTAGTCAAGATCGGGCAGGACGTAGGCGCCCATCGAGAGCCTCCCCATGTGGCAGTCGTTCATGAGAGTGCTGTGCAACTACAACCTACTTGCAACAAGCCGTGGTCACGAGTTGGGGTCGGGGGTTTGACCTGGCTACTACTGCCGGGCCAGCATCAGCACCAGTAGGAACAGCACACGCCTTCGCGCAGGGGAAGCCGGTCGAAATCCGGCGCTGACCCGCAACGGTGGGCCGCGACACGCGGCGAGCCCGAGTACCTGCCGCAAGGTGCGACCCACCGATCTCCGTCGAGGCTTGCGGAAGGTGTCCATGAAGAACTCGTTGCTCGCCGCTGTGTGCGCGCTCACGCTGCTCATCCCGGCCTGCGGGAACCCGGCGGCCGCGCCCAGCGCCCCGGCCGCGCAGGAGATCGGCAACTGCGGCCGGACGCAGAAGTTCGACGGCCCGCCGAAGCGGATCCTCAGCCTGAACCAGCACGCCACCGAGATCCTGGTCGCGCTCGGTGTGACCGACCGGATCGTCGGCACCGCCTTCCCGGACACCCCGGACGTGCCTGCCGAGATCGCCGCGGACTACGCCAAGGTCAAGACCATCGCGGAGAAGTACCCGAGCGCCGAGCAACTGCTGGGCGCCGAGCCGGACCTGGTGGTCGGCGGCTACGCCAGCGCCTTCGCCGAGAAGGACGGCCGTGGCCGGGAAGCCTTGGAGGCCAAGGGCATCCGCACCTTCCTGCTGTCGGAGAACTGCCCGGACGCGACCGCGTCGATCAGCACCTACACCGAGGACCTGACCGCGCTGGGCCGGGCGCTGGGCGTGACCGACCGGGCCGCGAAGCTGGTGGAGCAGACCACCAAGGCGGTCGAGGAGGTCACCGCCAAGGTCGCCGCGGCGAACCGGCCCGCGGTGCCGGTGTTCTTCTACGACAGCGGTGAGCAGGCCCCGTTCACCGTGGGCGGCCGCGGCCTCGGCAACGACCTGGCCAGGCGCGCGGGCGGGCGCAACATCTTCGCCGACGTGGCCAAGGTCTTCGGCGACGCCAGCTGGGAGCAGGTCGCCGAGCGCGCGCCCGAGGTGATCGTGCTGGTGGACTACCTCGGCGACAACGGCGGCGTGGACGCCAAACGCCGTTTCCTGGCAGCACATCCGCTGGCCTCGGGCACCCCGGCGATGCGGAACAAGCGGCTGGTCACGCTGACCCTGCCGGACCTGATCGAGGGCATCCGGCTGCCCGCCGCGCTGCGCACGCTGGCCGCCGGCGTGCACCCGGACCTCTTCCGGTGACCCGGATCCCCCTCGGCCTGACCCTGCTGCTCGCGATCCTGGCGCTGCTCGGCGCCGCCAGCCTGGCCCTGTCCTTCGGGTCGGTGGCGGTGCCGGTCGGCCAGGTGTGGCGGATCCTGCTGCACTGGGTCGCGCCGGGGCTGGTGGAGGCCGACTGGTCGCCGGTGCGGGCCTCGATCATCCGCGAGTCCCGGCTGCCCAGGGTGGTGCTGGCGGTGCTGGTCGGGGCCGCGCTGGCGCTGGCCGGGGCGGTGGCGCAGATCGTCACCCGCAACCCGCTGGCCGACCCGTACCTGCTGGGCGTCAACTTCGGCGCCGGGTTCCTGGTCGCGCTGGTGCTGGTGGTCGGGATCGGTGCGGGCGCGCTGGGCGCGGCCACCGTGCCGATCGCGGCCTTCCTCGGCGCGCTGCTGGCCCTGGTGCTGGTGCTCGCGGTGGCCGGCAGGCTCGGCTCGCCGACCGCGCTGGTGCTCGGCGGCCTCAGCGTCGGCCAGGTGTTCTTCGCCGGCATCCTGATGGTGATCTTCCTGTTCGCCAAGGGGGACCAGGCCAAGCAGGTCATGTTCTGGCTCAGCGGCGGACTCGGTGACGCCCGCTGGCCCACCATGGTGGTGCCGGCCGCGGTGCTCGTGCTGGCGCTGGGTGCCGGCATGGCGGCCGGGCGGTGGCTGAACCTGCTGCACGCCGGAGACGACGGCGCCGCCGCCCTCGGCGTGGACCCGAAGCGGCTCCGGCTGGTGGCGTTGATCGCGGTGGCACTGCTGGCCGGGACCTCGGTCGCGGTGGCCGGTGGCATCGCCTTCGTCGGCCTGATCGTGCCGCAGGCGGCCGCGTTCCTGGTCGGCGCGGACGCCAGGCGGCTGCTGCCGGTGTCGGCGCTGCTGGGCGGGTTGTTCCTGGTCGCCACCGATCTGCTGTCCCGGATCGTGATCTCTCCGCTGGAGATCCCGGTCGGCGCGGTCACTTCCGCGATCGGCGGGGTGGTGTTCCTGGTGCTGCTGTACCGGCGACGGGGGAGGGTGGCATGAGCGTGCGCACCGAGGACCTGCGGGTCGCGCTCGGCGGCCGGATCGTGGTCGACGGGGTGAGCCTGGCACTCGCGCCAGGCGAGGTGCTGGGGCTGGTGGGCCCCAACGGTTCCGGCAAGACCTCGCTACTGCGCACGGTCTACCGCGCGCTGGTCCCCGAGGGTGGAGCGGTGCTGGTGGACCAGCGGCCGGTCACCGGGTACGGACGGCGGGAGCTGGCCAGGATGCTGGCCGCGACCACCCAGGAGCCTGAGCACAGCGCCTCGCTGACCGTGGCCGAGGTGGTCGGCCAGGGCCGCACCTGCCACCGCGGCTGGCTGGAGTCGCTGCGCGCGCAGGACCACGCCGCGGTGGCCGAGGCGATCGCGCTGGCCGACCTGGAAGCCTTGCGGGACCGGGATGTCCGCACCCTCTCCGGCGGCGAGCGGCAGCGGGTCTCCATCGCCCGCGCGCTGGCCCAGCAGCCGCGGATCCTGGTGCTGGACGAGCCGACCAACCACCTCGACCTGCGGCACCAGCTCGCCGTGCTGGAGCTGCTGCGGGCCCGCGCGGCCGAGGGCCTGTCCGTGCTGCTCACCCTGCACGACCTGCGGCTGGCGGTGGAGCACTGCGACCGGCTGGTGGTGCTGGACCACGGCAAGGTGGTCACCGCGGGGCCGCCGGCGCAGGTGCTCACCGCCGAGCTGCTGGCCGGGGTGTTCGGCGTGCGCGGTCAGCTGCGCGCGCTCGCCGACGGACGGTCCACTGTGGACATTGAAGGAACGGTGTGAGCTGCCTAGGCCAGTTCCTTGGCGAACTGGCGGATCAGGCGCAGCGAGTCCGCGGTGCTCAGCGCGTGTTCCACGGCCTGGTTGAACGCCGAGTCGAACTCGCGCAGCCGCACCGGGTGGTCGATCAGCGAGGTCGAGGTGACCGTCTCCTGCCACAGCAGCGTGGGCAGCCGCTGGCTCGGGAAGTCCAGCAGGTGGAACGCGCCGCCGCCGAGGGCGTGGAAGGCCGCCGCGGTGAACGGCACCAGCCGGATGTCCACAGTGGACGGTCGCTGCTCGACCATGGCGGCCAGGTGCCGCAGCTGTGCGGCCAGCACCGCGCGGCCGCCGACCTGCTGGTGCAGCACGGCCTCGGTGACCACCGCGGTGAGCCGCACCGGCTCCGGCCCGTCCAGCCGGTGCTGCCGGATCAGCCTGGCCTCCAGCACCCGCTCCACGTCGGCCATCCGGATGTTCGGCCCAGCGCCGCGGATCACCGCGCGGGCGTAGTCCTCGGTCTGCAGCAGGGCAGGCACCAGGCCGCCGTCGTAGGAGCGGATCGCGGCCGCGCCGTGCTCGTAGCCGAAGAAGCGCAGGGTGTCGTCGGTGAACAGCCCGGAGTAGGCCTGCCACCAGCTGCGCTGCTCGGCCGCGGCGCGCAGCTCGATCAGCCCGGCGTAGGACTCCTCGCTCAGCCGGTAGGCCTTGGCCAGCGCCTTCAGCCGCACGTCGGTGATCTTCAGCTTCCCGCCCTCGACCCCGGAGACGTAGGGCTGGGTGAGCTTGGCGGCCTTGGCCGCGGCGACCGCGGTCAGGCCGGTCAGCTCCCGGTGCTCGCGCAGCCGGAGGCCGAGCTCCCAGTTGGCGACGGTGGGTGAAGTGGGCACGAACACGACTCCAGATGACGGTGCTGATATCAGTCGAGAAGTCTCGCACACACCCGTCGGCCACGAAGGAGTGATGGCCGCCGCCTGCCCGGAGATCAGGGTCCGCTGCGACCCGGCCCCGCCGGACGCGCTGTCCTGCGCCGAGGTCGCGGCCGATCCGGCGGTGGCGTTGCGGCTGGTCGAGGCGGAGATGCAGGCCACCGCGCACCGGGTGCACGCGGCGGCCGCGCGCACCGCGCTGTCGGTATACGCGATCAAGATCGGCCAGGCCACGGTGCTGCCCTGGGCGCTGGGCCTGGGCTGGTGGCACCCGGACCGCGTCCGGCTGGGCGGCGATGGCGGCCACGGCTGGCACACCCTGCACCTGCCCGGCGATCCGGCTCCGGTGGAGCTGGACGAGCTGGTCGGCGAGGTCTTCGAGGGGCACCTGTTCCGGGTGGCCGGGCACCTGCGGGTGGTCCGCGGCTGCGCGGAACCGGCCATGCGCGGGCAGATCGGTTTCGGGATCGGCACCGCCCTCGCCCGCGCGGCTCGGGGCGGTGCCGACTCAGCCCGGCTTTCCCTGGCGTACCAACGGTTGTGCTCAGTCGTGCCGTGGCTGGCCCCGACCGGTCGCCTGCTCACCGGCGCGAAGGGCCTGACCTACCTGCGCAACCACTGCTGCCTGTTCTGGACCGCCCCGGCGGAGGACGCCTGCCGGAGCTGCCCCAGACGGACCGACGAGGACCGGCTCAGCTGAACTGCACCGGGATGAACACGTCGAAGCTGCGGTCACTGGCCTGCCAGTGGTCCCGGCGGGTGATGATCGCGCAGGTCTCCACGGTGCAGTCCAGGCCACCGGCGTTCTGCTTGAGGAAGATCTTCGCGGTGAACGAGCCGTCCGCCGCGATCGGATAGGTGTTGCCGCCCATCGGGGTGTTGGTCACCCACGCGGACGGGCCGACCCCGGTGCCGCCCTGCCCGTCCCCGCCCTGGCAGGGGCCGGGCTTGACGCCGTAGCTGAGGTCCGCGGGAACCTTGCACAGCGCCACGTAGTAGCCCTTGTCGGTGTGGTAACCGGTGCCCGTCACGGTGATCTCCTGGCCGTTGACCGCGATCGCGGTGGCCTCGGAGGCGGTGATGGTGCGGCCGTTGCGGCTGGCCGAGTCCGGAGCCGCCAGGGCGGTGCCGGTCATGGCCAGCACACCGGCGAGCGCGCCGAAGGAGACGAGCGCGGCCTTCACCTTGTTCTTCATGCTGATTCCCTCTTCTTGGTTCGGTGGTGGAACAGCAGCAGGGCGGTGCCGGCCGTCAGGAGGGCCAGCCCGGTCAGCAACGGGAAGATCGGTTCCGCGCCGGTCTTGGCCAGCCTGGGGGTGGGCGGCTGGACCTGGGCCGGTGGCGGGGCGACGACCGGGGTGGTGGTGGTCGTCGTCGTGCTGGAAGTCGTGGAGGCCGGTGGGGGAGCGGTGGTGGTGCTGGTCGGCGTGGTCGTGGTGGGCCCGCCGGGCACGGTGAGCACCGCGGCCGCGGTCGGCGTGCTGCCGGTGGCGTTGCTGAACACGGCCCGGTAGTGCCTGCCGGACAACCGGGGCTGCGCGAGCACGGTCAGCGTGTCGCCGGTCTCGGCCAGGTCGGCCCAACTGCGGCCGCCGTCGATGCTCTCCTGCCAGCGCACCGCGGTCGCGCCACGGGCGCCGGCCTGGAATCGCGCGGGCTGGCCGGGCTCGGCCTCGGTGCTGACCGGCTCGCTCAGCAGCACCGGCGCGGCGAACCGGGCGAAGACCTGGAGGTTGTTGCCGTCGGCCACGTACACCGCGCCGGTGGCCGGGTTCACCCCGATCGTCCCGGGCGCGGTCACCTCCAGGGTGCCGATCGCCTTGCGCGCCACCGGGTCCAGCACCGCGACCTGGCCGAGCTCGGCCTGCCCGGTGTAGAGGAACCCGGTGGCCGGGTCGACCGCGGCCCGGCCCGCGCCCGCCCCGGCGGCGAAGGGTTCGCCGAGCACCTGGTTGGTCCTGGTGTCCACGGTGGTCACCGTGCCGTTGCCCTGGTTCACCGCGTACAACCGGTGCAGCACCGGGTCAACGGCCAGCCCGCGCGGGTTCGCGCCCACCGGGATGGTGGTGATCACCTTGTGCGCCTTGGTGTCCAGCACCGAGACGGTGTTGTCGTCCAGGTTGGACACATAGGCGCGGTCGCCGTGCACCACCACCTGGTCCGGTCCGGAACCCACCGGGATCGAGGCGATCACCTTGCGCTGCACCGGATCCAGCACCGACACCACGGCCGCGCCGCCCTCGGCCACGAACACCTGGCCGGAGCCCTCGTCCACACCGATGCCGTTGGGACCCGCGCCGACCGGGATGGTCGCGGTGACCTGCCGGGTGGCCGCGTCGACCACCGACACCGAGGGCTTCTTGTCGATCACGCCCCGGTTGACCGCGAACACGGTGCCGGTGCGGGTGTTCGCGGCCAGCTGCGCGGGCAGGTTGCCCAGCTTGACCGGGGTGCCGACGACCTGGTGCCCGCCGTCCAGCGCGGCGGCGGTGCCGTTGCGGGTGCTGGTGAACCAGGTCTCGCCGCCGAGCGCGACGAAGGAGTTCACGCCCGGCACGGCGACCGTGGCCGCTTTCTCGTGCCGCACGGGCTCGGCCGCGTGCGCGGACGGCGCGGCCGCCAGCAGCGCGCCCGCGGTCAGCAGCAGCACGGGAAGTCGGTGGCGCATGACGCTCTCCCAGGTCATTCGTGGTCTCGGCGGGGCAGCACCAGTGGCGCCCCGGTTCGGGGATGGGCCAGCACCTCGACCTGGTGCCGGTAGACCCGGCTGAGCAGCTCGCCGGTGAGCACCTCGGCCGGTGGCCCGGCCGCGGCCAGCTCGCCGCCGGAGAGCAGCGCGACCCGGTCCGCGTAGGCCGCGGCCAGGCCGAGGTCGTGCAGCACCACGACCACCGCGTCCCCGGCCCCGGCCCGGCGTTTCGCGATGCGCAGCACCGCTTCCTGGTGCCGCAGGTCCAGCGCGGCGGTGGGCTCGTCGAGCAGCAGCAGCCCGGTCCGCTGGGCCAGCACCCTGGCCAGCGCCACCCTGGCCCGCTCGCCGCCGGAGAGCGAGGGGAACCGGCGCTGGGCGAACTCGGTCACCTCGGTCTCCCGCATGGCCTCGGCGATGACCTCCTCGTCCAGCTCGGCCGCCGGCGTGCCTGCCCAGGGCGCGCGGCCCATCTCGACCACCTCGGCCACGGTGAACGGGAAGGACAGCAGAACCTGTTGCGGCAGCACGGCCCGCAGCTTCGCCAGCTCCTTCGGCCGGTAGCCGCCAACGGGTTTCCCGTGCACCAGCACCTGACCTGCCGAGGGCGGGAGGTCCCCGGCCAGCGCGGCCAGCAACGTCGACTTGCCCGCGCCGTTGGGACCGAGCAGCGCCAGCACCTCGCCGGTGCGCGCGCTCAGGCTCACCCCGTGCAGCACCGGCTGCCCGCCGAGGACCACGCCGACGCCGAGGGTCTCGGCGATCACCCGGCTCATGCCCACCCACCCTGACGGGCCCTGGTGCGGCGCAGCAGCCAGAAGAAGAACGGCCCGCCGACCAGCGCGGTCAGCGCCCCGATGGGCAGCTCCACCGGCGCCATCGCGGTGCGCGCCACCAGGTCCCCGGCCACCACGACCACCGCCCCGCCCAGCGCGCTGACCGGGATCAGGTACCGGTGCCCAGGCCCGATGACCATGCGAACGACGTGCGGCACAACGAGTCCGACGAACCCGATCATGCCCGCCACGGCCACCGCCGCCGAGGTCAGCAGGGCCACCACGAACATCAAGGTGCCGCGCAGCCGCTCGATGTGCACGCCCAGGTGCCTGGCCGGTCGCTCGCCGAGCGCGAGCAGGTCCAGCTGCCTGGCGAACAGCGGTGCGAGCAGCAGCCCGGCGACCGCGCAGGGCAGCACGGCCAGCACCTTCGGCCAGGTGGTCTGGGCCAGGCTGCCCATCATCCAGAACACCACCGAGCGCAGCTGGGCGTCGTTGGAGTAGGTGAGCAGCAGGTTGATCACCGCGCCGGTGGCCGCGTTCACCGCGATCCCGGTCAGCACCAGGGTGACCACCTCGGTCCGCCCGCCGGAGCGGGACACCAGGTACACCACCGCCACCGTGACCAGCCCGCCGATGAAGGCCGCCGCGGGCAGCGTCCAGGTGCCCAGCGTGGTCACCCCGAGCACGGTCACCGCGCTGGCCGCCACCGCCGCGCCGCCGGAGACACCGACCACCGCCGGTTCGGCCAGCGGGTTGCCGAACACGCCCTGCATCACCGCGCCCGCGCAGGCCAGCGAGGCCCCGACCAGCACCCCGAGCAGCACCCGGGGAAACCGGATCTGCCACAGCACCGCGTCCAGGTAGCCGGTCGGCGGGGCCTCGGCCAACCCGAGCCGGTGCGCCACCGAGGCGAGCACATCGGCCACCGGGCTCGGGAAGGCCCCGATGCCCGCGCCCAGCAGGCACAGCAGGACGAGCGCGATCCCCAGGCCCAGCACCAGGGCCAGGCGGCGTGTTCGCATCAGCGCAGGCCCTCCGCCAGCGCGGTGACCACCAGCGCGGTGCGCGGCCCGAAGTTGAGCAGCACCCCGTCCTCGATCGCGACCACCCGCCGGTTCGCCGCGGCCGGGGTCTGCGCGACCCCGGGCAGCTTGAGCAGCCCGTCCACGCCCTGCACCGAGTCCAGTCCCTTGCTCATCACCAGGAAGACGTCCGGTTGCGCCTTGACCAGCGACTCCGCGGTCAGCGGGGTGAACGGTCCCAGCCCGAGCTCGGCGCCCACGTCACTGGCCCCGGCCGCCTCGATGATGGAGTCCGCGCCGGATCCCTTGCCGCCCAACAGGTAGACCGAGGCCGACCCGCGCAGGTACAGGAACGCCACCCGCGGTTTCGCTTGTCCCTGCGGCACTTTGGCCCTGGCCGCCTCGATCTCCGCCCTGGTCCGCCCGGCCAGCTCCTTGCCCGCGGCGGGCACGCCGAGCGCGGCGGCCACCGCCTCGATCCGGGTGAAGGTCTCCGGCATCCGCTTGGCCTCGGGCAGCACCACCACCGGCACCCCGGAGTCGCGCAGCTGGCTGATCGCCTCCGGCGGCCCGACGCCCGGCTCGGTGAGGATCACGCTGGGGCGCAACGACAACGTGCTCTCCGCGGACACGTCGTGCCCGGAGGTCACCACCGGCAGGGCGCGCGCGGGCTCGAAGGTGGCCGCCACGTCCCGGCCGACCACGTTCGCGCCCAGCCCCAGGGTGAACACCACCTCGGAGATCGCCCCGGACAGCGGGATGATCCGGGAGGCGTCGGTGACGGTCACCCTGCGCCCGTCCACCGAGTCCACCGTCACCGGCAGCACCGGCGCGGGCGTGGCCAGCGGCTTGATCCGCTGCGCGTTCACCTCGGCCGCCACCGCGGAACTGGGCGCGTCGGCCGCCGGGGCGGGCGCGGCGCACCCGGCCAGCGCGAGCAGCAGCGCGCCCGCGAGCCACCGCCCGCTCACGAGGCGGACCGCTTGCGCCGCGCGCGGAAGACCAGCAGCGCCGCCAGCAACGCGACCACCACACCGCCACCGAGCGCCACCGGCAGCAGCGCCGCGGTCTGCTCCGCCGCGGGCACCTCGATCGCGGGCAGCTGCTCCGGCCCGAACTTCACCGGCACCACCACGTCCTGGGTGCGGTCCGCGGTGCGGGTGTGGTCGGTGCGGGTGACCAGCGCGCACTTCACCCCGCTGTCCCGGCAGTCGATCTTCGGCTCGGCCGAGAGCACCGGGCTGATCTTCAACTCGGCGGTGAACGTGCCGCCCTCGCCGAAGGGCTTGGCCAGGTCCTTGCCGTAGGCGGGCGGGTTGTTGGAGATCCACTTCGAGGACCCGCCGGCCCCGCTCAGGTCCGCGCCCCCGCCGCACGGACCCGGCTGCTTGCCCGGCCCGTTGTCCACGCAGAAGGCCACGTAGATGCCCTTGTCCACCCGGTAGCCCTGGCCGGTGACGGTCACCGTCGCGCCGGCCTCGTCCAGCCCGCTGGTCTTGGCGACGGTGAGCTTCTGCCCGTAGTCGCCGGTGACCGTGGTGCCCTTCGCGTCCTGGGTGACCAGCCCCGCGCCCGGCACCCGGCTCACGGTCACCGCCGCTGGCGGCACGTATCCGCTCGGCGTGGTCTGCTGAGTCATTCCGCCCCCACTAGCCAGGTGAGTCTTGCCTATCTATTGTTAGCCTAACCTAACTAAGCTGGTTTGTTGATGGGGTGAACGGATGATGCGATCGGTCCGTCTGGCCGCCGCGGTGTTGCTGGGGCTCGTCTTCGCGCTACCGGGAACCGCTGTGGCCCAACAGGTTCCGGTCCTGTCCACGGACCGGGCCAGCGGCCTGGACCCGGCGGGGGAGCGCATCGTGGTGCGCGGCGCCGGGTTCGCCGCGCAGAGCACGCTGGCCCTGGGCGCCTGGTCCGGCAGCACCGCCGACCCGGCCGGACCGGCCACCATCACCACCGGTGCCGACGGCGGTTTCGCGGCCGAACTGCTGGTCAGCCCGGCCTTCGTGCCCGAGGGCAGCCCGATCGAGCTGCGGGTGAGCGTGGCCGGAGTGGCCCCGCTGCCACTGAAGTTCGGCGTGAACTCGCCAGCCACCACGCCGAGCAGTCCGCCGTCGAGCAGCCCGCCACCCGCCGCGACCTCCAGCGCCGCGCCGAGTGTCGACGTCAACCGCCGCGAGGCCGCCCCGCAGGCCGAGACCACCGCGAGCCCGAAGCTGTCCGCCTCCAAAACCCAGGGCCTCAAAGCCGCGGGGGAGAAGGTCACCGTCACCGGCTCCGGGTACAACGAGGCCAAGGGCATCTACGTGGCCGTCTGCGTGGACAACGGCCCCGGCAAGCAGCCGACGCCCTGCCTCGGCGGCGTCGACATGTCCGGCAAGAACGGCAACTCGGTCTGGATCTCCAGCAACCCGCCGCCCTACGGCAAGGACCTGGCCAAGCCCTACGGCCCCGGCGGCACCTTCTCCGTCGAGCTGACCGTGACCGCCAAGGACGAGTACACCGACTGCGCCGTGCTCAAGTGCGCCATCGTCAGCCGCGCCGACCACACCCTGGGCGCGGACCGCAGCCAGGACGTCGTCCTGCCGATCACCTTCGGCGGCAACGGAAACCCCGCGCCGACCACGACCGCCACCACCTCGCCCGGCGGAGGTGGCAGTGGCGGTGGCGACCAGCCGGGCGGCGGTACGGGCGGGACCGGCGGCACCGGTGGTGGGCGGCCCGGGGGGCTGGCCAACACCGGCGCCGGGCCGATCCTGCCGATCGCCCTCGGCGGCCTGGCCCTGCTCGCCGGTGGCGCGTGCGCGCTCTACGCGGGCCGTCGAAGGTCCACTGTGGACTGAGTAAATCGGTTGCCGGACGGGCACACCGCTGTCACCGTCGGTGGCGTGTCCGTTCTCCTGGCGCGGAAAGTCACCCTGTCCTTCGGTCCGCGGACCGTGCTCTCGGCGGTCGACCTCGATGTCTCGCCCGGTGACCGCGTCGGCCTGAGCGCGCCCAACGGGGTGGGCAAGTCCACCCTGCTCCGCGTGCTGGCCGGCGAGCTCCCGCCAGAGGAAGGCACGGTCACGCTGCGGCCGGGCGCGGTGCTCGCGCACCTGACCCAGGAGACCGACCCCAGGCCGGGCGAGTCGCTCGGCCCGCTCGACCTCACCATCGGCGGCGGCGAGCGCTGGCCGATCACCGGCCCCAACGGCAGCGGCAAGTCCACCCTCATCGGCGCGCTGCTGGGCCGGATCCCGTTGCTGGCCGGGGAAAGGTCGGTCGGCGCGAGCGTGGTGGTCGGCGAGGTGGACCAGCTCCGGCACACCTTCGACACCGAGGACAGCGCGCTGGCGGTGGTGATGGCCGCGACCGGCCTGCACGCCGAGCCGGCCCGCACCCTGCTGGCCAAGTTCCGCCTCGGCGCGGACGCCGTGCCGCGCCCCGCGCGCGAGCTCTCCCCCGGCGAGCGCACCAGGGCCGGACTCGCCGTGCTGCAAGCCAGGGGCACCACCTGCCTGGTGCTGGACGAGCCCACCAACCACCTCGAGCTGCCCGCCATCGAGCAGCTCGAACAGGCCCTCGCCGACTACCCCGGCACGCTGATCCTGATCACCCACGACCGCAGGCTGGCCCAGGCGGTCCGGGTCGACCACGTGCTGGACGTGACGGCCGAGAGCGGGCGCCCCCGACTGGCACCCGCCCCCGACCTCGATAAATAGCTCAGTTTTCCGGCCCGCCAGCTGTGTTATCCGCCAACGGCCCAGGTATGCACCGGCTCACCCGAGTGCATCAGCTCCAGGTACCGCCGCAGCATCCCGGTCAGCGCCGCCTCCCGGTCCAGCCCCCTGCTCTCCAGCCGGGCCACCGTCTCCCGCTGCCAGGTCGACCCGGTCCGCCGCGCCACGCACCGCTGCTCGATCACGCCGAGGTAGCGCTCGCGCGCGGCGTCGGAGACCCCGCACAGCCGCAGGCCCTCGTGCGCCATCGGCAGCAGCCGCCGCAGCACCAGCTCATCCGGCGGGATCCAGCCGATGCCCGGCCAGTACAGCTGCGCGTTCATCCCGTGCCGGGCGCCGCTGTAGAGGTTCTCCTCGGCCGCCTGGAAGGACATCTGGGTCCACACCGGCCGGTCCTGCGCGGTCAGCGCCCGCTGCGCGCCGTAGAAGAAGGCCGCGTTGGCCAGCACGTCCAGCACGGTCGGGCCCGCGGGCAGCACCCGGTTCTCCACCCGCAGGTGCGGCACCCCGTCCACGATGTCGTAGACCGGCCGGTTCCACCGCCAGATGGTGCCGTTGTGCAGCCGCAGCTCGGACAGCTTCGGCGCCCTCCCGGCGGCCAGCGCCTCCAGCGGGTCCTCCGGCTCGGTCTCCGGCAGCAGCGCCGGGAAGTAGCGGACGTTCTCCTCGAACAGGTCGAAGATGGAGGTGATCCACCGTTCGCCGAACCACACCCGTGGCCGAACCCCCTGGTTCTTCAGCTCCTGGGGGCGGGTGTCGGTGGCCTGCTCGAACATCGGGATCCGGGTCTCGTGCCAGAGCGCCTTGCCCAGCAGGAACGGCGAGTTCGCGGCCAGGGCGACCTGCACCCCGGCCAGGCACTGCGCGGCGTTCCAGTGCGCGGCGAAGTCGTTCGGCTCCACCTGCAGGTGCAGCTGCACCGAGGTGCAGGAGGACTCCGGCAGGATCGAGTCGGTGTAGCTGCGCAGCCGTTCGGGGCCCTTGCCCGGCATCGGCGCGCCCTCCATGTCCAGCAGCATCTCCTCGCCGCGCGCGCCGAAGATCTGCGCGTTCAGCAGGGAGTAGCGCGGACTCGTGGACAGCCACCGCGGATCGAAGTGCTCCCGGCGCAGCGTGGGCAGCATGCCGATCATGGCCAGCGCGGCGCCCGCGTCGTGCGCCTTGCCGTCGGCGGCGTCCAGCTGCTGGCGCAGCTCCTCTTCCAGCTCCAGCGCCTCGTCCCCGGCCAGCGGCCGCGGCGCGACGTTGATCTCGATGTTGTACTGACCTAGCTCGGTCTGGAAAGCAGGGTCGGAGATCTTCTCCAGGACCACCGTGTTGGCCATGGCAGGACGCAGCGTCTCGTCGACGAGGTTCAACTCGATCTCCAGGCCCATCTGCTGCCGGGGGAAGGAGAAGTGGTTCTCGGCGAGCATCCGGGCGAGCGCGTCCAGGCAGCGCTGGACCTTGTCCCGATATCGCTGACGATCCTCCCTGGTGAACGTCCGGTTGGTCACGTCCCTTCCCATGCCGCCTCCCAATCGGTCGGCTGGTTTGGCCGGGCACACCAGCGGCGTCGCGAAGGCCCACCGTGACACAGCGTTTCCCGGCCTCGCCAGCCGCCAAACCGGTGCTCTCTGTTACATCGTCTTAACCAACAGCGACAAAGCGCTGGTCAACGCTTTCTTCGCGACGCAACGTTACTGGACAGTCTCTCTCAAACCGTGGGATGGCACACTGATCGGGTGGTGCAGGTGATCCAGATCGACGACCCGGCCGACGAGCGTCTCAACGACTTCCGCGACCTGTCTACCGCCGACCGGCGGCCGGACCGGCCCGGCGGCCGCGGCCTGGTGCTGGCCGAGGGCGTCGTGGTGGTCGAGCGCCTGCTCGCCTCGCCCTACCCGGTGCGCGCCCTGCTCGGCGTCCAGCGGCGCATCGAGGCCCTGGCCGACCAGCTCGAACCAGTGGCCGCGCCGGCGTACGTGACCAGCGCGGAGATCATGGCCGAGGTGGTCGGCTTCCACCTCAACCGCGGCGTGCTGGCCAGCGCGGACCGCGCGCCCATGCCCGCGCTGCCGGAACTGGCCGCCACCGCCCGCAGCCTGGCCGTGCTGGAAGGTGTCGGCGACCACGAGAACCTGGGCTCGATCTTCCGCAACGCGGCCGCGCTCGGCGTGGACGGCGTGCTGCTCGGCCCCGGCTGCTCGGACCCGCTGTACCGGCGCAGCGTCCGGGTCTCCATGGGCCACGTGCTGCGCGTCCCGTTCACCACCATCGAACCCTGGCCCGAGGGCCTGAAAACCCTGCGCGACAACGGCTTCCGCCTCGCCGCCATGACCCCGAGGGCGGACGCCCTGCCGCTGCGGGAGGCCGTCGCCGGAGTCGAGAAGGTCGCGCTGCTGCTCGGCTCCGAGGGCCCCGGCCTCACCGAGGAGGCGATCACCGCCGCCGACCTGCCGGTCCGCATCCCGATGGCGGCGGGCGTCGATTCCCTCAACGTGGCAACAGCGGCCGCCGTGGCCTTCTACGAGATCGCCCAGGGCCACTAGGCTCCGGCGACGTGGAACTGCACGCCCGCGAAGCCCGCGCCGTCCTCCTCCGCCCGGACCAGCCGGAGGAGGTGGACCCCGGCACGCTGCCGCTGCCCGCGGGACTGCTGGAGGCCCTGCACGAGTGGGCCGAGGTGGCCGAGGCGGTGGAGCTGTCCGAAGGGGCGGGCGAGGCCGTCTACCAGCGCGGCAGGCACCTGGCCTGGCGGCTGGCCGGCGCGCTGGACACCCCGGTGCGGTACGTGGACCCGGTCTCCGGCGAGGCCGAGGAGATCCAGCCACCGCCACCCGTGCCCGCCCGCCCGGCGCCGCCGGCGGAGCCGACGCCGTGGGCCACCGGGCTGACCGTGAGCGTGTTCGTGGCCGCGATCGTGGTGGTCTCGATGGTGGCGCTGTCCCAGGGACTGAGCCAGGCCAGCCCGCTGCTCGCCTTCGGCGCGAACATCGTGATCGCGGGCGGTCTCGCGCCCTCGGTCTGGCTGGCCCGGCGCACCCCGGTGTGGCGCTGGGTGGCCTACGGCGTGGTCACCGGGATCGGCGTGGCGTGGCTGGCCCTGCTGCTCAGCTTGCTCGGGCCATAACCGGCGCTAGACCGGCCAAAGGGAAGAGCGTTCCTACCGCCTCGCTGTCACCGAGACCGGTGGACCCCTGCAGGTGGTCCGCGGAAGTCGCTCTCCCCTTGTTCACGCCACGTGCGCTCCTCTAACCCCGCTGGGAACGCACGCCGAGTAAGACGTCCTCCCAGGAAGGCACGATCGGGTGGTTCTTCCGACCGCGCTTACCTGCGGGCTCGGTCCGCCGTGCGGGGGCGTGCGTGCCCAGGTCGGTCTCCGCGGCCTCTGTCTTCTCGACCTCTTCCGCCTGCACCGGCTCGGTCGGTTCGATCAGGGGCGCGTCGGCCTGCTGGGCCAGCTCCTCCGGAAGCGGCTCTGGCTGGTAGCGCTGACCGTTGCTCGCCGGGGCCTGCCGGGGCTCCACCACGGGCGGTGGCGGCGGCATGGACTCGTCGATCACGGGCAGGATCTTGGTGTCGCCGTCGAGCTCCAGCGCCTGCTGCGCGAGCGGGGTGATCGCGCGCACGGTGCGGAGCGGACGGCCTGGTGTCGGGTCGATCAGGTCCGCGGCGTGCTCGTCCAGCGGCGTGATGGTGCCGCCGTGCGCGCCCGGGTGGAAGATCCAGTGCGCCCGGTTGTCCGAGCGGCCCGCCCGCCAGCGCAGCTGGATGACCCACTTGCCGTCCTCGCCGCGCCAGGAGTCCCAGTGCGCCACGGCGTAGTCCTGGCCGCGCAGGCCGAAGCCGTGCGCCACCACCTCGCCGAGGGTCTGCACGTCCGGGCCGTCCTCGCGGAGCGGGTGCGCGCGCTGGGCGAGCTCCGCGGTGCGGGACCGCTCCAGCAGCACGGGGTAGGCGTAGCGCTCGACCCGCTGCGCCGGCAGCCCGGAGGCGGCGGCCACCTGCTCCACCGACTCACCGCCGCGGATGCGGGCCTGGATCTCGCGCGGGCGCATCTGGCTTTCCAGCTCGATCTGCGCCTGGCCGAGACGGGTGATGTCACCGCGGGCGGCGGCCTTGAGCCGCTCGTCGGCCGGGAGCGTGAAGCGTTCGCCGCGCTCGTCTTCGAGGACGAGCACCTGCGCGTCCTCGTCGAGCCCGACTACTCGCAGCGCTCGCATCGCGGCCTCCCGGAAACTTTCACCTCGCTAGCGGACACGGTATGTCGGCGAGCCTGCTTGACGGGGCAGGCGCGCCGACACCACGACTATCTGCACCCGATCTTGCCTGATCGGGGCACAGGCTCGCACCCGCAAATCACAACGGTGTCACTTAGCGGGAGGTGACAGCCTCAGCCGAGCTGCCCGACCACCCAGTCCACAGACCGTGTGAGCTTCGTCACATCGTCCGGGTCGATGGCCGGGAACATGGCTACGCGGAGTTGATTACGACCGAGCTTCCGGTACGGCTCGACGTCCACCACGCCGTTGGCCCGGAGCACCTTGGCCACCACCGCCGCGTCCACCGAGTCGGCGAAGTCGATGGTGCCCACCACGTGCGAGCGCTTGGCCGGATCGGCCACGAACGGGGTGGCGAACTCGCTGTTCTCCGCCCAGTCGTACAGCCGCGAGGAGGAGTCCGCGGTGCGCGCGGTGACCCAGTCCAGGCCGCCGTTGCCCAGCATCCACTCGATCTGGTCGGCCAGCAGGAACAGCGTGGCCACCGAGGGGGTGTTGTAGGTCTGGTCCTTGCGCGAGTTGTCCAGCGCGGTCGGCAGGGACAGGAACTCCGGCACCCAGCGATCACTGGCGCCGATCTCGTCCACCCGCGCGATCGCGGCCGGGCTCATCAGCGCCAGCCACAGGCCGCCGTCGGAGGCGAAGCTCTTCTGCGGCGCGAAGTAGTAGACGTCGAACTCCTCGGCGCGCACCGGCAGGCCGCCCGCGCCCGAGGTCGCGTCGATGGCCACCAGCGCGTCCCCGGCGTCGGCGGGCCGCTCGACCGGGACCATCACGCCGGTGGAGGTCTCGTTGTGCGCCCAGCCGATCAGGTCTGCCTCGGGCGAGCCGACCGGCTTGGGGGCGTCGCCCGGCTCGGCCTTGACCACGATCGGCTCACCGAGGAACGGCGCGGTCTTGGCCGCCTTGGCGAACTTGGCGGAGAACTCGCCGTAGGTCAGGTGCAGCGAGCGCTCGCGGATCAGGCCGAAGGTGGCCGCGTCCCAGAACGCGGTGGTGCCACCGTTGCCGAGCACCACCTCATAGCCCTCGGGCAGCGCGAACAGCTCGGACAGGCCTGCGCGCACCCGCCCGACCAGCTGCTTGACCGGCTTCTGGCGGTGCGAGGTGCCCAGCACCGCGCCACCCTCGGCGGCCAGCCTGGCCAGCTGCTCCGGCCGGATCTTGGACGGCCCGCAGCCGAAGCGGCCGTCACTCGGGCGCAGCTCCGTCGGGAGCTGGAGGGTGGTGGGGTCGGCCGTCTGCGTCATCACGGCGCCTTTCGCTTCGCGGTGGTCAACAGCGCCGGCGCCGTTGCCGGAGGTGCCCAGTGTTGCAGCCGGATGGCCTACCGGTTACCAGTGGGTGCCCCAGCTCACCCGTGCTGAATCGTCTCCCAGCCCTCGACCTCGTCCGGCTTGCGCGGCCCCGGTCCGAGGTACTGCGCGGAGGGCCGGACCAGCCGCCCGGTGCGCTTCTGCTCCAGGATGTGCGCGGCCCAGCCCGCGGTGCGGGCGCAGGTGAACATCGCCGGCATCATGTGCGGCGGCACCTCGGCGAAGTCCAGGATCACCGCGGCCCAGAACTCCACGTTGGTCTCGATGGCCCGGTCCGGGCGGCGCTCGCGCAGCTCGGCCAGCGCGGCCTGCTCCAGTGCCGCGGCCACCTCGTAGCGGGCCGCGCCCAGCTCCTGGCAGGTCCGGCGGAGCACCCTGGCCCTCGGGTCCTCGGCCCGGTAGACCCGGTGGCCGAAGCCCATCAGCCGTTCCTTGCGGTCCAGGATGTCGGCGACCACCTTGCGCGCGTCGCCGGAGCGCTCCACCGCCTCGATCATCGGCAGCACCCGCGCGGGCGCGCCGCCGTGCAGCGGGCCGGACATCGCGCCGATCGCGCCGGAGAGGCAGGCCGCCACGTCCGCGCCGGTGGAGGCGATCACCCTGGCGGTGAAGGTGGAGGCGTTGAGGCCGTGCTCGGCCGCGGACACCCAGTAGGCGTCCACCGCCTTGACGTGCCTGGGGTCGGGCTCGCCGCGCCAGCGGGTCATGAACCGCTCGGTGACCGAGGAGCACTCGTCGATCCGGGACTGCGGCACCGCGGCCACGCCGATGCCGCGCGCGGACTGGGCCACATAGGACAGTGCCATCACCGAGGCCCGCGCGGCGTTCTCCCGCGCCTGCTCGTCGGTGATGTCCAGCAGCGGCTGGTAACCCCAGATCGGGGCCAGCATGGCCAGCGCGGCCTGCACGTCCACCCGCACGTCGCCGGTGTGCACCGGGATCGGGAACGGTTCAGCGGGCGGCAGCCCGGCGCCGAAGCGGCCGTCCACCAGCAGCGCCCACACGTTGCCGAAGGTGACCGTGCCTGCCAGGTCCTCGATGTCCACGCCGCGGTAGCGCAGCGCGCCGCCGTCCCGGTCTGGCTCGGCGATCTGTGTCTGGAAGGCGACCACGCCCTCCAGGCCCGGCCGGAACGTCGGGTCGGCTGCCTGCTCCTGCACCACGTTGTGCCCCTCTCCCTGAGCGTTGGCGCCACCCTTCCGCGTGCGCGCGGTGTCGGCAATCACCTCCAGTGGTGGCATCCGTCACCACTCAGGCGGTTTCGCATTCGTGGATTTCGCCGTACGGTCCGCTGTCACGGTGCTACGCGGGGTGCCCCGTCGGGGAGGAGTTCGACATGCCGGACGCCAACATCACACTCCCGGCGATGAGAGTGTCGTACGAGGCAGGAGCCTTGGACGAGACCTCGCTCGCCGGTACCTGGCACGAGCAGCTCCAGTTGTGGCTGACCGACGCGATCGGCGCGGGACTGCCCGAACCGAACGCGATGATCTTGGCGACATCGGACACCGAGGGCCGACCGTCCTCACGCACCGTGTTGGCCAAGGGGCTTGATGCACGCGGACTGGTGTTCTTCACCAACTACACCTCCACCAAGAGTCACGATCTGCTGGCGACGCGGTTCGCATCCGCGACTTTTCCCTGGTTCGCCATGCAGCGGCAGGCCACCGTGCGGGGCGCGGTGGAGCGGGTCAACGCGGCGGAGACCGCGGAGTACTGGAACTCGCGGCCCCGGGGCTCGCAGCTGAGCGCGTGGGCCTCGCCGCAGTCGCGGGTGGTCAACGACCGGCACGCGCTGGAGAACGCGCTGAACATGGCCAAGCGCCGGTTCGCCGACGCCGAGCAGATCCCGGTGCCCCCGCACTGGGGCGGCTGGCGGATCCGGCCGGAGATGGTCGAGTTCTGGCAGGGCCGCAAGGACCGGATGCACGACCGGCTGCGCTTCCGGGCCAGCCGCGACGGCTGGCAGGTAGAGCGCCTGGCGCCGTGAGCGCCGCCTGAGCATCAGGGTGTGTCCGCCGGGTCACGCCCGCGCTAGCCGCGCCGGTTCGGCCGCTGGCGGCACGGCCGGAACACCCCAATACGCCCGGTATGAGGGCGTCCCGGCCGCACCGCCAGCGACCAAACCGATCACGGCTATCGCAGGCGTGACCCGGCGGACACACCCTGGCCTGACAAACGCATTCCCTTAGCCACGCTAACGGCCTAACATCCGACGGGTGACTGGGGACCCCGACGCCGTGCGCGTCGACGCCGAGAAGCCGCCCAGACCTGGCCTCCGGGCCAGGCTGGGGCGCATCCTGCTGGACACCCGACCACTGAAGATCCTGGCCTACCGGCGGTTGTGGCTCTCCAGCACGATCACCGTGATCGGCGCCCAGCTCAGCACGGTCGCCGTGCCCAAGCAGCTGTTCGACCTGACCGGCTCGTCCGCCTACGTCGGACTGGCCGGTCTTTTCGGTGTGGTGCCGCTGATCATCTTCGGCATCTGGGGCGGCGCGGTCGCCGACACGGTGGACCGCCGCAAGCTGTTGCTGGTCACCAACATCGGCATCGCGATCACCGCGCTGCTGCTGTGGGCGCAGGCGGCCACCGGCATCGGCTCGGTGTGGACGGTGCTCAGCCTGTTCGCGGTGCAGCAGGCCTTCTTCGCGATGAACATGCCCGCGCGCAGTGCCGCGATCGCCCGGCTGGTGCCGCTGGACCAGCTGCCCGCCGCGCAGGCGCTGGGCTCGACGGTGTTCATGTTCGCCGCGGTGTTCGGCCCGCTGGCCGCGGGTTCGCTGATCGCGGTGCTCGGCCTGCCCACGCTGTACCTGATCGACGCGATCGCGTTGTGCGCCACGCTCTGGGCGGTGTGGAAGCTGCCCCCGCTGCCGCCGCTGAACGGGCCGTCCCGCCGGGCCGGGCTGGGCGATGTGGTGGACGGCTTCCGCAACCTCATCGGGCAGAAGGTGCTGCTGGCCTCCTTCCTGCTGGACATCATCGCGATGGTGGCCGGCATGCCGCGCGCGCTGTACCCGGAGATGGCGGTGCGCACCTTCGGCGATCCCGAGGGCGGCGGCTTCGCGCTGGGCTGGCTGTACGCGGCGATGCCGTTGGGGGCGCTCATCTTCGGCCTGTTCTCCGGCTGGAGCTCGCGGGTCTCCCGGCACGGCGTGGCGCTGACCTTCGCGATCATCGGCTGGGGCCTGAGCATCATCGGGCTGGGCCTGGCCACGCAGCTGTGGGTGGCGGTGCTGTTCCTGGCGCTGGGCGGCGCGGCCGACGTGGTGAGCATGATCTTCCGCGGCGCGATGCTCCAGCAGGCGGTGACCGACGACATGCGCGGCCGGACCCAGGGCGTGTTCACCGTGGTGGTGGCGGGCGGGCCGCGGTTCGCCGACCTGGCGCACGGCACCGCGGGCGCGGCCTTCGGCACCGCGATCGCGGTCTCCGGCGGCGGCGTGCTGGTGATCGTGCTGACCGTGCTCGCGGTGGTCTGCATCCCGGTGATCTGGCGCTACCGGGCGCCGACCGCCGAGTCCGCGGTGGATCAGCCCAATGTGGACAGTGTGGTGGCCAAGGAGAAGCCGAGCAGCAGCGGCCAGTAGAGCAGCCGGGGCGCGAGGTTGTCCCGCCAGCGGATCAGCATGATCGGCGTGCGCGCGGTGACCAGCAGCGCGTTGATCGCGCTGATCAGCACCACCAGGTAGAGCCCGAACGAGAAATATTCCAGGTACACGATGCCGGGTGCGGCGGTGGCCTCGCGGATCGCGTTCTGCCGCACCGCGACCACCAGCACCATGCTCACCGCGAAGCTGATCACCCCGAAGGAGGTGAACCCGACGAAGGTGCGCCGCAGCTCGTCGCCGTTGGTGGTGATGAACAGCGCGGCGAAGACCAGCACCGCGATGAACCCGATCGGCACCAGCGTCTCGAACAGCGGCCCGTGGAACTGCCTGGTCACCAGCAGGTTGAAGTACAGCTCGGGGAACGGCGGCCGGTCGGTGTAGCGGCCGAGGCCGAAGTTGGTGGTGTAGTCGTGCTTGGAGAAGCTGAACGAGGTGGCCTGCGGCTGCCAGCGCGCGGTGACGAACTGCGGGTCCAGGCCGTGCATGCGCTCCGGCTGCCAGGGTCCCGGGTAGGCGCCGAAGTCCGGCACCAGCACCACGCCGCGGCCGAAGTCCGGGTGCCACATCCGGATCCACACGTCCTGGCGGTCGAGTGGGTAGCGGGTGTAGTCGAACTTCTGCACGAACGCGGTCTTGAAGTACCAGCCGATCACCTCGGCGTCGCCGTCCCGGTGCCGGTAGGCCTGCTTGGCCGGGTAGGAGTCATCGGCCTCGGGCAGCACCACGCCCCTGGTCAGCCCGGCGGGCAGGCTGTCCGCGTAGCGCTGCCAGACGTAGCCGCTGACCTGCACCTCGTTGCTGGCGGCGAACCTGATCGACTCCAGGTAGACGCCGGTGGGGATCTGCGCGACGGTGTTGCCCGGCGGCAGCTGCGCGGCCAGGTAGGCGGAAGTCTCCTCGGCTGAGTGCACCACCTCGCCGATCACCACCCGCTGGTCCTCCTCCTGCGCGGTGTTCCACACCACGACCATGCCGAGCAGGCAGAACACGCTGAAGGCCGCCGAGCACAGCCAGTACCGCCAGGCCTGCCGCCCGAACGGCCGGATGAGCAGCAGCACCACACCGCTCAGGCAGACCAGCGCGGTGACCAGCAGCGGCGGCAGGTGCCTGCGCTGGTCGAACAGGCACAACAACACGAAGGCGGTCGCACTGAGCACGCACAGTCCGGCGATGGCCCACTCGACCCGGCGATAGCGCTCCTGCCCCATGCGGGCCACAGTGGCGGGCGAGCAGGGCCGACGCTCGGTGTGGCGCGCCAGGTTCAGCCGGTCGGGGAATCAAGTGCCGCCACCAGGATGTCGGTGAGCAGCGCCGCGCACCGGCCGTCCGGGTCCAGGTCGGGGTCGTAGATGCCCACGTCCAGGCCGAGGCAGCCGGGGTCGCGCAGCAGCCCGGCGAGCAGTTCGGTCAGCTCCGCCGCGGTCAGCCCGGCCGGGTTGGGCGAGTCGACCGCGGGCATCAGGCTGGCGTCCAGGGTGTCCACGTCCAGGTGGATCCAGAACCCGGCCAGCCCGGCGAACCGGTCCCGCGCCCAGTCCGCCACCACGCCGGCGCCCAGGCGGCGGATGTCCTGCGCGGTGCGCACGCCGATGTCCGTTGTGGACAGTTCGGTGACGTCGGACTCGTCCTCCGGCCCCATGCCCAGCAGCACCGCGTCCGCATCGGCGACCAGTGGCCGCAGACCGTCCAGATCAGTGAGATCCGGCTGCCCGCGACCGGTGACCAGGGCCAGCGCCTCACCGCCCGCCGCGCCCACCCGGTCGGAGTTGCCGGGGTGCCGGAAGTCCGAGTGACCGTCCACATAGGCCAGTCCGTATCTGCCGGATCGCCGCCGCAGCGCCAGCATCGGGCCCAGCGCGATCGAGCACTCGCCGCCGAGCACCAGCGGCAGCTCACCCCGTTCGTGGATGGCGTCGACCCGGTCGGCCAGCCGTCTGGCGTACCCGGCGATCAGCGGCGCGTGGAAGACGCCGTCGCCCTCCTGCCAGTCGCCCCGGTCGTACCTCGGCGGCACCAGGCAGCCGGCGTCCCTGGCGCCGAGCCTGCTCAGCAGCCCGGCGTCGCGCAGCGCGCCGGGCGCCTTGGCGCAGCCGGGCACGGTGCCGGGGGCGGGCGGGCGGAGTCCGAGGTTGGACGGCGCGTCCAGCACGGCGATGGTCGGCATGGCATGAGTTCATACCCGACACGGTCGAATCAGCCCACCGAGTTGTGCCGGGGCGGCTACGGTGGGCCGGTGCTCACTGCATGGGGGCTGACCAAGGCCTATGAGGGACGTACGGTCGTCGATCAGGTGAGTTTCGAACTCCAGCCTGGCACCGTGACGGCCTTCCTCGGGCCGAACGGGGCGGGCAAGTCGACGACCCTGCGCATGATCACCGGACTGACCGTGCCGAACGCGGGCCGCGCGATGGTCGCGGGCCGTCCGTTCACGGCCTGGCCCAACCCGTCGCACGTGGCCGGGGTGCTGCTGGACGCCGCCGCGGTGCACCCTGGCCGCAGCGGCCGGGGCCACCTGCGGATGGCCGCCACGCTGGCCGGGGTGCCCGCCCGCCGGGCGGATGAGGTGCTGGAGACGGTGGGCCTGGCCGACGCGGCCACCCGCAAGATCGGCAAGTACAGCCTCGGCATGCGCCAGCGCCTGGGCATCGCGCACGCCCTGCTCACCAACCCGCCGCTGCTGGTGCTGGACGAGCCGATCAACGGCCTGGACCCGGAGGGCATCCGCGCGGTCCGCAACCTGCTCCGCGGCCACGCGGCCAGGGGCGGCACGGTGCTGCTGTCCAGCCACGTGCTCTCCGAGGTGGACCAGACCGCGGACCGGGTGCTGGTGATCGGCAACGGCCGCATCGTCGCCGACGGCCCACTGTCCACATTGACCACTTCCTCGCGTTCCCTGGTCCGCGCCAAGGACATGAACAAGCTCGCCGAGACCCTGCAGCGCGCCGGGGTCGCCATCCAGCCCGCGCCGGACGGCTTCATGGCCGCGCACGCCCCGGTCGAACAGGTCTCCGACCTCACCTTCGCCGCGGGCATCCCGCTGCTGGGCCTGCGCGAGGAGCAGATGAACCTGGAGGACCTGTTCTTCCGGCTCACCGGGGGAGGACGACCGGCATGACGCACGGCTACCCAGGACAGCAGGCCCCCGGCTACCCGCAGACCGGCCCACAGCCGATGCCGGGCGGCCACCCCGGCCAGCCCTACCCGCCGCAGCAGCCCGGCTTCCCGCCCGGCCCCGGCCCGCACACCGGCGGCCACCCCGCGCCCGGTCCGCACACCGGTCAGCAGCCCGCCGTGCCCGGCCCGCCGCCCGGCCTGCCCGCGCCCGGCCAGTCCGGCCCGGTCGCCACCGGCCCGTGGGCCGAGCGCGCGGCCAAGCCGGCGAGCTTCCTGCGCCTGGTCGCGGTGGAGTTCCGCAAGCTGGTCGGCACCCGCTCGGACAAGATCGTGCTGGCCTTCTCGCCGGTGTTCCTGGTCGGCGTGCTCTGCCTGATCATCCTGCCGCAGTACTACCTGCGCTCGGCCTCCGACCAGATCATGCCCAACCTGCTCGGCGTGCAGCTCGGCCAGTTGCTGCTGTTCGTCGCGGTGATCAAGCTGATCGCCGGGGAGTGGCAGTACAAGAGCGTGCAGCCGACCCTGCTGGTGCAGCCCTCCCGGCTGCGCTACCTGCTCGCCCAGGCCTCGGTGCTGGTCGGGGTGTGGCTGCTGGCCACGCTGGTCACCTTCATCGCCGGGCCGCTGCTGGTGAAGACCCGCACCGCGATGAACCTGCAGTCCAACTGGCTGGGCATGCGGCCGGGCTGGACGCTCGGCGTGATCGCGCTGGCCACCGCGCTGGTGCTGCTGTCCGCGATGGTGATCGGCACGCTGATCCCGAACACCGCGGCCGCGATCACCGTGTTCTTCGTGGCGGTGCCGCTGCTGACCTTCGCCAGGGCCGGGCTGCCCGAGGTGATCGGCATGATCTACCCGCTGGAGGCCGCCTACGCGATGGCCGGGCTCGGCGTCGGCGCGGTGCAGACCATCGTCTCGGTGCTGGTCTGGGTCGGCCTGCTGGTCTTCGGCGCGCTGGTGGTCAGCAGGCGGGACGCGGGCTGAGCCTCAGCTCTTGCGGCTGCCGCCGTCGGGGTCGATGGCGGGCAGCAGCTTGGTGGCGAACTCCCGCGCCCTCGGGCAGAGCCGGTCCCGGCTGGCCGCGGGGTCGAACTTCTCGTCCAGCTTGCGCTTGGCCTCGGTCTCGGCGTCGGTGTAGTAGATCGAGACCTTGAACGGCGTGGACGAGCCGGTGTCCACCACCAGTTCGCAGCTGGCGTTGTCGTAGCCCAGGCTCTGCACCGCGTAGTAACGCTCGGCCACGATCAGCCGCTCGAAGTACCGCCCGGAGACCTCGTCGCCCTTCCACACGTCGGAGAAGAACTTCTGCTCCGACTTCCGGTCCCGCTGCGCGAACTGGGCGATCATGAACTCGCCCCACTCCTCCGCGCCGATGCAGGACTGGTTGTTGAACCCGGTCCGCGGCGGCTTGGTCAGCCCGAGCAGGGTGGTGATGTCCGGCGGCAGCGTCTTGCAGGTGTTGTCGAAGACCGGCTTGCGGCCCTTCTGGAAGTCCAGGTTGTCGTAGGCCACCGCGTCCGGATCCAGCTTCGGCGCCGGTGCGCCGACCGGGGGCTCCGGCGGCGAGGTGCAGGCCGAGGCCACGGCAAGGGTGGCCAGCAGGGAGGAGACCAGGACTGCGCGCTTGCCCATGGCTGGTAGTTCAGCACATTCGGCCGATCAGGGTGACGATTTGGTGTACCTAGTTCGAAACACGGTCGGGTGGCTCCCAGCACGCGCTGTGACCAGGCACACTTTCCGCTTATGGCGAGCGAAGCGAAAGCCCAGGGGGCTCCCGAGACGAACGCCGGCCAGCCTGAGCTGAAGCGGGCGATCGGGCCGAAGCTGCTGCTGTTCTTCGTGATCGGCGACATCCTCGGCACCGGCGTGTACGCGCTGACCGGAACGGTGGCCGGGAAGGTCGGCGGCGCGTTGTGGCTGCCGTTCCTGCTGGCCTTCGTGGTCGCGTTCCTGACCGCGTTCAGCTACCTGGAACTGGTCGGCAAGTACCCGAGAGCGGCCGGCGCCGCGCTGTACACCAACCGCGCGTTCAAGAAGCCCTTCCTGACCTTCATGGTGGCCTTCGCGGTGATGTGCTCCGGCATCACCTCGGCCTCCTCGGCCGCGGTGGCCTTCGGCGGCACCTACCTCAAGGAGTTCGTCACCGCCCCCGCCCCGTGGGTGGCCATCGGGTTCCTCGCGCTGCTCGCCTTCATCAACTTCCGCGGGGTCGGCGAGTCGGTGAAGGCCAACGTGGTGCTCACCATCATCGAGCTGGCCGGCCTGGCCATCGTGGTCGGCGTCGGCCTGTACGCGCTGACCCAGGGGGCGGGCGACTGGTCCCGGCTGGTGGAGTTCAACACCGAGAACCAGACCACCCTGATCGCGATCACCTCGGCCACCTCGCTGGCCTTCTTCGCCATGGTCGGCTTCGAGGACTCGGTGAACATGGCCGAGGAGTGCAAGGACCCGGTGCGGATCTTCCCGAAGGCGATGCTCAAGGGCATGGCCATCGCGGGCATGATCTACGTGCTGGTCGCCATCGCCTCCTCGCTGCTGCTGTCGGCCAGCGAGCTCAAGGGCGCGGGCTCCTCCGCGCTGCTGCGGGTGATCCAGGTCGGCGCGCCCGAGTTCGACCACCGGATCCTGGCCTTCATCGGCCTGTTCGCGGTGGCCAACTCGGCGCTGATCAACATGCTGATGGCCAGCCGCCTGCTCTACGGCATGGCCAAGGAGCGGATCATCCCGATGCCCTTCGGCAAGGTGCACCAGAGCCGGCGCACCCCGTGGATCGCGATCATCTTCACCAGCCTGATCGCCGTGGTGCTGGTCTCCTCGATGAACATCAGCGTGCTGGGCGGCACCACCGCGCTGCTGCTGCTGGTGGTGTTCACCATCGTCAACATCGCCTGCCTGGTGCTGCGCAAGGAACCGGTCGAGCACAAGCACTTCCGGGCGCCCACCGTGGTACCCGTGCTGGGCGCGGTCACCTGCGCCTACCTGGCGCTGCCGCTGTCCGGCAGGCCGTGGGAGGACTACAAGCTGGCCGGGATCCTGCTGCTGATCGGCCTGGCGCTGTGGGTGGTCAACTGGCTGATCCTGCGCAAGCAGCACGGCAAGATCGAGTTCGACGCCGCCAACCTCGGTAAGAACTGAAGGCGCGTGTTTGACTGCGTGCCGTGACAGTGAACGGTGCGCAGTTCGAGATCACCGACGGCCCGGTCCGGGCGGTGGTCAACGA
Source organism: Crossiella sp. SN42 (assembly GCF_023897065.1). Lineage (GTDB taxonomy): Bacteria > Actinomycetota > Actinomycetes > Mycobacteriales > Pseudonocardiaceae > Crossiella. The sequence continues at coordinate 103,744 of NZ_JAMHIV010000017.1, forward strand.
GGTGGGGGCGGCGCCGCGGATCCTGGAGATCGGCGGCCTGCCCTACCTGGAGACCTATCCGGAGGACCACACCCCGCCGATGGGTTGCGGCGCGGTGCTGGTGCCCTGGCCCAACCGGGTGCTGGACGGCCGCTGGACCTATGACGGCGGTGTCCAGCAGCTCGCGCTGACCGAACCGGCCAGGGGCAACGCCAGCCACGGCCTGCTGCGCCACACCACCTGGCAGCCCGAGATCCACTACCTGGACCGGATCACCCTGGGCGCGGACGTCAACGTGCAGCCCGGCTGGCCGGTGCGGCTGCGGGCCACGGTCGCCTACCGGGTCCAGGACGGCGGCCTGACCGTCACGCACACCGTGGCCAACCGCGGCCACCAGCCGGTGCCCTTCGGCGTCGGCGCGCACCCCTACCCGCGGGCGGGGGAGGCGGAGACCGACGAGTGCACCCTGGAACTGGCCGCGACCACCGCGGTGGATCTGGACCCCGAGCGCAAGGTGCCGGTCGGCGACCCGGTCCCGGTCGCGGGCACCGACCTGGACTTCCGCGTCGCCCGGCTGCTCAAGGGCGTGGAACTGGACACCGCGTTCGGCGGCTGCCTGCCCGCGGAGGACGGGCTGGTGCACCACGTGCTGCGCGGGCCGGACGGCGGCGTGGAGCTGTGGGCCGACCCGGTGTTCTCCTGGGTGCAGGTCTACACCCCGGACGGCTTCCCGGGGCGCGGGCGGGCGGTGGCCATCGAGCCGATGACCTGCCCGCCGAACGCGTTGAACAGCGGCATCGACCTGATCACGCTGGCCCCGGGCGAGACCTGGTCGGGGAGCTGGGGGATCAGAGCAGTCGGTTGATCTCGGCGGCCACCAGGTCCGGTTGCTGCAACGGGACCAGGTGGTCGGCCCGCTCGGCCAGCACGTGCCTGCCGTGCGGGAGGGCGGCGGCGAAGGCCCGGTGCGTCTCGATCAGCACCGGGCGGAACCTCTTCTCCGCCGGCCCGGTGCGGCCTGCCGAGATGACCGTGGTCGGCACCTGCGGCAGCCGCAGCGGCGGCAGCTCGGCCAGGCCGCCGGGCAGCGCGCGCACCTCGGCGGCGGCGGCCTTCAGGAAGCCGGGACTCAGCTCCTCCTCGGTGATCTCCCTGGCGATCTCCGGCGGGAAGTCGCGGTGCAACCGCCCGCGCAGCAACAGCTTCAACAGCCCGGTGCGGGCGATCAGCGCGCCGGTCCGGTAGCCCAGGCTGACCAGCCGGAACCGCTTGCCCTCGTGGTAGTGCGGCAGTTCCTCCTGCACCTGGTCCACCAGCACCAGCCCGGCCACCAGCTCCGGCCGCAGGTGCGCCACGTGCCGGACCACCACCCCGCCCAGGCTGTGCCCGACCAGCACCGCGCGCCGGATCCCGGCCGCGGCAAGCAGGTCGAGCAGGTCCTCGGTCATCCTGGACACCGTGCGCGGGCCCGGATCGGGGGTGCTGCGGCCCAGTCCGGCCCGGTCGTAGACCAGGGTGGCGGCCTGGACCTGTGGCTCCACCAGGGTCCAGCTGCCCCGGTTGGCGCCGATGCCGGACTCGAAGACCACCACCGGTTCGCTCGAGCCACGGCGGATGAGGTGCAGACAACGGCCGTCGCGGGTGCGGATGTGTTGGGACATCACGGTCGAGGTTTCCACGTCCCGAGTGGATGAACCCGGCCAACACGCCGCCCGCGCCGCTTCCGGCGGCCAGTGGCCGGTGCTTCACTGCCCCGATGGCCGACATTTCGGTGCAGCTGGGCGATGTCCAGGAAACCCTGCTCGCCACCCTGTACGCCCGCGCGGTGGAAACCGGCAAGAAGCGCGGCCTGCTGCGCGATGAGACCGCCGCCCGGATGGTGGCCAGGATCGACTACGACTTCACCCGGTTCGGCCGCTCGCCGATGCTGCTCGGCTCGGTGCTGCGCACGCTGATCCTGGACGAGTGGGTGCGCGAGTTCCTCGACGCCAACCCCGGCGGCACCGTGGTGGAGATCGGCGCCGGCCTGAACACCCGGTTCGAGCGGCTGGACAACGGGCGGGTGCACTGGGTGGACCTGGACCTGCCGGACGCGATGGCGCTGCGCCGCCGGTTCTTCACCGAATGCGACCGGCGCAAGCTGGTCGGCGCCTCGGTGCTGGAGGAGGACTGGCCGGATGCGGTCCGCGCGCTGCCCGGCCCGTACTTCTTCGTCGCCGAGGGCGTGCTGCTGTACTTCCCGCCCGCCCAGGTCCGGCTGGCCCTGGCCGGGCTGGCCAGGCACTTCCCCGGCGCGGGGCTGGCCTTTGACACCGCCGGCCGCTGGCTGGTGGACAACCAGGACGCGCCGGTGTTCGAGAAGAACGTGACCGCGAGTTTCCGCTGGTCCTGCGACGATCCCGCGGTGATCGGCGAGTGGGGGCTGGGCCTGCGGCACCGCGACTCCCGCACGCTGCTCCAGCTGCCCAAACGGCTGGCCCGCTCGCTGCCGCCACAGACCCGCGCCACCCTCGGCGTGGTGCGCGCCGCGCTGCGCAGCCGGGCCCGCGGGTACCAGGTCAGCCTGTTCGACCTGGAGCCGCACGTGCCCGAACCGGCCTCGCCCGCTGACCGGATCGGCTGACCGAACCGGACAGGACCCTTCGGCTCGGCGGCATACTCGGTTAGCGTGTCCCGCCGTGGACATCGCGATCACCGGTGGATATGTGGTGCCCGTCGAGGGCGAGCCGATCGACGGCGGCACGGTGCTGATCTCCGACGGCAAGATCGTCGCGGTCGGCACCGAGGAGGCCGTGGACGTGCCAGAGGACGCGCAGGTGGTGGACGCCGCGGGCACCTGGGTGCTGCCGGGGTTCGTGGAGGGCCACGCGCACGTCGGCATCCACGAGGAGGCCGAGGGCTGGGCAGGCCAGGACACCAACGAGATGACCGACCCGAACGGGGCCAGGCTGCGCGCCATCGACGCGATCAACCCGGCCGACACCGGGTTCGCCGACGCGCTCTCCGGCGGGGTCACCACCGCGGTGGTCAAGCCGGGCTCGGGCAACCCGATCGGCGGCCAGACCGTGGCGCTGAAGTGCTGGGGCCGGACCGTGGACGAGATGGTCGTGGTCAACCCGGCCAGCGTGAAGAGCGCGCTCGGCGAGAACCCCAAGCGGGTCTACGGCGACCAGAAGAAGCTGCCCTCCACCAGGATGGGCGTGGCCGCGGTCATCAGGGACGCGTTCACCAAGGCCCAGGACTACCGGCGCAAGCGGGAGCACGCGGCGGCGGAGAACAAGCCGTTCGACCGCGATCCCACGCTGGAGGTGCTGGTGCGGGTGCTCGACCGCGAGCTGCCCTGGGCCCAGCACAGCCACCGCGCCGATGACATCGCCACCGCGCTGCGGCTGGCCGAGGAGTTCGGCTACCGGCTGGTCGTCCACCACGGCACCGAGGCGCACCTGATCGCCGACCTGCTCGCCGAGCGGGACATCCCGGTGATCATCGGCCCGCTGTTCACCGCCAGGTCCAAGGTGGAGCTGCGCCAGCGCTCGCTGCGCAACCCCGGGCTGCTGGCCAAGGCGGGCGTGCGGATCGCGCTGACCACCGACCACCCGGTGGTGCCCATCCACTTCCTGGTGCACCAGGCCACCCTCGCGGTCAAGGAGGGCCTGGACGAGCGCACCGCGCTGCGCTCGATCACGGTCAACCCGGCCAAGATGCTCGGCCTGGAAGACCGGATCGGCTCGCTCAAGCCCGGCGCGGACGCCGACGTGGTGCTCTGGTCGGGCGACCCGCTGGACGTGATGAGCCGCGCGCTGCGGGTGTTCGTGGACGGCCGCGAGGTTTACACCTTCGACGAGCACCGCGGCGAGGGCGTCGTGGCCAGTCCCTACCGGCGAGGAGCCCGTTCATGATCATCGTTGGCGGCGAGGCCCTGGTCGACCTGGTCCCCGATCCGTCCACAATGGACGGTGAGCTGGGTCCGCTGCTGCCGCGCCTTGGCGGCGGCCCGTACAACGTGGCGGTCGCGCTGGGCAGGCTGGGCGTGGCCGCCGGGTTCGTCTCGCGGCTGTCCACCGACCAGTTCGGCGACGCGCTGCTGGACCGGCTGGTCGCCTCGGGCGTGGACGTCTCCGGCGTGCAGCGCGGCCCGGAGCCCACCACGCTGGCCGTGGTCGGCCTGGCCGCGGACGGCTCGGCCCGCTACTCCTTCCACGTGGAGGGCACCGCGGACCGCCTGGTCGCCGACCCCGGCCCGCTGGCCCCGGCGGCCACCGCGCTGGCCCTGGGCACGCTGTCGCTGGTGCTGGAGCCGGGTGCGAGCGCGTACGAGGCGATGATGCGCCGGGAGGCCGGGCGCGGGCTGTTCGTCTCGCTGGACCCCAACATCCGCGCCGGGCTGATCCCGGACCCGGACGCCTACCGGGCCAGGTTCCGCAGCTGGCTGCCGCAGGTGACCCTGCTCAAGCTGTCCGTGGAGGACGCGGACTGGCTCGGCGCGGACGTGCCCGGCTGGCTCGGCCAGGGACCGGCCGCGGTGCTGCTCACCCACGGCGGGGACGGCCTTGAGGTGCGCACCGTGGCCGGGCTGTCCGTGCGGGTCCCGGCCACCGAGGTGGACGTGGTGGACACCATCGGCGCGGGCGACACCGTGCACGCCGCCCTGCTCGGCTGGCTGGCCCGGCAGGACGCGCTGTCCAGGGACGCTCTGGGCGCGCTGACCGAGCGGCAGTGGACGGCCGCGCTGGAATTCGCCGGGCGGGCCGCCGCGCTCACCTGTTCCAGGGCCGGGGCCGAACCGCCGTATGCGGCAGAACTCCAGAGTCCTTAATTCCCGGCGTTTTCCACCCGGCAAATAAATCGATATTTCCGGGTGCTGGATCGGCCCCGATCAAGAATCACCGTGGGTAGCCGGGCAGCACGCTGCGCCCGAGTGGTCCAGTCCACTAGGTGACCCTGGTTACCCATCGGTACCGCGCTACCCCGATGACGATCTTGATCGATGCATCTGGCACTGTAGTGGACGTCACGTACCCCGCTGGCCTGCGTGGATCTGGTCTTGATCGATCGGATTCCCTAGGTTGGAACCCACGGGTGCCACTCAGGTAACCGGACGGGCGTTATGTGATACCTGTCCCAGATGAGCCGCTGGGCCACTCACGCGGCTGCGCTGGGATGTAACGCCCACTAGCGTGACAACCGACAGGACCCCAACGAGGCGGTTGCTGCGGGTGGTGGCAAACCCACCCCGCGCGCGTGAAGCGCCTCGCCTTAGCGTGAGAGGGACTCGCATGCCCGACGCGACGACCGCGCCAGATTCGACGGTGAAACCAGCCAAACACCGTAACGTCGCGCTACGTTATGACGGCGGGGAGCATGAGATGCCGGTGGTCGCGGCCACCGACGGCGCGCCAGGCTTCGAGCTCGGCAAACTGCTCTCCACAACCAAGATGGTCACTCTCGACCCCGGTTTCGTGAACACCGCCTCCTGCGCCTCGGAGATCACCTACATCGACGGTGACGCCGGCATCCTGCGCTACCGCGGCTACCCGATCGAGCAGCTGGCCGCGAAGTCCAGCTTCGTCGAGGTCAGCTACCTGCTGATCTACGGCGAGCTGCCCACCCAGGCGCAGCTGGACGACTTCACCGGCAAGATCAGCAGGCACACCCTGCTGCACGAGGACCTGAAGCGCTTCTTCGACGGCTTCCCGCGCGACGCGCACCCGATGCCGGTGCTGTCCTCCGCGGTCTCCGCGCTGTCCACCTTCTACCAGGACAGCCTGAACCCCTTCGACGACAACCAGGTGGAGATCTCCACCATCCGGTTGCTGGCCAAGCTGCCGACCATCGCGGCCTACGCGTACAAGAAGTCGGTCGGCCAGCCCTTCCTCTACCCGGACAACTCCCTCGGCCTGGTGGAGAACTTCCTCCGGATGACCTTCGGGCTGCCCGCTGAGCCCTACGAGGTCGACCCGGCCCTGGCCCGTGCGCTCGACCTGCTGCTGATCCTGCACGCCGACCACGAGCAGAACTGCTCCACCGCGACCGTGCGCCTGGTGGGCTCCTCCGAGGCCAACCTGTTCGCCAGCGTCTCGGCCGGCATCAACGCGCTGTTCGGCCCGCTGCACGGCGGCGCCAACCAGGCCGTGCTGGAGATGCTGAACAAGATCCACGAGGACGGCGGCGACGTCGACTCCTTCGTGAAGAAGGTCAAGAACAAGGAAGACGGCGTCCGGCTGATGGGCTTCGGGCACCGGGTCTACAAGAACTACGACCCGCGCGCGGCGATCATCAAGAAGACCGCGGACGACGTGCTGAGCAAGCTCGGCGTGCAGGACCCGCTGCTGGACATCGCGCTCAAGCTGGAGGAGTACGCGCTCAGCGACGACTACTTCATCCAGCGCAAGCTGTACCCGAACGTGGACTTCTACACCGGCCTGATCTACAAGGCCATGGGCTTCCCGACCCGGATGTTCACCGTGCTGTTCGCGCTCGGCCGCCTGCCCGGCTGGATCGCGCAGTGGCAGGAAATGATCAAGGACCCGGCGCGCAAGATCGGCCGCCCGCGCCAGGTCTACATCGGCTCGGCTGAGCGCGACTACCAGTCGATCACCGAGCGCTGAGGCGTCCGACCCCACCGAAGCGGCCCCGGTTCGCATCCCCTGTGGATGTGCCGGGGCGCTTTGCGGTGGGTACCTTCCCGGTGTGACGGCTGTGCTGTGGTTCCGGCGGGACCTGAGACTCGGCGACCACGCGGCCCTGCTGGCCGCCGCGCAGCGGAGTCGGGACGTACTCGCGGTGTTCGTGCTGGACGAGGCCCTGCTCAAGCCATCCGGACCGGTCCGCCGGACCTTCCTCTACCGCAGCCTGCGCGCGCTGGAGGAGCAGTTGGACGGCCGCCTGCTGGTGCTGCGCGGCGACCCGGCGGCCGAGCTGCGCAAGGCCGCCGCGCAGGTGGGCGCGGACAGCGTGCACATCTCCGCGGACGCCGGCCCGTACGGCCGGGAGCGGGACGAGCGAGTGGCAAAAACGTTGGCGGGCAACGGGATCGAGCTGGTCCGCACCGGCTCGCCGTACGCGGTCACGCCCGGCCGGGTGCGCAAGGGCGACGGCACCCCGTTCAAGGTGTTCACCCCGTTCCGCCGGGCCTGGGCCGAACACGGCTGGCGGCCGCCCGCGGACACCGATGCGTCCACAGTGGACTGGATCACCGCGAAGGGCGGCGTGCGCGTCCCGGCGGATGAGGACCTGGGCGAGATCTCCCTGCCCGCGGCGGGGGAGCGGGCCGCGACCGAGGCCTGGGAGTCCTTTGTGGACGAGAGGGTGGCGGACTACGCGGACCGGCGGGACCGGCCCGCGGTGGACGGCACCAGCCGGATGTCGGCCTACCTGCGCTGGGGCCAGCTGCACCCGCGCACCCTGCTCGCCGACCTGGCCCGGCACACCGGCCAGGGCGCGGAGACCTACCGCAGCGAGCTGGCCTGGCGGGAGTTCTACGCCGACGTGCTGTGGCACCGGCCGGAGACCGCGCGGCAGAACTACGACCGCCGCTTCGACCAGATCGACCACGACACCGACGACGAGCTGTTCGCGGCCTGGTGCGCGGGCCGGACCGGGTTCCCGATCGTGGACGCCGGCATGCGGCAGTTGCTGGCCGAGGGCTGGATGCACAACCGGGTCCGCATGATCACCGCCAGCTTCCTGGTCAAGGACCTGCACCAGCCCTGGTGGCGCGGGGCACGGCACTTCATGCGCCACCTGGTGGACGGCGACCTGGCCTCCAACCAGCACGGCTGGCAGTGGACCGCGGGCTGCGGCACGGACGCGGCACCGTACTTCCGGGTGTTCAACCCGACCACCCAGGGCGAGAAGTTCGACCCGGACGGCGACTACGTGCGCCGGTACGTGCCGGAACTCCGTGGCGTGCCGGGGAAAGGCGTGCACAAGCCGGTCGGCGTGCCCGGCTACCCGGAGCCGATCGTGGACCACAAGCACGAGCGCGAGGTCGCCCTGGCCCGTTACGGGGCCACCAGGGGCTAAGCGCCGGGACAGCTTCCCGAGCTGGGCTGCCCGGTGCGGAAGAAGGCCACCGCCTTGGCCGCGCAGGGGATCGAGGACAGCGAGCCGTGGTGGTCGTCCTGCACGGTCAGCAGCCCGCCGCCGATCCGCTCCCGCAGCTGCTCGGCCCAGCCGTACGGGGTGACCGGCTCGTAGCGGTGCCCGACCAGCTGCAACGGGCTTTCGCCCGCCCGGAAGTCCCACGGCCGCACCGGCGGCGTCCAGCCCGCGCAGGTGCCGTCCCAGGTGCCGGGGAAGGCAATCAGCGGGTGCTTGCGGATGCGTTCCTGGCGCAGGCGGTAGATCGTCTCGAAGTCGCGGGCGCTGGTGGATCCGTTGCACAGCACCGCGGTCTGCTGGAAGGTGTTGCCCCCGGTGGGCGTGGTCTGCCAGCCCAGCGTCCCGGCCCGCTCCGCGCCACCGCCCTGCCGCAGCGCGACCAGCGCCTTGGCCGCCTGCGGCCAGTCCCGGCGCGGCCCGGCGATGTGGTGCAGCACGTCCTCGCCGTGCTTGCCGCGCAGCTCCTGGAACACGGTCAGCACCGCGGCCTGGGTGCGCCCGAAGTGGTGCTCCGCGTCCCGCTCGGCCATCCAGCTCGCGAAGTCCTTCGCGCTCTGCTCGCCCGCCGCCACCTGACCATCGTCCATTGTGGACAGACTCAGGGCAGGCGTCATGACCGAGTCCAGCAGCATCCGGTCCACGTGCCGGTCGAACTGGCTGCGGTAGCTCGCGCCCAGCGCGGTGCCCCAGGACACCCCGTAGAAGCCGATCTTCCGCTCGCCCAGCGCGATCCGGATCCGGTCCACGTCCCTGGCGATGTTCTGGGTGGTCAGCTGCGCCACGAACTCCGGGTCCAGCGCCGTGCAGCGCTGGTTGACCTTGGCAGTGCGCTCGAAGACGAACCTGGCCTTCTCCTCCTCGGACCGGCCGGGCGGCGGTTCCTCGGTGTCGCCGGGCTCGCGCGGGCAGGCCACCTCCGCGCTGTACTGCACCCCGCGCGGGTCGAAGCCGATCAGGTCGTGCTCCCGGCCGAGCCCGGCCGCCTTGCTCTCGCTGATCCGGCCCGGCATCTCGATCCCGGCCTGACCCGGCCCGCCGGGGTTGAACACCACCACACCGCGGCGGCGGCCCGGATCGGTGGCCTTGATCCGGGACACCGCGATGCCGATGGTCCGCCCGTCCGGTTTCGCGTAGTCCACCGGCACGGTGACCATCGCGCACTCGGTCCGGTCGTCCTCCGGTGACCAGTCCTTGGCGAGGTCCCTGCACAGCTTCCAGTCCACAGTGGACTCCGCAAGGGCGACGGGAGCCGTGCCGAGCATGGCCGTGGTCAACGCCAAGATCAGGAAACGCACCAGTCCATTGTGGCCTACTTGGCCCCGAGCGCGTCCCGCAGCTTCACCCGGCCGCCCGTGCGCAGCACCGCGTTGGAGTAGATCCGCCCGGCCAGCCGGATGAAGGCGAACATCCCGGCCACGGTGAGCACCACCGACACCACGATCTCCCAGGCGGGCGCCACTCCCATCGCGATCCGGGCGGGCATGATGATCGGTCCGAACGGCGGGATCATGGACAGCACCTCCAGGATCCGGTTGCCCGGATCGCGGGGCAGCATCAGGAAGGTCAGCACCGCGGGCAGGATCGCGGCGAACATCACCGGCTGCACCACCGAGCTGACCTCCTCCTGCCGGGCGACCAGCGCGGCGGAGGCGGCGAACAGGGTGCCGAAGGTGAAGAACCCGGCCAGGTACCACAGCACCCCGGTGACCAGGGTGCCGGTGATCTGCCCGCCGGGCAGGGTGAGCTGGTCGGTGGCGGTGGCCGCGGTGAGCGCCACCGCGGTGATCACGCTGACCTGCAACAGGCCCGCGATGCCGATCCCGGCGACCTTGCCGGCCAGCAGCTGCCACGGCCGCACCGAGGACAGCAGCAGCTCGACCACCCGGCTGGACTTCTCCTCCACCACGCCCTGCGCCACCGCCATGCCGAAGATCATCAGCGACATGTAGAGCAGCGCGGTGAGCCCGATCGCGATGCCAAGGCGCTGCCCGCGCTCGGGATCCGCGGGCTCCAGCTTGTCCACGTGCACCCTGGCCTCGGCCAGCGTGCGGCGCACCTGCACCGGGTCGTCCACCCCGCCCTTGGCGAGTTCGGCCTCCAGGGCCTGCTGGCGGACCACCTCGTCCAGGCTGCCGCGCACCGCGTCGTCGAGGTCCTTCTTCACCAGCACCCGCAGCGAGCCCGGCGCGCCGCTGACCAGCACGTCGATCTTGTCGTCCTTGAGCTGCGCCTCGCCGTCGGCGGCGTCGGGCACCTCGGTGGTCTCCACCTGCTCGCCGAAGCCCTTGGCGGTGGTCTTGAGCTGCTCGGCCACCGCGCTGGCCTGCCCGGTCAGCCCGACCGTGGTCTTGGCGCCGCTCTGGCTGATGAAGTAGATCAGCCCGACGTAGGCGGCGATGATCGCGATGATCACCACGGTGCTGATCACGAAGGACTTGGAGCGCACCCGGGTGTTCAGCTCGCGGCGGGCCACCAGCCACACCGCGCGGGCCGGGGTCAGGGGGCTGCTGCTCATGCCGGGGATCCCTCGGTGACGACGTTGCGGAACAGTTCGGTCAGCGTCGGGCGGTGCGGCGCGAACTCGCGCACCTCGCCGGTGCGCATGGCCGCGGCCAGCACGCTCTGGCTGTCCGTGCCGGGCGCCAGCTCGATGAGGAACCGGGACCCGTCCACGCTCAGCTCGGTGACCCCGGCCTGGTTCCTGGCCCAGTCCGAGGGCGCGTAGGGCAGGTCGAGCAGGTAGCGGTCGCTGCCGCCGGTGCGCAGCTCGGCGACCTTGCCGCTGACCACCATCTGTCCACTTCGGATGATCCCGACCCGGTCGCACAGCCGCTCCACCAGGTCGAGCTGGTGACTGGAGAACATCACCGGCACCCCGGCGTCGGCCTGCTCCCGCAGCACCTCGCTCATCACGTCCACCGCCACCGGGTCCAGCCCGGAGAACGGCTCGTCCAGCACCAGCACCTCGGGCTCGTGCACCAGCGCCGCGGCCAGCTGCACCCGCTGCTGGTTGCCCAGGCTGAGCTTCTGGACCTCCTCGTCCTTGCGCTGCCCCAGCCCCAGCCGCTCGGTCCAGGTGTCAGCGGCCCTGCGCGCGGCCCTGGCCGACATCCCGTGCAGCTCGGCCAGGTAGACCAGCTGCTCGGTCACCTTCATCTTCGGGTACAGGCCGCGTTCCTCCGGCATGTACCCGATGTGCCTGCGGGTCTCGAAGTCCACCGCGCGGCCGTTCCAGCGCACCTCGCCGGAGTCGGCGGCCAGCACGCCCAGCGCGATCCGCATGGTGGTGGTCTTGCCCGCGCCGTTGCTGCCGACGAAGCCGAACAGCTCACCGGCCCGGATCGAGAAGGTCATCTCCCGCAGGGCGACGACCTCGCCATAGCGCTTGGAGATCCGATCGATCTCCAGCACTGCCTCAGCCACGGCGTTTCCTCTCGGTTGTCCAGTTCGCGTCCCCCGGCGCGGTGCCCATGTCCACTATCTCCCAGCCCGGCGATTATGGAGCCCATTCCCGCCGGTCGTGAGCAGCCTGACACTCGGCACTGCGCGAACGCGAACTAGGACCGCTGAGCGAGCAGCCGGTAGGCGTTGCCGCCGTTGCCGCGCTTGATCACCTGGTGCGCCAGCTTGTCGGTCACCCAGGCCAGCACCAGCAGCGGCACCCCCGCGGTGAGCACCGCGCGGAAGAGGACCCGGCGCCACCAGGTGGCCGGCCGGGGCCGCCAGGGCTGGTCCGGGTTGCGCGCCAGCCGGTTCAGGCCGAGGCCGACGGCCATGGTGAGGTCCATGGACTGGTCGGCGCGGCCGCGGTCCTGGGCCACCACGGTGAAGCCGCGCTCGGTCAGCGCCCGGACCAGGTTCTCCCTGGGCATCATGTGCTGGTGCTGCGGCGGGAACCACGGCATCCAGTAGGTGCGCAGCAGCCGCCCGTACCGCGAGCCGGGGTTGGGCACCTCGATGAGCAGGAAACCGCCTGCGGACAACACCTTCGCCGCCGCGTCCAGCTCCTCGAACGGCTCCCTGGTGTGCTCCAGGTAGTGGAACATGCTGATCACGTCGTAGCGCCCGGCCAGCTCGGCCACCAGCTCCGGGAACTGGCCGCGGTAGCCGCGGTCCACCCAGCCGCGCCTGGCCGCCTCCTCGATGCCCGCGCCCAGGTCCAGGCCGTCGAAGGCGGTCTCCGGCCAGACCTCGCGGGCCAGGTTGGCGAAGTGGCCGTGGCCGCCGCCGACGTCCAGCCAGGTGCGCGGGGTGGTGAACGGGACGAGCATCTCGGCCCGCCGCCGGTACACCGCGGGGCCGGCGGAGAACGCGGTCTCCGCGGTGCGCGCGCCCTCGCCGTCGTAGCAGTCGCGGTAGTAGAAGTCGAGACCGGCCAGGTTGAGCCGGGGGTTCTGGAACACGTGGCCGCAGTCCGCGCAGCGTTCCAGGGTGAACCGGCCCGGCTTGTTCAGCACCAGGTCCACGCAGCGCACGTGCGGCTTCAGCGCGGTGCCGCCGCACCACGGGCAGTCCGCGCGGCGCGGCTCGAAGAAGCGCTCGGTGCCCTGGGCCAGCTCGGCGGCGTAGGCGGCGCGCAGCTCGGCCACCCGGTCGCCCCTGACCCGGGTGCGCCACAGCGCGGCCAGCGTGCGGGCCCAGTTCGCCGGATCGCGCAGCAGCCGCAGCGCGGCGTGCCGATGCAGGTCAGCAGGGCGGACCGGACTGCCGGCGAAGACCAGGTAGGGCTGAAGGCAAAACAGCGCCAGCGCGCCGAGGCCGAGGATCGGCTGGGCCACCACGCAGGTGACCAGCGCGGCGTAGCAGACCAGCGGCGGCAGCACCGCGCGGAACAGACCGCGTTCGGCGCGCAGCCGCTCGGCCCGCTGCGCCGGGGTCTCCTGGATCACGCCGAGACCGGGCGCGACGGCGAAATCCGTTGCGGTGCAAGCCAACCGCTTCAACCGGGTGGTGAGACCGGCGGTGGTCACGGTGTCCGGCGCGGCCTCGCCGAGCTGTTCGCGCTCGGCCACGTCGGCGTCCACCAGCAGCGCGTGCCCCGCGCCGCCCGCGCTGGCCAGCCGGGTGGCCAGGAAGTCCTTGCCCAGCCCGGCGCGGGCCAGGTCCAGCGCCCTGGCCACGCCGAGCCGGCGGGGCACCAGGTCCAGCACGGACAGGCCCTGCCGCTGCGCCCAGTCCTCGGCGGCGGCCCTGGTCCGCTCCGGCAGTTCCGCGCCCTGGGCCGCCACGAACCGGAACCGGCCGTGCGGACCGTCCTGCTCGTCGTCGAGCACCGGCAGCCAGGCCAGCTGGCCGCGCAGCCGGAAACCGTTGAGCACCAAGGCGATCATCGTGACCACCGGTAGCCAGCCCAACATCATGTCAGCATCTCCACCCGGTCGGCCGCCGCCGCGGTACCACCGGCGTCGGCGAAGGACGCCCGGATACGCTCTGCCGCCGCTCGGTATCCAGGAAAGGACAGCACATCGAGAATCGAGTCCCGCAGCTCGGCCGGTCCGACCCGGCCGAACCGAACACGTCGGCCCGCGCCCGCCTCGACCACCTGGTTGGCGATGATCGGCTGGTCGTCCCTGATCGGGGCGACCACCAGCGGCAGGCCGTGCGCGAGGGTCTCGCACACCGTGTTGTGCCCGCCATGACATACCACCGCGTCCGTGCGCGCCAACACCTCCAGTTGGGGCACGAACTCCCGTACCAGCACATGGGCCGGAAGTTCTCCAAACAACTTGGGTGGCGCGGCGATGGTGACCTGGAGGCGGGAGCCGAGCGGCTCGACCGCGGCCAGTACCGCGTTGAGGAAGCGGGCGCCGTTCTCCCGGTCCACCGTGCCCAGGGTGACCAGCAGGTGCTGCCGCCGTCCGTCCAGCCATTCCCATGGATAGTCCACAATGGACGCTCGAACGCCCAGCGAGGGCCCGACGAAGGCGTAGTGGCCGGGGTAGTCGATCTTGGAGCCGACCAGGCAGCGGGTGGTGTAGGCGAGCACCAGGTGCTCGGAGAAGCGCAGGTCGCCGCGCTCGGCCACGGCCACCGGAACCTGTTGCGCGTGTTGCAGCGCGGCCAGCTGCCCGCGTACCCAGGCGCCGAACTTGGGCACGGCGGCGAACTGGTCGGTCAGCTCGGCCGAGGTGGTCGCCGAGGTGGCCCAGGGCAGCCCGTGCCGCCGCGCCACCACGCCGCCGGCCAGCGCCTGCTGGTCCACCACCAGCACATCCGGCCGGAACCGCTCGACCGCCTCCTCCACCCCGGGCACGCTGGACTCCGCCAGTGGGATCAGGAAGTCCCGCCAGAGGAACTGGAAGGCCGCGGGACCGCGTAAGCCGCGGGAGCGGGTCACCACCTCGGCCAGCCAGTCGTCCGGGCCGCGCTGCACCGGCATGAGCAGCTCCGGCTCCGGCAGCAGCGGGGCCACCACCTCGCGGTGGCCGACCCAGGCGACCTCGTGCCCGCGCCCGGTCAGTTCGTGGCCCAGCGCCACCGTGGGCAGCGTGTGCCCGGCCAGTGGTGGCACCACGAACAGGACCCGGCTCACCGCAACCACCTTGCCAGCACTTCGCGGACCTGGCCTGCCGCCTCGGTGAGCAGCATGTGCGACTGCTCCGGCAGGATCTCCAGCTCCAGTTGCGGCAGGTACTTCTGCAACACGCTGACCTCGGGCAACAGCTCGGACTCCGAGCCGTAGACGGCCAGCACCGGCGCGGTCACCGCGGCGTAGCGGTCCGGGCTGAACGGCTCCTGCCTGCCGATCTCGGCCACCATGCTGGTCCTGATCAGCAGTTCCTCCACCTGCTGCACCCGCCGGTCCCACTTGCGGCCGCTCATGTGCGTGAAGTGGTGGTCGTACCGGCCCGCGATCGCCTCGTTGAGGGTGGCCGCCATCCGCTCGCCCCAGCCGGGGGTGGGCACCAGCGACTCGATCAGCATGATCTTGTCCACCCGCTGGGGGCGGTGCGCGGCGAAGGCCAGCGCGAGCAGGCCGCCGTAGCTGTTGCCGACCAGCCGGACCGGGCGGTGCTCGCCGAGGGCGTCCAGCAGCGCGTGCAGGTCGGCCACCGAGTCGTCCAGGGTGTAGCCGGTGGGCGGCCGGTCGGAGCGGCCGTGTCCGCGCTGGTCGTAGCAGAGGGTGCGGGCCCCGGCGGTGGCGGCCGGGGTGGCCAGGGTGAGGTAGAGGCCGGAGAGGTTGTCCACCACCAGGCCGTGCAGGAAGACCACCAGTGGCGCGTCCGGCGGGGAGTCGGGGGTGGCCAGGGGCTGGACGTGGAAGGTGAGGTTGTTCGCCTGGACCTCGGTCATGGGGCGGTCCCGCGGTCGCCGGCCAGGCAGTCGGCGATGTAGCGGACCAGGTGGCCGACGGTCAGGCCGACCGCCTCCTCCACCTCCTTGTCGGCCAGGAAGGCGGCGAAGTTGACCGAGCTGCCGTAGTGCTCGCGCAGCTTGGCCGAGAGCGCGACGAACTCGATGCTCTCCAGCTCCAGGTCCTCGTTGAACGAGGTGTCCATGTCGATCTCGACGGTCTGCGCGTACTCGGGCCCGATCACGGCCGCGATCAGCTCGGTCACCGTGGCGAGCACCTGCTGCTCCACCTCGGAAGCCAGGTTTGCGTAACTCATCGCGTTCACTCCCTGTCACGGTGCTGCGAACACCGGTGATGACGTGACACCGCGGACATGGGGCCGCAGGGGGCCGTCCTTTGTGGATGGTCCGAGGCGGTGTTTCCCTAAGGTGACAGGTTTCAAGCTGGGATTGCTTGCGGTTGCGGCGAAAACGCCGCCAAGACAACCCGTTTGAATGACGCTGCAAGCAATTCGACGACGTTGGCTACGCTGCGTCGTCAGAGTCCTTCGGTGGCCTTGCGCACCAGCGCGGTGACGGAGTCCAAGGCCCGCAACCGATCCGAGGGCACCAGGCCGATCCGGCTGCGCCGGTCCAGCACGTCGTCGGCGTCCAGCGCGCCCTCGTGCCGCACCGCCCAGACCACCTCGGCCGCGGTGACGCCGAGCCCGTCCGCGACCTCGGCGCCCAGCCTCGGGTCGAGCTGGGCCAGCGCGGCCAGTCGCACGGCTTCCGCGCCGTAGCGGGCAACCAGCCGCGGCGCTACCTCCATTGTGGACAGATACTCGGCTGGCGCGGCGCCGACCAGCGGCACCTGCGCGCTGCGCGAGGGCCCGGCGGTCAGGCCGCGGCGGGCGATCGCGGCGTCCACCGCGTCGGCGGCCATCCGCCGGTAGGTGGTGAGCTTGCCGCCCACCACCGTGGTAACTCCGTCCGGCGAGGCGAGCACGGCGTGTTTGCGGGAGAGGTCCGCGGTGCGGCCACTCGTACCCGGAAGGTCGATCAAGGGGCGCAGACCGGCGAACGCGCCGAGCACGTCGGCCGGACCGAGCCGCCTGCCCAGCACCGTGTTGGCCACGTCCAGCAGGAAGTCCACATCGGCCTGCGGGACCTCGGGCACCTCCGGCACCGGCCCGTCCATCGGCTCGTCGGTCAGGCCCAGGTAGACCCGGCCGTCCAGCTGCGGCAGCAGCAGCGCGAACCGGTTGCGCTCGCCGGGCACCGGCACGGTCAGCGCGGTGCCGCCCAGGCCGAGCGCGGCGCCGTCGAGCACCAGGTGCGAGCCGCGGGAGGGCCGCAGCCGCACGCCGGGCACCAGCCGATCCGCCCACACCCCGGTGGCGTTGATCACCGCCTTGGCCCTGATCCGGACGGCCTCGCCGGTCAGCCCGTCCACCACCTCGCCGCCGGAGCCGTCCAGGTGCACCGCCCTGGCCCTGGTGATGATCCGGGCGCCGAACCCGGCCGCGGTGCGGGCCAGCGCGACCACCAGGCGGGCGTCGTCGACCAGCTGGCCGTCGTAGGAGAGCAGCCCGCCGCGCAGCCCGCTCACCCGCAGGCCACTGGCCAGCGCCAGCGCCTCGGCGGCAGGCACCCGGCGGGGCGCGGGCAGCACCGCGCCGGGCGTGCCCGCGGTGCGGCGCAGCAGGTCGCCGGCGCGCAGCCCGGCCATGAAGACCGCCTCGTGGCTCCGGCTCACCCCGGCGCCGCGGGCCTGCCGGTGCAGCGGGATGAGCTGGGGCAGGGTGCGCACCAGGTGCGGGGCGGTGCGGGTCATCAGCAGGCCGCGCTCCACCGCGCTCTCCCTGGCCAGCGCGAACTCGCCGTGCGCCAGGTAGCGCAGGCCGCCGTGCACCAGCTTGCTGGAGAACCGGGAGGTGCCGAAGGCCAGGTCCTGCGCCTCGACCAGGGCCACCGACAGGCCGCGGGCGGCCGCGTCCAGCGCGACCCCGGCCCCGGTCACCCCGCCGCCGACCACCAGCAGGTCGAGCTGGTGGCCACCGGCGAGCAGGGCCAGGTCGTTGGCCCTGCGGGTGGCGTTGAGCGAGGTCGCGCGCAGCGAGCCGGCCGGCAGCATCGGGACGGTCATGGCCGCAGCACCGCGTCCAGGCCGTGGCGGAGCTCGGCCAGCAGCGCGGCCTCGTCCGGCTCGGCCACCGCCAGCCGCAGCGCGAAGACCACCGACTGGACCATCAGGAACAGCAGCCTGCACTGCGCGGCCACGTCCCCGGCGCGCACCGAGCCGTCGGCCTGCCCGGCCAGCACCTGCTCGCGCAGGAACTGCTCGGCCAGCCGCTGGGTGCTGCCCATCCGCTGCACCAGGTAGGGCAGCAGCAGTTCGGGGTCGACCTCCAGGATGGTGCGCATCAGCGGGTTGTGCGCGACCTCCCGGCCGGCCGCCACCGCACCGGCGACCAGCCGCTCGCGCGCGCTGGGCAGGTTCGCCGAGGCCGAGGCCACCGCGCTGAGCAGGCCGCGGAACTCGCGGGTGAGCAGCGCGGCGACCAGGCTGGTCACGTCCGGGAAGCGGCGGTACAAGGTCATCCGGCTCACCTTGGCCCGGCGCGCCACCTCGGCCAGCGTGGTGCGCCGCACGCCCACGTCGAGCACGCAGTCCTTGGCCGCGGCGAGCAGGACCTCGTCGTCCACCCGCTGGCCGCGGACCACCGGCGGGGCTTCGGAGGTGTGACACTCGGACGCCATGTGTCACACTGTAGCGGTGACCGAGCGCATCGACCACACCCTCCGCACCAGCTGGACGCCCGAGGGCGCGAAGGCGGCGCACCTGCCGTCGCACGCGCTGCGCTGGCTCCGCTCCCGCATCGGCCTGGCCGAGGTGACCACGCCGGTGGGGCCGGGCTCGCTGCACCCGGTCGCCGACTCGGCGCTGCCACCGGCCGCGCTGGCGGCCCTGGCCGAGGTGGTCGGCCCGGCGGCGGTGCTGACCGACCGGGAGGCCCGGCTCGGCCGCTCCGGCGGACTGTCCTATGTGGACCTCATGCGGCACAGGGGCTGCGGCGAGCTGGCCATTCCGGACGCGGTGGTGCTGCCCGCCGATCCCGAGCAGGTGCAACGGGTGCTGGAGGTCTGCGCGGCGCAGGACCTCGCGGTGGTGCCCTTCGGCGGCGGCACCTCGGTGGTCGGCGGGGTGAACGCGCTGCGCGGGGCCAAGGCCTCGGTGGTCACCGTGGACCTGGCCCGGCTGGACAAGCTGGTCTCGGTGGACCCGATCTCGCACACCGCGGTCTTCCAGGCCGGGGTGCGCGCGCCGGAGGCGGAACGGCTGCTGGCCGCGCACGGCTTCACCCTCGGCCACTTCCCGCAGTCCTTCGAGCGGGCCACCCTCGGCGGGTTCGCCGCCACCCGCTCGGCCGGGCAGGCTTCCGCGGGCTACGGCCGGTTCGAGGACATGGTGCACGCGCTGCGGCTGGCCACCCCCGCCGGCGAGCTCATCCTCGGCGGCGTCCCGGCCTCGGCGGCAGGACCTGACCTGAAGCGGCTGGTCATCGGCAGCGAGGGCGTCTTCGGCGTGATCACCGAGCTGACCCTGCGGGTGCGACCGGCGGCCACCTTCCACCACTACGAGGGCGTGGTGGTGGACGGCTGGGAACGCGGCGCGGCGGCGGTCCGCGCGCTGGCCCAGCAGCGGGTGCTGGCCGATGTCACCCGCCTGTCCGACATGGACGAGACCGAGGTGTCCCTTGAACTGGCGGGCGGCTGGAAGGGCCGGGCGCTGCGCGCCTACCTGCGCACCAGGGGTGTGGTCGCGCCCTGCCTGCTGATCCTGGGCTGGGAGACCGGTTCCCCGCGCGAGCTGGCCAACCGGCGGCGGGCCGCGCTCAACGCGCTGCGGGAGTTCAACCCGGTGCGGCTGGGCCGCCCGCTCGGCGAGGCCTGGCGCAAGGGCCGCTACGGCGGGCCGAGGCAGCGGGACGCGCTGCTGGAGGCCGGGGTGTGCGTGGAGACCCTGGAGACCGCCGGCGACTGGGCCGGGCTGGCCGCGCTGCGCACCGCGGTCCGCGGCGCGCTCACCGACTCGCTGAGCACCGCCGGCGCCCGCCCGGTGGTGATGTGCCACGTCTCGCACGCCTACGAGACCGGGGCCTCGCTGTACTTCACCGTGCTCGCCCCGCGCGCGGGCACCGCCCCGGTCGAGCAGTGGCAGCGGGCCAAGGCCGCGGCCTGCGAGGCCATCGTCAACCACGCGGGCACCATCACCCACCACCACGCGGTCGGCGTGGACCACGCGCCCTGGCTGGCCGCCGAGGTCGGCGAGCTGGGCGTTGAGGTGCTGCGCGCGGTCAAGGCCCGACTGGACCCGACTGGAGTTCTCAACCCGGGAAAGCTCGTGTGACACGCCGCGGGCTGGTGCGCTCGCGACCGGGGGCCTAGGGTCCGGCAATGGGTGATGTGCTGATCCGTTCCGTCCGCCCGTGGTCCTCCGCGCCCGACACCCCCGCGATCGACGTGCTCTGCCGAGCCGGTGCGATCGCCGAGCTCGGGCCGGAACTCACCGCCCCACCAGGGATTCCCGAGGTCGACGGCGCCGGTGGCGTGCTGCTGCCCGCGCTGGTCGCCGCGCACGTCCGGCCGCGCGCCGGACAGGCCGAGGCCACCCTGGCCCGGCTGGTCGCCGCCGGTGCCACCCTGCTCCGCGTGCACGGCCCGGCCGAGGACCTGGACGAGTTGCTGGCCGCCCGGCAGGTCTTCGC
The DNA here is from genome assembly GCF_023897065.1 of Crossiella sp. SN42. Classification (GTDB taxonomy): domain Bacteria; phylum Actinomycetota; class Actinomycetes; order Mycobacteriales; family Pseudonocardiaceae; genus Crossiella. The sequence goes on from NZ_JAMHIV010000017.1 coordinate 123,870, forward strand.
CGGCCGCGCCACCATCCAGCTGGTCGCCTTCGTGGCCGGCGGGCTCATCCGCGAGGAACGCGGCGAGAAGTTGCTGGACGCCGCGGTGGCCGCGGGCGCGAACCTGCTCGGCGGTCTGGACCCGGCAGGCCACGACCGCGACCCGGTGCGCCACCTGGACCTGCTCTTCGAGCTGGCCGAGCGGCACTCCGTGGGCATCGACCTCCAGCTGCGCGACCCCGGCGAGCTGGGCGCCTTCGTGATCGAGCTGATCTGCGAACGGGTGGCCGCGCTGGACATGCGCGGCAAGGTCACCCTCTCGCACTGCCTCGCACTGTCCACTGTGGAGGATCACCGGCGCGAGCTGCTGGCCGAGCTGCTGGCCGAGCACGGCATCTCGGTGACCACCCTGGCCACCGCCTGGGGAAACCCGCTGCCCCTGCGCCGGTTGCGCTGGGCAGGCGTGCCGGTCGGCCTGGGCGACGACGGCGGCGACCTGCTCGACCAGGCCCGCCTGCTGGCCGAGGCCAACGGTTTCGAGCGCGACGACGAGGTCGAGCTGTGCGCCGACGTGGCCACCCGCGACGGCGCGCGGGCACTGCGCGTGCGCGGCTACGGCGTGATCGAGGGCGACCGGGCGGAGCTGATGGTCGTGCCCGCGGACTCGGTGGCCGAGGCGGTACGGCAACGGCCGCCGCGCACCTTGGTGGTGCACGACGGCCGGGTGGTCAGTGGCGGTTAGATCGTCACGAGCATCTTGCCGGTGTTGGCACCCTTCAACAGGTCAAGGAACGCCTGCGGGGCGTTGGCCAGGCCCTCGACGGTGGTCTCCCGGTAGCTGATCTTGCCCTCGGCCAGCCAGCCGCCGACCTCGGTGAAGAACTGCTCCTGCATGGACCCGTACTCCTTCACGATGAACCCGCGCAGGTTCAGGCCCTTGCCGACGATCTCGATCATGTTGCGCGGGCCGGTGCGCTCGCCCTTCTCGTTGTACTGCGAGATGGCGCCGCACAGGGCGAACCGGCCGCCCTGCTTGGCCGCGCCGATCGCCGCCTCCAGGTGCTCGCCGCCCACGTTGTCGAAGTACACGTCGATGCCCTCGGGCGCGGCCTTGGCCAGCAGCTCGGCCACCGGGCCGTCCTTGTAGTTGAACGCGGCGTCGAAGCCCAGCTCGTTGACCAGGTAGTCGACCTTCTCCTGGCTGCCGGCCGAGCCGATCACCCTGGAGGCGCCCTTGAGCTTGGCGATCTGGCCCACCAGCGAGCCGACCGCGCCTGCCGCGCCGGAGACGAAGACGACGTCGCCCTCGCGGAACTGGCCCGCGGCCAGCAGGCCCGCGTAGGCGGTCAGGCCCGGCATGCCCAGCACGCCGAGGAAAGCGCCCGCGGGGGCCAGGTTCGCGTCCACCTTGACCGCCTGCTTGGCCTCCACCTTGGCGTACTCGCGCCAGCCCCCCATGTGCAGCACCAGGTCGCCGACGGCGAAGCCGGGGTCGTTGGAGGTGACGACCTCGCCGACCGCGCCGCCCTGCAGCGCCTTGCCCAGCTCGAACGGCGGCACGTAGGACTTCACGTCGTTCATCCGGCCGCGCATGTACGGGTCGACGCTCATGACCTTGTTGCGCACCAGCAGCTCGCCCTCGTCTGGGGTGGGCACCTCGGCCTGGACCAGATCGAAGTTGTCCAGGGTGGGCCAGCCCTCGGGACGGGAGGCGAGACGGATTTCCAGGCCGGTGGACGGGGTGGTCATGCTGGACTCCTCAGAAAAGAACGTGTCAGTCACTGACAAAAAACATACCATGACAATAGGCGGAGCGCGACATGTGACGTAGACTGACGATGTGAGCATGGTCAAGGACGAGCTGGGTCTGCGCGAGCGCAAGAAGCTGCGCACCAAGAACGCGCTGGTCGACGCCGCCCTGAAGTTGTTCTTCGGCAAGGGTTTCGAGGCCACCACGGTGGAGGAGATCGCCGCCGCGGTGGAGATCTCGCCGCGCACCTTCTTCCGGTACTTCGCCGGCAAGGAGGACGTCGCGCTGGCCCAGTTCGCCGAGATCGACGAGTTCTGCATCACCGCGCTGGCCGCCCGCCCGGACACCGAGCCCCCGGTGACCGCCGCCCGCGCCACCTACCTGGCCATGTTCGACCACATCGCCGCACTGGACGGCGGCCCGGCCCGCTACTGCGCCACCCACCGCCTGATCGGCCAGACCCCGACCCTGTTCGCCCGCTGGCTGCAGACCTCCGCCCAGGTCGAGCACCGGCTGGCCGAGGTGATCGCGGCCCGCCAGGGCGTCTCCGCCGAGACCGACCTGCGCTGCCGGCTGCTGATCCGGGTGGTCTGCGCCAGCGCCCGGCTCGGCATGGAGACCGCCTGCCTGCGCGGTTACGACACCATCGACGAGCTCCGCGCCCTGGTCATCGAGGCCCTGGACCTGGGCATCGCGGGCCTGCCTGCCGCCTGGTCCAGCGCCACCGAGCGTTGGTGACTGGCGCGCCGGTCAGTCCCGGCGGCGGATCAGCCCGCCGCGCTTGCGCAGCAGCTCCTCCAGGCCCTGCTGCGCGGCCCTGATCCGCTCCGCGCGCTGCTCCATGGTCAGGCCGTCGGCCGGCAGGACCGGCTTGGGCAGCGGCTTCATCTGGAACCAGCGCTCGTCGTAGAACAGGTCGCCGACCTCCCGCCAGCGCTCCCTGAGCTCCTGCTCGGTCGCGCTGAGCTGCTGCTCGGCCGTGGCGTGCCGCTCCTTGGCCTGGCGGACCACCTCGGTCAGCTCCTTGGCGCGTTCGGCGTCCACCTTCTGCATCCGGCGCACCGCCTCGTCCACCTGGCCGGTGATCGCCCGGTAGCGCTCGCTCGCGGACGGCTCGTTCACGGTTGGCCCTCCCCGCTGGCCTCTGCGGTGTCGAACGGGATGACGACCTCGGGCCGCGCGTGCTCGGACTTGTCGAAGAACAGGCCGCGGCGGGGCCGGGGCGACCAGCTGATCAGCTGACCGGCGGCCAGGCTGGACAGGTCCGGGCCGTGCACGTCCAGGGCCACCCAGGCGCCCAGGTCCTCGATGCCGCCGCCGAGGAAGCCGCTCTTGAGCCGCTGCACGCTGCGCCACCAGCCGATGGTGTGGGTGGCCAGCTCGGGGCCGTGCTTGAGGATCTGCTTGAGACTGTCCACTCCGGACTGCCGGGTGGTCGGGTCCTTCTGCTCCAGCAACGGATAGGCCGCGTCGATGGCGTAGAGCACCAGGTAGTGCGGCCGGGCCGGTTCGTTGTTGCCCGCGCCGCGGGCCGCGCGGGCGCCCAGGTCGGCGGCCAGCGCGTCCAGCGCGGCGCGCACGCCGTCGCTGTCGAGCAGCTCGACCTCGTTGCCGGTGTCCTTGAGCGCGCAGGTCAGCGTCTCCGCCGCCGTGCGGGCGTCCTCGGTCACGCAGATCAGGGTGAACCTGGCCTCGCCTGGAAGGTGTTGCCGGGCAAGGGAAAGCGTGGCCGCGGCGAGCACGCTGGCGGCATCGCGCAGCACCGAGCCGAGGGTGGCGATGTTGCGGCCGGGCGTGCGCGCCAGGGTCACCCCGGCCGCGCTGCCCGCCACGTCGATCACCTGGCCGAGCAGCGCCACCGGTGGACGGCCCCGGCGTGGTTCCAGCTGCCGGAAATCCTCCACTGTGGACAGTGGTGGCACGTGGTCGCCGTCGAACAGCCTTGGCTCGCCGAGGTGCGCGGGCCTGCGCTGCCACAGCTCCACCTGCAACGCGTCGAAGGTGCCGCGGCTGGTGGCGTCCGGGATGCGGGCCACCTCGTTGCCGTGCCGGACCCCGGAGTCGTGGTTGATCACCGCGTGCCGCCGCGGGATCTCGATCGCGGCCTGGTTGGTCTCCACCAGCACCCGGCGCGCCTTGGGCAGCGCGATCCGCACGATGAACTGCTCGAAGATGGCCGGCTTGCCCCAGAACGCCTCGATGCCGGAGACGTCCTGGCTGGAGAGCACCAGGTGGATGCCCTGCGAGCGCCCGCGCCTTGCCACGTCCTCCAGCAGCCCGGCCGCCTGGCTGGTCACCGCGTCCCGCTCGGCGAAGAGGAACTGGAACTCGTCGATCACCGCCACGATCCGCGGCCACCGCCCGCCGGTGTCCTCCGCGCGCAGCTCCTCCAGCTTGGTCACCTCGTGCCGCTTGGCCGCCTCCGCCCTGCGCCGCATCTCATCGGCCAGGTACTTCAGCAGCGCCAGCCCGAACTCCCGGTCGGCGTTGACGTTCACCCCGACCAGCCGCGCGTGCGGCAGCCAGCTCGGGTCCTTGCGGCCGGGGGTGAACTGGGCGAAGGACACGCCCTCCTTGAAGTCGAGCACGTAGAGCTCGAGCTCGTCGGGGGAGTAGCGCGCGGTGAGGCTGCCCAGCATCGCGTACAGGAAGTTGGTCTTGCCGGAGCCACTCGGCCCGCCGATCAGCGCGTGCGGCGAGGAGTCGCCGAGGTGCAGCAGCACGTCCTGGCCGTCGCTGCGGCCGATCGGCGCGCTCAGCCCGGTGGCCGAGCGCTCCGCCCAGCGGGTCTCCGGCAGCAGGTCGGCGAAGGTGCACACCCGGCTGCGCCGCTCCAGCAGCGCGTCCGCGATCGCCCCGCAGGCCATCGGCACCCGGTCCCTCGGCAGCGGCTCGTCCAGGGTGATCACCGCGTGCTCGCCGGTCATGGTGGAGGTGACCCGGCCGTCCTCGTGCAGCTCCACGGTCTCCAGCGGGCTGTTCACCGACAGCCGCATGTCCACCATGACCAGCTGGATGCCGCAGGCCAAACCATTGCGCGCGACCCGTTGCAGCTGCTGGCGGAGCTGGTCGTCCAGGTTCTCGTGGTTGCCGAACAGGATCGCGATCCGCCACGGTTCCGAACGTTTGCCGGTGGCCGCGGTCAGCGCGCGCAGCGAGTGGTGGCCGTCCACCAGGATCCGGGTGTGCACCCGGCGGATGTGCTCGGAGAACTCGCTGAGCAGGTCCTGCAACCGGCTCGGGTCGTGCACGGTGAGCAGTCCGGCGCGGGCCAGCGGGTACAGGCCGGGCAGCGAACCGGTGAACTGGCCGGTGTCCCACACGTGCACCTGCACCAGGCCAGGCTGGAAGTAGGACAGCGTGCGCAGCACCAGCGTCTCCACCAGCGCCTCGGCCAGCATCCTGGTGTTGTGCGCGGAGACCACGTGCAGGTGGCCGTGGTCCAGCAGCGGCACCGCGGCCGGGAACTCCTCGGTCAGCGAGGCGTCCTCCAGCCGGGCCGAGCCGATCCGCCACAGCCCCGGCGCGGGTGTGCTGCCGTCCCGCTCGCCGGGCCTGCCCAGCCAGTGCTCCCAGTGCTCGCCAGCCGAACCGGGCGCGTGCTCGTTGACCAGCGCGGTCAGCGTGGCCGGGCCGTCGCCGGTCCACTGCGCGAAGACCTGCTCGTGCTCGGCCAGCGCGCGTTCGGCCAGCGGTCGCAGCGCCGGGTCGGCCCACTGCGCGGCGAAGGCCGGATCCGCTTGCACGGCACGGATTCCGCGTTTGCGCAGGGTCAGCTCGAACTCGGCCCTGCGGTGCTGGGCCTCGGCCACGATGTGCTCCTGCCGCGCCGCCCCGAGGGCCATCGCGACGGCGTCGTGGAACTCGCCGAAGACCTCGCCGATCCGTGCCCGTCGCTCGAGCTTCTTGCTCACGCTGCACCGCCCAAGATCACGTCGTCAGTGTCACAGGGAGGTCATCAGGCCTTCTACCCGGTCCAGCGCGCCGGTGACCAGCTCCACGGTGCGGCCGTGCCCCTGACCCGCGCCCAGCAGCTCCGGCGGGACCAGCGAGGACGAGTGGTGCTTGCCCGCTTTCGCCAGTGCGGCCAGGGATTCCCCGATCAGTTCGTCGGCCTCGATCAGCACCTGATGTGCCTGGAGAAGCTGCTCGCGCACCGACGCCAGTGCGGCCGCGACCTCCGCGATGGACGACACCGGGCCTACAGCCTGCTCGCGTAGCCCTCGGCGGTGTTGATCGCCTGGGTCACCTGCTGGTGCGTCTCGGTCAGGTTCGCCATCGCCTGGTCCAGCATGCCCGCGGCCTGCTCGGCCTCGGGCTGGTTGCTGCCCTGCACGACCTGGAGCAGCGCGCCCTTGGCCTGCTCGATGGCGGTGGAGGCCGCCTGCAGCGCGCCGAGGCTCTCTTGCGCCTTCTCGTTGGCCTGGAGGATTCCGTTGCGAACCTGCTCCACACTTGCCATCTTGCGCCCTACTCCTCCACGCGGCTCCAGCCGTGCCACGGACATGGCACGGCTTATTTAGTTGAAGGTAGTACCCAAACCCCACCTCAGTACAACCAAGATCAGGCTGAATTCCACCGCCATTGGAGTGAGGGCCAGGACTACGCGGCGTGCCCCTACCGCCGTCCGGGGGCTTGTTCCAGGTCACGGACGCATCACAGGATCGTGCCGTACTGATCCTCTGGAAGGACGGCTGCTCACATGGCGAAACGCCTCTTGCTGCGCACCGCGCTGGCCGCCACCGCGGTCGCCGCGGCCGCGCTGCTGCCGGTGCCCGCACTGGCCACCGGGGCCGCTGACCCGGCCCGGATCCTGCACGTCACCGCACCCGGCGACCCGGCGGAGCTGGGGCAGAAGCTCGTCGAGGCCGGGTTCGACGTCCTCGGCCGTGAGGGCTCGGCGATCCTCGTGCTCGGCCAGCCCGGCGCGGAGGACCGGCTGGCCGGGCTCGGTGCCCGCACGGTCGGAGTCCAGCAGGCGCCGGCCGCCGCGGCCCCGCGCGCGGCCGCGGCCTACCCCAAGCCGAAACGACTGGCGGACAAGGAGTATCCGACCTTCTACGGCGGGTACCGCACGGTCGAGGGCTTTCACTCCTTCGTGGCCGATGTGGCCAAGCGCTACCCGGAGCTGACCAAGCGGGTGAGCTACGGCGAGTCCTGGCAGCGGCAGCAGGACCCGGCCAAGGGCAACCGGCTGGAGGCGCTGTGTATCACCGCGCAGGCCTGGCGCGGCTGCGAGCTCAAGCCGGACTCGGCCAAGCCGCGGTTCCTGCTGATGGCCCAGATCCACGCCCGCGAGGTGACCACCTCCGAGATGGCCTGGCGGTTCATCACCAGGCTGCTCGACGGCGCGCACAGCGACGCCGAGGTGGCCGCGCTGCTCGGCGGCACCGAGGTGTGGGTGGTGCCGCAGGTCAACCCGGACGCCATCGGCGTGGTGCAGGACGGCCTGACCAACGCCGGCACCTCGGCCAACAGCTCGGCCTGGCAGCGCAAGAACCTCAACGACAGCAACAGCGTCACGCCCTGCCCCGGCCCGTGGAGCGCCAACCACGAGGGCATCGACCTCAACCGCAACTGGGACTCCCGCTGGGGCGGCGTCGGCACCTCGAACAACCCCTGCTCGCAGACCTACCGCGGCCCGAAGGCGGCCAGCGAGCCGGAGACCCACCACCTGGCCGGGCTGTTCGAGAAGCTGTTCCCGGACCAGCGCGGCCCCGGTGAGAATGACGCGGCCCCGGCGACCACCCGCGGCGCGATGATCACCTTGCACACCTACGGCAACCTGGTGCTGCTGCCCTGGGGCCACGACCCGAAGGTCAAGACCCCCAACGACGCCGGGCTGCGCTCGATGGCCTTCCGGATGAGCGGCTTCAACGGTTACACCACCGGCCAGCCGGGCGAGGTGCTCTACAACGTCACCGGCGCGACCGACGACTGGGCCTACGACAAGCTGGGAATCGCCGCTTTCACCTTCGAGATCGGCCCGAACAGCGGTGAGTGCAACGGTTTCCACCCGGCCTACAGCTGCCAGGACAAGTTCTGGGAGCTGAACAAGGACGCGCTGCTGTACGCGGCCAAGTCGGCGCGGCAGCCCTACGTCTCCACGCTGGGCCCGACCGTGTCCGGGCTGAGCGTCAAGCGCGGCCTGTTCAGCGTCGAGGTCGCGGCCAAGGCCGATGACAACGCCTACGGCAACGTCGGCGTCGGCCGCCCGGCCGCGCAGAAGGTGGTCGAGGCCGAGGTCTACCTGGACCGCGCGCCCTGGGACGGCGGCAAGGCCCGCAAGCTCAAGGTCGGCGGCGACGGGACCACGGTCGAGGTCGGCGGCAAGGTCGGCGCCTGGGGCCTGGAGCGCCTGGCCTACGTGCGGGCCAAGGACGCCGACGGCAACTGGGGTCCGCTGACCGCGGCCTGGGTGAAGTGACCTGCTGACCGGGGCTGGGCCGCTGGCCCGGCCCCGGTCACTGCTCCGCCGGTCCCGCGCTGAGCTGCAACGCGATCACGCCCGCGGTGGGCGCGGGATCGGCTGACCAGTAGCTGACCGCGTGCTCGCCGTCGAACTCCAGCGCCGACCAGTTGTCCTGCCCCAGCTGGGCCATCGCCGCCTTGAGCGCGGTGGCCGCGTCCCCCGGCACCAGCCCGAGGTCGAACTCGACCCCGAGCACGCCGGGCCCGCACGGGGTGAAGTCGGTCAACTCACCGTGGTGGGTGATCCGGCTGGCCACCGCCCTGGCCTGCCACTCCGCCCCGGCCCGCCGGTCGGCGGCCACGTCGACGGAGAGCCGCAACCGCTGCACCGGCCCGGCCGGCAGCACCACCGGCGCGGGCTCCGGCAGGACCTCGTCCGGGTCCTCGGCGGCGGGTGGCGGCTGTTGCAGCGGGCTCGCGCCCAGCCAGGCCTCCACCAGCACCCGTTCGCCGCCGGGCACCAGCTGGGTGACCAGGTCGGGCTCGTCCAGCACGGTCCACGCGGTGGGCGGCTCGCAGGAGACCCTGGGCATGCCGACGTCCGGACCCAGCCCGCGGACGAAGGTGCGCACCGCCCTGGACAGCGCCCCGGCGTCGCTGGCCGAGGCCCGCTCGGCGCTCGGCTGGCTGATCGTCACCGACCAGCAGCCCGGCTCCTCGTCGGAGCAGTCACCGGCCTCCACGATCCGCCCGCCGCCCAGCGCGACCAGTCCCAGACAGGCGTTCCTGGCCTGGGACTCGTTCTCGGCGGCGACCACCACGGTGATCAGCAGCTCCAGCTCGTCTTCCACCATCGCGTCGCAATTGTCCCTCAGTGGTGTGAACACGGAGCGCAGTGGTCCCGTTCCGCGGCCAGCACCACCCCGGCGGCGTGCACCACCGCGGCCACCCGCAGCACCTCGTGCACCCCAGCCACCTCCGCTCCCGCTTCGCGCGCCTTCCGCTCGTGCAGCTCAAGGCAGACCCGGCAGCCGTTGACCGCGCTGACCGCCACGCACCACAGCTCGAAGTCGGCCTTGTCCACCCCCGGCCGCGCCACCACCCGCATCCGCAACCGCGCGGGCAGCCGCCGGTACTCCTCGTCCGCCAGCTGGTGCTTGGCCCGGTAGAACACGTTGTTCATGGCCATCACCGCACCGGCGGACCTGGCCGCGTCGAACGCCTCGGCGGAGAGCACCCGCTCGGCCCGCCCGACCAGCTCGCCCAGCGCCGCGACCCGCCCCGAGGTGACCGCCACCGCCACCACCGCGCCCCACAGCCGCTGCTCGGACAGCACAGAGTCCCCGAGCACCGACTCCAGGTTCGCCCGGATATCCGCGGCATAGTCCGGCATCACCCGGGAAACGCTAGTCCAGCAGCTCGGCCACCCACACCCGCCGCGCTGGCGGCCACCGCTCCTGCCCACCGCCGGTGAAGTGCACCGCGATCATCCCGTCGGTCCACGGCGTGGCCGACTCCACCCGCGCCACCGGCCCGATCTGCCCGTACCGCCGCACGAACATCCCCTCGGCCAGCTCCGCCGCGGTGATCCGGTCCAGGTTCCTGGCCCGCGAGCAGGGCCGCGGCCACCGCGTGGAGACCCGCCACAGCGCGAAGCCCAGCACCGCCGCGGCCGCCGCCCAGGCCGGTTCGGCCGGCACCAGCGCCACGGCCAGACCGGCGCCGAGCAGCGCGCACAGCAGGCCGGAGCCGACCACCCGGTTGCCTGCCAGCAGCCAGCCGGAGGTGCGCACCAGGCCGTCGGCGAGCTGGCCCCTGGGCACAGAACCGTTGGGCAGCAACAGGATTCCGCCGTCCTCGGGCAGCGGCTCCATGGTGCCGGGCAACCGGGTCGCCGAGGCGGCCGGGCCCAGCACGTCCGGGCTCACCGTGACCCGGTGCGTGCAGGCGGCGCAGGCCAGCACGATCCCGGCCCGCGCGGAGCGGTCCCGGTACAGCCCGAGCACGCCGTGCCCGGCCGGACAGCGGTAGGCCACCGGGTTGGTCGGCACCTGCCAGGCCCGCAGCACCTTGGTGGCCTGGAGGAGTTCCACCGTCACACCGCCCGCCAGACCGCGCGCCGCTCGCCGGGCTTGCGCACGCACCGCAGCGCCGTGCCCGCTTTGGTCACCGCCCGCTCGCCGGGCTTCGGGCAGCGTTCGCCCAGCTTGGCCACGCTGGGCCGGGCCGGCGGGGCCGAGCTCGGTGGCGGCGCGGGCCGCACCGGGGCCTCGGCGGCGGGCGGCGGGACCACCGGCGGGGCCGCGGCCGCCGCGGGCGGCGGGGTCCGGGGCCAGGCAAAAGCCACCAGCAGGGCCGCGCCGCCGAGTGCGGGCGCGGCCCGCACCAGCGACGGGGCCGACCACCACCACAGCCGGATCCGCCCGGGTTCCAGGTCCGGCACGCCGGTCCCCTTTCGTTCCAGAGCCCGGAAAACCCGGGACAGGAACGAGTTCGCCGGTCCCCGCGCCGCCGTTACCTTGATCGGCCGTTCGGGTGGCTCAGCCCAGCCAGGGCTTGCTGATCCGGGCCCAGGTCCCGTCGTGCAGGGCCAGGTTGAGCCACTGGTCCACCCACTGCTGGAACACCACGTCACCCAGCGGCACCAGGTAGGCCTTCTCGCTGAAGGTGAACGGCGTCTCCGGGTGCACCGCGCACAGCTCCGGGCGCTGCTTGGCCTGCCACTTGGTCTCGGTGGCGTCGGTCATCATCAGGTCCACGCGCCCGGCGATGATCTCGTCGAAGATCGTGTTGTTGTCCGGGTGCGGCACGATGGTGGCGCGCTTGAGGCTGGCGCGGGCGAACTGCTCGTTGGTGCCGCCCGGGTTGACCACCACGCGCACCCCCGGCTGGTCGATCTGCTCCAGCGTCTGGAAGCGGTCCTTGTTCTCGCAGCGGGTGATCGGGGTCTTGCCGTCGCGGACGTAGGCCTTGCTGTAGAAGGCCTGCCGGGCGCGGTCCAGGGTGATCGAGATGCCGCCGACGGCCAGGTCGCAGTGCCTGTGGAAGTCGGGCAGCAGGGTCTTCCAGGTGGTCGGCACGATCTTCAGCCGGACCCCCAGCTTGGTGGCCAGGTCGCGGGCCAGGTCGATGTCGATGCCGGTCCAGGCGCCGTCGGCGGCGCGGTAGGTGAACGGGCGGTAGTCGCCGGTGCTGCACACCCGCAGCTCACCGCGCGCGGTCACCACGTCCAGACGGCTGCGGGCCCCGGCCTCCCCGGCGGGGGCGGCCGAGGACACGCCGCCGACCAGCAGCAGGGCGAGCACCAGCGGCAGGATTCTGTGCTTCATCCGGCCACCCAACCCGCCGGTGCCCACCAGGTCAACGGGTCACAGCGGGTGGTAGGCCGAGCCTTCGATCTTGCCCTGCTGGCAGACCGGGCCGAGGGACCAGGTCAGCTCGAACGGGGTGCGCTCGTCCGGCGGGATCACGCTGATCTTGGCGGGGGAGGGCTGGCACTGGCCGGTGGCCGGCTCACCCTCACCGGGCACCGCGCCCCAGTGCAGGTCCTTGCCCGCCTTGCCGCCCGGCCGCAGCGTGACCAGCTTCGGGCCGGGGTTGGCCTTGCGCTCCAGCTTGGTGCGCAGCGCGTTGCCCGAGCCGTCCAGCAGGGCGAGGCCGCCGTAGCCGTAGAGCGTGCAGTTGGTCTTGCCGGTGTTGGTCACCACCAGGGTGGCGTAGCGCTGGCCCGCGCCGGAGTCGCCCGGTTTGAGCTCGCCCCGCAGGTGCTCGGCGGTGCACCGCCCGACCTGCGCCTCGGCGGTGACCTCCGGCGGCTGTTCCTTGGCCGCGGGACTGGTCTCGGGACTGGTCGGCTCGGTGCTGGCGGCGGTGCTCAAGCCACTGGGCGTGCCGCTGCCGGGGGACTGGGCGGTGGGCTGTCCGCAGGCGGCCGTCAACAGGGCCAGCGCGGACAGCGCCAGTAGAGGTCGAAAACGCACGGTCATGTCTCCTCCCGAGTCAGCCCCCTCGGGTTTCCCGCTGCGACGATCTTCACACGTGCCCGGCAGGCCAGCCCGGCACCACGCGCAACCCCGCGGTGGCCGCGGCGTAGACGTAGGTCCAGCACACCGTGCCGTCGGCCAGCGCGATCCGGATCCGCCGGTACTCCTCGCCCTCGTACTCATCCAGCACCGGCAGCGCGGCCACCGGGTCGGCCAACGGCAGCAGCCAGCCAGGCACCTCCTCCCCGGTACCCGGCAGCAGGCCGGGATAACCCTCGCCGGTGTCGTAGAGCGTGCCGGGCACCGCGGCCCGCACCGGCCGGCCGCCGACCAGCGGGGCAGCCAGTGACCAGGCCGAACAGCCCGGTTGCAGGGTGCCGTAGACGAACACCCGCGCCGGCCACCGCGCCGGGTCCGGCTCGCCGGTGACCTCGGTGACGGCCAGCCCACAGGACCCCGGTTCGCCACGCAACTCCCGGGCCGCGTGCTGCGGCAGGTCCTGGCAGCGCACCGGCAGGCCGTCCACCAGCAGCGGTTCGCGCTCCGGGGCGCGGGCCACGTAGGAGAGCACGCCGTCCAGGTGCGCGCCGGTGCTCAGGGTCACCCGTCCGGTGTGCACGCCGGCCAACTGGTAGCGCACGCCCCGGCCCTCCACCACGTCCAGCACCCGCAGCTGCGCCGGCGTGGCCAGCCAGACCGCGTGCGTCTCGGTGACACCCGGCGCGGCGGCCAGGGTGGCCGGGCGGGCGCCGTCGCGGGCCCGGAAACCGAAGGCCCACACCGCGGCCAGGTCCGCACAGCGCGCCCGCAGCACCACCACCGCGCCGTCCAGCCCCAGGTTCCGCCGCAGCCAGGTGATCTTGGCCGGGTTGCGGTTGGAGCCGTAGGTCAGCACCGGCAGCCTGGCCGCCAGCGGCGGCTCACCGCGCCGGGCCAGCCACTCGTCCAGGTCCAGGCCGTCCACCTCGGCCCCGGCCCCGGTCTCGCGCAGCGGGTGGGCCAGGCCGTCGGCGTGCACGTAGGAGGTGGGCGGCACCGCGCCCGGGTACGGGTCGGCGGGGAAGTCCTCGTCGCGGTACACCGGCCCAGCCAACCATCGACTTTCGTCAGCGCCCCGCTAGATGGGCGCCCCTCTCCATTCCCGGTTGCTCTGCTCGGCACAAACGGTTGTGCCGACCGGACCAGTTTTCGCGGCAATGGAGAGGAAAGTTCCCTAACTACCTTGACGCTCAACGTGGCCTGGGTCACCCTCGGGTCCCCTGCTGTCGCTCTCCCGATCCCGCTCGTCGGAGGACGCGAAATGACCCGTTCATCTCGGCTGCTCGCCGGAGTCATGATCACCACTCTGGCCGCGGGCCTGTGCGCCGGCGCGGGCATCGCGGCCGCCGCGTCCAACCTCGCGCTCGGCGCGGCCGTCAGCACCTCCTCCGCCGAGGACGCCACCCTGGCCGGCGGCAAGGCGGTGGACGGCGACGCGGCCACCAGGTGGGCCAGCGCGGAGGGCGCCGATCCACAGTGGATCAAGCTGGACCTGCGCGCGGCCAAGGACATCCGGCGGATCCGGCTCAACTGGGAGACCGCCTACGGCAAGGCCTACCGGATCGAGGCCTCCGACGACGGCAGTGCCTGGCGCTCGCTGCACAGCACCAGCACCGGCGACGGCGGCATCGACGAGATCAGCGTCAGCACCACCGCCCGGTACCTGAAGCTGACCGGCACCCAGCGCGGCACCAGCTACGGCTACTCGCTGTGGGAGTTCGAGGCCTACGGCGCGGACGGCCAGGAACCGCCGCCCGCCAACGGTTATCTGCCCGGCACCCTGCGGCCCTCGGTCTCCCAGGCCGAGCAGGACCAGGTGCTGCTGCGCTACTACCGGCAGTGGAAGGCCAACTTCCTGACCGACCGCTGCGGCGGCGGCCAGTGGGCGGTGCACTCGGTGGACGCCGACCACCCGTTCGTCGGCGAGGGCCAGGGCTACGGCATGACCATCACCGCGCTGATGGCCGAGGCCGACCCGCAGGCGCGCACCTACTTCGACGGCATCCTGCGCTACGTCAAGAACCACCCCTCGGTCATCGACCGCGACCTGCACGCCGCCGAGCAGAACGAGAGCTGCGTCAGCGTCAACGGCAGCGACTCGGCCACCGACTCCGACCTGGAGATCGCCTACGCGCTGCTGATCGCCGACCGCAAGTGGGGCAGCGGCGGGACCTACAACTACCGGCAGGAAGCGCTCCGGATCATCGCCGCGATCAAGCGCAGCGAGATCCACCAGACCAGCAAGCTGCCGCTGGTGGCCGACTGGGCCACCTCGGGGCACTACCCGAACGGCTCGCGCACCTCGGACTGGATGCCCGGCCACTTCCGCGCCTTCGCCCGCGCCACCGGCGACTCCTTCTGGCACCAGGTGCGCACGGCCACCGAGAACGCCACCACCAAGCTCCAGCAGCAGTTCGCGCCGAACACCGGTCTGCTGCCCGACTTCGTGGTGAACACGCTGTCCTCGGTGCGGCCTGCCCAGGGCAAGTTCCTGGAGAACGAGCTCACCGACGGCAAGTACAGCTGGAACGCCTGCCGGGACCCGTGGCGGCTGGGCGCGGACGCGATCACGGCCAGTGGCAGCGCCGCGCAGGCCCAGGCGCGCAAGCTGAACGCCTGGGTCAAGCAGGCCACCGGCGGCGACCCGAACCGGATCGCCAAGAGCTACGACCTCAACGGCTCGGTGGTGGAGAGCGGCAGCTCAGCGGCCTTCTTCGCGCCGTTCGCGGTGGCCGCGATGACCGACCCGGGCAGCCAGGCCTGGCTGGACCGGTTGTGGGCCAAGCTGGCCGGCGCCTCGCTGAGCACCGGCGACTACTACGCGAGCAGCATCCAGGTGCAGGTGTTGATCATCCTCGCCGGGCGGTTCGTCGCACCGTGACCGATTTCCGACAAAAGAGACGATCGGGGGTTGTCCGGAGGTGGGCCGAAGACCAGTCTTTCGGGGTGTTGGGAGCGGTCTCACGGAACTCGGGTGAACCGGCCCGGCCCCGCGATCCGTACCAGGTACAGCAGGTCGCACCATGAACGTGAGGGGTTGTCCGTCTGGCGGCGGGGGCAACCCCTCACCCCTTTCGAAGTCAGGGAGCGCCGGGTTTGATGGACCGGTGCCCCCGGACTACCCGCCGAGCCGGGTGAACCCGCTGGACCCGCCGCCGCGGTTCGCGCAGCTGCGCGCGAGCGAGCCGGTCTCGCTGGTGCGCACCCCGCACGGCGAGTCGGTCTACCTGGTGACCAGGCACGCCGACGCCCGGTTCGTGCTGGGCGATCCGCGCTTCTCCAGCGATCCGGCCAGTCCCGGCTTCCCGCAGCTCCGGCCCGCGCCGGAGGGGCCGCGCGCGCCCGGCATATTCCTGTCGATGGACCCGCCGGAACACGGCCGGTACCGGCGGATGCTCACCGGCGAGTTCACCGTGCGCCGGATGGCCGCGCTGCGCCCGGCGATCCAGGCCCTGGCGCGGGAGTGCCTGGCCGGGTTGCTGGCCGAGGGGCCGCCCGCCGACCTGGTGGCTGGGTTCGCCAAGCCGCTGCCGGTGCTGGTGATCTGCGACCTGCTCGGCGTGCCACTGGCCGACCGCGAGTTCTTCAGCAGCCGCAGCGAGGTCCAGCTGGACCGCTCCCGGCCGGCGGCCGAGGTCACCGCGGCCATGGCCGAGCTGTGGGACTACCTGGACGGCCTGGTCGCGGCCAAGATCGCTGAGCCCGGCGAGGACCTGCTCGGCAGGCTGGTGCGGCGGCGGGTGCGCAGCGGGGAGCTGAGCCGGTCCGAGCTGGTCGGCATGAGCAGGCTGCTGCTGGTCGCCGGGCACGAGACCACCGCCAACATGATCGGCATCGGCGTGTTGCTGCTGCTCCGGCAGCCTGAGCTGTGGGCGGCGCTGCTGGCCGATCCCGGCCTGGTGCCCGCCGCGGTGGAGGAGCTGCTGCGGCACGCCAGCGTGGTGCAGCAGGGCGTGGTGCGGGCGGTGGTGGGCGCGGCCGAGGTCGGCGGCGTCCGGCTGGCGCCCGGCGACGGGGTGATCGTCTCGCTGTCCTCGGCCAACCGGGACGACGCGGTCTACACCGAGCCGGACCGGCTCGACCCGCACCGCCGCGGCGCGCCGCACCTGGCCTTCGGGCACGGGGTGCACCAGTGCCTCGGCCAGCTGCTGGCCAGGACCGAACTGACCGAGGCCGTGCGCGCTCTGTTGCCGGTTACCGGTCTCCGCCTGGCTATTGCCCCCGAACAGGTGAAGTTCCGGCACGAGATGGCGGTTTACGGCGTGCGGACCCTGCCGGTTGAGTGGGACTGATTTCCGGGAGGACGAGATGACGACGCCTCAACGCGCCCACCGGCGCTTGGTGCAGCGCACCTACGGCACCCTCGCCGATCCCGCGGACGCCGCGCGGACCTGGGCCGACCTGGCCGGACTGGTGCGCGGGGCCGGCTCCTTCGACCCCAGCTGCACCACCTTCGTGGCCGCCTTCGACGCGGAGGTCCCGGCCGGCGGCGAGGCCGCCTACCGGCACCTGCTGCTGATGGCCGAGGAGGACGAGCGCAGGCACGCCTCGGAGGACCCGGCGCCGCCGCGGCGCACCGGGGTGGACTTCGTGATCACCGTGGCCGGGCAGCGGTTCTTCGTCAGCCTGCTGCTGCTGGCCGCGCCCGCGCTCTCGTTCACGCCGTGCGCGCAGTTCAACCGGGGCACGGCGATACCGGCCCCGCGCTGCGCGGAAACCCCGGTGCTCTGGGACTAGTCCGGCTCGGCCGCTCGCGGCTCGGGCAGCGGGCCGGGCCCCCGCTCCAGGTCCGCGCTGTGCGCGGCCACCGCGGCCCACAGCAGCGCCTCCCGGCGGCGGGTGATGCCGACCAGCACGATCACCAGCATGAGCAGCGCGCCGACCGCGCAGCCGCTGGCCAGGAAACGCGGCACGTGAAAACTGTGCAGCGTCACCGAGACGGCGACCAGCGTGAATCCCACCAGCGCGGTGTAGACCAGCAGTGAGGAGCGGCGGTCGAAGGCGCGGAATTCGACGCTGCGTTCGCGCAGTGAGGCCAGCAGCAGTCGCTGGTCACGTAGCGACATGTGCATGTATTCGGCAATGCGTTCCTCAATCGGATCCAGCCCGTCGGCTCGAAGCCGGAGGGTGCTGGCCGAATGCGAGGTGGGCGACGGAAAGGTCGCCGGCGTGGCCATGGGTGCGTCCTTTCCGCGGTGGATCGCCGGGGGTCACTCGAATGAGTGAGACGGGGTGGCCTGTACCGTGTGGCCATCCAGACTTGTCGCACAGTAAAACAGAATGTTCCATTTTCCACATCCCTCGATGGTGTAACTGTGCGTGCCGGAGGTTGACTAGGAGGACCTCGTGGCCGAGAGCCCCACGGTGCGCAGGCGGCACGTCGGCGCGGAGCTGCGCAGGCTGCGCGAGGCGGCGGGGCAGGACCGGGAGAGCGCGGCCGAGCTGCTGGACTGCTCGCTGTCCAAGATCACCAAGATCGAGCTGGGCAACGTCGCGGTGAAGAAGGCCGAGCTGGAGAAGCTGCTCGACTTCTACGCCGCGCCCGCCGACCTCTCGGCATCCTTGCTGGTCATAGCGGCCGAGGCGAAGAAACGCGGCTGGTGGTCCAAGTACGGCAAGGCGGTGCCGGACTGGTTCCGCACCTTCGTCGGGCTGGAGTCGGCCGCCTGCGAGATGCGGGTCTACGAGGCCGAGTTGATCACCGGGGTGCTGCAGACCGAGGCCTACACCAGGGCGGTGATCGCCGCGGTCAGTCCGGAGCTGGATGCCGACCAGGTGGCCCGGCTGGTCCGGGTGCGCGCCGAGCGGCAGGCGCGGCTGCTCGGTGGTGACCCTCAGCGACTGAATCTGATCATGAGCGAGGCCGCGGTCCGGCGAATGGTGGGCGGTCCGGCGGTGATGCGAGAACAACTCACATTTCTGGCCGAGGTGCAGCGGCGGCCGAACGTGACCATCCAGGTGTTGCCTTTGTGGTCCGGGGCGCACGCCGCCATCGGATTCACCTTCACCATGCTCCGTTTTCCGGACGAACCCGCTCCGACGTTGGTTTATCTGGAAGACCTGACCTCGGCCGTCTATCTCGATGAAGCCGCGGATTTGGACGTGTATAAACTCGCCTTCGACCGCTTGCAAGCGTTGGCACTCGGCCCGGCCGAGTCCGTCGCGCTCATGAAGCGGGCAGTGAGTGAATTCGAGTAAATAGGGGTCAATATGTTGTCCTCCGGCCTTTCCTACGCCACCTGGCGCACGTCCAGCCGCAGCAGCGGCAATGGCGGCCAGTGCGTGGAGGTCGCCATCGTCCCGGACGTCGTCGGCGTCCGGGACTCCAAGAACGCCAGTGGCCCCGCCCTGGTGTTCACCCCGGACGCGTGGGGCACGTTCCAGTCCACGCTGCGGGCGGGGTCCTTCGACCTGGTCTAGCTCAGGGGTAGCGCGACGGGCGGTCGGCACGGTCGGCCGCCCTTTTTTCATGCGAAGTCTGCAAACGTATACAGGAGTACCTGATCCGACCCGGTTGACTCGGACCTGCCGCCCGCCAGGTATCCCCGGGAGGAACGCACGATGAGACGACGAACGCCGCGGCCGCGCGGCGGCCGGATCGCGCTGGTCTGGGTGCTGGCCACGAGCGCGGTCGCGCTTTGCCTGCCAGCGGTCGGCAGCGCGGGCACCCCGACGAACTGGCAGCTCACCGCCCCTGGCGCGCACGCCGTGCCGGGCGCGGGCGCGAGTCCTTCGGCTGAGGTGGACCTGGGTCCGGACGGGCGGCTGAAGCTGACCGTGCGCCGGGGCGGGACCACCCTGCTGGAGCCGTCCGCGCTGGGTGTGCAGACCGCGTACGCCGAGTTCACCAGCGGCCTGCGGTTCAGCGGGATCAGCCAGCGCGCGATCCAGGAGAAGTACACCACCAGCGTGGGCAAGCGCCGCGAGCACAGCGCCGAGGCGGCCGAGACCACCCTGCGCTTCACCAAGGACGGCCACCGGATCGACCTGGTGGTCCGGGTCGCCGCGGACGGCGTGGCCTACCGCTACCTGCTGTCCGGGCCGAAGTGGGTGACCGTGGTCGGCGAGGCCTCGGAGTTCGCCGTGCCCGCCACCGCGCACTCGGTGCTGCTGCCCTTCGACAACGGGCGCGGGGACTACGAGTCGGCGCACAAGCACGGCACGGTGGCCCAGGCCGAGGCCGCCGAGTACGGCTATCCCGCGCTGTTCCGGGTCGAGGACAGCTGGCTGCTGCTGGCCGAGTCCGATGTGGACGGTCGCTACGGCGGCTCGCGGGTGCGGCTGGACCCGGCGGAGAAGAAGTTCAAGCTGGTGCTGCCGGATCCGGCGGAGGTGAGCACCGGTCCGCTGGCCACGCCCTGGCGCACCATGGTCATCGGCGACCTGGCCACGGTGACCGAGAGCGACCTGATCACCGACCTGGCCCCGCCGTCCAAGATCGCGGACACCTCGTGGATCAAGCCGGGGGTCGCGGCCTGGTCCTGGTGGGCGCTGGGCACCGGTGACCTGGCCTTGCAGCAGCGCTACGTGGACTACGCGAGCAAGCAGGGCTGGGAGTACAACCTGGTCGACTCCGGCTGGGCGGACTCCTGGATCCCCGAGCTGGTCGCGTACTCCAAGGCGCGGAACGTGGACACCTGGCTGTGGGTGCGCTGGCAGACCATCGACACCCCGAGCGAGCTGGAGCGGCTGTTCAAGCGGTACCAGGACTGGGGCGTGGCCGGTCTGAAGATCGACTTCGTGGAGTCCGACGGCCAGGACCGGATGCGCTGGTACGACCTGGTGTTCGCGGCAGCGGCCAAGTACAAGCTGATGCTCAACTTCCACGGCGCGCCGATCCCGCGCGGCACCGAACGCACCTGGCCGCACGTGCTGACGGTGGAGGCGGTCAAGGGCGCGGAGGGCACCAAGCCGCGGCCGGGCCGGGAGCCGTTCCCGATCGAGCACTACCTGACCCTGCCGTTCACCAGGAACCTGACCGGCTCGATGGACTTCACCCCGGTGACCTTCAGCGGGGTGCGGCCCAACTCCGACGCCGGTGAGCTGGCGCTGTCGGTGCTCTACGAGTCCGGGGTGCAGCACTTCGCGGACAGCCCGGAGAGCTACGCCAAGCAGCCGCTGGCCGAGGAGCTGCTGCGCGCGGTGCCCGCGGTCTGGGACGAGACCAAGCTGCTCGCCGGCGACCCCGGCAAGCACGCGGTGATCGCCCGGCGCGGCGGCGCGGAGTGGTACGTGGGCGCGGCACTGGCCGGGGAGGGGCGCAACCTGGATGCCGCGCTGTCCTTCCTGCCCGCCGGTGCGTGGACCGCCGACATCTACGCCGACGGTCCCGAGGGCAAGATCGTCCGCACCAGCCAGCGGGTGAACCGGGACAGCACCCTGTCCGTGCCGGTGGCCAGGAACGGCGGCTACACCGTGCGCCTTCGGCCGAATGGCTGATCGAAAAATTTCACGA
Source organism: Crossiella sp. SN42 (assembly GCF_023897065.1). GTDB lineage: Bacteria > Actinomycetota > Actinomycetes > Mycobacteriales > Pseudonocardiaceae > Crossiella. The sequence goes on from NZ_JAMHIV010000017.1 coordinate 144,487, forward strand.
AGATTGTTCGCGTTTCCGCCGTTCGGTGCTACCGGCCGGTAAACCTCGCGGTCACGCTGTCGTCACGCGCCTTCGCTGCACTTCTCGGGCGCGTGGCGACAGCGCGCGGACTGCCGAGGAGGCGACATGCGGTTGCGGAGTGCCCTGGTCGGAGCGATGACGGTGGCGGCACTGGGATTGGGCGCGCCCGCGGCGCTGGCCGCGCCCGCCGCCCCCGCGAAGGCAGCGGCGGCCAAGCCCCCGTACGAGACCTGGATCCGCGATGTCACCGTGGTGACCGGCCAGCTCACCGGCTACCTGGACGGCAGGCTGCCCGGCGGCGGCAAGAAGGCCGTGGTCTTCGACATCGACAACACCACGCTGGAGACCGCCTACAACTTCGGCGTGCCCACCCCGGCGATCCCGCCGGTGCTCAAGGCGGCCAAGCGGGCCAAGGAACAGGGCGCGGCGATCTTCTTCGTGACCAACCGCCCGTACGTGCTCGGCCTGCCCACCGAGGACAACCTCAAGCGGGTCGGCTACCCGGTGGACGGCCTCTACCTGCGCCCCTGGTTCAACGTCGACCCGACCGAGAAGGTCAAGACCGAGGCCAGGATCGCCATCGAGAAGCTCGGCCACACCATCGTGGCCAACGTCGGCAACAACACCTGGGACCTGGCAGGCGGCCACGCCGAGCGCACCTTCAAGCTGCCGGACTACGACGGCGCGCTGGACTGAGGCGGCCGGAGGCACAAACGTGGGCGCCACCCTGACCCGGTGGCGCCCACGAATGTTCGCGCTTGCTTGGCCTTGCGTTACGCCGAGGGCGCCGGTGCGGTCGAGGCCCGCACCACCAGCTCCGGCGGTGTCGGGAGCACCAGCTTGCTCGGCCGGTGTCCCTGGAGCACCTGCAGCAGCATGTGGGCCGAGGCTCGGCCCAGCTCGCGCTGCGGTGTCTTCACCGCGGTCAGCGGAGGATCGGTGTGCGCGGCGACGATGTGCTCGTCGATGGCGATCACGCTGAGGTCGTTCGGCACCGAAAGACCCAGCTCGCGGGCCGCGCTGAGGGTGCCCAGCGCGCTCAGCAGGTTCGCCACCACCAACGCGGTCGGCCGTTGCGCGGCCGGCGCGTCCAGGATGTGCAAGGCCGCCTGATGGCCGCCCCGCCAGTGGAAGTTGCCGTCGCAGATCCATTCCGGGCGCACGGTGAGCCCGTGCGACCGCATGGCCGCGGCGAAACCCTGGCGCCGCCGCAGACCCGTGTCGGTGCGCAACGGTCCGCTCACATGACCGATCCGCCGGTGCCCCAGTGCCACCAGGTGATCGACCATGATCGAGACGTTGTGCACCTCGTCCATCACCACCGCGGCCGGATAGCCGGGGGTGCCGCGCTGCACGAGCACCATGGGCAGGTGCTCGCGGGAGGCCCACTCCTGGATGTTCGGGTCGTCGACGCTGGCGAAGGCCACCAGCACGCCGTCCACCTTGCCTTCGAGCCCGAGCTTGTCGTAGGAGTTGCCCGCGCCCTCGCCACTGCCCGCCTCGACGACCATCAGGGTGTAGTCCTGCTCGGTCGCCACCTCCTGGACGCCACGCATTATCTGCGTGAAACCGAAGTTGTCCAGGTCCGGCACGAGCAGCCCGATGGCCTGTTGTCGTTGCAGGCGCAGGGCGCGCGCCTGCGCGTTCGGCCGGTAGCCGAGCGCTTCGGCGGCGTCGAGCACCCGCTGCCGTGTCTCCGCCCGATAGGCGGTGTCCTGACCCCGCAACAGCCGGGAGGCTGTCGACACATCCACCCCGGCCGCCGCCGCCACCTCGCGCAAGGTCGGCCGATCACGCCGCCGACTTCGAGTGAGGGACAAGGACGCGCCGGGCGAAACTGCCACTGGCCGCCAGCCAGCGGCCTCTGGCCGAGTTACCACTCCAACCCCCTTGAACCCCCTCCGGTACAGCCGTCACTCTAGGGGGTTTGACGGCAGCTGAGCGTGGGCTGTCCAGGTGTCTCGGTGATCCCCACCCGAACGGCCGCAGCACACGACCGGAAGCCCGGCGCGGCTGGAACTCCTGGATGCCGGACGCTACGCCGAACAGGCTCCTGGGACGACATTCGGCAACAGTGATGGTTTAGAGAAGCTGTTGCAGGCAATCGGTTTCTGTTCCCGGACGTGAAAACGGGGGCGTCGCTTCCTCGCCGACTGGCAAGAAAGCGACACCCCCGCCGGGTGTGTCGAGTTAGGACATCAGCCGAAGTAACGACCCTGGGTCTGCACGTTCAGCTCGTCGAAGTGCTGGAGCTTGGCCCAGTCGGTGCGCCGGTCGTCGAGCCGGAGCACGTCGAAGCCCTTCTGGATGTCCGAGGAGTAGATGTAACCGTTGTACCAGTAGGCCGACCAGGAGCCCGCGGTCTTCAGCTCGGTGTCCGAGAACGGCCCGCGCTCCCAGAAAGCGATCTCCTTGGGCTTGCTGGAGTCGGTGAAGTCGAACACCGACACGCCGCCCTGGTACCAGGCCTGGACCATGATGTCCTTGCCGGGGACCGGGATCAGCGAGCCGTTGTGCGCGACGCAGTTCTCGGTGTCCTTCTGCGGGCGCGGGATCTTGAAGTAGCTGCGGAAGACCAGCTTGCGCTTGTCGCCCTTGCCCACGATGTCGTAGATGCCGTTCGCGCCGCGCTTGTCGCCGATCTTGGCGTTGCAGGTCGCGCCGCCGCCACCGCCGAGCTCGTCGGTGAAGATGACCTTGTCACCGCGGTTGTTGAAGGTCGCGGAGTGCCAGAACGCGAAGTTCACGTCATCGCGCACCCGCTCGATCACCTTCGGCTTCTCCCGGTTGGAGATGTCGAAGAGGATGCCGTCACCCATGCACGCGCCCGCCGCCAGGTCGAGCTTGGGGTAGACGGTGATGTCGTGGCAGCCCGAGGTCGCGGACAGGTCCGGGTTGCTCGGGTTCTGCCCGGGGTTGCCGCCGTCCGGGAACAGCACCGGCGCGGAGATGACCTTGGCCGAGGCCGGGTCGCGCAGCGGCACCTTCACGATGGAGATCTTGTCGTGCGGCGGCTGGCAGTCCGGGAAGGACGCCGACGGGGCGTAGGAGGAGCTGTACAGGTACACGTTCTTGTTGCCCTTTTCGGGCACCAGGGTGTGCGTGTGCGACCCGCAGTCGTTCTCCACCGAGGCGACGTACTTCGGGTTGCGGACATCGCTGATGTCGAAGATCTTCACGCCCTCCCAGGACTCCTTGACCGTGGCCGGCTGGCTCACGTTCTCGCAGGAGTCGTTGCTGCGGGAGGAGTCGGTGGACAGGAACAGCAGGTTCCCGTGCACCGAGATGTCGTTCTGCCCACCGGGGCAGAGCACCTGGGCGACGCGCTTCGGCTTCGCCGGATGGCGGATGTCGAAGATGTCGAAGCCGTTGTAGTTGCCCACGAAGGCGTAGTCGCCCTGGAAGGCCATGTCGGTGCCGAGCGCGTTCTCCGGCGCGAACGGGCCGGACTTGGGCAGGTTCGCGACCTGCCGCAGGTTCTTGCTGCTGACGATCTGGTCAACGCCGGGAATGCCGTCGGCCGGTTCGGCGGCCACGGCAGGCGCGGCGGCGAACGTGGAGGCGGCGACAAGCGCGGCCCCGGACAGCACCATCAAAACTCGGCGCGTTGTGCGTTGGGTAGACGCCACCCTCAAAGCTCCCATCGCGTGACGGCTGGATCTGTGCAGTATCTCTGTCTGGTTTGGGTAAGGAAACAGCCTTTCGCCGTCGGCTGCACACAGTTTTTCCAGGTTCCCACCAGGCGGACATCCCAGGTAGCGTCGCCGCTCGTGAGCCGTCTGCCGCTGAAATCCGGGATCCTTGCCGCCTTCGCCGCCCTGGCGCTCACTGCCTGTACCGGCAACGGCACGCAGGGTGCGCCGCCGGAGGTCGCCGAGCAGGTGCCGGTGATCGCGCCGGGCAAGCCGGGCGAGCCCGCGAAGACCCTGCCCAGCATGCCGCCGATCGCCGAGCGGCCGCCCGGTGATGCTGATTTCACCTACGTGTCGATGATGATTCCGCATCACCGGCAGGCGCTGGAGATGACCGCGCTGGCCGCCGACCGCGCCAAGCACCAGGACGTGCGCGGCCTGGCCGGCCGGATCGAGGGCGCGCAGGCCCCGGAGATCCAGGCCATGGAGGGTTACCTGAAGCGGCACAACAAGCCGGTGCCCAGCGCGCACGGCGGGCACTCCAGCAGCACCATGCCGGGTATGGCCTCCTTCGCCGACATGGTGCGGCTCAAGGACGCCAGGGGCGAGGAGTTCGACCGGATGTTCGTGCGGCTGATGATCGCCCACCACGAGGGTGCGGTGAAGATGGCCAACGACGTGCTGGCCGCCGGGCACGACATCTTCGTGGAGGAGATGGCCCAGGACGTCATCGCCACCCAGACCGACGAGATCAAGCGGATGCGCGAAATCAAGTTCTGAACCGTTTCCGGCGGAAGTCTTGACGCACAACCGTTATCCGGCGCCGGTAACGTCCACAGTGGATTGTATTGAACAGTATTGACTGAGCCATTTGCGGCATTGAACTTCGTTGGCCGGCGGGTTCTGCTCTGGGGCATCGTTCCCAGGAAGGGATCAGCCGTGACCAACCCGAACACCCGCCGCTGGCGTGCGCCCGCCGCGGCCGTGCTGGCCGCAGCGCTGGGCACCGCCGCGTTAGGCCTGGCCGCACCGGCCGCCGCGGCACCGCAGCAGCCGCCCCAGGCGGACAAGCAACTGGACAAGCGTGACCGTGAGCTGCTGGCCGAGGCCGCGCGCGAGGGCAAGCAGCGCGTGACCCTGCTGGTGGCCGCGGGCAAGGGCCGCACCGACAAGGCCGTCGAGGAGCTCCGCTCGCTCGGCGGCGAGGTGGAGTCGACCGAGAAGTCGGTGGACTACGTCAAGGTGTCGGTGCCGAGGGAGAAGGCCGAGCAGGCCGCGAAGCTGAAGTCGGTGGACGCCATCGACATCGACGCGGTCATCCCGGTCGACGACCCGCGCCCGCAGCCCAACGGCGCCGTGCAGCCGTTGCCGCAGAAGGCGCCGGACGCCAAGACCCCTCGGGTCAACCCGTACCTGCCGACCGGTGACATCGGCGCCGCGCAGTTCGGGCAGACGCTGCCGTTCTGGGACGGCCGCGGCACCACCGTGGCGATCCTGGACTCCGGCGTCGACCTGGACCACCCGGCCCTGGCCACCACCAGCACCGGCGAGCGCAAGATCGTGGACTGGTACACCGCGAACTCGCCCACCTCCGGCGACGGCACCTGGGTCGCGATGACCAAGACCGGCCGCACCGGCAAGTTCACCGAGGGCGGCCGCGAGTGGACCGCGCCCGCCACCGGTGGCCCGTACTCCTTCGGCCTGTTCAAGGAGACCGCGCAGGACCTGGGCGCGGCGGGCAGCGAGATCGGCGGCGACGTCAACCGGGACGGCGACCGCGCCGACTCCTGGGGCGTGCTGCAGGACATCGCCACCAAGGAGGTCCGGGTCGACCTCAACGGCGACGGTGACTTCACCAACGACAAGTCGATGATCGACTACAAGGTCAAGCAGGACGTCCAGCACTTCGGCGCGGACAAACCGGCCACCAAGGACGTGGTCGAGCGGATGGCCTTCGTGGTGCAGACCGACCGCTCCATCTACGACAACGGCGGCACCCCGTACGTCAACCTGGGCATGGCCTCGGGCTCGCACGGCTCGCACGTGGCGGGCATCGCGGCCGGTAACAAGCTCTTCGGCGGCAACATCGCCGGTGGCGCGCCGGGCGCGAAGCTGATCTCGATCAAGGCCTGCCTGTCCAGCCCCGGCTGCACCTCCAGCGGCCTGATCGACGGCGTGCTCTACGCCGCGCGCAACGGCGCGGACGTCATCAACATCTCCATCGGCGGGCTGCCCGGTCTCAACGACGGCAACAACGCCCGGGCCGCGCTCTACAACCGCACCATCGCCGAGTACAAGATGCAGATCTTCATCTCGGCGGGCAACAGCGGCGCCGGCGCGAACACCGTCGGCGACCCCTCGGTGGCCACCGACGCGGTGAGCGTGGGCTCCTCGATCACCGCCGAGACCTGGCTGAGCAACTACGGCTCGGAGGCCGCGGCCAAGGAGGGCCTGCACCCGTTCTCCTCGCGCGGTCCGGCCGAGGACGGCGGCTTCAAGCCGAACATCATCGCCCCCGGCTCGGCGATCTCCACCACGCTGCTCTGGCAGCCGCCCGGCCCGACCGCGGGCACCTTCACCCTGCCCGCCGGGTACTCGATGTTCAACGGCACCTCGATGGCCGCCCCGCAGGCCACCGGCGCGGCCGCGCTGCTGCTCAGCGCGTACAAGGCCACCCACGGCGGCCAGCGCCCCACCCCGGCGCAGCTGCGCACCGCGATCTACTCCAGCGCCAAGTTCCTGCCGAACCTGGGCGCCTACGAGCAGGGCGCGGGCAAGTTCGACGTGTGGGGCGCGTTCTTCGCCCTGCAGCGCGGCCCGGCCACCGACACCGTGCGCACCGAGGTCGAGGTGGACACCTCGCTGGAGGCCCAGCTGGCCAAGCCCGGTTTCGGCGTCGGCATCCACGACCGCGAGGGCGTGACCGTCGGCAAGGCCTACACCCGCACCTACACCCTGACCCGGACCTCCGGTGCGGCGGGCGACCGCCGGTTCTCGGTGGACTGGGTGGGCAACGACGGCACCTTCTCCTCGGCCCGCTCGGTGCAGCTGCCGCTGAACACGCCGGTGAAGTTCGAGGTCAAGGTCAACCCGAAGACCGCGGGCGCGCACTCCGCGCTGTTGCGGCTGGACAACCCGGCCACGCCGGGCATCGACCACCAGGGCCTGGCCGCGGTCTTCGCCGCCCAGGAGTTCACCGCGGCCGCCGGCTACAAGGTGACCGCCTCCGGTGAGATCGGCCGCAACCAGGCCAAGTCGGTGTTCGTCCGGGTGCCGCAGGGCGCCAGCGCGCTCAAGATCGACCTGAACGCGGGCGGCCCGGCTGGCAAGGGCCAGGTGCGCTTCCTGCGCTTCGACCCGACCGGGGTGCCGAAGGACGTCACCTCGACCACCAACTGCTACAACCCGGACGCGGGCGCGGGCTGCTCCGGCGGCACGCCGGCCAGCCGCACCATCACCAACCCGCTGCCGGGCGTGTGGGAGATCATCATCGAGGCCCGCCGGACCTCGGACGTGAAGCTCGCCCCGTTCTCGGTCAGCGCCGAGGTGCTGGGCACCAAGATCACCCCGAACCCGGACGTGATCCCGACCGCCGCGGTGGGCACCCCGGTGCAGCGCCAGTACACGGTGGCCAACTCGCTGGCCGGGTTCACCGGCAAGCTGGTCGGCGGCACCCTGTCCAGCGCCAAGACCGACCGGCCCAGCATCGCCAACGGGGCCGTGCAGCAGTACGAGGTCACCGTGCCGGCCGGTGCGAGCAGCTTCACCGCGACCATCGGCAGCACCGCCGACGCCGCGGCCGACCTGGACCTGGTGGTGCAGAACTGCACCAGCGGCAGCTGCGTGGACGCCGGCTCCAGCGCGGACGGCGACTCCGAGGAGTCGGTGACCATCGCCAACCCGGCCGCCGGCAAGTGGCGCGTGGTGGTCGACGGCTACTCGGTGCCCGCGGGCACCACCGCCTACGACTACCTGGACTCCTTCGTCTCGGCGGCGCTGGGCGGCATCGCGGTGACCGACACCGACGCCACCCGCGCCGCGGGGGCCACCTGGACCGCGCCGGCGAGCATCACCGTCGCCGGGCAGCCGGGGGAGGGCAGGCACCTGCGGGGCGACCTGCTGGTGCAGACCGCGGACAAGGTGACCGTCGGCCGTGGCGCCGTGCGCATCCAGGCCGTGACCGGCTGACCAACTGAATGATCGGACGACCCCGCCTGGGCTGCACTCCCGGGCGGGGTCGTTCGTCTCGGAGCGCCGGATCTGTCCATTGTGGATACCGTGCCGGTGTGATCACACCGCCTCGCCTGGTGCTCCTGCTCGTCAGCGCGGTCCTGGCCGCGACCGGACTCACCGCGCTGCCCGCGGCCGCCGAGCCGCCGGGCCCGGCCAAACAGCTGGACAAGGCCGACCGCGGCCGGATCGCCGAGGCGCGCGGCGCCGGGCAGTCCAGGGTGACCCTGGTGGTCGCCGCCGAGCAGGGCCACGCGGCCGCGGCCGAGACCGAGCTGCGCGAGCTCGGCGGGGTGGTGCGCGCGGCCGAGCCCGCGGTGGGCTACCTCAAGGTCGAGCTGCCCGCCGAGCAGGCGGAACGGGCCGCGCGGCTGGCCTCAGTCAAGGCCGTGGACGTGGAGCACCTGGTGCGCCGGGAGGACCCGAGGCCGCAGGGCGCGGAGCAGCCGCTGCCGCAGCCGCCGCCCGGCCCGCTGACCCCGCGCGCCAACCCGTACCTGCCCACCAGGGACATCGGCGCGGCGGACTTCCCCGTCGACGGCCGGGGCGTGCTGGTGGCGATCCTGGACTCCGGCGTGGACCTGGACCACCCGGCGCTGGCCACCACCAGCACCGGCGAGCGCAAGATCGTGGACTGGCACAACGCGAACGCCCCCGGATCGGGTGATGGCGGCTGGGTCGAGATGACCACGAAGTTCCACAATGGACCCTTCCGCGAGCAGGACCGGGACTGGGTGGCGCCCGCCGGTGGCGGCCCGTTCTCCTTCGGACTGCTCACCGAGGTCGCCGGGGACCTCGGCGCCCCGAAGAGCGAGGTCGGCGGCGACCTCAACCGGGACGGCGACCGCGCCGACTCCTGGGGCGTGCTGCAGGACACCACGAGCAAACAGGTCCGGGTGGACCTCAACGGCGACCGCGACTTCACCAACGACCGGCCGATGACCGACTACAAGACCGGCTTCGACGTCGGCCACTTCGGCGCGGACCGCCCGGACACCCCGGTGCTGGACCGGATCGCCTTCGTGGTGCAGACCGACCGCTCCACCTACGACGGCACGGTGACGCCGTTCGTGAACATCGGGGTGGCAGGCGCTCTGCACGGTTCGCACGTGGCAGGCATCGCGGCCGGGAACCAGCTCTTCGGCGGGGCGATGGCCGGTGCCGCGCCAGGCGCGAAGCTGATGTCGGTCAAGGCCTGCCTGGCCAGTAACGCCTGCACCAACAGCGGCCTGCTGGACGGGGTGCTCTACGCCGCGCGCAACGGCGCGGACATCGTCAACATCTCCATCGGCGGGCTGCCCGCGCTCAACGACGGCAACGACGCCACGGCCGCGCTCTACAACCGCACCATCGCCGAGTACAAGATGCAGCTCGTCATCTCGGCGGGCAACGACGGCGCGGGCGCGAACACCGTCGGCGAGCCGGGCGCGACCGTGGACGCGGTGACCGTCGGCTCCTCGATCACCGCCGAGACCTGGCTGAGCAACTACGGTTCGGTGACCCCGGTCCGGCAGGGCCTGCACTCCTACTCCTCGCGCGGACCGGCCGAGAACGGCGGCTTCAAGCCGAACATCATCGCCCCCGGCGCGGCGATATCCACGGTGCCGCAATGGCAGCAGCCCGCGCCGGTCCCTGGCACCTATCCGCTGCCGGTCGGGTACGCGATGCTCAACGGCACCTCGATGGCCGCCCCGCAGGCCACCGGCGGCGCGGCCCTGCTGATCGGCGCGCACAAGGCGTTGCACGGTGGCGCCCGGCCCGATCCGGCCGCGCTGCGCAACGCGATCTACTCCACCGCGAAGTTCCTGCCCAACCTCGGCGCGTACGAGCAGGGCGCCGGTCTGCTGGACGTGCCGGCCGCTTTCCTTGCCCTGCAACGAGGTCCGGCCCCGGAGACGATCAAGGCCGAGGTGCCGGTGCGGACCGTCCTCTCCGGCGAGCTGGCCACACCCCATGTGGGCATTGGCATCCACGACCGCGAGGGCGTCTCCGTCGGCACGGCCTACACCCGCACCTACACGCTGACCCGCACCACCGGCACGGCCAACCGCGCCTGGCACCGGGTGGAATGGGTCGGTGACGACGGCACGTTCAGCTCGGCCAGTGGCATCCGGCTGCCGCTGAACGAGCCGGTGAAGCTGGACGTGACGATCAACCCGCGCACCGCGGGCGCGCATTCGGCCTTGCTGCGCATCGACAACCCGGCCACCCCCGGCATCGACCTGGTCACCCTCAACACGGTGTTCGCGCCGCTGGAACTGAGCTCTGCCAACGGTTTCACCGCGGGCGGCAGCGGCGAGGTCGGCCGCAACGGCTCCCGCTCCACCTTCGTCAGGGTGCCCGAGGGCGCCACCGGGCTGAAGATCGACCTGGCCGGTGGCGGCGCGCCCGGCAAGGGGCAGCTGCGCTTCCGGCCGTTCACCCCGTCCGGTCTGCCGTACGAGGAGGCCGGCTCCGGGCTCTGCTACCAGCCCGACGCCGGTGGCGGCTGCCCCACCGGCTCACCGGCCAGTCGCACCGTGCTCTCGCCGATGCCCGGCGTCTGGGAGATCGTGGTGGAAGCCCGGCGCACCTCCGACGCGCTGACCGCGCCGTTCACCGTGACCGCGGCCGCGCTGGCGATCAAGGTCCAGCCGGATCCGGACGTGCTGACCTCGGTGACCCGCGGCGAACCGCAGGCCAGGGAGTACCAGCTGCACAGCACGATGGCGCCGTTCACCGGGCGGCTGACCGGCGGGCCGATGGGCAGCGCCCGCCCGCTGCGCCCTGTCATCGCCACCGGAGCCCACCAGCGCCACGAGCTCACCGTGCCCGAGGGCGCCACCTCGCTGACCGTGCGCACCGGCAACCCGGCCGACTCCGGCGCGGACCTGGACCTGGTGCTCTTCGACTGCTCCAGCGGCGACTGCGTGCAGGCCGGGGTCAGCGCCGGAGCCAGCGCGGCGGAGGAGGTGACCATCGCCAACCCCAGGGCCGGGCGCTGGCGGGCCGTGGTCGACGGCTTCGCGATTCCCAGCGGCCGCACGGAATACGACTACCTGGACTTCTACGCCGCGCCCTCGCTGGGCGTGGTCGAGGTGACCGATGAGGACCGGCTGCGGGAGAGCGGCAGCCGGTGGACGGCGCCGGGGCAGGTGATCGCGCGGACCGGCCTCACCGAGGGCAGGACGCTGCGCGGGGAGCTGCGGGTGCGCACCACCGCCGAGGGCGTGGCCGCGGTCAGCGGTGTGGAGGTGCGCGCCGTCAGCGGCTGAACCGGCTGATCACGACGGCCCCACACCGGGCTGCACTCCCGGTGTGGGGTCGTCTCGCGGGATCAGCCGATCCAGTTCCACCGAGGTGACGGAGGGCAGCGCGGCGGCTCGTTCCACGGCGTCGAGGGGCACATCGACCCGCAGATATCCGACCGCACCGTCACTGACCTCCACAGTCGCTCCGAGTTCGCGTAGCCCCTTGGTGACCTTGTCGGTCGCCCCGGGTTCGGTGAACACCATGAGCAGCATGGTCTTCCGGCCCTCCTGACGGGCCTTGGCCACCTGCTGGCGTTGCGCCTCATCGAGCTTGCGCACTGGCGACTCGCTACTGACCTGCGTGCTGGGCGAACCACTTGGCGTGGCCGAGGGCGGGGAACCGGCTTGGGGCCGCGCGCCGCATGAGCCGAGAACCAGGGCGGCCGTGACCGCGAACACCCCGGCGCCGACCCGGCAGAGCGAACCCATCCGAACTCCTCGTCTCCTCGTCCCAACCGCAAGGACGGAAGGCCGGGGAAAGTCGGTTGCATCCGAGTTGCCAATGAATAAAGATACATCACTATGCATACTCAGTCGATCTCGTTCGGGCAGCTCGCTTCGGCGGCGTGGCCGGGCCTGCACGTCCGTGAGGTGGACGGCTGGCTGCTGCGCAGCGCGGGCGGCGTGACCAACCGCGCCAACTCGGTGCTGGCCGAGGGCGAACCGGCCGATGTCCAGGCCGCGCTGACCGAGGTCGAACGGCACTACGCCCGCCTCGGCCAGCCCAGCGTGTTCCAGGTCGGCCCGGACAGCAGGCCGACCAACCTGGACGAGCTGCTCGCCGCCCGCGGCTACCGGGTGGTCACCCCGGTCTACGGCCAGACCGCGGCCATCCCCGAGGCGCTGGCCGCCCTCGGCGAGCAGACCCGGCACCCGGTGGTCACCGAGCAGCCCACCGAGTCCTGGCTGGACCTGTACTGGGCGCAGGACGGCCGGAAGGACCCGGCGAGCCGGTTCATCACCCAGCAGATCCTGGCCGCGGTGCCGGGCGGGTACGCCGAACTGGACGGCCAGGCCCTGGTCCGGGGCGCGCTGGTGCGGGACTGGGTGGGCATCTTCGGCATGTGGGTCGATCCGGCGGCCCGCGGCAAGGGCCTGGCCCGCGCGGTGCTCGCCGGCCTGCTGCGCTGGGCAGCGGACCGGGGAGCGACCCACGCGTTCCTCCAGGTGATGGTGGACAACACCGTCGCCCAGCGGCTGTACGCCAGCGCCGGGTTCAGCACGGTCAGCAGCTACCACTACCGCGTGCTCGACCGCCCCTAGCCGAGGAAGGGACCGGCCATCGCGTTGAGCAGGCTGTGCTGGGCGTCGTCGTCGGAGAGCTCCCACATGAACGTGCCGCGCAGCCCGGCCTGCTTGGCGTAGGCCGCCTTCACCGCGATGGAGGCCGGGTCCTCGTAGCTGATGAAGGTGTTGGTGGCGGTGTTGTACAGGTAGGGCGCCTGCGCGGTGGCGTGCCGGAGCTGTTGCCAGGCCGGGTTGTCCAGGTACTCGGCCTTGATCGTCTTCCACTGCGGCGCGTTGATGGTGCCGGTGTAGGGCACAAAAAGCCCCTTCTTGGCATCGGCCTGCGGGTCGTTGCTGGTGAAGCCGCGCGAGTAGAACGGCGTGCCCAGCACCATCTTGTCCTTGGGCACCCTGTGCCGCAGGTAGTGCTCGATGCCGCCGACGACGTTGTTGCCGCCCTTCATCGGCTGCGCGGTCGGGTCCTCGGCGGCGGCCCGCATCGGCGCGTTGAACATCGAGATCGGCGAGTAGCCGGTGCCCATGTCGTAGGTCATCACGTTGTAGAAGTCGAGTGAGGAGGCCACTTCAGCCAGTTCGAAGCTCTCCGCCACGTCGTAGGGCCCGTCGTCCTGGAACCGCCCGACCGGCGTGGCCGCGATCAGCGCGAGCCTGCGGCCCTGCGCGGTCCCGGTGGCGTCGAGCTGCCTGCGGAACTCCTGGAACAGCAGGGTGGCGTTGCGCTTGTCCTCCGGCCGCTTGGTGATGATGCCGCCGGAGACCGGGAACTCCCAGTCGATGTCGATGCCGTCGAAGACGTCCTTGTGCTGCTTGACGTAGAGCTCGACGCAGGAGCTGACGAACGCGGCGCGGGAGACCGCGGTCAGCGCCCCGTCGGAGAACCCGTCCGCGCCCCAGCCACCCAGCGAGATGATCACGTTGAGGTGCGGGTGCCGCTGCCGCAACACACGCAGCTCGGCGAAGTGGTTCAGCGCCGCCGCGCTGGGCGCCTGGCACCGCCCGCCCTGCACCGACCCGAAGGCGTAGTAGAGGTGGGTCAGCTTCTGCGCCGGGATCCGCGCCACCGGGAACCCGGTCCAGCCCGCGTAGTAGGCGCCGACGATGCCGCCCTTGGGCGCACTCCCGTCGGCCTGCGTGCTGCCGGTGACCGCCTGGCTGCGCGCGGACTCATTGCCCGCCGCGTCCACCGCGGTCACCGCATAGGTGTGCGTGCTTTCCGGCGCCAGCCCCGAAATCACGGCCTCCGCGCCACTGCTGGTCGCGACCACGGCCGAGCCCTCGTACACCCGGTACCCGGTCACCCCCACGTTGTCCGTGGCCGCCGCCCACGCCAGCGTCAGACTCCTCGCACTGCTCGCCGCCACCCGCACCCCACCCGGCACACTCGGCGCCTGGGTGTCCGCTGGCCCGCCAGCACAGGGCGCGCCGTTGATCGTGCAGCCGACCGGTCCGCCGAACACGCCGGTGAAGCTGCCGTTGAAGCCCACGGTCACACTCTGCCCCGCCCCGATGACGCCGTTCCAGGACAACGCCCGCACGGTGTTTCGGTTGCCGGACACCGAATGCTGCCCGTTCCACAGACTGGTCACCCGGACGTTGGCGGGCAGGTCGAACACCAGCTCCCAGCCACTGGCGGCGGCGTCACCGGTGTTGCGGATGGTGTACTGCGCGCCGAACCCGGAGTCCCAGGTCCCGGTCGTGGCGAAGCTCGCGGACAGCTGAGCGGCCGCACTCGCCGAGGGAGGTATCAGGAGACCGGAGAGCATGAGCAGTCCGGACGACATGGCCAGCAGACGGGTACGCGGATGGGACACCGGAAGTCCTCCAGCAGCTCGTGCGATGGCGGCGAGCGCTCCGAGCTTGTGGTCTAGACCTATTCGCTGTCAAGCACAGGCAGCCGTCCAGGCCCCGCGGACACACCGGCGCGGCCTTGCCGGTCAGCGGTAAACAGGAGTCGTCGTCGCAGGTAGCGACCCCGGATCGGCGTTAGTGGCGGTATTGGCACGCGAACTAGCGTTGACGCCGCTGCCCCGGGCGCCCGGAACCCCTCACCAGGGAGTCGCCCGGACCGCGCGCGACCGGCCCCCGATTTCCCTCGGCCCCGAGACCCGGGGGCCGGTCAGCCCCACCCAGCTCACCCCAGCCACCCGGCCCGCCCAGCCACGCTCGCTCCGCCCAGCCCCTCTCCACCCGGCCCGGCGAGCCTCGCCCTGCTCCGCCCAGCCCCTCTCCACCCGGCCCGGCGAGCCTCGCCCTGCTCCGCCCCGCCCCGCCTCGCCTGGTCCCGCTTCGTCCCGCTCCGCCTGGCCTCGCCTGGCCTCGCCCTGCCTCGCTCCGGTCCGCCCCGTTCCGCCCTGCCTCGGTCCGGTCCGGTGAGTCTCGCCCCGGCCCGCTCGTCCGGCCCGCTCATCCCGCTCGCCCCACAGTGGCCCGGCCTCCGGCCCAGCTCGCCCGGCCCTGGCCCCAACCCCGCCCCGCCAACCCCGCCCCGCGCACCCCAGCCAGGACCTCCCCGTCCCAGGGACGAACAGGTCCCCCTTGGCGGCCTCCCGCACCCCCATCACCCGAGTAGCGTCACTTCCAGCCGCCCGAGTCGCTCCGGGTCGGCCACGACGTCGATGCCGACGATCCGATCGTCGACAACGGTGAACGCGAACGCCACCAGGGCCTGATCGCCCCTGGGCAGCACCGCGCCCACCACGCCGTCGAGCAGTGCCGGCCGGACCACGGTGGCCCGTCCGGCGAAGGTCCGCGCGATCACCTCGGCGCCCCGCAGCTCGGCTGCCAGTGGCGGTGCGCCGATGCCCGCGTTGGCCGTGGCCCCGGCGACGGCCAGCTGGTCGGCGCGGAGCTCGACGTCGGGATCGAGCACCGCGAGCAGTGCCGCCAGGTCACCGCCACGGGAGGCGGCCAGGAACGCCTCCACCACGGCGCGCTGCCGGTGCTGGTCCGGTTCCGGCTCGGCAGGCGCGCCCCGCACCCGGCGGCGGGCGCGGCTGGCCAGCTGCCGGGTGGCCGTGACCGAGCGACCGACGATGGGCGCGATCTCGTCGAAGGCGACACCGAAGAGGTCGTGCAACACGAAGGCGAGCCGCTCAGCAGGCGCGAGCGTCTCCAACACGACAAGGAGGGCAACACCAACGGAGTCCGCGAGCACCGCTTCCTGCTCCGGCCCATCGGTCCCGTCGGGCTGCTCGGGCGCGTACGACCCGTGCAGCTCCTCGCGCCGGGACCGCTTGGACCGCAGCATGTCCAGGCACACCCGGCCCACCACGGTGGTCAGCCAGCCGGTGAGGTTGTCCACCTGCCCGGAATCGGCCCGGCTGAGCCGGAACCAGGTCTCCTGCACCGCGTCCTCGGCTTCGGCGCGCGAGCCGAGCACGCGGAAGGCCACCGCGAGCAGGTGGTTCCGGTTCTCCTCGAACCGGGCCGCGAGCAGATCGTGTTCGTCCATCGGTCACATTCCTTCGCCGGGGTCCGTCATATCGCTGACGGAGCAGCACCCCTGGATGTGACAACAAGGAGAACACCATGTCCGCTCGCATGGCCCACCCGGTCTACCTGCTGCCCGAGGTGATGAAGAGCCTGCAGGCCCTGGGCAAGGCGACCGAGCACGACGGAGTGCCCAGCAAGACCCACCAACTGGTGCAGCTGCGCGCCAGCCAGATCAACGGCTGCGGCGTGTGCGTGGACATGCACTCCCGCATGATGAAGAAGGAAGGAGAGACCGACGAACGCCTCTTCGCGGTAGCCGCCTGGCGCGACACGCCGTACTTCACCGACGCCGAACGCGCCGCCCTGGACCTGGCCGAGTGCATGACCCGCTTCAGCGACCGCGCCGACCAGGTCCCGGACGAGGTCTGGCACGAGGCCGCCAAGCACTACGACGAACCCGCCCTGGCCGCCCTGATCACCTCGATCGCCCTGATCAACGTCTGGAACCGCCTCAACGGCACCATCCGCCAGCCCGCGGGCCAGACCTGGAACTGACACCAGCGCCGCCAGCCATGGTTGAACCCGGTCCCGGGCTATGCGTATATTCATACGTACAACGCCAAGACGGGGGAGAGCGCACATGGCTGACCGGCTTCCTGCCACCGTGTACGCGGCGGCGGAGAACCTGTTGTCGCACACCAGATCCGCGCTGATGGGCGAGGCCAGGGTCCGGCCGCGCTGGCTCGATGACGGGGCCCGGTTCTGGTACCGGGTCGACGGGCGGTTCGTGCTCGTCGACCCGGTGGCCGGCACCAGGGAACCGGCCTTCGACCACGCCCGGCTGGCGGCGGCACTCGCCGAGGCGGCCGGACAGCAGGTCGACGCCGGGGAACTGCCGTTCCGGGCGATCGAGCCGGGCGCGGGCACGGTGGCGTTCGTGGCCTTCGGACAGCGCTGGCGCTGCGACCTGGGCGACTACACCTGCCTGCCCGAACCCGCCCCGGCACTCGGGACGGTGCCCGAGCCCGAGCCCGAGCCCGCGGCCGACCCCGCGGCCACCGCCGAGCCCGCAGTGCCGTCGCCGGACGGCAAGCTCGCCGTCTTCCGGCGTGGGCACGACCTGTGGGCGCGGTCGATGACCGACGGCCGGGAGTGGCCGCTGACCACCGACGGAGCGGCCGACCACGACTACGGCGGCTCCGGATTCGGGCCCGGCACGCTGCTGGCCAGGTTCGGGGTGACGCCGCCGCCCACGGTGGCCTGGTCGCCGGACTCCACCAGGGTGCTGACCAGCCGGGTCGACGTGCGCGAGGTCCGGCAGACGCACCTGGTCCAGGCGATGCCGGCCGACGGTGGCGCGCCGCGGTTGTTCAGCCAGCGGTCCGCCTATCCGGGGGACGAGCACATCCCGATGGCGGAACTGGTGGTGCTGGAGGTGGCCACCGGCGCGGTGGTGCGAGGGCGGGGCGCGCCGCTGCCGATGCCGTTGATCTCGCCGGTGGCCTCCGGGGCGGCCTGGTGGGCGGTGGACGGGGCGGTCTACTACCTCAGCCAGCCGAGGGACCTGCGGACCTTGTCCCTGCACCGGCTCGACCCGGCGACCGGGGAGGTGCAGACCGTGGTCAGCGAGACGGGGGAGACCCGGGTGCAGGTCGCGCCGCTGCCCTTCGATCCGCCGCTGGTTCGGCTGGTCCGGGACGGGGCGGAGCTGCTCTGGTACTCCGAGCGGGACGGCAGGGGACACCTGTACCGCTACGACCGGGCCGGGCGGTTGCTGGGCCGGGTGACCTCGGGGGACTGGGAGGTGCGGCGGATCCTGCACGTCGACGAGGACGCCGCGGTGGTGTACTTCCTCGCCGCGGGGCTCGTCGAGGCCGATCCGTACCGGCGGTCGGTGTGCCGGGCCGGGCTGGACGGGACCGGGTTCGCTCTGGTCACCGAGGATGAGCTGGACCACGTGGTCACCGTGCCGGAGCACGGCGGGTACTTCCTCGACTCGGCCTCCACGGTGGAGCTGCCGCCGGTGACCACCGTGCGCGACTGGTCCGGGCGGGTGCTCGTCGAGCTGGAGCGGGGCGACCTCCCCACGTCCTGGGCGGCCGGGTGGACGCCGCCGGAGCGGTTCCGGACCACGGCCGCGGACGGGCACACCCCGATCTACGGCGTGCTGTACCGGCCGCGCGACTTCGACCCGGCCAAGCGGTACCCGGTGATCGACAGCGTGTACCCGGGGCCGCAGGCCACCAGGGTTGAGCCGTCCTTCGGTCCGGGTGCCCTCGACACGCACGTGGCCTCGCTGACCGCGCTCGGGTTTGTCGTGGTCGCGGTGGACGGGCGGGGCACCCCGGGCCGGGGCAGGGCCTTCCACGACCACTCCTACGGCAGGCTCGGCGACGCGGGCGGGCTGGCCGACCACCTGACCGCGATCCGCGAGCTGGCGGTGACCCGGCCGTGGCTGGACCTGGACCGGGTCGGGGTCTGCGGCATCTCCGGCGGCGGGTACGCCACGGTCCGGGCGATGTGCGCGTACCCCGAGTTCTACCGCGCCGGGGTGGCGATCAACGGCATGCAGGACAACCGCTACTACCTGCAGGTCTGGGGCGAGAGCTTCGACGGGCCCTACGACGAGCAGACCTACGCCCGCAGCTCCAACGTGGAGATCGCCGACCGGCTGACCGGCGAGCTGCTGCTGATCCACGGCGGCTCCGACGACAACGTGCACCCGCACCACACCCTGCGCCTGGTCGACCGGCTGATCGCCGAGGACAAGGACTTCGAGCTGGTGATCGTGCCGGGCGCCGAGCACATGTTCCTCGGCTACGAGCACTACCTGGCCCGGCGGCTGTGGGACCACTTCGTCCGGCACCTGCTCGGCGTCCAGCCACCGGCCCGCTATCGCCTGAAGCCGACGCCGCTGGACCTCGAGACGCTGGCCGAGCAGTTCAGCTGAGACAAGCACATCAAGCACTCAGGAGAGGGGAAATCGAGATGACCCAGGCAGTCGCGCCGCCGCTGGGCGAGCACGTGCGGGTGGGCGGGCGGACGCTGTACACGCACCGGTCCGGCAACGGGGGTCCGCCGGTGGTGTTCCTGCCCGGCGCGAGCATGGTCGGCCTGCACTACCTCAACATCCACGACCGGATCGCCGAGCACACCACCAGCGTGCTCTACGACCGGGCGGGCACCGGCTACAGCGAGCGGATCCCGTTGCCGCGCAGCGCGGCCGAGGTCGCCGACGAGCTGCGCGGGCTGTTGTGGGCCACCGATGTGCGCGGGCCGTACGTCCTGGTCGCGCACTCCCTCGGCGGGGTCTACGCGCGCCGGTTCGCCCAGCGCTACCCGGACCAGGTGGCCGCGCTGGTGTCGCTGGAGGGCGCGCACGAGGACTGGGACGACTACATGCCGCCCGAGCTGCGCGTCCAGCACGGGGCCGCGGACGCGCCCATGCCCGAGTTGCCCGCGGAGACCGTCCAACGGTTCCGCGAGCTGATCACCGCGAAGCTGGCCGGCTGGCCCGAGGCGGTCCGCGAGCCGATGATCGAAGCACAGCTGAGCCTGGACTGGATGCGAATCGGCGCGGCCGAGCGGTCCAACCTGGTAGCGGTGTTCGCCGAGCTGCGCCGCGGCGGGCCGATCCCGGACGTGCCGTACCTGCTGTTCACCGCCAACGGCATCGACCCCGGCCAGCGGCTGTTCCTGTCCGAGGAGCTGCTGCGGGTGCAGGGCGAGCGCAAACTGGCGATGTACCAGGCGCTGGCCGCCGCCGCACCGCGCGGCGAGCACCGCGTGCTGGCCGAGGCCGGCCACAGCTGGCTGACCATGGACCAGCCGGAAGAGGTCGTCCAGGGCATCCTGGACGTCCTCAACCGGATCTAGCTGTCCACAAAGGACTCAACGGCGGTGGGCTCAGCGACCGCCGCGGCGGCTGCCTGCCCTGCTGCGCGAGGAGAACGTCGCCGCGCTCCCAGTGGGCGCGGGCGGCCGCGCGGCGGTGTCGGCTTCCTTGCCGGCCCGCGTGCGCGGCTTGGCCGCCGCACCGGAGCGCTGGCCGGAACCACCGCGCCGGGAACCACCGCGCTCGGCACCGGCGCGCTCACCGGAAACCCCGCGCTCGCCGGCACCGGCGCGCGAACCCGAGCCACCGCGACCGGCACCGGCACGCTGGCCGGAACCGTTGCGGCGCCCGGGGTTCCGCGCGGTGTCGGTGATCGCGGAGGGCACCGGCGGCGTGACGTAGCTGCGCTCGCCGACGGCCAGCTCAGCCAGCAGCGAATGCTCCGGCGTCACGTGGGTCAGCCGCGGCTTGATGCCGGCCTTGCGGGTCAGGTCGCGCACGTCGGCGGCCTGGTCGGCGGTCATCAGCGTGACCACCGTGCCCGCGGCGCCGGCGCGGGCGGTGCGGCCCGAGCGGTGCAGGTAAGCCTTGTGCTCCATGGGCGGATCGGCGTGCACGACCAGCGTGACGTCGTCCACGTGGATGCCGCGGGCGGCGATGTCGGTGGCCACCAGGGTGCGCACCCGGCCCTCGGCGAAGGCGCCCAGGTTGCGGGTGCGCGCGGACTGGCCCAGGTTGCCGTGCAGCTCGACCGCGGGCACGCCCGAGGCGATGAGCTGCTTGGTCAGCTTGGTCGCCCCGCGCTTGGTGCGGGTGAACACCACGGTGCGGCCGGGAGCCGCGGTCAGGTCGGCCAGCACCGGCAGCCGGTGCTCGGCGCGGACCTGCAGCACGTGGTGGGTCATCGCGTCCACCGGCGACTGCGCCGAGTCGACGCTGTGCGTGACCGGGTTGCTGAGGTAGCGGCGGACCAGGGTGTCCACCCCGCTGTCCAGGGTGGCGGAGAACAGCAGCCGCTGACCGCCCTTGGGCGTGGTGTCCAGCAGCTTGCGCACCACCGGCAGGAAGCCGAGGTCGGCCATGTGGTCGGCCTCGTCCAGCACGGTGACCTCCACCGCGTCCAGGTTGGCGTGGCCCTCGCCCATGTGGTCGGCGAGCCTGCCGGGGCAGGCCACCAGGATGTCCACGCCGGCGCGCAGCGCGTTGATCTGCGGGCGCGCGGCCACCCCGCCGAAGACGGTCAGCGTGCGCAGCCGCAACGCCTTGGCCAGCGGGGCGAGGGACTCGGTGATCTGACCCGCGAGCTCGCGGGTCGGCGCGAGGATGAGCGCGCGCGGCCTGCCCGGCCGCCGGGGCGTGCCGCTGGCGGCCAGCCTGGACAGCACCGGCAGCAGGAAGGCGTAGGTCTTGCCGGAGCCGGTGCGGCCACGGCCGAGCACGTCCCGCCCGGCCAGCGAGTCCGGCAGGGTCGCCGTCTGGATCGGGAACGGGGTGCTGATGCCCTGGTCCGCGAGCACCGCGGTGAGGGCCTGGGGAACGCCGAGCTCGGCGAAGGAAAGCGTGGTGTTGGGGCGGCGGGCCGCCATGCAGTCTCCGAACGTCTGAGGGGTCGTCCTGCCCGGCGCGGATGATCCGCAGCGCAAAGGTGGATCGACCTAGAGGGCAGCCCGAGGCAGAACTGAGCGGGCCGCGTCTCCAGTGTAGCTGAGTCCACTGATCTAGTCAGATGGAAATGACCACCTTGCCGAGCGGATGGCCCTCGTGCACGTACTGGATCGCCTTCGCCGCCTCGGCCAGCGGAAACACCCGGTCGAGCACCGGTGTGAGCTTGCCCTCCCCGGCCAGTCCGGCCAGGAACGCGAAGTCCGCCCCGCGCTCGCTGCTGAACAGCCCGCGCAAGCGCTGACCGATCAGCGGTGACAGCAGCGCTGCCCGCAGCACCCGGTCGGTGCCGCCGAACCAGCGCCCGGCCCCCTCACTGCCGACGATCACCAGCGTGCCGCCCGGGGTCAGCGCCCGCCGCAGCTGGGCCAGCGGCTGACCACCCGCGGTGTCCAGGACCAGGTCGTACCGGGTGCCGTCCACGAAGTCGGCCGTGCTCCGGTCGATCACCCGGTCCGCGCCGAGCGAGCGCACCAGCTCCGTCCGGCTCGGCCCGCACACCCCGGTCACCCGCGCGCCGAACTCCTTGGCCAGTTGCACCGCGAAGCTGCCCACACCCCCACCGGCCCCGGTGACCAGCACCTGCTGCCCCGCCCGCACCTGCCCGAGATCCCGCAACCCCTGCAACGCGGTCCCACCGGAGACGGGCATGGCCGCGGCCTGCTCGAAGCTGAGGTTCGCCGGTTTGACCGCCAGCTGGTCCGCCCTGGCACACGCGTACTCGGCGAAGGACCCAGCACTGGTCCCGAACACCGCGTCCCCGGCCCGGAACCCGGTCACCCCGGCCCCGACCGACTCCACCACCCCCGCCACGTCCCGCCCGCGCACCGCCACCTTCGGCCTGCGCAGACCGAACCCGGCCAGCCGCACCAGGTACGGCAACCCGGTCATCAGGTGCCACACATCCGGCCCCACCCCGGCCGCGCGCACCCGCAGCAACACCTCGTCCGCACCCGGCTCCGGAATGGGAATGTCCTTGAACGCCAACACATCCGTCGAGCCGTACCGGTCCTGCGTGATCGCCTTCACGGCCGCTCCTCCGCATCTCCCGGGTACTGGAAAACCTGCTCGAGCGGCACGTTGAACACCCGTGCGATCTGGAACGCCATCTCCAACGAGGGCGAGTACCGCCCGGCCTCGATGGCGATGACCGTCTGCCGCGTCACCCCGATCCGCTCGGCCAGCTCCGCCTGCGTCAGCTGCCCGTGCTCGAACCGCAGCGCCCGGATCGAGTTGGTCACCCTGGTCGGCTTCACCACGGCTGGAACCCCCGCCGGTAGGCGACCACCTTGGCCGTCGAGCCGAGCACCGCGGAGAGCACAAACGCCAGGTAGATCGCGTTGGCGATCCAGAAGTGCGCCGCCCCCGCCAGCGCCAGCCCCAGCGCGCCCACCCCGCCGAGCACCACGAACGACTGCCCGACGTGCTCCCCGAACCGCCCGATCTCCCGGTCCCGCTGGTCCACCCGGCCGTCCGCGCCCGGCGTCAGGACCGAGGCCACGATGTGCAGCACGATCCCCGCCACGATCCCGCCGCCGATGGTCCACAACATCGTCGGCACATAGGACGCCGCCAGGCCGAACACCAGGACGAGATAGGTGCCGTAGCCGCAGATCGCGACCACCAGCAAGATCCACGCCCGCTTCTCTTCAATCGCCATGCCGCCCCCATGTAAAGAAAACTTGACATGGGCCAATGTAAAGAAGACCCGACACGATGTCAAACATTCTTGACCTCGACCGGCTGGGCGAAACCGGTGCCCGGCGGCGCGACGGCCGAGTACGGTGCACCGATGTCCGAGGACCAGGTGACCCACCGGTGCCCATGGCTGTTCGGCAGTGAATGGGGAATATCGCTGGTGTTCCTGGCCAACGAGCGGCATCCCGGCACCGTCGACATCCGCCACCAGGACACTCAGCTGATCTTCGCGATCCTGGGCCGCCTGCTGCTCCGGCTGGCGAGCGACCTGGGTCGCACCACCAGGGACATGACCGTCCTCGACGACGTCCCGGTCGCCGAGCTGGTGACCAGGCTGACCTCGTTCGCGGACTTCCGGCAACTGTGCGCCGCCACCGACCTGGGGACCTCGCCCGAGCTGAGTCACCCGGTGCACATCGTCAGGGCCGAAGCCGAACACGCGGAGCTGACCGCGCTGCTCCGGCACGCGGACTCGGGCCGGCTGCTCGGCCGGCTGCACGAGCAGTGCCTGGCGGTCTGCCGGAACGTGCGCGGCCCGCAGAGTCAGCACTGGACCTTGTGGAACGTCCGCTACCTCGCGCTGCGGATGGAACGCGACCGGATCGCGTCACGAGGCCAGACTACGAACGACTCGCGTCACAAGTGATGTCACGCAGACTGGGTTGTGATCTTGCTGGTCGGCGTTTCCGCTGGTGAGAGATGGTGGCCCCGGCAGGATTCGAACCTGCGACACCCGCTTTAGGAGAGCGGTGCTCTATCCCCTGAGCTACGAGGCCGGGACAAGCACCGTCAGCCTAGCGGGTGCGCGGCTGCTTGTCCTCGGCGGCTCGGGCCTTGCCCGGAGGGGGTGGTGGAGATCGCACCCACGGTTCCCCTCCGGGCGGCCTGGGCTCAGCCCTTGGCGAGCTGGGCGTTGATCCAGTTCTTCAGGTCGCGCTCGGCGTTGGCGCCGCCGTAGCCGATCCTGCGGGAGTCGGGCAGGTCCGCGGCGTTGCGGATGCCCTGCAGGGTGGGCAGGTACTTGACGTTGTGCTTGGTCAGGATCGCCTTGGACTCATCCGCGTCGACCTCGGCCAGCAGCCACTTGCCACCGCTCTCCCTGGCCATCTTCTCGATGACCGGCTTCATCTTCTGGCACGGCGGACACCAGGTGGCGCCGAAGTCCATGATGACCAGCTTCTGCTTGGAGGTCTCCATGACCTGGTTGTAGTTGGCGTCGGTGACGTGGACGATGTTCTCCTCCGCCCGGACGCTGGCGGACTCCAGGCTGCTGGGCGCGGCGGAGGCGGTGCCGGCCAGGGCGGCCGTGGCCAGCGCGGCCGCGGCCAGTGCGGCGGCGAAACGGGTCTTGCGCATGGTGGTTCCTTTCGATCAATGGTGGGACATCAGGCGGG
Organism: Crossiella sp. SN42; assembly: GCF_023897065.1. Lineage (GTDB taxonomy): Bacteria > Actinomycetota > Actinomycetes > Mycobacteriales > Pseudonocardiaceae > Crossiella. Next base: position 168,929 of record NZ_JAMHIV010000017.1, read on the forward strand.
GAAGAGGTGCTTGTCCGCGGGGATGGTGGTGCTGTGGCTCCAGGCGTCCAGGAACTCCTTGAGGTCCATCTGCGCCTCGGCCTCCAGGTACAGCTCCAGGTCGTGCCAGCCCTGGTTCCAGCCCTGGTTTATGGTCGGGAAGTTCGACAGGACGGTGTTGAACGCGCGTTCGCCGATCTTGCGGCGCAGGGCATGGGTGAACAGCGCGCCCTTGTCGTAGATGGCGCTGAACTCCTTGCCCTTGCCCGGATCGGCCAGCTTGCGGGCCCAGAAGGCGGCGTTGCCGCGCACCGCGTCCACGGCCTTGCGGTACTCGGCGTCGAGGTCCTTGCCCTCCTTGGCCTCGGCCCACATCCAGCCCAGGTAGTTGGCGAAGCACTCGTGCGTGCAGGTGTCCGACCAGTTCTCCACCGACATCGACGCGCCCCACCACTGCGCGGCCAGGGTGCGCACCAGCGCCTTGAGGTCGGCGTTGCGGCCCAGCACCGGGCGGGTCTGCGCGCCGACCTGGTAGGGCTGGCTGTCAGCCAGGTGGATCGTGCCGACGGTGCCGAAGTGGTAGTCGCCGAGCTTGGCGTTCAGGAACTTCAGTACCTCGGGCAGCTTGTCCGCCAACGGTTTCCCGTTGCTGCCCGGCGCGAACGCGGAGAGCACCGACGTGCTGTCCACAGTGGACTCCTGGAAGGTGTACCGGTCGATGCCCAGCGCGATCAGGTGCGGGGCCACCGCCTCGGCGGTCCAGGTGGTGGTGGTCCGGCCGTTCTGGGTGACCGGCTTGGACCTGGTGCCGTTGGCCACCGTGTGCCAGCCCTCGGGCACCGAGGTGGTGATGCTGAGCTCGGCCTTGTCCAGCGGGGTGTCGTTGACCGGGAACCAGGTGCTCGCCGAGTGCGGGGCGCCCGCGGCGATCACGCCGCCGGAGGGGGTGCCGCGCCAGCCGCCGAGGCCGGTGACCGGGTGCCGGACCGGCCCAGGCCGGCCGCAGTAGCTGACCTCGACGGTGATCTCGGCGTCCTTGGCCAGCGGCGCGGCCGGGGTGATCACCAGTTCGTGCTCGCCGGTGCGGGTGAACTTGGCCGCCTGGCCGTTGACCTTCACCGAGCGCACGGTCAGGCCGCGCAGGTCCAGGTTGAACTGGCTGAGCTCCTGGGTGGTCTTCGCGGTGATCTTCGCGGTGGCGTCCAGCAGCTTGCTGCCCGGGTTGTAGGACAGGTTCAGGTCGTACTTGCTGACGTCGTAGCCGCCGTTGCCGTCGGTGGGGTAGTACGGGTCGCCGACGCCGTCCTTGCCGGGTTCCGGCGCGGCCAGCGCGGTGCCGGCGCCCAGGGCCAGGGTGGTGGCCACCGCGCCGAGCGCGAGTCCGATCCTGCGCATCAGGCCACCGCCTTCTCGGTCGCCAGGCCGGCTCCGGCCCAGTCCTCGATGCCCTCGCGGTACTTGCGCACGTTGGTGTAGCCGAGCTGGAGCAGGCGCTGGCCGACGAACTCGCTGTTGCGGCAGGGCACGTTCGCGCAGTAGACGACCACGGCGACGTCCTTGTCCGGCAACACCTTCGGCGCGTACTCGTCGGTGAAGTCGGCGGCCTGCTCGTACGGGAAGCCGGGGATGTTCACCGCGCCGGGCAGGTGCTCCCGCTCGTAGTAGGCCACCGGCATGGTGTCGACCACGACAACCTTGCCCTGCGCCAACTCCGCTTCCAGCTCAGTGCGGGTGATGAGAGGCAACACGGTGCTCTTCCTCCTTTGTGGACGGTGCGGTGGGTGTGGCGGTCGGCGTGCTGCCGATCCCGCGGGTGAGGCCGAAGCGGCCCAGCAGCAGGTAGCCGAGGAAGGCCGCCAGCACCGAGGTCAGGGTGGGAATGCCGAAGGGCAGGAAGGCGCCCGCCACCGCGCCGAACACCCAGCAGGCCACTGCGGCCGGCACCCAGGTGGGCGCGGTGGCGGGCAGTTCACCCCTGGCGCGGGACTCCTCCAGGACCGGACGCCAGGAGCGGACCAGGAAGTACTCGGCGATGATGATCCCGGCGATCGGCGGGCTGATCACCCCGATCCAGGTCAGGAACCCTTGGAACTGCCCGAGAATCCCGAGTGCGGAGAGCACCGAGCCGAGCAGGCCGAGACCGAGGGTTGCCGCGATCCGGTTGGTGCGCTTGCCCAGCAGCACGTCGATGGTGTTGACCAGGCCGAGCGAGGCGCAGTACAGGTTCCAGTCGTTGACCTTGAGGATGGCCGCGACCAGGATCAGCGTGCCGAGGAAGCCGGAGGACGAGGTGATGATGTTGACCACGTCCGAGGTCTTGGCCGCGTGCGCCAGCAGCACCCCGATCAGCCCGATCACGAACTCGCCCAGGGTCACGCTGAGCACGGTCTGCTTGACCACGTCGCCGGTGCTGCGGTTGAACCTGGTCAGGTCCGGGGTCATGATCGCGCCCATGATGAACGCGCCGGAGACCAGCGTGGTCCCCGCGGCCAGCGACAGCGCCGGTCCGGGCGGCGCCGAGCTCATCAGCTCGCTCAGCGAGTGCATCCGCAGCCCGTCCCAGATCGCGTAGCCGCTGAGCAGCAGGAACGCCGGCACGGTCAGGTAGGCGGTCCAGGCCATGCCGTGGATGCCGAAGACCACGATCCCGGTCACCAGCATGCCGCCGATCAGCGACCAGGCCCACAGCGGCGGCCCACCCAGCAGGTTGCTCAGGCCCTGGGCGAACGCGCCGTTCTGCACGCCGAACCAGCCGGCCAGGCTGATCGTCATCAGCAGCCCGACCAGCGCCGAGCCGCGGTGACCGAAGCCGGACCAGCGGGTCAGCACCGAGGTGGACAGGCCCTCCCGCATGCCGGCCACGCCGAGCAGGACGGTGATCACCTCCATGATCGCCGCACCCAGGGTGATCGCCAGCACCGCGTTCCAGAACGTCATGCCGAAACCGAGTACGGCACCCAGTAGGAACTGGTGGAAAGAGGCAATCTGGCCAAATCGCTGCACCGCGATGGAAAACCACGGGCGGCGGGCTGACTCGGGGACCCGGGAGAGGGAGAAGTCATCGCGGCCCACCGCGTTCGCTGTTCCGCTCATAACCGAAGTCTGTGCACTGGCCCATTCGATTGCACCCCCTCTTCTGGGGGGTGGTTTTCGAGGTGACTTGAACTGAATTTCAGCCGTTCACAACGCGTTGACGTGCGGGTTTGCCTAGACGTACGAAGAAGTTGAGCACGTCGGTGAAACTCAAACGAGCGGAGTCTGTGATGTATGCTGTGCGTCCACTGGTGGAAAGCTGTCCGGCTTCGGTGATCGAGGCCGAGCACGCCTGTATCGGTATCAGCCCGTTTAACGGATATTTCACTCCGGAACGTATCAGCGAACTTGCCGCGTGGGCAGTGCGCACTTTCCCCAGTTGTCACTTCTTCGTGCCAGACGGGCCATCGGTGTACACCCTGGAAGCCCTCGGCTACTCCCCGAGCAAGGCGCGCTCCAAGGCGCGGCGGCAGGGCTGCTACGTCTACAACAAGATCCACCGGGCGCTGGCCGAGCTCGGCGTGCCGGACCCCGGCGCGCTGATCCTGGACTCCGCCGCCCTCGACCACAACCCGGACTACCAGCAGCTCTTAGCCCACGGCGAGCAGCTCTACCGGACCGACGAGGGCTTCCGCGCGGACTGCCTCTCGGCCAGCCACTGGGTGCTCGACCGCAAGTTGCCGGACGGCGTGCGGCCGAACCCCGAGCAGCTGGCCAAGGCGGTGCGCTACTTCCTCGCCGAGCTGCCGCTGTTCGCCTCGACCACCAGCATCGTCGGCCGCCGCGGCTCGGTGTTCGTCTACCACCAGCGGGTGGCCTTCCTGGAACGCTTCTACCGGCGCGAGCTGAGCTGGAAACCCGCTGCGGGACAAGGGTTCCTGGTGGTCACCCCGGCCGAGGAGCTGGTCACCGCCACATCCAGCTGATGCCGTGACCGCCGGGACCGAGATCGAAGCCGACCAGCTGCGCCTCGTTGCGAGCGCTCAGGCGCAGCTCGGTCGCCTCCCGCTGCCCGTCCCGCCCGGCCGGGTGCGCGGCGGCGCGGTGCACCCGCCACACCTTGGCCGGGGTGGCGCGCGGGTCGAAGGCCACGGTCAGCCGGTACTCCCGGCAGCCCAGCAGGAACCGCCGCTCGCAGCTGGTCACCAGCGCCTCCTCCGGCCGGTAGCCCAGCTCGTAGTCGGCCAGCACGGTCTCGGTCTGCCGCAGCGGGCGGTCGAAGCGCAGCTCGGCGAGCACCCCGCCGCCGTCCGGATCGGTGTGCATCCGGCCCAGCCGGCAGGAGTCGCTCTGCCATCGATTGGGCAGCGCGCCCGCCGGTGCGGCCAGCCGGACCAGGTGCCGGTCCACCCCGTCCACCATGGCCTGGAGCACCGCGCGCACCCGCATCGCGCGCACCGCCCGGTCCGGCCCGATGGTCCAGTGCTCGTGCACGCTCAGCGGCACGATCGCGTCGGCGGGGTGCGGCAGCCGCCGCGGTGCGATCGGCGCGCCGCGGCGGCCGCGCAGCACCAGCGGGTGCGCCGGCGCCTGCGGTTCCTCCGCCGGGCGGTCGAGCAGGGCCAGCAGCGACCGCGGTGGCAGCTCCAGCACCTCCTCCAGCTCGCGCACCACGCGCAGCGAGGCGTGCCGGTGCGGGCGGCTCTGCCCGCGCTGCCAGTAGCTCAGGCTGGCCAGGCTGACCCGGTGTCCCCGGTCGGCCAGCCGGACCTGGATCCGTTGCAGGGTCAGGCCGCTGGCCTGGATGCCCAGGTACAGCGCGTGGTGGAACGGGCCGGAGCGCAGTGCCGCACCCAGCTCGTCGGGCACTGTCGCCGCTGTCATGCCTACCCCCGTTCGCTGCCTGCACGATGTGGGCCATTGTTGAAAACTGCTGTCGAGACCAGCACCCCACCATGGGTGTGTCGATTTCACAATATTTTCAGTTTCAGTCTCTATTCAGTTGGTCCGGTTGGGCTTTTGTGCGCGCACTGGCGGTCACTTCCAGCACCAGCGCATGCCGTAATAGCCGGGCGGCAGGTCGAAGTCGATGAAATGGGCAACAAAGTTGCCGTCAACCTGAATGTCGCCGACGTCGATGGTCGGCGAACTGTTGTCCGGCCGGAACACCCGCCACACCCTGGCCGGCGGGTCGCCTGCCGGGAAGCGCACGGTCAGGCAGTAGGTCTGGCAGCCTGCCCGGAACCCGCCGCCCCAGGCCAGGCAGGTCTGGCCGCTGCCGGTGAACTCGAACACCGTGTCCACCAGCAGGTTCTCCCCGCGCCGCAGCGGGTGCGGGAAGCGCGCCTCCACCGCCATCACGCCGGAGTCGTGGTCGGTGGCCACCCGGCCCAGCCTGGTGCCCTCGCTGCGCCAGCGCACCGGCAGCTCGCCCGGCTCGCAGGCCGCGATCACGGTGTCCCGGTCCACCCCGTCGATCCGCGCCTGCCGCAGGATCTGCAAGTCCAGCCGCTCGATGCCCCGGCGCGGGGCCAGCACCAGGTGCTCGTGCACGCTCTGCGCGGTCAGCTGGCCGTCGAACGGGTTGTTCAGCTCCACCAGCAGCTTCTGCACCGCCTCGGCGTTCGCGCAGACCTGCCGGGGCGTCACCGAGTACCAGGCCCGCTCCGGCGCCGGTTCCCGCCGGGCCGGGCTGAGCAGGTCGCGCAGCGCGCCGCGGGGCAGCTCCAGCACCTCTTCCAGCGCCAGCACCAGCTCGGCTGACCTGGGACGACTGCGGCCACGCTGCCAGTAGCTCAGCGTGGCCAGCCCCACCGCCACCCCGCGCTCGGCCATCCTGGCCCTGACCCGGGCCAGGGTCAGGCCGCTGGCCTGGATGGCCAGGCGCAGCGCGTGCTCGAACGGACCGGTGCGCAGTGCCTCATGCAGACCGCCGGCCACCATCTCGGATTTCCGCACGCCACCGATAGTGGCAGACGCCGGCTTTCCCGAACATTTCCGTTTTCAGTGTGCGTAAACTTCAATTTCGAATAAAGAGTAGCCGTAGCGGGTGGCCCGGCTGATCCCGGGGAGCCGGACGAAACGAGCCTGGGTCGCGGCGAACGGGATGTTGTCCTCGCCGCCGTCCCCGTCGGCCACCGCCGCCGCCTGCCGCCACCGCTGCCCGTCGGCGGAGACCTCGATCCGGTAGGCCTTGCCGTAGGCGGACTCCCAGCGCAGCACGGTCCGGCCGACCTGGCGCACCGAGCCGAGGTCCACGGTGAGCGACTGCTGGTCGGAGAAGTCACTGGCCCAGCGGGTGTTCCGGTCGCCGTCCACCGCCTTGCCGGGCGGCGAGGGGTACGCGCCGGTCTCGTGGCTGGACGCGCTGGCCGCCTTGGCCAGCGCCAGGTTGGCCACGTTCTCGCCCCTGCGCGCCGGGAACTCGACCACCTGCTGGTAGGTCGGCCGGTTCTGCCACTGCGTCTTGTCCTGGGTGATGCCGCCGGTGGGCCGGTGGATGATCTGGTCCCGGCAGAACTGGTCGCCCGGCTTGCAGTCGGCGTCACCGGGATAGGTGGTGGTGGCCGGGGTGTTCACCGCGGCGCGCAGCGAGTCCAGCAGCGCGGTGCGGCAGGCCGCGGCGTTGCCGTTGCCGCAGAAGGCGGTCGGCACCCAGGCCTGCACCGGGTCGCCGAGCACCTTGCGCAGGTCCTTGTGCACGTAGCCGTACCAGCCGTACTGGAAGGCCGAGCCGGTGTGGCCGGGCTGCTCGTCCACCCGCAGCGCGGCCAGGAATGCCTTGTGCAGCGCGGGTTCCAGCCCCGGCTCGAACATGGCCTTGGCCAGCAGCGGGAACCAGGCGTCCAGCACCCTGATCGCCTCGCTGTGCAGGTAGACGAACTTGCCGCTGGGGTTCGGATCGCCGTCGGTGGTGCGGTGCCCGCCCGCGCGCTGCCAGGCGCGCAGCTGCTCGATCGCGGTGGCCAGCGCGGGCTCGGTGACCGGGGCCCGGTCCAGCACCCGCAGCAGCAGCGGCAGCACCTTGTCCGCGCGCAGGTCCACTGTGGACGCATCGGCCATCGCCTTGGTCAGCTTGGCCCTGGTGAACTTCTCGCCGCGCTGCAACAGCGGCTTGATCCGGTCGTCCAGCGGCTGGGAGCGGTGCACCGGGCCGAAGCTGAAGTTGCCGTCCGCGGCCGAGTAACCGGGGGCCTGCTTGTTGTTCCAGCTGGTCAGGTAGTCCTGGTTGACCACCTGCGGGTGCTGCTCGAACGGGGTGTAGCGGGCCAGGTTGTCGCCGGGCCGCCAGTCCTGCCACTCGTAGGCGGCCTCACCGCGCACCGGCAGGTTCGGGTCGTGGCCGGGCTTGCGCACCGGGTTGAAGCCGGAGTTGAAGTAGGCGATGTCCTTGCTGTCGGCGTAGAACCAGTTGAAGCCGTAGCCGATCTGGTTGGCCGCGCGCTGGAAGTCCGCCGCCGAGCGGATCGCCTCCGGGTCGTTGAACAGCTGGAAGCCCAGGGTGGACTCCACCTCGCGCAGGTAGGTCGAGCGCAGCTTGGTGAAGGCCACCGGCTTGCCGGCCACCGTGCCGCGGTGGGAGATCAGGCCGAGCTTGGTGCGCTGGGCGACCAGGGTGTAGGAGCCCGCCGGCGTCGCGTCGGCCAGGCTGGGCTTCCAGGCGTTCTTCTTGGTCAGCTCCTCGATCGGCAGGCACTCGCCGCGGAAGCGGTAGTGCGCCGACTTCAGCGTGGGCGCGCCGCCGCCGGGCTCGCACAGCTCCACCGCGTAGGAGTCGGTGATGTCCTGGGCCGCGGTGGTCGCGCTCCACGCGTAGTCCTGGCCGCGGCCGAGCAGCACGTACAGGCCGAGCCCGGCGAAGGAGGCGCCCCTGGAGCTGATGCCCGGCGCCTGGATCTCCTGCACGGTCAGCAGCTGCGGGGCGAAGTAGCCGGTCTGCGGGCCGAACACGGCGACCGGGTGGCCGCTCTCGGTGTGCGCGCCGGAGACCAGCAGCGCGTTGGACATCCCGCGCTGGGCCGGTGGCACCGGCGCGAGCGAGTCCTTGCTGGCCGGTCCGACCGCGTCGCGCACGATCGGCTGCGGCACCACCGAGCCGCGGTCCGGCAGCGCCACCCCCGGCGCGTCCGGATTGCCCGCGCCGTAAGGGAAAGAGGTGCCGTTGTGCACGGTCACCGGGGCTTCCGGGTCGTTCTGCGCGCGGAAGGCCGCCCACACCGCGTCGCCCTGCGCCTTGCCATAGCGGGCCCGCGCCTCCACCAGGGCCACCGCGGAGATGACCTCCTGGCCGCCGCCCGCGCCGAAGATGCCGCCGACCAGCGAGGCGATCGCGCCGATGTCGGTGGGCTTCCAGGGTTCCGGGCCGCCCTCGTTGGTGACCGCGTCCGCCTTGCCGATGGCCACGTACTCGCCGGGGAAGTACCGGCCCGCCTTGCTCTGCGAGATGTAGAGGTTGATCCCGGCCACGTAGTCGAGCACGTCCTGCTTCATCTGCTTGCCGCGCGGCCCGAGCTGGTCCAGCCGGTCGAACTGGGCCTGCAGGTCGGCCTCGGTGTAGGGCGCGATGGACCACTGCTGCTGCTCGAACTCGCGGTTGCCGATCGCGCCACCGGCGAAGGAGGAGACCTCGCCGCGGCCGACGTGCCGGAGCACGTCCATCAGGAACAGCCGGTCCTGCGCGGAGGCGAAGCCGGAGCCGAACATCGCGCCTGCCCGGGTGCTGCCGGTGATGTGCGGGGTGCCGGTGGCCTTGTCCCGCACGATGGTCACGTCCGGGCGCGGCGAGCTGGTGCTGGCCACCTGGTCGGCGGGCACGCCGAAGGAGGCGTCGTTGAAGTAGGTGTTGAGCTGTTCGTCGGTCAGCCCGCTGTAGCCCCAGACCAGCTTCTCGTAGCGCGCTTTCTGGTCGCTGGAATGCGGCGGCCGGATGCCGAGGGACTTGAACAGCATCAGTTCGGCGAAGGTGGCGTTGCCGTTCTGGCCGGGCGGCAGGATGTCGTCGCACTGACTGATGCAATAGTCAGGAATTGGCGCCGCGGCCCGGGCTTCGGCAGGCCGGGCGGCTACCGGAGGAGTTCCCAGCAACGCGATGGTGGTCGCGGAAGTGAGCAAGAGGGCCAACCGTCGTCGCATCGCCATCACTCCTCAATGGGTTGTGATGCACGTTACGGGCGAGTAGCTTCTTGCGAAAGAGTTTCACGTTCGTGCGTTCGGATGATCCGAAACCGCCTGCGAGAGCGCTCTACTCACCGGTTCGGTGACTCTGCGTAGACAGCCGGTTCCCTAACTGGATGCTGCGCAAACGTCCCGAACGTGATGGGATAACCACAAAGTGACATGGATAGGCAATACTGCACGCCCACGCTTACTCGTGACCACGTCACGCCCAATCGGGGAGGCGTCCGTGATCAAGGTGCTTCTGGTCGATGACGAAGACCTGGTGCGCTCCGGACTTCGCATGATTCTGTCCCGGGCCGGCGACATTGAAGTCGTCGGTGAATGTGACGACGGCTCGCTCGTCGTCGACCGGGTTCGCCAACTGCGGCCGCACGTCGTGCTGCTCGACATCCGCATGCGCACGACCGACGGCCTGTCCGCGCTGCGCAGGTTACGTTCGCTGCCTGAGCCGCCCAAGGTGGCCATGCTGACCACGTTCGACATGGACGAGTACGTCAGCGAGGCGCTCCGGCTGGGCGCCAGCGGGTTCTTGCTCAAGGACACCGAGCCGACCCAGCTGGTCAAGGCGGTGCGCGATGTCGCCCGTGGCGGCGCGGTGCTGGACCCGGGCGTCGCCGCCAGGGTGCTGGCCGCGGTCGCGCACGGCGAGCGGGCCGCCGAACCGGCCCGCAGCCTGCTCGGCAACCTGTCCGAACGCGAGCGCGAGGTGCTCGCGCTGATCGGCCAGGGCATGTCGAACGCGGAGATCGGCAGCGCGCTGCACCTGTCCGAGGCCACCGTGAAGGGCTACGTGTCCTCGGTGCTCGGCAAGATCGGCGCGGTGAACCGGGTGCAGGCGGCGCTGGTCGCCTACCGCGGTGGCCTGATCGCCTGAGGTGGCAGGGTGGCGGGCCCCGCCACCCTCACTTCGACGGCAGCAGCGGCGGGTGGACCTCCACCCGGTTCCGCCCATGCCGCTTGGCCCGGTACAGGGCCTCGTCCGCGGCGTCGAACAACTCGTCCAGGTTGGCCGGTCCGGCCGCCACGCCGATGCTCACGGTCGGTCGCTTGGTGCTGCCCAGCACCATCGACCAGTCGTGGCCGTCCACCGCGGAGCGGATCCGCTCGGCCACCGCGGGACCGGCGTCCTGCCACTCGTCGGTGGCGTCCACCAGCAGCACCACGAACTCATCGCCCGCCCAGCGGGCGACCACGTCGTCGGCCCGGCACTCCGCGCGCAGCAGCTGGGCGATCTCGCGCAGCGCGACATCGCCCGCGGCGTGCCCGGCGTCGTCGTTGAGGCCCTTGAACCAGTCCACGTCCACCAGCACCAGCCAGGGCACCCTGCCCTTGGCCGCGGTGCTCTCCAGCAGCAGCGGCGCGGCCCGCTCCAGGCCGAGCCGGTTGGACAGGCCGGTCAGCGGGTCGCGGGCGGCGGCCTCCTGCGCGGCCATGGCCAGCCGCTGGGCCTCCACCGCCAGCCGACGCTGCTGCAACGCCTGGCCGAGGCCCTCCTGCAGGGTCTCCACCGCCTTGCGGCCGGAGGCCACGCTGCGGCGCAGCGCCTCGGACTCGCCCACGTAGTCGCCCAGCTCGGCGCAGATGTTGGCCAGGTCCAGGGAGAACCGCAGCAGCAGCGTGGTGTCGTTGATCTTCTCCGCCTCGGCCACCGCGCGGCTGGCCATGGTGCGGGCGTCGGTGAGCCGGTTCTGCGCTCGGCGCACGGTGGCCAGCACCCAGTTGCACATGGCCAGGCCCCAGCGGTCCTCGTGCGCGGTGGCCAGCCGCTCGGCCGCGCGGGCGGTGCGCTCGGCGGCGGCGATCTCGTTGATCCCGGCCAGCGCGCGGGCGTAGGAGCTCAGCAGCGCCCGGTGCACGTACCCGGAGCCGACCAGCTGCAAGCCCTCCCGGAGCAGCTCGCTGGCCTCGGCGAAGATCCGGCCGGAGGCCTCCGGCGGGGCGTCCACCGCGCGGAAGTTCAGCGCCGCGCCCAGCCGTTGCAGGCAGTGCGCCAGGGTGTGCGGCTCGTCGGCCTCCCTGGCCACCTGGACCGACAGCCGCATCATGTCCAGGCCGGCCCTGCGGTGGCCGATGCCCTCCAGCAGGTAGGCCAGCATGCCGATGGTCTGCGCGGCGGCCGGGCCCTTGGGCGTCTCGGCGTCCAGCTCGGTCCAGCCGTCCGCGGCCAGCTCCAGCGCCAGCGGCAACCGGCCCAGCCGCCAGGCCACCACGGCCCGGTAGACCAGCACGGTCGCCCGGCGCCAGCGGTCGCCGTCCTCAGCGGGCGGGGTGCGCACCACCACGTCGTCGAAGAGGGTGTTGGCTTCCACGACCCGGCCTGAGTCCAGCAGTATCCGCACCTCGCGGTCCTGCCGCGGGATGTCGCTTTCCTGCCGCGGGAGATCGACCCCCGTCACCGGATCGTCCTGCCTCACCGTGCCCTCGGCCTCCACCAGCTGGCCCGACTTCTCGACAGGCTACCGTCATCGTCGCTGCCCGTACCGCTCATGGTGCACAACGTCATCAAGCGGAAGCCTCTTGCGCCAGCCGTGCCGCTCCAGGTCCGGCGTCTCGGCGAGTCCCTGCACCGGCCCCAGGCAGAGCCAGGCCACCGGCCGCACCCGGCTGGGAATGCTGAGCAGCCTGCGCAGGAAGTCCTCCCGGTAGAAGCTGACCCAGCCCACGCCCCAGCCCTCGGCGGTGGCCGCCAGCCAGAGGTTCTGGATGGCCAGGCATACCGAGTACAAGCCGGCGTCGGCGATCGCGTGCCGCCCGAGCACCGCCGGTGAGCCGCGGTCGGGGTCGTAGGCGACCACCACGCCGAGGCTGGACTCCAGCACGCCCTCCACCTTGATCCGGGCGAAGGTCTCCGCGCGCTCGCCCGAAAGGTCGGCCGCGAAGACCTGGCGTTCGGCCTGCACGTGCTCCTGGAAGGACCGGCGCAGCGCCCGATCGCGCACCACCACGAAGTCCCATGGCTGGCTCAGGCCGACGCTGGGCGCGGCGTGCGCGGCGGCGAGGATCCGGCGCAGGGTCGGTTCGTCGACCCGCTCGCCGGTGAACTCCGCGCGCACATCGCGGCGCCGGTGCAGGACCTCGTAAAAGGGGGCGTCCATCCGGCCGATCCTGCCTGACCGCCCCCGGGCGGACCCGGGCGGTCTCGGTGTTAATGGTGCGTCAATGAGCGGCTACTCAGCGTCAAGGTCGTGTTGGCGGCGGTCGTGGCCGGGCCGGGGACGCGGTGAGCTGGGGCGTGCTGTTCGTTCCGGCTTCTCCGCGCGCCGCGCGGCTGCCCCGGCTGGCCTGTGCTCAGGGCTCGGGGCTGGGGTTCGGCGCGGGTGTGGTGCTCACCGGGATCGTGGTGCCGGCCGCGGCGGGGGCGGTGCTGCGGGTGGCGCGCACCGCCCCTGGCCTCAGCGCGCTGGCTTCGCCGGTCCCGGGTAGGGCAGCAGGGCCATCTCCCGCGCGTTCTTGATCGCGGTGGCCACCTCGCGCTGCTGGCTCGGGGTCAGGCCGGTCACCCGGCGGGAACGGATCTTGCCGCGGTCGGAGAGGAACTTGCGCAGCAGCGCGACGTCCTTCCAGTCCACGTGGAACACACCCTCGCGCAGCAGCAGGTTCGGCTTGCGCTTCAGGCCGGGGCGGCGCTCGAATCGGGCCATCGCTCTAGCTCCTCACCAGCTGGACTTGCGGACGCCGGGCAGTTCGCCGCGGTGCGCCATCTCGCGCAGCCGCAGCCGGGAGATGCCGAAGGCGCGGAAGAAGCCGCGCGGGCGGCCGTCGGCCACGTCCCGGTTGCGCAGCCGGGTCGGGCTGGCGTTGCGCGGCAGCCGCTGCAACGCTGAGAGCGCGGCGGCCTGCTGCTCGGGCGTGGACTTGGGCGAGCGGATGGTCTCCTTGAGCTCGGCCCGCTGCTCGGCGTACCTGGCGACGATCTCGCGCCGCTGCAGGTCGCGGGCGATCTTGGACTTCTTGGCCATCAGCGCTCTTCCTTGAACTCGACGTGCCTGCGGATGACCGGGTCGAACTTGCGGATCACCAGGCGGTCCGGGTTGTTGCGGCGGTTCTTGCGGGTCACGTAGGTGTAGCCGGTGCCTGCGGTGGACCGGAGCTTGATGATCGGGCGGAGCTCGTTGCGGGCCATCAGACCTTCTCCCCTCGGCGGCGGATCTCGGCCACCACGGACTCGATGCCGCGCTTGTCGATCGTCTTGATCCCCTTCGCGGAGACCCGGAGGCTGACCCACCGGCCCTCGCTGGCCAGCCAGTAGCGGCGGCGCTGGATGTTGGGCAGCCACCGGCGCGAGCTGCGCGCGTGCGAGTGCGAGACCTGTTTGCCGAAGCCCGGCTCTCGGCCGGTCACCTGGCAGCGGGCGGACATGCGCGACTCCTTCACGATGCTGGGGACGACGCAGTTGCTAACGACATCCATTTTCGTTTAACCGGATGCGAGAGTAGCCTGACGGGGACGACGATGGAAATCATTCCCAACTGGAGGCTGTTGTGACGCCACCCCGCACCTCGTTGGTGCTGGTCGCGGGCCTGGCGGCGGAGCACGCCACGGCCGTGGCCGACCGATTCGCGGCCGAGCCGGGCACCGTGGTGCTGCACCACGACCTGCGTGAGGTGAGCCACGGCGTGGTGGTCCGGCGGCTGCGGCACGGCGCCCTGGACGCCACCGAGACCCTGGAGCTGGCCCACGGCTGCGTGTCCTGCACGCTGCGCGAGGACCTGCTGCCGCTGGTGCTCCGCCTGACCCAGGCCCCGGACGTGCGCCGGATCGTGCTGCACTGCGACCGCGCGCTGGAGCCGGAGGCGGTCTGCTGGGCGCTCCAGCACGTGGTCATCGACGGCCGCACCGTGGACGAGGTGGTCTACCTCGACGCCGTGCTGACCGTGGTGGACGCCGAGACCTGGTTCGCCGACGCCACCGGCGACCTGGAGCTGAGCGAGCGCGGCCTCGGCGCCAGCGCCGACGACGAGCGCACCATCGCCCAGGTCGCGGTCAGCCAGGTCGAGTTCGCCGACCTGCTGGTGCTCGCGGGCAGCGCCCCGGACGCCTGGACCGCGGCCCGCACCGACGCGGTGCTGGACCGGCTGGCCCCGCTGGCGCCGCGGATCCTGCTGGGCGGCCTGGACCCGGTCCGCTGCCTGAACCTGGTGCCCGCCAACGCCCGGCGCGGCGAGATCGACGACGCGCACGCCCCGCTGCTGCGCGGCCAGCCGCCGCTGTCGGCCGAGTCGGGTGTGCAGGTCACCGTGTTCAGCCAGCGCAGGCCGTTCCACCCGGAGCGGCTGCACGAGGCGCTGGACTTCCTGCTCGACGGCGTGGTCAGGGCCCGCGGCCGGGTCTGGGTGGCCAGCCAGCCCGATGTCGCGCTGTGGCTGGAGACCGCGGGCGGCGGCCTGCGGATCGGCCACGCCGGCCCGTGGCTGGCCGCGATCGAGGACTGGTCCGGCATCGACCCGGACCGCCGCGCCATGGCCGACCTGAGCTGGGACCCCTACTACGGCGACCGCAGCCAGGACCTGTTCGTGCTCTCGCACACCGCGGTCCCCGGCGAGATCGTCGAGGCCCTGGAGTCCGCGCTGCTCACCGACGAGGAGCTGGCCGAGGGCCAGGAGGCCTGGCTGGCCTACGAGGACCCGTTCGGCTCCTGGCACGAGGACCCGTGCGACGACGACCGCGCGCCCACCGATGTGATCATCAGCAACCAGAAGGACGAAGCGTGAAAAAGGGCATCCACCCCGACTACCACCCGGTGGTCTTCCAGGACTCCTCGACCGGGATGACCTTCCTGACCCGGTCCACGGCCACCTCGAACAAGACCATCGAGTGGAGCGACGGCAACACCTACCCGCTGCTGCTCGTCGACGTCACCTCCGACTCGCACCCGTTCTGGACCGGCGCCAGCCGGGTGATGGACACCCAGGGCCGGGTGGAGAAGTTCCGCCGTCGCTACGGCGACCGCGCGGACCGGAAGGCGGGCAACTGATGGCAGTCCCGAAGCGGCGGATGTCCCGCAGCAACACCCGCAGCCGCCGGGCGCAGTGGAAGGCCGAGGCGCCGGACCTGGTGCCGGTGGTGGTGAAGGGCAAGAAGATCCTGGTGCCACGGCGGCTGGTCCGCTGGGCGCACCAGCAGAACGGCTGAGCGGTCCGCCCGCCTCGCTCACGCGGGGCGGGCGACCTCGCCGTTGCCGTCCACCTGGACCGCGCCGTCGGGGGAGTCCCGCCACTGCTCGAACGGCTTGTCCAGGGTCCACCGGCCGTCCGGGCCCTTGTGCATGGTGCGGTGCTCGCAGTGCCGGGGGTTGGACAGCGACTCGAACAGCTCGATGCTCCACATGCACAGCCGCCGCACCAGCAGTCGCAGGGTCAGGCCGTGCGAGACGATCAGCACCGTGCGCGGGTGCGAGGGCTCGGTCTCCATCCGGCGTTCCAGGTCGGACATGAACCCGGCCACCCGGTCGTCCACGTCCGCGCCGGACTCGCCGTGCGCCAGCCGGAAGAAGAAGTGCCCGAAGGCGTGCCGCGCCTGTTTCTGACGCTCCTGCTCGATCGGGTCCTGCAGGTTGCCCCAGTCCTGCTCGCGCAGCCGCGGCTCGTGCACCACCCGCTCGAACAGCTCGTCCAGGTCCAGGTTCCGCAGCGTCTGCTGGGTGCGCAGGTACGGGCTGACGTACACCGCGACCGGGCCGGGGCCCAGCGCGGCGCGCACCGCGGCCCGCGCGGCCCGCGCCTGCTCCTGACCGCGCTTGGTCAGCGGGAGGGCATGGTCGGGCACCCGGCAGTACGCCATCTCGTCGACGTTGCCGAGGCTCTCGCCGTGCCGCAACAGAATGATCCGCACAACACCATCGTGCCCGGTCCGCACTACTCCAACCGGTCGAATATCAGGAATCCTGGCCGCTGATCCGGCTAAGCACCCGATCGGCCCGCACCCCAACGGATGCGCGCTGTTACAGTCCGATCGATATCTCGGACGGGAGTGTCACATGAGCTTCAGTGCGCCCGCTCGCGCGGCGGTGATCGGCGGCGGCACCATGGGCGCGGGCATCGCGCACGTGCTGCTGGCCGCGGGCACCAGGGTCACCGTGGTCGAGGCCGACGCCGACCGGTGCGCCGCCGCCCGCAACACCGTGACCACCTCGCTGCTCAAGGCCCAGGAACGCGGCAAGCTGCCGGCCGGCGTGGACGCCGAGGCCTGCGCCCGGCTGATGGACAGCGTCGACGACCTCAGCCTGCTCTCCCCGGAGACCGAGCTGATCGTGGAGGCCGTGCCCGAGCGGGTGGACCTCAAGCGCCAGGTCTTCGCCGCCGCCGCGGCCGCCTGCCCGCGCGCCGTGCTGGCCTCCAACACCTCCTCGCTGTCCATCGCCGCGATCGCCGCCGGACCGGCCGCCGAGCGCACCCTGGGCATGCACTTCTTCAACCCGGTGCCCGCCCAGCCGCTCCTCGAGCTGGTCACCCACGAGGGGCTGGCCGAGTCCTGCCTGACGCAGGCCAAGGACTGGGCCGAGGCGCTGGGCAAGACGGTGATCGTGGTCAGGGACTCGCCCGGCTTCGCCACCTCCCGGCTCGGCGTCGCGGTCGGCCTGGAGGCCATCCGGATGCTGGAGGAGGGCGTGGCCGGCGCCGAGGACATCGACACCGGCATGACCCTGGGCTACCGCTGGCCGATGGGCCCGCTCAAGCTCACCGACCTGGTCGGCCTGGACGTCCGGCTGGCCATCGCCGAGCACCTGGCTGCCGAGCTCGGCCCCCGGTTCGAGCCGCCCCGGCTGCTGCGGGACAAGGTGGCCAGGGGCGAGCTGGGCCGCAAGACCGGCCAGGGCTTTTTCACTTGGCCGCCTGCCTAGGCTCTGCCCTGTGGCAGATGTGACGGTTCGGGACTACCGGTCCAGCGACGCGGACGCGGCCTGGCGGCTGCGCGGGGTGCCCTTCGGCGGGCCCAAGGAGACACCCGAGCTGTGGCGCGGGGAGACCACCTGGCGCGGGTTCATCGCCGAGACCGGCGGTGAGCGCACCGGGTTCGCCATGGTCCGGCCCTACCGGCAGTTCTTCGGCGGGCGCGCGGTGCCGATGGGCGGCATCGCCAGCGTGGCGGTGGCCCCGCAGGCCCGCGGCCGGGGCGTGGGCCGCGCGCTGCTGGAGCGGATGCTGACCGAGATGCGCGCCGACGGGCAGCCGATCAGCGCGCTCTACCCGACCGTGCCCGCGCTCTACCGCGGCCGCGGCTGGGAACGCGGCGGTGTGCTGGAGTCCATCGACCTGCCCGTGCACGCCTTCCAGGGCCGCCGCTCGAAGATCGAGCTGCGCGAGGCCACCGAGGCGGACATCCCGGCCATGCGGGACTGCTACCACCGGCTGGCGCAGACCGTGGACGGCATGCTGGACCGGCGCACCAAGTCCTACCGGAGCGCGGAGCTGCTGGAGTGCGACGCCTCGCTGGTCACCGACGGCGGCTACCTGCTGGTCCAGCCGGACCGCAAGAACCGGGTGCTGGAGGTGCGCGAGCTTCTCGCGGACACCCCGGAGGTGGCGCTCGGCCTGCTCGACTCGATCGGCTCCTGGACCGGCCTGCTGGACCGGGTGAAGCTGCACATCCTGGACGAGACCCTGCTCGGCGTCCTGGAGTGGTCCGGTTTGGACGGTCGCAAGCGGACCCAGCCCTGGCTGCTCCGGATCGTCGACCTGGCCGCCGCGGTGGCCGCCCGCGGCTGGCCCGGCGCGAGCCACCTCGCCGACGCGGTGGCCGACCTGGAGATCGAGGACCGGCACGCGCCCTGGCAGGCCGGTCGGCACCGCTTGGTGGTCAAGGACGGCGAGGTCGTGCTGGAACCCGGCGGCACCGGCGCGGTCCGGATCACCGCTCGCGGCCTCGGCGCCTGGTACTCCGGCTCGAACACCACCGCCGGACTGCGCAGGGCCGGGCTGCTGACGGGCGATCCCGGACACACCCGGCTGCTGGACCTGCTGGTAGGCGCACCGGGCACGGTCCGGATGGCCGATTATTTCTGACCGACCTGCCTAAAATCCGCGGGTGCTGATGCTGACCGTCCTGGAACTCGTCGGCATCGCGGTGTTCGCGGCCTCCGGCGCGCTGGCCGCGGTGCGGGCCCGGCTGGACGTCTTCGGCGTGGTCGTGCTCGGCATGACCACCGCGCTGGGCGGCGGCATCATCCGCGACGTGCTGCTCGGCCTGCACCCGCCGACCTCCCTGCGCACCTGGCCCTACCTGCTGGTTTCCGCGCTCACCGGCCTGCTGGTGTTCTTCTTCCACCCGCAGGTGGCCAAGCTGCGCCGGGCCGTGCTGCTGGCCGACGCGGTCGGCCTCGGCCTGTTCACCACCGGCGGCACCACCACCGCGCTGGCCCTGGGCGCCCCGGTCTACACCGCCTGCCTGATCGGCATGACCACCGGCATCGGCGGCGGCGCCCTGCGCGACCTGCTGCTGCGCGAGATCCCCACCGTGCTGCGCCAGGAGATCTACGCGGTGGCCGCGCTGGCCGGCGCGGTGGTGGTGGCCATCGGCTACCGGCTGAACCTGCCCACCGGGCCGACCGCGATCATCGCCGCGGCCATGATCTGCGGCCTCCGGGTGCTCGCGCTCTGGCGCCGCTGGGACGCCCCACGTCCACGCGAACGATAGTTGTTGCTGGTCGCGGCTCAGCGTGCTCTCAGGCGACTCTTAGGGAAACCGGTCACACTACCGATATGCGCATCCTCGTTGTGGACGACGACCGAGCCGTTCGGGAGTCGTTGCGGCGGTCCCTGCAGTTCAACGGCTACCAGGTCGAGCTGGCCAACGACGGCCAGCAGGCGCTGGAGGTGCTGGGGCATAACCGGCCGGACGCGATGGTGCTGGACGTGATGATGCCCAGGGTGGACGGCCTCGAGGTGTGCAGGCGGCTGCGCGGCACCGGCGACGACCTGCCGATCCTGGTGCTCACCGCGCGGGACGCGGTCTCCGACCGGGTGGCCGGGCTGGACGCCGGCGCCGATGACTACCTGCCCAAGCCGTTCGCGCTGGAGGAACTGCTGGCCAGGCTGCGCGCGCTGCTGCGCAGGGTCGGCCCCGACCAGGACACCGGACCGGCCGCGATGGCCGCGCTGCGCTTCGCCGACCTCGAGCTCGACCCCGGCACCAGGGACGTGACCAGGGGCGGGCGGCCGATCAGCCTGACCCGCACCGAGTTCGCCCTGCTCGAGCTGCTCCTGCACCACCCGAGGCAGGTCCTGACCAGGGGCCGCATCCTCGAGGAGGTGTGGGGCTATGACTTCCCCACCTCGGGCAACGCGCTCGAGGTCTACGTCGGCTACCTGCGCCGCAAGACCGAGGCCAACGGCGAACCGCGCCTGCTGCACACGGTCCGCGGCGTGGGCTACGTGCTCAGGGAGACCCCTCCGTGACCGAGGTGCCCACCGTGCGGGTCGGCCGGGACCGCGGCCCGCAGCACCCCCGCATGCAGCGGGTCACCCTGCGGAACCGGCTCACCCTCTTCGCCGCGGTCGGCGTGGGCACCGCCGTCGCGCTGGTCTCCCTGGCCGCCTACTTCACCGTGCGC
This sequence comes from Crossiella sp. SN42, assembly GCF_023897065.1. GTDB lineage: Bacteria > Actinomycetota > Actinomycetes > Mycobacteriales > Pseudonocardiaceae > Crossiella. The sequence continues at coordinate 188,607 of NZ_JAMHIV010000017.1, forward strand.
ACCAGCCTGTACAACGAGCTGGACGAGCAGCTGCTCAACCGGGCCAAGGTGGCCGCGGAGAGCTCGCTGGCCCAGGTGATCGAGCTGCAACGACAGTCCCCGGCCGTGTTCGAGGCCATCGACCTGCGGCTGGGCGTGGTCCAGCTGCTCTCCGACGGCCGGACCCAGCTGTTCATCCCGCCGAACGCGCCAGCGGTGCCCTACGGCCCGGACGAGATCGACGTGGCGGCCGGGCTGAAGCGGGACAACATCCGCACCGACAACCGCACCGACCAGCGGGTGGTCGCCGCACCCATCGACCCCGGGTTCGCCCTGGTGATCGCGCAGCCGCTGCACCCGACCAGGGACACCCTGGCCCGGCTGGCCTGGGTGCTCTTCGCCGTCGGCGGCGCGGGCATCGTGCTGGCCGCCGCCGGTGGCCTCGGCGTGGCGCGCACCGCGCTGCGGCCGGTGGAGCGACTGACCAAGGCCGCCGAGCACGTGGCCAGGACCGGTGACCTGCAACCGATCCCGGTCACCAGCGAGGACGACGAGCTGGCCAGGCTGACCAACAGCTTCAACGCGATGCTGGCCGCGCTGGCCGACTCCCAGGAACGCCAGCGCAGGCTGGTCGCCGACGCCGGGCACGAGCTGCGCACCCCGCTGACCTCCTTGCGCACCAACCTGGAACTGCTGGTCGCCTCGCAGCAGGCCGGCGCCAAGTACCGGCTCTCCGACGAGGACCGGGCCGAGATCTACGCCGACGTGCGGGCCCAGATCGAGGAGCTGACCACGCTGATCGGCGACCTGGTCGAGCTGGCCCGCGACGACGCGCCGTTCGTGGTGCACGAGTCGGTCGAGCTGGTCGACGTGGTGGAGCGCGCCCTGGACCGGGCCCGGCGCCGCGCGCCCGGCGTCAGCCTGGACATCCGGCTGCGCCCGTGGACCCTGGTCGGCGATGCCAACGCGCTGGAGCGGGCGGTGATGAACCTGCTGGACAACGCGGTCAAGTGGTCGCCGCCGGATGGCCGGGTGCGCGTGGAGCTGCGCCAGGCCGGGGCGCAGGCCGCGGTGCTGGAGGTGGCCGACAGCGGTCCGGGCATCGCCGAGGACGACCTGCCGCACGTGTTCGAGCGCTTCTACCGCTCCACCGAGGCCCGCACCCTGCCCGGCTCCGGGCTCGGGCTGGCCATCGTGAAGCAGGTGGCCGAGCGGCACGGCGGCACTGTCACCGCGGGCCGCGCGGCCGAGGGCGGCGCGCTGATGTCGTTGTGGCTGCCGGGAAACCCGTCGGAGACCTTCCACACCGACGAGTACCCGGCAGCCACCCAGAGCTAGCCCTTGGTCGAGCCGAGGGGGAGCCCGGCGACGAAGTGGCGTTGCAGGGTGAAGAAGACCACCAGCGTGGGCACCGCGACCAGCAGCGAGCCGGCCGCGATCAGGTTGTTGTCCTTGAAGAACTGGCCGCCGAGGTTGTTCAGCGCCGAGGTGATCGGCATCTTGTCCCCGGTCTGGATCAGCACCAGCGCCCACAGGAAGTCGTTGTAGATCCAGGTGAACTCCAGCGTGGCCAGCGCGGCCAGCACCGGACGGCACAGCGGCAGGATCACCTGCCAGTACTGCCGGAACACCCCGGCGCCGTCCACCCTGGCCGCCTCGGTCAGCTCCATCGGGATGGTCTTCATGTAGTTGCTCAGCACGAAGACGCAGAACCCGGTCTGGAACGCGACGTGGATCAGGATCACGCCCAGCTGCGAGTCCAGCAGCGAACCGGACTCGCTGAGCCACTCCGGCAGCTCGATCAACCGGTACAGCCGGTACAGCGGGGTGACGATCACCTGCTGCGGGAACAGGTTGCCCGCGGTGAACAGCATCAGCAGCGCCAGGTTGAACCGGAAGCTGAAGCGGGACACCACAAAGGCGACCATCGAGCTGAAGAACAGCGTGATCACCAGCGCCGGGATGGTGATGATCAGCGTGTTCAGGTAGTAGTGCGGCAGCTCGGCCTGCTCCCAGGCCTTGCCGAAGTTGTCCAGCGTCAGCTCGGTCGGCCAGGAGAAGTAGCCGTTCTTGTTGGTGTCGTCGATGGTGCGCAGCGAGGCGAAGGCCGCCCACAACACCGGCGCCAGCCACACCAGGCAGGTCGCGATCAGGAAGGTGTGCAGCGCGATCCGCCCGGCGCGCCCGGTGGCCGTGCTCGTCGTGCCGGTCACGGCCGATCCTCCTTGCGGAAGGTCTGCATCAGGTAGGTGATGATGAAGCCCATCGAGATCAGCAGCAGCACCACGGCCAGCGCCGAGCCCCAGCCGATCCGGCTGGCCTCGCCGATGATGTTGTCGGTGACCAGGATGGACAGCAGCTCCAGCCCCTGACGGCCCTTGTTGATGATGTAGACGATGTCGAAGGCCCGCAGCGCCTCGATCACGGTGATCACCAGCACCACGATGTTCACCGGCTTGAGCGCGGGGAAGGTGACCTGCCAGAAGGTCTGCCAGGCGCTCGCCCCGTCCAGCGCGGCCGCCTCCTTCAGCGAGGGGTCCACCGCCTTGAGCCCGGCCAGGAACAGCAGCATCACGTACCCGGCGTGCCGCCAGCCCGCCGCGACCAGCACCGCGTACAGGTTGATGTCCGGATCACCCAGCCAGTTGGTCGGATGGTCGTTCGCGGTGCCCAGCAGGTTGTTCAGCAGCCCCTGGTCCGGCTGGTAGATCAGCTGCCAGATGAACCCGATCAGGGCCAGCGACAACATCATCGGCAGGTACAGCACGCTCTGGTAGATCCGGCCCAGCCGCAGCTTGCGGTCCAGCAGCACCGCCATGAACAAGCCGAACAGGGTCGGCAGCACCAGCAGGAACGCCAGCCAGATCAGGTTGTTCCACAGCGCGGGCCAGAACCTGGGGTAGGTGGTGAGGATGTCGGTGTAGTTCTGCAAGCCGACGAACTTGATGTCCCCAACCCCGCCGATGCCGTCCCATTCGGTGAAGGACAACAGGATCGAGCCCAGCGCGGGGAACCACACCAGGCCCAGGTGCAGCAGCGAGGGGATGCCGAGCATCACCGCGAGCACCACCTTGTCGGTGGCGGTGAACGCGCTGGCCCTGCGCCGCCTGCGTTTGGGCGATGGCGCGCTCGTGGCGGCGGGCGCTGTGTCCAGGACAGTCATCGGCCTCAGCCCGTGAAGATGTTCTTGGCCTGGTCGGCCATGCCCTTGAGCACCGAGTCCACGTCATTGGGGTTGGTGAGGAAGGCGTTGATCCCGTTGATGGCCGCGTCGTTGGCGAAGCGCGGGTCGGTGTCGCGGTCCAGGAACTGGGTGATGTGCTTGGCCTCGGCGACGAACTTCACGCACTTCTTCTGCAGCTCGTTGTAGCCGCTGGTGTCGGCCTTGCCGCTGGCCGCGATGGTCACCGGGTCGGTCTTGAGGTAGGCCAGCTGCGCGGCCGGTCCGGCCAGGTAGGTCAGCAGCTTGCGCGCGCCTTCCTCGTTGCCGGGCTTCTTGGCCAGCATGAACCCGTCGATCGGGGCCTCGACGGTGTCCGTGCCGAAGGTCGGGTTGATCTCCGGGAAGGCGAAGAAGTCCAGGTCGTTCAGCTCGTTCTTCATCTGCTGACCGATCTGCTGGGCGCCGACGATCATCATGCCGCCCTTGCCCTGCTGGATGGTCTGCGCGGCCTCCTGCCACTCCCGGCCCAGCGGGTTCTCCTGGTACAGCGGCAACATCCGCTTCCAGTTGTCGAAGACGTCGCGGACCTTTTTGCCCTGCCAGTCCTCCTTGCCGGCCATCAGGCTGACGTGGAACTCGTAGCCGTTGGTGCGCAGGTTCAGCTGGTCGAAGGTGCCCAGCTGCGGCCAGCCGTTCTTCTGCCCCACCGCCATCGGCGCCAGGCCGTCGCTCTTCATCTTGCCGCCGAGCGCGATCAGCTCGTCGAAGGTCTTGGGCACCTGGTACCCGCGCTGCTGCCAAATGCTCGGCCGGTAGAACACCGCCCACGGGTAGGAGTAGAACGGCACGAAGTACTGCTTGCCGTCACTGCCGGTGGCCGCTTCCTTCTGCGCCGGGGTGAAGTTGTCGCCAATGGTCTGCCAGAGGTCGGACAGGTCCCCGGCCAGGTTCTTGCTCGCGAAGAAGCGCATCCGGTAGCCGGCGAACCAGGACCAGACGTCATCCGGCCTGCCCTGCAGGTAGTTGTTGATCTGCTGCTGGTAGGTCTCGTGGTCCTTCGTGTTGATCTTGACCTCGAGGCCGTTCTGCTGCTTGAAGGTCTCCATCACCGCGGCGATGCCCTCGCGCGGCACGGCGTCGGAGTAGTTGGAGCCGAAGGACACGGTCTTGCCGTCACCGGCGGACCCCCCGGAACCGCAGGCGGCCAGGCCGGGCACGGCGGCCAGCGCGGACGCGCCGAGCAGGCCCTTGAGCACGGTGCGACGGCCGAGCAGCGGGTTGGGCGGTAACGGTGAGTTGGCCATGGTGACTCCTGTCGCGGCTACCGAGATGTATCGAACTATTTCCAACAAAGTTGCGCACAATGTGGTAGCCGCCACAGGCCGCTGTCAAGGCCGAGAAGCCCCGCATCAGGCCAAGTGGAGCAAGAAGATGCCGGTTCGTTAGCGGGTTCAGATAGGTGAACGACTCAAACAGGTATCAACAACCTCCGATGTTCGACTGTGTTTGACGTGTGCGGTTCTCGTAGGCCACCCTGGACGCCGCCAGTCGCCCACCCGTCACTCAGGTCACGAGCCGGTTCGGGGTGGTGCGTCGGCACGGGTCGCGACCGGGCGAGCCCGTATCGTGACTGGTCGCGATCAACCATCGCGACGCCCCGGCGGGCGGTGTCGCCGCGGCGCGGGAAGTGGGGTAGAGGTGCTCGCTCGGCAGCGGCAGGCGGTGATCCTGGAGGAGATCCGCCGCACCGGCGCGGTCCGGGTCTCCGACCTGGTCACCCGGCTCGGGGTCTCGGACATGACGGTCCGCAGGGACCTGGACGTGCTGGCCCGCACGGGTCTGGTGGAGAAGGTCTACGGCGGCGCCACCTCGGTGGCCGGGCGCAGTACCGATGAGCCCGGGTTCGAGGCCAAGTCGGTGCGCCAGCTGCCGGAGAAGGAGTCGATCGCCGCGCTGGCCGCCGGCATGGTCCGGCCGGGCACCGCGATCGGCCTGTCCGCGGGCACCACCACCTGGACCATGGCCCGGTTCCTGGACGACGTGCCGGACCTGACCGTGGTGACCAACTCGATCCGGGTGGCCGACGTGCTGCAGCAGCGCGGGCGCACCGACCGGACCGTGGTGCTCACCGGCGGGGTGCGCACGCCCTCGGACGCGCTGGTCGGCCCGGTGGCCGTGCAGGCGCTGCGCGCGCTGCACCTGGACGTGGTCTACCTGGGCGTGCACGGGATGGCCCCGCAGGCCGGGTTCACCACGCCGAACCTGAACGAGAGCGAGACCGACCGAGCGCTGGTCGACGCGGCCAGCAGGCTGGTCGTGCTCGCGGACAACACCAAATGGGGAACGGTGGGCATCTCCACGATCGCCGGCCTTGACGAGGCGGATGTGCTGATCACTGACGAGGGACTGGGCGCGGAGGCCCGGCAGGTGCTGGCCGAGCAGGTGGGCGAGCTGGTGCTGGCGCCGGTGTCCGCCCGGTCCGGGGACGAGGAGCTGGCGTGAGGCGCACCACGGCCAAGCTGGCCGACGGCCGCGAGATCATCTACTTCGACGACTCCCCGGAGGCCCCCGCGCGCACCGCGGTGGACACCAGGGACCTGCCGGAGCAGAAGCCCAGCTCGGAGATCCGCCGGGACCCGCTCACCGGCGAGTGGGTGGCCATGGCCTCGCACCGGCAGACCCGCACCTACAAGCCACCGGCCGACCTCTGTCCACTGTGTCCGACCACGCCGGGCCGCCCGACCGAGATCCCGGAGTCCAGTTACGACGTCGCGGTGTTCGAGAACCGCTTCCCGTCGCTGTCCCAGCACGTGCCGGACGTGCCGTCCATTGTGGACGGTGTGCCGATGGCGGAGCGCCGTCCGGGCACCGGCCGCTGCGAGGTGGTCTGCTTCACCTCCGACCACAACTCGGCCTTCGCCGCGCTCACCCCGGCCAGGGTGCGCACCGTGGTGGACGCCTGGGCCGACCGCAGCGCCGAGCTGGGCGCGCTGGCCGGGGTCGAGCAGGTGTTCTGCTTCGAGAACCGCGGCGAGGAGATCGGCGTCACCCTGCACCACCCGCACGGGCAGATCTACGCCTACCCGTTCGTCACCCCGCGCACCGAGCGCATGCTGGCCACCGCCAAGGCCTACCGCGAAGAGCACGGAACCCACGTCCTCGGCGACCTGATCGAGGCCGAACTGGCCCAGCAGACCCGCGTGGTGGCCACCAGCGAACACTGGGTCGCCCTGGTCCCGCCTGCCGCCCGCTGGCCGGTCGAGGTCATCCTGGCCCCGCGCCGCCAGGCAGCCGACATCCCGGACCTGACCGAGCCCGAACGCGACGACTTCGCCACCCTGTACCTGGACGTCCTGCGCCGCCTGGACCGCCTCTACGACCGCCCCCTGCCCTACATCGCGGCCTGGAACCAGGCCCCGGTGCACGCGCCGAGGGAGCTGTCCTGGCTGCACCTGCAGGTGTTCTCGGTGCTGCGGACCGCGGACAAGCTGAAGTACCTGGCGGGTTCGGAGTCCGGCATGGCGGTGTGGATCAACGACGCCACCCCGGAACAGATCGCCGAACGCCTGCGCGCCGCCGGAACCTGAGAGGAACTCAGGGCGGAAACACAAGAGAGCCAAAGCTGGGTCTCAGCACGTTCTCAGGTCCGGGCCCCACAGTAAGTGCCATGACCGAGAACACCCCCGGCGCTCCGGGCCCCAAGCCAGAGCGCCCGCAGCAGTCAGCCGAGGGCACCACCCCCGCGGAGCACACCCCGGACTCGCCATGGGCCCCCCAGCAGCAGCGCGGCCTGGACTCCGGTTTCGGCGAGGCCCCCTCGGCAGCCCAGTCCGACTCCGACGCGCAGCCGACCCCGGGCGGCCAGCCCAGCTCCGGCGCGCAGCCCACTTCCGGCAGCCAGCCCAGCTCGGGCGGCCACCTCGGTTTCGGCACCCAGCCGGGTTCCGGCGGCGCGCCCGGTCACCAGCCCGGCTCCGGCTTCGGCGGCCAGCCCGGCACCGGCCCCCAGCCGAACCTCGGCGGCCACACCCCCGGCGGCTACCCGCCGCCCGGCGGCCCCGACTACGGCGCCCCCCTGACCAACCCCCTCGGCGTCCCGGTGCAGACCGTGCAGCCGCAGCGCAAGGCGGGCGGGCGCGGCAAGCTCGTCGCCGGCGCGCTCGCGCTGGTGCTGCTCGGCGGCGCGATCGGCGGCGGCATCGGCGGCGCGGTCGCGTACAACCTCGCGGGTTCCTCGGCCCCGTCCTCCAGCAACTCGCTCAACGACCCCCGTCCGCCGGCCAGGGACATCAACAGCCCGGCGCCGCAGGGCTCGATCGAGCAGGTGGCGCAGAAGGTGCTGCCGAGCGTGGTGCAGATCAAGGTCATCGCGCCCGGCGGCGCGGGCTCCGGCTCGGGCGTCGTGCTCAGCAGTGACGGCATGATCCTGACCAACAACCACGTGGTCGAGGCCGCGGCCAACGGCGGCCAGATCACCGTGCAGTTCAACGACGGCCGGACCGCGACGGCCAAGATCGTCGGCAGGGACGCCACCTCCGACCTGGCCGTGCTCAAGGCCGACGGCGTCTCCGGCCTGACCGCCGCCGAGCTCGGCCGCTCCGACGACCTGCGGGTCGGCCAGCAGGTGGTCGCCATCGGCGCGCCGTTCGGCCTGTCCAGCACCGTCACCAGCGGCATCGTCAGCGCGCTGCAGCGCCCGGTGCGCACCGGCGACACCCCGGACCAGAGCACCGTGATGGACGCGGTGCAGACCGACGCCGCGATCAACCCCGGCAACTCCGGCGGCGCGCTGGTGGACATGCAGGGCAAGGTCATCGGCATCAACTCGGCCATCCGCACCGCCACCGGCTCGCAGCAGCAGGGCGGCTCGATCGGCCTCGGCTTCGCCATCCCGGTGGACCAGGCCCGCCGGATCGCGGACGAGCTGATCAAGAACGGCAAGGCCACCCACTCGCTGCTCGGCGTCGGCCTCGGCCAGCAGCAGCCCGGCGGTGGCCAGCAGCAGCAACAGCAGCAGGTCGCGGGCGCCACGGTCTCCCAGGTCACCCCCGGCGGCGCGGCCGACCAGGCCGGGATCAAGGTCGGCGACGTGATCACCAAGATCGACAACCGCCGGATCAGCGACGCCGACTCGCTGATCGCCGCGGTCCGCTCCTACGCCCCCGGCACCAAGGTCAAGCTGACCATCAACACCGGCGGCGGTGACCGCGTGGTCGAGGCGACCCTGGGCAGCCAGACCCTCGACAACGGCGGTCGCTGACCCCAAGACCCCCGGTCACAGCCACCCGACCGGGCCGATCCGCGGCGCCGAAGTCCCGCGAAGCCCCTCTCGCGGAACTTCGGCGCCGCGCACGCACATCCATCAACACCCGGCGAGGAGAGCCAGCTAACGTGATCGGCATGGAACGCACCGCGCAGCGCCTGGGACGGGCATTGGTCGTGCTTGTGGACGACCGGGTGGCACAGGGGGAGCACGACGACACCACCGGTCCGCTGGTGGGCGAACTGCTCGAAGAGGCCGGTTTCATCGTCGACGGCACGGTGGCGGTGGCCGGTGAGGTCACCGACATCCGCAACGCGCTCAACACCGCGGTCATCGGCGGCGTCGACCTGGTGGTCACCGTCGGCGGCACCGGCGTCTCACCCCGCGACGTCACCCCGGACGCCACCCTCGGCCTGCTGGACCGGCCGATCCCGGGCATCGCCGAGGCCCTCCGCGCCTCCGGCCTGGCCGCCGGCGCCACCGACGCGGGCATCTCCCGCGGCGTGGTCGGCGTCTCCGGCAGCACCCTGGTGGTCAACCTGGCAGGCTCCCGCTCCGCCGTCCGCGACGGCATGGCCACCCTCACCCCGCTGGTCCAGTTCGTGATCGAGCAGATCAGCGGCCTGGAGGAGAGCTGACCACCCCGGAGCCCGAGGCGGAACGCCCCCGCCCCGACCTCGCGGAAGTCTTCGGTGAGGTCCTCCCGGACACCACCGCCGACGAACGCGACCACCACCGCCCCAACCCCCGCGACGACGACTGGTTCCTGGAGAACCGCCCACCACACCACGACCGCTGACCCGGGACACCGGTAAGCGGGGGAGCTCGGCCAGCCCACAGCTGTTGGGCTGGCCGTTCTGTTGTGCGGGGACATGCTCGCCGGGCGCCACCCCAGCGAGGACTTCGGCGAGCTCCGCGCCCGCCCCGGCGCGCAGCGGCTCGCGGTCACCTCCGGCGGCACCATCCCCGACCGCGGCCTGTTCACCGCGATGACCCCGGCCGGCGCCGAGGGCTCGGGATCGCGGGTCGGCGACACCTTCCCGCTCGGCACCTCCGCCTGGCGGGGCCAGGACATCACGCACGACCGGGTGATCGTCACCCCGGCGCCGGAGACGACACCGCTGAGGATCACCGCGACTACCAGCACCGGCTTGTCCGGCACCAGCATCAGCGCCAGCAGCGCCGCGTAGGCCAGCACCGCGAGCACGGTGGCCCGGCGCTCGCCGAGCCGGGCGGCCAGCCTCGGCGCGAGCAGCACATCGGCCACCGCCACGCACAGGCCCCAGGCGAAGAAGACCAGGCCCGGCCAGCCCGCGCGGATGCCGTTCTGGAAGGGCGACTTCCCCGGCAAGCCGCTCAGGGCGGGGCGGTGCGGTGAATGGGACACGCGGGGCTGGGACCCGGCGGTGAGTGGGTGGGCGGGGCTGGTGGCTCGGCGGTGAGTGGTCAAGCGGAGCCGGTGGCTCGGCGGTGAGTGGGTGGGCGGGGCTGGTGGCTCGGCGGTGAGTGGTCAAGCGGAGCCGGTGGCTCGGCGGTGAGTGGTCAAGCGGAGCTGGTGGCTCGGCGGTGAGTGGGTGGGCGGGGCTGGTGGCTTGGCGGGGGCTTGGCGGCTGGGACTGGGCTTGGCCGGTGCTCGATCGTGGTGGGCCGCGAGACGGGCGGTTGAGCTCGGGGCGCGGGTGGTCGATCACCGCACCGGGTTGACCGGGCGGTGCGGCTGGGGTTGCAGTCTGGGGCTCGGCGCGGTGGCGGGCAGTGCCGTGACTGGCTGGCCGGGCGGCGGGTGGTGGCTGGGCAGCTGGTCGGCGGGATTGGTGGTCGGCCCGGCGGCGGGGTGGTAGGTGGGCAGTTGGTCGGCGAAGGGGTGGCTGCCGATAGCCGGGTGGTGGCTTGGCGGCCGGATGGTGGGGGTGGGTGCCGGTCCTGGCCGGGGGCTGGGGTGGCCAGGACCGGGCAGGGGGAGGTGGTCAGGGAGTCTTGTTCTGGTTGCGGAGCAGGTCGCGGATCTCGGTGAGCAGTTCGACGTCGGTGGGCTCGGCGGGGCCTGCCTCCTGGCCGCGCTTGCGGCGTTCCTGGATCTTCTGCATGGGCAGGACCAGGAGGAAGTAGACGACGGCGGCCACGATGACGAAGTTGATCGCGGCGTTGATCACCGAGCCGAGGTCGACGAACGTGGCCTCCTTGCCGGAGCGGATGTGGAAGCCCAGGCCCTTGGCCGGGTCCGAGCCGCCGATGGAGTTCACCAGGGGCAGGATGAGGCTCTTGGTGACGGCGGTGACGATGGCGGTGAAGGCGGTGCCGATGACCACGGCCACGGCCAGCTCGACCACGTTGCCGCGCATCAGGAAGTCCTTGAAACCCTTGAGCATTAGCGCAGCGTAATCGCCACCGATCGGGTGAGTGACGAGGTGGCCACCTTGGCCGCGTCCTGCCTGGGTACCGCGATCAGGGCCATCCGATGGCCGTCGGCGCCCTCGGCCTTGGGGCTGAGCACGGTCAGGACGGTGGCGGCCTCGGTGAGTAACTCGGGTGGGTCGGCGGAGAAGACGTCCACCTTGGCGCCAGGGGTGAGCAGCTCGGTGACGGCGGGGTCGGACAGGCGGACCGGGACCGCGGTGGCGTCCTTGCCCGCGGCCACGGCGGTCAGGTGCGGGCCGGTGAGGCTCAGGTCGGTGAGCGGTTCGCCGCGGCGGGCGGCGCGGGCCAGCAGGCGGCCCTGGGCGGCGGCGGGCTCGGTGAGGGCGCCGTCGGGGACCGCGTCGGCCGGGTGCTGGGACTGGCGGAGGTCAGCCGGGGTCAGCTGGGTGCCGGGGGAGAGGTCCTTGGCGGCGAGCAGGACCGATGTGGTGCGCGGGCCTGGACTGCCTGGGCGCAGCAGCAGGGCCAGGGCCAGCAGGGTGAGGCAGGCGGCGGCCAGCTTGCGCAGAGCCGGTGGCCTGGTCCACGGCAGGCGGGTCAGCAGGGCGCGGAGTCGGTCCCAGGGGGTGCGGTCGAGGGGCATGGCTCGACGTTAGGGCTCCTGGGAGCGGGGTGGGGGTGGCCGCCGGGGGAGCTGTGGACAACCCGGTTGCTGTGGATAACTCCGGGGTCAGCTGGCGGCGGAGCTTGTGGAGGTGGTGCTGGTGGAGGAAGATGCCGCGCTGCTCGACTCGGTCTTGGCCGGGGAGCTGCTCGACTCCGACTTCGCCGGCGTGGCGGCCACCGTGGACGAGCCACTGCCGCTGCGGCTGTCGGTGCGGTAGAAACCGCTGCCCTTGAACACGATGCCGACCGCGCCGAAGAGCTTGCGCAGCTTGCCGGTGCAGCTGGGGCACTCGGTGAGGGATGCGTCGGTGAAGGCCTGCACCGCCTCGAAGCGGTGCCCGCACTCGGTGCATGCGTACTGGTAGGTCGGCACGACAGTCCCTCCGCGAACAACTCCGGCTAGCACTCAGCTTGTGAGAGTGCCAACAAACATGATGCGCCAGCCGAGGGGGCGAGCGCAAACAGGCGTCGCTCACACCCGTTCGGGTAATACCACCAGTCCGCCACCCGGGGTCAGCGCGCCGGTCATCCGCACGTCGTGCGGCTCGGCGGGCAGCGCGGCCACCAGCTCCTCGTCCCGCACCACCGCCACCACCGGTACCCCGGCCCTGACCAGCGGCAACGACCGATCGTAGTGTCCGGCCCCCCGCCCGAGCCTGGTCCCGGCCCGGTCCACCGCGAGCGCGGGCACCAGCAGCCCGGCCACCCCGGCCAGCGCGGCCGCGCCCAGCCGGGGCCCGTTCGGTTCCAGCAGTCCGAAGCGGGCGGGGGACAGCGAGTCCGGCCCGGTGTACTCGGCCCAGTCCAGCGGCGCGGCCCCGGTGACCACCGGCAGCAGCACCCGGACCCCGCTCGCGCGCAGCGCGTCGACCATGGCGGGCGAACCCGGTTCCGCGCCGACCGGAACGTAAGCGGCGACCGGCCCGTCCAGCGCCGCCGCCCAGGCCAGCGCGGCCGTGGTCAGCGCCGCTGCCTCGGCCGCCCTGACCGGCGCGGGCACCGCCCGCCGGGCCGCCGCCAGCCGGGCGCGCCAGTCGTTCTTCGAGGTCACCGTGCTCACAGCCGCTGACAATAGCCGCGGGCCACCCCGTATTTGAGGCGTCACGAAACGTGATTTCCGGCCCCCGTTAGGCTCGCTTCCCATGAGCTCGTCGAGCGCCTTCCGTACCGCCATCGTGCCTGCCGCGGGGCTGGGCACCCGATTCCTGCCGACCACCAAGACGGTTCCCAAGGAACTGCTGCCGGTGGTGGACACTCCCGGCATCGAAATGGTGGCCGCCGAGGCCGCCGAGGCCGGCGCCACCCGGCTGGTGATCGTCACCTCGCCCGGCAAGGACGCCGTGGTCAAGCACTTCGAGTCCCAGCCGGAGCTGGAGGCCACCCTGGCCGCCAGGGGCAAGGACGCCCTGCTCGCCAAGGTCCGCAGGGCCCACGAACTGATCAAGGTCGAGACCGCGATCCAGGAGGAGGCCAAGGGCCTCGGGCACGCGGTCGGCTGCGCCGAGGGCAACCTGGACGGCTCCGACGACGCGGTCGCCGTGCTGCTGCCGGATGACCTGGTGCTGCCCACCGGCGTACTGAAGACCATGGCCGAGGTGCGCGCCCGCCACGGCGGCAGCGTGCTGTGCGCCTTCGACATCCCGCGCGCGGAGATCTCCGCCTACGGCGTCTTCGACGTGGCCGACACCGACGAGGACGACGTCAAGCAGGTCCGCGGCATGGTCGAGAAGCCGAAGGCCGAGGACGCCCCGTCCACCTTCGCCGCGGCCGGTCGCTACCTGCTCGATCGGGCGATCTTCGACGCGCTGAAGCGGATCACCCCCGGCGCCGGCGGCGAGCTGCAGCTCACCGACGCGATCGCGCTGCTCATCGCCGAGGGCCACCCGGTGCACGTGGTGGTGCACCGCGGCGGCAGGCATGACCTGGGCAACCCCGGCGGCTTCCTGCGGGCTGCCGTCGATTTCGCTCTCAAAGATCCGGAGTACGGCCCCGGCCTGTTGCAGTGGCTTCAGGCTCGGGTTGCCGCATCCTAAATGTCATGAGGTCAGTAGACGAGCAGCTCGCCCGCGTCCTCGCCGCCGCGGTGCAACCGTCACCGGTGCGGGTGGCCATCTCCGAGGCGCAGGGCTTGCTCTGCGCCGAGGAGGTCGTCGCCGAGCGGGCGCTGCCCGGCTTTGACCAGGCCGCCGTGGACGGCTACGCGGTACGCAGCGTGGACGTCCAGGGCGCGGCCACCGAACCGGTGGTGCTGCCGGTGGTCGGCGAGATCGCGGCCGGCTCCCGGCAGCCCAGCAGGCTCCAGCCCGGTCAGGCGGTGCGGGTGGCCACCGGCGCCCCGCTGCCCACCCTGGCCGACGCGGTGGTGCCGCTGGGCTACACCGACGGCCACCTCGCGCGGGTGTCCGTGCAGCAGCCGGTGCCCTCGGCCGCCTACGTGCGGCGCACCGGCGAGGACGTGCAGACCGGCGACGTCGCGGTCCGGCGCGGGGCGGCCATCGGCGCCGCCCAGGTCGGGCTGCTGGCCGCGGTCGGCAAGGACAAAGTGCTGGTGCACCCCCGGCCCAGGGTGTCCATCGTGTCCATCGGCGACGAGCTCGTCGACGTGGACCGCTCGCCGGGCCCCGGCCAGGTCTACGACGTCAACTCCTACGCGCTGGCCGCGGCGGCCAGGGACGCCGGCGCCGAGGTCAGCAGGGTCGGCATCGTCTCCAGCGACCTGCGCAGGCTGCGCGAGGTGATCGAGGGCAGGCTGCTGCTCTCCGAGATCGTGGTGGTCGCGGGCGCGGTCGGCGGCTCGGCGGGCACCGAGATCTGCGCGACCCTGGCCGACCTCGGCGACCTGGACACCTCCAGGGTCGCCATGCACCCCGGCTCGGTGCAGGGCTTCGGGCGGCTCGGCCCGGACGCGGTGCCCACCTTCCTGCTGCCCGGCAACCCGGTCAGCGCGCTGGTCGTCTTCGAGGTGCTGGTCCGGCCGCTGATCAGGGCCTCGCTGGGCAAGAACAACCCGCACCGGCGCACCGTCACCGCCCGGCTGGTCTCGCCGGTCAGCTCCACCAAGGGCCGCCGCGGCTACCTGCGCGGCACCCTGCTGCGGGACACCGAGACCGACGACTACCTGGTGCAGCCGCTGGGCACCGCGGGCGCGCACCTGCTGTCCTCCCTGGCCGAGGCGAACTGCCTGATCGTCATCGACGAGGACACCGCGGACGTGCCGATCGGCGAGCCGGTCCGGGTGAGCTTCCTCGCGCAGCGCGGGTAGCCGGCGATGACCGGGCCAGAGCCGGCCGAGCACGGCAGGCATCCCGGCTGGCCGGCGCGCCTGGGCCCGATCGTGACCCCGGCCGGGCACGTGGCGCTGCGCCCGCCCCGGCTGCGGGACGCGGGAGTGTGGAGCTCGATCCGGCTGCGCGACCGCCCGCACCTGGAGGACTGGGAACCCAGCGCCTTCGGCGACTGGTCCGACCGCAACGCCGCCTTCGCCTGGCCCGCCCAGTGGTACGCGCTGCGCGCGCTCGGGCGGCGGGGCCAGGCGCTGCCGTTCGTGATCACGGTGAACGACCAGTTCGCCGGGCAGATCACCATCGGCAACGTGGTCCGCGGCGCGCTCCGCTCGGCCTGGCTCGGCTACTGGGTGAGCAGCTCGCTGACCAGGGGCGGGATCGCCACCGCGGCCGCCGCGCTGGTCGTGGATCACGCCTTCGGCCCGGCCGGGCTGCACCGGATCGAGGCCACCGTGCGGCCGGAGAACACCGCCAGCCTGCGGGTGCTGGCCAAGCTCGGCTTCCGCCAGGAGGGCGTGTACCGCCGCTACCTGGACGTGGCCGGATCCTGGCGGGACCACCTCTGCCTGGCCCTGACTACCGAGGACACGCCCGGCGGGCTGGTCAACCACCTTGTGCACGAAGGACTGGCCTGGCCGCCCGGCGCACGCCTGTCCGGCGGCGGTCGTTAACCCCAACGGGGGACAGACACAGCTTGACTAAAGCCACTAAGTCGGCGTGCCTCCGACACGGATGTGACTGCTGTGACTAGCGTGGCAGGAGGTAATGGCCGCTCGGACCGCGGGGGAGGTGGCGCGGGATGCCAAGTTCACTGATTTTCGCGGCGCTCGCAGCCGCTTGGCTGATCGTCCTCGTGCCCATGGTCGCCCGTCGCAGGGGCCCGGTGGCCCGCACCGCCGACTCGGCGCTGGCCGCCAGGGTCGTGCGCCGCGGCGGTTCGACGGGCACGGTGGAAGAGGTGCTCGCCATGCCAGAACCCGAGGACGGCCACCACGACGATCCCGTCGAGGCAGCGCCGGAACGCCCACGCCGGGCCAAGTTCACCCCACTCGACGGCGAAGAAGCCGCGCCGCGCCGCTACCGCCCAGGTAGAGGCGGTTTCGACCCGGAACAGGCGGCCCTGGTCGCCGAGGCCAAGTACGCCTTCCGGCAGCGCGTGGTGCTCGCCATGCTGGTGCTCGCGCTGGGCACCGGCCTCGCCGCCGGGTTCGTCTGGCCGATGCTGTGGTGGGGCCACGGCGCCATCGACCTGTTCCTTGTGGGCTATCTCACGTACCTGCGCAGGCAGGTCCGGATCGAGGCCGAGGTGCGCGAACGCCGCCTCGCCCGGCTCGGCGGCAGGCGCGCGGTGGCCGAGGACGAGGACCACGACCAGGACGCCGAGACCGAGTCCGAGTACGCCACGCCCAAGCCCACGGCCGGCGTGAAGCCCACGCCCAAGACCAGCTGCACCTCCCGGCCCGGCACGGTCATGGTGGAGATCGACGACGAGGACCCCTCCTTCGACGAGCTCGACCCGCCCGGACCGGTGTCCTACCGACGCGCCGCGGGCGAGTAGACCCCCCGCTGCGCAGCCCCCTCCAGATCGACTGCTATGCTCTGCGAGCACGGATGAGGGGCTGTAGCGCAGTTGGTAGCGCGTCTCGTTCGCATCGAGAAGGTCAGGGGTTCGATTCCCCTCAGCTCCACAGTGCACAGAGGCCGTCCACAGTAGATTGTGGACGGCCTCTTCTGTGTCTGTACGGCAGCGAAGCACAGCAGCCGCGAAGCGTGTGGACGCGGGACCACAGCGGATCAGCAACGTCCGCGCCGCCCAGCGCTGCCGGGGCAGCGGCCGGCATATCCAGGGGCTAGGGCGCTCGGCTGCCGCGCCCATGCGTTGACCGCCGGCTGGCCCTCAGTCGGAGTCGCTCTCCTCCGTGCCGCCGCCGAGGCTGTTGATTAGATTTTGTGCATGGCCGAAAATAAAAAGGGCTGGTTGCTCTTTCGCTGATTGCTGGGTTTGTTGTGGTGAATGGTGCCTTGTCGGTTAGGGCATCGCGCTCGCTTGCACGCCGACCGATGTGCTACCGGTCGGTAACATATCGTTGGCGTATCGAAAACCGCATACGGGCTGGCAACACCGCTCGGCCTTGACTGTGGGCATGTCCTACCGCGAACCGGCGCGAACAGCGGCCCGCCGCCCCCGATCGCTGGCGGCCGGGTCCTTCTCCGCCGTCCCTGGCGCGGGCATCACGGTCTACGGGTGCGGGCCGGATGAGGCCGCCCTGTTCCGGGAGCTGGCGCCTCGCTTCGGGGTGCGGCTGACCATCACCGAGGACGCGGTGTCCGAAGCCACCATCGCGCTGGCTTATGGGAACCGCTGCATCAGCGTGGGTCATAAGACTCAGATCACCGATGACACCCTGCTCGCGCTCAGCCAGGCGGGTGTGGAGTACATCTCCACCAGGAGCATCGGGTACAACCACATCAACGTGAAGTACGCGGAGACCATTGGCATCTCCGTGGAGAACGTCTCCTACTCGCCGGACAGCGTGGCCGACTACACGGTGATGTTGATGCTGATGGCGGTCCGGCATGCCAAGTCCATCATCAGGCGGGCCGATGTCCATGACTACCGGCTGAACGATGTGCGCGGGAAAGAGTTGCGCGACCTGACGGTGGGGATTGTCGGCACCGGGCGTATTGGTGCGGCGGTGATGGACCGGCTGCGGGGCTTTGGCTGCCGCATGGTGGCCTGCGACAGTCGTCCCAATACCGATGCCGATTACGTTCCTCTTGACGAGCTGTTGCGGCAGAGCGACCTGGTGACGCTGCACACGCCACTCACCGCTGAGACCCACCACCTCCTCAATCGCCGGCGTATCGGGGCGATGAAGCGCGGCGCCTATGTCGTCAACACTGGGCGCGGCTCGCTGCTGGACACCGAGGCCCTCCTTGCCGCGTTGGAAAGCGGTCAGTTGGGCGGTGCGGCGCTGGACGTCCTCGAAGGGGAGGACGGAATCTTCTACGCGGATCACCGGGACAAGCCCGTGGAAAGCGATCTGTTGGTGCGGTTGCAGGAACTGCCCAATGTGATCATCAGTCCGCACACCGCCTACTACACGGACCACGCGCTGGGCGACACCGTTGAGAACTCAATTGTCAACTGTGTGAACTTCGAGAGCAGAAAGCGGCACTGGATATGAAGATCGGAATTATTTTCGGGGGAAGTTCCGAAGAACATCCCGTTTCCGTCAAGTCTGCGCAAGAGGTTGCCAAGCACCTCGACACCGACAAGTACGAACCGTTCTGGATCGGGATCACGCAGAGCGGGGACTGGCAGCTCTGCGACGGGCCTGGCGAAGGCTGGGACAGCGCCGACAGCCGTCCGGTCATGCTGTCGCCGGACCGCAGCGTCCACGGCCTGGTCGTGCTGGAGGAGGGGCGGTTCGACTCGATCAGGCTGGACCTCGTGCTGCCGGTGCTGCACGGCAAGCTCGGCGAGGACGGTGCGATGCAGGGTCTGCTGGAGCTCTCCGGCATCCCCTACGTCGGCTGCGACATCCAAGCCTCCGCGCTGTGCATGGACAAGTCCCTCGCCTACCTCGTGGCCAGGAACGCGGGCATCCCGACACCGTACTTCCGGATTCTCGGGGCGGACGAAAGCATTGACCCGGACCGGATCAGCTATCCCGTCTTCGTCAAGCCGGCGCGCTCGGGGTCGTCTTTTGGCGTCAGCAAGGTGTCCAGCAAGGAAGAAATGCTGAGTGCGGTGGAGACCGCGCGGAAGTACGACTCGAAGGTGCTGATCGAAGAGGCCGTCGTGGGCAGTGAGGTCGGCTGCGCCATCCTGGGCAACGAGCTGGACCTGATCGTCGGCGAGGTTGACCAGATCTCGCTGACCCATGGCTTTTTCAAGATCCATCAGGAGGTGGATCCGGAAAGCGGGTCCGAGAACTCGACGATCACCGTGCCCGCGGACCTTCCGGCGGAGACCCGGTTGCTCGTTCAGGAGACGGCGAAGGACATCTACCGGGCCCTGGGCTGCCGGGGACTGTCGCGGGTGGACATGTTCCTGAAGCCGGACGGGACGGTGGTCCTCAACGAGGTCAACACCTTCCCCGGACTGACCTCCTACAGCCGTTATCCGCGGATGATGGCGGCCGCCGGACTGCCGTTCGGCGAGATGATCGACCGGATGGTGTCGGTGACCTTGACCGGGAAGGTGCAGTGAAAGACGGCTTCGTGTTCGTGGACGAGTTGGTGCCCGGAATTCGCTGGGACGCCAAGTACGCCACCTGGGACAACTTCACCGGCAAACCCGTCGACGGCTACACGGCCAATCGCATTGTCGGCACCAGGGCGCTGTGCGCGGCCCTGGAGAGCGCGCAGGAGAAGGCCGCCTCCCACGGCTTCGGCCTGCTCCTGTGGGACGGCTACCGCCCGCAACGGGCCGTGGACTGCTTTCTGCGCTGGTCGCAGCAGCCGGAGGACGGGCGGACGAAGCTGCGGCACTATCCGAACATCGAGCGAGGCGAGATGTTCAAAAAGGGATACGTGGCCGCGAAGTCGGGGCACAGCCGGGGAAGCACGGTCGACCTGACGCTCTACCACCTGGACACCGGTGAACTCGCCGCCATGGGTGGTGGGCATGACCTGATGGATCCGATCTCGCACCATGGCGCGCCGGGAGTCAGTCCGGCCGAAGCGAAGAACCGGCAATGCCTTCGTTCCATCATGGAGGCGTGCGGGTTCAGCTCGTACGAGTGCGAGTGGTGGCACTACTCGCTGGAGGACGAGCCTTTTCCGGACACCTATTTCGACTTTCCCATCGTCTAGCCGAGTCGCGCACAGGAGACGGCATGCGGATACGGCCGGCCCACGTCACCGACGCCGCGGCCGTCAACGAGCTGGGCCGCGGACCCGGCGGGCGCGGCCTACGTGGGCCCCGCGACCTCCAAGACGTCAGCCCTGGGCGGGTAGCCGCACCGTGACGCGGAGCCCACCCTCGGGGCGGGGGGTGAGGGTCAGGGCTCCGTCGTGCGCCTGGGTGATGCTCTTGACGATCGCCAGGCCGAGGCCGACTCCGGCGTGGTCGGCGCGGATGCGCTGGGTGCCGCGCTGGAACGGCTCGACCAGCGTGGACACCAGTTGGGGGGCCAGTTTCGGGCCGGTGTTCTCCACGGTGAGCGCCACGGTTTTGGGGTCGGCGCTGGTGCTGACCCACACGGTGCCCTGGTCGGGCAGGTTGTGCACGATCGCGTTGTGCACCAGGTTCGTGGTCAGCTGCAGCAGCAGCGCGAGTGAGCCGCTGGTGGGGGCGATGTCGCCGGAGGTCTCGATGGTGAGGCCGCGTTTCTCCGCGAGCGGGAGCAGCGTTTCGGTGGCTTCCTCCGCGACCAGGGACAGGTCGACGACCTCCTTGGTGAAGGACCGCCGGTCGGCGCGGCTGAGCATGAGCAGCGCTTCGGTGAGGTCGATCGCCCTGGTGTTGACGAAGTGCAGGCGCTCGATGAGCTCTCTGGTGTCCGGGCTCGGATCGTTGCGGGCCACGTCGAGCAGGGTCTGCGTGATCGCCAGCGGGGTGCGCAGCTCGTGGGAGGCGTTGGCGGCGAACCGCTGCTGTTCGGCGACCTGTGCTTCCAGCCGGGCCAGCATGGTGTCGAAGGCGTCGGCGAGCTCGCGGAACTCGTCGTTGCGGCCCTCCAGCTGAATCCGGTGGGACAGTGATCCGGTCGAGGCCAGGCGGGTGGCATTGGTGATCCGGGTCAGCGGGGCGAGCATGTGGCCGGCCAGGAACCAGCCGCCGAGCAGGCCGAACACCAGCAGGAACGCCATCGCCGCCTCCGCCTTCGGGGCGAAGGCGCGCTGGAGGGCGGCGCGGTCGGGGATGTGCGGCCCCATTCCCCCCGGCCCCGGGCCAGGCCCCCTGGGAATCTCCGGCAGCCGGATCACCTCGGGCACGTAACGCAGCAGGAACACCCACACGGCCGCGAGCAGCAGGGCGCCGGCGAACATGAGGAACCCGGCGTAGCTGAGGGTGAGTTTGAGGCGGACGCTCAACCCCGGCGTTCTATCCACGGTCTGCTCCCGTGCGTTCGGTGTCTGGGTGAGTGTCGATGCGGTAGCCGACTCCGGGCACGGTGGCGATGATCCAGGGCTCGCCGAGCCGCTTGCGCAGGGCCGAGACGGTGATCCGCACGGCGTTGGTGAACGGGTCGGCGTTCTCGTCCCAGGCCCGCTCCAGCAATTCCTCGGCGCTGACCACCCCGCCCTCGGCCGCGACCAGGACCTCGAGCACGGCGAACTGCTTCCTGGTCAGCCCGACGTACCGGCCGTCCCGGTAGACCTCGCGGCGGAACGGGTCCAGCCGCAGACCGGCGATCTCCCGCACCGGCGGCCGGAAACGCGCCCGCCTGCGGTCGAGGGCGCGCAGGCGGAGCACGAGCTCGCGCAGCTCGAAGGGCTTGGTGAGGTAGTCGTCGGCACCGAGCTCGAACCCGGAGGCCTTGTCATCGATCCGGTCGGCGGCGGTGAGCATCAGGATCGGCATGCCGCTGCCGGAGGCGATGATGCGTTCGGCGATCTCGTCACCGGAGGGCCCCGGAATGTCGCGGTCGAGGACGGCGATGTCATAAGTGTTGAGGCGCAACAGTTCCAGCGCGGTGTCGCCGTCACCGGCGATGTCACCCGCGATCGCCTCGTGACGCAGTCCGTCGCGGATGGCCTCTGCCATGTAGGGCTCGTCCTCGACGATCAACACGCGCATGCTCCGAAGCTACGAGCCCGCGCATATCGCCGGCATATCAAAAACCGCGTACGCGCTGGCAACGCGCCGCGAAGTTGATTGGCGGCATGACTTACCGCGAACCAGCACGAACAGTCCTGCCGCGGGTCCTCGGCAAGGCACACGGCGCTGTCCCCGACCCGGTGCCGGTTTTTGCCGACGAGGTGCCCGCCGTGGCCAACCTCGATCCCGAGCTGCTCGCCGCCCTGCGCCGGGCCGCGACCGATGCCGCGGCCGACGGGATCACGATCTTCGTCAACGGTGGCTGGCGTTCCCCGGAGTACCAGGAGGAACTGCTGCGCAAGGCGGTGGTGAAGTACGGCTCGGCGGAGGAGGCCGCTCGATGGGTGGCCACGCCCGAGACGTCCGCGCACGTGTCGGGGGACGCGGTGGACATCGGGCCGCCCGCGGCCAGGGCGTGGCTGTCCGAGCACGGCGCCGGGTACGGGCTGTGCCAGATCTACCGCAACGAACCCTGGCACTTCGAGCTGCGCCCGGAAGCCGTCGCTGGCGGCTGCCCGCCCATGTATGCCGACCCTTCGCACGATCCCAGGATGCGGCGGTGACCGGCCCGCGCGGCGGATCCCGGCCGGGTCGGGTGTGTCCGGGGTCGGCCACCGGTTCGGGCCGGTTCAGTCTGGTGGTTCTTGTGGGGGTTTGTTCGCTTGTGAGAGCGCTCTTGTGGTCTCTGGGCTGGAGGCGCGGATGCGGCGTGCGGTGTTGGTGTTGGGTGTGGTCCTGACAACGCTGGCGGGTGCAGTTGCACTTCGGCGCGGTGGACTGGCGGGCCGAGGTGTGGGTCAGCGGGGTCAGGGCCGGTGCGCACACGGGCGGGTACACCGGGTTTTCCTTTGACATCAACGGGTTGTTGCGGGCGGGCGGCAACGAGGTGGTGGTGGGGGCGTTCGATCCCTCAGACGCGACCGGGATTCCGGTGGGGAAGCAGAGTCGCAACCCGGGCGGGGTGTACTACACGGCGGCATCCGGGATCTGGCAGACGGTGTGGCTGGAGCCGGTGGCCGAGGCTCATGTGTCCACATTGGACATAACGCACCTCGATCCTGCAGTGGGTGGTGTTCAACGAGAGCTGGGGGGTACGACTCGGCGCGGCTGGCCAGGCTGGCGGGTGACCGGGAACTCCGGCTCCCCTTGCTGTGGCGGGAATCTTGTGGACGACCACATCTACGTGGGGCCAGGGGAGCGGGTCCGAGCGGCGAATCTGGCTCTGTTGAGCGAAAACCGGTGTTCTGCGCGATGGACCTGCCGGTGGGAACGGTGTAGTTGCAGGTGACCACGGAGGGGTTGCGCGACCGGTACCTGCGGCACGCCGGAGGTGTGGCGCGGACGGATGTCATTACCGGAGAAGGGGATCCGGGTCTCAAGGCGGACGCCACCTGGCGGGTGGCCCCGGGGCTGGCGGATCCGGCGTGCCGGTCGCTGGAGTCGGTGAACTTCCCCGGCGAGTTCCTGCGGCACCGCGGGGATCGGGTGCACCGGGAAGGGGATGACGGGTCAGCGGGGTTCCGGGGTGCGGTGACCTGGTGCGCGCGGCCGGGGCTGGCCGGGGGCGGGGTGTCGTTCGAGTCGTGGGACCGGCCGGGGCGGTTCCTGCGGCGCTACGGGGCGCTGATCTGGTTGGCGGACAACAGCGGCGACGCCGTGCCCGGCAACAACCCCGGACTGTTCAACCGGGACAGCACCTGGCGCCTGGCCTCGCCCTGGGCCGGGTGAACTGCGCCGACCAGGTGCTTTTCGCCGGTTCCGCCGTGCGCTTCCGTCACACTGGCTCGATGCCGGGTCGGGGAGAGGGCGGTCGTGTTTCCGAAGTTCATGGACTGGCTGGACGGCTTCCTCGTCGACGAAGGCGCGCGCGGCATCGTGCGGGCCGCGCTGGGGCTGATGTCCTTCGGCGCGGTGCTCGGGGTGCTCTTCGGCAACACCGCGGTGCGCGCCGGGGTCATGATCGCCACGATCTTGGTGGTGCTGGCGCTGATGGTGGCGCTGACCAGTGACCGGCGGCGGCTGGCCGGCGAGCTGGAAGAGCAGAAACACCTGGTCCGGGCCTACGGCGACGCGCTGTGGGAGCAGCACACCCGCAACTTCCGGGTGCTCAGCTGGGAGCAGACCGCCTACATCGAGGGCAACGGCGACACCCGCGAGTTCATCGTGATCCACGCGGTGATCGAGGGGCAGGACGCGCGGTTCCTCCGACTGCGGTTCGGGGCGGGATGGCCGCAGCCCAAGCGCTACCAGCGCAAGGTCTCGGTCAACGTGCGCAGCGTGGCGGTGGACGGGCGGCCGGGGACCCGGTTCAAGGTGACCAAGGACTGGATGCCGGACGGGCGGATCAGCGTGATGTCGCACTTCACCACGCCGGCCGCGGTGGGCACCGACGTCCGGCTGCGGATGGAGTGGTTCTGGCCGGGCAAGAGCGTTCCGCTGACCATCCGGCGCAGCCCGGACGACTTCACCTTCCGGTTCGGCAACCCGGTCGAGCGGGCGGTGTACCGGGTGATCCTGCCGCTGGGCGCGAAGGTCTACTGGGAGCCGATCGGGTTCCGCATCGGCGACGGGGTGGCCACCGTGGACGTGGACGAGCAGGGCGAGCGCACCCAGATCACCGTGGACGTGCAGCGGATGCCGGTGAGCCGCAGGGTCGGCGTGCAGCTGGAGCTGAAGAAGTAGCGAAGCCCGCTCCGGCTGGGCCGGGAGCGGGCTAGGCGAAGGCGTGGGGTGGCGTCTTACTCGTCGCCGTTCTCGCCACCGGTGTGGAGAACCACGGTGTTGCCTCCTGCGTCTGGGCCAGCTCCTGTGCGCGGGCCAAAGCGGCACTCTAGCCGGTGGTCGAGGGCAGGAAGTGTGCTGTAGACCGGTTCTTCCGGGAAACGACACCCAATCGTGTGGGTTGACCAGCGGGAACCTCAGTCGGCCGCGCCGGACCGGTAGACCAGGCAGCCCCGCGCCTCCAACTCCGCGATCCACGACGGCTCGGCGCCCAGCGGATTCCAGCGCAGGTCGAGTTTCTCCAGGGCCGGGGGCGGTGGGAGTTCCGCGGGGAGGGTGCGGATGCCGTTGGCGCGCAGGTCGAGGTGGCGGAGGCGGGGCAGGGTCAGCAGGTCGGCGGGGAAGGCGCCGAGGTTGTTGTTGCGCAGCACCAGGGTGTGCAGGTCGGTGAGGCCGGGCAGTGCGGGGAGCTCGGTGAGGCGGTTGTTGTCGAGGTGGAGCTCGCGCAGGGCGTGGAGGTTGGCGAAGGACGGCGGCAGGGTGGCGGCGCGGTTGTTGTACAGGCGGAGCTCGACCAGGTTGGCGAGGTTGCCCAGGGTGTCCGGGAACCGGGTGAGCTGTTGGTGCGTCAGGTTCAGGTAGCGGAGGTTGGTGAGGTCGCCGAGGGAGTCGGGGATCTCGGTCAGCCGGCCGTCGCTGGCGTAGAGGAACTCCAGGTTCGACAACTTGCCGAGGGTGGCCGGCAGGGCGCGGAGCCGGTTGTGACCCAGGTCCAGGATGCGCAGGGCGGACTGCTCGCCCAGGGTGTCCGGGATGTGTTCCAGGGCGTTCTCGTGCAGGTAGAGCTCGGTGAGGGCCGGGGGCAGCGGAGGGACCGCGGTGAGCTCGCGGTGGCCCAGGTTGAGGATCACAGGTTCTTGATAATCGAAAAGTTCGACCCCGTGGGAACGCGGGTAGTACTGGTTGGTAGGCTCCTCCGCGCGAAGTGGCAGAGGTCACCACCGAAAACCGCGTAAGCGGCGAATACCTGGTGCGTCTACACCGTTGTACACAGCAGAACAGCAAGGCAACCGTCGCCCGCCGAAGGGTTAGGGCCGGTCATGAGTGCCGCCTTCATAAGCCGCACAGGGTTCGACTCCCTCGGTTGCCACTCGAAACGCCCCTTGGCCTCC